>JARGOX010000002.1 GCA_029233925.1 Rhizobiaceae bacterium
TCGGCACGCCGGCTGCCTTGGCGTGATTGATCGATTCAATCGTCTGCGGCATGACACTATCGTCTGCAGCGACAACCAGAATGGCAATATCGGTGGCCTGTGCACCACGGGCACGCATGGCGGTAAATGCCGCATGGCCTGGTGTATCGATAAAGGTGATCTTCTGGCCGTTTTGCTCAACCTGATAGGCGCCGATATGCTGGGTGATGCCACCGGCCTCACCTGCAACAACATTGGCTTTTCGGATGGCATCCAGCAAGGACGTCTTGCCGTGGTCAACATGGCCCATGATGGTCACGACCGGTGGTCGTGATTTAAGGCTGCTGTCGTCATCGGCAATATTGAAGATACCCTCTTCGATATCGGATTCCGAAACCCGTTTGACTGTGTGACCAAACTCGCCGGCAATCAATTCGGCCAGATCGGCATCAATCACGTCGCCAGGCTTCATCATCTGTCCTTCTTTCATCAAATACTTGATGACGTCGACAGACCGTTCAGCCATGCGCTGGGACAGTTCCTGAATCGTGATGGTTTCCGGCAGGACAACCTCATGCGCAATTTTCTCACGCGTCTCCTGCATTTGCGCGCGCCGCATCTTTTCCTGACGGCGACGCATTGCCGACAACGACCGGCCACGTGGATTGCCGTCTTCATTGAGGGCTGCATTCAGTGTCAGCTTACCGCGACGACGCGTATCTTCAACTCGCGGGCGTGTTGGCTTTGGCGTTTCGGGACGCACAGGCTTGCCACGCTGCAGCGAAGGCTTGGCCCCACGTGGGGCGGCATCTTCCGTCGCGTCATGACGTGGTGGGCGTGCAGCACGTTCGGCTGCTGCCGGTGTTGGTGTCTGTGCCGGTGTCTGCGCAACCTCTTTTGCTGCGGGCTCTTCCTGCACAGCGGGTGCCGGTTCTTCAACCTTAACGGTCGGGTTTGCTTCTTCTTCAGCCTTGCGACGCGCATCCTCTATGGCCTGCAGCCGCGCTTCTTCCGCAGCCGCTGCCTGACGCGCAGCTTCTTCCGCTGCCTGTCGTTTGGCCTCGGCTTCAGCCTGGACACGTTCTTCGGCGTCACGAATCTTGGCGTTGGCGAGAGCACGCTTGCGGGCATCCATTTCACTGGCTGACAGCTGCTTGAGAACTGCCGCCGGCTTAACCGGCGCACGTCTGGGCTCGACCCGCGCTGGCGCGGGCGGCCTCTGCGGCGCTGCAGGCTTGGGCTGCACCACCGGCGCTGCTGCTACAGGCTTTTCATCCTCAGGTCGTGACAGCCGTCGCTTGCGCGTCTCGACAACCACAGCCTTGGTCCGGCCGCGGCCCATATCCTGGCGCACCGTCCCCTGCTCAACCCCTGAGCGCTTCAGCGTCAATGTCTTCTTGCCCGAAACGCTGATGGTTTTGTCGTCCTTAGTGTCGCTCATTCCGTGTCCGTTTCCTTTGCGGGATCGTCCGCCATCTGACCGTTTTCTGCTCGATTGCGATAACGGTCAAGCATCCTTGCGCGTTTCACTACACCTTCACCGGCCTGCCCTGCAAGCACCGCGAGGTGGATTACATTGCTACCGGCCGTAACTATGGCCAGTTTTTCACCCGACAAAAGGTGAAATGACGCCGTCTGCGTCCCGGCCGCAACCAAACGTGCGTGGCGCGCCTGATCCATTTTTCTAACGCCGTCTGCTGCCGCCTCTGTGGCGTGAAATACAGCCAGCACCTGACCAGACCTTATCGCCGCGTCCACTTTTCCCCCACCAATCAGGATCTGCCCGGCCTTGCGTGCCAGAGCCATCATTCCAATCAACGAGGAAACCATGAGCGCATCGATGGTTTCGTCCAGCTTGTCCGGCACCACAACTTTTGTCTTCAGCGCACGGGCAAACAAATTCTTTTCCATGGCCCGGCGCACACAATCTCTGTGCGCCGTAACCCAACATCCACGGCCCGGCAATTGGGCCTTCAAATCCGCGACAACCACACCTTGAGGGTCAGCCACAAAACGGATCATGGTATCGATTGATCCGCTGTTGCGGGTTACAATACAGGTCCTATCATTCATGCCAGCACTTGCCTCACGATGTGTAGCCGGCAAAATCAGTTTACTCAGTCGACCACCTCGGTGACGGCTTCAACCTCTTCCGACGCTTCGCCACCTTCCTCGCCTTCCGCTTCGATGTCTTCATCTACAGCTTCAACAGCGAGGTCGGCTTCGGTGATCCAGCCTGCAGCAATGCGTGCGGCAACAATCATTTCATCGACTTCAGCGCGCGAAATATCCAGCCCGGTGAAAATACCGTCGAATCTCGTCGTCACACCTTCCTTGCGTTCACTCCAGCCCAGGAGATCATCAGCGGCGTAACCGGCAAAGTCCTCCATGGTTTTGGTACCATCTTCACCAAGCTTGACCAACATCACAGATGTCATGTTCGGCAGGGCACGCAATTCGTCAGAAACACCAAGTTCGACGCGTTTTCCTTCAAGTTCGGCCTCAATTGCATCAAGGTATTCGGCAGCGCGGCTTTGCAGCTCCTGCGCCGTATCCTCATCAAACCCTTCGATCGAGGCAACTTCAGAAACATCCACATAGGCCACTTCCTCGACCTGGGAGAAGCCCTCGGAGGCCAGAACCTGACCAACCATTTCATCAACATTGAGCGCATTCATGAAGAGTTCCGTACGCTCGTTGAATTCCTTCTGGCGGCGTTCGGATTCTTCCTGTTCGGTCAGGATATCGATGTCCCAGCCGGTCAGTTGCGAAGCAAGACGAACATTCTGTCCGCGGCGACCGATGGCAAGAGACAATTGGTCATCAGGAACCACGACTTCAATACGCTCCGCATCTTCGTCAAGCACAACCTTGGCCACTTCCGCCGGCTGAAGCGCATTGACGATGAAGGAAGCCGGATCATCAGACCACGGAATGATATCGATCTTTTCACCCTGCAACTCGCCGACCACGGCCTGCACGCGACTGCCACGCATGCCAACACAGGCACCGACCGGATCGATGGAACTGTCATTGGAAATCACTGCGATCTTGGCGCGCGACCCGGGATCGCGGGCAACAGACTTGAGCTCGATGATCCCGTCATAGATTTCGGGAACTTCCATGGTGAACAGTTTGACCATGAATTGCGGGTGGGTGCGCGAGAGGAAAATCTGCGGGCCACGCTGTTCACGGCGTACGTCATAGACATAGGCACGAACACGGTCACCATAACGGAAATTTTCCCGCGGGATCAGTTCGTCGCGGCGAATGATGGCCTCGCCGCGCCCCAGGTCGACAATCACATTGCCGTATTCGACACGCTTGACCGTACCATTGATAATCTCGCCAACGCGGTCCTTGAATTCGTCAAACTGCCGATCCCGTTCCGCTTCGCGAACCTTCTGCACGATAACCTGTTTGGCCGATTGTGCGGCGATACGCCCGAAATCCATCGGCGGCAGTGGTTCTGCGATGAAATCGCCAAGTTGGGCTTCCGGGTTCTGGTCGAGTGCCGTCTGCAATGCGATCTGCGTCGAATAATCCTCAACGGCTTCGACCACTTCCAGCAAACGCTGCAGCTTTATCTCACCGGTTTTCGGATTGATGTCAGCACGGATATTGGTTTCGGATCCATAACGCGAACGCGCGGCCTTCTGGATCGCATCCGCCATCGCTTCGAGAACGATTTCACGGTCAATCGACTTCTCGCGGGCAACAGCGTCCGCAATCTGAAGAAGTTCGAGCCTGTTTGCGCTCACTGCCATTTTATTCTCCATCACCTGGCGCTGCATACGATCTGCCGCTGCCCGTAAACAAATTCAATCAATCGTTCTGTTCTGTTTGCTCTGTTTTTTCGGTTTGGGCTGCTCTGGCCGCCTTGTCCGCAGCCAGGGCTGCGCGAATGAGATCATCCGTCAAGATCAGCTTGGCCTCACTCAGCGCATCAAAAGGTATGCGCACGTCTCGTTCTTCGCCTTCGTTCGCCTGATCACGTTGCAGGACAAACCCATCGTCGTCAACCGCAGTAATCGTACCACGAAACCGTTTGCGATTGTCGACCAATATTGAGGTCTCGCATTTGACAACATGACCGGACCAGCGCTTGAAATCAGATCGCCGCACCATGGGCCTGTCAATTCCCGGGGAAGACATCTCCAGATGGTAAGCCTTTTCGACAGGATCCTCGACATCAAGCACCGGCGAAATGGCACGTGACAGCGCCTCGCAGTCTTCAACTGTCATGGTACCATCATTGCGCTCAGCCATGATCTGCAGCGTAAGCCCGTTCTGGCCCGACAGATGCACCCGCACCAGACGAAAACCCATGGGGACCAGGACCGGCTCGATAATGGCCGCAACACGCGCATCAACGCCTGTCTCCGTTATGAAGCGGGCATCTGCCGCCTGCTCATCGGACTCATTTTTGCCTGAGGTCGCTTCTTCCGACAATCGCTGTCTCTTCCTTCGTATGTGCCCGCCAATTACAAAACGGGGCCCAATCAATAAAAAAGAGCGGGTCCGGGCGGCCCACTCTTGCTCTGTCTGATCAAGATTTGAAGGTGATATACCCCCGAAGGGGCTCAAATGCAAGGTCATGGCACTGCTGTGAGGTATATTTGTATCATGCAATATCAAAGCGGCACGCCTGGCAGTGGATTGAACCGCCCTGTTATGCCCTATCCACGCCCATGCATTTTGGTGGCCGCGCATTTGCAGACGCAATAGATCACGCCCTTTGCCGGCGCCGGCGAAACGTCAGATAGGCGGGCGTACGCTCTTCTCTCAGAGCCTTGGCTTCGTAGCGGGTGCCCGTCCAGCCAGCAAACGGCGTTCGCCAATCTGCTGCGGAGCGGGCCTGCCACTCGAAATCGGCATGCTTTTGACAATGGGAAATCGTCCAGTTCACATAGGAATCAATATCCGATGCAAAACAGAAAGCACCGCCCGGTTTGAGTGCACGGGCCATCCGGTCCAGATTGACAGGCGATACGAACCGCCGCTTCCAGTGTTTTTTCTTGGGCCAGGGATCGGGATAGAGCAGATCGATCTGATCAAGGCAGCCGTCCGGCAACCAATCGAGAACAAGCGTCGCATCGTCATCGTAAAGCCTTATATTGGACAGGGGGGCAGCGGCCAGCGTGCCGACACATTTCGCCATCCCGTTGACAAAGGGCTCCACACCAATAAAGCCGGTTGACGGGTCACCGCCGGCACGATGCAGCAGATGTTCACCACCACCAAATCCGATTTCGAGGCGATAGGCCTCATGCGGCTGATCAAAAAGACTAGCCATGTCCGCAGGACGAGCACCGCTCGGATCCAGCTTCAGGGCCGGCAATATCTGCTCAAGAGCTTCGACCTGGTATTGTCGCAGCGTCTTGCCTTTTCGGCGACCGAAGAAGGCTTCGGTCGCGCGTTGCTTGTACTCACGCGGCATGGTCCATCCCTAGAGCCTGTCTTGTTTTCATTGAACCACTCTGTTCGTGATCCAGTGAGTCGATCCGCCAGGAAGGCGGTAAAGAGCGATGCTCTCGCATCGGTCGAGACGTCTGACGCAGCGGGCGGCCACTCGTCGCGAACCCTTCGGGCCAGCTGTTTTTTAGCCACTATCTACGTCGTTTCGCTTGCCCGTACCTTGAGGTACGGGCTTCGCGAGCCAACTTGATCCTGACCAAAAAACAACTGGCAGAGTGAATCAATGAAAGCAAGACAGGCTCAAGATTCGTTACACTACGACAAGAGGCAGCCGCTATGAGCGGGCGGGCTGCAATCAAGCCTTGATGGCTTGTTTCAGCGGCTTTACCAGATCAGTTTTCTCCCATGAGAAAGACCCATCGCGTCCGGCCTTGCGTCCAAAGTGACCATAGGCGGAAGTTTTTGCGTAGATGGGCTTGTTCAGATCAAGATGTCTGCGAATGCCGGTTGGGGAAAGATCAATTACCTGGCGTATTGCCGCTTCAATCTGATCTTCCGAAACGGTTCCCGTATCGTGCAGATCGACATAGATCGACAGAGGTTGGGCTACGCCAATGGCATAGGCCAGCTGAATGGTGCACCGTTCCGCAAGTTTGGCAGCAACAATGTTCTTGGCCAGATAGCGCGCAACATAGGCTGCAGAGCGGTCCACCTTTGTCGTATCCTTGCCCGAGAAAGCACCGCCACCGTGGGGCGCAGCTCCACCGTAGGTATCGACAATGATCTTGCGTCCTGTCAGACCGGCATCACCGTCAGGTCCGCCAATAACGAATTTTCCTGTTGGATTGATGTACCAGTTGCAATCCGCAGCGACCGGCAGATCTTCCAAAGCTTCGCGGATATAGGGTTCGACAACAGCACGCACCTTGGTCGAATCCCAGCTTTCATCAAGATGCTGCGTGGATAGAACGATCTGTGTGACTTCACTGGGCTTGCCGTCGACATAACGCACGGTGACCTGGCTTTTGCTGTCGGGCCCAAGCCTTGCAACATCGCCCTCGCCTTTTTTACGCGCCTCAGCCAGCAGAAACAGAATTCTGTGTGCATAGTAAATCGGTGCCGGCATCAACTCCGGCGTTTCATTGCAGGCATAGCCGAACATGATGCCCTGATCGCCCGCACCTTCGTCGCCCTGCTGATCTGACGCATTGTCAACGCCCTGTGCGATGTCCGCCGACTGCGAGTGAAGCAAGACGTCGATTTTGGCCGTTTTCCAGTGAAAGCCATCCTGCTCATAACCGATGTCGCGAATCGCACGCCTTGCGGCCGAGCGAAAACGAGCCGGATTGATGACATCATTGCCCGCTTTGTCCTTTTTCATCAAAGTTGACGGCAAGCGTACTTCACCGGCGATGATGACACGATTGGTTGTGGCGAGCGTTTCTGCCGCGATACGCACGGTCCAGGGGTCAACGCCGGTCTTGCGCGCCTCTTTGTAAATCAGATCAACGATCTCGTCGGAAATTCGGTCACAAACCTTATCGGGGTGCCCTTCGGATACGGACTCACTTGTAAAGAGATAATTTTTGCGCGCCATTGCTGCCTCTTAGAATTGCCCAGTGGTGCGGACGTGTTATTGAAAACAAGCCGAAATTACAAGCAAAGAACGATATAAATATATCTTGATATGCCTCATTGGGCGCGCAGACCAACAGCCGGCAGGCAGCCAGGCCGTTTCAGATCAAGTGTCGTGCCCATCCTGATGCGCACGTCATGGAAGGGGTGGCATAATCGAAGCCTGTTCGCAATCGGTGGTCCGCAAAGGCGTGCATCCCGTCGGAAGCGGCGTGAGCCGCGTTCCGAACCGGGAAGCACAACAGTGGGCCGGGTTTTGCGAAATTACTCGACTTCAGCCGCCAGCGCTTTAACGAGATCAACGATTTTGCGCCGCACTTTCGGGTTTTCAATTTTCACGAATGCACGGTTCAATTGCAGACCATCCGAAGACGACAGAAAATCAACAACGTGATTCGAACTGGATGACTCCGATGCACCCGGCAGTCCTGTCGATGGGTCACCCGGCGCATCTTCAAAAAAGAATGCGACCGGAACATTAAGTATAGAAGAAATGTTCTGGAGCCGACTGGCGCCAACCCTGTTTGTGCCCTTTTCATACTTCTGGATTTGCTGGAACGTGATACCAAGGCTCTCGCCAAGCTTCTCCTGGCTCATTCCCAACATTGTACGACGCAGCCGGATCCGACTGCCAACATGGATATCAATGGGATTTGGCTGTTTTTTATTAACAATAGTTGTCATGTTTATTATCCTGCTGCTATCACAGCACCTGTCACTTGTTTGCATGGAGTCGACGCTGCTAAAAACCGCCCTTTCTGCCCCCAAAAAGACCGTTACGCATAGCAACATCAACAGTTTTAACTGTATTTGTTCTCTATGCAATTTTAGGGTTTTTTCGTCAATTGGTGGCTTTAATAAAACTGCAGCGGGAAAATAGCGCACAAGATAAAAGTATTACGATTATCACCCAAAAAGTATGCATGCGCGTCCAAATACTTCCGTTTACATGTATTTTTACGGGAAGTGGCACATCTACATATCCGATCACGTTTTGTAACAACCCATCCAAAACACGCCCTTTTCCATCAGTAACGGCAGATAACCCATTATTTGCCGCCCGTATGAGTGGCAACCCGCTCTCCACCGCCCGCACTTGCGCCTGCTGAAAATGCTGATAGGGGCCGGGCGTGTTTCCATACCAGGCGTCATTGGTCACATTAATGATGAAATCCGCATCAATGGCAGCGGGCGTCATTTCCTGCGGAAAAATTGCCTCATAGCAAATCAAGGGTAAAAAGCGCTTTCCCGCCGGCAGGGCGACGCTCCTGCGGGTTGAGCCGGAGGAAAACCCGCCCGGTCCATTGGCAATGATATCCATCCCAAGGCTTCCCAGCAGCGACTCAAACGGCAGATACTCACCGAAAGGAACCAGATGCACCTTGTCTGACGCTTCCAGTATCTGTCCCTCATGATCGATGACATAGATGGAATTGTAATAACGCGTCTTTTGTCCACTCACGTCACGTTCTTCGCGCACAGCCCCTGCAATCAGGGTCTGTCCGGGCGCAAGCGCCTCGCCAATCAAAACCAGCGCATCGGGATTGCTGGTCAACAGGAAGGGGATCGAAGTCTCCGGCCAGACGATATAGGAGGGCTTGGCGCTGGCTTGCGAATCAACGGCGCTGGAAAGGGAAAGAAGTTTTTCAAACACACTGCGGCGCTGCGAATCGTCCCATTTTTGCGATTGATCAACGGAAGGCTGCACGATCCGTACAATTGGCTGACCGGGCTGATGATCCGTTGCAAGAGAGAGCCGCCAATAGCCGAAACCGGCGTGAAACAGCATCAGCAGGGCCGCAACGACCAGTCCAGGCGCCATTGCACGGCGGGTCCCAATGAGCGCCGGTATACAGGCGACAAAGACAGCCAGAGCGGAAACACCAAAAACACCGACCAATAGGCTCGTCTGCATCAGCATCGGTACCGGCATCGCACCATAGCCGATCGCATTCCAGGGAAATCCGGTGGCAATGAAACTTCGGGCCCATTCGGCAAGACCGAATCCACAGGCCAAAGCACAAATCCGGCCAAGACCATCCGACCACAAAGCCCGCGCAAAGGCGGCGGCCAAGCCGTAAAACAGGGCCAGAAGAGCCGGCAGGCCGAGAAGGGCCAGCGGCAGCGCCCAGGCAAATTCTTCCGCCTCAATCAGCAAAGCATTGCCGAGCCACCATAATCCGGCGACAAAATACCCGAACCCAAACCACCAACCGGTCCAGAAGGCTGGCTTCAATCGGCCCAGGTACCCGGCATCAACCTCTCCGCTCGCCCCATCCAAAAGCCAGACCAGAATAGGGAAAGACACAAACAAAACGGCGAAAAAGTTGAATGGCGGCAGAGCAAAAACAGCAATCCCACCTGCCAGAAAGGCCAGCGCCCACCGCCTCGCACCCCACAGCAGCATGACATTTCCGGCCAAACGCTCCATTGTCTCTCCAATTTATGGTCACGCCAAACTATTGCCTTGGCAACGCAGCGCACCTTTTTGCATTTCCCGCCAGTCAACGACCTGCGTTTCAGGAGATGCCGAACTGTGTGCCGCCCATGACACACCGTACACCCATCAGCGCTGCGGGAAGAAAGACCCGGCAATCTCCGCAGCGAATCGGGTGCAGGCGATATTACCTAAATTGTATGGAGGACCAAGCACAACGACACGGAATGCAAATCAGTGACATCAACTTCGCTCCAGGCAAGTGTTGACCTGTGCGAGATGATGATTGTCAGCGTATGTGTCACAAACCGTCTGCACACCCCGCAGAAGCGCGATGCGGGACATATGTGATCCCAGCATCAATCCAACTCATTGTGCAACACGCTATGGAATTCTGTCCGCCTCTTGCGACTGCAGGTTTTCTTCCGTTTTCAAAATGTTCTGGTCTTCGACGGCATCAGCTTCCGTCTTGCTGGGCCGACGTCTACGCTCTAGCGAGCGACGGCGGACAATGCGGACCCGCCGGATGCGCCGCGGATCAGCATCCAGGACATGAAACTCAAAATGCGGCAGTGCGGTGACCACTTCACCACGAACGGGAATACGGCCGATCGAGGAGAAAATCAGACCGCCGAGCGTGTCGACATCTTCACCCTTGTCACCGACATCAAAATCACTGCCAATGAATCGGGCTATGTCATCGAGTTCGGCGCGTGCATCGGCAATGAAGATATCTTCCGATGCGCGCACAATCATGTCCGCCTCGTCGTCATGCTCGTCCTCGATATTGCCGACAACCATTTCGACGATATCCTCAAGCGATACCAAGCCGTCTGTTCCGCCATATTCATCAATGACCAGGGCCATTTGCGTGCGCATGGCCTGCATCCGCTGCATCAGGTCCGAGGCGAGCATGGATGGCGGCACAAACAGAACCTCACGGATGATGCCTGTTTCCTGAACCGATTTTTTCAGATCGACACGCCCCAGATCAAAGGTTTCTGCCTTGGATTTGCGCTCCTTGGTGGTGCCTGCTGCCCCATTGGCAGCTTTTTCCGCTGCCGTGCTGCGGCTCGCGCGGCGGCGGCTGCGCGCCTGTTTGGTGATATGGGCAACGAGATCGCGGATATGGACCATGCCACGCGGGTCATCCAGAGTATCGCCGTAAACAGGCATTCTTGAGTGGCTGGACTCCTCAAAAAGAATCATCAGATCCCCTACGGAAATCCCCAGATTCACGGCCTGGATGTCTGCTCGCGGCACCATGACGTCCTCTACGCGCACTTCCCGCAGTCTGAGGATGTTGTGCAGCATTGCCCGTTCTTCGGGCGTAAAGGCAGCGCCCAATGCGCCGTCGACCGACAAGGCATCGGTCAGATCGGCACGAAGAGAATGTTCATTTGACGGGCGAAATATGCGCATGAAGCGGGACCACCAGCCATTGCTGCTTCTGTCCGTTTGCTGGATGACAACCGGCAACAGGCGACTTCCAGGTTCCTCGCCGGATTCCTCATCTGACGATTTGCTGGATGCACCGCCCGGGTCTGCCCTACTTGTGTGTTGGTTCATCGCTCTTCAGACTGGAAAAAATTCTCATAAGGATCAGATAGGTTCAACGTCGCCAGAATACCAGTCTCCAGATCTTCCATTACGGCCGCATCGTCGTCATTTTCATGATCATAGCCTAACAGATGCAAAAAACCATGCACAAGAAGATGGGTCAAATGGTTATCAAAGGAGATACCCAGTGCCAACGCCTCTTTCTCAACTGTCTCATGCGCAAGCATGATGTCTCCCAGCAATGGGTCAGGCGTCTCGCCGGGCTCCACCGCGCTTGCGGGGAAGGAAAGCACATTGGTCGGTTTGTCCTGCTGACGCCATTGTCGATTGATTTCCCGGATATCGGCGTCATTGGAAAACAACAACGACAATTCGCTATTGGGTGCGAAGGCCTGACCTTCCTGGCTGGCAAGAAGCCTGGCCGCTGCACCGATTGTCGTATGGCACAATTTTTCAAGGACATCGTAATCAGGCCAGCTCGGCGCTTCAATTGCGATCTGGATGTCAAACTCCGGTGGGCATTGTTCGTCAGCTGTCATGCTGCATCCGGTTTTCCAGCACCGGCAATCGGCTCATATTCGGCATCATAGGCCGCGACAATGCGCCCGACCAGTGGATGGCGCACGACGTCAGATGAACTGAAACGAACCGTCACCACCCCTTCGACACTCTTGAGAATGTTCAAGGCGTCCACCAACCCGGAACGGGCACCGCGCGGCAGGTCGATCTGGCTTGGATCGCCCGTGACAATCATACGGGCGTTTTCCCCCAACCGGGTCAGAAACATTTTCATCTGCATGGTTGTGGTATTTTGCGCTTCATCCAGAATAATGGCCGCATTTGCCAATGTGCGTCCGCGCATGAATGCCAGAGGCGCTATTTCGATAATGCCCGCGGTAATCGCCCGCTCCACCTTGTCACCCGGCATCATGTCATAAAGCGCGTCATAGAGCGGTCGCAAATAGGGGTCGACCTTTTCCTTCATGTCGCCTGGCAGATAGCCCAGTCTTTCACCGGCTTCCACGGCCGGACGGGAAAGAATGATCCTCTCCACCAGGCCGCGCTCAAGCAGTTGCGCCGCATGGGCGACGGCCAGATAGGTCTTGCCGGTACCGGCCGGTCCCACACCAAAGACCAGTTCCGAGCGATCCATCGCACGGATATAGGCGTCCTGGGTCGGCGTGCGGGCAACAACAGTCTTTTTCCGCGTCGCTATCTGGGCGAAGGCCATTTTTCCCTTGTTTTCCATTGTCGGCAAGGTCAATTGGTCATCAGCGGCAACAGACATGCGGATTGCACCTTCAACATCTGACGTGCGCACCTCTCCACCCTCTTGCAAACGCTCATAGAGGTAGTCCAGAGTGCGGCGGGCCTGAACGATGGCCGTCTCATCGCCACGAATGGATACCTGATTGCCGCGGGCGCGGGCATCGACACCCAGCTTCTGCTCAATCAGCGCCAGATGCTGGTCAAACTGACCAAACAGCGCACTGGCATGGCGGTTGTTCTCAAATGTAAGGACGATATGTGTGGTATCCGATGCGCCGGTTTTCTTGTCGGCGGGCTTCAGGTCGATCGTCTCAGGTCTGTTCAAAGGGCCAAACTCCAAATCTGCTCCTATACGCAATCCGCATAAAGAGAATTTGTTCCTGTTCGTGTGATTCTAACCTTGATAATGTCACCGATTTGAGACGGCTTTGCATCAACTATTACAGGTTGAAGCCAGGGAGAGCGTCCAATCAGCTGACCGGGTTCGCGTCCGGGCTTTTCCAGCAGAAGATCAATGGTCTTGCCGATACAGTTTTCTGCGAACTCCACCTGGTGCTGACGCAGCAATTTCTGCAATCGCTCCAGCCTCTTTGCCTTGATGTCTTCCGGGACATGATCATCGCGATCCGCACCCGGCGTTCCGGGTCTTGGCGAATATTTGAAGGAAAAGGCCTGCGCATAACGCACCTTCTCGACCAGTTGAATCGTTTCTTCAAAATCGGCGTCGGTTTCACCGGGAAATCCGACAATGAAGTCACCCGAAAGAGCAATGTCCGGACGCGCGGCACGGATGCGCTCAATCAACCGCAGATAATCCTGCGCCGTATGCCGCCGGTTCATGGCTTTGAGGACACGATCCGACCCGGCCTGCACCGGCAAATGCAGATAGGGCATCACCTTGTCCAGATCCCTGTGGGCATCAATCAGCGCCTCATCCATATCACGTGGATGACTGGTGGTGTAGCGAAGCCGCTCAAGGCCATCGATGCCGCAAAGCAATCGGAGCAATTCACCCAGGCCCCATTCTCGGCCGTCAGCGCCGTGTCCGTGCCAGGCATTGACATTCTGCCCCAGCAGGGTGATTTCGCGCACACCGGCATCGACCAGACTTTGTGCTTCGCGCTCGATCTGCTGAACGGAGCGGGAAACCTCGGAGCCGCGCGTATAGGGAACAACGCAAAAGGTGCAGAACTTGTCGCAGCCTTCCTGAACGGTCAGAAATGCCGAGACGCCTCGTGAGGAAATGGTTTTCTTGTCTGCCTTGGGCAGGTGCTCAAATTTGTCTTCAACCGCATAATCGGTATCGACCACTTTCTCGCCCAGCCTTGCCCTGGCAATCGCCTGGGGCAAGCGATGATAGGTCTGTGGCCCGATCACAACATCGACAATGGGTGCGCGACGGATGATTTCCTGCCCTTCAGCCTGGGCCACGCAACCGGCAACGCCGACCATCAATTCACGCCCCTGTTCGGCAAGCGCCTCTTTCAACTGGCGAATGCGACCCAGTTCCGAGTAGACCTTTTCCGCCGCCTTCTCGCGAATATGACAGGTATTGAGGAGCAACAGGTCGGCATCTTCCGGATTGTCGGTTTTCTGATACCCGTCCTTGAAAAGAGCGTCTGACATGCGTTCTGAATCATAAACGTTCATCTGGCAGCCATAGGTTTTGACAAAGACCTTGCGTGTCCTGGGTGCTGCGCCGTCTTTCGGCGCACCCGTCTCGCTGGCTTTTTCATGTGCCTGCCCATGGCCCTGTGTATGTGCGGCCTGTGTATGTGCGGCCTGCGTAAGTGTCTGCATTTGTTTCATCGCGAAGATGACAGCCTCTTCAATTTCGTGCCGGCAAGTCTTTCTGGCCCCATCCGGCCTGGCAACGCGCTGCACTTGAAAAAATCTTATACACAGGCAATCGCGGCTGTGCGCCACAGAGTCAAGCCAAATCCGGGATTTGTGGCGACGACACCCCTACACGACTGGTGCACGCGACCAACCTGCACACCTTCCAGCGACGTGAAAATGCCGACAGGGTGGCTGGCTGACACCTTGCCATAGGCCTGTGCATTCATTCCTCGGTCATTTTACCTGATCCGTAGAGTTGTGTCTGCAACATATGGCGGACCTGGCGCTCGACAGCTTTTGTGACCTGTTTGCGATCACTGTTTTCATCATAGATCACCGCTTCCCCAAAACAGACCTGTACGTCGATCGCACCCTCCTTGAGAATGCGAAGAAGATGTGGCGTCAATTCGATATCGCCCGGCCAGGCTGCAAGCGGGCGCCCGTAGCGCCCAAGCGGCAGGCCGTTTGCATGGGTATAGGCAAGCGCCACCGGCTGGATGGCGACGTTTCGGGTGGCAGAGGCTTCCAGGGCTGCGGCTGCAGCTCCGAACAGGGAGCTCTTGAAATCCAGTAGCCGGTTTCCGTCAGATGTCGTACCCTCTGCAAAGAGGACCACAATTTCACCGTCAGCAAGCCGCCGGGCAACGTCACTGACCTGTGCACCGGTCTGTCTGCGGCGTTCGCGCTCGACAAAAACCGAGCGTTGCCATTTCGCCAGCCATCCAAACACGGGCCAGTCCCGCACTTCGGATTTGGCAATGAAGACCACATCGGCAACGGAAGCCAGAACGATAATATCCTTCCAGCTGCAATGATTGGCTGCGATGAGCAAGGGACGGCGGGTTTCCAGACGTCCATGGGTGATGACCCGCAACCCGAGCAGCCTTGCCGCCAGCCGATGCCACCAACGCGGCAGGTACCAGGCCAGCTTCCAATTGTTGCGGCTGGACAGGAGTTGAATGGGCAACAGGACGATGGTGGCTGCCACGATGGTCACCAGAACAGCCGCAATGCGTATCCACGCAATCATCTGCCGCGCCACGCCCCTGAACCGATGCAAACCCGCCTGTCATCATGCACCATGATTCAGTCTCTCGGCTTTTCGAGCGGAACACCATAAAGCTCCAGCCGGTGGTCAACGAGACGAAAACCGTGCTGGCGTGCAATTTTTTCCTGCAAGGCCTCGATCTCGGCGGAATGGAATTCAATGACCTTACCACTTTTCAGATCAATCAGGTGATCATGATGCTCATCAGGCACGGTCTCGTAGCGTGAACGGCCATCACGGAAATCATGGCGCTCAATAATACCGGTATCTTCAAAAAGCTTTACGGTGCGATAGACCGTGGATATCGAAATATTGGGGTCAACCTTGGAGGAACGGCGATACAATTCCTCCACATCAGGATGATCGGCCGATTGCTCCAGAACCCGCGCAATGACGCGCCGCTGCTCCGTCATACGCATGCCGCGCTCGACGCATTGTTGTTCGAGGGTCTTCAATTCTTCTGTCACGCGATACCCCACGGCCACTGCGTTGCTAATCTTTCGACTGGCCTACCCAAGATCGAGCCGCATGACAAGCGCTGCGCTATTGGCAGTCCCTTCATGCTTGTAATAGGCGGCCCGTCTGGCAACCTGGGCAAAACCAAATTTTTTGTAGAGTGCCAGTGCTGCCCGGTTCTCCTCATCCACCTCCAGAAAAAGGGTTTGTGCGCCTTCGGCCCGCAAATGCCGCAAAGCGGCGAGCATCAGACGCCAGCCGATCCCGGTTTCCCGGTATTTGGGATGCACGGTAATTGTCAGAATTTCCGCCTCGCCGGCAACCAGCCGCGCCAGAACAAAGCCGCCTGGCAATGATCCTTTCCCCGCTGCAGGACGGCGCGCAGCAAAACCAAAAACAGTTTCCTGAACCATCAGCGCCTGGAATTCGCCGTCGCTCCAGGGGCGCGAGAAACCCATCCCGTGTAAAATGGATGCATCCGCACAATCCGAGGGTCCAAGCGATACGATTTCGAAATCTGCTGCTCGGCGAAAGAACGAAGGCGCGCTCATTGAACCATAGCCCGCCTTGCCAGTGCAAAGCCTGTTTGCGGCTTGGCATCAGGGGACCGGAGATAGAGCGGTCGCGGTGGACTGTCGCCTGGTTCCCGGCGGGTAGACAGGCGGGCTATGGCAGTAACATCCGCGGCAGCAGCGGTGCCCTGCACTGC
Organism: Rhizobiaceae bacterium; assembly: GCA_029233925.1. Classification (GTDB taxonomy): domain Bacteria; phylum Pseudomonadota; class Alphaproteobacteria; order Rhizobiales; family Rhizobiaceae; genus Hoeflea_A. The sequence goes on from JARGOX010000002.1 coordinate 16,351, forward strand.
CAATGTATCGTTGGAATCGGTGGCAAGGTCCACCAGGATCGAAGCGCCGGAACCCGTCAGCGACGCATGAGAATCAACAGCCAGAGCCAGGGCTGCCTCAACATTCAGGGCAGCGGGTGGACCGGCTGAATGTCCCTGTTTGTCAAACAGCTGGGTATAGATTTCACCACGCCGTGCATCCAGCACAACCAGCAATGGCTCATGCTTCGAAGCCATTTCCGCCAGAGCTTCAAATACGGTTATTCCGACCAGAGGCAGCGAAAGCGCAAGTGACAGCCCCCGCATGGCGGACACGCCAACCCGCAACCCGGTAAAGGACCCGGGTCCGACACAGACGCCAAGCCGCTCGATATCCTGATAGGTCAAGCCGGCCATATCCATTGCCCGCCCGATGATGGGAAACAAATGCTCGGCGTGGCCACGCCCGATATCATCCACAACCAGACCAAGGACACGATCGTTGTTTGAATCGTAAATACATGCAGCGCACAAATGCGCGGTCGTATCAATCGCCAGAGTGATCATCTGATTTTCGGACCCCGTCCCTGATGCCGATCCACCGGAATTATCGTGCATCGCTCACCCATGCAAGTCACTTGCACGCCAGATGCAGGATGCTTCGCAGTCGATCTCCCGCATGTTCCGCCCCCTCAATGCCAACAGTTCCAGACCCATCGCTTTCATGGACAATATCGCCCATGAAGAGCCATCGCCAAAACGGCGACGGCAACGCAGAGGTCCCGCGCTGCACCACAAAGCTGCTTTAATGCTGGCTGAAACCGCCGCCTTTAGTGTGAACCGGACGACATCAAAAACCGATCAGACGGCCTCGACTTCCTGCACCTCGGGAATGAAATGCCGCAGAAGGTTCTGAATACCGTGTTTCAACGTGGCTGTGGACGATGGGCAACCGGCACAAGCACCTTTCATGTGCAAGAATACATGACCGTCCTTGTATCCACGAAATGTAATATCGCCGCCGTCCTGTGCAACGGCCGGGCGCACACGTGTTTCCAGCAATTCCTTGATGGTCGCGACAATGGATTCATCCGCCTCGTCAAAGAACTCGCCATCCGTGTCCAGATCCGAACCGGTCATCGTGCCGTTCATCAACGGCTCACCCGACATGAAATGTTCCATGATGGTGCCGAGAATGGCCGGTTTGAGGTGCTGCCATTCGGCACCATCCTTGGTCACGGTAATAAAATCATACCCGTAAAAGACTCCGGTAACGCCGGGCACATCAAACAGTCTGGCGGCCAGGGGTGATGCTTCCATAGCACTTTCGGCATTGCGAAAATCCGCAGATCCTGCCTCATACACCACTTTGCCGGGCAAAAATTTGAGTGTCGCCGGGTTCGGTGTCGCTTCTGTTTGAATAAACATGGTTATGGCTCCTGATCGGCGAGGATAATAGCAATTATCCAATCCACCGTGAATAGTCTTTAAAAGTAAGGTACAAGTCAGCCGACTTCAAGGATTGATCGTGACGCGACGAACACAATCGCTTGCTTGACCCGGCATGGCTCACTGCGTATCAGCAAAGGGCGTCAATATCCTCGTCACTGAGCGCGTCCGGAATGACGGTTACCGGAATGGGAAATGCGGCGCCCCGGCCGGCGATGGAAGAGACCAGGGGCCCAGGCCCTTCGTTTGCAGAGCCCGCGGCAAGCACCAGAATCGCAATATCCTGATCTTCCTCTATGACGGAATGAATTTCGTCTGTTGTCTTGCCTGTGCGAATCTTCAACTCCGGCTCTATACCGATGCTTTCGCGAACCTTGGCGGCAACCCGCTGCAGGGCAGCATCGGCAGCTTCACGGGCTTCGGCTTTCATGATTTCCTCGACACCAAGCCAGTGCTGGAAATCCCCGGGTTCTATGACAAAGACCAGGACCAACACACCATTGGTGCTTTTGGCGCGGGCAGCCGCATAGTGGACAGCGCGCTCGCATTCCGGCGTCTCGTCAATAACAGCAAGAAACTTGCGTCGATGGCCAGCTTCTCTGGATAGTCGTTTTGATACCATATGTAGAGTCTGCCATTCGCTTTCAGATCGGGCAAGCGTTCATTTTATACGTCCCCAGACACTGCGACCCCAGACACTGCGACCCCAGACACTGCGACCTCAAACATTGGCACCCAATTTTGTGCATGGACAATTGGCGAGCAGAGGCAACCTATGAAAAGTCACAGCAGCCCGATAATTTCACGCAGATCTTTCATCGTCTTCTGTGCGATCACACCGGCGCGCTCGCCGCCGTCGGCAAGAACAGCGTCAATATAGGTTACATCATCGAGCAGACGGCGCATTTCCGAACTGATGGGGGCAAGAACCGTGACCGCAAGTTCGCTTAAAATGGGCTTGAAAGCCGAAAACTGCTGCCCACCAAACTCGGCGATGACCGCCTCCTTGGTGCTGTCGGAGAGCGCGGCATAGATACCGACGAGGTTCTCGGCCTCCGGACGCCCGGCCAGTCCCTCCAGATCACCGGGAAGCGGTTCGGGATCAGTCTTTGCCCGGCGGATTTTTTTCGAGATTGTCTCTGCGTCGTCCGTCAAATTGATACGCGAAAGATCGGAAACATCGGATTTCGACATTTTTTTTGTGCCATCACGCAGACTCATCACGCGTGGTGCAGGGCCTTCGATCAAGGGTTCTGTCAGCGGGAAATAGCCATTGATCTTTTCGTTGCCAACCAAAGTTTCAACGCCAAGGCCGCATTGGGCAATCCGATCGGAAAAATCGCTGTTGAACTTCTGCGCGATATCACGCGTCAGTTCCAGATGCTGTTTCTGGTCATCACCGACGGGAACATGGGTTGCACGATACACGAGAATATCCGCTGCCATGAGACTTGGATAGGCCAGCAGTCCCAGTGAGGCATTTTCACGGTCCTTGCCTGCCTTGTCCTTGAATTGGGTCATCCGGTTCATCCAACCGATGCGGGCGACGCAATTGAATATCCAGGCAAGTTCGGCATGCTGGGGCACGCGGCTCTGATTGAAAACGATATGCGCCTTCGGATCAATGCCTGATGCAAGAAAGGCGGCGGTGATCGAACGTGTCTGTCCGGGAAGATCCTCATGGACAAGTTGTGCTGTCAGCGCGTGCAGATCGACGACACAATAGACACAATTATGACTTTGCTGGAGCGCAACAAATTTTCTGATCGCGCCAAGATAATTGCCCAGATGCAAATTGCCTGTTGGCTGCACGCCGGAAAAGACGAGTTCCTTGAATTCGGACATGGATTTTATGCTCACCTTTTCACTTCGATATATCGCGGCGGTTTATGCACGCCGACTGCACTGTGATCAAGAAAATTCGATGGATGCTCTTTGTCAGACGGTCTGCAAGCCGTATTCCCACTGACAAGAATTGCTCCCTCACACGGCTTGCCGCAATTGCGTTACAGCTTGCTCGGAATTTTTTCCGGGGCGGATGGCTGCAAGAGATCCCAATGATTGCCGAAGGGGTCACAAAACACCGCGACTGTTCCATAGGGTTCATATCGGGGCTCTTCGAGAAAGTGAACGCCGCGCGCCAACATGCCCTTGTGATCTGCGGCAAAGTCGTCGGTAAACAGAAAGAAGCCGACACGCCCTCCCGTCTGGTCGCCGATCCGAGCCCTTTGGCGCTCGTCTGCGGGTTCAGCCAGCAGCAGTCCTGTGCCCTGACTGTTTTTAGGGCGCACAATCACCCATCGTTTACCGCCGCCCAACGACGTATCTTCGACCAGTTCGAAGCCAAGGTCACCGACGTAAAAGCCAAGGGCTTGATCATAGTTGGGAACCAGCAGGCTCACCTGTGCGATCATCTGCATATATTGCCTCAAATCTTTCTCTTGCGCCTGAAAAGCGTCAGGAATTGCCCACGATCCATTGCACCGGTCAAAAGGACGAATGTGAAATAGACGACAATGGAAACGCCGACCATCGCAAGCATCAGGAATATCCGCAGCAAAAGCGAACCGTCCAGCAACATGGCGCCAGCCAGGGATGAAGCGTAAGTGAGCATGGCGCCCATGATGGCGCTGCCAACAAGAATGAGCGCGATACGCTTGAGGGTTGTGGACCTCGGCCGGAACTGGCCGTCCCGATAGAGCAGACCGCCGAGCAGAATGGCATTGACCCAACCGGCCAGGGAGGTGGCAATTGCAATACCAACAACACCCAGAATGGGAAACAGGATCAGGCTTCCGGCAACGTTGATGGCGGCATTCACCCCGGCGAACCACATCGGCGAACGCATGTCTTCACGCGCATAAAAAGACGGCGTGAAGATCTTGTTGAGAACAAAGGCAGGCAATCCGGCGGCGAATGCGGCCAGGACTGCTGCGGTTACCATGGTTGTTTCACGGGTAAACTCGCCGCGCTCAAACAGCAGCGCAACAATGGGTGCGGGAATGATCATGAAGGCCATGGCTGCAGGCACAGTCAGCCCGATGCCGAACTCAAGACTGTGGTTTTGCAAGGTCTGGACCGTCTGGTTGTCACCCTCCTTCAAGGCGCGCGAAAGCTCCGGCAGCAGGACAACACCTATGGCAATACCGATCACCCCCAGCGGCAATTGCAGGATTCTGTCGGCAAAATTCACCGTGGCAATGGCGCCGTTGGATCCGGAGATGATGATCTGCCCGACCAGCAGATTCAATTGGGTGATGCCACCGGTAATGGCAGCAGGCAGGGCCAGCCAGAGGAGACGGCGGACCGGCGCCGTCAGGCGCGGCATGCCGACACGCATGTGGAAACCGGTTCGTTTCACACCATGCAGCAACAGGCCAAGCTGCAAGGCGCCGGATAATGTGACCCCGACAGCCATTGCAATGCCGACGAACTGCGGATTCTTGCCATTTTGCATGGCAACGAGAAGAACGCAGACAAGCACGACATTGAGAAGAACCGGGCTGATTGCAGCCAGGAAATAGCGACGATAGGAGTTCAATATGCCGGACAACATGGCCACCAGCGACATGGCAATGAGATAGGGAAACATGATCCTGGTCAGCAGAACGGTGAGATCGAATTTTTCCGGAATCGCGGCAAATTTCGGCGCGATGATTGTTGCGACCAGAAAGGGCATGAAAATCATCGCGACGGCTGAAAGAGCAATCAGCGCAAACAACAGGACCGACAGGACCTGCCGGGCGAAAATCTGCGCAGCCGCCTCACCGCCACCCTGCAGTTCCTTCGCAAACAGCGGAATGAAGGCCGAATTGAAGGCACCTTCGGCAAACAGCCTTCGAAACAGATTGGGGAACCGGAAAGCGGCATAAAATGCATCCGACACGGGCCCCGCGCCAAGCGTATAGGCGATCAGGGCTTCGCGCACAAAACCCAGCACGCGACTGGCCATGGTCGCCGAACCGACACTGGCAAATTTTCTCAGTAGGCTCATGCCCGTTTAACCTGTTTGGCCTGCTTGGACTGCTTGGACTGCTTGCGCTTTGTTGCCTCGGCAGGAGCAATCATTCCCTTGGGCATTTTCTGGCGCACATCTTCTTCGATGCCGGCAAGGACAGCCTTGATCCGGGCGATGATGTTGCCATGCTTGGTCTCGTTGGTGATTTTATGGCCAAAAAGGTCCGTGACGTAAAATGTATCAATGATTTTTTCGCCGAAGGTCGTGATATGCGCCGAGGCGATATCCAGCGACAGATCGGAAAGCACTTCCGTGACTTCCGACAGCAACCCGGTACGGTCCAACCCCTCCAGTTCGATCAAGGTAAAACGATTGGAGAGGCTGTTGTTGATACTGACTCTGGGCGTGACCTGGAAGGGTTTGGATTTTCGCCGTCCCTTCGCCCTGTGGGCAATGACTTCCGGTAGATATTTGCGACCGGCCAGCACATCTTCAATCATTCTGCCGATCCGCTCGGCGCGACGCAATTCATCGTCATCCGATGCGAATTCCCGGCTGAGCATGATCGTATCCAGCGCCCTGCCGTCGCTCGTCGTAAAGACCTGGGCATCGACAATATTCGCCCCGGCTGCCGAGCAGGCACCGGCAACAATTGAAAGCAGCCTTGGATGGTCCGGTGCATAGACGGTAATTTCGGTTACCGCGTGGAATGTATGTGTCTTGACCATTGTGGCCAGGACTTTCTCCGCTTCAATGGTTTGACGAATGAATTCAGCATGGCGAATCTGGTCGGAGAGTTGAACCGTCAGGAGATAGGGCAGATAGTGCAATTTGAGGTAGTCTTTTCGCGCCTTCTCCGGCCAGTCCTTCAATGCATCCGACAATTGCTCCGCAGCCGCAGCAGCCCGTTGCTTGGCTGAAACAGCTGAAAACCCTCCTGAAAGCATCAGCTCGGTTTCGCTGTAAAGCGTGCGAAGCAACTGTCCCTTCCAGCCGTTCCACACACCTGGCCCAACGGCCCGGATATCACAAACAGTCAGCACAAGAAGCAGCCTCAGCCGATCCAGTGACTGCACGACATCGGCAAAATCCTCAATGGTTTTTCTGTCATGCAGGTCCCGCGACTGGGCAATCATCGACATGACCAGATGCTGCTCCACCAACCAGGCGACGAGCTCCGTTTGCTGCGGAGTAAAGCGAAAGCGACGGCAAAGCTTGCGGGCCACGCGGGCACCGGCAATCGAATGATCCTCCGGTCTGCCCTTGGCAATATCATGCAGGAAGATCGCGACAAAAAGCACTTCGCGATCTTCAATTTCCGGCATGATGCTGGAGGCCAACGGGTGTTTTTCGTCCTCCAGACCCTGATCGATACGCGCCATGATGTTGACAGCGCGAAGCAGGTGCTCATCCACCGTATAGTGATGGTACATGCTGAACTGCATCATCGATACAATCTTGCCAAATTCGGGAATGAACCGGCCAAGGACGCCCGCCTCATTCATGCGGCGCAGGATCAGGGAGGGATTGCGCCGTGACGTCAAGATGGAAACAAACAGCCGGTTGGCCTCTTCGTCGTCACGCACACCTGCCTTGATCAGACTCAGGGAGCGGGACGCAAGCTTCAGGGCGTCGGGGTGAAATTCCAGTCCATGAATGTCAGCCAGGTGAAAAAGCCGGATCAGATTGACCGGGTCGCGCTTGAAGATGTCCTGGTCGACAATCGTGATGCGGCCATGATCCTGCAGGAATTCCAGAGTGCCGGGAATTTTGCGCGGGCGATTTGCAAAACGTCTGAGCACCTGGGAAAAACCCGGCGCTTCCTTGGCCTGAACATCTTCCAGCGCCGCACACAGAATACGCGTCAGATCACCGACATCCTTGGCGACAAGAAAATAATGTTTCATGAAGCGTTCAACAGCCGAGAGTCCGGGGTGGTCCTGGTAGCCCAGATCAGCGGCAATTTCCCGCTGGATATCGAAGGACAATCTTTCCTCTGCCTTGCCGGTCAGGAAGTGCATGTTGCAACGCACGGCCCAAAGGAAATCCTCCGATTTTTCAAAGAGATTTGCTTCGCGGCGCGACAGGACGCCAAGTTTCACCAATTGCCGCGAAGAGCGAACCCGATAATGATATTTGGCAATCCAGAACAGGGTCTGCAGATCTCGCAAGCCGCCCTTTCCTTCCTTGACATTCGGCTCCACCAGATAGCGCGTATCACCGTCCTTCTGATGTCTCAGGTCGCGTTCTGCCAGCTTTGCAGCGATGAACTCACGGGCCGTACCACGCACCACTTCGCTGTCAAAGCGCTCTTCCATCTCGCCGTAGAGCTCTTGCGTGCCGCAAATGAAGCGCGCGTCCAGCATGGCTGTACGGATGGTGATGTCGCTTTGTGAGAGCCGGATGCATTCATCGACATTGCGCGTTGCATGGCCAACTGTGAAACCCATGTCCCAGAGCATGTAAAGGACATATTCCACAACCTGCTCGGTCCACGCGGTCTGCTTGTAGGGAAGGACAAACAACAGATCGATATCCGACCCCGGAGCCAGTGTCTGGCGGCCATAGCCGCCGACAGCTGCCAGCGCCAAATGCTCCGTCTTTGAAGGAATTGCCATCGGGTAAGCGCGCTGTGTAGCATAAGCGAACAGCGCCTTGATCACCTCGTCCTGGAGGCGCGAGAGGCGCCGGGCGCAAAGCGATCCGCTGCCGTCTTCGCCAAGCATCTCATGAATCGTGCTCCTGCCCTCGGTCATGAACGTCTTGACCGCCTTGAACAGTTCATTGCGCGCCGTCAGGCAAGCGGGGTCTTCATGTGAATCGCCGACAGCATCGCACGTGCGCTGAAGCGCTGCGACATCGAGTACTCTTTCGAAATTCAGGTGTTTTGCGGTCATACCATTCCAGCTTGCTGTCTATTTTCTCCGAGACGCCCGGACTTGCTTTAACGTGTTTTGCAGGAGAGAACCACAGCAGATTCTGCTTGCATGGCAAACCGGCAGCCGAATAAGTTGCGCGCAGTTTCGCAAAGGGAATTCCATTCATGATCACAGTACTTGGCTCCATCAATATGGATTTGATCGCAAAGGTCGACCGGCTGCCGAAATCCGGGGAAACGGTTGGCGGGCACGAATTCACGACTGCGGCCGGAGGCAAAGGAGCCAATCAGGCGCTGGCTGCGGGCCGGGCTGGTGCGACTGTTCACATGTGTGGCGCCGTTGGCAACGACACCTTTGCCGCACCCTCCCTTGCTTATCTTGAAAGCGCTGGCGTATCCCTTGCGCGCGCACGCAGCGTCGATGGCGCAACAGGGACGGCCTTGATCATGGTCGATACCCATGGCGAAAACATCATTGCCGTGGTTCCCGGTGCCAATGGTGCAATTGGCGATAGCGACGCGATAGCCGCAGTCGATGCCATGAATGGCGGTGATTATCTGCTGTTGCAGCTCGAAATCCCGGCAATTGCCATAGAAGCGGCGCTTCGGGCGGCTCGAACCAAAGGCATCATCTCGGTCTTGAACATTGCCCCCCTGACAGATGACGCAAAGGCCTTGGCACAACAGGCCGATATCGTGATCGCCAATGAAACCGAATTTGAATTGCTTGCCGGCAAACCCGACCTCGGCGCTGCCCAGCGTGAAAAAATCCTGATGGAACTGCATCAGGTATCCGGTCAGACCATCATTGTTACGTTGGGGGCGGAGGGCGCCATTGCAGCCCATGAAGGCACATTGCACCGCGTTCGCGGGCTCGATATCAAGCCCGTTGATACCGTGGGCGCCGGTGACACATTCTGCGGCTACCTGGCGGCCGGACTTGACAAAGGTGCAGAATTTTCATCCGCATTGCGCCAGGCGGCTGTGGCCGGCAGCCTGGCCTGCCTCAAGCCAGGGGCCCAGCCGGCCATACCCCTGGCACAGGATGTGGCGGCCGCTCTATAAAGCGGATCACAGCCGCGCGAGATGTTCCTGAAGCAGGTCAAAGAAGCCATCCCCATTGACGTCGCGTATGACCAGCGCATTGTGCGAACGATCCGTCACCTGCCACCAGTCCACAACAGTCATGCCGCAGGTCAGACTTGAGTCTTTTTCGATTTCCACGTTGCAATAACGACCGGAAAAGAGTTCCGGCTGAAGCAACCATGCGATCACCGTGGGATCATGCAGCGGACCGCCATCCGTGCCGTATTTGCCCTCGTCATAACGCTCGAAGAATTCAAGCATTTCAACGACTGCTTTTGCCACCGGCGTTTTCAGTTTCTTGATGCGTTTGAGCCGCTTTTTTGTTGTCAGAAGCTTGTGGGTGACGTCCAGCGGCATCATCACGATGGGTATGCCCGACTGGAACACGTCACTGGCCGCATCCGGATCCACAAAGATATTGAATTCCGCAGCCGGGGTAATGTTTCCACCCTCAAAGAAGCCGCCACCCATCATGACTATCTGCTGGATACGGTCTGCAATCTGCGGGGCCTGCTGCAGCGCCAGACCGATATTGGTCAGCGGACCGAGCGTACAAAGGGTCACATCACCCGCCGGTTCGTTGAGAACCGTCTCAACGATGAAATCCACGGCGTGTTGAGGCTGAAGAGACATCACCGGTTCTGGCAGGTCAGGTCCGTCAAGCCCGGTTTTCCCATGAACATTTTCTGCCGTGACGAGCGTCTTTTTCATCGGTGACTTGGCGCCGGCAAAAACCCGAACGTCCAATTTTCCTGCAAGCTCACAAATGATACGGACATTTTTTTCAGTCAGTTCCAAAGGCACATTGCCGGCAACGGCGGTAATTCCCAATATTTCAAGTTTTTCGCTGGCAAGCGCAAGCAGCAACGCCACCGCATCATCCTGCCCGGGGTCGGTGTCAATAATGACTTTCATCGGCATATCGGAATCGTCTGTCATCATACTTCCTGTTCTCAATTGGAAACTATGCGCCCTGCATACACTCTTCGCAAGGCGCTTGCGAAACGAAATTCCGACACCATATTATGGACAATGCGGGTGCTGAAAGCAGGCTTGCAGACATGTCGCTTGTAACCAAGGACAGGAAGGTAGAATGTCTCGAATGACACCTTTTTCCAGCCCGCTGATGCTCGGCTTTGACACGATGGAAAAAACCCTTGAGCGCATCGCCAAGGGCAGTGATGGCTACCCGCCCTATAATATTGAGCGGTTTCCAGCCAGCCCGTCACAGACGGAAAAACTCTGCATTACTCTGGCTGTTGCCGGTTTTGCTCAGGACGATCTGGATGTTTCGGTTCAGGAGAACCAGTTGATTATCCGTGGCCGCCAGGCGGATACGGAAGATCGCGAATATCTTCATCGTGGCATTGCAGCACGCCAGTTTCAACGCACTTTCATGCTTGCCGACGGCATGCATGTTCTGGGCGCCGAACTGAAAAACGGATTGCTGGCAATTGATCTGGCCAAACCGGAGCCGGAGCGCCAGGCCAGAAAAATCGCAATTGCCGTCAACGATTGAATGGGTGCCATCTCTTGTGGTTCCAGCATGAGTCATCCAGATTGCTAGCAAGCAATTGCATTCAGAGATTTTCAGCCTGCCCACGCCAATGGGTCAAATCTTCCGAAGGAGGATCTAAAATGAGATCGGACAATACAATAATAGAGATCAGCAAGGACGAACTGGCGCATCTTGGCGAAGGTCAGGTCGGCTATATCCGCAAAATGTCATCAGATGAGGTGACGGAGCGCTTTCCCGAAGCACCCCACCTGGAGTCGGGGATTGACCTGTGGGCCCTGTTCGGGGCCGATGGCACGCCGCTGTTCCTCAGTGACGATCCGCACAGTATCTACGGCAAGGCGCAAGAGGACGCGATCAGCACCGTTAGTGTGCATTGACAATCATGACCGTCCCCGATCATGTTTCAGATCATAATATCTGGATTTGATCGGGGGCTGTTGAACTTACGCTGCATTCGAGGCCTGTTCGGCCGTAAGGAACGTGTAAAGCGCCGATGATGAATCCGTCTGGCGCAGTTTTGACACCATTTCCCCATCGCGCAGGACGCGTGCGATACGCGACAGTGCTTTCAAATGATCTGCTCCAGCTCCTTCCGGTGCCAGCAGCAGAAAAACCAGATCGACCGGCTGGTCGTCCAGCGCTTCAAAATTGACTGGCGTCACAAGTCTGGCAAAAACGCCGACGATATGATTGATCGACGTGAGTTTGCCGTGCGGAATGGCAATGCCATTTCCCACTCCGGTTGATCCAAGGCGCTCCCTTTGCAAAATGACATCGAAAATTTCACGCTCGGACAGTCCCGTCACTTGGGCTGCTCTGGCTGACATTTCCTGGAGAAGTTGCTTTTTGGAGTTAACCCTGAGTGCGGGAAGTACTGCGTCCTGTACAATCAAATCCGCAAGTGACATCGCGTTTACCTCGAGTGTGGAATTATATGTATTGAGGGGCAACCATCAAGGCTGCCCCGCTTTTGCCGGATGCTCAGCTTTTGACGTCTGCCGTGTCGATCCAGCCAATATTTCCATCGTTGCGGCGATAGACAAAATTGACTTCATTATTGCCGGCATTACGAAATACCAAAACCGGGTTGTCTGTCATATCCAGCGCCATGACTGCGTCAGCAACCGACATGGTGCGCACGACATTGAAGGATTCAGCCACGATGACAGGTGCGTAATCCTCGGGCAGTTCCTCTTCTTCACCAGGAACTGATTCCATGATCTTGTAGGCAATTTCAGCGCTGTTTGCATGACCACCAGCATGATGATCCTTCAAGCGGCGTTTGTAGCGTCGCAGCCGCTTTTCGACGCGCTCTGCAGCAGCCTCAAAACTTGCCTGCGGTTCCTGTGCTTCACCGGTGGCATGAAGGGAGGCACCGGTATCGAGATGAACGAGGCAATCCGCGCTGAAGCGTGAACCGGATTTTTCGACCGTTACCTGACCGGAATAACCACCATCAAAATATTTTGATACAGCATCACCAATCCGATCTTCTATTCGCGTACGGAATGTTTCGCCGATTTCCATGTGTTTACCCGATACGCGTACGCTCATTTTGGAACCCTTTTTGTTATGAACTCTGATGACAGTCTACGCCAGACTGAGGCACCATCCAAGTCGAATGGTGTCAAATGTGATGCTTCCGCTATCTGGCTGTGTAAAACGTCCAGCCCTGTTTGCAGCCCGATGTGTCTGTCTGGCCTGTGGACGCGGCGGCTTTAAAACGGCGCGATGGGAAAGTCAATGCAAGTCCCATCATGAGGCCACTTTCGTCGCAAATTCAGGTCAGAAACCCTAAAATATAAGGATGTATAACACATATCGGCTTAAACCACAGCGTCTATTGCATTGCCGGTTGGCATCACCCACCGCCCCATAACGAACGGTTTGTCTATTGTCCGGCACGCGCCAGAGCCCGTTTCTCCCGCCGCCTCTGGACGGAAGACGCAATATTCATTGCTTCGCGGTATTTAGCCACCGTTCGTCGGGCGATATCAATGCCGTCCTGTTTCAACAGACCGACGATAACATCATCAGACAAGACCTTTTCCGGCGATTCTTCATTGATCATCTGACGAATTCGGTGCTGCACGGAGGCTGATGAATGGCTGTCACCAGTGCCGGAAGAAGGAATGGCGGCGGTAAAGAAATATTTCAGTTCAAATATGCCACGGGGCGTTGCCATATATTTGTTGGATGTGACGCGGCTGACTGTCGATTCGTGCATCTTGATCGCATCGGCGACTGTCTTGAGCGTCAGTGGGCGCAGAGATTCGACGCCATGCAATAGGAACTCCGATTGCTGGAGGATGATCTCGCTGGTGACCTTGAGAATGGTCTTTGCTCTCTGGTCGAGACTGCGTGTCAGCCAATTGGCATTTCGCATGCATTCGTTGAGAAATTCGCGATCCTCATTCTTTTGCCCGACAGAATTTGACACCTGGACATAATAGGCTTCATCCACCAGAACGCGCGGCAATGTTTCCGCATTCAGCTCCGCGGACCATCCGCCTCCTGGTGCTGCGCGAACAAAGACGTCGGGGACGATGGTCTGCACAAATGCATTGTCGAAACGATTGCCGGGCTTGGGATCCAGAGCCCGTATTTCCGACAGCATGTCCAACAGATCCTCTTCCTCCACACCGCAAATCTTTTTCAGACTCTTGAAATCACGACGGGCAAGCAGCTCCAGATTTCCCACCAGCGCCTGCATGGCCGGGTCAAATCGATTTTTTCTGCGCAATTGGATCGCAAGGCATTCGGCCAGCGAACGGGCAAAGAGGCCCGCCGGCTCCAGGTCCTGCAGACAATCAAGTGTCCTCTCCACGATGGCCAATTCGATATTCAACCGCTCGGCATGCTCGCTCAGATTGACCTTAACATAGCCCGCAGCGTCCAGATGGTCAGCGATATCCAGAGCAATCAGACGTTCAACCGGGTTTATAAACGCCAGAGCGATCTGCTCACCCACATAGTCCCGCAAAGTTTGCGGTCGCGCGGCAAATCCATCAAGGTCCAGAAAACTGTCAGCCGACACGGAAGACGACCCCGGCATGGACTTCCAATTGTCTGCAAGTTCCGGGGTATCGGGTTGCGGCGCGCCGGAATCTTCAGGAAAAACATCTTCCGGCGCGGCATCCAGCCCAGCGGAGGCCTCCCGCCCATGACGGTCGAGTTCGGTGCGGAACCAATCTTCCTGACCGATTTCATTTTGCTGTTCTGGCAGGTTCGCCGGGCCATCGCCATCGTTGGCATTCTGGCTGCTCTGCTTGTGGTCTGGCAGCGATCCTTCAGATATCTCTTCCGAGCGTTCCAGCAGTGGGTTCTTTTCCACTTCCAGTTCAACAAATTGCATGAGTTCAATGTGGGTGAATTGCAGAAGCCGAATCGACTGCATCAATTGCGGCGTCATCACCAGTGACTGGTTCTGCCTGAGTTGCAATGAAGCCGATAGCGCCATGAACACACACCCTGATACGCAAATACATCGGATTTAACGCCACAGGCGCCTAATCACTGACAATCTGGCCCAGAAATTGCTTAACGCCACCAAATGTCAAGTTTTAACTGATGAATCTACGAAAAGAACGGCTAAAAGCGCCTCATATTGAGGCTAAAGTCTGAATTCCTCACCCAGATACAGCCTTCTGACATCAGAATCCGCGACGATATCCTTTGGCCGACCATGGGTCAGGACCTTGCCTTCGTGGATGATATAGGCCCGATCGATCAGCCCCAGGGTCTCGCGGACATTGTGATCCGTGATCAGAACACCGATACCGCGCGTGGTCAGGTGGCGTACCAAGGCTTGAATATCCTTGATCGCGATAGGATCGACCCCGGCAAAGGGCTCGTCCAGCAACATGAATGTGGGATCGGAGGCAAGTGCCCGGGCAATTTCCAACCGTCGCCGCTCACCGCCCGACAGCGCTATCGATGGCGCCTTGCGCAGATGGGAAATATGAAACTCTTCAAGCAGTTCGTCCAGCTTTTGTTCACGCAACGCGCGATTGGATTGAACGACCTCAAGAACCGCCCTGATATTGGCCTCAACACTCAGACCCCGAAAGATGGAGGCTTCTTGCGGCAGGTATCCCACGCCCAGTCTGGCGCGTCGGTACATGGGCATTTTCGTGACATCATTGCCGTCGATGGAAATCGTTCCCTCATCAACGGGAACCAGTCCGGTAATCATGTAGAAGCAAGTCGTTTTGCCGGCACCGTTTGGACCAAGCAATCCCACGGCCTCACCACGCCGCACTCCGATCGAGACGCCATTAACCACCCTGCGCGATTTGTAGGTTTTGGTCAGATTCCGGGCGACCAGAGTGCCGCCATAACGGTCTGTTTCCATCTGGGTGTCTGTTTCATCGTAATTTTGACCGGACAGGGCTTGTGCTCCCGCTACGCCGGTTCTGCCACCGAACATTGCTGAAATGAATGCCAACGTTGAATGCTCCGAAGGCCTATTTTCTTGACTTGGGATCAAGCTGAATTCTGACGCGTCCACCACAGCTGTCCAGCTTGGCTTCACCTGTTTTCATGAACACCGTCAATTTGCATCCAACGAAGACATTTTTACCTTCGGACAGGACAACCCGCTTTCCGATCAGTTCCACGATCTCGGTTTTCATGTTGAAGACACCGCGATCGGCCGTGGCTTCCTGTTTTTCCGACTTGATATAGACCTTGCCGTCCACATCGATGCGATCAATCTGGGATGATCCATCCGATGCCGTGCCACCGTCTCTGGCATAGTGAACGACCATATTGCCAGATTGCATCAGTGTATTGCCCTGGACCACCTTGACATTGCCCGTGAACGTTGCGGTGCCATTCTCATCAGCAACCTCAAGCTTGTCACTTTCAATCTGAATGGGCTCGTCACCGGAAAGGGACAGCCCACTCAACCGGCTACCTGCCTTCTGTTGCGCCTGCACAACGATCGGATTGAAAACCACTATGGGCGTGACAATTGCAGCGGTCAGCAGGACCGCCCAAAATCTGTTGCGAATTCCTGCGTTCAATGGTCCCACCCCTCGTTGAACAATTTCATCAATTCTGGTCATCAGAAGCCTTTTCAGTCTGCCTGACAGCGCCAGGCTTGATAATCATGCGGACATTGCGCTCGAAAATGACAACCCTGCCCTTATCTTCCATTGTCAGTGATTCTGCAACAATTGACCCCTTGTCGGTATCAATGCTGATCCCTCCATCCGATGTCAGCCCGCCACCCCTGATATCGACCTGCGCAGATTGCAACTGGGCGGTAATACCTGTTTCGGTTGTCACGGTGAATGGCTGGTCAAGCGAAAGGGATTCTTTTTCGCGGTAATAAACGCCGCTCAGGGCATTCAAAAGTGCGGTTTCGCTACTTCCCATGGGAAAATCCGCGACAATATCCTCAAGCCTGATGATGGATGGTGTAGAAAGGTTCTGTATGGCACGCCCCGCAGTGACGGTGTAACTCTGGTTTTCTCCAACCTGGCCCGTCATCACCGGATTTCTCATGATCAGTTCACCACCGGAAATTTCCACATCATCCAGTGACATGCCTTCGGGCAAGGCGCGCGACATGATCGTTGAGCCAATGAAAGCAAGAATGGCAAGGACAGTGGCCAGGGGAAAAACAAGCCTGAAAAATCTGACCCTGCCGGAATGCCGCAACGCATCCGCGTAGCCCCGGCCGACATGGTCAGAATGTGCCGTTACACTGCTCATGAATGCCCGTTGTCCTTTGGTCAATTTTAGATATTCAACACATGCTGACATACGGGTTTTCACACCCTCGCCATTAAAATTTGGCAGAACCTATCACATGGCTCATGGGGCATACAGACCCAATATGGTTTTTATATGCAGTGCACCACGCGGTTTTTTACAGATGTCGCAAATTGTGGTTATGCGCCGGGGCGGCAATCTGCTATCTGATTGGTTGAATTGGACGATCAGAATTACATGAACGGGGTTTGAAATGGATCAGCAGGGCATAGCGGACCGTCGCCGCCTGCGGCGGAAACTGACTTTCTGGAGGGTCGCAGCATTTGTTGTTGCTGTTGTTGGCGTGGTGGGCCTTGTGGCCAGCACGCAGGGTTCGGACCCGATCAGCGGCAAATCGACCGATCATGTGGCACGGGTGTCCATTTCCGGTGTGATCAATGACGATAGCGAATTGCTTGAGCGCCTGGAGGCCATTCGCAAGAATGACCATGTGAAGGCACTGGTTGTTCGACTGTCATCTCCCGGTGGAACCGCCTATGGCGGCGAAGCGGTCTACAAAGCCGTGCGTGCAGTGGCAGATAAAAAACCGGTGGTGGCGGAAGTGCGCACCCTGGCTGCCTCTGCGGCCTACATGATTGCCTGCGGCACCGATTATATCGTTGCCAGCGACACGTCGATCATCGGCTCCATCGGCGTGATATTCCAATATGCGCAGGTGTCCGAACTGCTGGAAAAGGTTGGCGTATCGGTTGAAGAGATAAAATCAGCGCCGCTCAAGGCAGAACCGTCTCCTTTTCATGTCGCAAGCGACGACGCCAAGGCAATGATCGGGTCGATGATCAATGATACCTTTGACTGGTTTGTTGATCTTGTGGCCGAAAGCCGCAACCTGTCGCGCGCAGACACGCTCAAGCTTGCCGATGGGAGCATCTTTACTGGCAGACAGGCGGTCGGCAACGGCTTGATCGACATCATAGGAGGCGAGGCGGAAATCCGTTCCTATCTGAGCGAAAAGGACGTTGCGGATTCCCTGAAGATTGTTGAATGGGATCGGCGAAAGTCAAACAGCGAATTGATCTTCGGCACAGCAATGGTGCGCATGCTCAGCGCCCTTGAAGGAAACGCCTTTCCCTTTGCTGACGAACTGCGTCAATTGGCCGATCGCAAGTTGTTCCTTGACGGCCTTGTATCTGTTTGGCAATTTGGCCCTGCAGAAAAGTAATTCAGATGAGGGAAACGCCGTGATCAAGTCGGAACTCGTGCACATAATAGCAGCCCGCAACCCCCATCTTTATCACCGGGATGTGGAGAATATCGTCAATGCAGTCCTCGACGAGATTACAGATGCGCTGGCGGACGGCAACCGTGTGGAATTGCGTGGCTTCGGCGCTTTCTCAGTCAAGAATCGTCCATCACGGTCAGGGCGCAATCCCCGAACCGGCGAATCGGTGTTTGTCGAGGAAAAATGGGTCCCGTTTTTCAAGACCGGCAAGGAACTGCGTGAACGGCTGAACCCTGACGACAACGGCTGACTTTCGGCATACCGACTGAATAAGTGAATCTTACGGGCGATTTTCGATTATTCGAAGCCTGGCACCCTTTGTTTGGTCAAGCTCCGGGGCTTGAATCACACAATGGCACAGGACACATAGTGGTGATCATCATGGCCGCAGGCAAAAGGGTTTGGATTTCATGACCAGAAAACTGATCAATTTTCTCATTCTCGTACCGATCGCCATCGTGCTGATCGTTCTGTCGGTTGCCAACCGGAACGTGGTCAAGCTGGCGCTCAACCCGTTTGATCCAGGCGACACGGTCCTTTCCGTCAATGCGCCGTTTTTCGTTTTTCTGTTTCTGGCCATGATCGCCGGGATGATTATCGGTTCGTTCGCCACCTGGTTCAAACAGGGGAAACATCGCAAGAAAGCCAGAGTAGAGGCCAAGGAAGCTGTCAAATGGCATACGGAAGCCGACAAGCAGCGGGAACGGGCTGAAGGCGTTGCCAACCGGAACCTGCTGACGTCAGGATAAATCGCGCCGGATTGGCAAGGGCAGCAGACCTGCCGATGGAATGGAGCAGATCAGAACATGGAAATCATATCCGCCGATCAGGTCAATGCTCTGCTTGACTACAATGGCCTGGCTGATGCACTGGCAGAGGCTTTTTCAGGCGATATCTGTGCGCCGGTCCGACATCACCACACCATTGAACGGGCCGAGGGAACAGACAGTACCCTGTTGCTGATGCCTGCCTGGACAAATTTCAGCGAAACACCCCTCACATCAAACGGTTATATGGGCGTCAAGATTGCAACGGTCAGCCCCGATAACAATCAGATTGGCAAGCCGGCGGTGATGGCAATCTATCTGCTGTCTGATGGCACCACCGGCGAACCGCTTGCCCTGATTGATGGCCAGAGCCTGACCCTGTGGCGCACGGCAACCGCCTCTGCCCTGGCAGGACGTTATCTGGCGCCCAAAAATGCGGCGCACTTGGTGATGATCGGTGCCGGGAAACTGGCACCGCACCTGATACGGGCACATGCAGCCATGCACCCCATTACACGGGTCACTTTATGGAACCGCAACATTGAACACGCCCACACACTGGCAGAGAGTCTTTCGGGAGACGCCTTCGACGTGCGCGTATCCGACGATCGTGCGGCGGCCATCGCCGAGGCAGACATCGTTTGCGCTGCGACCATTTCATCCAAACCACTGATCGAGGGCTCCTGGCTGAAACCTGGGACCCATGTGGATCTTGTAGGTGCCTTCACGCCACAATTGCGGGAAAGCGACGACGAAACCATTCGCCGCGCGACACTCTTTGTCGATACGTTCGGTGGAGCACTCAAGGAAGGCGGGGACATCGTACAGCCCCTGCAGTCAGGGTTGATCACGCGATCGGATATTGTCGCTGATCTTGCCATGCTGTGCAAAGGCGAACATGGCGGGCGCCGTGATCAGGGCGAGATTACACTTTTCAAGTCGACCGGCGCTTCCATTGAGGATTTCGCGGCCGGTTGTCTGGTCTGGAATCGGCTCAAGGAAAGCGGCCGGTAGAACGCCTGCCCCTCGATTTGTCCGCAACCGCTCCGCACTTTTCGGATCTCGGATTTCCGCCTGTCGCTCGATTTACCCGAAAACCGCTCCGCACTTTTCGGATCTCGCTTTATTCCTCACCACCCACAATCTCGCTGAAATTGGTGAAAAACTGGCCGGCCAGTTTCTTGGAGGTCGAATCAATCAGCCTTGATCCCAATTGGGCAATCTTGCCGCCAACCTGCGCCTTGACGTCATAGGTCAAAATGGTTTCTGCGCCGTCTTCACGCAATGCGACATCGGCACCACCTCTGGCAAAACCTGCAATGCCACCCTTGCCCTCACCGGATATCGTATAGCTTTCGGGTGGGTTGATGTTTTCCAGATTGACCGTTCCCTTGAATGTGGCCGATACCGGCCCGACTTTCAGTTTGACGGTCGCAGACATTTCGTTTTCACCGGTCATTTCCAATGATTGACATCCGGGAATGCACTGCTTGAGTATCTCGGGATTGTTCAATGCTTCCCAGACAGCTTCCCTGGAGGCAGCAATACGCTCTTCGCCATTCATTTCCATGTGCCAATCCTTACCTCTTTGATGCAGTTCCTGATTTATTACTCATGCTACACCACGATGCAAAGACAAAACGCCTTTGCCAAGCCCAACAGCAATGCTATTTGCATGATAGGACAGGGTTTGGCACTTGCAGATTGAACGGACTGATTGATTGAAAGAACGACCACAACGACATTCCCAGAGAAGTTTGGCCCAGAGAAGATTGGCCCAGGGGAAACCGGCTCAGGGGAAACCGGCCGAGGGAAAATTCGCTCGCGGAAAAAAAGCCGACAGCGCAGCTGAAGGTCGCGGAACCTCTGCGCGCAAATCAGACCATGCCGGCAAACCGGCAAAACAGGAAGCTGCTACGCCCCGGACGGCGGCGGTTGCAATACGGCCGCTGTCAAAACCAACAGGCGTCAGGCCAGCGGAAACGGTCCCCGTTATTCTGGAGACCGCAGCAACGGACGGGTTTGAGCTGATCGATAGTGGCGATGGTGAAAAACTCGAGCAATATGGCCCCTATCGCATTGTGCGCCCCGAAGCCCAGGCGCTTTGGCCCCGCGCTCTTGCAAAAGGCGAATGGGACAATGCCGACGCGGTGTTTTCCGGTGATGTCGATGAGGATGGTTTGGGCCGATGGCGGTTTCCCGGAGAACCTTTGGGCGAAACATGGCCCATGAAGCTTCTGGATGTTGATTTTCATGGACGATTTACATCCTTTCGCCATGTCGGCGTCTTTCCCGAACAGATAGCCCACTGGCTGTGGATGCGCGAGCAGATCCAGGCAAGCAAGCGGCCTTTGAAGGTCCTCAATCTGTTCGGATATACGGGCGTTGCCTCCCTGATCGCCGCCAAGGCCGGAGCAGAGGTCACCCATGTGGACGCCTCCAAAAAGGCCATCGGCTGGGCGCGCGAAAATCAGCTGCTGGCCGGCCTGCAGGATAGGCCGATCCGCTGGATATGTGATGATGCCATGAAATTCATTGCGCGCGAAGAACGGCGCGGCAACGGCTACGACATCATCCTGACGGATCCTCCAAAATTCGGCCGCGGTCCCAATGGCGAAGTCTGGCATCTGTTTGAGCATCTGCCCCTGATGCTGGATATCTGCCGCTCCATTCTCAGCCCGCAGCCAACCGCCCTCGTGCTGACCGCCTATTCGATCCGTGCTTCGTTCTATTCGATTCACGAATTGCTGCGAGAAACCATGCGCGGCACCGGCGGCCAGGTGGAATCGGGCGAATTGATCCTGCGGGAACAATCGGCTGGCCGGGCTCTGTCAACTTCTCTCTTCAGCAGATGGATTGCCAATTGACCCAGGATAAAACAACGCCGGCAAAGATTGCGGATGGAAGCAAACGCAGCAACCGGGTCGGGCAGGTCAAGGAAGTCACCAGCCTGACAAATCCTCTGATCAAGGACATTCGCTCTCTCACGCAAAAAAAGAACCGCGACCGCACCTCGAGTTTCATGGCCGAAGGTCTGAAACTGGTGATTGATGCGTTGGAACAGGGCTGGCAGATCAGCACGCTGATCTATTCCAAGGCAGCAAAGGGCAATGCAACGGTTGAGCAAGTCGCAGCCCGCACCATCGCCAGAGGCGGCCTGGTGCTTGAAGTCAGCGAAAAGGTTCTGGGTTCCATCACCCGGCGGGACAATCCGCAAATGGTCTGCGGCGTCTTTGAGCAGAAATATGCGGCGCTGGCCTCGATCCAGCCAAAGGAAGGCGAGACCTATATTGCGTTGGACCGGGTTCGCGATCCCGGCAATCTCGGTACTATCATCCGCACCGCTGATGCCGCTGGCGCCAGCGGGGTCATCCTCGTTGGCGAAACCACGGACCCTTTCTCACTGGAAACAACGCGTGCGACCATGGGCTCGATTTTTGCCGTTCCCATCGCCAGGGCGGGTGTTGAAGACTTTCTCACCTGGTGTAATCGGCAAAAGGTTCACCTCGTCGGCACGCATCTGGCTGGCGCGGTCGACTACAGAACCATCAACTACAAACAACGACCGACCGTCCTGCTGATGGGCAATGAGCAGGCCGGCCTGCCCGAAAGCCTTGCACAAGGTTGCAATGAACTGGCGCTCATTCCGCAGTCAGGTAAGGCCGATTCACTCAACCTGGCAATTGCCACCGCCGTCATGCTGTTTGAGGCCCGCCGCCATCTGCTGGAGGTACGACGATGAAAAGGATCGTGCGATCGCTGTTTTCACGCCCCCGCTATGCCATGGCCCTGGTGGCCCTGCTTGTTGCAATGGATCAGATGGTAAAATGGCTGGTCGAAGAATTGCTGGAATATCACCAGATGGTCGATATTATTCCGGTGCTGGGACTGTTTCGTACCCACAATGAAGGCATAGCTTTCTCCATGCTGGCATGGCTGGATGACAAATGGCTGATCGCATTAACGCTGGTGGTTGTCGCTTTTGTTGCCACCTTGTGGGCACGCAGCACACCAGGCCGCTGGGTCAGCCAGATCGGCTTTGCACTGATTGTGGCCGGCGCGATCGGCAATCTCATCGACCGGGCAAGCCATGGTTATGTCATCGACTATATTTCATTTCATGTTAACGGCTGGTATTTTGCCGTCTTCAATCTTGCCGATGCCTATATCAGCGTTGGCGCCGCAGCCATCATCATTGACGAACTTTTTGGCAAATGGCTCTATTCTGAAAATATCGAAGAAACAGAAGAAGCAGGCTGAGCGCGCTGCCTGCCAAAATTCATGAGGAGCGACAGAATGCAAGAACCGTTTGAAGCCATTGTCATCTCACGGGGTGATGACAAAGTGCAAAAAGTTGAAACGCGCCAGCTCAATCTCGACGATTTGATGGACGGCGATGTGCTGCTTGAGGTGGAGGCGACAACCATCAATTACAAGGATGGTCTGGCCATTACCGGCAAAGCACCGGTGATCCGGCGCTGGCCAATGATTCCCGGCATTGATTGCGCCGCAACAATCGTGAAATCCAGCCATGCCGGTTTTACTGCGGGCGATAGCGTTATTTTGAACGGCTGGGGTGTTGGGGAAACCCATATGGGCGCCTTTGCCAAATACGCCCGGGTCAGCGGTGACTGGCTGATCAAGAGGCCAGCCAATATCAGCGCAATGGACGCCATGGCCATCGGCACGGCTGGTTACACATCGATGCTGTGCGTCATGGCCCTGCAGCGCTATGGCCTGACTCCCGCAAGCGGACCTATTGTTGTGTCCGGTGCGAATGGTGGGGTCGGATCCGTTGCAATCTCCATTCTTTCGAAGCTCGGTTACACCGTGATTGCATCAACAGGCAGGCCTGAGGAAGAAGATTTTCTCAGATCGCTCGGCGCCGATGACATCATTGACCGCAAAGAGCTTTCAGAGCCTGGAAGGCCTTTGGGGAAGGAACGCTGGGCTGGCGGCATCGATGCTGTTGGCAGTCATACACTCGCCAATATGCTGGCCATGACCCAATATGGCGGTGCGGTCGCGGCCTGCGGTCTGGCACAGGGCATGGATCTTCCCGCCACCGTGATGCCTTTCATTCTGCGCGGTATCGCGCTGCTTGGTGTCGATTCGGTCATGGCGCCAAAACCCTTGCGGGAGGAAGCCTGGGAGCGCCTGGGACATGATCTCGATGTCGGCAAATTACACAGCCTGTCAAAGACAATCGGCTTCGATGAAATCGTCGAGACGGCGCATGCCCTTATCGACGGGAAAATCCGCGGACGCGTCGTCGTCGACATGAAGAAATGACCGTCCCATGACAATGCCTTCTTCGGGTCCCCCATGCCTGTGTGAAAATAGCGGTGCCGAAACGTCACCGCTTTGTCGTATTGTTCTGCTTAAAGGGCAATATGACAGCTTCACAGGATTGATTTGCCATGGCAATGAACATGAGGGAAATACCGACCGGCAGCAGCGCTGCTCCTCGATCGGTGCTTGACATCGTGGGCACCGAAAACTCGATACTTGGGCGCATCGGCAATCTTGAAACCAGACTGGCGTGCACCTCCGCGGAGATGGAGGCTGCCCAGGCATTGCGTTTCAAGGTTTTCGCCGATGAAATGGGCGCCGTGCTGCCGCCGGAATGCATGCGCCTGAGACGCGATATCGATGCCTATGATGCCGTGTGTGATCACCTTCTGGTTCTGGATCGGTCGATCGTTGGCGGATCCGAAGAGCAGATCGTCGGCACATACCGATTGCTGCGGCAGGACGTGGCGCGCGCCAATACCGGATTCTATTCAACATCGGAATTTGCCGTCAATGACATGCTGGCCCGGCATCCGGAAAAACGCTTCGTGGAACTTGGCCGGTCCTGCGTCCTTCCGCAATACCGCAACAGGCGCACGGTCGAACTCCTGTGGCAGGGCAACTGGGCCTATGCTCTGGAGCATGGGATTGACGCAATGTTTGGCTGCGCTTCGCTTTATGGCACAAGACCGGAGGCCCTTGCCGTGCCATTGTCGTACATGCACCACAATCACCTGGCAACAGGCCCTTGGGCCGTCAGCGCCAGGCCGGAACTCTATAACAACATGGATCTGATGCCCAGGGAAGCAACCGACATGCGCAGCGCTTTCAACCTGCTTCCGCCACTGATCAAGGGCTATTTGCGTGTCGGTGCGATGATCGGTGACGGCGCCGTCGTTGATCGGCCATTTGGCACAACGGATGTCATGGTTATCCTGCCCATTGCAAAAATAAACCATCGCTACCTCAACCATTATGGGACCGATGCCAGCCGCTTTGCATCGTAGAGAGGCTATCAATTGCAAAAGGCAGCGCTGAACGGGCGCTGCCTTTTTCATTTATTCCGATTTATCCGAAAACCGTACCACACTTTTCGGATCTCGGCATTGCCCTGTCGCTCGATTTATCCGAAAACCACACCACACTTTTCGGATCTCGGCATTGCCCTGTCGCTCGATTTATCCGAAAACCGCTACGCACTTTTCGGATCTCGCTTTAACTCCCCGCATTGTAAGCGGCGATGGCGGCCATGTTGACGATATCGGAATCGCGGGCGCCCATGGAGACGATCTGGACGGATTTGTCGAGACCGACCAGCAAGGGTCCGATGACAGTCGATCCGCCCAGTTCCTGCAGCATCTTTGTCGCAATGGATGCGGAATGGAAAGCCGGCATGACCAGCACATTGGCCGTTCCCGACAGCCGGCAAAACGGATATTGCGCCATTCTGTCGGCATTGAGCGCCACGTCGGCTGCCATCTCTCCATCATACTCGAAATCAACCCGGCGCCGGTCAAGAATATTGACGGCCTCACGGACCCGCTCGGCCCGCTCGCCCTGCGGATGACCAAAGGTTGAATAGGCCAGCATGGCCACACGTGGTTCATAACCCATGCGCCGCGCCATGCCTGCCGCCTCTTCGGCAATGTCAGCCAGTTCTTCGGAATTTGGCATATCGATCACTGCAGTATCGGCCACCAGAACGGTGCGGCCGCGACACAGTGCCAGAGATACACCAATGACCCGGTGTCCGGGTTTGACATCGATGCACCGACGCACGTCTTCAAGTGCTGTCGAATAGTTGCGGGTTGTCCCGGTCACCACCGCATCCGCATCCCCCAGAGCCACCATGCAGGCGGCAAAATGATTGCGGTCCGTATTGATCAGGCGCTGGCAGTCTCGATACAGATAGCCGTGGCGCTGGAGACGCGCATAGAGATATTCCGTATAGGCATCGCAACGCTTGGAGAGACGTGCATTGATCAACTGGAGCCCGGGTCGGTTCAGATCAATACCCGCCTGTTTTGCCATTTCCTCTACCTGTTCGGTGCGCCCCAGCAAAATGGCAGTGCCCAGCCGCTGGTTCACATAGGAAACAGCAGCGCGCATGACGTGCTCCTCCTCGCCCTCGGCAAAGACGACCCGGCGCGGCTGACGGCGCACCGCCTGGTAGATTCGCTGCAGCGTCGATGCAATCGGGTCACGGCGGGCCGACAATTCGCGGCCATAGCCCTCGAGGTCGATGATCGGCTTGCGGGCCACTCCGGACTCCATGGCAGCGCGTGCAACGGCCACCGGCACGTCGCACAACAAACGCGGATCAAAGGGCACCGGTATGATGTAGTTAGGACCAAAACGCGGCCGGTTTCCCTGATAGGCCGCAGCCACTTCGTCGGGCACATCCTCGCGCGCCAGACTGGCCAGCGCTTCGGCGGCGGCAATCTTCATGGCATCATTGATCGTGGATGCTCGCACATCAAGCGCACCGCGGAAGATATAGGGGAATCCCAGAACATTGTTGACCTGGTTGGGGTAGTCCGAACGGCCAGTTGCAATGATGGCATCGTCGCGCACGGTGGCCACCTCTTCTGGCGTGATCTCCGGATCAGGATTGGCCATCGCAAAGATGATCGGGTTGGCCGCCATGGAGCGCACCATCTCTTTTGTCAGCGCGCCTTTGACGGACAGGCCAAAAAACACGTCTGCCCCTTCAACCGCATCCACCAATGTGCGCGCATTGGTTTTGACCGCATGCGCCGATTTCCACTGGTTCATGCCGTCTTCACGCCCTTGGTAAATGACGCCTTTGGTGTCACAGAGCGTGATGTTGTCTGACGCAAATCCCATTGATTTGATCAGTTCCATACAGGCAATTGCCGCAGCGCCCGCACCATTGCACACCAGCTTGGTGTTTTTCAGATCCCGGCCGGTCAAATGCAGCGCATTGATCAGGCCGGCAACAGCAATGATGGCTGTGCCGTGCTGGTCGTCATGAAAAACCGGTATGTCCATCACTTCGCGCAGGCGCTGCTCAATGATGAAACAATCGGGGGCCTTGATGTCTTCCAGGTTGATGCCGCCGAAAGTGGGGCCCAGATAGCGCACACTATTGACAAATTCGTCAATGTCTTCCGTTCCGACTTCCAGATCGATGGCATCGACATCGGCAAAACGCTTGAACAGAACGGCCTTGCCTTCCATCACCGGCTTGGAGGCCAGAGCACCCAAATTGCCCAGACCAAGGATCGCCGTTCCATTGGAAATCACTCCGACAAGGTTGCCGCGTGCGGTATAATCATAGGCACGCGAGGGATCTTCAGCGATCGCCTTGACGGGTACAGCGACACCCGGTGAGTAGGCCAGAGACAAATCGCGTTGCGTGGCCATCGGCTTGGTGGCGTTGATTTCCAGTTTTCCCGGTCGGCCGCGCGAATGAAAATCCAGAGCTTCCTGTTCGGTTATAATTGACATTGACAGTGATGCTTTGTCCATATCGGGCATGTTGTCCAACCTGTTGTGGGCGAACCGCATTGACGGCGACTGCCCTGTTGTTTTTCTTGCCCGTACACCGTTAGGGTGCGGGCGGCCTTGTGTAAAGTTCATCCAAGGAGATGCACTTTACTCAAACCATTGAAACTGCCAACCGGCAGAATCCATAAATGTGTGATTTGCGAATCACCGGGAACAAAAAGCATGCTCAGCACAGCAGAGCTCGACACGGCTGAAAGCCGCGCAGCAGCAACACCCATGATGGAACAGTTTATCGCGATCAAGGCGGCAAACCCCGAATCTCTGCTGTTTTACCGGATGGGTGATTTTTACGAACTTTTTTTTGGCGATGCCGTCGAAGCTTCCAAAGCGCTTGGCATTACCCTGACAAAACGCGGCCAGCACCTGGGCCAGGACATCCCGATGTGCGGTGTTCCAGTCCACGCAGCCGATGATTACCTGCTGAAACTGATCGAAAAAGGATTTCGCGTCGCCGTGTGCGAACAGACGGAAGATCCCGCAGAAGCAAAAAAACGCGGCTCGAAATCCGTCGTCAAACGCGATGTGGTCCGTCTGGTCACACCTGGAACCCTGACGGAAGAGCGGCTGCTCTCGCCATCGGAGTCGAACTATCTGATGGCGCTTGCCCGGGTCAAGGGCCTGGGCCAGGGCGGCTTTGCATTGGCCTGGGTCGATATTTCCACCGGTACATTCCGGGTGGCAGAAACAACGGCCGACAGAATTGTTGCCGACGTCATGCGCATTGATCCCAAGGAACTGATTGTCGCCGACCGGGTGTTCCACGATGAGGCCTTGCGACCTGTCTTCGATGTGCTCGGAGCCATTGTGTCACCGCAACCTTCCGTGCTGTTTGACAGCAGCAGTGCCGAGGGGCGCATTTCCAGATTTTTCGCAGTCTCAACCCTCGACGGTTTCGGCAATTTCTCCCGGCCCGAACTGGCGGCCGCCTCTGCCGCCGTCGCCTATATCGAAAAAACACAGCTGTCCGAACGCCCGCCTCTGGCCCGCCCCGAACGGGAAACGGCAAATGCATCTCTCTTCATTGATCCGGCAACCCGCACCAATCTGGAACTGCTGCGCACCCTGTCGGGTGACCGCAAAGGCGGATTGCTTGCGGCCATCGACCGCACCGTTACGGGCGGCGGCGGCAGGCTGCTGGCCGAAAGACTGATGTCGCCCCTGACCGATCCGCAAATCATTGCTCAAAGGCTTGACGCCATTGCCTGGTTCCTGGCCCAGCCAGGCCTTTGCGACCAAACCAGGGAAACATTGAAATCTGCTCCCGACATGCCACGGGCGTTGTCACGACTTGCGCTCAATCGGGGCGGACCGCGCGACCTTGGCGCCATCAGACAAGGCCTGGAAACAGCCGGCAAGCTGGCAGGCCTGATCAATGCGGATGAACTTCCGGAGGAAATTTCGGCATGCATCGCCTGTCTGAAGGAATTGCCTGACGATGTGACCGAAAAGCTCGATGCGGCTCTTGCCGAAGAATTGCCGCTTATGCGCCGGGACGGCGGGTTCATTCGCAATGGCTACCATGACGAACTCGATGAAATGCGGGCACTGCGTGACCAGTCGCGCAAGGTCATTGCCGGTTTGCAATTGCAATATGCCGAGCAAACGGGCGTCAAGTCGCTGAAAATCAAGCACAACAACGTGCTTGGTTATTTTATCGAAGTGACGGCTGGCAATGCGTCGACGCTCACCGAAGGCGACGAAGCCAAGGCCCAGTTCATCCATCGCCAGACCATGGCCAGTGCCATGCGCTTTACCACGACGGAACTTGCTGACCTGGAAAGCCGCATCGCCAATGCCGCTGACCGGGCGCAAACAATCGAAACGGGCATCTTTGATGAGATGACTGCCGCCGTCGTGGGCGCGGCAACCGCCATTACATTGGCGGCGCGGGCGCTGGCTGCCCTTGATGTATCGGCGTCCCTCGCGCAGCTTGCCGAAGAACAGGGCTATTGCCGACCCAGCGTCGACCTGTCGACGGCCTTCCGTATCGTTGCAGGGCGTCATCCGGTGGTCGAGCAGGCGTTGCGACGTCAGGCGGAAAACCCGTTTGTGGCCAATGATTGCGACCTGTCACCCAAGGGCGAAGGCGCGGAGGGTGCCATCTGGCTTCTGACCGGGCCGAACATGGGTGGTAAATCGACCTTTCTGCGACAGAATGCATTGATTGCCATCATGGCTCAGATGGGGTCGTTCGTGCCTGCCGGAAGCGCCCATATCGGCATCGTTGACCGACTTTTTTCGCGTGTTGGCGCCTCCGATGACCTGGCCCGGGGCCGCTCCACCTTCATGGTCGAAATGGTGGAAACCGCAGCCATTCTCAATCAGGCCAGCGAACGTTCACTGGTTATTCTGGATGAAATCGGAAGGGGCACAGCGACCTTTGACGGCCTTTCGATTGCCTGGGCTGCGGTTGAGCACCTGCATGAGGTCAATCGCTGCCGCGGCCTGTTTGCAACCCACTTCCATGAATTGACCGTCCTGTCGGAGAAACTCGGCCGGCTGGCCAATGCCACCATGCGGGTCAAGGAATGGGAAAACGAGGTTATCTTCCTGCATGAAGTGGGACCGGGCGCTGCCGACAGATCCTACGGGATACAGGTCGCACGTCTTGCCGGCCTGCCGGAATCGGTCGTCAAACGCGCCCGCAATGTCCTGACCCAGTTGGAAGAGGGCGAGCGCAAGAGCCCTGCCCATCAACTGGTTGATGATCTACCGTTGTTCAATGCCGAAATCAGGAAACAGGCAACAAAGAAAAATGGGCCGTCAGAGATCGAAGCCGCATTGGCGGCTCTTGATCCCGATGAATTGACGCCGCGCGATGCGCTGGAAGCGCTTTATGCGCTGCGCGCCAAACTTGCTGATGCCGAGACCGGGTGACAAAGTGACTGGCTGAAAAAGAGACTGGCTGAAAACAAATAGGGGGAAACCGTAAAACGGTTTCCCCCAAATGATTGCTCTAAAAAGATGAGCAGGGTTTTCAGGCGGCTATGGACTTGCGTCTTGAGCGGGTCCGTTTGCCGGGATTGCCATTGGGATTGGCACTTGAGCGATTGCCCTCACCTGAACGGGTGCTGGAGACGGCATGGTTCTTGTCACCAAATCCTGCTGGCACGCCGCGTTTTCCACGATGCTTTTTGGGTCCTTCCGAACGCAGATCACCGATACGGTCGTCAGCACCTCTGCCGCCGCCACTCTTCTGACCGGCAGACTTGCCGGAGCGTGCGGGACGGCCGGAGCCGGCATTGCGTCCACTCTTTTGCCCATTGCCACCGCGTCCAGGTCTTTTGACAGCATGCCCCTCTTCAGGAACCTCACCACTGGCGACGGTGATCTTGATGGCCATCAATTTTTCAATGGCGCGCAAGAGATGGATTTCGTCAGGCGAACAAAAAGCAACAGCTTCACCGGCGGCACCAGCACGCGCTGTTCGACCGATGCGGTGAACATAGCTTTCCGCAACATCCGGCAGATCGTAATTGTAAACGTGGGAGACGCCTGAAATATCGATACCGCGCGCCGCAACATCGGTGGCGACAAGCACGCGAATTTCACCGGCCTTGAAAGCCTTGATGGCGCGTTCGCGTTGGCCCTGGCTCTTATTGCCGTGAATGGAACTGGCCTTGAAACCGCAGGCAACCAGATGTTTCATCAGTTTTTCTGCACCATGTTTTGTACGGGCAAAAACCAGCGAGAGATCATCCCGACGCTGAATCAGACAATCCTTCAGCATATCGGCCTTGCCGCGCTGATTGACGAAATGGACCGACTGGGTGATCTTGTCGGCAGCCTTTCCGGGCGGTGTCGTTTCGACACGAACCGGGTCGTTCAGATAGGCACGCGACAGGGTTTCGACCTGTTTGGGCATGGTTGCTGAAAACAGCAATGTCTGGCGGGGGGTGCCCAGCAGTTTGGCTATCTGGCGCAGGGCATGAATGAAACCCAGGTCCAGCATCTGATCGGCTTCGTCCAGAACAAGATACTTTGCCTTGTCCAGATAGACGGCCTTGCGCTCTACGAGATCAAGCAATCGGCCCGGTGTTGCCACCAGAATATCCGTGCCACGCTCAAGGTTCTTGCGCTGCACGTTGATCGAGGCGCCGCCAATGACCACGGTGATGCGCAGCGGTGTACGCTTGACATAGGTGCGCAGATGATCAGCGATCTGATTGACCAGTTCGCGTGTCGGCGCAAGAATGAGCGCGCGCGCTGAACGTGGTGCCGGATTGATATTTTCGGCGAGCAGGTGATGGACCAATGGCAGGCCGAAAGCAGCCGTCTTGCCAGTGCCGGTCTGGGCCAGACCCATCAGGTCATGGCCTTTCAGCACCAGCGGAATAGCCTGGGCCTGGATTGGTGTTGGGGTGTCAAATCCGAGCAACTTTACAGAAGCAAGAATGTTTGCAGAAAGCCCGAGGGCTTCAAATTGTGTCAAATGAATAAGCCTTTTTATGTGCGCAAAGGCCTCCATTGGAAGTCCGTTCACGCAAGTGAATACGTTAGGCGCAGCATTGACCGCGGCCCATTCAATGGGCGCGGATGACAGCCGTGCGGTCGCGATCTCACTTATGCCCCAGACAGGATTGCCGTGTGGACGTGCGGATCGTCAGAACCCCGCGCGAAATGGGAACTTTTGGAGAATTCCCCCGTGTGGTCAAAAACCAGTGTGGGGAGAGGACGTGTCCTGTACTCTATTCGGTCAGACTGTAGACCAGTCATATCTTGAAAGCAGACTGCTCACGCGGCAGCCGGACAACGTTCAACGTGTAAATGGTCCAACAGCGACAGAAAGTCAAGCCTTCTTTTGACCAGTCGATCAAAATCCTGATGCAACCTGTGATCTCATCCCTGTTTTGCTTGCAATCCGACAATCGCCTTGAGCCGTTCCCTGTCAATTTTCTTCGGCTGGCCGCTGGCGTCGAAAGGCTGTTTGAAATCAAAGGCAAAAGCCGTCGCCCCCTTGTCGTGAAGATGTTCATGTCTGACGACGGCGTCGCGCCATTGCGGCATATGGCTACCATCAACCCACCAAAGCACATAGGGCGGCCATTGGGGTTTTTGAAACCATTCTCGCCCGTGTGACAGGGCTTCGGCGTGAAGCCCGAAATAGGAAAAGGCCATGGGTGACTCAAGATCGCTCCACAGTGAGAGTGATGCCGGTGACCATCCGTCACCGCGCTCCTTGTAGAACCGGGGATATATTTCCTCGCCCCATGGTTCCGGCCCCGGGTCACTGGCATAGCCAGAGCGGGCCAGAAATCCTGGAGCATTTTCAATATTTTCCAAAATGGGATCGTTGCGCAAGTGGAAGCCGTCATTGACGGGATCATCGGCGAGCATTGAAAACTGCCCAAATGTATAGAGAGCAACACGCAGGTTCATCGCAGATTCTTTCGAGCGGTTCACGATCCGGTGACAGCCCGTTTATCCGAACTGATTTTTCTTCTTATCACCGGACCGGACAAATCAATAGTCCTGCTGCAAGCCTCACATTTGCCTGACTGAACCTGGGCCTATGGCGCGGTTTTTGCGACATAATGGGCCAGTGTTTGACGCGTCCCCTCATTCCAAAGTGAGCGCAACGACGAAGAAAAGGCCTGGACGAAGACTTCATTGCCACCCAGCAGGCCGAATATATCCTGCATTTCCAGAAAGGCCGGCGGGTTGTCTTTTGCAAGCTGCGCCCTTTGGCGCAGATATTCCGCCTTGGCATCCGCCACTTCCAGGGTGTTTCCCGCATCATCGGTGGCAAAACAATAGCGGCACCACAGTGCCACCTCGAGCGCCAGGCCATCGACAGGCAGGCCATTTTTGAGCCGGTCGGCAATCGTCGGCAAAATGAATTTGGGTTGCCGGTTCGAACCATCCAGACAAAGGCGCGGAATTGTATCGGCGACAGCCGCATTGGAAAAACGCGTTTTTACCTTGGCGAAATAATCGGAAAAATCCACGCCAGGAACCAAGGGAACCGTTGGGATGATCTCCAGGGTTTCGACACTTTCGAGAAACCCGCTGACAAGCGGTTCAGCCATGGCATCGTGGACGAAATCAATCCCCATGAGCGCGGCCGGATAGGCAATGGACGCATGACCGCCATTGAGAATACGCAATTTCATCAATTCGTAAGGGGCAACATCATCAACGAATTCAACACCGACCTTCTCTAGCGCCGGACGGCCCTCAGGGAAATTGTCCTCCAATACCCATTGGCGAAACGGTTCGCAGGCCACCGGTGACGAATCGAGGATATCGAATTCT
The DNA here is from genome assembly GCA_029233925.1 of Rhizobiaceae bacterium. Classification (GTDB taxonomy): domain Bacteria; phylum Pseudomonadota; class Alphaproteobacteria; order Rhizobiales; family Rhizobiaceae; genus Hoeflea_A. The sequence continues at coordinate 50,047 of JARGOX010000002.1, forward strand.
GCAGCGACTGTCTGGCGCATGCGATCTGATGTCGCCGGGGTGATGCAATCGACCATGGAGTTTGGAAATGCGACATTGGCTTCAACCCAGGCGGCCAGTTCACCGGATATCAATTGCGCCAGGCCGATCATCGTCTGGCGGGTAATCTTGCCGTTTTCCGGCAGGTTGTCGCATGACATCACCGTGAACGGTGGCAGCCCCGCCTGCCGCCTTCTTTCAATCCCCGCCAGCAAAAGGCCAAAGACCGTTTTGGGCGCCTGCGGATTACGGCCATCGGCCAGCATCTCGGGATGATCCGACTGAAACCCACCGGTGGTTGCATCCAGATAGTAGCCGCCCTCGGTGATCGTCAGGGAAACAATGCGAATCTCCGGTTGTGCAAGGGCTTCGACAATCCGTGCGGGATCAATATCGATGAAATCCACCATTGCACCACACACTGTCGCGGTCAGGCCGCTGGGCTCGAGCTCGACAATCGTTGTGAGCCAGTCCTGATCATGCAGCTTGCGACGCATCTCGGCATCATTCGGCCGCGTGCCTGCGCCTATGATCGCCCAATCAAGGCTCTCACCAAGATCAAACAAACGATGAAGATAGATCGCCTGATGGGCGCGATGAAAATTGCCCACGCCCATGTGCAAAATGCCGGGACTGAGTTTTGACCGATCATATTTCGGAACGGAAACATTGCCGGGAAGGCGATCAAGGGATTGCTGGTTCAATTTTATCGGCATCTTCAGCTCATCCAGTTCCCGCCATCGACATTGTAGGTCTGGGCAACCACGTAGTCGGCCTCTGCGCTGGCGAGAAAAATCGCCATGCCTGTCAGATCTTCCGCTGTGCCCATGCGGCCAAAGGGCACGGCTTGGCCCACCAGTTTTTTCTTTTGTCCCGCCGGACGGTTTTCATATCGCGCAAACAACGCGTCGACTCCGTCCCAATGCTCACCATCGACCACGCCGGGTGCGATTGCGTTGACATTGATGCCGTGGCTGATCAGGCTCAGGCCCGCTGATTGCGTCAGGCTGATCACCGCCGCCTTGGTCGCGCAATAGATGGCGACGAGCGGCTCACCGCGACGACCGGCCTGGCTGGCCATATTGATGATCTTGCCGCCCTGCCCGCGGGCGATCATTGATTTTGCCGCTGCCTGCAACATGAACAAGGTGCCGGCGAAATTGATGGCAAACAGCCTGTCATAGCTCTCACGGGAGATTTCGGTGATCGGTTGCAGGTCAAACAGGGCCGCATTGTTGATGAGAATATCCACACCACCAGCGCGGGCTTCGACCACGCCAAGGGCTGCATCGATGGAAGTCTGGTCTGTCACGTCGAGGCGAACTGCATAGGCAGAAGGGCCAATCGCCTCGGCGGTCGCCTCGGCCCGCTCGAGATCGATATCGGCAACCGCAACAATTGCCCCTTCTCTTGCATAGGCCTCGGCGAAGGCTTTTCCAATGCCGCGGGCGGAACCCGTGATAATGGCCGACTTTCCGGAGAGGCGGTCCATCAAAGGGCATTTCCGGACTTGTCGAACCGATAGATCTTGTCAGGTGCCGGTGTCAGCGAGACGCTGTCTCCGTGCCGCAACGCCACTTCGCCATCCGCACGCACGGTGATGCTGTCCATGCCTTCGACATTGACCCGCAAGAACGTGTCCGATCCCAGATGTTCGGAAACACCGACAATACCGTTGAATGTTCCACCGGACTGCGAAATGGCAATATGTTCGGGCCGAAAGCCGATTGTTTCCGCACCGTGTTTTTGCGCATGGGCCCCGGTGACAAAGTTCATTTTGGGCGAGCCGATGAATCCCGCGACAAATTGATTGGCCGGCTTGTGGTAGAGCTCAAGCGGTGAACCGACCTGTTCAATACGGCCGGCCTGCAGAACGACGATCTTGTCGGCCATGGTCATGGCTTCCACCTGATCATGCGTCACATAGATCATTGTCGTCTTGAGGGTCTGGTGCAATTCGGAAATTTCCAGCCGCATGTTGACGCGCAGCGCTGCATCGAGATTGGACAGGGGCTCATCGAACAGGAAGGCATCGGGCTCACGCACAATGGCCCGTCCGATGGCAACGCGCTGACGCTGTCCGCCGGACAATTGACCCGGACGGCGGTCAAGATAATCGGTCAGGTTCAGAACCGCTGCAGCCGCCTCCACCTTGGCGTCACGATCCTGTAGGGGCAGTTTGGCCATTTTCAGCGGAAAGGCGATGTTCTTGCGCACCGACATATGCGGGTAGAGCGCATAGGACTGGAAAACCATCGCCAGGCCGCGCTTGGCCGGCGGCGTTTGCGTCGCATCAACGCCATTGATTTCAATCATGCCGCTGGTCACATCTTCCAGACCGGCGATCAGGCGCAGCAAGGTCGATTTACCGCATCCCGATGGGCCGACAAAGACGACGAATTCCCCGTCGCTGATTTCCAGATCCAATGGCTGGATCACCTCAGTGGCGCCGAAGCTCTTGGTGATCTGTTTGAGTGTTATGCTTCCCATGATCAATCCTATTTCACTGCGCCGAATGTCAGACCACGCACCAATTGTTTCTGACTGAACCAACCCAAGATCAGGATCGGTGCAATCGCCATGGTCGATGCGGCAGAGAGCTTGGCGTAGAAGAGCCCTTCCGGGCTGGAATAGCTGGCTATGAATGCAGTCAGCGGTGCAGCCTTGGCGGCCGTCAGATTGAGCGTCCAGAATGCCTCGTTCCAGGCAAGGATCACATTCAACAGAAGCGTCGATGCAATGCCCGGGATCGCCATCGGCGTCAGAACGTAGATGATCTCGTCCCACAATTGGGCGCCATCCATGCGTGATGCTTCGAGAATCTCACCGGGTATCTCACGAAAATAGGTGAACAGCATCCAGATGATGATCGGCAGATTGACGAGGGTCAGCACAATGACCAGACCTGTTCTGGTGTCCAGCAAACCGGTGTCGCGGAACAACAGGTAGATCGGGATCAGCACGCCGACCGGCGGCAGCATCTTGGTCGAAAGCATCCACATCAGGATGTCCTTGGTGCGCTTGGCCGGCACAAAGGCCATGGACCAGGCGGCCGGTATGGCGATCAACAGGCCAAGGAGCGTTGAACCAAGAGAGATGATCACCGAATTGGAGAAGTGGCGGAAGTAATTCGAGCGCTCCTGCACTTCACCATAATTTTCCAGTGTCCAGTCAAACATGAACAGGGAAGGCGGTGACGCAATGGCCTCTGCCTCGGTCTTGAAGCTGGTCAGGATCGTCCAGAGGATCGGGAAGAAAATCGCCAGACCAATGGCCCAGGCCAGCAGCGTGACAACAACCTGGCGACGACGCGAAATTGAGCGAGCCATGGGTTACGCCTCCAGGTTCTTGCCGATCATCCGCATCAGGAAGATCGCAACAATATTGGCCAGGATGACTGCAATGATACCGCCGGCAGATCCGCCCCCGACATCAAACTGGAGCAGAGATTGGGCATAGACCAGGTAGGTAATATTGGTCGATGCATAGCCGGGTCCACCATTGGTGGTCACCAGAATTTCGGCGAAGATGGACAATAGAAATATTGTCTGAATGAGAACGACCACCGTTATGGCCCGCGACAGATGTGGCAGCACCAGATAGAAAAAGCGGCTGAATGGTCCGGCTCCATCCATCTCGGAGGCATCCATTTGCTCCTGATCCATCGACTGCAGCGCGGTCAGCAGTATCAGCGCCGCAAAGGGCAGCCATTGCCAGGCGACAATCAGAATGATGGAAAACAGCGGCGCATGGGCCAGAAAGTCAAAGGGTTGCAATCCAAGCGCCTTGGCCGCATGGGCAAACAACCCGTTGACCGGGTTCATGAACATGTTTTTCCAGACAAGGGCGGAAACGGTCGGCATGACGAAAAATGGCGCCAGGACAAGAATGCGCACGATGCCCTGCCCCCAGATGGGCTGATCAAGCAGCAGGGCCAGCAAGGTTCCACCGATAATGGTGATCAGCAACACACCGCCAACCAGCAGCAAAGTATTGGTGAGCGCAGCAAAGAAGGCCGGATCGGTCAGGAAATATTCGTAGTTGCTCCAGCCGGCCCAGGCATCAATGGCCGGATTCAACAGGTTGTAGCGCAGGAATGAGAAATAGATCGTCATCGAAAGCGGGACGATCATCCATGCCAAAAGCAGCAATACGGCGGGCGACAGCATGAATCGCGCGGCAACACGTGAGTGGGTTGTGGCCATGGTCCTGCACCGGGTTAGAGAGCGTATGGTGGACAGATCGGATAGAGCGGGTCTTCCACCCCGAAATAGCAATAATCAAACAGAGACTGAAAAAGGGGCCGGCCCGGTCGGACCGGCCCCCCCGGGGGGAGGACGGTTACTTGATGTAGCCAGCCCTTTTCATTTCGCGTTCGGTCAGCGACTGAGCGCTGGCGAGCGCGTCATCCACACTGACCGTTCCGGCAAGCGCCGCAGAGAACTGCTGGCCGACCGAAGTAGCGATACCTTGAAATTCAGGAATGGCGACGAATTGCACACCAACATAGGGCACCGGATCAACCGTCGGATTGTTCGGGTCGGCAGAGTTGATGCTGTCCAGTGTCATCTTGGCAAAGGGTACCTTTGCATATTCCGGATTCTCGTAGAGCGATGTGCGTGTTCCGGGAGGCACATTTGCCCAGCCTTCGTTTTCAGCGACAAGTGCCAGATATTCCTTGGACGTGGCCCATTCGACAAACTTCTTGGCAGCATCCTGCTTCTGAGTACCGGCGGGAATGGCCAGGCTCCAGGCCCACAACCAGTTGCCTCTTTTGCCAAGCCCGTTGTCCGGCGCAAGAGCAAAGCCGACCTTGTCTGCAACCTGACTGTCTTTCGGGTTCGTCACGAAGGACGCTGCAACCGTTGCATCAATCCACATGCCGCATTTTCCCGACTGGAAGAGCGACAGATTCTCATTGAAACCGTTTGATGATGCTCCGGGAGGGCCCGCGTCGTTCATCAGATCGATGTAGAAATTCAGCGTGTTCTTCCAGGCGTCACCGTCGAATTGCGGCTTCCAGTCCATATCGAACCATCTTGCTCCAAAGGAGTTGGCGGTTGCCGTCAGAAGCGCCATATTCTCGCCCCAGCCGGCCTTGCCACGCAGGCAGACGCCGTAAATCTCATTGTCCTTGTCGGTCATGGCGCGCGCTGCCTTGCCGATGAAGTCCCATGTGGGCGCATCCGGCATTTCAAGCCCGGCCTTTTCCATCAGGTCCTTGCGGTACATGACCATCGAGCTTTCGCCATAGAAAGGTGCCGCGTAAAGCTCGCCACCAATCGTCAGACCACCGCGAATGGCAGGCAGAAGATCATCCATGTCGTAGGATTCGGGCAGGTCATTGAGCGATACCAGCCAATCCTGTTTCGCCCAGATTGGAACCTCATAGGTGCCGATGGTCATCACATCATACTGACCGCCCTTGGTGGCGATATCGGTGGTCACGCGCTGACGCAGGATATTTTCTTCCAGCGTCACCCATTCCAGTTCAATGCCTGGATTCTTTGCTGTGAAATCATCGGTCAGCTTCTGCATGCGGACCATGTCGCCATTGTTGACGGTGGCGATGGTGATTTTTTCTGCCATCGCTCCGGTCGCCAACAATGACAGAGCGGACGCGCCCATCAGGGCGCGAGTAAAGTAATTCATGAATTCCTCCCAATGCACTGAGCATTTGCTAGTGTCTGGGGCAAATACTCGCTAAATCGTGCATTTATGTCAACAAAAAACTGCACGGAAACCCCGCCACCTGTTGAGGGTTTTGCAAAACTCTTTTCAATTCAAAGGATTAATTGAGGCAGATTTTTGCCTAGGATTCGAGCAAAAGCTCGGCTGTCGTCTCATTCGTGATCAGAGAATTTACAATTTTACCGCGAAAGGCTCCCAGAAGCGCTTTGGCTTTGGATTCGCCAGCGGCAACGCAAATAACCGGGTTCGTCTGATTTGGCATCAGCGGTGCACTGGCCACACGGTCGTTGATATGACCGTCAATCAGCTCACCGTTTCGATCGAATATCCAACTGGTTATTTCACCAACCGCACCGGCGCGCGCCAGCGCCCTGGCTTCATCACGGGCGACGAATCCATCCATCACCAGCGGCGAATCATCACCGATACCGCCAATGCCGACAAATGTGACATCGGCCTGACGGGCAAGTTCGAGGATATTGTGAACCGGCTCCTGATTGTGCAGCACGCGTTTTTCCTCGATTGTCCGCGCCAGTACGGGCAAGGGCATCGGAAAATGTTTGGCATTGACCCGCTCGGCGAGGCGAATGACCACATTATAGGCTGTCGCCGATCCATCGGACATCATGTTTCCAAGCAGCGATACGATGCGATGCTGGGGACAGTCCATCGGCGGAAGCTGTTCGACACAGGCACGCAATGCGCGGCCTGTTCCGATGGCCAATATCTTGGGATGGCTGGATTTGAGATGCCGCTCCATTTCCGCCGCGCCGGCCTGCGCTATCCCGACAACGGAATTGGGCGCTTCGGGATCGCTCGGAACGACTTCACAGGCCAGCAGATCAAAACGTTCCTTGACCCGGGCGGCCAGTTCCATGCAATGGGCGATCGGATGATCCAGCCGCACCTTGACCAGACGCTCGCTGACCGCAAGTGAAACCAGCCTTTGGGCCGATTGTCTCGACACACCAAGTTTGCGGGCGATCTCATCCTGGGTATTGCCAGCGACATAATAGAGCCATCCGGCGCGCGCAGCATCGTCGAGGCGGCTTGGGTCGTTGTCGCTTGGTTTGGCCATCGGATTTGCCCTGCGGTCTGTTGCGATCGACGAGTCGAATCATGCAAGCGTCATATGGCCTGAGCGATCACGGTGCAAGTATCACAGCGCCGATGTGCCCGCCGTGAAGCACAGTGTTGGCAAATGTGAGTCAGGTCCGGCAGTGGTTTCAACGCAGGATTTGGGCGCGTTTCAAAGCGGGCATCAGATCAAAAAAGCCATTCCAGGAATCAAATTGGACATGCGCGTCGCGCGCCCTGAAAGCGACGGGTTGCGTGGATTTCAGATGGCTTGCGCCCCGGTAATGCCAGACAATCATGCCCGCTGCACGCGCCGCCTCAAGCCCTGGCTGACTGTCTTCAATGACCAGACAGTTTTGTGGCAATACGCCTTCACATTTTGCCACATGCAAAAAAAGATCAGGCGCCGGCTTGCCGCGCGCGACGAGAGAAGCCGTATAGATTTTTTGATCGAAATAACGCGCAAGGCCGCTGATCTGCATAGATTTGTTTGCCCGCTCAGGACTGCTGCTTGTGGCAACGCAGGCAGGCACCGCCAATTCGGTCAGTACCTGTTCAATGCCCGGTGTCGGCAGCAGGCCTTCTTCAAACCGCACAAGCAGTTCGCTGCGGTAAGTCTGTTCGAATCCCTGCGGCAGCACGGTTGAGAACTGTTCGCGAATCAGCGCTGCAACAGTCGGAAAACTCCTGCCCAGAAAGTGTTTCTGAACGTGGTCGAGATCAATGGTAATTCCCAGATCGGCCAGAAGCCCGATCAAGGTCTGTGCACTGAGGATTTCACTGTCGATGAGAACACCGTCGCAATCGAAAATGACAAGATCGACCCTTTGTTGCGCCATGGTATCCCTGATCGCTATTGTGACATGGTCATCTGCAAGAGCCGCACCGCGTTCCCGGTTCACGGCTCTCCGCAAATCCGATCATACAGGTGTGAAAGCGTTATGGAATATCCTGCCCCGCGTTTGTAAGATTATTTGAAGGCTTCGCCCGGATAGGCGCCCCAGATTTCATTCTGGGCAACCCAGCCTTTTGCACCGTCAATCTCGCTGCGGCACCAGGTGCCGTTGCACTCGCTGATATTGACGACAACACCGGGCTCGAGCATTGCAAGCAGGGTGGCGCTCACCTGCGGCCTGGCACGCAATTGCACATAGACCTTGTCCTGCCCGCGTTTCCAAGGCGCGACAATCGCCGTGCGCTCGCCGGTCAGCAGCGATTTGTGGATCCAGCCTTCCGTGCCTTCGGGGTCACGCACACGACGCCAATGGTCATATTCCTGGATGATCTCCATGGGAATTCCCGAACGGGTATACATCCACTCGACCGCATAATCGCGGCTCGGACCAATGCGCAGGTTGACCCGTCGCGCCTTGAGACTGACGAACCGCGGCAGCGGCAGGCCACTGGCACCCTGCGCCACGCTTTGTGCATGGGCAGGTGGACCGGCCAGCGTGACAGGGATTATCAGCAACGCCAGCGTAGAACAAACAGCCAAAAATCTGGTGACGGTTGTGGCATTCATAGCAGCCTCCATCGGTTTTTCCTCACCGAACCGGAGAGCCATTCAGGCTGCGGTCGGCGCATTCGACAAAATTCCCCTCAATGCGACACGAGTTTTCTTTGTCTTCACGCATTCGTCTGGTAAAAACAATTCGTGCGCCGGAGAAACAATTGTTACCCAACAATGTCACATCTTGGTTAAAGAGCTCTCAACAAGGAGCCGTTTGAGGAAATGCCGAATAAAAAAAGACCCCGGGTCTTCATCACGCGTAAATTGCCCGAGCCGGTGGAAACCCGGATGTGTGAGCTGTTTGACACCGCGTTGAACATCGAGGACAAACCCCGCACCCAGCATGAGTTGGTTGCGGCGATGAAAAACGCCGATGTTCTGGTGCCCACCGTGACAGACCATATCGATGCGGCGATGATTGAACAGGCTGGTGACAGCCTCAAGCTGATTGCCAATTTTGGCAATGGCACGGACAATATTGATGTCGATGCGGCCAGCCGCCGCGGCATTGCGGTGACAAACACACCCAATGTGCTGAGCGAAGATACGGCTGACATGACCATGGCCCTGATTCTGGCGGTACCACGGCGCCTGACGGAAGGTGCCCGCATCTTGACCGATGGGGAAGAATGGAACGGCTGGTCTCCGACCTGGATGCTCGGTCATCGCATCTGGGGCAAACGGCTTGGCATCGTCGGGATGGGACGTATTGGCACTGCCGTTGCCCGACGGGCGAAGGCCTTCGGGCTGGCAATTCATTATCACAATCGCAACCGGGTCGATGCCGATACCGAAGAAGACCTTGAGGCAACCTATTGGGACAGTCTGGACCAGATGCTTGCACGGGTCGATATTGTCTCGGTCAATTGTCCTTCGACACCCGGCACCTATCACCTGCTGTCAGCGCGTCGGCTCGCCCTGTTGCGACCCGAGGCCTATATCGTCAACACCGCGCGTGGCGGGATTATCGATGAGGAAGCGCTGATCAAGCTGCTGCACGACAGCCGGATTGCCGGCGCCGGACTGGATGTTTTTGAACACGAGCCGGCCGTCAACCCGAAACTGGTGAAGCTTGCCCGCGAGGGCAAGGTGGTGATTCTTCCGCATATGGGATCAGCCACCATGGAAGGCCGCATCGATATGGGCGAGAAGGTCATTATCAACATCCGGGCGTTGTTTGACGGTCATCGGCCGCCGGACCGGGTTCTCCCCGGTCGGCCCTGACAGCGACGACAATCCGTGCTGATATGTGAAGACCTTGTGTTGCCTCAAATGGATCCCGCTTCGACCATGAAGTTGCTGGCGGTACACATGCGTGCATCATCGGAGGCAAGGAAGATAACCATCCGCGCCACATAGACCGGGTCGATCAGATCAGGCAGGCACTGGTTTTGCAGATGCGCCTCCAATGCTTGCGGTGTTGCCCACAAGGTTTTCTGACGCTCTGTCATGATCCAGCCGGGAACGACTGCATTGACCCGGATCCGGTGTTTTCCCAGATCCCGCGCCATTGTGCGCGTCAGTCCATGGACTGCCGCCTTGGCCGTGGCATAGGCGGGAAAACCGCCACCCGCTTCCCACCAACTGTTGGACCCCATATTGATGATCGAACCGCCGCCCATTTCAATCATGTCGGGCGCAACGGCCTGAATTGCAAAGAACTGGTGGCGCAGATTTGTATCCATGCGATCATCCCAATATTCAGGCGTTACCTCCCTCCAGTCATGGCGATCGTCCCGCGCTGCATTGTTGACAAGAACAGCGGCGGGGCCAAGCTTTTTGCGCAGGGCGGCAAAGGCTTGTTTGAGGGCCTCAATATCGCGCAAATCACAACATTGGTAGGGAACTTCGCCAAGTTCTTCTGACAATTGCGCGCTGGCTTGCCCATCCAGATCAATAAAACCGACACGCGCCTTCTGCGCCGCGAAAGCCCTGACGATCTCGGCGCCGATCCCCGAGGCACCGCCCGTTACCAGCACAACTTTGTCGGCAAGGCTTGGATAGTGGGCAAAATGGTCAGTCATGGGGCCTGCTTCCTTGGTGTTTTTGCATTCCGGCAAACAAAAATGTTTCGACGCGCGCCCATTCCGATTCCAGACTGCCCGATCTTATAGACCCGGCACGCCGATACCAGTAATCGGCATTGGGCATGTCGCCTTCGATCCAATGAACCAGACCATGCACTATGTCATGAGCCGCATCACCTTCATCCATCTGGCACAGATGATGCGCCTCCCGCCATTGCGAACCGGTTTTCAAGGCGCCCTTCTTCAACCACCATAAGGCTTGCAGCGGCCGGGAGACGTTTGACGGCGGAACCTCATTGCCAAACGACGCCGGGTCAAATCCATTTGTATCAATCATCTTGCCTCGCTTCCCTTTGAAGATCGATCTTGTCACATCGCTGACGATACTTTGCAGGTAAATAAGTCAGCCAACTGACTTTGATGGGCCATATTTGATTGTTTCGAAACGCGCCGCCAGTGCATCATAGAGCAACAGCCGCCCGATCAAGGGCTCTCCTATGCCGGCTATCAGCTTGATTGCCTCCATTGCCTGCAGCGTTCCGATCACCCCGGTCAGTGCACCGACTATTCCCGCTTCGGCGCAGTTGGGCAACAGACCATCGGGCGGCGGTGCCGGAAAAAGATTACGATAGGAGGGATTCGGCCTGCCATGGCTATCGTTCTCATAGGGTTTGAGAACTGTCACCGATCCGTCAAACCGGCCGACGGCTGCCGATACCAGCGGTTTTTTCAGCGCTGAACAGGCGTCGGCAAGCAGATAGCGGGTGGAAATATTGTCGCAGCCGTCAACGACCATGTCATATTGGGCAACAAGGGCCTCGGCATTGTCGGCTTCCAGCCTGTGATGATGGGTCACCACATTCACATGGGGGTTGATGCGCGCCAGGGACACAGATGCACTGTCCGTCTTGGGCAACCCGACCGATTGCGTATCGTGAATGAGCTGTCTGTGCAGATTGGAAAGCGAGACAATATCATCATCCACAACGCCGAGCGTCCCCACACCGGCGGCTGCAAGATATTGCAGCACCGGCGAGCCAAGGCCGCCAGCGCCGATCACCAGAACGCGGGCCCGTTTCAGCTTCTGTTGCCCGGGGCCACCGATTTCCGCCAGAATAATATGGCGGGCGTAGCGCTCCAGCTCGGGTTGTGAAAGCATTTTTTCCGTCATCGCGCACTCTTATCAGAAACAGGGGCCTGCACAAACATGGAGCCGTTTTGCGACGGAACGATCTGAAAGACAAGGGTGCTGCACCCATGCCGGTGCGATCAGTCCGATCCAACATCCAGAGGCGTGACCTGAGCCGAGCGAACATCAAAAAACTGTGCACGCGCGCCGAGTGCCGAAAACATCTGTTGATCCGTACCGGTCATGAAAGCCTGACACCCCAGACTGTCGACAAGGTCGAACAGCGCTGCCCGGCGGTTTTCATCCAGATGGGCGGCGATTTCATCAAGCAGGATGACAGGCGGATGACCGCAGATCGTGCCGGTCAATCGTGCGTGGGCGATCACAAGTCCCACCAGCAAGGCCTTCTGTTCCCCGGTGGAACAACGGGCAGCATCCATGTCCTTTGCCCGGTAGCGTATCAACAGGTCAGATCTGTGCGGCCCTGCCAAGGTCCTGCCTGCAGCACCGTCGCGCGCGCGTCCCGTACGCAGCCGCCCAATATAACCGTCCTCAAAGTCTGCAGCCGTATCGCCCGCCTGTTCGTTGAGAAAATCGTCCAGTCTGATATCAGCCTGGGGAAACGCCGCATCAACCGGGTTCCGTCCGACCTGGGAGGCCAGCATTGCCACAAGTTCACGCCGGGCAAGGGCTATCGCCACCCCCAATTCGGCCATTTGCGCTTCAATACCGTCCAGCCACACCCGGTCCATGCGCCCTTCCGACAACAACCGATTGCGGCTGCGCATGGCGCGCTCGAAATCCAGCACGCGGCGCCCATGGGCCGGATCAATCGACAGGACCTGTCGGTCAAGGAACCGCCGCCGATCCGAGGCCGCCCCGGTAAACAGCCCGTCCATGGCCGGCGTCAGCCAGACAATACGCAGATGCTCGGCCAGGTCTTCACTGGACCGCGCATTGGCACTGTTGATTCTGAGTTTGCGCCCGGAGCTTCCATTGTAATCGGGTTCGCCGCCAGCGGAGGTGCCGATATCCACCGGCCCGGCCATGCCTTCGACATGGGCAAAAACGGCAAATCCTGCAGCGGAGCCGACGCGGCTCACTTCATTGTAGGCTGCACGCCGCAATCCCCTGCCAGGTGACAGAAAGGAAATCGCTTCCATCAGATTGGTTTTGCCGGCACCATTCTGTCCGGTCAGCACGACATGGCGCGCATCCAGTTCAAGTGCCAATTGCTGATAATTGCGGAAATCCGTCAGTTTGAGACGTGTGAGATAGACTGTGCCTGGAACACTCACAATCCGGTCCGATTCAAACTCCGCCCCAAATGCGCCAATCCTAAACGCGCATTGGCATCAGGACATAAAGGGCGCTGTCCTCGGCAACATCGCGCACAAGCGTCGGCGATCCGGAGTCGGCAAACATGAACACGGCCTCTGCGCCACTGAACTGATTGGTGATATCCAGCAGATATTTGGCGTTGAAGCCGATTTCCAGCGGCTCGTTCTGATAGTCGACCACCAGTTCTTCGGTGGCGCTGCCGGAATCGGGATTGTTGACAGTCAGCGTCAGCAGGCCATCTGCGAGAACCAGCTTGACCGCCCGTCCCCGTTCCGATGAGATCGTCGAGACACGATCAACCGCAGAGGCAAACGGCGCACAATCAATCCTGAGTTCCTTGTCATTGCCGGAGGGAATGACACGCTGGTAATCGGGAAAGGTTCCATCGATGAGTTTCGACGTCAGCATCACGCCGCCAATGGCAAACCTGATTTTTGCTTCAGACACTTCCACGGTTATCACCATATCGGGATCATCAACCAGCTTCTGCAACTCGCCGACGGTCTTGCGCGGGATTATAATGCCCGGCATGCCTTCCGAACCCGACGGCGCTTCGACATCAGCGCGGGCAAGCCGGTGACCATCGGTCGCCACTGCGCGCAGCTTCAATGAGCCTTCGTCTTCGATCGTATGAACATAAATTCCATTGAGGTAATAGCGGGTCTCTTCCGTCGAGATCGCAAACTGCGTGCGATCAATCAACATTTTCAAATCCGTCGATGGCAGGCGGAACGTGTGGCTGAACTCTCCGGAGGTGAGATCAGGAAAATCGGATTCGGGCAGGCATTGCAGCGAAAACCTGGAACGCCCGGAAACAACGCTCATGCTGCCGCCATCGGGTTCGACGGCAAGCAGAACCTCTGCACCATCGGGCAGCTTGCGAACGATATCATAGAGAAGATGGGCCGGCACGGTTGTCGATCCGGCCTGTTCAACATTGGCTGCGGTTGCTTCGGTGATCTCGAGATCAAGGTCTGTTGCCTTGAGATCAAGCGTCGCTCCGTCAGCTTTCAAAAGCACGTTTGACAGAATCGGGATGGTATTGCGCCGTTCCACAACACGGTGGACGTGGCTCAGTGATTTGAGGATATTCGAACGCTCGATTGTCACACGCATGGTTGCTTACACCAAATTCCTGTTGTCTGAACACCGGCACCGGTTTGAGTTGTCGCCGACTGGACCCGGGCATTCCGGATTCTGCGTCTTCATACCCATAGGGCCATAGCGGTACTTTGCTTTAGGGACAAGCAAAATGACAGATTCAACACCTGTTAGGCAAGTGCGTCCGGCACTGGTGGGACCGAGGAACCATGCTTTCTGGGGATAAACCGGCAACGGCCCTTACCAGCAGACAAAAAGGCCCGCCAAAGCGGGCCCCGCAAACGTCTGCGATCAGTCGCTGATCAGCCGACGCAGCAATTCGACTTCGTGAGACAGCTTGGTATCTTCTGCCAGAAGTCCCTCAATCTTGCGCACGGCGTGCAAAACAGTCGTGTGATCACGACCGCCGAAACGCCGGCCAATTTCCGGGAAGGACCGCGGTGTCATGGTCTTTGCAAGAAACATTGCAATCTGACGCGGCTTGACGATTGTTCGCGTGCGCCTGCTCGAGATCATTTCCTGACGAGACACATTGTAGTGGCGCGAGACGACGCGCTGGATATCCTCAATGCGCACCCGCTTGGGTTCACCCGCATTGACCAGATGACCAAGCAATTCATCAACCCGGTCAATCGACAATGAGGGTTCAAAGGAGTGGCGGAAAAGAAGCTGATTGAATGCCCCCTCCAATTCGCGACCGCTTGACGTCACCTGCTGGGCCACATGGGCCAGAATTTCAGTCGGGATATCAAGGGATCCGTCTTCCTGCTGAGCCGTGGCAAGACGACGCTTCAACATCTCCAGCCGCATTTCATAGTCCGGCGCCTCAATCTCGATGGCAACACCTCCCTGCAGGCGGGAACGCACACGTGCATCAAGCGATTCCAGCTCCCAGGGCGCGCGATCTGCTGCAACAACAACCTGGCGGGCGGAATCGAGCAACATATTGAGCAGGTGGCAAAATTCATGCTGGATCGATTTGCCTTGCAGGAATTGCATGTCGTCAATGACCAGCAGGTCGATATTGCGCAAGGATTCCTTGAACGACAGGGCATCATTGTCACGAATGGCGGTGGCAAAGCGCCACATGAAGTATTCCGCCGTCAGATAAACCACCCGAGGCTTGCGCTCACTCTGGGTTGCCGCCAGAGCCACGGCCTGAAGCAAATGGGTTTTGCCGAGCCCGACGCTGGAATGGACAAACAGCGGATTGAAACGAACGGCACTGGTACCGGCTTCTGCAATGGTCTTGGCCGCGGCCAGCGCCACACGGTTTGACGAGCCTTCAACAAATGCACTGAAGGAATAGCGTCCATCCAGAGGTGATCCAGACACCGAACTTGGGTCGGCCTGTCGCAGATGGTTCTTCTTGGCTTTCAAAATGGCTTGCTGGACGGTTGGCGCCCTGTTCGCCTGTGCTCCCGGTGCCGTCGATTGCTGAACATCCGTTATCTCGGACGACTGGATAAGACGGTTGCCGCGGGTGGCAGAGCGCACCACGATCTCCACGCGAAGAATATCTGCGTCCTCCTCCATGAAGAGCTTGGTCAATACATCCAGGTAACGATTGTTGATCCATGACCGCAGAAAGGTCGTGGGTACAGAGAGGCGGACAATGCTTTTTGAAACTGAATCCAGTTGGAGTCTCCCGAACCAACTGGAAAATACATCCAAACCAACTTGTGCTTTCAATCGGGTCTGCACCCGGCTGAAGAGAACATCATGCGACATATTGGGTTTCCCCGCCCTGTTGGAAGATTCGACCATGCTGGTCTGGAGTGGTGCTGTTTCGTTGGACTCTATTGTTATTTTTCGCACTGCCGCCCCTGATAGTACCTGCATGTCTGGCCGTCTCCTGTAATTCTTTTGTTTTATCAGCTAAAACGCCGAATTTTACTTACTTGTAGTTGTATTTTTCAGTCTCTCTACCGCATTAACTCCTTGTTAACCACCTTCCATTTATCTTCCTGATCACATTAAGCCAAAGGCGCCGGACAAAAGTGATCTGCTTCCTTCCAATGCACCACCTCCAGGAAACGGGCACAGCTATCCATGCATCCGGGCGCACACCCGGATCGCAAATGGGAAATGTAATTGAATCGTGCCACAGAATGCGAACACTGCATTGAGGATGAAAACAAATCCGATTGCTGCATACAACGGCAACGACACCGGACCTTGGGACCACTTGTTTGCGACCTCAATGCATAATCATTAAGGCAGGGTCTGACGGCGAAGGTCAAGGAGGATCTGTCGAAGAATCCCGCTTTACAGGCTGCGAACGTGACCGGTTTTAAACGCGCATCCTGTGCGCTTTCCCGTACGCTTTTGGAATCAATGGCTTTTTAAAATCCCTTTGGCAAAAAGGGGTCCAAAAACAAAATAATGAAAAAAACCTCTTGACTCCTGATTGGGTTAAAGAGTCCCTCAATGGTTAATTGAAGATTCCGCCACCTCCAGTAACTCATTGTATTTGTTGACTAAAAATTGTTTTGGAAAAAATTTGCGATTTTCGTTGCCACGAAAATACTACCGAAATTTGTTGAATCAGAAAAGCCCGGCTGAAAGCCAGGCTCATCAAATTCCTGAAAATTAATTGGTATTTAGGCGCTGATCGCGTGAACGCGCTTTGCCAGACGCGAAATCTTTCGCGACGCCGTATTGGCGTGGACAACACCCTTGTTGGCTGCCCGCATCATTTCAGGCTGGGCTGCCTTGAGTGCTGCAGCTGCAACAGTCTGGTCACCGGAAGCGATTGCTTCTTCAACAGTGCGGATGAAGCTGCGAACCCGCGAACGACGGTTCTTGTTGACTTCCGTGCGCCGAGCGATCTTGCGGGTCGCCTTTTTAGCCGAACTTGTATTGGCCATCTTATTCTCTCTTCACGATCTAGCAACGCTCCATACCTCACGTTCAGGTTTGCCAACCCGCATTCAGGACGATAGGAGCAGAAAAAAATTCAGGTGTCCGTAAGGCTCACCAAATCCGTGCCGGGCATATAGCTGGAAACTGGGCCCCCGTCAACGGTTCTTGAACTGCGCTTTGCGTTTCTCGGCAAATGCGGCCATTCCTTCCTTCTGGTCCTCGGTGGCAAACAGCGAATGGAACACCCGCCTTTCAAAGCGAATCCCCTCTTCAAGGCTGACTTCAAAGGACCGGTTGACACTTTCCTTGGCCATGCAGACCGATGGCAGGGAAAAACCGGCGATTTTGGTGGCGGCCTTCATCGCCGTCTCCAGCAGATCATCAGCAGGCACGATCCGCGCCACCAACCCGCTACGTTCAGCCTCTTCGGCGTCCATCATCCGGCCGGTGAGACACATATCCATGGCTTTTGCCTTGCCGACGGCCCTTGTCAGACGCTGGCTGCCGCCGAAACCCGGCAAAACGCCCAGCGTAATTTCCGGCTGACCGAATTTTGCATTGTCAGCAGCAATGATGAAATCACAGGCCATGGCAAGTTCGCAGCCACCGCCAAGCGCATATCCGGAAACAGCAGCGATCATCGGCTTGCGGACCTGGCTGATTCTGTTCCATTGCCCGATAAAGTCGCCCAGATAGGCATCGACAAAATCGAGATTTTGCATTTCCTTGATATCGGCGCCGGCGGCAAATGCCTTTTCGGAGCCGGTGATCACCATCGCGCCAATCTTTGCATCCCGGTCAAACCCTTCCACCACGTCCAGCAACTCGCCCATCATCTCCGAATTGAGCGCATTGAGGGCCTCAGGTCTGTCGAGCGTGATCAGACCGACGCGACCACGGGTTTCAACCTTGATGGATACATATGCCATGCGGGCTTTCCTTTTAAAAATACCTGTCGAAAGACTATTTAGCTATCGCTGGCAGCGCGGACAATAGAAAGTTGACCTGCCGCTTTGCACAATACGCTGAATGGTGCCGCTACAGCCCTCGCGGCGGCACGGTTCCCCCTCCCGGTCATAGACATTGAAACTGTGCTGGAAATAACCGAGCGTGCCATCTGCCTGCCTGTGATCCTGCAGGGAAGAGCCACCGGCCTCGATGGCCGCTGCAATCACCGCTCTGATCGCCTGGGTCAGATCTTCCAGCCGCCGCGTTGGCCGGCCGCGGCTCGTCACCAGTGTTGCGGCACTGCGCCGCGGCGACAGCCGTGAACGCCACAGCGCTTCACACACATATATATTGCCAAGACCGGCAATGATCTTCTGGTCAAGCAATGCGGCCTTCAACGGCGCTGCCTTGCCTGCAAAACGGCTGGCCAGGTAATCCGCATGAAGGGCATTGCCGACAGGTTCGGCGCCAAGATCACGGATAAAGGGATGATCATCCAGGGCATTGCTGGTGGTCAGCAGCATGAAACCGAAGCGGCGCGGATCATTATAGACAATGCGCGCCTTGCCGGCCGGACCATCGACATGGAACACCACATGATCATGTTTTTCATTCTTGCTGCGGTCCACATGAAAATGACCGGGGGTATTTCTGACCGCCTCTGCATCGACATGATAGGAACCGGACATGCCCAGATGGGAAATCAGCACTGTCTCGTCATCGAGCCCGATGAGGAGATATTTCGCCCGTCTTTGCAGGTGGGTGATGCGCCGGCCTTCAATGCGCTCGACGAATTTTTCAGGGAATGGAAAGCGCAGATCCGGGCGGCGCATTTCCAGACGCTCGACACGGGCACCCTCCATTGCAGGCTGAAGGCCACGACGAACGGTTTCGACTTCTGGCAGTTCGGGCATGCGGCACTCGGCTCATTTGGCTTTTGACTGGACTTGACCTATAAGCGGCGCGACTTTGCCGCACCGATCATTGTGCCTGCCTGATAGCGCATCTTGACGCCTTAGGCTATCGTTCAAGGTGCACGGCCCGTTGAATTGTATCTCGGAGTTTATGAATGTCTGAAGCACGCACATCCGCCTCCGGTGGCATGGAAACCTCCTATGGTTTTGTCGACGTCGAAAAGGGCCAGAAGCAGGACCTGGTCAATGAGGTCTTCCACAGTGTCGCCAAGCGTTATGACATCATGAATGATGTCATGTCATTTGGCATGCACCGGGCCTGGAAAGACGCCATGATCAGCGCGCTCAATCCGCGTGCGAGTGCCCATTTCAAGGCGCTTGATGTGGCCGGCGGAACCGGCGATATCGCGTTTCGCATCATTGAAGCTGCGCAAGCAAACGCCCACGCAACCGTCCTCGACATCAACGGCTCCATGCTTGAGGTCGGTCAGCAGCGTGCCCGCACGAAAAAAATCGAAGACCAGCTGACCTTTGTCGAGGCAAATGCCGAAGACCTTCCCTTCGAGGACAATACATTCGACGCCTATACGATCGCATTTGGCATTCGCAATGTGCCGCGTATCGAGGTCGCACTGCAAGAGGCCTACAGGGTGCTGAAACGGGGCGGCCGCTTTTTGTGTCTTGAATTTTCCGACGTGGATATGCCGCTGTTCGAAAAGGCCTATGAGGCCTGGTCCTTCAAGGCCATTCCGCAATTCGGCCGGTTGATCACCGGTGACAGTGAACCCTATCAATATCTGGTCGAATCCATCCGCAAGTTTCCCGATCAGCAGAACTTTGCCCATATGATCACGGCTGCGGGTTTTTCGCGCGTCAAATGGACCGATTACACCGGCGGCGTCGCAGCCCTGCATTCGGGCTGGAAGCTTTGATGCAAACAATGCTATCTGCGCCGATGGACCCTTGTGACCAACGCCTGTTGAAAAAGCCCGGCAGACCATGAACAGTTTGATTGCCTATCTGAGACTGACGCATGCGGGCTGGGTGATGGCCCGCGAAGGCGTCATTGCCTCGCTTCCTGCTGATGGTCTGCGTGGACCTGCAAAGCTTGCG
Organism: Rhizobiaceae bacterium; assembly: GCA_029233925.1. Lineage (GTDB taxonomy): Bacteria > Pseudomonadota > Alphaproteobacteria > Rhizobiales > Rhizobiaceae > Hoeflea_A. The sequence goes on from JARGOX010000002.1 coordinate 69,781, forward strand.
CACCGTCTGGCGGGGCTGATTGCCCGTCGCCAGACGCAACAGGTGCAACGGGCTGAGCGGCTGTCGCGCGCCGTTGAGCGGCTGGGGCCGTCCTATGTGAAACTTGGCCAGTTCCTGGCGACCCGTCCAGATGTCGTCGGCAAGCCCCTGGCGCAGGATCTGTCGATGCTGCAGGATCGCATGGACACATTTCCCGTTTCAATCGCCAGAGCGCGTATAGCCGAATCGATCGGCCGCCCAGTGGACGATCTCTATAGTCGGTTTGACAATCCCATCGCCGCAGCCTCCATCGCGCAGGTCCATCCGGCAGAAGTCACCGATGCCCGCGGTACCCGCAAGGTGGCCGTCAAGGTGGTGCGACCGGGCATTCGCCAGAGGTTTCGCAACGACCTGGAGGCCTTCTATATCATCGCTCGGCTGTCCGAGCGGATGATCCCCTCATCGCGGCGCCTGCGCCCAGTGGACATTGCCGGCACGCTTGAGCAGACAACCCGGATCGAAATGGATTTGCGCCTTGAGGCCGCAGCCCTGTCGGAACTGGCGGAAAACACCAAGGACGATCCGGGGTTTCGTGTGCCGCTTGTCGACTGGGAGCGTACCGGCCGTGATGTCGTCACCATGGATTGGGTGGATGGCCTCAAGATTTCCGAAATCGCGGCATTGCAGGAAGCCGGTCACGACCTGGTTCACCTGTCCGAGGTGCTGATACAGTCATTTCTGCGCCACACGCTGCGCGACGGATTTTTTCACGCCGACATGCACCAGGGCAATCTGTTTGTCGATGCAAGCGGCTGCATCGTGGCGGTCGACATGGGCATTGTCGGCAGGCTGGGCAAAAAGGAACGCCGTTTCCTGGCCGAAATCCTCTACGGCTTTATCCGCCGCGACTATATGCGGGTCGCCGAGGTGCATTTCGAGGCGGGCTATGTGCCGGCCCACCATGATGTTGCGAGCTTTGCCCAGGCAATACGGGCCATCGGCGAGCCGATCCATGGCCAATCCGCCGAAACCATCTCCATGGCCAAGCTGCTGACCCTTTTGTTCGAAGTCACCGAGCTTTTCGACATGGAAACCCGGCCGGAACTGATCATGCTGCAAAAGACCATGGTTGTTGTCGAAGGGGTTTCACGCTCGCTCAACCCGAATTTCAACATGTGGAAGGCGGCAGAACCGGTGGTCGGTGACTGGATTGCCCAAAATCTCGGTCCTGCGCGGGTCTTGACCGATATCAGGGATGGGCTGCATGCCGCTGCACGGCTGGCTGAACAGGCCCCCGTTCTGGCTGAACGGGCTGAACGCTTTTCACAGGAGCTCGATGCCATGGGCACCCACGGTCTGCGCTTTGACGCGGAAACCGCAAAAGCCATCGGCAAGGCAGAGGCACAATATTCACGTTCCGGACGAATCGCCCTATGGGTGATTGCATTGACGGCAATATACATCGCCTTTCAGTTATAAATTGATTTCAATGCAATCATTTGCTAGCCTCCCACAAGGGAGTCATCACCATGGCAAGCATTACAATTCGCAATCTCGACGAGGCCACCAAACAATTGCTGCGCGAGCGCGCCGCCCATAACGGGCGCTCGATGGAAGAAGAAGTGCGGCATCTGCTGCGCGATTCCACACAGGCGCCGGCCTCTTTTCCAGCCGAACCAGCTATCGCCACCGTCTCGCCGGAAATATTTGACCCTTTAGAACTGGACGGCAAGCGGATCCTGCTGATCATCACCGGTGGCATTGCCGCCTACAAGTGCCTTGACCTCATTCGCCGTCTGCGCGAGCGCGGCGCCTCGGTGCGCCCCGTCATGACAGAAGGCGCGCGGGCATTTATCACGCCGCTGGTCGTCGGCGCCCTGGCAAATGACAAGGTGTTTCTGGAGCTGTTTTCCCGCGAGGACGAGCAGGATGTCGGCCATATTAGCCTGGCCCGCGAATGCGATCTTGTTCTCGTCGCCCCGGCAACGGCCGATTTTATTGCAAAAATGGCGCTTGGCATTGCCAATGATCTGGCCTCGACCATCGTGCTTGCCAGCAACAGGCCCCTGCTTGTGGCGCCTGCCATGAACCCGATCATGTGGGCCGCAGCTGCATTGCAACGAAACATGCAGCAGTTGCGCGCGGACGGCGTCCATGTGATCGGCCCGATGCGCGGTGAAATGGCTGAAAGCGGCGAGGCGGGCACCGGCCGGATGGCCGAACCGCTGGACATTGTAGCTGCCGTGCGCGGTCTCCTTGCCGAAGCCCCCGGCACCATCAGTGGACCGCTAACAGGCAAACGCGCCATTGTCACCTCCGGCCCGACCCATGAGCCGATTGACCCGGTGCGCTATATTGCCAATCGATCATCGGGCAAACAGGGCCATGCCATAGCGGCGGCCCTGGCCGCCCTGGGGGCGCAGGTGACACTCGTCTCCGGCCCGGTGACCATTACGGACCCGCCGGGGGTTCTGACAGTGCATGTGGAAACGGCGCGCGAAATGCTGGATGCCGTCGAACAATTGTTGCCGGCCGATATCGCCGTCATGGTGGCTGCCGTTGCCGATTGGCGTGCATCCGGCGAGGCGGGCGAGAAGATCAAGAAAAAGCCGGGCGAAGCCCCGCCGCCGCTGCAATTGACGGAAAATCCGGATATTCTGAAAACAGTCGGCCATCACGCCAAAAGGCCCGCGCTTGTCGTCGGCTTTGCCGCCGAGACACAGAATCTCATCGACAATGCCAAGGGCAAATTGCAGCGCAAGGGCGCAGACTGGATCGTCGCCAACGACGTGTCGCCGGCCAAGGGCGTGATGGGCGGCGACCGCAACCATGTGCGGATCGTCTCGCGCTCAGGCGTCGAAGACTGGCCGGAAATGGACAAGACATCGGTTGCCGCCCGACTGGCGGAGAAAATTGCGGAGCGATTTGAGACCACTGAGGTCTGAATGAGGCGGTCCACCCACTCTGGGTGTTGTCGTCACAGAGTGAACGGACCGTTTCCGTGGCAATTCCTGAATTCCGGATCGCCAGCTGCTATATAGGTTGCAACAAAGGAGACACGTCCATGTCCATCCGTCCCGTAAAACAGATTTCCGCCGCTGTTCCCACCATGGAAGGCGCCGGGGTCAAATTGCACCGCGCCTTCGGCTTTACCGATCCGCAGATGGCCGATCCGTTTTTGCTGTTTGACGATTTTCGCAATGAGAAGCCGAAGGATTACCTGGCCGGTTTCCCCTGGCATCCGCATCGCGGCATTGAAACCATCACCTATGTGCTGGCCGGTACCGTTGAGCATGGCGACAGCCTGGGCAATCGGGGCTCGCTGGGTGCAGGCGACATCCAGTGGATGACGGCCGGCAGCGGCATCATGCATCAGGAAATGCCGCAGGGCGACGCCAATGGCCGCATGCACGGTTTTCAGCTGTGGGCCAACCTGCCCTCTTCGCTGAAAATGACCGACCCGCGTTATCAGGACATCAAGGCTGCGGAAATACCCGAGGTGATTGATGATGACGGGACGGTTGCGCGCGTCGTCAGCGGTGAATTCTGGGGCAGGACCGGTCCGGTGGACGGCATCGCGGCAGAACCGGTCTATCTCGACATCTCCGTGCCGCCCGGCAAACGCAAGACCTTCAAGGTCGATACCTATCGCTCGGCCTTTGCCTATATTTTTGCCGGCTCGGGATCGTTTTCCGATGCGTCAAAGCCATTCGGCGTTTTGACGGAAAAGGAACTGGACGGCGAGGAACTGACCTTTCGCGATCAGTCCGGCGACCGCACCCTGGTTGTTTTCGACACGGGCGACGAGGTCACCGTTCAGGCCGGCGAGAAGGGCATTCGCTTTCTGCTGGTCAGCGGCAAGCCCATTCAGGAGCCGGTTGCCTGGCACGGCCCCATCGTCATGAATACGCGCCAGCAACTCAACCAGGCCATTCGCGAATTGCAGGCCGGAACCTTCATCAAAGGATGAACCTTCATCAAAGGATGAACCTTCATCAAAGGATGAACCTTCATCAAGGGTTGAACCCCATCACGCCGCCTTGGCGGCGTGATATTCCTTCACATGGGCAAAGCGGATGGCGGGCCAGCGCTCCGATTCATAGTTGAGTGAAAAGCCGTCCGAGGCCATGAAGACCGCGTCGCCATCCAGGTCGCGGGCAATGTCGCCGCGTTTGGCATTGACGAATTTGTCGATATCGGCCTCGTCATCAGCAGAAATCCAGCGACAGATATTGAACCGTGCAGCCTCGAAACTGACCGGCAGGCCATATTCGCCCTTCAGCCGTTCCTTCAGCACATCCAGCTGCAGAGCGCCGATCACCCCGACGATGGCCGGTGATCCATCTTCGGGCGAAAACAGCTGCACCACGCCTTCCTCGGCCATCTGCTGCAGGGCTTCCTTCAGCTTCTTGGCCTTCATGGCGTCCTCCAGCCGCACCCGGCGCAGAATTTCCGGCGCAAAATTCGGCACCCCCTGAAAGACGATATTCTCGCCTTCCGTCAATGTGTCGCCGATGCGCAATGTGCCGTGATTGGGAATACCGACCACGTCGCCGGCATAGGCTTCATCGGCCAATTGTCTTTGATGGGCGAAGAAGAACTGCGGTGCCGACAGGCTCATCAATTTGCCGCTGCGCGACAGGCGCGCCTTCATGCCGCGCTGCAAACGCCCGGAACAGACCCGCACGAAAGCGATGCGGTCACGGTGATTGGGATCCATATTGGCCTGGATCTTGAAGACAAAGGCCGTCATCTTCTCATCCGTGGCATTGACCAGACGCGTATCGGCCTGCTGGGCACGCGGTGGCGGCGCATATTTTCCCAATGCGTCGATCAGATCGCGCACACCATAATTGCGCAGGGCCGAGCCGAAATAGACCGGCGTCAGATGACCTTGGCGAAAGGCTTCGAGATCAAACGGGCGACAGGCCTCCATGGCGAGCGAGCATTCCTCGATAAAGGCCTCGCGCTCATTTTCAGGCAGAAGCCCGGCGGCACTGTCGGCTTCCGGGCCATTGACCGGTGTTGGCAATTCTTCATTGTCACGGCGCCGCACGGCATTATCAGCCAGATGATAGGTACCGGCGAAGGAGCGGCCCTGTCCGATCGGCCAGGTCATCGGCGCCGTATCCAGCGCCAATTTGCTTTCGATTTCATCCAGAAGCTCAAAACAATCGCGGGTTTCGCGGTCCATCTTGTTGATGAATGTGACAATGGGAATGTCACGCAGACGGCAGACTTCGAAGAGTTTCAGCGTGCGTGGCTCGATACCCTTCGCCCCGTCGATCACCATGATGGCGGCGTCGACAGCGGTCAGGGTGCGATAGGTATCATCGGCGAAATCTTCATGGCCCGGCGTATCAAGCAGGTTGAAGACGTGATCGCCATATTCGAAGGTCATCACCGAGGTGACAACTGAAATGCCGCGATCGCGTTCGATTTTCATCCAGTCGGAGCGGGTCTGGATACGGTCCTTCTTCGCCTTGACCTCGCCCGCGAGCTGAATGGCGCCACCGAACAGCAAGAGTTTTTCGGTAAGGGTTGTTTTACCGGCGTCCGGGTGCGAAATGATAGCAAATGTGCGACGGCGTGCGACCGCCTGTGCCAGATTGTCGGCCATGCTTGTGAGAATCCTGTTGAATTGCAGGACTTCTAGCGCCTGTCGCGCCCCGTTGCAATTGACCTGTAAAGATTAGGCCACAAGAGTGCTGCATGATGGATCAAGCCGAACACGCGCCAAAGCAAAAAACAGATATGGATAAACCCCGGTTGGGACTGGTGCGCCTGCCCCATGGCAGCGATCTTTCCCTGCCCGCCTATGAAAGCGCGGGGGCTGCCGGAATGGACCTGCGCGCCGCAAATGATGTCGGCTCTCCGCTTGTTCTGGCCCCAGGAGCACGGCGGCTTGTGCCGACCGGACTGGTGTTTGAAATTCCGCCGGGATTCGAGGGCCAGATCAGGCCGCGCTCGGGACTGGCGCTGAAACAGGGCGTGACCTGCCTCAACACGCCGGGCACGATCGACAGCGACTATCGCGGCGAAGTTCAGGTCTTGCTGATCAATCACGGCACGGAAGATTTCATCATCGAACGTGGCATGCGCATTGCCCAGATGATCATTGCACCGGTGATCCAGGTGGCCATAGAAGAACGCACCCTGGCCGACGAAACCGCCCGGGGCACGGGCGGGTTTGGTTCGACCGGACAAAACTGAACCGTCAATTGAAGCGCCGCATAGTGCGCCTCCTCCCTTGAAACGGCAGAATTGGTGCGGGCACGCCATGCTTTGCTGTGCCCGCCCGCTGCAAAATCTCTGTTCAGCCGTCTTCATCAAACCGATGGACAAACATGAACGGTGTGTTCAGGCTGAATTCACATCGGCAATCTTAGAGTCATCCCATCGACAAAACAGGCATTCAGCAATTCTTTGGAGGAAATGACATGATGAAATTGTTCACCACAAGCGTACTTGCCGCGATTATCGGCGTTGGCAGCCTCACCGCCATCCCGGCCAGCGCAAAAGACTGGATCGAAAGCGTCAAGCTCAGCAAGGCCGGAATCGACATCCCGCCCTATGAGGTCATGACGGATGGCCATGCCTACAAATCCATTCGCACAAAAAAGCATACCTATTCCTTCGAACTTTATGCAAAAGCCACCAACGGCGAACGCATCGTTGCAGCTGCACTGAGTTCGATGTCTGGCGCGGCTTTCTTCGAGGCTGCAAGCCCGGAAGAGTGGAGCGCCAAGCTCTCCAACCGTGACGTGGGTTCGGGTGGCCTGCGCACATGGAAACGTGATTTTTCCGCCGACGTCCCGACCTCCAAGGTCAACTGGAAAGGCCGCAATCCGGTTCAGCTGTGCAATGACATTCTGGTCAAGCAAATGTCCAAGGGCATGACGGCAGCCCAGGTCTTTTCAAAAACCTGGGACACAAAGGCCAATGCCTTTTTCCAGATGCAGGCCCTTGCAGCCCACAAGAACAAGGCCAAGAACAACAAATGGAATGCGGGCAACACCTCAGGACAGAGTTCTTCGTTGACCTATCCGGTGTTCGTGAAGTGCCAGCTCAAGAAATAACGCATAGCGCTTGCATGCTTTCGGCTGCATCGGGTTTGAGGATGTGTTCTTCAAACCCGAGGCCGTTTTTACATATTTTCTTGAATGACAAGACTTTAAAGGCAGCTCTGCCAATCGTGCATTTTCCTGTTGCCTGTCAAATATTTACGGGTCACTACAGGAGGGTCAATATTGTCTTGATAGCAACGTCCATCCCTTGCATATCGGCCATCTCGGCTGCAACTTTCGCCGCACCTTGCCTGAATGAATCATTTGCCAGGACATGTTTGATGGCCTGCCTTAGCGAAGGCACATCAGCATCAAACATGGCCAGCCCGGCACCAGCGGCTTCCACCGCTCGGGCGTTGTTCGGCTGGTCTGAAAACATCGGGGTGACGACCAATGGGATGCCCGCCGCCAGAGCGCCCAAGACCGTGCCGGAACCCCCATGGGTGACAACGGCTTTTGCGTCGGGAAAGACCTGGGCCTGCGGCACGAACTCTTCAACACAGACGTTTTGCGGGATTGGGCCAAGGGGATGCACCGCCATATTGGCCCCGGTCGTCAGCAACACGCGGCCAGGAAAGTCTGCGACCGCGTCAAGCGCAGTGCGGTACATCTGTCGCTCGCGGTCGGTTGTTCCCGATTGCGTGCCGAACGTCACATAAATAAGCTCTTTACCGTGCGTCGGCGCCCATTTCGCAGGACCCACTTGCTTTGGCGGCGCGTCGTTTGGCATACGAACACGAACGGGCTCAGGCGCGTTGTCGGCGATGCGGGCCTGTCCGAAAGATTTCGGGAAAGCGGTAAAGGCGTGCTCTGCACATACTGACGCGCCGTGATCCGCTGCCAGCCCTATTTTCTGGCGTATTGCGTCCAGTGCATCGGCACTGTGCAAACCAAAATTCCGCTCCATTTCACAATTCAAAACCGCGATACGAACATGTGGAATCCCCGCCTCATCAGCGGCAATCAAGGCTGCGAATTCGCAGGAATCGCGAATGATCAGATCCGGCTTCCAAGTTTTGATCGCATCTTGAACGCTCGGCAGGGCGCGTCTCGAATGAAGATTTACAAAGGCGCGCGAAATAATCACTTTGGCCTTTTCATTCTCGGACAAATCTTCGGTGCCTGCATAGGCAGCGACAATGGCTTCCATCGGGGTAACGGGGCCTGGAATATGCAAAAACCCTGCTTTCCTGAGCCTGCCGCTGACGCTTTCGGGCGCACAAATGCACACGTCGTGCCCTCTATCCTGAAGCGCTTTGGCGTAGGCCAGAACCGGGTTCAGATGCCCGGAACCGTACAGGGAAGAAAACAGAAAGCGCATCAATAGGACCTTTGGCTCTGCTCGAATAATGGGTTCGAGCCCATTGGAAACATGGCCTGGTGGATCACCCGTCGAGCCATGCAGCGAGACCGTCCAGCGTCTGCAACCCGTATTCCACGGCGCCGAAGCCGATGACCATCTGACGCCGTTGGCGGGTGGGGTGGAGCTGGCGCAGAGTGACCACCGTCTTGCCATCGCTCTGCTCATCAAATGTCACGGTCTGGCGGAAACGGTCGGGGTCTTGCGTATCCGGCGTGCCATAGTCCGTGACGATCCGTTCGTTCGGCACGATCTCCAGAAAGCGCATGAGGTTCTCGAAACGCTGCGCCTTGCCTTCGAACGTGCCCACCATGTCGAACCGCCATACGCCGCCCTCGCGGATGTCGGCCTCATGGGTCTCGATCTCGAGGCCGGCCGGTCCATACCACCTGGCCAGCGCCTCGGGGTCCATCCAGGCAGCAAAGACCTTGTCGCGTGGATGGTTCAACAGCTTGGTCAGGACGATCTCGCGGTCGAGTGACCAGGTTTCAATCGGGTTTTCTATGTCATTCATCCTCTTTTTCCTTATTGTCCAGGTAGACTTCCAACCGATCAAGCCGCTCGGCCAAACGCCGACGCTCCGCCTCCATCCAATCGGCAGCCTCGTCGAAACGCTCTGGCATCAGTCGACACCAGCGACTGCGCCCGCGCTTCTCGCTGGCGATCAGACCGCAGTCTTCCAATACCTTGAGATGCTGGACAAAGGACGGCAGCGCCATGTCGAAAGGCTCTGCCAGGGCGCTGACGGCCACCTCACCATCGGCAAGTCGCGTGACCACGGCGCGGCGGGTCGGGTCGCTGAGAGCGTGAAAGGCAAGGTCGAGGGGAGATGAATGATAAGGCATATGCCTTACTAATACACATCGGGCCGATGGTCAAGAACATTAAGGCACTCACCTTAGTAAAGGCCGAAAGCCGGAGCAACTGCGCAATGATATGCTGGTCACCAAAATGTCAAAGGCATGTCGGCAGCTCAAGTCCTTTAATGCCATGGGGACACACAGGCCAATGCCTTTTTACAGATGCAGGCTAAACATACACAGTTCCCCGGTGCAGGTTCACTTTCTCGGAGATGAAACCTTGTTACCATCCCTAGCTGCAATCGCAGCACGAACAGTCTCAGGAAGCTTTTCGTGCAGATCAGCGATCTTTTTTGGCTCGGTGATCATCCTCTCGGCGATGGCGTTAACCAACCAGAATAACGCCGTCACTGTGTCCGCTTCATCATCAACAACAATCGCCCCGGGATGAACTGCGTTATTTCCGATGACACGGACCACGTCCAAGGCCTGTTGGATCTCTATGGGCAATCCTTTCGCCACGAGACTTTTAATGTCTGTGTTGATGTTTTTCCCTTTCTCACCCAGTTGAATACATAACAGCTGGACACCAAGTCGAAGCAATGCCGCGGCCCCTCTAGGACTGCTCTGGGCGATTGCGGCAGCTTCGACATAAACGTCTCGAATGTCCTGACGGAGATCCTGATTCGGAGGTGGTGCGCCATATGAGCCGGGGAACACCAATTTCTCGAACAACCAGTAAGCCGGCTTACTACAATGACAGCATCGCGATAATCGAAACTCTTCGACATGAAACGGGCTCTGCGAATCAACGCTTACCGCACGTCCTTCAAACCAATGATGATGAGAATACGCGCCGCAGGTGGGGCAGTGAAATGCAGTAGCGCCTAGCATTGGTGGCGAGAACTTTTCCATAAATCTGTCTTGTCCATTCTACAATAACATTCAGACAATGAGCTTCCGAAGTTTATCTGGGATATCCAAGTTCAACTCAGCAGCAGGTTATGTAAATCTGCTGCTGTCATTTCAGGGGAACGTTTGGCTGCTTCTTGGCCCTTTATTTCAAAACTTCGTCCGCTGCGCACTATACATGATACTCACGCAGCAGCGGACAGCGCATTGCCGGCAATGCGGTAGGAGATGGATTCGGCGATATGCAGGCGGCCGACCGTTTCCGCATCTTCCAGATCGGCGAGTGTGCGGGCGACCTTGAGGATGCGGTGATAGGCGCGGGCGGAAAACTTCATTTTTTCGGCGGCGTCGTGCAACAGGGTCATGCCGGCAGCATCGGGGCTTGCCACGGTCTCAATCAGTGATGTGGGACACAGCGCATTGCAGGTGACGGATGGTTGGCCGAGCTGCAGGAACCTCTGCTTCTGGCGCTCGCGCGCCATGGCCACCCGACAGGCGACCTGCGCGCTGGTTTCGCTTGCCCCTGGCTTGATCAGATCGATGGCTGTAACAGCCGGAACCGTGATCCGCAGGTCGATGCGGTCCAGCAGCGGCCCGGATATGCGGGCCTGATAATCGGCCTGGCAACGGGCGCCACGGGCACAGACATGGCCGGGTTCGCCCGCCATGCCGCAACGGCAGGGGTTCATCGCGGCAATCAACTGGATGCGGGCCGGATAGCTGACATGATGATTGGCCCTTGCAATGACGCTTTCACCGCTTTCGAGCGGCTGGCGCAGGGAATCCAGCACCTGTGGCGTGAATTCGGGGAACTCGTCAAGAAACAGGACCCCGTTGTGGGCCAGCGACACTTCGCCGGGCTTTGCCCGCATGCCGCCACCCACCATGGCCGCCATGGAGGCGGAATGATGCGGCGCGCGAAAGGGACGGCGATCCGACAGTTCACCACCGGACAATTGCCCGGCAATGGAATGGATCATCGAGACCTCCAGCAGTTCGGCCGGCGACAGGGGCGGCAATATGGAGGCAAGCCGCGCCGCCAGCATGGATTTGCCCGATCCCGGCGGGCCGGACATCAGCAGATTATGGCCACCGGCGGCGGCCACTTCCAGGGCACGCTTGGCGGTTTCCTGACCCTTGATGTCGGACAGGTCAGGCAGATTGTCCACGGCGTCGCGTATCGCCGGTTCCGGCCGTGTCAGCACCTGTGTTCCACGAAAATGATTGGCCATGGCGATCAGGCTGCGCGGTGCAAGAATGTCGAGATCAGCGCTGGCCCAGGCCGCCTCCGAGCCGCAATCGGCCGGACAGATCAGCCCCTTGCCTTCGCCATTCGCCCCAATGGCCGCCGGCAATATGCCTGCAACGGGCGTAATGGTGCCATCCAGCGACAATTCGCCGAGGACCACGTAATTGGCAAGCGCATCGGCTGGTATTGCGCCCAGGGCTGCCATCAGACCGAGCGCAATGGGCAGATCAAAATGGCTGCCTTCCTTGGGCAGGTCCGCCGGCGCGAGATTGACGGTGACCTTTTTTGCCGGAAGAGCAAGACCCGAGGCATGCAGCGCCGCCTGAACCCGATCCCGGCTCTCGGCCACGGCCTTGTCGGGCAGACCGACAATGTTCATGCCGATCTTGCCCGGCGCAACCATCACCTGCACATCGACCGGCACCGCGCTGATGCCCTGAAACGATACTGTACTGACCCGCGAAACCATCGGCCAAATCCACCTCTTGCGTGCTTGCCGCACAACCACACCGCGTGATCCATCCTTACACCATCGTGAAACCGACAACAAGAACAAATACGGAACGATTGTTGGCAGGCGCAAAATGCAACTGGTGCAAGCACAGGAGAATTGGCTGTTGGCCGTAAGCGCATGCGGTTGAAAACAGGGAATGGGGCCAGATTTGTCGGACCGGCCTGCTTGCTGCTCCCGGCTGCCTGACCCCAGGCGTATCAGGCCTTCGCGGCTTCCAACCTCGCCGTCAGGTGGTCAGCCAAAGCCCGCACGCGGCGTGGCTGGTTGCGCCCTGGCGGGAAAAGCAGCTGCATCGGGCTGGGTGGCGCAGCATAGGCGGCAAGCAGTTCGATGAGGCGACCTGCTTTCAGGTCGGGGCCGACGTCCAGTTCGGATTTCATGATGATCCCATGTCCCTCAAGGGCCCATTTTCGAACCAGAGCGCCATCATTGGAGACGCGGTTGCCCCTGACCGTCAATATCTGTTTTATCTCACCGATCCCGAGACGCCAGACATTGTCGAGATTGCCGCCGAAACGCATCAGGAGGCAATTATGCGCCTTGAGGTCCACCGGCGTTTTCGGGGCGCCATGGGCTTCGACGTAGCCGGGTGCAGCGCAGACGACCCGCCGCGTGGCCGGCAGACGCCGCAAGCGCAAGGTGCTGTCGGTGATCTCGCCGAAGCGGATGGCAATATCGATGCCCTGGCCGACGATGTCGACATAGCCGTCGGCCAAAAGCAGTTCGACGCTCACGTCCGGATATTGCGCAAGGAATTTTGAAATTGCATCCGACACAAGGTTGCGCCCGAGATCACTGGGCGCACTGACGCGGACCGGCCCGGAAAGCCTCTTGGCGCCAAAACGAATGCGACTATCAAGATCCTCGACCTCGACGAGCACCTGTTTGGCGCCTATGACAAGGGTGCGGCCTTCCTCGGTCAGGCTGATGGCGCGGGTGGTTCGATTGAGAAGCGCCACGCCATAATGCGCCTCGAGAGCCGCAAGCCGTTCCGACACCGTTGTGGGCGACAGGCCCGCCTCACGCCCGGCGGCCGACAGGCTGCCCTTTTCGACGATGATCAGGAACAGGGCAATGTTGTCGAGCAGCATTATACGGATTCTCCGGATTGTTATTCCTGAAATAGCCTGTTTATCCGGCTGTGGCGATAGTTTAATGAGAGGGGCAACAAACGGAGATGCCACCATGAGCCAATTGACCATCGTAGCCAATATCATTGCCAAACCCGACCAGATCGAAAGCGTGAAGGCGGAACTGCTGAAACTGGTGCCGATGACCCGCACCGAGGACGGCTGCATCAACTATGATCTGCATCAGGACAATGACAATCCGGCGCATTTCACGTTTTATGAAAACTGGCAAAGCCGGGATTTGTGGCAGACGCACATGAAAGCACCGCATCTCAGCGATTATATGGCTGCCACGAATGGCGCCATTGTGGAATTCACATTGAGCGAGATGACCCGGCTCGGTTGAGTCCAGGTTCGCCGCCAACCGCATCCAAAGTATGGCACGCCCATGGGCGTGCCGGCCCTTCGAAGTTTACTCAGGAGAAAATCCATGAAAGCCGTCGGCTATAAACACGCCGGTCCCATCGACCGTGACGATGCCCTGATCGATCTGGAGATCGACAAGCCCACCCCGTCGGGCCATGACCTGCTGGTCAGGGTCGAAGCCGTATCGGTGAACCCGGTGGACACCAAAATCCGCACGAGACGCGAACCCGAAGGCGACACGCCAGCGATCCTTGGCTGGGACGCGGTCGGCGAAGTCGTCGCAACCGGCGACAAGGCGGGCGGCGACAAGGCGGGCGAGTTCAAGCCCGGCGACAAAGTCTGGTATGCGGGCGCCATCAATCGTCCCGGCACCAACGCCGAATACCATCTTGTCGACGCGCGCATCACCGGCCATGCACCGAAAAACATCCCGACGGCAGAGGCGGCGGCGCTTCCGCTGACAGCCCTGACCGCCCATGAGATGCTGTTTGACCGGCTGCGGGTCAATGACCCGGTTCCCGGCGCAGCAAAGGCCATCGTCATCATCGGCGGCGCGGGCGGCGTGGGCTCCATTGCAATCCAGCTTCTGCGCGTGCTGACTGACCTTACAATCATCGCCACCGCCTCGCGCCCCGAGACGCAGGACTGGGTCCGCGAACTCGGCGCACATCATGTGGTGGATCACACCAAACCCCTGCCCGAACAGATTGCTGCACTCGGCATTGGCGCGCCTGCCTTCGTCTTTTCGACGAACTTCTCCGATACCTATGCGCAGGCGGCAGCCGATTTCATCGCGCCACAGGGCCGCTTCGGACTGATCGATGATCCGCAGAACTTCAACATCATGCCGTTCAAGAGCAAGGCGATCTCGATCCATTGGGAGTTGATGTTTACACGGTCACTTTTCACCACTGACGATATGGCGCGTCAGGGCGAGATTCTTAACGAGGTGGCGGCACTGATCGACACCGACAAGATCCGCTCCACCGCGACGGCGGCCTACGGCACGATCAATGCCGAGAACCTGAAACGCGCCCATGCGCTTATCGAAAGCGGCAAGGCCCGGGGAAAGATCGTCCTGGAAGGCTTCTGACGCGCAAGAGTGGCTGGTGCTCCAGCCACCCTTCGACTGACCTTCGTCCGCGCCTTCAGGCCCTCCAGGCGTCACTGCGTGGTTTTCACCGCGGCAGAAGCGCCCATCAAATTGACCGATTGCGCCGGAAACCGCAGCGGTCGAAATTTCATAATGTGCGTTTGCTTTTGCCAGTCGCGGCGTTAGAAGAAACCTTACTGCAGTGCGATGCAGGGTCGGCTTTGACGGGATCACGGGCAATGTGGCCCGGCAGCATTGTTTAATGACCCGCTTTCTGATCACGAGGAACGCCCTTGAGCTCCGCCAATCATCTTGAAGACCTGTTGAGCGCCACCCGGACCGCATTCACAAGCGGCGCTTTGTTGCGGCTCAAGCTGGCCGGTTATCACGGCAGCGAGCCTGAACTTAAGTCGGTCGAGATCAAGAAAATCACGGTCAAGGGCGGGGACAGGTTCTCCTTCACCTATCACTACAAGACACGCGACATCATCAAGAATTTCATCGAGCCCGAGGCGCTGGCTTTGATGCGCACTGCGCTTACAGAAGCGTTCCGAAGCGCGCAATTGACAACCACCGACTTTGACATGAACTTTGAACGGTTTGGCGACAAGATGCGGCTCAAGCGCACCGAAGTGGCAGGACGTACAGCGCCATCGACCGCGCACAACCGGGCCAAGAACCGTCCTTTGACCACGACCGACAAACCCTGGCTGAAAGCGCTGGGCCTTGCCGGCAAGGATGGCAAGGTGCGCCACAATGCGCAGGACAAGTTCCGCCAGATCAACAAGATGGTGGAGATTTTCGCGCCGCTGATTCAGACGATCAAGGCGGATCGACCGTTGATCGTCGATATGGGCGCTGGCAAAGGCTATCTCGATTTCGCGCTCTATGACTATCTCGCCACTGTCGCCATGCGTCCAGTGGCCATTGTCGGCGTCGAGATGCGCCAGCAACTGGTGGACGATGGCAATGCCACGGCACGGGCATCGGGCTTTGACGGTCTCAGCTTTCAGGCCGACACCATCATGGATTATGACGCCGGCGGCGCCGATGCTGTGATTGCGCTGCATGCCTGCGACACGGCAACCGACGATGCGATCTTCAAAGGCATCAGCGCCGACGCTGCGCTGATTGCGGTGGCGCCCTGCTGTCACAAGCAGATCCGCCGGCAGATGGCAGATGGCCGGCCCGATGAGCGACTCGACGTGCTGCTGCGGCATGGCATCTTTCTGGAGCGACAGGCCGAGATGGCCACTGATACGTTGCGGGCGCTGCTGCTGGAGCTCAATGGCTACCGCACCAAAGTGTTCGAGTTTGTCTCCGACGCGCATACGCCCAAGAACAATCTGATTGTTGCCGAAAAGGATGGCCGCATGGGCCGCGACCGCGATGCGGTCCTCGCGCAGATCGCCGGGATCAAGGCGATGTTCGGCATCAGGCAGCATTATCTGGAAAGCCTGCTCGACCTTTGACAAGGCGGCTGGACGGCGGCGATTGAAGCCTATATGCCGATGGCGCGCCCTGACAGGGGTCGCCGACACAGGAAAACAAAGGCAGGGTTCATCATGACGATCCGGTTTCACAAGGGCGATATCAGCGAGAAAGATGCGGCGCGTTACAGCGCGGACATTGCCATCGATACTGAGACGCTGGGCCTGAAACCGCATCGCGACCGCCTGTGCCTTGTGCAGCTGTCACCGGGTGACGGAAGCGCCGATGTCATTCAGATCGCCAAGGGCCAGAAAAAGGCGCCCAATCTCGTGGCGCTTTTGAAAGACCGCAAAAAGACCAAGATATTTCATTATGGCCGTTTTGACATCGCCGTGCTTTTTCACACATTCGGCGTCACCTGCGAGCCGGTTTTCTGCACCAAGATCGCGTCACGCCTGACCCGCACCTACACGGATCGCCACGGGCTGAAAGACAATCTGCGTGAAATGCTGGAGGTTGATATTTCCAAGCAGCAGCAATCCTCCGACTGGGCCGCCGAAAAACTGAGCCAGGCCCAGCTTGCCTATGCGGCATCCGACGTCCTGCATCTGCACGCGCTGCGCGACAAATTGCAGGCCAGGCTTGAGCGGGAAGAACGGACAAAGCTTGCCGATGGCTGTTTCAAATTTCTGCCGACGCGGGCCAAACTGGATCTGGCCGGCTGGGACGAGATCGATATTTTCGCCCATAGCTGACGACCGGACTTACAGCAGCGAAAAGGCTGGTCATGTGGGCATGTACCGACTCAAACGACCGGCGCGCGACACAAGCATAGACGCAGTCATCGCGGAAACCGGCTCTGCCGGCCGTGCGGCTTGTAATGGCCATCTGTTTCGCATCTTTTATGAACAGCAGCCTATCGACCAGCGCAGCGGCATCGCTGGCGGATACGGGATCGGCCAAGCTTTGGACAGGTGATGATCGAATTGATCGACAGGATTTTTGATGCCGCTCCGCTCCTCGCGGTGTTCGTGACGGTCGCGCTGGGCTATCTGGTCGGCAAATTGACGATCGGCCAGTTCGTGCTGGGCGGCGTGGCCGGCTCCCTGCTCGTCGGTGTTCTTGTCGGGCAATTGGGCATTCACATCGATACATCGACAAAATCAATCTTCTTTGCCATGTTCATCTATGCGGTCGGCTATCAGGGCGGTCCGCAGTTCTTCCGCTCGATCAACCGCAATTCCCTCAACCAGGTGGCCTCCGCCCTTGTCATGTGCCTCGTCGGCCTGATCTGCGTGCTTGTCAGCGCCTGGGCCTTCGACCTGGATCGCGGCACGGCGGCCGGACTTGCCGCAGGCGGGCTGACCCAGTCGGCGATCATCGGCACTGCAGGCGATGCCATAGCCCAACTGGGCGTCTCCGCCGAACAGATCAAGATCATGCAAACCAATGTCGCCGTCGGCTTTGCGGTCTGTTATATTTTCGGCAATCTCGGACCCATCATCATGGTCACATGGTTCCTGCCGATGATGATGAAATGGAATATCCGCGAAGAGGCCGTCAAATTTGCCAGATCGATGGCTGGCGGCAAGGCGGCGCTGGAGCCCGGCCAGTTCAATGCCATTCAATCCGTAGTGACCCGCGTCTACCGCGTATCGGACAGCAGCAAGGCTGTTGGCAAATCCACCGTGGACATTGACCGCGCGCTGCCCAATGCCGCCGTGAAAGCCATCTTGCGTGATGGTGATGTTCTTGCCCTGTCTGACGACACACGGATCGAATCCGGTGACCGCATCACCATGACCGGAAAAATCGGCGTCATGGTGGAGGCCGCTTCCTATTTCGGCACCGAAACCGTGGCGCCGGCTCATCTCCAGCTTGTCGAGGAGCAGCGCGAGATCATCCTGACCCGCAAGGCTTTCATCGGAAAGACGGTCGGCCAGATGCAAGCTCAAATGGATATTCAGACCCGGCACAGCGTCTATCTGACAGCCATCAAACGGATGGGCCAGAACCTGCCATTGCTGCCCGGCCTTGAGCTGCACCGGGGTGATGAATTGCTTCTTGCCGGTGCCCCGAAAGACCTTGCCGCAGTCCAGGCCATGATCGGTTACAGGATTTCGGCGGCAGCAGTGACGGATTTTGTTTTCTTCGGACTTGGCATGGCGCTGGGCATTCTCATTGGAATGATCACATTCAGGATCGACGGTATTCCGGTCACTCTTGGAACCGGTGGCGGCTGCCTGCTTTCCGGCCTGCTGTTCGGGTGGCTGCGCAGTGTTCATCCCCAGTTCGCAGCACTTCCGACAGGCGCCTCCAATTTCCTGCGCGATTTTGGCCTTGCCGTTTTTGTGGCCATTGTCGGCGTTTCCGCCGGTCCGCAGGCCATAACAACGATACAGCAATATGGCCTGACCCTGCTTTTCCTCGGAATCGGCGTCACAATCATTCCGCAGATCATCACCTTCTACTTTTCCTATTATGTGCTTGGCATCAAAAACCCGATTGAAGCGCTTGGCTGTGTTGTCGGCGGGCGCAGTGCCAATCCCGGATTTGCCGCATTGCTGTCCAAGGCAGGCAATGCCACGCCCGTTGTCTCATTTACCGTGACCTATGCCATCGCCACTGTCTTCCTGACCATCTGCGGGCCTTTGATTGTCGGAATCATCACAAAAAACCCGACACCATAATCGCAAGGAATTTGAAAAAGGCAGGGCATGGGTGACCATTAGAAAGCTTCACCGGTAAATTCCATGACGCACGAGGCCGCGGGCGGATAATGAACGGATACAGCCTGGTTCCAAGGTCTGCCTGGAGCATATCTGGTGGGCCCGACATTATCCTTGGTGCATTTCCCTTTCCATAACGGCGACAGGTTGCAGCGTGCCTGCCCCCCACGCAGCCACGTCATCACTGTATTTGCAACGGGCAGAGAAACCATGCCAACATTGACTATCCAAAAGAATAGGTCCGCTCTCTTAAGAGAAGGCGAAATCCATTGGCTAAGGTGATAATGAGATACCAAGAACGTTGACTGGAATGAATTGCCGGCAATGGCGCACTTTGCTGGTCAATCCCTGAAGTACAATCCATTTTCTGACCGGGACCGAGAAACATGTTTCATTTGCTCTTATCACCTACCATTTCGTTCATCGCGGCGACATTGTTTGCCTTTGGTGCCCTTTCAGCCGATCTGAAAACACCTGACAATGACATTGTTCTGAACATCACAGGCGCAATCGGCAATACCAATGCGGATGGAGCGGCACAATTCGATCTTCAAATGCTGCAGGCATTGCCGGTCACAACCTTTGACACATCGACCATATGGACGGAAGGGGTGCACAAATTCAGCGGCGTCAGCCTTTACGATCTGCTTGAGACAGTGGCCGCGACGGGCAAGTCGCTGAAGGCAATTGCCATCAATGATTATTCCGTGGAATTACCGGCGAGCGATGCTGTCAAAGGTGGTCCGATCATCGCCTATATGCTGGATGGAAAGACAATGTCGGTGCGTGACCGTGGACCTTTGTGGATTGTTTATCCCTTCGATCAGGAACGCAATTATCGCAGTGAGGTGATCTATGCACGCAGTATCTGGCAGTTGAGGGACATCGAGGTGATCGATTAGGAGACGTGGATGATGCACGCATGGATAAGGCATAATCACGTTACGGCCATTTCATGATTGGCACTTTGCGAACAATGCTGATCAGGCGGATTCTGGTGACGATTGGAATCGGGCTGGTCATCATCCTTCTTAGCAGTTTTGGCTTGCGGTTGTTTGAAGCCGTTTCAAGCCTTCGATCCGCACCGCACGATAACGTCCAATGGACACTGGCACAGCTTGAGGTCGAGTTGCTGACGCTGATGAACTCGACTCTGAGCAACAACCAGAAGACGGTTGAACTTGATGAATTGCGCAAGCGTTTCGATGTATTTTACAGTCGCGCCACGACGCTCACACGCGGTAAAGTCTTCGCCGAACTGCGCACCACGCCGAAGGCGGCTCCTGCAGTCCGGGAGTTGACGAATTTTCTCACCAGGACCACCCCGCTGATTGATGGGCCGGATCAGCAACTCACCCTTGCACTTCCGACGTTGCGCAATGAACTGGAGGCTCTGCGTCCCGCGGTGCGTGAATTGTCGATCACCGGCGTATTTGTTTTTGCCAAATTGGCCGACGCGCGCCGCATTGCATTTGAAAAACTGCTGCTGTCCGCTTCTCTCGTGGCCGTTGGCCTGATTGTGCTTCTCGCAATAACCCTTGCCTTCCTGTATCGACAATTCCGCATTTCCAAAGAACGCTCAAAGGCGGTTTATCGCAGTAGCCAACGCCAGATTGCCACCATCAATGCTTCACTGGATGCCATCGTTGTCATTAACGAGCAAGGTGAGATCATTGACATAAATGAAGCGGCGACAGAGGTCTTCGGCTATTCGCGCGATCAGGCGCTAGGCGCGGATATGGCCGATCTGATGGTCCCGCAGCAATATATGGATGCGCATCTCAAAGGCATGAAACGGCATCGGCAAAATGGTGAGAAGAAGGTCGTTGGAAAGGGACGGGTCGAATTGAGTGCATTGCGTGCCGACCGCACGGAATTTCCGATCGAATTATCCATTGGCGAGGCCGCCGACAAATCTGGAACCATTTTCATTGCCTATATTCGCGATATCTCATCGCGTATTGTCGTGGAGAACGAATTGACCGAAGCACGCGACAAGGCATTGCAGGGCGAAAGGGCAAAAGGTGAATTCATCGCGGTCATGAGTCACGAAATGCGCACGCCACTTAACGGTTTGCTCGGCGTTCTGGATTTGCTGCGCCAGACAGAACTCAATGGCAGGCAACGTCAGTACCTGGACATCGCCAATTCCTCAGGACAAATCCTGCTGCAACATGTCAATGATGTGCTCGACCTATCGCGTATGGAAACAGGCAAAGTCCGACTGGCATCCGATCCGCTGGATTTGGGCACGATCGTCTCTGGTGTTGTTGATTTGAACCGCCCGGTTGCACAGGCAAACGGGGTGCGCCTTGTTTCAACCATCATGGCGCCTCAAGCCGTTCTGGCCGGTGACACACACAGGATCAGGCAGGTTTTGATGAACCTGGTCGGCAATGCTGTCAAATTCACGCAAGAGGGCCAAATTACAATTACTGTCGATATCTTGAAAGAGGATGATTTCGGCGCTGAAATCGATATGCGCGTCAAGGATACGGGTATCGGGATAGCCGCCGACGACCAGGCCCGCATCTTCGGCGATTTTGTGACGATTGATCCCACCTATAATCGCAAGGTAAGCGGTTCCGGTCTGGGTCTGGCCATATGCCAGCGGATTGTCCGGGCCATGGGCGGCGAGATTTCACTCGAAAGCACCCCGGGCTTGGGCAGTTGCTTTTCATTTCGTTTCAAACTGCCACACTGGGGAACTGGCGTTTATGAAGACAGCAGCCCCAAGCGCCTGAAACCCGATTCTACGGCGGTGATCGAAAGCCTCGACATACTTCTGGTGGAAGACAATGAGATCAACCGTTTTGTCGCTCGCGAAATGTTGCAGCGCGCCGGTCACGGTGTAACGGAAGCCACCAATGGACTCGAAGGCGTTGACCGGGCGCAAGCCCGGACATTTGACCTGATCCTGATGGATATCAGCATGCCTGGTATGGATGGAATAGAAGCCACGAAAACCATTCGTTCGGGTGGCGGACCTTGCCGTGATACGACCATTATCGGGCTCACGGCCCATGCCCTTCCTGAAGAACAGAAACGTTTCAAACAGGCCGGGATGCAATATTGCCTTACCAAACCGATACGCATCGAAACTCTTCAGGACATTTTGATCAAAGTGAACGCCCGTTCTGCGACAGATACTTCAGTTGAAGCGCGGGATGACGAGGACGAGGTGATGCTTGATGGCAATTTGCTGCGTGAGCTCGCATCCAGCCTGAAGCCAGGGATGTTTGAGAAGGTTGTGACGAATGCATGTCTGGAATTCGAAAAGGGATTGCCTGACCTTTCTGCAGCCTGGGAACGGGGCGAATTGCAAGCGCTTGCGCTTTTGGCACATAAGCTCGCCGGTTCGGCTGCCATCGTCGGGGCGACAGGCTTTCACGTAAAACTTGCTGCTATCGAAATTGCCTGCACATCGGATGCGCCGCGTTTGGAAGCGGATTTGCGCAGCCTGGACAACCTGTCGCAAGCGACCATAAGGGCATTGCGCTCGTTTGTCGGTTCGACACCGCAATCCTGATGCGCGCGAGCATGTCTCGTCTTCGAAAGAAAACCCTTGCAGAAAAGAGCGTTTTAGAACAACCCGGCGTCACGGGCGATCATCGCTGCATGTGTCCTGTTGCGCGCTTCGAGTTTTCGGGACAGGGTTTTGACATGCAATTTGATAGTCACCTCCTGCAGATCCAGATCACGGGCAATCTGTTTGTTGGAATAACCGCTGCACAGGCCCTGCAGCACCTGTCGTTCCCGCTCTGACAGTTTGGCAGCCAATTCATTCATTTCGATTTCCTCTGGTTCCGTGATCCATTTGGCCGGCGCAAATTGTTCACCTTCCGCCATGAAACGCAGCGCGTTCAACATGGATTTCATGCCCAGAGTTTTCGGGATAAAGCCCGCGGCCCCTTTTGAAAGGGCATCTTCGGCAATCTCCCGGGAGGCGGTCCCGGACATCAGCGCGACCGGTTTTCCACGGGCTGCCTCGATGGCCTTTTGAAGACCTTCCAGCCCATTCATTCCAGGCATTCCATAGTCCAGCAGGACAACACCGTAGGGTTCATCACTGCTGTTTATGAACTGCAGCGCCTCATGAAGATCGCACGCCAGATCAACAGTAAGCGCCCCCTGAATTTCGAGAAAATTGCCCAAGGCCTCGCGTACAAGATCGTGGTCGTCGGCAATCAGAATCTTCATGGCACAAACACCGTTCAATCAAATTGAGACTTCGTATGTTTGACCGGTTTTTTCACACCGTGTCAAAGCTCATGTCCAGCCGGATACGTGTCCTTGCGCCGCGTTCCATTGATGCTAGGGCACAGGCTTCGTAAAATGCTATAGCAAGTTATAGAGCGCTTCACGACCAAATAGAACCATTCGATCGAGAAGCGCCCAAAGCCTTTGAATTCTGATGTGAACCATTTGAACAGATCCGGTCGGCCCGGTTCACTTTACCGGGCGCGACATGCAGCACGATCCGGTTGACTGCGTGATAGTGCGGACACTGACACAGCAGTCAACATCCGCAATCCATTTTCAGGTCCAGGCCCTGCGGGTCAGGCTGCCGTTCGACTTCGGCAAAAACACGAAGCATGTATTGCAATCTGCGCCCGCGCCAGGGCCTTGTCCAACTGCTTTTTGACATGCGGCCTTTCCACCGTTTCACCGCGCCGCGCGAGACATTCGTGCAGGCCGTGCAGGCTCCAAACATTGTTCGGGTGCTGACAGGCCCGGCTGAGCGTCGCATCCAGTCCGAGATCGGCGCGATAGACGGCTTCTGCCTCATTCAGCCTGTTTTGCTCCAGCAGCAAGGCGCCCAGCGCATGACGGGTGGGCTGCATCCACCCCCAGGGTTCATCATAGGGCAACCCGTCATCGACGCTCACCGAGCTTGCCAGATGGGCAAAGGCGGCCTCGTGGTTGCCCTTCTTGTATTCCAACTCGCCCAGCATCATCTGTTCGGCCACGCCCAGAATATCGCGGCAGCTATTGTTGAAGAGCATGCGCGTTTCCGGCACCCGGGCGCGCGCCGCGTCAAAGGCATGCCGTTCCAGTTCGGCCGCGGCAAGCTGGCCAATGTTCGCCAAAGCGACAGCGCGGGCATAGTGCATCATCGCCGTGGTGACACAGTAAAGCTGCGCATCATCCGGCATAGGCTGCTGCAAGATGGCGTCCCATCGGCCAAAGCGCACCAGCACGTGCTGCTTCATCGAAATGAACCCCTCGAACCAGTCTGCCAGCGGCCGGACGACGTCATCGGACAGGTTTTCGATCAATTCATCTGCAGCCTGCAGCGCCGTCTTCGGCTGACCCAGAAACATCGCGCCGTAGATCTTGAAATGATAATTGTGACAGCGATAGAGCGTGTAGAAATTATGCGGGCCGTTGCGCTGCAGATAGAGCTTGTCCGCCCTGATGGCCCTTGTGTTGCGCGACACGACATTTTCATAATCGCCGCACAGGACATCGATATGGGTTGCCATATGCAGCAGATGACCGGAATCGGGCACCAGTTCGCTGAGCCGATCACCATGGGGCAATGCGCGTTCGGGAAAGGGCGACATTTCCATCAGGTGAACATACATGTGCAAAAGCCCCGGGTGGTCCCAGGCGCCTTCAAGCGTCCTGAACGCCCCTTCCAGCACGCCGACAGCCTCTAGCGTGTCTGCGCCCTCGCCGACAGCGCCTGACGGCAGGTCCCAGAGCTGCCAGGGCGTGCGGTTCATCAGCGCCTCTGCAAAAAGCGACAGAATGTCCGGATCATCTGCAAAGGCGCCCTGCACGGCCCGCATGGCTGCCGCATAGGCATCATTGTAGGGGCCATAGGCCTCGACAGTCCCATTGTCCGGGTAACGGCACACGAGGGCCTCTATCAGGGCGCGCTCCGCCGGGCTGACATCGCAGACCCGCGCGACGGCTGATTCAAGCGACTTGCGCGCCAGGGCGATGGCCGCATGTTTCTCATCGGGTTCAAATGCTTCCCAGGGCTTGTTGTAGTTTGGCCCGATCGCATAGGCGATGCCCCAATGGGCCATGGCGCAATCGGAATCGTGCACAAGCGCCTGTTCAAAGCAAAAAATGGCTTCCTCGTGATGATAGCCATAGGTCCAGAGCAGACCGCGATCAAACCACAACTGCGCTTCTGCGGACCGGGTGGTGATTTTGCGGCCATGGGTGCCGAGATTGTAATAATTCATTTTTTCGCCCCTCTTGAATTTGTTTCCCGGCAAGAGCTTGCCAGAAGTCTAACGAACGCCCACCCGCACCAGAACATCCGGCGGAATACCATAGCGTTTGACCAATTGTGTCTGTGAGGACAGGCCGCTGAGTTCATATTGAATCAGCAGCGCCCATGCCGCGTCGGCGGCAATCTGCAACAGCAGCTGTCGCTGTTCTTCGGCTTCATCGCCCCTGCAGGCAGCCTCGTGAAGGCTGAGTTGCGCCAGCGCCTTTTCCAGAGTGCGTCCGGCGCGTCCGAGGGATGCTGCCATTTCGGCAAGAATCTCGGCCTCGAGAATACCCGCCCCGCTCTGGAGGCCGGCCTTCCGGTCGGAAAATGTCGGAGGCCTGACACTCATGCAATCGGGTTCCGTGTCTGTTGCTACGGGATAACCATAGGCAGTGCCATCCATCCTTGGCAAGACGGCCCGATGGGAGACAATAAAAAACCCGCGGTGTCGCCACCGCGGGTTTGATTGTTTCTGGAGAACTTTCCGGTTGCCCGGGGAAGCCCTATTCCTCGTCGTTGCTCTGCTTTTTCAGTGCAGCGCCGAGAATGTCGCCGAGCGATGCTCCGCTGTCGCTGGAGCCGAACTGAGCCACAGCCTGCTTCTCTTCGGCAATTTCCAGTGCCTTGATCGACAGCGTGATCTTGCGATCCTTCTTGGAGAAGTTGGTTACGCGGGCGTCAAGTGTCTGACCGATGGTGAAGCGTTCAGGACGCTGCTCATCACGGTCACGCGACAGGTCATTGCGGCGAATGAAGGATGTGACATCTTCGTGGTCAACAAGTTTGACCTCAATGCCACCATCGTTCACAGCGGTAACCTGTGCGGAGACAACTGCGTTCTTGCGCAGTTCACCGGATGCTGCGGCGTCGCCAAGGCTATCCTTGCCAAGCTGCTTGATACCGAGCGAGATACGTTCCTTTTCGACGTCAACATCAAGAACGACGGCCTTGACCATGTCACCCTTGTTGAATTCCTCGATAACCTGCTCGCCAGGACGGTTCCAGTCGAGATCCGACAGATGGACCATTCCGTCCACATCGCCATCGAGACCAATGAACAGGCCGAATTCGGTCTTGTTCTTGACTTCGCCTTCGACTTCGGTGCCGACAGAGTTGCCCTGTGCAAAGACTTCCCATGGATTGTCGAGAGTCTGCTTGAGACCAAGCGAGATGCGACGTTTGCTTGGATCGACTTCCAGAACCACCACTTCGACTTCCTGCGTTGTCGACAGGATTTTGCCCGGATGGACGTTCTTCTTTGTCCAGGACATTTCGGAAATGTGGATCAGGCCTTCGATACCAGGCTCCAGTTCGACAAAGGCGCCGTAGTCAGTGATGTTGGTCACTGTACCGGTGATGCGCTTGCCTTCAGGATATTTGACGTCGATGCCATCCCATGGATCCGTTTCAAGCTGCTTCATGCCGAGCGAGATACGATGGGTATCCTGGTTGATGCGGATGATCTGGACCTTGACGGTCTGACCGATCGTCAGGATTTCGGTCGGATGGTTGACGCGGCGCCATGCCATGTCGGTGACATGCAGCAGGCCGTCAATGCCGCCGAGATCGACGAAGGCACCATAATCGGTGATGTTCTTGACAACACCTTCAACAACCTGACCTTCTTCCAGGTTCTGAACGATTTCAGAACGCTGTTCAGCACGGCTTTCTTCCAGAACGGTACGGCGTGACACAACAATATTGCCGCGGCGCTTGTCCATTTTCAGAATTTCGAAAGGCTGCGGATTGTGCATCAGCGGGGTCACGTCGCGGATTGGACGGATGTCAACCTGCGAACGGGGCAGGAAGGCAACGGCGCCATCAAGATCGACCGTGAAGCCACCCTTGACCTGATTGAAGATGACACCTTCAACACGCTCATTGGCTTCGAATTTGGCTTCCAGACGAACCCAGCTTTCTTCGCGGCGGGCCTTCTCGCGCGAAAGAACAGCTTCACCAAGAGCATTTTCAATGCGCTCGACATAGACTTCGACTTCGTCGCCTGGCTTCAATGCGCCTTCTTTGCTGCGGACGCCGAATTCCTTCAGCGGCACGCGGCCTTCAACTTTAAGGCCAACGTCGACAATGGCGACGTCTTTTTCGATGGCGGTAACAATGCCCTTGGCTACATAGCCTTCGGCCAGATCATGTGTGAGAAATGATTCCTCAAGGAGAGACGCGAAGTCTTCCATTGACGTTTGTGCAGACATAGATTCTCCTGAATGGTCCGTTCCGGAATGTCTCAACGGACGAACGCAGCGCCGACGTTTGTGTTACATTGGCCTGTAAAGCAGTCCGGCAACCCCATACGGGTTGCCTGGTTCGGCGCGTGGACCGCTTTCTAGGCAGTGAATTAGTTCAGTTTCGAACAGCGATCTGAATATCGATCAGTGTTTTTGCTGCCCGGAACGCCGCTTCTATATCCATTTCGCTCGTATCAAGCAAGTGGGCATCTTCAGCCGGCTTGAGGGGCGAGTCTTTTCTTCCCATGTCGCGGGCATCACGTTTTTGCAGATCCTGCAGCACATCGTCAAGAGAATCAGTGCTTCCGCCGGCCTGCATTTCGGCGTAGCGGCGCTTTGCCCTGACCTGCGGCGAGGCGGTTACATAAAGTTTGACCGGTGCATCGGGACAGACGATCGTGCCTATATCCCGGCCATCGATGACAGCACCCGGCAAACGTTGCGCAAAACGCCGTTGCGCTGCCACCAGCGCCACCCTTACCCCTGACATCACCGCCACCTTCGAAGCAGCCTCGCCAATTGCATGGGAGGAAAGGACGGCACGATCCAGGTGGGAAAGATCAAGTTCTTCGGCAATGGCGGCGGCCTGCGCTTCATCATCAAGCGGCATATGCGCATCCAGCAGGGCTTTTGCCACAGCGCGATAGGTCAGGCCGGTATCGAGATGATGAAAGCCGTATTCGTCTGCCAGGCGGCGCGCCAATGTGCCTTTGCCGGAGGCTGCGGGACCATCAATAGCAACAACAAAAGCCATGGTCAGGCCGGTTCCTGTACAAGGCCGATGTCGGCGCCAAGACCGGTCATCAGGTCCATGAATTCAGGGAAGCTGGTTGCAATAATGCCGGCATCATCCACAGATACGGGGCGCTCGGAAGCCAGCCCCATCACCAGAAACGCCATGGCAATACGGTGATCAAGATGGGTCTGCACAACGCAATCCGCGCGCAAGGCACCCAGGTTCGCGCCATCGGGAACGCCGCGCACCCGCAATGAGCTTTCGCCCTCATCGCAATCCACGCCATTGATTTTCAGCCCTTCGGCAACCGCCGACAGCCTGTCCGATTCCTTGACGCGCAATTCCTCCAGCCCTTCCATCAGGGTCTCCCCCCTGGCAAAGGATGCGGCAATGGCCAGCACGGGATATTCGTCAATCATGGAAGGTGCACGCTCAGGCGGAACGCGCACGCCGTGAAGCTCGGAACTGCGCACCCGCAGATCGGCAACATCTTCACCGCCGGAAACGCGGGCATTCATTATCTCGATATTGCCACCCATTTCCAGCAAAGTGGTGATCAGGCCGGTTCTCAGGGGATTCATCAGAACATTGCGGATGATGACGTCGGAATCCCGCACCAGCAGGGCTGCCACAAGCGGAAAGGCCGTTGACGACGGATCACCCGGCACATCGATCACCTGCCCTTGCAATGCGCCCTGCCCCTGCAGGGCGATCGTCCGCACGCCGTCGCCATCGGTTTCGACGGATATTTGCGCGCCAAAACCCTCCAGCATCTTTTCCGTGTGGTCACGGGTCATGACAGGCTCGATCACCACGGTCGTGCCAGGCGCATTCAGCCCGGCAAGCAAGACAGCCGATTTGACCTGCGCCGATGCCATCGGCACGCGGTAGCGGATGGGTGCGGCGACGCGTGGCCCGTGCAGCGTCACCGGAAGGCGATCGCCCGCAGCGGCGCTTACCTGCACGCCCATCAGGCGCAGGGGATCAAGCACACGGCCCATGGGGCGTCCGGAAAGCGAGGCATCGCCGATAAAGGTTGCGTCAAAATCATAGGGACCGACAAGACCCATGGTCAGGCGCACACCGGTTCCGGCATTGCCGAAGTCAAGAGGCGCCTCCGGCTCCAGAAGGCAGCCATTGCCCACCCCGTCAATGATCCAGACGTCATCTTCCTTGCGGATATGCGCGCCCATTGCCCGCATGGCAGCGCCCGTTGCAAGGACATCATCACCTTCCAGCAAGCCGGTTATGCGCGTTTGTCCGCTGGCAAGGCCACCCAGCATGAAAGAGCGATGGGAAATCGACTTGTCGCCGGGCATGCGCACTGTGCCTGCCAATGGGCCGGATTTTTGCGCGACTGCCGGTTTCAGGTGGGCGCCATGTGTCATTGAGCTGAAGTCCCTGATCTGTGGATTGTCTATTGGTTGTCTGTTTATCTTCTGCGCGTTCCAATTCACCCGGCAAAAAAGCCTGTTGAAGCTGTCTGCTGGAGGTATTTTGGCACCCCTCTAGCACATGGCGGAAATGACGTCATCCGTCCGCAGGCAATATTGTTCCAACCACCGCCTGTCCAGCCCGGCCCAGTGTCGCGCCTGACCTTCACCTGGTCTCCACCCGGCCTGGGGCCTGTTTACGCATTTTTTCCGCAGATAGGCTTTGACAGACGTGATCAACATGGTTATGGGGTCCGACACATCAAAAAACCCGACTGTGCGGTGCCACCGCCAGAATTCATGACCAATGGTCTGTGGTTTGCAAACTGATGAAATGAACTGCGGACTGTCGGATCACAGGTATTCACCCTGATGGGTTGTCAGCCGCATTTGCCGGTTTGCAGATTAGTGATCAAAACAACCAAGAGGTCTTCGCAGTGACAAAGCCTGAACTCGGAACCAAGCGTGTCTGTCCCGAAACGAGTCGAAAATTCTATGATCTCAATCGTGACCCGATTGTTTCCCCCTATACCGGGCAGTCCTACCCGCTGTCATTTTTTGAAGTCAGTGAAGTCGTTCGGGTGACAAAAGAAAAGCCCAAGGCTCCCGAAGAGGCCGTCGAAAAAGAGGCCGATACCGATGAGGTTGAAGTCGTATCGCTTGAAGAGGCCGATGATGAAGCCGCCGATACCGGTGAGACCATTCCGGATATCGAAGACGACGATACCGATGATGTCGATCTGGGCGATGATGACGACGATACATTCCTGGAAACCGACGATGACGACGACGAAGAACTGACCGACCTCGTCAAGGTTGCCGACGACGACGAAACCTGATCTCGGGGCGCCAAGCGCCCTGCCACAGCGGCTTTGGTCGCTGATGCTTGCGGTGCGGGCGGCTTAAAAATCTGCATAGCCGCTCTTTTGATCTTGATATCCACGGCAAGCGGCTTTAGATAGCCATCACGAACTGGCGGAAGACCCAAACCGCCAGCTCCGGGAAACCGGAAAACGGGGCCATAGCTCAGCTGGGAGAGCGCTTGCATGGCATGCAAGAGGTCAGGGGTTCGATCCCCCTTGGCTCCACCAAATTTTCAAAAGTGTAAATCGCCACATAGTTTGAACTCTTTGGACAGGCTTTGACCGTTTCGGTCACATAGCTTGAACTTTTTGCAGTGCTTGAAGCCGCGATGCGGGCTGGTTTTCTGGTAATTGGGAACAGGGGCGGTTCGCGTTGTCACAGCTTGAGAGTGCCGATCGTTTGGATAGAGTGAGGTGGTTCGGTTTGTCTGAACAGTTTCGGGCGTACGCCTAAGTGGATTTCCACCTCGATTATGCTGCCGCCAGGATTGGCGTCAGCGCGTTGAAGTAAGCCTGATCCGGTGTTTGCCGGTCAAGGGATGAATGTGGGCGTCGGGTGTTATAGAAGGCCAGATATCGACTTATGCCTGTTCGAGCCTCCGGCACGGTTTTATAGGCATGGAGGTAGACCTCCTCATATTTGATCGACCGCCAAAGCCGTTCGACCATTGCCCGGCAGGCGATGCTTGCATCGCAGAGAGGGGAAGACATTGTCCCGCCATGCACCCTTGCCGTCCATCGAGATTGCGATCTCAGCCTTCTTCAGCACCGCCGTGAAGTCGATCGATGTGAACTGCGATCCTTGATCCGTGTTGAAGATGTCAGGCTTGCCGTTGCGGGCCAGCGCTTCCTCAACCGCTTCGATATCCGAATTGTTTCAAGCAACATGGCGCTCGGATTCTATGTCGCCATTTGAGAGCGGAGCAGGCGAATCACTAATCCAGCTTGAATTCATAAGAAATGCCGGCAGTTGCCTTAATCAAGTGACACTTGATTAAGGCGCCAATTTTTGGAACGAACACAACTAGGCTGTCCAGCGCTCCGAAATTCACAGTGCCTGTTTCTGGCGTGTCACCGAATCGGCAAGCATGGTCTTGTAGGCGGCGGCGGGCATGGGTGTTCGGCCCAGAGCCTTGGCCATGGACAGGACCGTCTTGAACAAGTCCGCATTGTTGTCGATCAGGTCATCGCGATGTGGCCATTTCCACACCGTGTCCTCCATGCCGATGCGCACATGCAGACCCATGATCAGCGCCAGATTGGCAAGATAGAGCCCTGAACGCCCGCCGGTGCAAACGATGATTTCGCCCTGTGGGTCGACATGCCGGATCAGCCGAACGATGCGCATCAATCCATCCACCATGGTTTCAGGCGACCACATCGGCGAACAACCGGGCAGCCCGGGAACGAACAACCAGCTGAGCGGTCCCTTGACCAGTCCGGAATCGATCAGGAAACGTCTTGCATTGTCGACATCGGCATCCGAATAGACCGCGATTTGTGGCGTCAGACCGGCCTCGACCACCAGGCGTGTTTTTTCGATGATGACATGGGGCGGCTTCACAAACAGGTTGTCACCGAGAATCAGTGCCGTCGTATTGACCGGCACACCGGCAATCAGCCCCGTGTCGATCATCGCGCGCATATCGGCGCTCTCTTCATCGTTCACCGCGACAAGGCAGGCGTCATAGGCAATCTCCGGATGCCTCTGGCGCAGGACATCAAGAATACGTCTGAATTCATCAACGCCCAGAACATTATAGCCCTTTTCATCACGCGCATGCAGATGAATGTTCTGCGCTCCGGCTTCGATGCACTCTTCGGCAGACCTGATGATCTCCTCAGCTGTTGTTGCCTGATTGGGATTTTCATTCTTGGTGAAAAAGGCGCCGTTGATCGCCACCGAAATAATGGCCTGTTCGGGAATATCCCATTTGGGCATCTGCTCGGCGCCGCTAAAGGCTGATGTGCCTGTCGACATGATCTCCGGGTACCCATAGGGGCGCCAATAGGTATTCAGGTTTTCACGGGCGGTCCATTTGTTGACCTGATCCCAATTGACATCGGCAGGTTTGTTGAGTGTCATTTCGATCCCTCAGGCTTGATTTGGATGATGGATTGGATGCGGAACAGTGCCCGCGATCACCTTGGAAGGTTGAGAATATTGACCAGCCACAGCGAGATGGCCGGAAAGGCAATGAGGATCCCAAGGCGCAGGATATCGGCGGCGATGAAAGGCCCCACCCCGGCATAGATGGTGCTGAGTTTGGTGTTGGGCAGCATGGCTTTCATGACAAAGACATTCATGCCTATGGGCGGCGTGATCATGCCAATTTCAATCACCATCACCGTCAGAATGCCCCACCAGATCGGGTCATAGCCGTAGCTGAGAATCAGCGGGAAAACGAAGGGTATGGTGATGACCATTGACGAAATCGTGTCGAAAATGGCGCCGAGAATGAGGTACATCAGCATCAGCATCAAAACGACCCAGATACCCGATACACCGGTATCTCGAATGCCGTCGACGATCATCTGCGGCAGGCCGGAAATGCTGACCGCATAGGTGAAGATGGATGCGCCGATGATCATCAGATAGATCATCGAGGTGGTGCCGGCGGTTTCCCTGAGCGCCTGCCAGAAATTTGCAAAGGACAATCGTCCGCGCAAAAGTGCAATCAGGAAAGCCATGAATGCGCCCACCGAGGCTGATTCATTGACCGAGAACACGCCGAGATAAATACCGCCGGTCACCGTGATCATCAGGATCAATGCGGCCCATCCGTTTGCCAGTGCAGCGATGATTTCAGACCAGGGCGACGGCGTTCCTTCCGGCGCAAGATCGGGGTTTCTGCGCACCATGATATAGATGGTGAGCATGTGCAGCGCGACCGCAAGGACGGCAGGCACGAGCGCTGCCACAAACAATGTTTTCACGAATTGCTCTGTCAGCACGCCATAGAGCACCAGTATGATCGATGGCGGTATCAGCATGCCAAGGGTGCCGCCGGCGGCGATGGAGCCGGTGGCCAGTTTTTCCGAGTAGTTCCGCGCCATCATTTCAGGCAGGGCAACGCGCGTCATGGTCGTTGCCGTGGCAATCGAAGAGCCGCACACGGCCCCAAACCCGGCGCATCCACCGATGGTTGCCAGTGCCAGCCCCCCTTTGACGTTACCGATCAGGGCATTGGCGATGCGATAAAGATCACTGGACAGGCCACCGACGGTGGCAAAGGCCCCCATCAGCAAAAACAGGGGAATCACGGACAACTCGGTGCTCGCCACCTTGCTGACGGTCTCGGTGCCGAACAGTGTCATGGCCGGGCCGAAGTCACCGCGAATGATGCCAAATGTCAGGACACCGGCGATCCCCATGGAGACGCCTATGGGAACCTGAATGAATATCATGAGCAGCATAAGGCCCATTCCCAGCAATCCGATGATGTAGGGTTCCATGGTCATCTAACTCCCCGGTTCTGTGCGTTTGCGCCCGACAAGCTCAGACAGGATGACAAAAAGCTGCACGGGCACACACACCCAGAAACAGACGCTCGCAGCCCACCACCAGGGCCCTACCGGGATGTTGAGAACCATTGAATATTCCTGGGACCGGCTTACTTTGCCGGCATAGATCGAAACGTAATAGGCAATCAGCAGGAACATCGCGCCTGTCAGAAGCGTGCCCAGGACGTCCATGGCGCGGTTCATCTTCGGACCCAAGAGGCCGCCCAGAAGACGCACCTCGACCTGCTTGCGTTCGAGCAAACCGGCGGGAAAGCTGGAGGCGATGATGATGATTGTCAGCAATTTGGCGATATCGCCCGCCCCGCGGATGGGCCTGCCGCTCACCTCGCGCACGATGATGTCCAATGCCGACAAACCGGCCACCATGAGCAAAAAGAGCACACCGAGTATCGCGGCCGTGCGCGTTACCAGGGTCAGCTTGTCTTCCAGCCAGTCCATATCACTCTCCCCCTAAATCCGAGCCGGGCCCTTTAAAATCCGGGCCACGTTGAATTTGGGCCGGGAATGATCCCGGCCCGCTGTTCGTTCTAACGGCTGCGGATCTCTTCGATCTTGGCGCGGTAGGCATCAACCAGACCCGGTGAAACATTGCCGGCAACGGTCTCGATGACCGGCGCGACAGCCTCGGTGATTCTGGCCTTGTCCTGTTCGCTTGGCATTACCAGTGTATGATCTGCTGAAGCATCCCATGCGGCCAGATTGGCCTCGATCGCCGGACCATAGAACTCGTACTGTTTGCCGCGGATATAATCGCCGCTTTGCGCCAGCACCTCTTTGGCTTTGTCAGACAGGCCTTCATAGGCGTCCTTGTTCATGATGATGGCAAAGACAAGCACACCGAGGTTGGCATTGAAATGGTTCGGCGCAACGTCGGCAACGCGGAAAGTCTTGGCCACCGAAGCATCTGACATGGCGCCATCGATCAGGCCGCGGTCGATATTTTCGGCCATCTGTGTGGCTGACATATCAACGGCAACACCACCGATTGCCTCGACCACTGCGGTCTGGATCTGTCCGGCGACGCGAAATTTCTGACCTGCGATATCGTCAAAACCATTTATTGGCTTGCTCGAATGCAGCATGTAGGCACCCGAGGTATAAAGGGCGACAACGTAGTAGTCTTCATAGCCACGCAATGCGCCGCTGGCCTGCAGCTCGGACACGGCCTCGGAGCCTTCTTCCACCGTGGTGGCAAAACCCGGCAGTTCGAAAATATCATAATCGGGATAAACGCCCGGCGTGTAGCTGGGAACGGTTATGGCCATATCGGCAACGCCATCGGCAACCATTTGCGCCTGCGCCTTGGGATTGCGTCCAAGTGAACCGCCGGCAAATAGTTTGACGCTGACATCTTCACCAGCTGTCTGCTCGTTGAACCAATCCGCCCAGGGCTGGAAAACGCGCGAAACCGTCGGTGAGGCTGCCGGCACAAAAATCGAGAATGCCAGATCCTTGGCGTTTGCAGTCGTGCCGCCAAACCCGATGGCTGCACACATAAGTGCCCTTGTAAGATTTTTTTTCAGCATAATTTCCTCCATTGGCTGCTGTTTTTTTCTGTCTTGTCGTTAGGCAGTTTCTGTTGCGCCAAGCCTGCCAGCCAGGTCGGCGGTCAGGGCTTTGCGGTCAATTTTGGCAAGCGGTGTTTTCGGCAGGCTGTCACACTGGATGCACATCTCCGGCCATTTGAATTTTGCCAATCCGTGACGATCGCAATAGGCCGATACTTCTTTCAAAGTGACTTGGACGCCCTTGTTCATTGCAAAATAGGCACAGACTTTCTCGCCCATGGTTTCATCGCGGTAGGGTGCGACTGCAACCTCGCGCACATTGGGAAAACCGGACAGAAAGGCATCCAGTTCAACAGGCGCAATTTTCATCCCGCCGCGCACGATCAGTTCGCGTGAGCGTGAAAGAAACCGGATCATTTTGCCATCTTGCGATATTTCAAACAGATCCCCTGTCGAGAAGAGTCCGTCCGCATCGAACTTGGCGCGGTCCATCCCCTGCCGGGTGAAATAGCCCGGCATTTGTGCCGGACCATCGATATACATCTCACCGGAGGCGCCATTGTCCACGACGGCTGCGCCCGTCTCCGGATCAATCAGCTTGAAATAGCCGCCATTGGCGGTTCGCCTGTCCGCATGACCGGCCCAGTTGATGTCCCCGTCACGCGGGAAAAACCGGGCGCGCAGCCGCGCATCGGGCACGTCATCCTTGCTTGAGCAGAGCTGTGCACCCTCGTTCGAGCCAAAAAAATTGACGATGGGGATATCGAAGTGCTGCTGGAAATAGTCAAAGATCTCGGGATCGGGTGGCGCGGATCCGGTGCCGATGGCCGATAGCCTGTTCAAGGCTTCGTAGAGATCTGGATCCTCCGACTTGTCCTTGACGTAGACGAGCAGGGTCGGGGCCATCATGGTGTAGTCCACGTCGCAGGTCCGCAATTGCTCCAGATAGACCTCGATGTCGAAAGGGTGGTGCAGGACAAGAGCGCCGCCACTGCGCATCCAGCACATCATCAAACCACCCATGCCGGCCGCATTGACGAAGGGAAAGGGCGCCAGCACGTTTGCGCCCTGGCGCAGACTGAGCAGCCGATAGGCGCCCTGCGAACTGGCCATCATATTGTTGTGGGTCTTGGGCACCGCCTTGGGAAGCCCCTCTGTGCCGGACGTCCAGAACACGGCAAAAAGATCGTCAGCCGAGGTTTCGACCTCCGAAGCGCCTGCCTGTTCAACGACCCATTCAAATGGTGTTGCTCCGGCGGGGCAATTGCTGCCGAGAGAAAAGACCTTTGTTTCGGGCCTCAGCGCGGGCATCAATGGCGCGAGAAACGGCCGGTCCTTGAATTTGGTAACGGCAATGAAAGCCGCAAAATCAACGATGTCCTGCATGCCGCGCAACTCATTGGCGCGATAGGGCATGGATATGGGGCTCAAAATGGCGCCAATCCGGGAAATCGCCAGATAAATCAGGATCATTTCGGCAATATTGGGCAATTGCGTTGCAATGATATCACCCTTGCCCAGACCGGCAGCGCGCAAAGTGTTGGCATAGAGGGCAATTTCACTGTCCATTTGCCGATAGGTCATGCGCCGGGGCGCACCTTCAAAGAAGGTCGGGCGGTTGGGCGCATCAACAAGACCAATTGCATCGGGATTGCGGTCAAGATTTTGCCTGAAAAGCCCAGGAATCGTCACATCGCCCCAATATCCCTCCTGCCGGAATCGCTCTGCCCTTTCCTGCGGAATGGTGAATCTACTCATGATGCGCAAATCTCTTTCATGCGTTTGCAAGCCGCCTTGTATTCAACGGACAGGCGATCCACAATCGAGGCAGCGGGTTCGCAGCGTTCTATGCGCCCGACGCCCTGCCCCGCGCCCCAGATACCCTTCCAGGGCTTGACGGATTCACCGTCCCTGCCGGTAAAATTCAGCTTGGCGACCTTGAACTCCAGTTCTTCGGGCACAAGCCCCTGATTGATCATGGAAGGCTTCAGCATGCTGGCGCGGGCGCCGGTAAAGGCCCGCGTGACCATCAGGTCCTCAGGCCCGCAATCAACAAGCATCTGCTGATATTCCGCAGACGCCATGGTTTCAACGGCGGGGATGAAGCTGGTGCCCAGATAACCGAAATCCGCCCCCAGCGCCTGCGCCGCCAAAACGGCGTCGCCCGTGTTGATCGCGCCCGCAAGGGCGATATATCCATCAAAAAACTGGCGCACACGCTCGACGAAGACCATCGGGCTCAATTCTCCAGTGTGGCCGCCAGCGCCGGAACAGACCAGAACCAGCCCATCAACACCGGCAGCCGCGGCCTTTTTCGCCATGGGCAGGGACGCAACATCGGCAAAAACAATGCCGCCGTAGGCATGGACCACGGGAATGGCAGGCTTGGGACTGCCCAATGCGGTGATGACGATGGGTGGTTGATAGATGGCAACCTGCTCGAGATAAGACGGCAACTTCGCATTGGTTGAATGGGTCACAAGATTGACGGCCCAGGGCGCAACATTCCAATCACCCGGCGCGACTGCATTTTCCAGAGAGGATTTGATTTGCGCCATCCATGCGCCGAATTCCTCGGCAGTCCTCAAATTGGGCGCCGGAAAGCTTCCGACAATGCCGGAAAGGCAGCAGGAAATCACCAATTCAGGGGTGGAAACCAGAAACATGGGGGCGGCAAATGCCGGCAGTCTGAGCGTTTTCAACTGGTCTTGCAGGGTCATATCAACCACCTACCGTTTGAAGAAAGTGATTGACGTGACGGGCAACTGGATCCGGCTGCTCCAACACGGGAAGATGCGCTGCGCCTGGAATCTGCAAGGCGCTGCCATGGGCGACATTGTCCGCAATTTCCTGGGCGATCTCAGCGGGCGTCACCTGGTCTTCTTCGCCGGTCAAAACCAGCACCGGGCACGTGATCTCCGGCAGGGTTGCGCGACTATCGGGCCGCCGTGCCAGGGCCGCCTGATGGGCGGCAAAAGCATCCAGCCCGACCGCCTCGGCCATATCGGCCAGACATGTGACAATTTTTTCGTCCTGCTGTGACTGTTTTGCCAGCATGGCTCCGGGCATGGTGGCAATAAGCGCATCCATCCCGACCTTTTGCGCCCAGCGGACGGCCTTGTGGCGTTTTTCGGCGGCCTCATCGGTATCCTTGCGCGCGCTGGCGCCAATCAGCACCATGGCGCTGATGCGTTCCGGCGCCAGCCGGAACATCTCGAAAACGAGATAGCTTCCCATCGACATGCCGAGCACAGCAAATGTCTCCGGCGCAACACGCAAAAGATCGCGAGCGATCGCCGTCAGATCATCGGAAACCAACAGGGACGGCCTGACCGTTTCGGATGAGAGTGCAGGAGCAACAGAATCGAACACAGACGGGGTGCAAAGCAATCCGGGAATCAAGACCATTTTTTGCAAGCGCACCCCCCAAAGTTAATAACAAGACCAAATTTTCTGAGTAATCTATATTTTGTCCCGTTTTAATCGTCAAGTGGAAAAAAAATGGAACATTTTGCGTGATCTTAGCGGCGATAAATCGCTCTTAGGGGCAAAAACACCTTGCTTTGGTGGTGAAAACTTTATATTTTGGTCTAGTTATTAACTTCGAGGTATCCGGATGTCGCACGAAGAAACGTCTCTTGAGGTCACAAAGGCAAATGTCCGCATGTACGCACCGGACGGCACGCCGCCGACGGATGCCCCGGACTGGATATGGGGTTACGACCATCCCTATCTGCACGGCGCATTTGCACCGACAAACAGGGAATATGAGGCGGAAGACCTGAAGGTCGAGGGCGAAATCCCGGCGGATCTGTGTGGCGCCTATGTGATGAACGGCCCGTCTCAACGCTTCGAACCGGTCAATCACAAATACCATTACTATGATGGCGACGCGATGTTGCGGGCGATCTATTTTCGCGATGGCAAGGCCTCCTTTCGGCAAAAATGGCTGCAGAACGCAGCCTTTGTTGCTGAAGATATCGCCGGCAAATCAATCTGGCCCGGCATCGCCGGCCCCTATAATTTTCGCCTGCCCGGCTTTCCCATCAAGGACGTGTCGAACACGGATGTGATCTATTACAACGGCAAATTGCTCTCCCTTTGGCACATGTCCGGCGATCCCTATCAGGTCGATCCGCTGACGCTGGAGACAACGGGGCGCGAGACTCTGGGCGGCGCCCTGAAACACAGCCTGTCTGCGCATTCCAAAACAGATCCCTGGACGGGAGAGATGTTCTTTTTCAATTATCAGGACAAGCCACCCTACATGAGCTACGGCATGGCCGACGCTTCGGGAAATCTGAAGTTCGATATCGACATTCAACTCGATGGTGCCCGCTCGCCCCATGACATGGGACTGACGGAAAATTACGCCATCTTGCATGATCTGCCGTTTTATCACGATGCGGAGATATTGCGCACGCATGGGCGGCGCGTCATGGGCTTTCACCGTGATCAACCGGCCCGGTTCGGATTGATCGACCGGTTTGGGCGCTCACCCACGGTGCAGTGGTTCGAGTGTGAGCCCTGCTACATCCTGCATATTTCCAACAGCTGGGAAGAGGGCGACTGGGTGCATATGGTCGGCTGTCGGCAGGAAGACCCGATGCCGGTCAAACATGCAAAGGACCACCATCTCGCATCGATGATGGCCTATCGTCGGCGCAGCCACGTCATGTACCGCTGGTCTTTCAACGTGAAGACCGGCGCCGTCAAAGAGGCGATGATTGATGAGCTGAACAGCGAATTTCCAACGGTCAACACACACCAGCTTGGCCGCAAGACCCGCTATTCCTTCAATCAGATCATCCCCGAGGCGCAGGATGGCACGCTTGAAGGGCAATGCCAGACATTCAACGGGCTGGTCCGCTATGACCTGGAGACAGGGGCGCAGCAGCGCTATGAATATGGCGACGGGGTCTACGGAACAGAAGCGCCGGTCGCGGCAAGTGCATCCACCCGGAGGGACACCAGCGAAACCCGAGCCTATCCCGTCACATTCATTACCGACAGCAACGACTGGACATCGGCCTGCCTGATCTTTGACGCCGATGACATTACAAAACCCATTGCCAAGGTGGAAATTCCGCATCGCATATCCATCGGCTTCCACACAACCTGGGTTGACGGCTCCGAGATCTGGGGTGACCGGGCCCAATCGGATGATACACTCGGTACAGGTATGAACCGCGATATCGACATGGCAGACATTGGCAAACAGGACATATGACCGGGTGAGCGATCAGGAGATCCAGAAACAGGTGCGCGTGGCGACGTCGCTCAGTCGCGCCCTGGAAATCATCGGTGAATCCTGGACCATGCTGATCCTCAAGGAGGGGTTCAACGGAACACGCCAATTCGGGGAATTTCAGAAAAACCTGAACATCCCCAAACAAACGCTGGCCGAGCGCCTGACCTATCTGTGCGAAAACGAGTTGCTCTACAAGCGTCCCATTTCGGCAAAAAAGACAAGCCTGCAATACGCCATGACCGCCAAGGCGCTGGACCTTTACAATGTGATGTATTCCGTCTGGCTTTGGCACGAGGCGCATCGCGCCAGAATTGATGTGTTGCCTTTCGATCTCATTCACACGTCCTGCGGAAAGGTGCTTGGCGCCACCTTCCGGTGCCGCCATTGCCAGCAACCAGCGACCCCGGACAGCGTAACCTTCGAGCCCAGCGACCCACCGCAGGAAGCACATGAATCACGGTTGAAGCGCCGCAAGGGCGCAGCGGTCACAGCCGGCAAATCGTCATCCGACAAGGGCGCCATTGCGGCCTCTCTGGTGGGTGATGCACCCAGCAACGAGATTTTGTTTCACCTGCTGCGACAGCCCCTCAACCTGCAGAACCTGTCACTCCAGACCGGCCTGAACGCCAACGTATTGCGCGAGCGCATCGAGCGGCTTGAGGCGCTGGATCTGATCGACAGCACACAGGTTGGCCGGCGTATCGAATATGCTGCAAAAGAACGGGCGAACGGGTTCTTTCCGCTCCTGATATCGCTTGCCGAATGGGGCGACCGCTGGTGCAACCACGCCAACCCTCCGCCTGAAATGCGGTTGCATTCATGCCAGGAGTTGCTTAATGCAAACTACTTTTGCGATCATTGCGACGGTAGAATTGAGCCACGAAACATACGCGTTCAACCACGCTCCGCAAGCATTTGCCAGGCATAAAACTCAAAAGTCGAGAACCCCATATGCGCGAGAATGCCACCACGTCACTGCCCGCAGATGACCCCAAACAGGTCAGCGCACTGGTACGCGGGCTGGCAATTCTCAAATGCTTTAGCCCGCAGGAACGCCTGTTGACCAATGCTGATTTGTCGCTGCGCACCAACCTGCCCAAGGCGACGGTATCGCGCCTTGCCTACACATTGTGCAAACAGGGATATCTGCGGCAGGTCAAGCCGGATGGCGCCTATCAGTTGAGTGTCGAAGGCCTTTCTCTGGGCCTGTCCGTCATCGCCGCCACCGGCCTGAAAGATCGCGCCGCAGACGAGCTGGAATATCTCGCAAGGGACGACGACCCCAATATTGCCGCCGCCCTGGGCGAGATGCACAGAGACAGCGTCGTCTATCTGGCGACTCATGGCTCAAGCGAAGGCATGGCAATGACCTTTCATCTGGGTGCGAAGGTGCCGCTGCTGACGAGCGCCATCGGGCGCGCCGTGATTGTTGCGCTGCCTGAAGATCAACAGGAACAAATATTGGCCCACCTTTGCGAAAAGGCTTCGGACGATTTGAAGGCACGGCTTCGCATGGGGCTGGACAAGGCGCGCCAGGACTATGCGCAATACGGCTTTTGTACATCGTTCGGAGACTGGAACCCCAGAATCAACGCCATTGCCGCACCCTTTCTGTCGGCAGACAAAAAGCGCGTCTTCGCAGTGAATGTCGGCGGATTCAGTTTTTTCACGCGTGAGGACAATCTCATCAATCACTATGGCCCACGCCTGCTTCAGGCTGTCGAGAACCTCGCCATCGCGAGCATCTAGGACAAACAGAAACACCAGCAACGTGTTTCCATAAAAACCCGATTGGTTCAGGATGAACACCATGCAATCACCAGGCCTGCTGGACAACAGATACCCCTTCAAAGACCTACTGGGTTTTCGCATGACCGCTTTTGAAACGGGGCGCGCCTGCTTTGAAATGGAACTGGGTGAAAAACACAACAACCCTGGGGGCGTTCCCCATGGGGGTGTTTATGCAGCGCTGCTCGATTCGGCCCTGGGCTCGGCGGGATGTTTCATAGCGACGGGCGTTCCGATGCAACCGGCTGTCACACTCAACCTCAATGTGAGCTTTCTGGCGCTGGCGCGCGGCCCCCTTCTCATTGCCGAAGGCCGCATGACCGGTGGCGGCACCCGGGTATTTTTTGCCGAGGGTGAAGTGCGGGACGAAAGCGGTCAATGCGTCGCCACCGGGACAGGTACATTCCGATATCTGGGAAAGAAACAGGCCGGCTGATTTGCCTGTCAGGCAAATGGTTCGGCTTTATCCGAAGTAGCGATCAATGCCGGTGGCTTTCAGACTTTCATCCCACAACAGTCTTTCAAATTCACCATTGCGCTCGGTCGGCAGCAGAATCGCAGGTCCGACCCGCGCCTGAGGATCGGGGCCGTAAAAGGAGCCGCTTTCTACCCCCGGTTCACAACAGCAGCGGGCGATGCCGCAGGTACCATCCTCGGTCGATTGCGCGATCTTCAGGGTGCTGCTCAGGATGAAACGATCAAGCCAGCGATCACCGCCTGATTTTGCGGTCTTTGCCTGTAGGCCACTGTCGGCAGGCCCGGGGTGAGCGCATAGCACTTTAATCTTGTTTTCCGGCCTCTGTTTGATCTGATCGCAAAGCGCGTAGGTAAACATCAGGTTCGCCAGCTTGGATTGCTGATAACGAACCCATTTTTGCAGCCCCGGAAAGCCGTCGCCGCCCAGATTGCCGCCGTTGGCGCGCAGGTATTTAGCCAAAAGAGGCCGGTTGGGTTTTTTGCGGGCCAGAGAACTGTGGTTGACTACGCGCGCTTCCCCGCGCAATTGCGCCGCCTTTTCCAGCAATGGCCAGACCTCATGGGTCAGCAGAAAATGCGACAGGTGGTTGGCCTGCATCTGCACGTCGAACCCGTCCAATGTTGCCTTGTCCGCCATTCCCATGATGCCGGCATTGTTGCACAGGACATCGCAGCCTTTTTCTGCAAAGTCGCGCCGCAAAATCGCGCCGGCGGCGCGAACGCTGGCAAAGCTGGAGAGATCGCAAGGCACAAGAACCGCATCCATGTCGCGCGCCTTGAGATCCTGCAGCGCCCGTTCAGCCCGTTCCGACGGACGGTTCAGCATCACCACCTTTGCACCCAGGCCGCCGCAGGTCCTGGCCAGAACAATACCCATGCCCGATGTGCAACCGGTAATCATGACCGTCTTTCCAGCCATCGACGGGAAAGACTCGACCAGGGCCATATAATGTTTTGTTACCGGCGGGGTGCGTGTGCTCACGAGGGACTCCATGGGGTCAAAATGTTTCCACTGTAAACTTTATAGGTTGATGGCATCGTAATCGTCAAGCAAATATTTACAGTGGAAACTTTTTGTAGGATAAGCCTTGCATGGCGAACAAGAGAAAATACCATCACGGCAACCTCAAACAGGCACTGGTCGATGCCGGCCTGGAGATACTCGAAGAGGCTGGTCTTGCAGGGCTTTCCCTGCGGGCGTGCGCCGAACGCACGGGCGTCAGTCACACGGCGCCCAAGAATCATTTCGGAAACATGAGCGGATTGCTCACGGCCATTGCCGCGCGTGGCTACCAGCAATTGGCCCAAACCATGCAAAAGGGGCTGGATGCTGATGCAACCAGGTCCCGGAAAAGCGACGCAGCACTGCAGGGCTATGTGGAATTTGCCGTCACCCACCCCGCCCTGTTTGAACTGATGTTCTCACGACACAGAACCAACAGTGATGACCCAAACCTGCTGGAATTGGCCGGCCAATGTTTTGCCATTCTTCGCGACGTTTCGGAAGGACTGGTCTGGGAATGGTCGGATGCACCCGATGCAGCACTGC
The DNA here is from genome assembly GCA_029233925.1 of Rhizobiaceae bacterium. Lineage (GTDB taxonomy): Bacteria > Pseudomonadota > Alphaproteobacteria > Rhizobiales > Rhizobiaceae > Hoeflea_A. The sequence continues at coordinate 114,016 of JARGOX010000002.1, forward strand.
GCGCGCAGATGATGCACTGGAGCCTGGTCCACGGGTTCGCGCAGCTTTCCGCATCCGGAAAACTCAACAAGGACAGCATGAAGCACCTGGGAATTCTGGACATCTTTCCGCAGTTTGAATATCGCGCTTAGGATCAGGCAGACCATCGGCGATCCGGCCGACCCTTGAGCATGTCTGGCTTTCATGGATGCCGAACCAACCATCAATCATAAGCCGCGCGGCTTCGGCTAAAAAATCGCGCTTGCCTGCAAGATCAAACACCAGCCTCAATATCCACATGAAGTGTTACCTCTATCGGTTGAAACTTCCGGATAAAGCAGGTGTTCATCTTTTGCGTCACTTGAAGCCTATTGCAGGGTGCAACAGCCGTTCAAGGTCTCCCATCCGCCGCCTTGCTTTGGCTTTATCAGTGTCATGCCCCATCCATATTGAATGTCGGACATGCCATCACTGCAAACCTGCTGCGTCATTGTTCCTGAATAGGGCGGCGCACCAAAATGATAAGGATAGGAATTGGTAATGGTGGATGCAGAGGCCAGGTTCAGCGATGCAGGTTGTTCAGCACCATTGATCAGTGATTCATAGGTGACCGTCCCATCATCGTCCATTTTCAGAGTCCAGAACGGTTCGGTGCCGCGGCATATCAGGCCGAGCTGCATACCGCTTTGTGTTTGCACACCGCCGCCGCGGGTGAGAAAATTGCCATTCACATAGCCAAGGGTTTCGCCAACGCTGATCTGCGCCCAACCATTGGCCAGATAGGCGAGAACCACGACGGGTGCATTGGGCTGGTAGCCAGACAGAATGGGCGCTGAGGGACTGGCTTGCGCACGCACGTTCAACAGGTCACCGGCCTGAACATTTGTCACGCTGAACACGGCAGGGAGCGGCAGGCCATCGGGCGCAGGCACAGGGGTTTGTATCTGCGCGCCGCCAGCGCCCTGACCGCTCTGATTGTTTGAATTGCCGCCATTGTTCTGGTTGCCACCATTGGCGTTCTGGCCCGATTGACCGCCACCAATCGGCTGCAGGTATTTGGTCCAGACATAGCCGGTGCCATTGCTGAATTTGATAAAGGCCCAATTGCCATTGGAACTTCTGGAGACAACAAAGACCTCAACATGATCGCCCAGATATTGTTCAAGCTGGAATTTTGTACCGGGACCACGGCGCAGTGCCAGGCCGCGCGGATCATCAGCCAATACGCCGGATACAACGTGTGGACCAAGGCCCGGCGCATAGGTCGCAGAATTGCTTGCATTGTTGGCCGTCAGATTTTGGCCGCCGATACCGCCGCTCAGATATTGTGCGGAAACCCATGCCTCCCGATTGCGCCAGAACACCTTCGCCCAGCGCCCTGTCGTATCATAGCCGAGCACCGGAACATATTGGTTGCGTTTGATGTCACCAATATCTTGAAATTGGGAACCCGGCCCCATGCGCACATTCAAACTGTCGCCGCGCTTGATATCGACGACCTGCTGTCTGTTATCAACCTGTGCAGATGATGGTGTTGTCATGGCCGTTGCCGTCATCAGCAAGGCTGTCAGACAGGCGATTTTAGTGAATGTTCGTATCATGGCCCAGCGCCCTTAAGGTTCAGTGTGAAACATTTGATCACGCCAACCCGCAACAGATGCGGGCTGGCAGATGCGGGCCGAGGCCCGCATCTTTATTGTTTGAGCGGATTGCGCAGAAGCAATTCCTTGATGACTGCCTTCGGATTTTGCGGGCGGCCTATTCCCATGCAGCCAACACCTGCTTCAAACCGGGTGCCGCTGGGACATGCGCATGATGTCCTGTTGCGATTTTTCATATTGTCGAACAGACACACACACCGGTCACCGCGTGCTCGTGTCGTTTTAGGATCGCATTTCAGCGCCGGTTTCGAATCTGCCGGTTTTGGGCCTGCGGGTTTCGGATCTGCAGGCACCGGCCGCGGCGCATCCACTTTTATACAACCCCTTCTATTGTCGAGCTTTGTCCCGGCAGGACAAGCGCATTGGGTGCGGCTGACCATGGCAGCGCCGGGTATTTTGCAAATGCAACGATTACCATTTTGCCGCGTCGATACCGCATCACACGCCAGCGTCTGTGGTTTCGGGCGTGGTTGTGTCTCCGGCTGCTCGGCTGGTTTTGGCCCTGCTGGTGGATTGTTTGTTGTCGGACGAAAACAACCCTTCCCGGCTATGAGTTCATGACCGCGAATACAGCCACAGCTTGATGGTGTTGCCTGCTGCATGCGGCTGAAACGACACACACAGCTGTTGCCACGTTGCACCGTTGTCACCGGATCGCACTGAACAGACGGTTTTGGAGAAATATACTCCGGGGCCGGTCCGGGAATTCCAGTCGTCGGGTTTTCTATCGGCGCCAGCATGGGCGGCAATGGCACCAATACGCAGGACTGCGTTCCAGGGCTTTGCCTTGAAAGACCGAGTTTCGCGAACAGACCATCATCAATTTCATCTGACGGCGGCAGGTTCAATTGCTGGCGCAGTTGCACCAGACCACGGCTGGTTTTCGGACCCTTCTTGCCATCTGCTGCACCAACATTGATGCCGCGTGTATTCATGATCTGTTGCACGAGCATTGTTGCCCATTCATCATCTTCCGGCACACCGAGGATGCCGCAGTTTTCAAACCGGCCACCACGACGCTGACCCGCAACAATGACACTCGTTCTGATGACCGATTTTTGTCCCGGCGCCAGCAGCAGATTGCCATGCAAGCCCATGATTCCGATTTTTTCATGCTGTGCGAGTTGCCAGCCTCCACCGGATAGTTTGACAGCACGGAGGCCGCCTTTGCCAAAATCATCCACCATGACGAGTGATCCGATGTAAGGGGCTGTGCCCTTGTTCGAAATCTCGATATTGAACGGGCATTCATAAGTCTGGTTGCCACGATCAATTCGGCACCCGCCTGATGCCGTCTTCATCAGTTGGAGGTCGGGTCGTCCTGCCGCCGGCCCTACGTCTGGAGTTGTTGGCGTTTGTTCATCCTGATAATTGAACACCTCATCATCAACCGGCTCGCTCGTGGTTGAGAGCGGAATGGTCTGCAGTGCTTTTTGCGCCGCCAGCAGTGTCAGGCCCGCCGATTTTTCATTGCCGGGACAATAGGCTTCCTCGATTTTTTGAAAGACTGACAAGGAGTCCTGTACCGAAGGAATGGCAATGACATCTGCCGTGAATGGATCGATCAGGGTGTTGGCATCGGCTGTAATTACATTTGGACCCAGCACGTTGGACAGGGTGCCCGGTTGCAGGCCAGTGCCAATAATGATCCCAATGATGCGACTGCCCGCATTGCGTATCGAAGCAATTGTTTGAATGCCCACATTGCCGCCTTCGCCATCCGTGACAAAGAACACCAAGGGCTTTTTGGTTGCGCTGGTCACCACGGATTCGACATCAAGAAAAGCATTTTGCCAATTTGTACCACCAGCAGAGTAGAGAGCCTGTGTGATCTGAGTGAGATTTTGTGACGGCAAAACCTCCGCAGGATTGACCAGAATCTGACTGTCGTACTTGAAGGAAATGAGGGATGCAGCCGAACCATTGCCTTCAAAAGCGGCATAGGCGCCGGCAAGCGCAGCCTTCACATTGTTCAAGCGGTTTTGATTGGACATGGAACCGGACGTATCCACGACATAAAGTGTGTCCAGGCTGCATGACGCAGAGGCGCCGCCGCCACCTCCTCCTGAAGTGAAAATATTGGGGGCCGCGGCACTGATTGCTTCATCCACCACGGGCGTTCCACCGCCGCCAACCGGATTCGGGATGACAACATTATCATTCAACACGGCAATCGCTTTGGGCTCTATGGGAATTTGAACGCAGATCTTGCCGTTTGCCGGCGCATTCAGTCCAATGCCGGGAATGGATGCAAATGCACAGTTCTGCGGGTATTTGAAGCCCGGATATGAGCGTCCGCCAGGGCCATTCAGAGTGCCCGTATAGGGAAACGTCAAAGAGCCACCGTTGTTGGTGATGTCATCAGTCGTGATATCACAGGCTGTGGCTATGCCACCGGCGATCGCACCTCCACCGCAATTGTTGCCGGCAAATGGTCCCGGATTGAAACCACCACCCGTTGCACCATTCAGGCCAAGACCCGTCAGTTCGTCGGAAAGGCGGATCTGCTGGCCGGCAGGCAGGCCTGTTCCGCTGATCGTCACATTGCATTGAACTGTCCATGGACCGCCACCGTTGGCAGCAGGCACAGCCGGAGAGCAGCTTTTGGCAACGTCGAGTGTTGGTTTCCCTGCTGTTGGTGGTTCAACAATCGTTACGCAGCTTTGCGACAGCGGTGTTGGCTCGGAACCATCCGTGGGAATGGACGCATAGATATTGCCGCAGTTCTCGGCGCCAAATTGATCAGCCGCATTGCCCTGAACTGTCATTGTGAAATTGATCGTCGAGCTGCCCGCGGCGTGCGGAAAGTCGATGCCCTGTATGGCACAGGCAGGCTGGTTGCCCTGCCCAGGTGCAGCATAGGGGGCCTGCACACACTGCCAGGGGTCGCTTGAGGAGAGCTGCCCGACGAGCGTGTTTCCGCTGAACGTTCCATAGGACATGGCATCGCTCACATAAAGTGGATTGGAAAACGGAACGCCATTTGTCGTTACTGTCAGCGTACAGGCATAGGGTTGAACCCAATTTCCCCTGGAAAACTCCTGGCGCGGACCTTCGGGCTTGCACCGTTTTTCGATATCAAAGGTCGTTTCGCCTGTGTGTTCAACAATTTCGACGCATTCAGCATTGGCAATGGGCTTGCCATTTGCGGTCAGGGTCGCACAATTTTGAAAATCCTGTTCGGCCAAAACACCGTTTGGAATGAGGAACAATCCGCTGATCTGGTGGCCATTGTTGGCGTTGAAATCCGCTGCGGAAATGTCGCAATTCGCACCATTGGCAAAGGGAGCTGTTTCACAGACCCAGCCCGTCGTCCCCTGCAAAGCGAGAAGATAGTCAGTGGCAGGTGTGCCCGCAATGTTGGTGAACAGCTCTTCGAGTGTGAGCGGTGTTGTCACCGGACCACCCGTGTTGCTGACCTGGATTGTACAGATGTAGCGTTGGCCGTCGTTAAAGGCGGTTGGTCCGACGCATGATTTTTTCAGCGATAGTTTTGGCGGCGTGCTGATGATCACCGGTGGCACTATCAGCGTTTCAAAGCACGTCGTGCCGGAATTCATCGTTGAGGCGCTTGATTGCGCGCGGCCGCTTACGCAGTTCTGCCATTTGATCGGCTCTTGGTTGCTCACGACCTCTGTAAACAATTGCACAGACAGAGGCTGTGGCTGTGACATGGTGTTGCCGTCAAGCACACAGCTAAGCATGTCGGATCCAATGCCGATACACGGCAGGGAAGCGCTGACGAACTCGGCCTGCCCACTTGAGATATTGCTTGCGTCTTCAAGTATCGTGAGCGTGCCGTTGAACGGCGTTGGCTGGACATTTGCCTGGATTGTACAATTCCAGAAATAGCCCTGTGCGCCATCATGCACGCCCTGCACCGGCGTTGCGCACTGTTTGCTGAACTGAACGCTTTCCAGTTTGACCGGATTTGTGTTGTCGATCGGTGACGGCACATCAATTGCAACGCAATAGTCAGGGATTGCTCTCGAACCTTTTTGCTTGCCGAATTCCTTGACAATGGAAACGGGTGCAATCTGCTCTACGGCGCAGTTCGCAACCTGCGGCGTGTCTGGTCCGACCTCGAACTGGAACGTCGTATTGATAATTGATGTTCCGCCGGCGTTGAACAGATCAATGGCTGACAATTCGCACAGGCCGACAGGGTTCGCCGCATTGCTGTCAGCACAGGACCAGGGTTCGTTCGAACTGATATTCGCTGGGTGTCCCAGCAGGCCACCGACGACATTTGCAGAACCGGCTGGTGCCCCAAACCCATCCAAGACTGTGGCGTAGGAACCCGTTGGCAGGTTGCTGCCTGTTACGGTGATCTGACAATTCAGCGTCATGGGGCCGGATGAAACAGCTTCGACCGGATCGCAGGTTTTGGTGACATTGAGACGCGGTGTGAACGATGCCTGCACACAATTGCCATCGATGGCGTACGACTGACCGGAGCCGGACAGATAGGACGCGGCGGAACAATTTTGCGCCTTATAGGACGTTGCCTCGCCGGTGGTCTCGACAAAGGTCTGAACGTCAATTGTGCCATTGCCATCGAATGCGGCGCCATCAATGGCGCAGGACTGTCCAGCGGAACAATCCACCCCGGTCTCAGCCGAAGCCATCGAAATCAGCGCGCCGGATGTGTTGCTGTAATTCTGTGTTGGTGCGTCTGTAACGGTCAGCGAACCCGAGAAAGGCGTTTGCTGTGTTTCGACAGCAATCTCGCAATTCCAGACCTGGCCCAAATTGCCGTTGTGGATACCTGCAACGGGCGCTTCGCAGGTTTTGGTAATGGAGATCAGGTCAGGGTTGAGGGAGTGGAGATTGACCAGGCTGCCCGCGACTTGGGATAAAGGGCCATCTTCTGTCGCTGTCATTGGGCATACATCAATCATCGTGACGGAGGCATTGTCCAGATTGGCATTCTCAGGCAGTTTGACAACAAATGTATAGAGCTGGCCCGCCTGCAACTGTTTGGTAAAATCGAAAGTGGTCCAGTAATCGGGAGGTGTCCCCCCGCTAAAGGAGATATTTTCAAATGTTTGCTCGGCAATCAGTTCTGCGACGTCAGGTCGGCTGGGATTTCCCGGTCCCAATATCAATGGGATAGGCCCGCCTTGACGCGCAGACCAGGAAAATGCCGCTGTTGAACTTGCCCACGAACCCATGCTGCGCGTGGAAAAAGCCATTGATGCGCGCGCCAAGCCGGAGCATGGGGCCGTGAAATGCTGCCAGGCATAGGCCGGACCCATACTGTCCAGGTAATGGCGGACCCCGGGAATGCCGCTTGCGTCTGAAGGCGGCGTTCCCCAATTGGCACCATCAACGCCAACCAGATTACCACTGGAAAGGTTAACCGGCACAAATCCGTTGGAAGCAGTATAGACTGTCCCCACGATCCAACCGGTAATCTGCTGATAGGCATGGTCTCCAACGCCGACCTGCTGCGCCTCAAAATCACCATTGACCAGCAGGCTCTGCGCCTGCGCACCCGTTAACGATGCTGCCATGATCAGCATGGTGACGCCCAGGGCGGCAAAACCATTGATTGCCTTTTGCGCAATCGAAATTTTTTGTGGCAGTGACGGGCAAAAACGCTCGGCCATGGAATGTTCCTTCGTGTTGCGCCGAAAACGCATAACGTTCTCGGAGGCAAAGATTACTTATGATCAGGTCCTTGCGTAAGCGATATTGGCCCGCTTGATGAAATTGAAGTGCCAAATGGTAGTCGCCGCTCAATTGCGTGGTATCGCACCACGAAGTTTTTGCAAACCCGTGAAATACATAAATTATTCAAATAGCCGGCTTTCATGACCTCCGATGCTTTTGATGATTCGGAACTTTTGATTTGCGGTTTTCTCATGGGAAATCGTTCATGATGCATTCAGATCGCACCGACTACCAATATTGAGCATTGAGTTGGTCAGGGGTGAAACATCACCCAACCTGAGGGAAGTAGGGCGATGGAAGATTTACGGGGAAAATTACAGGATAATCTGGATAGGGCGATCCACGGCGCGCAATATTGGGATGATGTCTGCCAGGATGTTGTCGATCTGTTAGGCGCAAGAGGGGCGCTTTTGCCACCAACCAATCCCCATTGTCGTGGCATGTGGATGTCGGGCACGAAGGCGATGAAACAAGGTCTGGCGGAATATCTTTCAGCCGGATGGAACCTCACAGACCCGCGTGAAAGCCTTCTGGAATTGATGGTAAAAAGGGGCTACGCGACCGATGATGATGTCTTTCCCGATCGGGCGAAAAAGGCTGAAATGCCTTTCTATAGAAATTTCTTGAGGCCGCTTGATTTAGGCAATGTCTGTACGATACGGATTATGACCCCCAATGGCTATTGGCCGCTCACAGTGCATTTCGGCAATGACCATCCGCCTTTGACGCAGCGCGACATCGCGATGATTGAAGCCATTCAACCCTTGTTTGAATCGGCTGTAAAACGCGCTTTCGAAATCGCCCATCAGCGCATTTTCGAATTCTCCGAATTTTTCAAGAAAACCGATTCAGACGTTTTTGTCTTTGATGCAGATGGCAATCAATGTTTCACCATCGACAGTCAGGGAACAATCAAAACACAGGATCGGCTTTCTGCATTGCTGCCGCAAGAGATCAGCGACAGTCTGAACGCGGACTTCAGGACCGTTTTGACAGGTGAGCCTGGCATGTCACTCAGCAAAGCCTATCAGTTCAACGAGGGCTCAAAGGCAACCCATGTTCTGGTTATTCAAATTCCACCCAGTCTGCGGCACTTTTTCATGGCTTTCAAAGCCTGCGCCATCCGCACCGAATGCACCAGTATCGAAGCATTGAAACACCTCCATTTGCGGGAGACCTATTCGCTCTCAGCTTCGGAAATCAGCACTGTTGATCTTCTGTCTTCGGGTAAAACACCGGCCATGATTGCCGATCTCATGAGCCTCAAGGCAACAAGCATCCGCCAGCGCCTCAAGGTGATTTATGAAAAGACCAGTGTGAACAGTCAGGTCGAACTGGTTGCACTCTATGGCCAGCTCTAGGCGTTTCAAAGTTTCATTCGGATTGGCACGCGAGCGGTTTTGCGTGGCGTTTTGCGATCATTCATTGGCGTTAAAATTTCATTGTTTGCCGCAGATATCAAGGGATTTGCCAGAATGTCACGGATGAAGTGGTATTGGGTGCATTTATTCAAATCAATAAGATCGCCTTTGATTTTAATGATCGAGCAAGCGCGTGAGTTCGGCGATCAGATCGCCCCGGTTCTCACGCGTCAAAACCGACGTATGGGGCTGGAGGATGCAGTTTGACAGCGCCAGAAACCGGGGGTTCGGTGTCGGCTCGCTTTCGAAAACATCGAGTGCGGCGCCCGCAATGGTTCCCTGCTCAAGTGCATGGAGCAATGCCGGCTCATCCACCACCGTGCCGCGCGAGACATTGACGAGATGGCCATTGGGACCAAGCAGATCGAGCACATTTGCGTCCACCAGACCGCGTGTCGCCTCACCGCCCGAGCAACACAGCACAAGAACGTCCACTGTCCGGGCAAGGTCTGCGATCTCCGGTTCGAAACGCCAGTCAACGTCCTTTTGGGTGCGCGCTGTATAGGCAATGTCGCAGCCCAGTGCTGCCAGTTTCTGCGCCACTTTGGCGCCGATCCGGCCGAGCCCGACGACCCCTACCCGGCGCTGTGAAATACGCCAGCCCAAAGGGGCGCGTCCCGCCGCCCAGTCTCCGCGCCGCACGAATCCATCATTTTTGACGATATGGCGCAGCAGCGCAAAGACCAGACCCACTGCAAACTCGGCGGTATCTTCGCTCATCGCATTGGCTGTGGGATGGACCTTTATCCCCCGCGCCGAAAGCTGTGGCAGATCGAAATTTTCCATCCCGGCACCGACGCTTGCGATGGTCGTCAGGCCCGCCAGATCGCCGAGTTCGTCTGCATCCAAACCGCTCTTGGCCGAGGTCAACCCGTGGGTGATGGCAGCGCGCTGCGCTTCACTCAGGTCTGACAGACCATCCCTGTCAACCGGATCAAACCGGGCGGCAATCACCTTCAGAATATCGGGAGGAACCCAACCCAGAAGCGCAATCCTGGGGCGATGATGGACCCCGTCACCTGTTGCAATTGTTGCCATTTTACAAAATCTTTCGGCTCTTTTGGCATACCATGTATTTCTTCCAATTCCACCTTTGCCTCAAAACCATTCCACTATAACATGAACTTCATTCATTTATAAAAGCGATAATGTAAACAACATGACAGGACGGCGCACAAAATTCACCCTGCGACAGATTGAAGTGCTTGTCGCGGTGGCTGACCACAACAGCGTCACCCATGCGGCTGAATGGTTGCGCGTGTCGCAGCCAGCGGTCACCCGCACAATCCTTGAAATTGAAACCGACATGGGCGCCACCCTGTTTGACCGGTCGCCGCGCGGCATGACGCCAACGGTTTTCGGTGAGAGCCTGGTGCGCCATGCCAGGGCCATGCTGTCCGAGTTGCGCCATGCGGTTGAGGAGATTGAAGCCCTGAAGGGCAACGACCGGGGCACCGTGCGGGTCGGCACCACGCCGATCGGCGCATCTTTGCTGCTACCGACTGCGGCGGCGCAATTGACGAAGAAATATCCTGGTCTGCGCGTCGAGATTGCCGAGGAGAACTTTATCGGCCTGCTCAGCGCCCTGCGCACCGGCTCACTCGATCTGGTGCTCGGACCGCCGACCGACGATGCGCTGGACCCGGCGCTGACCTATACGCACCTGTTTACCGATGATCTCATCATAGCAGCAAGCCATACACACCCCTTGTGCCACATGGGGAAAATACCGCTCTCGAAGCTTTCAAAGCAGCGCTGGGTGCTGCCGCCGCGAAACAATCGCCTGTGGCTGCGGCTTCAAAGCCGTTTTCTGGCCGAAGGCCTGTCCATGCCGGGTGATTCCATCCTCAGTTCGTCCAGTGTCGCAGTCAAGGCGGTGATGAACCAGGGCGACTGGCTGACCGTTTATCCCCGAATGATTGTCGAAAGTGACATTGCCGACGGACGCATTGTCGAAATCCCGATCGCCGGCGAGGCCATGCAATGGGATGTCGTGACCTATTACCGCACGACAACCGCACAATCGCCAGCCACTCAGGCCATGCAGAACGAGCTTGCTGTGGTGGCTGAATCCCTCCACCAGAAACGTGGAAAGAATTCCGTATCCGCTAATTGACAGGCGTACCGGTCGCCCGCGACAGGATGGCGTGCCAGTCACCGCCCTTACCCTTCCAGGCAACATGGCCATCGGGACGCACCAGGGTAATGGGTTGCGTGAACAGACCTTCGGCCTGCTGCGGGGTGAGTTCCAGCACCTGAAGGGGAATGGCAAGCGCCCGTGCTGCCAGTTGCGCCGCCGTGATGTCGGCCGCGCCAATGGTCACCAGCGTCATGGCCGACCAATAGACATCGATGGAGGATCTGCCGTCGGCCAGCCAGACATGCGGCGCGCGGCCGCCGATGTGATCGCCCTGCCGGAATGCGCCCTTGTGCTCCGCAATTGTTGTTTCGTCCTCGCGGGGCAGCAGCGGCGAGCCGCTATAGCGATAACCCAGGACCGTTGCTTCCTGTTCGTATTCTTCCCGGTAGCCACCGGTTTCGATGAACGTGCGCGCCTGCGCCCGAAAGACCGTGCCCTCCGGACTATCCTCCAGCATCTGCGGAGCACCGGGCAAGGCCCTGATCTTCTTGAAATTCTCTCCGGCTTCGGCGGTATTGGTCACCGCAATCGGCCGCCGTTCCAGATCATAGCTGGCAAGCAATTGCGGCCCGCCCCAGCCCTGCAGAGCAGCCGCCATTTTCCAGGACAGGTCCACCGCGTCACCCAGACCGGTATTCATGCCGAGACCGCCGGTCGGTGACATGACATGGGCCGCATCGCCAGCAACAAAGACGCGGCCTCGGGAATATTGCTCGGCCACGAGTTGACGGCGGATCCACGGCAGGATGGCGCGAAGCTCATAGTCAAAGGTGCAGCCGACGGCCTTTTCGATCAGCGCACAGGCTTCCGTTTCCTCCATCGAATCGCGTCCGGGCGGCAAGGGTATCGACATACGCCACATGGTGCGTCCATCAACACTGACGATCATGCCCCATTGACCATTGGCCCCCATCAGCCAGTTGGCCCAGGCGTAACCCTTGTCATGCAATGCAACCAGATCCGGCGTGGTGAAAAACAGATTGATATTGCGGCTGAGCTGCCCCGGCCCCTGCATTTCAATGCCCAGCGCCTCACGAATGCCGCTCTCCGCACCGTCGCAGGCGACCAGATAGGAGGCTGTCACTTGCCGTTCCGTGCCATCGCTCAGATCGCGCAGGCGCACACGCACATGATCGCCATCATCCTCGAACGACAGGCACTCCGTCTGGTGACAAAGGGTGACTTCGCTCAAGGTACGGGCGCGCTCGATCAACAGGGGATCATAATACATTTGCGAAATGCGCCAGCTGCCTTCCGGCGTATAGGGCAATTCACCGCGCTCGCGGTAGGACGGATAGGGAAAACGGGCGATTTCGTAGCCGCACAGGGACGTGCAAAACAGGACATCCAGCGGCAGATCGTCCGGCGACCCCTGTGCACGCACATCCTCAGCAATCCCCCAGCGACGGGAAAATTCCATCGACCGGGCGTTGACCATATTCATCTTCGGCACAACAATCCGGGGCGTTCGACGCTCGACAATCATATTGTGGATGCCGCGCAGGGCCAGATCAATGGACAGAGCCAGTCCGACCGGTCCGGCTCCCACAATCAGAACAGGAACGTGCGTGTTTACATTGCTTTCAAACGCCATTTTTCTTCCCTTGTATCCCCGCAGATTTGCAGTGCTCCGCCGTATCAAAGATGCAAGCATGCCATAGGGTCAAATAAGGATTGGGGAAGATTCGATACCATCTGCATTATGGTGACATGTGGCATTTCCCATAACATGAGGATTATAGACAAAAGCGGATTATGCATCTGACATCATGATGGATGGGTGTTTTAATGCTCCCAACCCATGCGGCAATGGCACCGCTGGGCAGGCAGGGAGAGGCTTCATGAAGGTTGCGCAGGAGAACGGCGGTTTCGATCCGCAGGAAGCGGATTTGCTGGACATCCTGTTCCGCACGGCACGCACATTCAATGAATGGCAGGCCAGGCCCGTCGACCGGGGGCTTCTATTGGAGGCACAGAAACTGGCGGTCATGGGTCCGACCAGTGCCAACTGCCAGCCTCTGCGGATCGTCTTTATCGAAAGCCAGGAGGCCAGGACGCGACTGCTGGATGCCGTTGCGCCGGGAAATATCGAGAAGGTCCGAAGCGCACCTGTCACCGCCATTTTTGCGCAGGACATGCAGTTCTATGACCATCTCCCCAAAGTGTTTCCCCATCGCGATGTGCGTTCCGGTTTCCTGGGACGCGATGATCACATCCGCCAGACCGCCTTTCGCAATGCAACCCTCCAGGCTTCCTATTATATGCTGGCTCTGCGTGCCGTGGGGCTGGATTGCGGCCCCCTGTCGGGCTTTTCGAACGAAAAGGTCAATGAGGCGTTCTTTCCGGATGGCCGGCTTGAATCAAATTTCCTGTGCAACATCGGATATGGCAACCCAACATCACTGTTTGAGCGATTGCCGCGACTGACATTTGAGGACATGTGCAGCTTCACCTGACGATTTAACTGAGGAAAACACGCCGGAACCGGCCATGCGGGCACACCGGAACATTGAGGGAGAGAGAAATGAACCGATTTTTCAAACTGAATTGCGCGACCGCTCTGGCCATTCTGCTTGGAACGGCATCGGCGATGGCTGCTGACATGACCATGCGTGTTGCGGCCCTCGGCACCGCCGAAAATCCGATAAACCGATGTGGGCCGGTGGCGATCGCCGAAGAAATCGCCGCGCGGTCCGGTGGGCGCATCAAACCTGAAATGTATCTCGGCGGTTCAGCCTTTGCCAATCCAACCAAATTGTATGAGCAGGTCGAGCGCGGCATAACGGACTATACCTGGGCCGTGCTGTCCTACAGTCCTGGCCGTTTCAAGTTGACGGAAGTCATCGGCCTGCCGTTGCTGGTTGAAGATCAGGTCGTGGCTGCGCGGGTGCTCAACGCGAACCTCGATAAATATCTGTCGGATGAATTCAAGGGCGTACACGTTCTGGCGCTTGCGGTCATATCGCCGAATCAGTGGCATTTGCGTGAACCGATCAATTCCATTGAGGACCTGAAGGGTCTGCGCCTTCGCACCTCTTCCAGCGCTGTCGGTGATGCCCTCTCGGCTCTGGGGGCAGCGCCTGTGTCCATGCCGGTGACCGAGCAGTACGAAAATCTGCAACGCGGGGTCATCGACGGCTCCGTCGCTCCCTGGGCGACGGTCGCGGCCTTTCGTCTCAACGAGGTGACAAAGGCCCATGTCCCGGCCAGTTTCGGAGCCAGCGTCGGCGTTCTGGCCCTCAGCAAGAAGTTCTACAATGGTTTGCCGGAAGACCTGCGCACAATGATCGACGAGGAGTTTTCCGGCCCGGAACTCGGCGCACGCATCTCCAATTGCTGGAACAAGGTCGGTGAATATGCCATCGGCCTGACCAAAAAAGCCGGCAGTCAGATTACGGAACTGAGCGACGCGGACAAGGCAATTCTTGTGGAGAAGGTGCAGCCGGTCATCAATGGCGTGCTGGACGATCTCGAGGCTGGCGGCATGCCGGCACGGGAATTTTACGCCGTGTTGCAGGAGGAGATCGCTGCGAAAACCGCACAATAAGGCAAAGCAGCAGATCGAGACACGGCAACAGGTTCATACCCACGCGGAGACAATTCACATGAGCGAAGACAAGGAAGCATTGCGCGCAAAATTGTTGCGCAAGCAATTTTACGCCATATTCATGGATCCACCCAAACCCATGGATGACCCGATCAGGGAATTCGGTGACGCGCTGGGAGACCACCTGCGGTTTCTCGGCGATCTGGAAAAAAGCGGCATTCTTTTTTGCAGCGGCGCCTTTCGGGACGGCCAGCAACCGTGGGGCGGCAACGGCATGGCCATCATCCGGGCCGAAAGCTTTGCCGACGCCGAACGTATCGCCAATAGCGAACCCTTCCACAAAGCCGGGATTCGGCAAAATCGGGTCTTGCCATGGCAGATGAATGAAGGGAATTTCTCCATTCGGGTGCGTATCATGGACGGGAGTTTCGAAATCGAATGATGATTGGTTGTTTCAGGGTGCGGCGATGTCCTCAGCAAGTGTAGCCCTCATCGGCATCGCCGGCCTGCTGGGATTGATCGCCTTTCGCGTGCCGATTGCCGTTGCCCTGGGCCTTTCCGGTTTCATCGGCGTCTGGGCTCTTCTGGGTTTCGATACGGCGCTCTACGTGGTGCAGACCGGGCCGGTGGAAGCCCTGTCCAGCTCCACCCTGTCGGTTCTGCCGCTGTTCATCCTGATGGGGCTGGTCTCCGTGCGTATCGGCTTTTCCGCCGGTCTGTTTTCCGCCGCCAATGCCTTTGTTGGCCACCGGCGGGGCGGGCTTGCCATTGCCGGGGTTCTGTCCTGTGCCGGTTTTGGTGCGGTCTGTGGCTCTTCGCTGGCAACCGTTGCCACCATGGCCCGGGTTGCCGTGCCTGAAATGTTGCGGTTCGGCTATTCACCCAAACTGGCCGCCGGTTCCATTGGCGCCGGTGGAACGCTGGGCATCCTGATCCCACCGTCATTGCCGATGATCGTCTATGCGGTCCTGACCGAAAATTCGATCGGCCAATTGTTTGCCGCCGGGTTTCTGCCCGGCATCATTGCGACATTGCTTTACGCTGCCGCCGTTTCCATCTGGATGCGGTTCTCCCCGCAGATGGGGCCTGCCGGTCCGCGCACCCCCTGGAAAGGGCGTTTTCGCGCCCTGGGTCAGATCTGGGGTGTGGTGACGATTTTCACCATCGTCATGGGCGGCATCATGGCCGGTTTTTTCTCGCCCACAGAAGGCGCTGCAGTGGGCTCTTTCAGCGCCATCGTGCTTGGTGTGGTGCAAAGGCGATTGTCGCTGAGGGGCCTGGGCGACTGCCTGCTTGAAACCATCCAGGTGTCGGCGATGATCCTGTTCGTGGTGGCCGGCGTGTCGATCTTCGATTATTTCGTACAGGCCGCGCAAATTGGTCCGCAGCTTGCACAATTTGTCCAGGCGCTGGACATTTCGCCCTTCTGGATCATGGCACTGATCATTGTCGTGCTGATCGGTTTCGGCATGGTGCTGGACACGATGGCGATCCTGTTCATCCTGACACCGGTGCTATACCCGATCGTCCTGGGGCTGGGATATGATCCGATCTGGTTTGGCATCATCATGATCATGCTGATTGAAATCGGACTGATCACACCGCCCATCGGCATGAATATCTTTGTGGTTGCCCGCATGGTGCCGCAGGTCACGACCTGGGGCGCCTTTCAGGGCGTCACACCCTTTATCCTCGCCGATATCGTCCGCATCACCATCTTTCTGGTCTTTCCCGGACTTGTCCTGTTCCTTCCCAGACTGCTCATGTAGGCGCCGCGCATGAACACAGATAAACCCATTGACCTTCCGCCCTTCTGGTTGAACCTGACCCGGTTCATGGGGCTTGTCGCCGGCGTCCTGCTGATGATGTTGATGGTCCTGGTCGTGGTTGACATCATTGCCCGGTCCTTCGGCCTGTTTTCCGTCTACGGAATCATCGAACTCAGCCGTGCAACCTTGTTGCTGGTGGCCTGCCTCGGTCAGGCCTGGGTCTTTGCCATGCGTGGCCATATCGTCGTCGATCTCCTGACGGCCGCTTTTCCGCCCGGCATCACACGTTATCTGGATGCAATCGGGTACCTGCTGGCCGGGTTGGGCGCTGCAGCCGTCGGCTATTACATGATCCAGGGTGGCTGGGAGATGCATCAGGTGGGCGAGCGTAGCGAAACGCTGCAGCTTTCGCCATTGGTGTTTCGTCTGCCTGCGGCCTTCGGCCTGTTCGTCTCGTCGGTGACAGCTTTGATGGTTGTGCGCAGCTTCCTGCACAAAGAGTAGAAAGCCGGTCTTGCGTCAGCCTGTTCTGACCATCGCCGACCATACTCTCCAGGTTATGCTTTTAGCCAATAATTGTATGAGTGATTATGTCCTCAGGCGTGTAGCCTTGATGACACGGATCGCGTGGCACACGCGCTCGAATGATGAGACCGGGGAGTTTGAACGGCATGCCAATAGCAAGAATACTGAATACAAATGGCCCGACCTGGGTGCAATTTTCCAATCAGGACAATCCGCTGGGTTCCGTGACCAGATCAGCCTCATCCCTGACCGCCCTGATGCGCGGTGATTCAGACGACGACGGGACCCTATCCGCATCGGGCGCAAGATTGATTGCGCCACTGGAAGAGGGCGCGCGCATCGTCTGTATCGGTCTCAATTATCGTGCCCATGCGGCCGAATCAGGCCATGCGGAGCCAGCTCGTCCCGTGGTCTTTTTCCGAACCCGGGAAAGCCTTGTGGGGCCGGAGGAGGCCATGATCCTGCCGCAGGAATCAGAGCGTTTTGACTGGGAGGGAGAGCTTGCGGTTGTTATTGGCAAGGGCGGACGCCGCATTGCAGAAGAAGACGCGATGGACCACGTGCTGGGTTATACCTGTCTCAATGACGGCAGCATTCGCGACTGGCAAAAACACACCAGCCAGTTCGGCCCCGGCAAGAATTTCGACGATTCGGGCGCCATCGGTCCGTGGATCGCCCTGGCCGAAGATGTGGGCGAACCGGGCGCAATGCAACTGACAACAAGGCGCAATGAAACCATTGTCCAGCAATCCGGCGTGCATGACCTGATCTTCGCCATCCCTGCGCTGATAGCCTATGTTTCAACCTTCATGGCGCTGCGTACCGGTGACATCATCGCAACCGGCACGCCCTCCGGCGTTGGCGGCGCAAGAAAACCACCGGTCTTTTTATCCGCAGGAGATGACATCACTGTGGAGATTTCAGGCATTGGCACGCTGCGCAATCCCATCATCGCGGACTGAGCGCCGCCCCGGTCCGCCCCACCCCGGTCTGCCAAAGCAATTTACAGGAAGGACAGGCCATGAGCAGCATCGCATCCCTTGGCTATATCGGTATCCAGTCAAAACAGCTTGAAGACTGGGACCGTTTTTCCACGGACCTTTTGGGCATGCAACGCGTCGACCGGGCCAAGGGTCTGAGCGCCTTCCGCATGGATGATCGCAAGCAGCGGCTGATTGTCGATGCGCGTGACAATAGCGGGCCCGGTTTTATCGGTTGGGAAGTTGCGCACAGACACGAACTGGATGCGCTGGCTGCCAGGCTGCAGGACCATCACATTGCCTTCCGGCAGGGTTCACGTTCGCTCGCAGAGGAACGGTTCGTCGCCGATCTGATCGTGCTGGAGGACCCGGCCGGACACCGGCTGGAATTTTTCTGGAAACCGGAGATTGCAAGCGATCCCTTCGTTGCGTCCCGACCGATCAACGGGTTCAAGACGGGCCCGCTTGGTATGGGCCATGTGGTGCTGCATGTGTCCCATATGGAGCCGATGCTGGTATTCTATCGCGATATTCTCGGCTTCTCGGTCACCGATTACGCCCAGACGCCCTACCGGCTGTATTTCCTGCACGTCAACAACCGGCATCACAGTTTTGCCATGGTGGAAACGGGACGCAACGGGCTGCATCATTTCATGCTGGAACTCTATGGCCTTGACGATGTCGGGCAGGGTTATGACCTGGCCATGGAGAATGATCAGGTGGCCTTTACCCTCGGCCGTCATTCCAATGACTGGATGACATCCTTTTATGCGCAGACTCCCTCGGGCTTCTTTGTGGAATATGGATGGGGTGCGCGTGAGATCGATCCGGGCAACTGGGAGGCTGAGGAAACCTTTGACGGCCCCAGTTACTGGGGACACGACCGCCTGCATCTGCCGCCGGAGGCGCGCAGAAGACAGCGCGAAATGACGCTGGATGCAGCCCGGCGCGGCCTGCAGGCAGGCAACCCGGTCAATTGCCCCTGGCTGGACAGTGTGACGACGCGTTAATGGTTCGACCCTTTCACGCCGAACAGCTGCGGCCCGGCAAGCTGGCCGCCAGAAGTTTGCCGGACAATGCTGCGACGATCCTGCTGGGACTGGCAATGATCTGCGCTCTTGCATATGCCGCTAGAACCGTGGCGATCTGGCTGCATATGCCGACCATGATATCAGCAGTCCTGCTTGGCTATGGCGCAGCCTTTGTTCTCCCCGCCGAGTGGGCCATGCCCGGTGCAAATGTGGCAACAGGGCTGATGTTGCGGCTTGGTGTCGCCCTGCTCGGCCTGCGGATATCCTTTGATCAGATTGCAGCCCTGGGTCCAACGACGGCCATTGCCATTCCGCTCATCATGGCCGCGACAATTCTGTCGGTAACCCTTTTGTGCAAACGCTTTCTGGGGGACCCCTCCTTCGGACTGCTGGCCGGCGGCGCGATCGCCATTTGCGGGGCCTCGGCAGCCATGGCCCTGTCGAGCGTTCTGCCTGCAAACCCGCGCAGCAGGGCCTCTACACTGCTGGTGGTGATCTGCGTGACCGCCCTGAGCACGATTGCCATGCTGCTCTACCCGCTGCTTGTTCCGGCGTTGGGACTGAGTGACTTCTCGGCCGGTGTGTTGCTTGGCGCCTCTATCCACGACGTGGCGCAGGTCGTGGGGGCCGGATACACGCTGTCGGATGCCGTTGGCGAGAATGCCATTATCGTGAAACTTTACCGCGTGGCATTGCTCGCCCCCATTCTGGCGATCATCCAGGTGACGCAAATCGGAAGCAGGACGGAGGGTGGACGCGCGTCATGGCCATTGCCACCCTGGTTTGTGGTGGTGTTTGCGGGCCTGTGCATCACCAATTCATTGTGGGTAGTGCCCGGGATTGTCATCGCCAAGGCCGGTGACCTATCGTCGTTTTTTCTGCTCGCCGCAGTGACCGCACTTGGGTTCAAGACCTCATGGCGCAGTCTCAGTGCAGCCGGTGTTGTGCCCATCGTGATCATGGTCGCCGGCAGCCTGCTGATTCTGGCCTTGTCCCTGCTGCTGGTGCTGCCGTGAAAAGAGCAACGGGATGAGCCATGTCCGAGAATGCGATGGACCAGATGCCCATTCGACCAGTCCGTATCCAAGGGAGGAAAGAAGATGAATCCAGTCATGCTGACCTGCGCCGTCACAGGCAATTTCACCACGCGTGCGCAAAACCCCAACCTGCCGATCACGCCAAAGGAGATCGCGCGTGATTGTCTTGATGCTGCCAAGGCGGGGGCCGCCATCGTTCATATCCACGTGCGTGATCCCGAAACGCAAGAACCATCCATGGCGGTCCCCCTGTACCGCGAAGTGGTTGAACGCATCCGCGATGAAAACAGTGATCTTGTCATCAATCTGACCGCAGGTCCGGGAGGACGCTATCACCCTTCAGACGACAATCCGGCCATTGCGGGTCCGCGAACCAATCTGCTGCCTGCCGAAAAGCGCATGGAGCATGTTCTGGACATCCGCCCGGACATTGCAACGCTTGATCTCAACACGATGGTCTTTGGCAATGAAGTGGTCATCAATACGCTCGACAGCATCAGAACCATGGCCCATGCCATGCACAATGCCGGTGTGCGTCCTGAACTGGAGCTGTTCGATTCCGGCGACATTGCCATTCTGCACCAATTGATCAGGGAAGGCACGATCGGGCCGGAACCCCTTTGCTCCATCGTGATGGGCGTCAATTACGGCTTTCGACCGTCACCCGAAACATTGCTCTATGCGCGCGGCCAGTTGCCGCCCGGCGCCATATGGACAGGTTTCGCCACCAGTCGCTGGGCTTTTCCCATGGTGGCGCTGGCAGCGGCAGCCGGGGGACACACAAGAATCGGACTGGAGGATGCGGTCTACCTGTCACGGGGACAACTGGCACCATCCAATGCAGCCATGGTCACTAAAGCCGCCCGGATATTGGACGATCTGGGCTATGAGCGCGCCACGTCAAAAACCGTGCGGCAGTCGCTGGCGCTCGCGCGTTGATGCGCAGATAACAGCGGGCGAACAAAGGGCTCATTTCAGGAAGACAGTTTTCGCAGCAGATTCGGCGGACAGTGCTTTGCACTTGCTTAGCCGTTCTGCCTTGCGCAAATCATCTGCAATGCATAGTTATTCGTATGCACTGATCGGCGGCGTTTATCCGCTGTCAATCATCGGTCAAACCTGAAACCGGGCTGAACTCTTGAAATGACGGAAACCAAAAAAAAGCCTGCAAGGCCGCCAAATGCAAGACTTGCATCAGCCTGGAAGGCCATCCGATCCATACCGGCTTCTGCGGAGATGATGGTTCTTGCACTTTTGCTGGGTATTCTGGGCGCCTGGGGCTTTGCCACAATTTCCGGACTGCGCAACACGGTCGATAAAATGGAGTCCGCACTGATCTCCACCCAGCAGCAGGGTGCGGCTCTGACGGCCCGCGTTACCGCACAGGAAAAGGCGATTGCCGACCTGACTTCAGAGCTGCAATTGCGCGTCAGTGGTGATGTGTCGACGCTGCAGCAGCAATATATCGGTGCGGCTTCAGCCCGACTGCAGGAAACAGTGGCACGGGAGATCGCTGCCCTTGGAACATCGGGCTTCCGGTTCTCCATGGTGGAATTTGATCGGCGGTCCTGCGCCGAAGGCGGCGTTTTCTCCGGCGAACTTGCCGACGGCTCCCGGCAAAACCAGCCCTTTGATGCAAACCGCATGGTCGAGATTCAGGAATCCAGCGAGGATGTGCGCGGCATTCCCTTCTATCCGGTGAAAATAAACGGCAATTATGTGCAGTCAAACGGTGGGCGGGCGATTTACCGCCATGGCAGCATGCGGATCGAGTGTAACTAGAGCTATTGCTCTCATCAAAATCGCGACCGCTGCGCCGACGCTTGTCGATTGGACAAAGGCCGAAGAATTGCCATAGTGGCGATGCCGTTTTTGCTGCCGCCCATTTTCGCTAACAATGGGTGGCTCTGGAGAGCCTCGATGCTGATTCCACTGCATTTTGTGATACAGGCGCTGCTCATCCTGCGGGTGTTGCTGCGGCGGCACCGCGCGCCGATTTCGCGCCTTGCCTGGATTGTGGTTATTCTGGCGCTGCCCATCATCGGCATCATGGCCTATCTGCTGCTGGGCGAAACCAATATCGGCAGAAAACGTGTCGAACGCATGAAACGGGTTCTGGCACAATTGCCTGATTTCACCGATACGCCCGGTCTGGAGGCCGTCTCGGCCTGGCCGCACATTCCCGAACAGCACGCTCCGCTGTTCAAGGTCGGCCAATCGATCAGCGGTTTTGAGCCAGTGGCAGGCAATCTGGCAAGGCTGACACGGGATTCTGATGCCGCCATCAGCGCCATGGTGGCCGATATTGACGCGGCGAAAGACCACGTACACCTGTTGTTTTATATCTGGTTGCCGGACGGCAATGGTACGCGCATAGCCGAGGCATTGAAGCGTGCCGCATCACGTGGTGTGACCTGCCGCGCCATGGTCGATGATCTCGGCTCACGCACATTGGTGCAATCCGATCTGTGGCAGGAGATGGAAGCTTCCGGCATCCGGCTGGCGCGGGCGCTGCCGGTGGGCAATCCGCTGCTGCGGGTGTTCAATGGCCGAATCGATCTGCGCAATCACCGCAAGATCCTGGTGATCGACAATGAGATCACCTATTGCGGCAGTCAGAATTGCGCCGACCCGCAATTCCTGCCCAAGGCAAAATACGCCCCCTGGGTGGATTGTGTCATGCGTTTCGAAGGCCCCATTGTACGGCAAAACCAATATGTCTTCGCCGCAGACTGGATGGCCGAGGTCAATGAAGACCTGTCCGCACTGCTCAAAGCACCTGTCGCGTCAGCGCAGACCGGTTTTCCGGCGCAGGTTATCGCCAGTGGTCCGACGGCGCGCTTTTCCGCCATGCCGGAAATGTTCGAGACGCTGATGTATAGCGCCCAGCGGGAATTGTTCATCACCACACCCTATTATGTCCCGATCGAATCCATGCAGGCAGCTCTTTGCGCCGCCGCCAATCGGGGCATCGACACGACCATCATATTGCCGCAACGCAATGATGATTTTGCCGTGGGGGCGACCAGTCGCAGCTATTATGAAGAGCTGCTGGACGCCGGAGTGAAGATCCATGAATTCGGCGGTGGCCTGCTGCACGCCAAGACGATGACCATTGATGGCGATGTGACGCTGATCGGCTCTGCCAATATGGACCGGCGCAGTTTTGATCTGAACTATGAAAACAATATCCTGCTGCATGACAGGAATATCACCGAGCAGATGCGCCAGCGGCAGGAAAGCTATCTGGCCGATTGCAGGCAGGTGAGCGTGGCGGAAGTCGCGGCCTGGCCCTGGCATCACCGCCTGTGGAACAATACAATGGCCATCCTCGGACCGGTGTTGTGATCCCGCAGGGTTTTACAGCACTTGTCCCCACATATGCGGGCTGCCCTTTGCAGTGCAGGATTGAAGTGCAGTGACCGGCAGATCGGCATTTCCCGGAAGAAGCATTTGCAAGGTTGCAGCCCCAGCGACTACACTATGGACTTTATGCATTTCCGCGCATTCCAGAGGCAAGATTTACTGATGAAGACAATTACACGCACGATTTTGATAGGCCTGTTGCTCGCCCTTTTTGCCGTTCAGGCGCCTGCGGCCGGCACCAAGATGACAGCAACGGAGATCACCAAGGAAATTGTCGGCAAGAAGCTGGGCTATTCGGGCGCTTTCTCCGGCAATCTTTTGTACGCCAGGAACGGCAAGTTCAATTACACGGCCAAAGGCAAAGCCTTCAAGGGAACCTGGCGCTTCAAGCGCAACAGAATGTGCACCATTTTGAACAACAAATTCCGCAAGGGAATCGAATCGTGTTTTGACTGGGTGAGAGTCAAGCCGGGCCGGTATCGTACAAGCCTTGGTTATAAAGTCTGGCGACGCTGACCGGGTGAACATGATGCGGCAGAAGGCGGGCCTGAATGATGAATATACCGGACCGGCTCCTTTAGAGCATGGTTATATCAAGGTGATATCCGGCGCATTGTTGAGTTCGGCGCGAAGCCATCGTTCAAAGGCGCGCACGCTGTTTGATTTATGGGCGTATTGTCCGGTCACGAACCAATAGGCATCGCCCGTGCGATAGCGATCCGGGAAGGGAGCGACCAGGCGCTCGAAGGCCAGTGCATCGCCAGCCAGCGTCTCCCAGGCCAGGAAAACGCCCTGCCCGGCAATGGCCGCATCGAGGCACAGGGAGGCGTCGGAAAAGACCGGGCCATTGCCAAGGATACTGTCATCGAGCCCATTGGGGCCCAGCCATGTGTTCCAGCCGAACATCGCCTCGGGATCGCGAATGATGGGCACATTGGCAAGATCGGCCGGCGTCTTGATTTGACGCGCCAGGGCCGGGCTGCACACCGGGAATATCCTTTGATCCAGCAGCTTTTCGGCCGTCACCCCCGGCCATGAGCCTTTGCCAACGCGGATGCAGATATCGACATCAGCGATGCCCGGATCCACCAGCCCGACGGTGGCATCAACACGCACGCGGATATCCGGATGCGCCTCATTGAACCGCTTCAGCCGCCAGACCAGCCACTTGCTGGCAAAGACCGGTGCAACCGATACGGTCAGCCTGTTTTCATCACTGTTTTCCGCCAGGCTGATTGCTGCGGACAATTCACCCATGCCGCGTGTCAGATGGCGCAGGACGCCCTGGCCAAGATCCGTTAGTACAAGGCCTTTGGGCCGACGCTCAAAAAGCGTGCGCCCAAGCTGTCTTTCGGTTTTCTGAATTTGCTGGCTGATGGCGCCGATGGTCACGCCGATGTCCTCGGCTGCAAGGCGCAGGCTTCCAAGCCGCCCGACCGCCTCAATCGCACGCAAACCACCCAGACTGACCCGGTTGAGATTTCTCATATAGTCTGACTATAGCCTCATTCAGATTTTCTCGATTTAAACAGGCACCTTTGCATGGTTTTAATATACCCATGCTTAAACATTCATCAACCCGTACCCCATCCTTCCTTTCCACCGTTCTGGCGCGCTTCATGCAAGGCAGTGCGCGGCAGCCGGTCTGGTGCAGCGACCCTCTGGCCCATCCCGACATCAAGAGAATGACCCTGCAGCAAGTGGCAGACCTGCCGCTTGATCCCGCAGACGTCGCTGCCTGTGGCGATGAACAGTGAATTGGAACCTACACACGGGCATTTTTGAACCGCATTTTCCGCTGCTTTAAACACTCTTGTAGGCCATTCCGTTCAACATATTTGAACAGAGAACCCTTGTGAGAAAAGTACCATTTATGGTACATATTCTTATGCGTGTTCCAATGCGATACCGGCAGGGCCTTTTATCAGAAACAGAAAAGTGACCGTTCGTGATTGGCTGCTACCGTTGGCCGGATCACGAACTGGACGTCGCGGAGAAGAGAATGAGAGGCTTGCGATGACCAAGAGCGCAGACATTGAAAAGGGAAAAGCCGGCCAGCTCTTCGAGGATTTCCTGAAAGACCAGGGCACCTATGATGAAACGACGGCGGTCGCCATCAAACGTGTCCTGGCGTTTCAGCTTGCTGCGGCCATGAAGGAGCAGGACATTTCAAAAGTCGAGATGGCGAGGCGGCTTCAGACCAGCCGGTCGCAACTGGACCGACTTCTCGATCCGGAGAACGACACCGTGACGCTTTCAGCCTTGGCGCGGGCTGCAAAGGCTGTCGGGCGGAGCCTCAGTGTAGAACTGGTGTGAACACCATGGCCGACTGCCGATTTGCAGATCTCCCGAAGGCTCCCTGATAAACCGTAAAGCAGGTCAGAGGTGTTATCCTTCGCGATCACAATTGATCAAGCGCGATCGCCAGGGCCAGATGGAGCGCCACGCACAGGCCAAACAGCAAAGCCCAGACGGGCTGGCCGGCGCCCACAAGCGCAGCGGTGCCAGCCGCAAAAATCGCGATTTTGAACACCAGCAAATTGGGCATGACCAGCCGGGCTTGCGCGTTTGGCGCTGCAAAACGTCCCCACAGGACAACAACAACCGCAACCAGGATGACGGGAATGATCCAGCGCGCAATGGCGTGGTCGGACAGACGATATCCAAACAAGGCAACGGCTGCGAGCACCGACAGTTCAAGCAGAAACGCCATTGAGTGATTGATGATGACAAGAATGTTCATGGCCAATCATACCATGGAAACGCGGGTAGGCATGAAAGCGCTCAAAGCGATTTGATCATGAAGCACCGTTGCACTGAATTCTCATAGTCGGTGAGATTTCATCGGGAGCTTCCATACGCGCCCTTCGGCCATCAATGTTCAGGCTCGCTCAAGGGTTGGTTTTTCTGTCCTGGTTGCAGAGGGAACAAAACGCTTCAGCCCTTTGGTGATCTCAGATGCCCGTTCGTTGATTCTAGCAGCATCATAATTGGCCTGCATCCGCAGCCAGTTGTCCGCTGTGGAACCAAAGACCGCTTCCAACCGCACCGCCATTTCCGGCGATATGGAAGCGGTATCGTTGTTGATCAGATTATTGAGGGTCTGACGGGCAACACCAAGATGCCTGGATGCATCTGTGACGGTAATTTCCAGCTCCTCAATCATGTTGCCAACCATATCTCCCGGTCGGCTTGGATTGTGCATCGTCATGGTTCTATTTCCTAATGGTAGTCTTCATAGTTCACGTCACCTGCTTTGCCGTTTTCAAACGTATGTTTAATGGCCAAACGTGCATTGGCAGTCCATGAGGTCTGCGGCGCGATATGTACCCATCAAGCCTTCGCCACAGAACTAGCGCTGTAACCGTGTCATTGCATTGGTCTGCCTTCAGCGGTGATCGGAGACGAATTTTTCCACGCTGCCGTATTTGGCTTTTATGCGGGCTTGAACCTGGCGCATCATGTCGCTCCCGCGTTCCGGCCATTCATGATGTTCAAACAACTGGCGAAGACCACCATATTTGTGGCGGGCTATGCCGTGGATTGCCTTTGCATCCCATCCCGGCCCTCTTCTACCTGCGCTTTGGTCTTCGCTGCGCAGCTTCTCAGCGAACTGCAGCAACTCTTCCTTTCGGTTGCCTGGGATGCGAACACATACTTTGATCGTTTGGTTTTCCATGTCAATGCTCCATAGGGGATGTAATACATCTCTTATAGGAAACCAATTGCACTCCGTCAACCTGGGGTGTGTTACATCCCAGAGGAGGCAAGTTAATGTCATTGATAGGCGTTGGTCGCAAAACGCCTGCCTTCAACCGGAGGCCTTCGTCTGTCTGTGATGACATGGAACCGCCGTTGTCCTGAATTCCATTGTAAAGCGACGGCGCTTCATCGGATATCGTTGCTTGCAACACCCCAAGTTGAAGCGCATATCTCATGGCTGCCGAATATGGATGCAACTGGCCCCCTCCCGGCCTATACTTTTAAAATATGAGTGATTCAAAGTTCAGTTCGAAGATTTGCCACTCCCGACAGTTTCGCCTCACCCAGGACCTTTGCTCCGACGGGGCATCCGATCAAAGAGACTGGGGAGGTTTCCGGGGTTTCTCCAGGCGCTTTCGACATCGACAAAGAGAATTAAGGGTACGACATGAATGCAGTCGAGATCGAGATGGCCGTATCAGCACTTGCCGAACAACCGTTTGATGCAGATGATTTTCCCTTTGCGTTCCTCCGGGCCTTTGGAAATCCCCTGGCGACCATCAAGCGCTTGCGCAGTGGCTCGTCCAACAAATCCGACCAGAAGGGCATACTTCAGAGGAACAACATTCATCTGAAGGTTTGCGACGAGGGTGAAGTCACGAATACCCTGGTGCAGCTCAAGACCAGCCCTGCCACCACCAAAGCCAAGGCCAAATTCGTACTGGCGACGGATGGCAGCGATCTCGAAGCCGAAGATCTGACCTCAGGCGAAACGATTGCTTGCGCCTACAAGGACTTTCCCGATCACTTCGGCTTTTTCCTGCCACTGGCAGGGATCAGCACCGTCAAGCAAATTCGCGAGAGCGCCTTTGACATCAAGGCGACCGGCCGCCTCAACCGGCTCTATCTCGAGTTGCTAAAGGACAATCCCGAATGGGGCACGGCGGAACGGCGTCATGACATGAACCACATCATGGCGCGGCTGATCTTCTGCTTCTTTGCCGAAGACACCGACATTTTCACAGCGCCGGGCATGTTCACCGGCACGATCGAGCGGATGAGCGAGAAAGACAGTTCCAACACCCATGCGGTGATCAGCGAGCTCTTCCGCGCCATGAACACAAGGCCCGATGGTCGCCCAGCGGCAGGCATTGCCCGCTGGGCAATGGCCTTTCCCTATGTGAATGGTGGGCTGTTCTCTGGTGGAACGGATGTGCCGCACTTCAGCAGGATTGCACGCGCCTACCTGATCCACATCGGCAGCCTCGATTGGACAAAGATCAACCCTGACATTTTCGGCTCGATGATCCAGGCCGTTGCCGATGACGAAGAGCGCGGCGCGCTCGGCATGCACTATACGAGCGTGCCGAATATTCTGAAGGTGCTCAATCCGCTCTTCCTTGATGATTTGCATGAGAAGCTTGAGGAGGCCGGAGACAATCCGCGCAAGCTTTTGAACCTGCGCAATCGCATCGCCAAGATCAGGGTTTTTGATCCGGCCTGCGGATCGGGCAACTTCCTTGTGATCGCTTATAAGGAAATGCGCGCGATCGAGGCTGAGATCAACGTACGGCGTGATGAAACTGACCGGCGTACGGAAATTCCACTGACCAACTATCGCGGGATCGAGTTGCGCGACTTTCCGGCCGAGATCGCGCGGCTGGCGTTGATCATCGCCGAATATCAGTGCGACGTGACCTATCGCGGACAGAAAGAGGCTCTGGCCGAATTTCTGCCGCTTGATGCCAAGAACTGGATCACATGTGGTAACGCTCTGCGGCTCGATTGGCTCAGCATCTGTCCACCCACGGGAACGGGCGTGAAGCATCATGCTGAGGACTTGTTCATGTCGCCACTCGACCAGGCGCAGATCGACTTCGAGAATGAGGGGGGTGAAACCTACATTTGTGGAAACCCTCCATTTGCAGGTCAAAAGAAGAAAACAAAAGAACAGCGTGACGACATGGCACAAGTGATGCTGGCGGTTGTAAAGAAGTTTGGAGAACTTGACTACGTTTGCCCATTTTTTGTCAAAGCCAGCCAATACTTGAAACGCACCAAGGGGGCAGCAGCATTTGTTTCGACAAACTCAATCGTTCAAGGCCGTCAGGTTCCAGTTTTGTGGCCATCCATATTGGAGGGAGGGCTAGAAATAATTTTTGGGCATAGGTCGTTTCTTTGGAAAAACAGCGCAACCAAAAATGCTTCTGTATACTGTGTTGTGGTTGGGCTGGGATACAATTGGCAAAGAAAAAAATACATTTATGAAGGTGACGAACGAAAAGAAGTTAGCTCAATAAACGGATACCTAACACCGGGCTCAACTGTTGGAATCGTAAAGAGAAAAACACCCCTTTCAAAAGACCTCCAGCCAATGAAATCTGGCAACATGCCTTTGGATAATGGCAATCTCTTGCTATCACTAAACGAGACGCGCCAGCTCTTAACCGACTACCCTAGCTCCGAAAAATTCATCAAACCTATTGTAGGTGCCAAAGAAATCAACCAAGGCCTACAAAGATACTGCTTGTGGATTGGTGACCACGACGTTGGTGAAGCTACAACCATACCACCAATTGCTGAACGGTTGCATGAATGTAGACTATTTAGGGAATCTTCAAGCGCGCCGGAGTTAGCAGGAGCACCACACGCATTTCGTGACAGGCATAAACAGGCAGAGAGTGTCATACTTCTACCCAATTTATCGTCTGAGCGCAGGCGTTTTAGGGTACCTATAATTGGGTCAAAGGATATCGTTGCAACGAACCTTGCGTTAGCTATCTACGATGGAGAAATATTTCAGGTTTCAATCTTAGCAAGCCGAATGCACCATTTGTGGGTTGAAGCGGTGTGTGGAAAATTCAAGCAAGATTTCCGTTATTCGAATGATCTGGGCTGGCATACATTTCCACTCCCAAAGCTGCTCGATTCACAGAAAACAGCGCTAACCAAATGCTCAGAGGAG
Organism: Rhizobiaceae bacterium; assembly: GCA_029233925.1. Classification (GTDB taxonomy): domain Bacteria; phylum Pseudomonadota; class Alphaproteobacteria; order Rhizobiales; family Rhizobiaceae; genus Hoeflea_A. The sequence continues at coordinate 143,815 of JARGOX010000002.1, forward strand.
CTCCTGTTAGTTAGAGAACAGTCGTTCCCCGCATGTTTAAACGATCTTTATAACTCATCAGATGATGACGACCGCATGCCCGCCGACCTGAGAGCCACCCATGATCGTAACGACGAGATGCTTGAGCGCATCTACATCGGTCGTCGCTTTCGCAACGACACCGAACGGTTGGAAAAGCTCTTTGAACTCTATTCTAAGATGACCAAACTGAAGCAGGTAGCTTGACGATGGATCAAGTTAACAATTTTTGGACCACTGATACGTCCGTTCTTTTTACCTCCTTTTGGGGATGGTCGCCGGAAACATGGGGCACGGTTGGCTGGTCTAACACACGTGGCTTAACCCGGCGTATGAACCTTCTGAAGGAGATGACAGACCCTTTCATCACGGTCTGTTATGTTACGAGTAACAAGACTTATATTGACCCTGCTCTCAAGGGCATGATCGCAGGTTTTTATCTTGTCAGCCATGAAACTGGTGACAGGGACCAATTTACACATCCTATCCATCACGACCTCGATCCGGAAAAATGGCGCCATTCACTAAAATCATTGCGGGCATTTAGCTATCTGCCGGAGTACCGTTTAAGTGTTTCGGATTTAAACCCAGCGCTTCTGAATCGAGCGCTCTCCGTTTCGGCAATGGGCGAGATCATCTCCGATCCTCACCAAATTAAGCTATTGCGCGATACACCATGGGTTGAGGTGGACGTTTATCAACCGCCCTTCGTACAGTGGCAAGGGGGGCTGAACAGCGAGCAACAAACAGGAAAAGTGCGTGCAGGACCTGAAAACATAGGCGGGTATCAGGTTCCGCACCATACCGATGGCTTGTCCCGCGAGCTTTATGTCCTTCATCTTTCAGGCGATGCGGATGCTTATTTGGGTAGGTCTTCTGACAATCGATCGATTTATAAAATTGGCCTTTCAGTCAGCCCAGAAATACGTCGACAATCATTCCAGAAGTCCATGCCTCGTGGAGCATTTCACTGGCGGATTGAAAAGACAACCTCCAAGCCCGGCCATGCAGCGTGCCTTTCTTTTTTTGCTGCGGTGGCAGGTGAGAATGCGATGAAAGACTATCTCGCTGCGTGTGCCGAATGGTTGGGAGGAGAGTTCTACCTCGCGACAGCACACCAGATTGAGGAAGCCTGGCAGCAGGGCAATTTTGCAGCGAAAGAATATAAAGATGAATACTAAATCAGTCCCCTCCGTATCCGTCACCTACGCCCAGAATGGCAGCTCGACCAAATCAAACGAGCTTGGCATGCGCGAAATGCAGGAGGAGGCTTACGAAAAGCGTGGCGAGCAATATCTTCTGATCAAGTCGCCGCCCGCCTCCGGCAAGAGCCGCGCGCTGATGTTCATTGCGCTCGACAAACTGCACAATCAGGGCATCAAGCAGGCGATCATAGCGGTGCCGGAAAAATCGATTGGATCGAGTTTCAATGACGAGCCGCTCAGCACTTTCGGCTTTTGGGCGGATTGGCAGGTTGCGCCAAAATGGAACCTGTGCAACTCACCGGGTACGGACGGCGGGAAGGTAAAATCGGTCGCAGCATTCCTTGAGAGCAGTGATCAGATACTTGTGTGTACCCATGCCACCTTTCGCTTTGCCGTGGAAAAACTTGGGGTGGAGGCTTTTGACGATCGGCTGATTGCCGTCGACGAGTTCCACCACGTTTCGGCGAGCGAAGACAGCATCCTGGGCAAGCAGCTCAACGACTTCATAGCGCGCGATCGCGTTCATGTCGTGGCGATGACCGGCAGCTATTTTCGCGGCGATGCTGTTCCCATTTTGTTGCCCGAGAACGAGGCAAAATTTGATACATATACCTACACCTATTATCAGCAGTTGAACGGCTATAAATACCTGAAAACGCTTGATATCGGTTATTTCTTCTACTCCGGTTCCTATGCCGACGACATCCTGAAGGTGCTTGATCCGGGCGAGAAGACGATCCTGCATATCCCCAATGTGAATGCCCGTGAGAGCACGAAGGACAAGCACAAGGAGGTCGAGCACATCATCGACTCTTTGGGCGACTGGCAGGGCACAGATCCGAAGACCGGCTTTCAGCTTGTGAAGACACCTGAAGGGCGGATTTTGAAGATCGCCGATCTGGTGGATGATGAGGCCATCAAGCGCGACAGGGTTTCGACTGCACTGAAAGACCCCACACAGAAGAACAACCGCGATCATGTGGACATCATCATCGCCCTTGGAATGGCCAAGGAGGGCTTTGACTGGATCTGGTGTGAACATGCGCTGACAATCGGCTATCGGGCGAGCCTGACAGAGATCGTGCAGATCATCGGGCGCACGACCCGCGATGCCGAAGGCAAAAGCCGCGCCCGGTTCACCAATCTGATTGCCGAGCCGGATGCAGCAGAAGCGGCCGTCACTGAAGCGGTCAACGATACGCTGAAGGCCATTGCCGCCAGTCTGCTGATGGAGCAGGTTCTTGCCCCGCGCTTCAACTTCACCCCGAAGAGCCCCGCGAGCGGGCCGGTTGAGGGTTTTGACTATGGTGAGGGCGGCTATGATTATGAAAAAACGAATGTCGGCTTCAATGAGGAAAGCGGCCAGTGCCAGATCGAGATCAAGGGGCTGGCCGAGCCGAAGAGCAAGGAGGCCGCGCGCATTTGCCAGGAAGATTTGAACGAGGTCATCACCGCTTTTGTTCAGGACAAGACGACGATCGAGCGCGGGCTTTTCGATGAAGAGCTTGTGCCTGAAGAGCTGACTCAGGTGCGTATGGGCAAGATTGTCGGGGCACGTTTCCCCGAGCTTGATGCCGAGGATCAAGAGGCTGTGCGCCAACATGCAATAGCCGCCTTGAATTTGACGCAGAAGGCAAAGGAAGCTGCTCTATCCACTCCGGACGGCGGGCAGGCGCGCAGCAATACGGCGCTGATAGACGGCGTGCGGAAATATGCGATGGATGTGCGCGAGCTGGACATCGACCTGATCGACCGGATCAATCCGTTCGGCGAGGCCTATGCGATCCTCGCCAAGACCATGAGCGAAGCAAGTCTCAAACAGGTTGCCGCCGTGATCTCGGCAAAGAAGGTGCAACTCAGCCCGGAAGAGGCCCGAGATCTGGCCCGGCGCGCCGTAAGGTTCAAGCAGGAACGCGGACGGCTTCCGTCGATCACATCGCCCGATGCCTGGGAGAAGAAAATGGCCGAAGGCGTGGCCTACCTGGCGCGCATGAAGCAAGAGGCTGGCAATGGCTAAAAATTTCACACCAGAAGATGATGCACTGCTGGCCGAGCTTGGCGTTGAAATAGAGACAAGAAAAACCGTGAGCCGCACGCCGCGTGAAGAACGGATCATTGCCGGCTTTGAAGAGATACAGCGCTTTGTCGAGGAACACGGCCATGCACCGCGGCATGGGGAGGATCGCGACATTTTCGAGCGTCTCTATGCCGTTCGACTGGATCGAATTCGCGCGCTACAGGAATGCCGTGATCTGGTTGAGCCGCTCGACCATCAGGGACTATTGGCGGCGGCCGGACAGACGGTGCAGACTGACCCCGACGCACTCGATGATGATGCCTTGTTGGCCGAGCTTGGAATCGAAATGGAAGCGCCGCCGATCACAGAGCTGAAACACGTGCGATCGACAGCTGAAAAGAAGGCTGCCGAAGAGATTGCGAACCGTGAAAAATGTCAGGATTTCGACACCTTCAAACCGATCTTCGAGCGGGTACAAAAGGAGCTGAATAGCGGCTTGCGTGAGACGCGCAACATCCGAAGAGATGCAGGCTTTCTGAAAGCCGACATCAAAGCAGGTGAGTTTTTTATTCTCAGTGGCCAAACGCTCTACATTGCTTCGGTAGGTGAGCCAATCCGCGCACCCAATGGTGAATTTGACGCCAGATTGCGCGTTATTTATTCGAACGGGACAGAAAGCAATATTCTGCTCAGGTCTCTTCAGCGAGCGCTTTATAAAGACGAAACAAGCCGGATCATCACTGATCCGAGCAGCCCAGGCCCCTTGTTTTCTGATCAGACCATCGACGGCGACGAGGCCAGCGGGACGATCTATGTGCTGCGGAGCAAGGCCGATCATCCGTTAGTCGCGGAAAACCGGGACCTTGTCCACAAAATCGGCGTAACCAACATGGACGTGGAAAAGCGCATCGCAGGAGCGCACAATCAACCGACGTTTCTGATGGCCAATGTCGAAATTGTTGCGACCTACGAGCTCTACAACATCAACCGCACAAAGCTGGAAAATCTGATTCACCGCATCTTCGAACCCGCGCGTCTTGAGATCGAGGTCATGGATCGCTTCGGGCGACCTGTCATGCCTCGTGAATGGTTTCTTGTGCCGGTTTTTGTAATCAAGGAAGCGGTCGAGAAGATCAAGGACGGGTCGATTTCCAATTACTTCTATGACCCGCAAGGGGCGTGTTTGAAACTGCGCCAGGAAGTCTGACAAAAAGCCGCAAAGGCCGGATAGATTCAGTGATGGGATTTTCAGGAACTACTGGCGATAATCACGCCCGGACCCAATCTGATCACCCAACCGGAGGCCTTCGCATGGACTACGCAAAAAAATTCATCGTCAAGCCTGGCGTAAGGGTCCGGCTGGCGGATATTGATCCGGCGGATACGGCTGATCAGAAGTCTCACAGCAAGGCAAAGCCGCTGACCAAGGACTATCTGAAACGGCTGGCCGCCCTGCAATACCGGCTCTATGCGGATGGCAACCGGTCTTTGCTGGTCGTGCTGCAGGGGCTTGATGCCGGTGGCAAGGATGGGGTCATCCGGCATGTGTTCAGCCGCATGAATCCGCAAGGAACATCCGTTGCCTGTTTCAAGCAGCCCAGCAGAGAGGAGCTCTCCCACGATTTTCTGTGGCGTATCCACAAGCGCACGCCCGCCAAGGGCGAGGTCGTGGTGTTCAACCGGTCGCATTATGAGGATGTTCTCGTCGTGCGGGTGCGCGATCTGGTGCCGGAAGACATGTGGTCATCGCGGTTTGAACTGATCAACCGGTTTGAGGAATTGCTGGCCCAGGGCGGCACAAAAATCCTGAAATTCTATCTGCATATCTCACCGGAGGAGCAGCTCGAGCGGTTTCGCCGACGGCTCGAAGACGAAACCCGGCACTGGAAAATCAGTGAAAGCGATTTGAGCGTTTCATGACCAAATGGAATCATTTGACCGAATCGATTTTGGTTGCTGATTAGGCGACTTGCGCGCGGTGGTGTTGCCCACCATAAGCACAAGTCAACGCGAGCAGCGGGCAAAATCGATCGGCCCTCTCTGCGACGGATTGAAAGTGCATTCTTTCTTCAATGGGTGGGGAAAGCCGGCCCATCGGCTACGTTGCGCCGCTTGCCCGATGCACCACATCGCGCTGCGCGACGCGCCTTGCCGAGTGAACCGGTTTTCCGCCATCAAATGTTTCCATTTGATCATGAAACGCTCAATCAGGAACGCAAATTCTGGCCTCAATATATGGAGGCCTATGAGGATGTATTGGCAAAGACCAGCACCCAAGACTCACCCTGGTTCGTGATCCCGTCAAACAACAAGTGGTTTCGCAACCTGGCCATTGCCCAGATCATCACCAAGACAATGGACGACATGAATCTGCAATTGCCGCCAACCCATGTGGATCTGCGCGACATAGAGCGCCACTATCACGCGGCGAAGCAGAAGGCCGATGCGGGTGAAAAGGACACGTGAGCTGGTCGGGATGGCGAGAACGCCAATCCCGTTTGTTTTCATATTGTGATCACGCCGAACGGGGTCCGCGGAACACGATGTAAATGGCCGGAATGACCAGAACCGTCAGAGCCGTCGAGGATGCCAGTCCAAAGAGCAGCGAGATGGCGAGGCCCTGGAAGATCGGGTCGGTCAGGATGACGGCGGCGCCGATCATGGCGGCCAGGGCGGTCAGCAGGATCGGTTTGAAACGGATGGCCCCGGCCTCCAGCAGCACATCGATCAGTTGCCTGTCCGGGGTGCGGCTGTGGCGGACAAAATCCACCAGCAGGATGGAATTGCGCACGATGATGCCGGCCAGCGCAATGAAACCGATCATTGACGTGGCGGTGAAGGGCGCGTGAAACAGCCAATGGCCGATCATGATGCCGATGAAGGTCAGCGGGATCGGGGTCAGGATGACCAGCGGCACCTTGAAGGAGCCGAACTGGGCCACAACCAGGATATAGATGCCCACCAGAGCCACCATGAAGGCGGCGCCCATGTCGCGGAAGGTGACCCAGGTCACTTCCCATTCACCGTCCCACAGAAGGGTCGGCACGCTTTCATCATCCGGCTGGCCATTCAATCGGATCACCGGCTTGGGCAGATCGCCCCAGTCCATTGCATCGATGGTTTCCGCCACGGCCAGCATGCCATAAATGGGCGCCTCGAATTCACCGGCCAGTTCGCCTGTCACCATTTCCGCCGTCATCATGTTGTGGCGGAAGATCGGATAGCTGGTCTCTTCCTCGTGAAAGGAGACAATATCACCCAGTTCAACGATGGCGCGGTCGCCCGGCAGGAGGTTGGCCGGAACGGGTGTTGAAAGCGCCCGTTCGTCCATCACCCGATCGCTCTTGGATAGCGCAATGCGGATGGGAATGGGATGACGCCCCTCACCGCGATGGGAATAGCCGACGGTCTGACCGCCAAAATAGGCGGCGATTGTCTGGAACACATCGCCCTGTTCGACCCGGAAGAACTCCAGTTTGTCCTCATCGATGGAAATGCGCACACGCGGTGCCGGTACGCCGAATGAATCGTCAACATCAACAATAAAGGGCACGGCGTTGTAGGCCTCGCGAACCTTCGTGGCCACCGCTCGGCGGGTCTCGGCATCCGGACCATAAATCTCAGCCAGCAGCGTCGCCATGACCGGCGGGCCGGGAGGCGGCTCGACGACCTTGATGGATGTGCCGGCCGGAATATCCAGACCGACCATGCGCTGGCGAATATCCAGCGCAATGTCATGGCTGGTGCGGTCGCGCTCACCCTGGTGTTGCAGATTGACCTGCACATCACCCAGATTGGGCTGGTTGCGCAGGTAATAGTGGCGCACGAGGCCGTTGAAATTGAACGGCGCCGCTGTGCCCGCATAGCTCTGGAACGAGGTGATTTCCTCAACATCGGCAATGCGCTTGCTGATGGCAAAAAGCACCCGGTCGGTTTCCTCTACGGAAGAGCCTTCCGGCAGGTCGACAACCACCTGAAGCTCGGTCTTGTTGTCAAAGGGCAGCAGCTTGACGGTGACATGCTGGGTGTAAAACAGCGCCAGCGATGCCATGGTGGCGACCCCGACGATCAGCAGGAACACGAGAGAACGGGCTCTGGTCTGCAATATCGGCCGGGCAATTGCCATATAGACACGGCCCAGGCCGCCAATTGCCTCGTGATGGCCTTCACCGGTCGAGGCCGCTTTGGCGGCAAATTTCATCATCAGCCAGGGGGTCAGAGTGACGGCCACAAAAAATGAAAAGACCATGGCGGCAGATGCTGTTGCCGGGATCGGGCTCATGTAGGGGCCCATCAGTCCGGAGACAAAGAGCATGGGCAACAGCGCGGCGACAACGGTCAGCGTAGCGACAATGGTCGGGTTGCCGACTTCCGCCACCGCATCGATGGCAGCCTGAACGGCCGGGCGGCCATCTTTCATCGCCCAGTGACGGGCAATGTTCTCAATCACCACGATGGCGTCATCGACAAGAATGCCGATGGAGAAAATCAGCGCAAAGAGACTGACCCGGTTCAGGGTGTAGCCCATGATCTGCGCCGCAAAAAGCGTCAGCAAAATGGTTGTCGGAATCACCACGGCAACCACCAAAGCGGCTCTCCAGCCGATGGCTACGGCCACCAGCAGAACGATCGAAATGGTGGCCAGCGCCAGATGGAAAAGCAGTTCATTGGCTTTTTCATTGGCCGATTCGCCGTAGTTTCGGGTGATCGCCAGTTCGACGCCTTCAGGAATGATGGTCGCCTCAACAGCCTCCAACCGTTCGAGGATCCTGTCGGCAATCAGCACGGCATTGGTGCCCGGACGCTTGGCGACCGCGATCGAGACTGCCGGAACGCGCGACAGTTCTGCACCCTGTTTCCTGATCTGGCTGACGAGGGTTTCATTGGGCTGCGTGGCCAGGACGATTTTTGCCAGATCGCGGATATAGACAGGACGACCATCTCTGGCAGTCACCAGCAGATTGCCGATCTGGATACCGCCCTGAAGCGTCTGACCGGCGACCAGACCCACCTGTTTGCCGCCTGAACGCACCATGCCGGCCTGAAAGGACCTGTTTGCACCGGAAACCTTGCCGGCAAGCTGCTGCAGCGTCACGCCGAAAAGCGACAGTTTCTCCGGATCGGGCTCAACCCGAATTTCCTCGGGCTGGTCACCGACAATATAGGTCAGGCCGACATCGTCGAGCTTGGTGATTTCCACCAGAACCTCGCGCGCCAGGCGTGTCAGGTCATTGGCATTCCAGCGCGAAGCATTCTCCGGTTTCGGCGAAATGGTGACACCGACAATGGCCACATCGTCGATACCCCGGCCAACGATCAGCGGCTCGGGAATACCATTGGGAATCCGGTCATAATTGGCGCGGATCTTCTCGTGAACACGCAGGATCGCATCATCGGGACTGGTGCCCACCATGAATCTGGCGGTGACCATGACATTGTCATCGGAGGACTGCGAATAGAGGTGCTCCACACCATCGATGGACTTGAGGATTGTTTCCAGCGGCTCCGTCACCAGCTTGACGGCATCTGGCGCCTTCAACCCGTCGGCCTGGATGAACACATCGACCAAGGGCACGGAAATCTGCGGCTCTTCCTCGCGCGGCAGGGTGGTCAGCGCGATCAGCCCGACGGCAAAACTTGCCAGCAGGAAAAGCGGTGTCAGTGGTGAGGTGATGAATGCCTTCGTCAGGCGGCCTGCGATACCGAGATTCATGGCAGGACCACCACATCGCCCTCGACGAGGCCGCTGAGGACTTCCACAAATGGCCCGGCATCGGTGTCAATTTTCTCGCCGGGAATAATGGTGACTTCCACGGTTTTATCGACCTCACGGATCAGAACATAGTCAAGACCATGGCGGGTCACGATGGCCGGTGCGGGCACCATCAGGGCATTGCGGCTGCCGATGGGTATGGAAACAAGTGTTCTTTCGCCGACAAAGAAATCTCCCAGTCCTTCCACCTCGACATCAGCTGTGACACGGCCGTCGATGATTTCCGGATAGACCTTGGCGATCTTGCCGGTGATCGATGCAGAGGCGTCGGTTTCCGGTGACAGACCACGCGTGCCGACAATGACGCTTTCACCTTCTGTTATGCCGGCGGCATGGCGTTCGGGCAGCGACAGCCGGAGGAAATAGCCCCCTCCGGCAATGCGGGCGATCAGTTCGCCGGGCAGGATGACAGACCCCTGCGTGACCGGAACAGCCAGAACGCGGCCCGAAGAAGGCGCCAGAACAGCGCCCTCCTTTGCCTGCTGGACAATAACGGCCTTGTCGGCCTCAACGGCATTCAGCTGGTTGAAGAGCACATCATATTGTGTCTGTTGATCGTCCAGCCGTGTCTTGGCGATCGTGCCACGGGTAAAAAGCTGTTTGGCGCGTTCGAGATTGTCGCGGGCGTTGTCCAATTGTACGGAAAGGGCCTCGTGGCGCGCGTCGATGGCGTCGAGCTGCAAGGCAATTTTTTCATCCACGACATTGGCGATGGCGTCGCCGGCCTGCACGGCGTCGCCTTCTTCAACAAGGATTTCGACGACAGAGCCGCCGATGCGCGCCCTGGCGGGAACCGTGTCACGACTCTGCACCTGGCCGAAAACCGATTTCATCACCTTTATGCTGGAGCGCGCGACCTGATAATCTTCCGCCCCTGCGGGAGAAAGACCCAACATCGCGGTCATCGCCAGCGCAATCACGGCCTGTGTGAGCGATCTTGACATCGTATCATCCTTGCAATGCCTGCCGGTCCGTTTCACCGGACCGGAGGTAAAAAACTTTGATTAAAACGCAGCGCCGGATTTAAAGCCGAGCTTGCGGAAAATCATTGCCGCCGGGCAAAAGCCGGTGAATGCGGACTGGAACAGGTTCAAGCCGGCAAATGCAGTGAGCAGAAACCAGTTTGGGGATACAAAATAACCCAGTGCCAGTGAGACAAGGATTACAACCCCGGCGAAAGCCAATACGGCGCGACCAATAGTCATTTTTCATTCTCCTTCGATGCGCCCGCAATTTCCTTCGGGCAATAAATGTCCTTGAGCGCAATCAACAGGTGTTTCAACTGCGGATCGCCAAGGGCATAATAAAGCATCTGACTTTCACGGCGGTAGGTCACCAGACCATCCCGACGCAGTTTTGCCAGATGTTGCGACAGAGCCGATTGACTAAGATCAATGGTCTCTGCCAACGCATGGACCGGACACTCGCCGACCGCTGCTAGTTTGCACAGAATCAGAAGCCTTTTCTGGTTGGACAGGAGCTTCAGGACTTTCGAAACGTCCCGCGACCTGGCCACAAGCGGGCTGATATCCGTGTCATCTTTGATCACTGGAAGCGTCAATACGGCCTCCTTGAATTTGCGTGCCGGGCCGGCCAATCCGGTCCGGCGATCGCATTGTGCAGCCCTCTATTCGGATGGTTCCTATTCCGATGGTTCCATGTGAATTTCCTTGAGTTTCTTGATGCCCAGAACATCGAGCGCGAGATTCTCGTAGAATGTCTCGCTCTTGCCGCGCCGGACCTTGCCAAGGAAATATTTCTCAAAGCCGATTTTGGCCAGATGGACCCATTTGCCCGACGACGACCAGTTGACATTGCGTGGCGGCATCTGCGGCTGGGCAACGAAGGCAAGACCCTTGTCACCAAAGTCGGCCAGACAGATCGCGTTCCAGGTTGCAACCGCCTGCGGTTCCTCGCCCTTCATCAGCGCGGCAATATTGGCCGCCGTTGCCGTCACCATGGACTCGATCATGAAACCGGTCTTCGGCACGCCGACCGGCAGCGGTGTCGGACCGACCGGCGGGATGGCCACACAGACGCCAATGGCAAAGACGTTGCGATATTTGGCGTTGCGTTGGTACTTGTCGATGGTGATGAAACCGCGCGGATTGGTCAGACCCTCTATGCCGGAGACCGCTGCAACGCCGCGAAAGGCCGGCAGCATCATGGAATAGGCGAAGGGCAATTCGTGGGCCTTTTTGACAGTTCCGTCATCATTGACCTCCTCGACATGCATCATGCCTTTGTCGACTTTGGTCACCTTGGCGTTGGTGATCCACTTGATATGCTGTTCGCGCATGGCGCTTTCCAAAAGCGATTTGGTATCACCGACACCGTCAAGCCCCAGATGGCCGACATAGGGCTCTGGCGTGACAAAGGTCATCGGCACCTGATCGCGTAATTTTGCGCGGCGAAGCGCCGTATCGACGATAAAGGCAAATTCATAGGCCGGGCCGTAACACGATGCACCCTGAACGGCGCCGATGACAACGGGCCCTGGTTTTTTCACCAATTGCTCGTAAGCCGCATGGGCATCCAGCGCATGGTCGATGTGGCAGATCGACTGGGTGTTTGCCTTTGGCCCCAGACCCTCGATCTCGTCAAAGGCAAGATCAGGCCCGGTGGAGATGATCAGATAATCGTAATCAATCACCTCGCCATTGTTCAGTTCAATCTGATTCCTGTCGGGATGGATTCTTTTTGCGCCCTGCGGTTTCAACTTGATGTCCCGCTTGGCAAAGACCGGCACCAGATCGACAGAAATCTCTTCGCGCTTGCGCCAACCGACAGCAACCCAGGGATTGGAAGGAACAAAGGAGTAGGTGGAACCCTCGTTGACGACGGTCACCGTGCCCTCGCGCCCCACTTTTTCCTTCATTTCATAGGCCATGATGACACCACCCAGCCCGGCACCCAGAACGACAATATTGGTCATGCGATCCTCCATATCGGGCTGCGGTTCCATCCGGATATCGCGCCACTGTAAATTAGATGTTGCTAATGTAGTAACTTATAATGTGCATTCAATGGCAGGTGGACATCCTGTGAGTTGATTGAAATCAACTGATTGGCAAAAAACAGGCTGCTTTTGTGCAAAAACGGTGCATTTATGGCTCTTTTGGTCAATATATTGTCATGGGTGACACCAGGCGCGCCTTTCCATGCCTCCGCAGTCGATCGGTTCAGGTTGAACATTGCCGCATATGCGTGCACCAATCGGATTGTCCATCCGCTGTTTCAAATGGAGAATGAAATGCTTCTTTCCGGATCCTGCCATTGCCAATCTGTGACATTCACGGTCGAATCGGCGCATCCCTATCCATTCAATCTTTGTTATTGCTCGATCTGCCGCAAGACCGCCGGAGCGGGCGGTTTTGCCATCAATCTGAGCGCGTCATTCGATACGCTGGTGGTCGGCGGGGCCGACCACATACGCAGCTACCGGGCCCGTCAAAGCGACGAAACCTCAGGCGAGACGCGCGAAAGCCCGGCGGAACGAAAATTCTGCGGGAACTGCGGCAGCGCCCTGTGGCTGTGGGACCCGCGCTGGCCCGAACTGGTCCACCCGCATGCCTCAACCATCGACAGCGAACTTCCCGTTCCGCCCGAGCGCACCCATCTCATGCTGGGCAGCAAGCAGCCCTGGGTCCCCACCTGCATCGGCGCCAATGACAAAACCTTTGACGCATACCCGGAGGAAAGCATTGCGCAATGGCACGAAAGACTTGGCCTTACGCGGTAAAGTTGGGGCTCATCCGGTAAAGCGGATCACTGCTCCACAGCCTGCCCGAACAGGACAATCAGCACGGCAAGCAGGGTCAGACCGGCAAATGCCAGGCTGCGCCAGCGGTCGCCCTGGCGCCAGGCGTTGAGCATCGCGATGGAGGCCTGCAGTCCATAATAGGCGGCAAAGGCGCGTGAGGCGTAGCTGATGATATCAAAAATACCGGCTGACCAGGTCAGGGCAAGGCCGATACCGGTCAGCATTACATAGGCCATGCGGGCGGAGACCCGTTTGCCCGTCAGTTCGGCGACCAGTCCGCCGGAACCGCTGGTGTCTGCCACGGCAGCACTGAACTGCGCGGCGAGTGCCGCTGCGACAAGCAGCACCGGCAGGATCGGCGCGACAATGGCCATCATGTCAACAATTGCCGTTTCGGAAAACTGCAATGCGCCACGCTCGAATACAAAGGCGAGCAGCAGGATGTAGAGCATATAGATCGCTGTCGACAACCATTGTGCCCATTGCATCGAACGTATGCGGGTATGGCTGTCATAGTCGGCTGACAGATAGCGCGATGTCTCGAACCCCTGGACGGTCACGATCAGGCCGAAGGCAAGGGTCAGGGCGGGCCAGCCACCCAGATCGGGCGCATTGAATATCAGGCCCCCGCCCGTGGCCTTCCCATAAAAATACACGGCAAGGCCAAGCAGCAGCCCGGCAATGATCGCAAGCTTTGCCGTCACGGAAATATATTCCATCTGCTCCAGCGATTTGAAACCGCGCCGCCAGCCGGCGACAACGATGATCATATAGACAGCGGATGTGACAATTTTTGCAGGCAGCGGTTCATTGACCGGCGTGAGGCTGACGCCGAAGGCGCCGAACAGATTGAGGTAATAGGCAACGGAAATGATATAGGCAAAACCCAAGGACCAGGACGCTGCCGTCTCGAGGCCGCCCACCAGCGGGCTTCGCTTTTCCCCCGGCCGCTCGATGACACGCATGTTGTAGCGGATGGCTGCTCCGTAGAAATAGGCAAACAGGCACAGAAGCGCCATGATCACCGGCGCATATTTGCCGTAGGCGGCATCCAGCAAGGGGCCCAGCACCAGAAAACCGCTGCCGATGATGGAAGCCAGCGGCGTGGTCATGGCCCGCCATGTCACCGAGGCATAGAGGCGCGGCGACCAGAGCAGAAGCGCCGAGACCACGACAACCAGAACAATCGCAACATTGAGGATCATGACGCCTGTGGTCTAACCTTTGTTGTTGGGCGGAAACCCGTCAAGGCAGACCGGGTGCTCCGCCGGATGGATCCTTGATAGGTCATGCGCGACAAGACAGGGTTGGTCAAGCGGTGAAAATGGGCCCAAGGTGATGACATAGAGCGGCAAGAGCAACGATATAGGAGGAACGACCATGACTTCAAACAAGGTTGCGCTGATCACAGCCGGCGGCAGCGGCATGGGTGCGGACGCCGCGCGGCGGCTGGCAGGCGAGGGTTTTGACGTGGCCATCCTTTCTTCATCCGGCAAGGGCGAAGCGCTCGCTGGTGCGTTGGGAGGCATCGGGGTGACTGGCTCGAACCGGTCCGTCGACGATCTGCAAAGGCTGGTTGACCTGGCCATGGACCGTTGGGACCGCGTCGATGTCCTTGTCAATTCCGCCGGACATGGACCCAAGGGGCCTGTGATGGAAATCAGTGACGAGGACTGGCACATTGGCATGGAGGTCTATCTGTTGAATGTGGTGCGTCCGGCGCGTATCCTGGCGCCCATCATGGCGGCACAGGGCGGCGGCGCGATCATCAATATTTCAACCTTCGCAGCCTTTGAGCCGGACCCGCTGTTTCCGACATCGGGGGTCTTTCGCGCGGCGCTGGCCAGTTTTACCAAGCTCTTTGCCGACAAATATGCGCCGGATAATATTCGCATGAACAATGTTCTTCCGGGCTTCATCGACAGTCTGCCGGAAACGGAAGACCGACGCGCCCGCATTCCCATGGGGCGTTACGGCAAGGCAACTGAGGTTTCGTCCCTGATTGCCTATCTCGCATCCGACGAGGCCGCCTATATGACCGGGCAGAACATTCGCATTGATGGCGGTTTGACCCATTCGGTCTGACGTGTCAGGCCGAAGCTGCCTCCGTTTTTCAGCGCTGAACCGGATTGATTCATATTGACATCAACAGCGTTATCATCGACCGTCCCCGCGCAGGAGATCAGGTGACCATCGAAGGCGATTTAGTTACCTGTTTGATATCCGCCTTGCCCCGCATACCCTCCTCATCGCCTGTTCGATGCCCGGTCATTCCGACGTTATTCTGGAAAGAATCTTGCCGGTTTTTGCCGTTCACGCCGTTGATATGATACATATGAAGACTTATATATATGTCTTGAAAGCGAGGTGATGAAATGGTCAATGACACATCAATGCAGCATCTGCAAAAAGCATTGCAGATGGAACTATCCGCAGCACATCAGTATCAATTGCATTCCCATGTGCTTGATGATTGGGGGCTGGACAAGCTGGCGGCTCAAATGCGGGAGGAAATGCAGGAAGAATTGGGGCACTCGGACCTCTATATTCAGCGAATCATGTTCTTTCACGGAAAGCCGGAACTGGATTTCTACAAGAAGCCCGTTGCTGCCGATTCGCTTGTCAACATGTTCAAATCCGATCTGGCCGACGAGGAGGAAGCGATCGAATTCTATACGATGGCTTCGCAGCATGCGAGCGAAGTCGGCGATATTGGAACGCGCACTCTGTTTGAAAAAATTGTCCTTGACGAAGAGGGACACAAGAGCTGGCTCGAATTGCAGCTCAGTCTGATCGAGCGCCTGGGTGAGAAGGCTTTCAGCGCCAAATATGTGTCAGCCGGCGGTTCTGCCGAACAGGAATAACGAGTCGTAGTCCGCACGGACATGCAGGACCACACCAATGGGAACATTGATGTGGTCCATGTTTTCAAATGCTATAAGACCGCACTGCCGCCAGGCTTAATTCCACAGCCGCCTAAACAAACAGATCCACCTTCTCAAATTTGGTGACATCAATGATTCCGACATCGGAAATGCGGATTTCCGGGATGACGACCAGCGCCAGCAGGGAATGCTGCATGTAGGCATTGTTGAGCGTGCAGCCACATTGCTCCATGGCATCGACCATTTTCTGCGCCTTGGCGGCGACAACTTCGGATCGCTCATCAGACATCAGGCCGGCAATCGGCAATTCTACCATGGCGAGTTCCTTGCCGCCTGAAAAGACGGTGACGCCGCCGCCGACTTCACCCAGTCGATTGGCCGCCAGCGCCATATCTTCCTTGTTGGTGCCGACGACAATCATGTGGTGGCTGTCATGGGCCACGGTCGATGCCATGGCGCAATCGGCCTTGTAACCAAAGCCGGAAACAAAGCCGTTGACGACCTTGCCGGTTCCGCGATGCCGCTCGACCAGAGCGATCTGACAGACATCACCTGCAACATCCATGTCGACGATACCGTTGCTGACAGTGAGTTCGGCTTCCAGCGCTTTGGTCGGCGCCTGGTTTTCAACAACACCGATGACGCGGGCCCGCACCTTTGCCGCCCCTGCCGGGGCCTCAACATCAAAATCGCCCGCCGACAGTTGCTTGCCCATATGCACTGTTCCACGGGCAAAATCAGGATAGGGATAGGGCGCTATGTCAGCCTGAAGGGCGCCATTCTCGGCCAGAACCTCACCGCGTGCCATCACCAGCTCAACCGGCATGGCTGCCAGGTCGGATGTCAGGATCATGTCGGCGCGCCGGCCCGGCGCGATGGAACCCAGTTCCCGCTCCATGCCAAAATGCTGGGCGGTATTGAGCGTCGCCATCTGGATCGCGGTGATGGGTTTGAGCCCCTGGGCAATCGCATGACGCACGACGCGGTTCATGTGTCCGTCATTGACCAGCGTGCCGGAATGGCTGTCATCGGTGCACAGGATGAAGTTTCGCGAATCCAGCCCGTCCTCGGTGATCGCCTTGACCTGCGTGGCGACATCATACCAGGCCGAGCCCAGCCGCAGCATGGCGCGCATGCCCTGGCGCACCCGTGCAATGGCGTCCTCCTTGCGGGTGCCCTCATGATCATCTGCCGGACCACCGGCAACATAGGCATGGAAGGCCGGCCCGAGATCCGGCGAGGCGTAATGGCCACCGACGGTTTTCCCGGCCATCTGTGTCGCCGCGATCTCGCCCAGCATGCGGGCATCACCTGCTGCAACGCCGGGGAAATTCATCATCTCGCCCAGGCCGCAGATATTCGGCCATTGCATGGCTTCGGCCACCTCTTCGACGCCCAGCTCCGCGCCGGCATGTTCGAGCCCCGGCGCCGACGGCACGCAGCTCGGCATCTGGACCCAGATATTGATCGGCAGGCCCATGGCTTCATCATGCATCAGTTTGACACCCGGCAATCCCAGCACATTGGCGATTTCATGGGGATCGATGAACATGGAGGTGGTGCCATGCGGTATGACTGCCCGGGCAAATTCGGTCACGGTCACCATGCCGCTTTCCACATGCATATGCGCATCACACAGGCCGGGCACCATATAGCGGCCGGCGGCGTCTATGATTTTGGTATCGGGTCCTGTCGCGTGGTCGGCATTGGGACCGATATAGGCAAAACGACCTTCAGCAATGGCAATATCCGTATCCGGGACGATCTCGCCGGAATAGACATTGACCCATTTGCCCCCCTTGATCACGGTATCGGCAAAGGTTCGCCCCATGGCGACATCGATCAATCTGGGCGCAACCGCGCTCCATGATTTGACTTCGGGGGATTTGACTTCAGGGGATTTGACTTCAGATGGGTTCAGGTCGGGCATGTTCTCTCCGGTAAACACGATCGCCCGCTGCTTTGACAAAACATGGCCGCGATCACTCATTGTCCGTGGGCATAGGCCAAAATGGTTTCATTTTGAACAATCGCGCCAATCGGCATTTTTCGAAGTCAATCTATGCCATGATGGCCTGCCCTGACAATGATCATGACTGGAAAAGACGTCAGGAAAACACCGGTGCAAGATCGATCCGTCAGGCTGGGCTGGAAATGCCTTGGTCAGTCGGCAACAACGAGAACCGGGCAACGGCCGATGTCCAGCAATTGCTCCAGATCGATCTGATCGGCAACCGAACGGCTGAGCATCATCGCGGCCGGGCTGTTTTTGGCGATGGCGTCCAGTACTGTGCGATCAAACGCGGTTCCGCACACACTTTGTATCGGAACACCGCTGTTAGAACAGGTTTGCTCGACCCAGGTTTGCTCGACCCAGGTTTGCCGGGCGTCCACCGCCGCAGCATCTTTGCCCCAGATCAGCACATTTATCGGCACCTTCAGTCGATCGGCAGTGCGCAGCGCCATGGCGTAGAGCCTTTCCGCGGGCTGTGACGCATCGTCCAGCACATAGAGATCGCCAGCACGGCCGTGCAGCCGTTGACGCCCGATCACAACAATGTCCCTCTCGCCAAGAGCTGTCGGCAGAAGGCTCCTGAGCTCACCGCGTTTTTGCTGGAAGGTCCAGCGAAAGGCCCCGAGAGAGGCCGCATTTTCGATTGCTTTGCGAAAACCCTCAGCATCACGCCGGAAGGCTGACTGCATCGCCTGCAGGGTCACCGGTTCGGCTTTCCCGCCTCCAGGAAAAATGGTTCTGGCGAAAGGCAAAGCGGCATAGGCGAGAACGGCTTCATCCTCGATAAGACAGGCATTGATTTCACCATCAAGTTCGCTGGCAAGGCCGACGGCCAAAGCGATGGCCGAATTGGCATCGGCAAAACTAGTGGCGCCCACAATGATGCGCCATTGCCGCGGTTGATCCTTCTGGCTCATTTGACTGCCGCCCCATTGCCTTTGCCGGGATCGACCATGGCGCCAAAGCTTCGCAGCCCTTCGGCAAAGCTGCGCAGACGGGCTTCGACCAGGCCATTGACCGACGTGGCGGGAAATAGGCCCTTTTTGCTGCGCTTGCCGGCCTTGCGGGACGTCAGCAGCGCGATGCCCTCATCAATGGTCGCAATGGGAATGATCTTGAATTTGTCAGCCCGAACAGCGTCGATTACACGGGACCGCAAGGCCAGGTGTTTCACATTGGTATCCGGAATCAGAACACCTTGATTTCCGGTCAGACCGCGCCCGGCACAGACATCGAAAAACCCTTCGATCTTTTCGTTGACGCCGCCGATCGGCTGGATGCGCCCCTGCTGATTGACCGAGCCGGTGACGGCGAAAGCCTGACTGATGGGAACGTCCGCCAGCGTCGAAAGCAAAGCAAAAAGTTCAGCTGCCGACGCGCTGTCTCCGTCTATCCCGCCATAGCTTTGTTCAAACACGATGCTCGCCCACAGCGACATCGGTGTATCCAGCGCGTAATGCGTTGCCAGATAGCCTGACAGTATCAGCACCCCCTTGGAGTGCAGAGGGCCGCCCAGTTCCACTTCCCGCTCGATATCGACAACCTTGCCTCTGCCCATCCGCGCCCGCGCCGATACAAGCGAAGGCCGGCCAAACCGGTAATTGCCCAGTTCGAGCACGGAAAGCGCATTGATCTGACCGACGGCGTCACCGGTGGTTTTGATCAGCAGGGTTTCGCGGCTGATGGCTTCCTGGGTCAGTTCCCTTATCCGCCCTGCGCGGGTTTCCGCCTCGGCAACGGCACGATCTATGTCGTCTGCCGTGATGGTCTTGTTGCCGGCTGCCATCGCCCAATAGTTGGCTTCGCGCAGAATGTCTGAAAGCCGGCCCAGGTCCAGCGAGACCTTTTGCGAATCGTCGGCCAGCCGAGTTCCCTCTATCATCAGCCGTTGCAGCCCGGCAGGGTCGGGGCTGAGCAGGGACTTGTCCCTGGCGATTGAATGAACCAGTTCGACATATTGAGGAACCGTTTCCTCTGTCAGGAAAACCCCGTCATTGAAATCCGCCTGCATTTTGAACAGCGGAGCAAATTCCGGGTCATAGGCCATCAGCAGATAATAGAGACTGCGCTCGCCAACCAGTGCAATACGCAGGTTCAAGGGGATTGGATCGGGTTCAAGGGACGTCGTCGTGGCCAGACTGAAGCGTTCAGCCGCCGATACAATGGAGATCTGCCCCGACTTCAGACACCGTTTCAATGCATCCCAGGCAAAGGGCTCACTGAGCAGCTGACGCACATCCAAAATGAGATAACCGCCATTGGCCCGGTGCAGGGCGCCAGGTTTGATCATGGTAAAATCGGTAAACAGCACACCCATTTCAGACAGGTGCTCGACGCGTCCGATCAGATTGGCAAGGGTCGGCAGAAACTCCACCTCAACCGGCGCGCCTCTTTTGCCGTCCGGTGTGTTGGAGACCATCACATTGACCGTGTAGCGCCTGAATTGCGGTTCCTTGTAGTGTTTGGTCGTTGCGACAGGAAAGGGACCGGCCTGCGCGGCAGAACCGTCGCTCAAAAACAGCTCTGCGTTTTCGATCAGGTCTGCGTGAACCGCATCGAGATAGGACTTCAGAATGCCGATTTTCTCAAACTGTCCGTAAACCGGCAGCATCGCCTCATCCACACCCTGTTCGGCCATGGATTTGTTGAGTAATTCGATCGCTCTGCGATGCGCCTTCTCATGCTTGGGAATTTCCTTGAGCACCGCCTCGAGCTTCTCGTTCGCTGCCTCGATCTTGCTGTTGATCGCTTCCTGCTGTGCCATCGGCAGGGTTTCGAAATCTTCCGCCTTGATCGGCTTGCCGTCTTTCGTCGGCGCTATGGCAAAACCCATGGGTGTGCGCAGCAGGGCAAGTTCATTTTTCTTTGCTTCCTCTATCAGCCCGCTGAATTCGTTCTCATTGGTTTCACCGAATTCCTGTTCCAGTTTTCTGCGCTGATTCTGGTAGGACTCGGATTCAAAGAGCGCCGGAATGTCATTGGCCAGATTGTCGATCAACGCATCCATCGCCTGTTTCAGCGACAGGGCCAGACCCGGTTGAAGCTCTATGGCCTGGGGTTTGTCGGGCGTTTCGAAATTATTGACATAGACCCAATCGGAGGGAACAGGGCGGTGCTGGGCCTCTTCCTGAAGAATTGCGGTGACTGCTGTGTGCCGTCCGTATCCCTGATTGCCCAGAACAAAAAGATTGAAATCTTCATGGGGAATCTTGGCAGCCATGCGGATGGCGTCCAGCGCCCGTTCCTGCCCCATAAGAGCACCGGGCAGCGTTTTACCGCCAGAAGGTTTTCCATCCAGAACAGACAGATCAATGCTGGCGCATAAAAGGGAAGCATCGAGTGGAACGCCGGTCTTCATCACTTTGGTCACAACGGAAATCTTTCGCGATTAATCTGCTGCCTTGCAGACTAACGCGATCAGAAAAAGCCAATTTGATCAGAATCAACAAAGGCACCGGTGGTGAACAAAGAAAGCATTGAACCGACTGAAAACCGCATGGAACGTCTATTGGCGATCAAAGGGGTGGCGTGGCGATCCAGTGATCGCCACTGCCTCGATCATGGCTTGATATAGGTATAGCCCATTTGCTGGAGCCTGCTCAGTTCAGCGACGCCTGAAGGCACGATGTCTTCCTTGAAAACATCAAACAGATCATCTTCATAGCTGATCTTGCGCCCCTTCAATGTGTTGTTGCAAACCTGCATTTCGACGTTCTGGCCCTTCAGTTCCAGCACCTGACCCTGAAGCAGCTCGTTGGTCTTTGCGTGTGAGAGCAGCCCCAGGCCGTTTCCGTGCATAACCACCTTGATTTCGATGTTCTCCGCGCCCACGGCATTGATGTGGTTCTGGATGTTGCGCAGAGCGCCACGATAGGCCTTGTCGTCTTCACCACCATTGTAGTTGATGTGATAGACGACCTTTTGCGTGCCATAACGCTCATTGGCCGCTGCCGGCCCGAGCTGCAATGCCGCCAATGCGCATACCGACACAATGGCGGCCAGAATCCTTGTGTAAAAAGACATGATTTCCTCCCAAAAAGTTGCGTGATGCCGACCATCGGTCAAAGACTCCTGGCGCATACGGGTCAGTCTGCGCGAGCGGCCGGACGGCGGCAACTTGGGGCAAGCCATGAAACCGGCTAGGGAAAACCCTAATGTGCTGAATTTGACGTTGGTATTTCCTGCAGAACATTTCGAGCGAACGTCATGTCTGCACCGCCGCAGCCGCCTTGCTGACGACCTCCGTCATGTTCTGCGCTTCATATTTGCGCATCAGGTGACCGCGATGATATTCCACGGTCTTGGGGCTGATTCCCAGGTCCCGGGCAATCTGCTTCGACGTAAGCCCCTTCTCGACCAGCAGCAATATTTCCTGTTCACGCGGCGTTAGAGGGATTTCCGGTCCGGACATGTCCGGCCTCGCCGGGTCTTGCCCCAATGTCCGGGCCCCATTGCGCCGTCGCTGCCGAAGGGTCACAGTGACCAGAATGCCCGCCCCAAGAGCAAGCGCCGGAAACAGCAGCATGTTGAATGACGCTGAAGGTGCAGCGCTGGCGGATGCCGCAGCTTCAATCGTCTCGATCAGAGCGCGGACATTGCCATCATGGGATACGGTATTCCAGCCGGCATAGCCGCCGCGCATCACGGCTGCGTCGTCCCCGCTCAGCGAGAGAAGCGCCAGAACAATATCCCGCTTGCTGTGGTCAGGGACATCAACGGCCGCAGCCAGCAACCATTCCGGAGACAAGGACGTCGACAATTTGAGGTCAAACCCGGGAATTTTGACCGGATTTAGCACCCGCAGATCGCCTGGCTGGATTTCTTTCTGACCGATCATGGATTCGAGCACGCCGGTGCGCACGATCCCGGCAGCCACATCCCCATTGAGAACGGCCTTTACAATCCGGTCCTGCGGGAAGCCATAGTAGGAAATCCCAACCAGATCGTTCCACGGATTGATGCCGTTGGCCAACAGCGTATTGGCTGCAATCAGGAAGCCACCGAAGGCATCGGGCGCCACTGCACCCAGTTTTTTACCCTTCAGGTCGACAAGTCCGGCGATCGAATCATCGCCGCTGCGCACAAAGATAACCGAGCCGAACCGGTTTCCGGTTGTCGGTTGCCCTTTGCGGTCGGTCCGCACAGTGACAAGCGGCGAATAGGCGTGGGTTCTGGCAATCAGGTGATAGTGGCCGGGATTGGTCAGGATCAGATCAAGCTGGCCGGTTTCCAACGCCGTATTCATGCCCTGGAGGGAAAGAGGGACAATGCGGAATTCCACATCGTCCAGCACTTGCGAAAGATGTTGGAACGTCGGCTGCCAGCGGGAAACCGCAACATCCTCACCTCTGTGCGCCAGAACGCCGACCCGCAGCGTCTGATTGGCCCAGGCCGTACCTTGCGGAGCAAATGCGAAGAGACATGCCGAAATCGCGATGACCCAGCAGAGTCTCGCAAAGCCTGTCTGATCAATTCCACTTCCCGGTTTCATGAAAAAATGATGCGCAATGCCGGGTCCATTGTCCAGTGCCACCGGCAAATATTGCCCGAAACCCGCAAGGCGGCGGGATAAGACTATTTCAGGAAGGTCCAGTTCTTGTAGAAAATGCCGTTGAATTTGATGAAGATAAGCTGGATGCCCTTCATGATGAGATTCTGCAGGCTGGTGAAACGCGATGGGCGCAGGACGTCGACAAACACGCAGTAGCGCTCGCGGTCTTCCTCATTGATGGACCGGTGCTGCAGCGTGTCGTCGAATATGAAGAGCGGATCATCGTGCCAGTAATGTATTTTGCCATCGACTTCGATGAAGACATTATCGCTCTTGAACGCCGTCAGATTGTACAGAACCCACAAGGTCAGCCGCAGTGGCCCGAAATGCAGGCTGGTGGATTCCTTCTGGTTGAAAACCGACACGCCAATCGTCTTGATATAGGTGTAATCCTCATTGAAGGCCGGCACGTCCTCATTGACGTTCTTGTCGTACCATTTGTAGAAAAGCATACCGCGTTTCTTGCCCGCCATCTGCTTTTTGATATCGCTGATAATCTCGTCCCTGTTGTCATCGAATGTCTTGAGCACACGCTCGATTTCCGCGCGGTGGCCACTCGGAAAATCCTCCAGCCGATAGACATATTTGTTGCGCGACGAGATGAGATCGAGAAACAGATTGAAGGGAGAGAGCAGCCAGGTGGGCAGGCCGTTGCGGAAAAAATATTGTTTGGCCAAATCCCGGGTCACCCTGTGGTGGCGGGCAATGTCCAGAATTCCACAGGCGACAAACAGCACGGTAATAATGGGAACGAGATAAAACAGGATCGCCAGGGGAATCAATATTCTCAGATAGCGTGAGATTTCTTTGCGCATGGAATGCTCACTCCGAAGGTGTTGCCAGCATGCCGCGCTGACGCGTTGGCTCAAAATATGCCCTGTTTTGGCGGGGGCTGTTCAGACAGATGGCCGGGTTTGTGCTTGCATGTCTGCGGATTTCTTAAAGGTTTGGCGGGCCGTCTGCAATAGGCCGGGCAAGGGTCATGACCCAGAAATTGCGCCATTTTCCGTCCGGGCGTTTGGACCAGGCCATGCCGATGCGGGTGACATATTTGTTGAGCAGGTTCTTGTTGTGATCGGGCGAGCCTTTCCAGCCGGAAAATGCATGATCAAATGAGACATAACCCGCGCCGAGATTCTCCGCGCCAGCAAAGGTCCGGTATCCGGCAGCGTTCAGCCGCCCGGACAGACCTCTGGCGCTGTGCTGCCAGGTGCTCATGCTGTCATTGCGGGTGATGAGATGGGCCATGTCTCTCGAAACCTGGTCGAGGCGCGAATCGTGTATCAGCGGGGGCAAACCATGGCTGGCCCGATAGGCGTTGACCCGGGAGACTGCAAGGCTCCGGTTGATCGCCACATCGGTGATATCGACATTCGATGGACCGATGGATAGGCATCCGGCCAGAACCAGCAGAACGGCAAAGCTGCATGCCTGTATGATTTTTCTTCGCATGAAAGGACCCTGATCGTTTGTTGGCCTGCAAGCAGATTTCTAACCGGCCTGTTGCGCAAGCCATTGTGACAGATCGCCGGCTGCTGCCTCGATATCGGCGACAACGGCGCTGCGGGCAGCGGCGCAATCACCCGTGCGCATGGCTTCGACAATGTCGTGATGAATCTTCATGGCATTATCAAGATGGTTCTTGTCCTGTGCCGTGAGCCGGAAATATGGCCCCATGCGCAGCCACAGGCTTTCGATCACGGATATCATGATTTCCGAGGATGAGCGTGCGTAGATGCGATTGTGGAATGCCCAATTGGCTTCGAGATATTTGTCTATATCACCTGACAGGATGCTGTCGTTCATGACACCGCACAGGTGGCGCAAGACGGCAACATCATCGGTATTGATCGAAGGCATGGCGCGTTCCACGGCCAGCCCTTCCAGGGCTATCCGCATGGCGCTGATTTCCTGCAGCGTGTCCCCATCAAGGATCGGCACCTGCAAAGTTCTGTTGTTGCCGACAACCAGTGCATTTTCAACTTCAAGTCGCCGCAAGGCGTCGCGCACGGGCATGACCGAGACGCCTGCGGCCTCGGCAACGGAGCGTGTGCTCAGCGGCTGTCCGGGCTGGAAGAACCCGGACATGATGCGGGTGCGAAGCTGCTGATAGACCTGCTCCTGCAGGGTCGCGCGGGCAATGGGTTCCAATCCGCCGGAATCGGAACTCCAGTCCGCCACGGCCCTATTCGCCATAGGGGATCCAGATATTCTTGACCTGGACAGCGTTGCGCAAAAAATGCCGGCCTTCACCCACGGCAGGGTCGAGCCAGTCCGTCGCCAGACCATTGTCGACAAAGGTGCGTTTCATGTTGCCGACGGAACGGGCTTCAACCATCTTGGAGATATCGGCGCCGGCAAAGGCCCACACCACGTCAACACCATCATGATCGGCCAGCGTGGTGGCCAGTTCCATCGCATGGCCAGTGACAATATTGACCACACCACTGGGCACATCCGATGTATCGAGCACCTGATAGAAATCAGCGGCAATCAGGCCATAACGCTCACTGGGAACGGCAACAACCCGGTTGCCCATCGCCACCAGTGGGGCAACCAGACTGACAAAGCCCAGCAAGGGCGCTTCGTCGGGGCAGATGACACCGGCGACGCCAATCGGTTCATTCATGGCAAGGGCAACACCGCGCAAAGGCGGGCTGTGTACCGCGCCATCGAACTTGTCGGCCCAGGCTGCATAGGTAAAGAGCCGGTCGATGGAGGCGCTCACCTCTTTTTCCGCATCCGACTTCTTGGCGCCGGTCATCGCAGTAAGGCGTGCGGCAAATTCATGGCTGCGGGCGGAGAGGTTTTCGCCGAGATAATAGAGAATCTGGGCGCGCAGATGGGTGGATGCGCTGGCCCAGCTGCTCGCCTTGTGCGCCGCTTCCACGGCATTTCGGATGTCCTTGCGGTTGCCCTCACCCATTTCACCGATGATCTTGCCCTTCGGCGAAACAATATTGATGGAATAATTGCCATCGGGGCGCACCTGTTTGCCGCCCACATAGAGCTTGGCGGTGCGGTCCACGTCCATGGGTTCGAAACTGTCCGTAGCCTCGACTGCGGGCACGGCTGGCAGGGATTTGTAGGGCTTGCGCGATTCCCAGCTTTTCAGCTTGAGATATTCATAGGCGCCTTCCAGTCCGCCTTCGCGGCCAAATCCGGATTCGCGATAGCCGCCGAAACCGACACCGGCATCAAACAGGTTGGTGGCATTGACCCAGACCACACCGGCTTTGAGCTGCGGGGCGATATCCAGCGCCAGGGAGATATTCTCGCTCCAGACACTGGCGGCCAGGCCGTAGCGGGTATTGTTGGCAAGCGCCACCGCATCGTCGGGCGTGCGAAAGGACATGGCCACCATGACCGGACCGAAGATTTCCTCCACGGCAACCGTCGAGGCGGGCTCCACATTGGTCAAAAGGGTCGGCGGGAAAAAACTGCCATTGCCGGGTATTTCAATAGCCGGCGCATAGGCCTCTGCCCCTTCTTCGACACCCTTTTGAACGAGACTGCTGATGCGCTCCAGCTGTGTCGGATCTATGATCGCACCCAGATCGATCGCCTTGTCCAGCGGATGGCCGACGCGCAATGTGTCCATGCGCTCCTTGAGCCGGGCAATGAAACGATCGTGGATACTTTCCTGCACAAGCAGGCGCGATCCGGCGCAACAGACCTGGCCCTGATTGAACCAGATGGCATCGACCACACCTTCGATGGCGCTTTCGATGTCCGCATCATCAAAGACGATGAAGGGCGATTTGCCGCCGAGTTCCAGAGTCAGCGACTTGCCGCTGCCGGCGGTATCGGCGCGAATGATGCGGCCGACATCGGTTGAGCCGGTAAAGGCGATCTTGCCGACACCTTCATGATTGACAAGGGCAGCACCGGTCGAACCGTCACCGGTGACCACATTGAGCACGCCTGCCGGCAGGCCGCTGCGCGCAGCCAGTTCGGCAAAAAGCAGCGCTGTCAAAGGTGTTGATTCCGCCGGCTTGAGAACAACGGTGTTGCCGAGCGCCAGCGCCGGAGCCACCTTCCAGGCAAGCATCAGCAATGGAAAATTCCAGGGAATGATCTGGCCGATCACGCCAATGGGCTTGAAGCCGGACAATTCACTGTCCTGCAATTCGGCCCATCCGGCATGATGATAGAAATGCCTGGCCACCAGCGGGACATCCAGATCGCGTGTCTCACGGATCGGTTTGCCATTGTCGAGGGCCTCCAACACAGCAAACAGGCGTCCATGGCGCTGCACCATACGTGCCAGCGCATAAAGATGCCGCGCCCGTGCCTTGCCGCCCATAGCAGCCCAGGCTGTTTGTGCCTTTGCCGCCGCCTTGACGGCATCGTCCAGATCCTCGACCGTCCCAAGCGCCGTGTCAGCCAGTTTATCGCCGGTCGCCGGTTCGATCGTGGCAAGCGTTCCAGCCTGTTTGGCGGCCACAAAACGGCCATTGATGAAATGCCCGAAGGCCCCGTCATGACCGGCAAGCCAGGCGCGCACATTGCTGTCGGATTCGGGCGCAGGACCGTAATCGAGGGAATCAAAAAAATTGGCAACAGTCATTTTTCCTGCCCCGTTCTCAAGCCATCGGATGGCGGTTAAAGGCCGAATAGCGGCCGGTCACATGGTGCTCAAGCTGCCGTTCGATATCGGAAAGCAGGGAGGAAGCGCCGAAACGCAGCAGGTCCGGCTCCAGCCAGCGACGGCCAAGCTCCTCCTTCATCAGGACCTGATAGGCCAGAACATCCTTGGCCGTCGAAATGCCGCCGGCTGGCTTGAAACCGACGATATTGCCGGTGCGCTCATGGAAATGGCGGATCATGCGCAACATCACAAGGCTGACCGGCAGGGTCGCATTGGCGCTTTCCTTGCCCGTCGACGTCTTGATGAAATCGGCGCCGGCCATCATGCAGACCATCGAGGCGCGTCCAACATTGCGCAATGTGCGCAAATCGCCGGTCGCCAGAATGGCTTTGACATGAGCATCACCGCAGGCCTGTCTGAAATCACGCATTTCATCGTAAAGCGCCTGCCAGTTGCCGGTCAGGACATGCTCCCGGGTGACAACGATATCAATCTCGCTCGCCCCATCAGCCACCGACGCCTCGATTTCCCGCAGCTTGGTATCATGCGGCGAAAGACCCGCCGGAAAACCGGTGGAGACAGCCGCCACCGGAATGAAGGTGCCATCGAGGGCGGCAACAGCTTCGGCGACGAAACGGTGATAGACGCAGACCGCACCAGTGGTTATCTGGCGGTCGGCAACGCCCAGCGCTTCAAGCAGGTCCTGACGCACCGGATGTCTGGCCTTGGCGCAAAGCCGCCGCACTCTTGCGGCTGTGTCATCACCACTGAGGGTTGTCAGGTCGATGCAGGTAATTGCTTTGAGCAACCATCCGGCCTGCGCATCCTTCTTGACGGACCGCCGCCCGCCAAGCGTTGCGCAGCGGCGCTCGACTGCGGAACGATTGACGTGAATCTCGTTGATCCAGTCCAGTTCCAGCGCATGGCCTGCATTGCGGACAATTGCATTGCCGTGAAGTCCGGGGGCATGGGTGCCGGTTTCGCCCATCGAAATAATGTCTGACATGCTTGGGTGATATGTGTGATCACACTTGGAGTCAAGATGGAATCTGCTCTGCGTTTGGTGTCCTGACGGACCTCGCACCAGCGCATGGGAGCCTTGCAGTGTCGAAAGCTGCGACAATCGGGCTGGTGTTTTCGAGTGTGCAATGCAATAAGGCGCGGGAAACCTCCCAAACTTTCAGCTTTTAGACGGATTGAACTCTTGATCAAACCTGCCTTCGCAGCCATTAGTGGCGCCCTGCCTTTTTCCCGCACGGCGAAAGAACCGCGCGTCGAGATGACACCCGGACGCATTCGCATCGAGCTTCTTTCCGGACTGACCGTTGCACTGGCGCTGGTCCCGGAAGCCGTGGCCTTTGCATTTGTTGCCGGTGTCAATCCGCTGGTCGGTCTCTATGCCGCCTTCATCATCTGCATGATCACGTCTGTCTTTGGCGGACGCCCGGGCATGATTTCAGGTGCAACAGGCGCGCTGGCTGTCGTCATGGTGTCGCTGGTGGCCACCCACGGTGTCGAATATCTGTTTGCCGCCGTGGTCGTGATGGGCATCATCCAATTGCTGGCGGGCGCCCTGAAGCTCGGCAAATTCATCCGTCTCGTCCCGCATCCGGTGATGCTCGGCTTCGTCAACGGGCTGGCGATCGTGATTTTTCTTGCCCAGTTCGAACAGTTTAAAGTGACCGATGCAGAAGGCATGAAACACTGGATCTCCGGGTTTCCCCTGTTGATGATGCTTGGCCTCGTCGCCCTGACCATGCTGGTCATCTATCTGGTTCCCAAGCTGACAAAATCCTTTCCCGCACCGCTGGCAGCGATCCTCGTCGTTGCCGGACTGGTGATCGGACTGGACATTCCGGTCCCGCGCGTCGGTGATCTGGCGTCGATCAGCGGCGGATTGCCTGATTTTGCCATTCCCTCTGTCCCGATGACGCTGGAAACGCTCAAGATCATCCTGCCCTATTCCCTGATCTTTGCCGCCATCGGCCTGATCGAAAGTCTTTTGACTCTCAATCTTGTCGGCGAAAAAACCGGCACACGCGGCGGCGCATCGCAGGAATGCATGGCGCAGGGCGCAGCCAATGTTGTGACCGGTTTCTTTGGCGGCATGGGCGGCTGCGCCATGATCGGCCAGTCGATGATCAATGTTGAATCGGGCGCGCGCACCCGGCTGTCGGGCATTGCCGCTGCGGTTCTGCTGCTCAGTTTCATCCTGTTCGCCTCATCGCTGATCGAACAGATCCCGCTGGCGGCGCTGATCGGTGTGATGTTCATGGTGGTGATCGGCACATTTGCCTGGAAGAGCTTCACCATTATCGCCCGCGTACCGCGCACCGACGCGGCAGTCATCGTGATGGTGACCATCATCACGGTGATGACCGACCTTGCCATTGCTGTTGTTGCCGGTGTGATCATTTCCGCGCTGGCCTATGCCTGGAGCAATGCCACGCGCATTCGTGCAAATATCGACGAAACCGAAGACGGCGTCAGGATCTACCAGATCGAAGGGCCGTTGTTCTTCGGCTCCGTTGCCGGTTTTCTAGAGATTTTTCATCCCGTCACCGATCCCGCACGGGTCATTGTCGACTTCAAGAACTCGCGGGTTGCCGACCAATCGGCGCTGCAGGCCATTGAAACACTGGCGGCCCGTTACCAGGCAAACGGCACAACCCTTGAACTGCGTCACCTGTCGCGTGATTGCCATACATTGCTGTCACGTGCCGGCCAGTTGATGATCGATTCCGACGATGATCCGGATTACGGTATTGCCGCGCATTACGGCGTTCGCATCGGCCGTTTCGGCGAGGCGCATTGAGGTCAAACCGCATTCGTGCCGGCGAACATCGGCTCAGACGTGCTGGCCGCCATTGATGTGAATCTCGCTGCCGGTCACATAGGATGCACTTTCAGAGCACAGGAAAAAGATCGTTTCAGCGACTTCATCCGTTGTGCCAAGCCGGCGCAGGGGAATGTTGTCGACGATCTTCTGGGTTCCCGGCGACAGGATGGCCGTTTCGATCTCGCCTGGTGCGATGGCATTGACGCGAATGCCGTGTGGTCCGAAATCGGCGGCCATTTCGCGAGTCAGTGAGGAAAGCGCCGCTTTGGAGGTCGCATAGGCCGTGCCCGCAAAGGGATGGACCCGCGATCCGGCAATGGAGGTGACATTGACGATCGAGCCCTTGCCCGCCTTCAACTCCTTGAACAGACCACGCGCCAACATGATCGGCGCGAAGAAATTTACCTGAAAGACATCACGCCAGGTGTGCATGGGCGTTTCCATCGAATTGAGCCGCTGGCCGTTATCCGTCTTTGGCGATATGCCGGCATTGTTGACCAGCGCATGCAGCTGGCCACCTTCCTTCTCGATCCGGTGGCGGATCTCGGAAACGGCGCCGCCGACGTCTTCCGGATCCGACAGGTCGATCTTGATATGATCATCGGGACCGGCAGGCCAGGGACAATTGTCATCAAAAACCTTGCGCGAGCAGGTGATCACCCGCCATCCCTCACGCGAGAAACGCTTGACTGTCGCATGGCCGATTCCCCGGCTTGCACCGGTCAGAACCAAGGTTTTGCGGCCTGACTGTTCGTTCATGATTGATCTCCGGAGGAATGTCGTCGTTGTTTCTCTATGTAGCGCACAAGGTCTGCGATAGCGAGTGCTGCGACAAATAAGCAGCAGGCAGCATGGAAGATATTTTTCTGCCCCTTTTACAGGGTGTACTTGCGTTGCCCCAGGCAGACGCCAGCATTTTCCATCCTCCATTTGCGTGCGCCTGCGAACACCAGTATGGCTGTCGGCGATAAATCCACACGCACAGAACGACCATGACCTGATGTTCAGCCATTTGCCCGATCTTCCCGTCAGCCAGGCCCTGCCTGCCTTGCGCCAAGCGCTCGAGACCGGCAATGGCGCCATCCTCGCCGCACCGCCGGGCGCCGGCAAGACGACGCTTGTTCCCCTCGTGCTGCTGGACGCTGCATTCATGGGCGATGGCAGGATCATCCTGCTTGAGCCGCGACGGCTGGCTGCCCGCGCCAGCGCCCGGCAGATGGCGCGGCTTGCCGGCGAGGAGGTTGGCCAGACCATCGGCTATCGCACCCGCCTTGACACGCGCGTCAGCGCAAGAACCCGTATCGAAGTCGTCACCGAGGGTATTTTCACCCGCATGCTGCTGGACAATCCGGAACTTCCCGGCATCCAGATGGTGATCTTCGATGAATTTCATGAGCGCACGCTGGATGGGGATTTCGGACTGGCCCTGGCACTGGACGTTCAGGCGGCCCTGCGCCCGGATCTGCGCATTCTCGTCATGTCCGCCACTTTGGATATCAGCCGCGTGTCGGGATTGATGCATCAGGCCCCGGTGATCGAGAGCACCGGACGATCCTTTCCCATCGACACCCGCTACCGCGAAAGGCGGCCGGGTGAACGCATCGAGGTGGCCATGAGCGATGCCATAGGGGCGGTACTGAAGGAGGAAACGGGCTCCATACTGGCCTTTCTGCCGGGGCAAGGCGAAATCAGGCGCACGGTCGAACTGCTGGAAAAGCAAGGCACTCAGGGCGCAACCATCGCGCCGCTTTACGGCGACCTGAGCCCGCAGGAACAGGATGCCGCCATCCGGCCATGCGCTGTGGGCAAGAGGAAAATCGTGCTGGCGACATCCATTGCCGAAACCTCCATCACCATCGACGGCGTGCGCGTCGTTATCGACAGCGGCTTGCAGCGGCTGCCGGTCTTTGAACCCTCGACCGGCATCACGAGACTGGAAACCGTGCGCGTATCGCGGGCTTCTGCCGACCAGAGGGCCGGGCGCGCCGGACGCACGGAGCCGGGTATCGCCATTCGCCTGTGGCGGGCCGAACAGACCGCAGCGCTGCCCGCCTTTACCCCGCCACAGATCCTTTCAAGTGATCTGAGCAGCCTGATTCTGGATTGCGCCGCCTGGGGCGTCACCGAGCCTTCCACGCTGGGTTTCATTGATCCGCCACCAGAACCGGCCCTGGCCGAAGCGCGCGCGCTGTTACAAACATTGGGCGCATTGGATGGCTCGGGCCATCTGACGCCCGTCGGCGAGACCATGCGCGGCATCGGCCTTGCCGTGCGCCCAGCCGCCATGGTGATTGCCGCCGCAGACGCTGGCATGGCTCAGGGCGCAGCAGAACTGGCCGTGCTGATGAGCGAACAGGGTCTTGGCGGCAATGATCTCGATCTCGACGAACGCTGGCGGCGCTTTCGCGGCGACAGGAGCCCAAGGGCGACCAAGGCAAAGTCACTGGCAAAGCGCATTGCGCAATCGGCATCCGGTTCGCACAGGAAAGTGTCGTCCGCACAATACCCCGGCGCCGGTGCCCTTTTGCTGCACGGTTTTTCCGACCGGGTGGCCAAGCGGCGCGGTGCGGCAGAAAACGGACAGGTTCGCTACAGCCTTGCCAATGGGCGCGGAGCCTTTATCGAAGACCATCAGCGCCTGTCGCGCGAAGACTTTCTGGTTGTCACCGACCTGACCGGACGGGCGGCTTCGCAACGCATTCTGGCGGCCGCCGGCATTGAGCCTGCGTTGATCGAGGCCGAACTGGCACAGCAGATTGAAGAAAGCGACGTGATCACATTCGTGGCGTCGACACGGGCGATCAGGGCGCGCCGCGTGCGCCGCCTTGGAAAACTGGTGCTTGAAGAAAAGCCGCTGGCAAAGCCAGACCCCGATGCCGTTGCCAGCGCGCTTGCCTCAGGGCTCGGCACGGTCGGTCTTGCGGCCCTGCCCTGGTCGGCCAGCGCCAACCAGTTGCGCGAACGCATCGGCTGGCTGCATGGGCAATTGGGAGAACCATGGCCGGATGTCTCGGACAGTGCCCTGATCGCATGCGCCGACAGGTGGTTCACACCCTACCAGCCCGGCGTGACAGCGTTCAGCCGCATCGATCCGGCAAGCCTCATTCACGGATTGATGGCGCTGGTGCCCCATGACCTGCAGCGCGATCTTGACCGGCTGGCCCCCACCCATTTCAAAACCCCGGCTGGCTCCAACCTGCCGATCCGCTATGATGGCGACGAACCGGTGCTGGCGGTGCGTGTGCAGGAATTGTTCGGCCTGACCAGACATCCCGCGCTGGCCGGGGGCAAGGTGCCTTTGCTGCTGGAATTGCTGTCACCGGCCCAACGCCCCATCCAGACAACCCGCGACCTGCCCGGCTTTTGGGCCGGCTCCTGGGCCGATGTGCGCGCCGACATGCGCGGCCGATATCCAAGGCACCCCTGGCCGGAAGACCCTGGCTCGGCGGAGGCAACGCGGCGTGTAAAACATCCGCGCAAGAGGTGATGTAATTCAGGCAGCACCGCAAGCTGCCGCCTGTTGGCACCCCCGGCGGCTTGTTTGGATGGGGCTGATCCAGAAACTGATGAGAACCGCTGCGGCTGTCATCATCTGCAGGACGAAAAGCGATTGATTCAGAAATAACCATCCCTGCAGAGCAGAGAACAGCGTCAAAGTATCTTTCACCAGGCGTCAAATACAAATCGTTTTCACCCGGATAAAACTCTACATCCGACTTTCACAAGCGGTATGCGGGAATTGGCTCACCGGATAAATAACCAATTGACAACAGATTGAGCAGATACGAGCCGGAAGGAAGGCGGTAAGGCGCAATGCTTTCGCATCGGTCGAGACGCCTGACGCAGCGGCCGGCCAATGGTCGCGAACCCTTTGGGCCCGCTGTTTTTCAGCCACTATCCGCGTTGTTTCGCTTGCCCGTAGCTTAGGGTACGCGCTGCGCGAACCAACTTGATCCTGACCAAAAACAACTGGTAGAGTGAATCAATCAGAGAAAGACATGCTCTATATTTCGATAAAATTTGAGAAAGAAACAATCGCCACCGTACGCGCGATAATTTCTTAGTTTTTTAAAACTAGAGTATTAAGAAAAGAATACTAAAGGGGATACTGTGAAAAATATCAGCACACGTTGCACGTTCAAAGACAGCGGTTTGATAGCACGGCTTTGGTCGATGATTTGCTATCCATTCCAGCGGTCAATCCACCTCAGATTTCGATACGCATTCGGCTTTTCCGCTTTTGGGCTTGCCTTCATCACGGTGATCACATTTGTATCGGATCGCATGCTTCTGAACACCTATGAGTTGAACATTACCCAAGCCCAAATGCAGATGATGCCTTTGCAGCGCCTTCGGGAAGCGTTGCGGGTGTCGGATGAATTGGTTTTTCACTATGCCAATGGGGAGGATCAGTCTGCACCCTCGCATATGAAGAAAATCTCAGCTCTGGTGGAAAGCGAGATTCAGCACCTTTCGGACGGCGCCCTGGATGCGGCATCCCTAGGGTTCGCTCGCCCGGCCCTCTTGCAACACGATGCGATGACTGCATGGCGCGAGGCGCAAGTTTCCATAGACCGGGTATTTCAGCAAACACCTGGGAGCAATGAAGCCATAAAGGCCCTTGCTGCAGTTCACGAGGCCATTGATCCGATCTACGTTTCGATTTCCGAGTTACACGATCTATCGATGCAGAATTTGCAGGATCGCCTGAATTCCGCCCATTCCATCGTGCGATGGTCCATGTATACGATCTTTGCCGCCATATTGGCCGGCTTGGGCATTTTGATCGGACTGGGGCGCATTCTCGGCCGTTCAATACTCCATCCCATTGCAGAGCTGCAGGAAGCCGCACACAAGCTTGCCGGGAAGGACTTCTCCCACAGGGTGAAGCTCCGCAACCAGCGGGACGAACTGGGACAACTCGGAAAAGCCTTCAACATTGCAGCCTCCACCATTCAGCGCCTGCACTTTGAACTCGAACAGCGTTCAAGCCATGACGGACTGACGGGCGTGTTCAATCGTGCTGCTTTCGATGCGCGGTTTTCTGTGGAATGCAGGAACGCCGATCGTCAAGAGCGGCCGCTATCACTGTTGATGGTGGATGTGGATTTCTTCAAACGTGTAAACGACAATTTCGGGCACCAAACCGGGGATCGGCTCTTGCAGACCATCGCTCAAACATTGAAGGCCGAAATTCGACCTGGAGACGTCTTGGCACGTTATGGGGGCGAAGAATTCGTCGTCATTCTGCCGAATACGAGCGAAAACAGCGCCATGGCGATAGCCGAGCGGCTGCGCAGGACCATCGCACAAACGAGCATCCAAAGTGCGAATGGAGTAGAAATCAGTGTCACCACCAGCATTGGTTGCGCAAGCCGGGCACCGCACACTGTCACGGCAGGCTCCACTCTCGAAGCCGCTGATGCAGCACTTTTTCGGGCAAAGAAAGCCGGTCGAAACCGTGTGGTATCGGCAGCCGAAACGGCACATTCGCCAACGAACCGCGGCAGCAAGGACCCAGCCGAAAGGGCACCCAACAAGGAGACGGTACGTCGGTCTCCATTGAGCGGAAGCGCCACGGTGGCGGAATAGGTGCTGTCCGATTGCAAACCCTGCCCGGCTATGAAGCCCTAATTGGCCGCGCGCATTTGCCCGGGAGCGGGCTTTATCTGAAAACAGGCGTTTGCGCCAAAATGGAAGCATCTGGACGGGGCGCGCCCTCTGGACGACCAATCAGCTGGCGGTGATTTTTTTGGTGGTGGGCTTTGCCGCTCCCGGCAGACCAACCCCGTTCTGGCTGATCCACACACTGATGAGTATCGTTGCGGCACCCATCATCTGCAGGACGGAGAGTGATTGATCCAGCAATATCCAGCCGAGCAGAACTGCGGTCAGGGGACTGAGGAAGCCGAGGACCGAAACCGCCGAGGGTTCGATGCGGGCGACGCCGCGAAACCACAGGCCATAGGTCAAAGCCGCACCGATCAGGCCGAGATAGACCAGCCCGCCGATATGACGCGCGGTGAGGTCGGGAAGCGGCGGCTCGATCAGCAGGGCGAGCGGCAACAGGAGCAAGCCGCCTGCGGTCAATTGCCAGGCGGTGAAGGTGAGCAGCGAGACCGGCGGCTTCCATTTGCGTGTGAGCACGGTTCCGCCGGCCATCGACAGGGCCGCACCCAGGCCAGCCGCCACGCCAACCGGATCCAGCGATGCCTGCGGCGTGAGGATAAGTGTCGCGACACCTGCACTGCCCAACGCCGCAGCAAACACGGCCAACAGGCGGATCGGCGTGCCCAGCGCAGCGCGCGCAAAGAAGATAACGATCAGCGGTTGAACGGAGGCAACAGTGGCCGCGACACCGCCCGGAAGCCTGTAGGCGGAAACAAACAGCAGCGTCCAGAAGATGGTAAAATTCAGCGCCCCCAGAAGGAATATGCGTCCATACCAGCCCGTCGAGGGCAGGCGACGAACGAACAGCAGCAGCAGGAGACCCGCCGGCAGGGCGCGCAACAGCGAGACCGTCAGCGGATATCCATCGGGCAGAAACGCCACGGTGACAAAATAGGTGCTGCCCCAGATGGCCGGGGCAATGGCAGTCAGAAGAATGTCGGTACGGCTGGTCATGCGTTGGTTTCCTGTCTGTGTCGTCCGATCGCAATGCCTGCCCGACGGGAAAGCCGTAACCGGCTGGACGGGCGAGCACAAGAGCGACGGTCTAACCCGGTCACTGGCCCAGTGCTTGGCCACTGCTTGGCCGGCACTTGGCTGGCACTTGGCTGGCACTTGGCCAAAAACGGACGGTTTGGCCGGTTTCAAGCGTTAAATTTGGACCTTTCCAGTTGAGATGATAATGAGGAAATTAATGCAATGACTGTTCACAGCGGGTGAAAAATGGATCGGTTCTCTTGTCTCAATACCTTCAGGCGCGTCGTGGAACTGGAGGGATTCAGCAATGCTGCGCGCGATCTTGGCCTGTCCAATGCCGCTGTGAGCAAGATGATCAAGGATCTCGAGGCTGAGCTTGGAGCACAACTGATTGTGCGCACCACCCGGTCGCTGCATCTGACCGATGTGGGCCAGACCTATTTCACCCGCGTCTGCCACCTGCTGGACGATCTGCACGATGCCGACGATTTTGTCCGCTCCTCAACAGAAAACCCAAGAGGCCATCTGCGGATCAGCGCGCCGATGTCCTTTGGCCTGAACAGGCTGTCGGTCCTGCTGCCGCAATTTGCCAAACTCTATCCCGATATCAGTATCGATCTTTCCATGAGTGATGCCTTTACCGACCTGATCGAAGGCGGGTTCGACCTAGCCATACGCGGTGGCCGGCTGGAGAATTCCAGCCTGAAAGCCCGCAAGCTGATGGACATCGAAAGACAGGTTTTCGCCTCTCCGGATTATCTCGACAAAATGGGCTTTCCCGCCGGCCCCAGTGATCTGGCGAGCCATGCCTGCCTGATTTATACAGGGTCCTCAACGCCGGATGTGTGGCGCCTGGAGAAGGATGACAGGCGCGAGAGCGTTCCGGTCAATGGCACCTATCGCGTCAACAGCTCCCTTGCCATCCGTGACGCCGCCATTGCCGGGCTGGGACTTGCGTTCCTGCCTGATTTTTACACGCTTGCGGCCCATGCGGACGGGCGACTTCTTGATGCTTTGCCGGGGTGGAAGGGTGATACCCAGACGCTCTATGCTGTCTATCCGGCACATCGGCAGACATCCCGCAAACTGCGCCTGTTCGTGGATTTCCTGATTGACGCATTCGCAAAGCCCAGCGGACCGGCCTGAGGATTCTGTTATGCACCCAGTGTGAAAAATCATTTCATGAATTGAGCAATTATCTCCCTACCTGTGAAAGATTAAATTGCCTCCAGACAGAACTGGAGAACAAGATGACTTTGAATATTTCAATCGCCTACCATTCCGGCTACGGCCACACTGAAGCACTGGCGAAAGCTGTTGAAGGTGGTGTCAGGCGTTTTTCAACGGCACAACCACATCTGATTGACGTCACGCAAATCAATGACGCCGGGTGGGCGCAGCTCGCCCAATCCGACGCCATCATATTCGGCTCGCCCACCTACATGGGAGCCGTATCCGGCCCCTTTAAAACCTTCATGGACCAGACGTCAAAAATCTGGATGGAGCGTGGCTGGCAAAACAAGCTGGCGGCGGGTTTCACCGTTTCCGGCTCGCAATCAGGTGACAAATTCGCAACGCTGAGCCAATTGGCGACACTGGCGGCCCAGCATGGCATGCTGTGGGTCAGTCTCGGATTGTTGCCGGGCAATCATTCATCGACAGGTTCCATCGATGATCTGAACCGCATTGGCGGATCCATTGGCGCAATGGCCCAGGCCAATACGGATCAGGGCGCCGACCTCGCGCCACCCCAGGCAGACAGGGAAACGGCCGCCCTGCTGGGCGAACGCGTTGCCCGACTGGCCGCTGCCTACAAGAATGGCCGGATGGCGCAGGACGCCCGTGTTGAGCCTGAAGTGCGCATGACCAAAGCCGGTTAGCAGCCGGCACCACGCATAGATTGCGTGGAGCACCTATGCCCAATCGAGATCGTCAGGCCGAGTACATGCTGCGCACCCCCATGCGGTGCGTAGCCGTCTTTCATTGCCCTGGGCGTCCTGGCGCAACCGACCGAGATTTGCATTTCATGTTTTTTCAAACATTCTTTCAGCGCGCCAAAGTCGCTGTTTCGCATTGTGATCCGGGATGTAAAACCCGGCGAAACAGGATTTACTTTGCTTTCGGATCCACCGCCTTGACGGCGGCCTGGCAGGATGATGACAGACTATCTATGTTTATTGAGAGGCATTCAAAGGCCGGTATGCCGCCGGGTTTAACACCCTTGCAATGGGCGATGAAATCGCTCCGGCAATCAGATTTCAGCGCTGCATTCTGTTCATCGGTTGCAGCCGATACCGATGCGACACCAGCAACCCATGTGCCGGATATCAGCAAAATAACGGATAGTAATCGACGCATTTTCAGGCGCTCTTCTGCGATTGATCCCCATGGGGGTTTTCAACATAACCCCAATTCAACGGGCATGGAAATGAGCATGGGTGGAAATGAAGTTTCACATCGCATGCCTGCGCGTCCTGCCGGGCAAGGCGCAAGCACCTAACGCGGTGTGAAAACCGGCTTTCTGAACTCATAATAGGACAGATAGGCGCTACCGGGCATGACCTGCGCTTCCTCGAACCGGCCC
Organism: Rhizobiaceae bacterium; assembly: GCA_029233925.1. Lineage (GTDB taxonomy): Bacteria > Pseudomonadota > Alphaproteobacteria > Rhizobiales > Rhizobiaceae > Hoeflea_A. Next base: position 183,700 of record JARGOX010000002.1, read on the forward strand.
TTCCATTCAGCCGCTTCAACCTCGCTTGTGGGCGGCCCGATAATCACCGGGTAGTTGGCGTTTCCAGGTTTTCGGCATCCGACATAGGGCGCCCACGCCTTGTCTTTTGTGAATATTTGAGTTGCGATCCGCTTTGCTTTGTCAAAGTCCGGCGTCGATGAGACGACAACCGAATAATCGGCCAACCGCGCATTGCTCTTGCCCGTCAGATATTGCTGCGCACTTTGGGTGAATCGCTGCGTAAAGCTGCCTTCATTGCAGACGTGTTTTTGCCTCAGCGTCTGGTTCAGCGTTTGGGCATGGGCGGATGTAATGAACATTGATGGCCTGTTGATGCCGTCGGCCGAGGCGCGATTTTCCGTTGCAGCGGGCGCCTGCAGCGGTATCGCTTCGCGACGCTCACCCGTGAATGTGGACAGCAAGGCGGGTACCGAGGCGCAAAACAACAATAGTTTTACCGGTTCATGTTCCTTGCTGAACAGACCGGAGATGGCCCCCAGTACAATGGTGACAATCGAGATGAAGATATAGAACACCAGATCCACCGACGATATCTGATAGAAAAGAGACCGAAGATAGGACTGATCCGGGCCGATGATCTTGACGAGGACAATCGTCAGACCGGCAAGGAAACCCCAGAAAACGCGTTGCTTCATGGTCATGGCAGAACCTCCGATTTATCGGTTGGAATTCTCTGCCACGGATCAGCGTCTTGATCAGCATCCGCAATGAATGGTCGCCGGACGTCATGCGACCGCAGAAAACTCATGAGGACAGGGTAATTGCGGCTTGCGCATTCGTCAATTCGGTTGTTTCGACGCACTCAATGCGACCCTGGATAGTTGCAACCAGGCCACCCGCTGGTGTTTACACCAGGGCTGCTCCCCGTCTATTTTGGAGCTGAAAACGACAATTGAGGGAACGACTATCATGACCATCATCGCAAAGGGTCACTGCACCTGCGGGACCATTCGTTACGAGGTGAAGCGACCGCCGCTTTTTGTCCATTGCTGCCATTGCCGCCGGTGTCAGCGTGAAAGCGGGTCAGCATTCGCCCTCAATGCCCTGATCGAGGCTGACAATGTGACGCTGCTGTCCGGTGCGCCTGAAATCATCGATACACCCAGCGACAGCGGCAAGGGCCAATTGATCAGCCGTTGCCCCGATTGCAAGGTTGCTGTGTGGAGCATCTACCAGGGCGCCGGCCCCAAATTCTTTTTTCTGCGCGTCGGAACACTCGAAAATCCCGATGCATTTGCCCCGGATATTCACATATACACCGAGAGCAAACAGCCCTGGGTGCGCCTGCCGGAGGGCGTCAGCGCAGTGCCGGGTTACTATCAGCGATCAGAACATTGGCCGCAGGAATCCCTGCAAAGACGCGAAAAGGCCCTGTCCGAGTCGGACTGACAGGGCCTTCGTTTGATGCCGTCTGGTCTTCAGATCAGAAGACCAGATCGCTTTCGACAAGCTGGGTGATGCCTGACAGCGTTATTGTGTTGCCGCCGATATCAAGCATGAGATCACCGGCAGACAATGAAGCGAAGGCATCCGTATCACCGATAAAGCCGTCGCCGCTCGTGTCCCAATCAGCAAATTGCGTGCCGGATGCGGAGATATCGATGTAATCCTCGCCGCTGCCAAAATCCGTGACCGTGTCATGGGCAAAGGCGCCGGAGAAAACAAAGGTGTCGCCCTGCAATCCGCCGGTCAGCAGATCGTCATTGGAGCCACCTTCCAGCGTGTCGAAGCCGGCTCCGCCGAATAGCTGGTCGTCACCCGAGCCGCCATCGAGGAAATCATCCCCGGTTCCACCGAAAATCTGATCGTTGCCGTTCTGCCCCTGAAGCAAATCATTGCCACCGCGCCCGTCAATAACGTCATCGCCACTGCGTCCCTCAACCTGCTCGTCGGCCGATGACATCAGGATTGAATCATTGAAGTTGGAACCACGGACCGATTCGATATCGATCAACGTGTCGTGAAAGGTATCGCCGAGCCATTGCGTGATGGTGTTGGAGCCATCGATGTTCGGGGTTTCAAGATCGACCTGGATGCCCTCACAATCGTTGCCACGATCATAACGGACCCGGTCATTGCCCCCGGCCCCGCCATCGAAGTAATTGTTTCCCGATCCACCGATGAACCGCTCCGAATAGGTGTCGGCACCCAGGAAAACATCATCACCATAGCCGCCGGCAAACTCCAGCGAGGCTGTGGACGTGACGGTGTCGGTCCAATCCGCCTGAAAACCGTTGGTGTCCGTTCCGTCAATCGTCGCTGTCAGCGTTGTGCCATCAAATTCTGCGCGTCCGCCAACACCGCCACCACCATAGGCCACAGCAATATCATAGCCCTCATAAGACACCCGTCCTGCTGAAGAACCGTTGAAGACGATTGTATCATCCCCGTAAAGCGGCACGACATTCATCCAGCCGATGCTCGGCATTTCTATCGTGAAACTGTCGGCGTAATGGGTGCCGGTCAGCAAAAAGCCGTCTCCGGCAGCGGCAACCACCATATCAACATCCACAAGCTGATCAACGCCATAGCTGCCCTTGTCGACTGTGCCATCGGCCGAATTGTTGACTGTGCCAATTTCACCAACATTGATGTTGACGACAATGCCCTCATCGAATTCACCAAGGGCACCGTCCCACCGGGAGCTGTAATCCAGGATGGAATAGACGCCAAACGTGTCGGAATAATCGATGATGTCATTGCCTGAGCCCTGAAGGATATAATCGCCGCCCTTGACGGTGATCGTCTCATCGCCTGCACCGGCCAATATCTGGTCATTGCCCGTGCCCAGAAGATTGATTGCAGCTGTATCGTCACCACTGGTGCCGGTGTAGTAGACACTGGGGGCGGCATAGATCAGTCCGGTGCCGGTGTGATTGGCGTTCAGGTCATTCCATTCGGCCTCCGACATGTCATCAATGACAAGCCTTTGCGATGTGCTGTAATCCGTGTAATTCAAAATCGTATCATTGATGCCATTGTTGTCGAGATCCTGGGAAAAGTCGACGACGAGCTCATTGAGGTCCGAGGCGTGAGTGCGCGACAGGTCAAGCACATCAACCCCCACTTCGAAATCCATGATCCGGTCTTCAAAAATGCCGTCCAGCATGAAAAAGCGGTCGGCGCCCGCACCGCCGCGCAACACATTGGCGCCATAGCTGATCTGCAACAGGTCATCGCCATTGCCGCCATCGAGATAATTGTCACCGCCGATACCGTAAATTGCATCGTTGCCGTCACCACCAAAGATTTCATTGTTCTGAAAGTTGCCGTAGATGATGTCGTTGCCGTCGCCTCCGATGACATTTTCAAGATTGACCAATACATCAACCCCGATTTGGGTCGGATTGGCACTGTCATAGGCAATACCGACATTGCGATTGACCGGCTGGCCGTTGTCAGACAGCAATGTGTCAATGCTGACACCATTGACGCTCTGACCGCTGCGGTCGACCGCACGCATGTCAATCGTCAGATCATTGATGGCGGTCGACGAGGTGAATTTGATCGTGTCGCTGCCATCGCCGCCATCATAAAAATCATTGCCCTGACCATTGGCGGCAATGATTGTGTCGTCGCCGTCGCCGCCGTCCACATGGTCATCGCCTGCGCCGCCCGTCAGCGTGTCATTGTCCGCGCCACCGCGCAGATCATCATCGCCCGCGCCGCCGTCAAGATTGTCATCGCCAGCACCACCGTCAAGCGTATCATTGCCTTCGTCGGTTTTCAGGATGTCATTGGCCGAACCACCTTCAAGTGTGGCATCGGCGTCACCCTGGAAAAGAATGATCTGCGATTGCGTGCTGGCCGAATCACCGGCACTGACGGGCCCGTCTTCCTTTGATCCGGTGATGATCTGCACGCCGCCGATGTCGTCACCAATCTGAATTTCAAGCTTTTCAACGGATGAAACCTGGAGGGTGGAATCACCAAAATCAAAGGTGAAATGCTGCCAGCTTTTTGCCGTCAGCAGCCATTCCTCGAAGGTCGCGATCTGATCGGTATAGAGAGCAAACTGCGCTTGCGTCATCATCAACCGCAATGTGTCACATCCACGACCGCCCTGATAAACATCATGGGACTGGCTGCCTTCGACAAGCTCATGGACGAGGATATCACGCCCGCGCCCACCCGAGACAAAATCATTGCCCAGGCCGCCATTGAGCACGTCAGCGCCCCTGCCGCCAAGAACCACGTCATTGCCGTCACCGGCATTGACCGTATCTTTGCCGCGGCCAGCCAGAATAACGTCATTTCCGGCCCCCGTGATAATGTCATCACCGCCCTTGCGGGAGATGACGACATGGTTTTCGTCATCGGTGTAGATCGTGTCAGCCTTCCTGCTGCCAATAATTGTGCGCGTCATGGTGCCCATCCCTTTGTTGAACATGCTGAAATCAGGACAGGGCCCACCGATTGAAACCGGGCCGACAACCTTTTTCAGCCATTTCATCCATCGCTTGCCGCAGTACACAGCCAGCGCTCTCGGTCTGCCGCCACAGAGATCAGTGCCGGTCCGATCAATCGCAGGTTGGAGCAGCCAGCGTGAATGTATCGTGATTGCCCTGTGAACAGGTCCGCGTGGAACGAAGGTCAGCCGGAATGGCTACTGGATGCTGCGGCAGGATGTTCTGACTGTCAGGCTTGGCGCAACGCGCACCAGACGTGGACCATAATCCACCTCCCCGCCGATCCGTGCCAGCAGCAGTTCGGCGGCCTTAATGCTGATTGAAGTGATATCCTGGGTCAGTGCCGTGATGCCGGGTTGCCAGCCTTCGGCCGGATGGAAGCCATCAAAACTGATAACGGAGACATCGTCAGGAACCTTCAAACCCATATTCTGCAGACCGGCCATGGTACCGAGCAATTGTGCAATATTGATGCAGGCTATGGCCGTCGGCGGTGTTGGCAGAGTCATGAGTTGTTGCACCGCTGCAAAGGCGTGCTCGCGCCGGAAGACCGGACGGCGCACCAGATCATCGCGCACCGGCAGACCAGCCACGGCCATGGTCTCGCGAAAGCCCGCATAACGCTCGTCCGACGACGAGATGCCGGGACGGCCGACCAGGAAGGCTATCTCCTTGTGACCAAGCTTGAGCAGGTAGCGCGTGATGAGCTGCGCGCCCAGTTGGTTGTCATCGGTCACCGCATCAAAACGGGCATTTTCTACGATGCGATCCACCAGAACGGTGGGTGTATGCACGGCCTCTGCCAGGCGTTCCGCATAGGCTTCGCCATGGGTCGTCGGGGCGATGACCATGCCGGCGACGCGGTGTGAACTGAACAGTTCAATCTCGCGAAACTCCCGCTCCGGGTCATCATCATTGCTGGCAAACAGCATATTGTAACCAACATCCGAAAGCGCTCTTTGCATGGCCTTGGCCAGATGCGCCGCCCAGGGCGTGGCAATATCGGGCACAATGAGGCCGATGGTCTTGGAAACCCCCATGCGCAGATTGCGGGCGATCGGATCGGCATGATAGCCCGCAATCTTCACGGCATCCCAGACGCGTTGCTGCAGCGCCTTGCTGACCGGTGCCGTGCCGTTGATCGTGGCCGACACCGTGGTAATCGATACGTTGGCGATACGCGCCACGTCCTTGATCGTTGCCAAAAATATTATCCCTTTCAATCCACAGGACGCAGACTACGCAAAACGTTACGTGAATGCCACAAATTGTTGGCCTCTAGCAAGAAGCCAGCAGTTGGAAAGCAATTTTCTTTGGCCTGATGTCCCGCAGCACCTTGCCGTTTGGAAATAATTTGTCTAAACACAAATCGTTTCGTGCTTTAGAGAACCATGCGCTTGCAGCAAGCTGAAGAACATGGAATTCATGAAACGTAACGTTTTGTGCCGTCATGGAACGGCTGGGAGGAGATTATTATGGGACGACTCAAGTCACTGGTGACAGCAGCTGTGGCAGGCGCCTTGCTGACCGCCGGAATGCCGGGCGCTTTTGCCGAGGGAACTTTACGTCTGCGGTTGAATGGCGACATCAACACGATGGACCCGATCGCCACGACGAATTTCACCATCCGCAACGCAGCATACCTGATGTATGACACGTTGTTTGCACTGGATTCCAACTATGAAGCACAGCCGCAAATGGCCGAAGGCTTCACATTGTCGGATGACCAGCTGACCTATACGATCACGTTGCGCGACGGGCTGAAATTCCACGATGGCAGCCAGGTCACGGCTGGTGACGCCGTTGCGTCACTGCAACGCTGGGGCAAGGCCGACGGGCTGGGCAAGACGCTTTTTTCAAAAATGGAATCCATTTCAGCGCCCGATGACAAGACGATTGTGCTGCAGATGAAGGAGCCCTGGGGGCAAGTCATCTCAGCCATCGGCAAGATTTCCTCCAATGTTCCGGTGATCATGCCGGCCAATATGGCTGCCAATGACCCCACAGACCCGGTCGTGACACCCATCGGCTCAGGGCCCTATCGTCTTTTGCCGGATGAATGGGTGCCGGGGAGCATCGCCGCCTTCGAAAAATTCGAGGCCTATCAACCACGTTCCGAACCCGCAGACATGGCAGCCGGTGGCAAGGTGGCGCATTTTGACCGGGTGGAACTCATCTATATTCCGGACACAGCAACTGCGGTGGACGCACTGATTGGCGGCGAGATCGACTGGATCGAGGAAGTGCCAGCCGACATGCTCGCCTTCTTCGACGGGGTGGATAGCGCCAAGCCCATCGCAGCGCGACAGTCCGGCAATTCCATGCAACTGGTCGTCAATCATCTCAACCCGCCCTTCGACAACCCGAAGATCCGCAAGGCCCTTCAGTGGTCGCTGGAGCAGACACCCTTCCTGCAGGCCGCCTACGGCAATTCAACGGAACGCTATCTTGAATGCGCTGCGGTGTTTTTCTGCGACACACCCTATGCAACGGATGCCAATACGCAAGCTGTCCTGACACGCGATATCGCCAAGGCCAAGGCGCTGCTTGAAGAGGGCGGCTATGATGGAACGCCGGTTCTGTTGATGCATGTGACGGATATTCCTGCTCATGACGCCTATTATTCGGTGCTCAAACCCATGCTTGAGGAAGCCGGATTTGTCGTCGAAGAGCAGATCACCGATTGGGCAACCGTTGCCACCCGCCGCGCCAGCAAGGAACCTGTGGCCGATGGCGGCTGGAACCTGTTCTTCACCGGCTGGGGATTTGTCGACCAATCCAATCCGATGACCAATGTCTATGTGGCCGGTGCCTGTGGAGACGGCTGGTTCGGCTGGGCTTGCTCCGAAGAGCTTCAGGAACTGCGCAAGAAATTCGCCGACGAGATGGACCCGAAGGTGAAAAGGCAACTCGCCGAACAGATGCAGATCGCAACCCATGATCTGGTGAGTTATGTTCCTATGGGGCAGGCCTTTCCCTCGCAGGGCATTGCAACGAACCTGAAGGGATTTATCCAGAGCCCCGTGCCCTTCTTCTGGGAAGTGCAACGCACCGAATAGTCAATTGAATTCAGCTCCGCCCGGCCCGGTCGGGCGGACCTGAAGCGTGAGGTTTGCATGCTCCTTTATATTCTCGGCCGATTGCTGGCAGCGATACCCATTTTCGTGCTGGTGGCCATTTTCATTTTCTCGCTGGCACATCTGACCCCCGGAGACCCGGCGGTGCTGCTGGCTGGCGACAATGCCAATCCGCAGCAGGTGGAAAAGATCCGCGAGCGTCTGCATCTTGATAAACCCCTGGTCGTGCAATTCGGCATCTGGGCAGGCAATGCCCTGCGGCTTGATCTGGGTGATTCCGTCTATTCCAATCAGCCGGTGACAAAACTGATTGCCCAGAGAATTGAACCCACGATGGTTCTGGCCATCGTGACATTGATCATCACCGTCGCCATTGCGGTGCCGCTCGGCGTGATCGCGGCCTGGCGCGCCAATGGTCTGATAGACCGCGCCATCATGGCTTTTGCCGTGTTCGGCTTTTCGGTGCCTGTCTTCGTGATCGGCTACCTGCTGGTCTATTATTTCGCAGTGAAGCTGAAGTGGTTTCCCGTGCAGGGCTACAAGCCGCTGAAAGACGGCGTGCTTGCAACATTGCATTCGGTAACGCTGCCATCCATTGCCCTGTCTCTGGTTTTTGCCGCCCTGATCGCCAGGGTGACACGCGCCGCCATGCTGGAAGCGCTGAACGAGAATTTCACCCGCACGGCACGCGCCAAGGGTCTGGGGTCATTGCGCATATTGGTTGTGCATGCGCTCAAATATGCCGGTGTTCCCGTCATAACCGTGATCGGCATCGGCTTTGCCACGCTGGTCGGCGGTGTGGTGGTGACCGAATCGGTATTCAACATACCCGGCATCGGACGTTTGACCGTCGATGCCATCACCCGGCGGGACTATCCGGTGGTTCAGGGGGTTATTCTGTTTTTCTCGGCTCTGCTCATCCTGATCAATCTTCTCGTCGATCTGAGCTATGTGCTGTTCGATCCGCGCGTGAAAGGCTAGCCGATGTCCACAACGCACACACAGGCGACCAATGCGCCGCAAAGACGGTTCACGCTGCGTGACCTGCCCGGCTGGTTTGCACGCGATCCACTGACCGCAATCTGTCTTTTCATCCTGCTCTCGCTGCTGCTTGTAGCCATCGCCGCGCCGCTGATTGCCGGGGACCCCATCAAGATCAATCCGGCTGAACGGCTGAGCGGTTCAACACCGGAGACCCTGTGGGGCCGTGACCATCTGGGCCGCGATGTTTTTGCCCGTGCCGTCTATGGAACGCGTACCTCGATGTTCGTCGGCTTTTCGGTTGCCGGATTGACAACCGTGTTGGGTGTCGCCATCGGCATCTATGCGGGCATGTCATCCATCGGTGGCGCCATCATCATGCGTTTGAATGACGCCATGATGGCCATTCCCGCCATCCTGCTGGCCATTGCCTTTGCCTCGCTGATGAATGCCGGTGTGCTGACTGTCATCATCGCCATCACGATTCCTGAAATTCCACGCATGGTGCGGCTGGTGCGATCCGTGGTGCTGGGTGTGCGCGAGCAACCCTATGTGCGGGCGGCCACATCTATCGGGACGTCCGGCCTGGCCATGGTCTGGCGGCATATTCTGCCCAATACACTGGGGCCGGTTCTGGTGCAGGCGACCTATGCCTGTGCCTCGGCCATCATTGCATCAGCGGTTCTCAGTTTTCTCGGCGTCGGCACATCGCCGGAAGTGCCCAGTTGGGGTGGCATGATGGCCGATGCCCGCGCCTATTTTCGTATTCATCCCGAATTGATGGCCTATCCGGGCGCCCTGCTCTCAGTGATGGTTCTGGCGGTGAACATTCTCGGCGACCGGCTGAGCGACGCGCTTGATCCGCGCAAGACGCGCAGGGGAACCCTATGACCTTCATGGACGAAAAAGCCGAAGACCGGCAGAGCATTCTCACCGTCAGCAATCTCAGCCTCGAGTTTGCAGACGGCGACAATGTGGTTCGCGCTCTGGATGACATATCCTTTGAAGTGCGCAAGGGAGAAATTCTCAGCCTTGTCGGCGAATCGGGCTGCGGCAAGAGCGTCACTGCCATGACCATCATGGGCCTTTTGCCGCGCCACGGCGCGCGCATTTCTTCAGGCTCCATCCGGCTGGGTGAGCAGGAATTGCTGGGTGCCAGCGAGGGGACGATGCGACACGTGCGCGGCAATCGCATCGGCATGATTTTTCAAGATCCCATGACGTCGCTCAATCCGGTGCACACGATCGGCATGCAGATTGGCGAAGTGGTGCGCAAACATCGCGGCTGCAACCGCAGCCAGGCACGCGCGCGGACACTGGAAATGCTGGATCTGGTGCGTATTCCCGCTGCCCACAACAGGCTTGGCGCCTATCCGCATGAATTGTCGGGTGGCATGCGCCAGCGGGTGATGATCGCCATGGCGCTTGCCTGCGATCCGGAACTGCTGATCGCTGACGAGCCGACAACGGCGCTGGATGTGACCGTCCAGGCGCAGGTTCTCGACCTGATTGCAGACCTGCGCAAGGATCTGGCCATGAGCGTCATTCTGATTACCCATGATCTGGGCGTCGTGGCCAATGCGGCCGACCGGATGATGGTCATGTATGCCGGGCGGATTGTCGAAGAGGCTCCGGTGGAAAAGCTCTTTGCCCGGCCATCCCATGGCTATACGGCCGGTCTGCTTCAATCGCTGCCCGGAGCGCAAACCGGTCACCGCAGCGTGCTCAACGAAATCCCGGGTTCGGTGCCGCGCCTCGACAAGCCGGTAGCCGGTTGTGTCTATGCGCCACGCTGCAGTTTTGCCACCGGTGCCTGTGAGGCCCCCCTGCCGCCGGCGCAACTGATCGAACCGCAACACACATCCCGCTGCATTCATCCGGAGAGGGTCTATGAGGGTATCCGCAACACGGAGATCGTGAGCGCATGGGCATGAAACCAAAACAGCATCTGCTGCTCGACAAGCTCAGCAAGGCCTATCCACTGGGCCGCAAAAGACCCGGTGCGCCGAAGCGGTTCCTGCAGGCGGTGGATCAGGTGTCGCTGGAGGTGGCACAGGGCGAAACGCTGGGTCTGGTCGGAGAGAGCGGTTGCGGAAAATCATCGCTGGCGCGGCTGATCCTGCAATTGGAAAAGCCCACATCGGGAACCATGGCACTGGACGGCATCGACCTGTCGACATTGCGACCAAAGGAACTGAAGGCGGCCCGCCAACGGTTTCAGATGATCTTTCAAGATCCCTATGCATCCCTCAATCCGCGCATGAAGGCGCGGGCCATCATCGCCGAGGCGCTCATCAACTACCGCATGGGCAATGCGTCCGAGATCCGCCAGCGCGTCGAGGAACTGGCGCAGCAGGTTGGTCTGAGCCCTTTCCACCTGGATCGCTTCCCCCACGAACTTTCCGGGGGCCAGTGCCAGCGCATCGGCATAGCGCGCGCCATCGCGCTCAGCCCCGAACTGATCGTCGCAGATGAACCCGTATCGGCACTTGATGTCTCTATCCAGGCACAAATCCTCAATCTGATCGTGCGCCTGCAAGCGCAAATGGGTCTGACGCTCATCTTCATCTCACACGATCTGTCAGTCGTCTCGCATGTCGCGGACCGGGTGGCGGTGATGTATCTGGGCCGCATTGTCGAATTGGGACAGACCCGACAATTGTTCGATCGGCCCGCCCATCCCTATACGTCAACCCTGCTGTCGGCGGTGCCCCGCCCGACGCCTGCTGGCCGGCACAGGCGTTCCGAGGTGACCGGCGAATTGCCCAGTCCCATTGATCCGCCCTCCGGCTGCCATTTTCGCACGCGCTGCAGCCATGCGGATGCGCGTTGCACGCAGGAGGTTCCTGCCTTGCGTGTCATCAATGGCGCCCAGCAGGCCGCCTGCCATCACGCGGAACGAATTCTTGCAACCCTCCACCAGAATAATATCGAGATCGACAATGCCTGAGACCCTCGTGCTGCTTCCCGGCCTGCAATCGGACCATACGTCATGGACCTACCAGATTGAACATCTGAAGGATCACTACGACATCCTTGTGCCGAAGGGTCACCATTCAAAGACCAGCATCGCAGAAATGGCAGATTGTGTGCTTGATCAACTGCCGTCACGATTTCACTTTGCGGCCTGGTCCATGGGCGGCTATGTGGCCATGCACATGCTGCCGCAAATACGTCAGCGATTGATCAGCCTGGTTCTCATATCAACATCAGCCCGACCGGAAGATCCGGCAAATACCAAGCGGCGACTGGACAATCTGGCAACGGCCGAAAGCATGGGCATGGCCGCCGCCAATGAACGCAGTCTGGCCTTCAGTTGCCTTGACGTGGACAGGCTCGACGTACAACAGCGAGCAGCGCTGAAACAGAGTGCCTATGATCTGGGCGTCGACGCATACCGGGCCCAGCAACACGCCATCATCAAACGTCCCGACGGGCGCGCCAATCTGGCGCTGATCTGCTGCCCGACCCTGGTCATTGTCGGCAATGGCGACAAGGTGACACCACCCGTGCGGGCGCAGGAAATTCACGCAGCCATTGACGGTTCGGAATATTCCCTGATCAAGGATTGCGGCCATTGTCCGCCTCTGGAAAAGCCCGATCAGATCAATCAATTGCTCAGCTACTGGTTGTCACGCCACGGCACGAATACCAACCTTGTCGATGGCCAGAAGATGCACAATTAGCAGCTTGCCGGAACGGGGTTCCCCATTGGATGTAGATAGCCGCCAGGGTCATGGTCAGGACTGTCGATACGCTGATCCATCAAGCTGGCGCTCCCGCCTGCTCAAGGACTTAGATTCAAAGCGAGCAGACGATGATCATGCCAACACAGCATGAACCATGACGACAAGCGCAAAACCGTTTAACAGTTTCACGCAAGCACATTAAGCTCAGCTACCAAACGGAACACGGGGCACCATGGACTATTCCAGACATCCGGCGGAAACGCGCAATGCAAACCATTTGCGCATGCGCACGCTCGTTCGATTGCGCTCATTGGCCGTCATTGGTCAGAGCGTCACGGTCCTGGGAGTCGCCTATGGCCTAGGCTTTCCGCTGCCGGTGGCCTCGTGTTTTCTGCTGATTGCCTGTCTGCTGCTGCTCAATATTGCCCTGCAGTTGAAATTTCCGGCAACCTACCGCCTTGATCCATCGACATCGACTTTCGTTCTAAGCCTGGATATTCTGCAATTGTTCGGCCTGCTGTTCATCACGGGCGGCCTGGCAAACCCTTTCGCCGTTCTGCTGTGTGTTCCGGTGATTGTCGCCTCGGCATCCCTGCCGGTTCGCAATATCATTGCATTGGGCGCCACAGCGGTCGCCGGGGTTACCGTGCTTGCCGTCTATCACCGGCCCCTGCCCTGGTATCCGGGGACCACCTTCGATACGCCACTGGTGCTGATTGCCGGGAACTGGATTGCCATTGTTTCAACAGCTGCTTTTGCCGCCTTCTATTCCTACCGTGTATCGGCCGAAGCACAGGAGCTTGCCGATGCGCTGATGGCCACGGAATTTGCCCTGCAGCGCGAGCAACATCTTTCTGCCCTTGACGGGCTGGCCGCAGCGGCGGCGCACGAACTGGGCACACCGCTGGCCACCATCGCGGTGGTGGCGCGGGAAATGGAGCGCGCTCTGGCCGGTGACGAGCGGTTCAGGGAAGATGTGCAATTGCTGCGCTCACAAAGCGAACGTTGCCGGGAAATCATGCGAAGACTGACCACCCTGTCATCGGAAGATGAAGAACATATGCGATGGTTGCCGCTGTCTTCGCTGATTGAGGAAGTGATTGCGCCGCACCGTGAATTCGGGGTCGACATCAAGGTTTCACGCATCCATGGGCCGGAAGGCGAACCGGTCGGGCGGCGCAATGCCGGCATTTTATACGGATTGGGTAATCTGTTGGAAAACGCCGTGGATTTTGCCAGTTCCACTGTTCATGTCGAGACGCAATCCAATGCCCGGACTGTCACCATCCGGATTGACGATGATGGCCCCGGATTTGCAGCAGATGTTCTTTCGCGCATCGGCGACCCCTATCTGACGCAGCGCAGCCGCAGCAGCGAAGCAACAGCAGGCGGCCTTGGCCTCGGCCTGTTCATCGCCAAGACCCTGCTGGAGCGTTCCGGTGCGACATTGAAATTCGCCAATCGCGACGGCGATCAGGGCGGTGCATCTGTCACCGTGACCTGGCCGCGCTCTGCCATGACGATTGATCAGACTTCAGACGGCGCTGAAGAGATATAGAGCACGGCAAAGGCAACTCAATATTGGCATTCCGTGTCACAGGCCTTATGTGATACACAGCAACAAACAAGATGGGACTGGTCGGACTATGGATATGCAACCGGGCAACCAGAACGATAGCGACAGGATTGGTGAAGACCCCTCCTTGCTGATTGTAGATGATGACGGGCCTTTTTTGCGCCGCCTGGGCAGGGCCATGGAAAGCCGCGGCTTTACCGTTGAAATGGCAGAATCGGTTGCTGCCGGCAAGGCCGCCATCAATGTCACGCCGCCAAAATTTGCTGTCATCGACCTGCGACTCGGCGACGGCAACGGTCTTGAACTGATCGAGGCCATCCGCCGCAAGCGCGACGATACACGCATCATCATGCTGACCGGTTACGGCAATATCGCCACCGCCGTCAATGCGGTGAAACTGGGCGCCATCGACTATCTGGCCAAACCGGCGGATGCCGATGAGGTGTTTGCCGCACTGACCCGCGAACCCGGCGAAAGGGTTGAACCACCGGAAAATCCGATGTCGGCTGACCGGGTGCGCTGGGAACACATCCAGCGGGTCTATGAAATGTGTGATCGCAATGTTTCGGAGACTGCGCGGCGGCTGAACATGCACCGTCGGACCCTGCAGCGCATTCTGGCCAAGCGGGCACCGCGTTAAACGTCTTTGGCAGATGTCTGTGGCAGACGGCCTTCAGGGGCAGACGGCTTTCAGGTTTCCTGCGTTTGTGTTTCCGGGCCTTGCTGATAGGCAATCTGTTCGGCAACAAGCAACCGGCTGGCGCTTGCCCGTGCAAAACGCAGCGTCAATGCCTTGCGCGTCGCCGGCGCCAATTTGTGCTCAGGCGCCGGACGCATGATTTCCGCCCCGTATCCATCGGACAGGATCATTCCACATTCTTCGGGAAAGATGTCCAACGGCACACCCGGATGCGTGGCGAAGAACAGCCGGTCGCAATGCAGGCGATAGTCAGGCCATTTGTTGTCGGCCTTCAGGTCCTCGATCGAGGACTTGATTTCAACAATCCATATTTCACCCTTTTCCGACAGACTGATCAGATCGGCCCGACGACCGCTGGCAAGGCCAAGCTCCGGCAGAACCGCATGCCTGAGATGGCCAAACAGCCGTTGCACGCCGCGTCTGACCAGCAGCGCGCGTTCGGACTGGCGCCCGTCGACAAGCGTAGGCTCAGGATGCGGGGAGACAATGGGCATGGGCTTTGCCATCAGGTTTGAGAATTGCAGAATCACGACTCATTTTTCGATTGCCTCAGGCTGACACGGCCTGTTATCCAAGGCAAGTTGGTCAGCCGATTCACCCGGACGTTGCATGAAAGCCATAATGGCAGGTCAACTCACTTTGATTTGAGCATTTTCGACAATCATTCCTTGCTTTGCATCCTGTAATAAAAAATAAACCTTATTTGTTAATAACTCTCATTTTATTATTAACGACAACAAACAAGCCAGAGGGGCTGACATGAATCTACGCCTTGCAATATCGTGCTTCGGTATCGCGACTGCGCTACTCGTTTCCGGTTGTACGACAAGCCGAGTGGAAATGACGCAGCAAATATTCACCAGTGAATATGGCAGCGTCAGGGATGGTGGTTACACGATCCCGGCGGTGCCTATCAGTCGGGTGGACAAACAGTTTCACCGACAGATCGTCACCTATTTCACCAGTGAAAAACCGGGAACCATCGTGGTCAACACACGCAAACGGTTCCTCTATTACATCCTGCCCGATCGCAAGGCTGTTCGTTACGGCATCGGCGTGGGTCGCGCCGGATTTGCCTGGGAAGGTGAAGCCTATGTTTCCTGGAAGCGCGCATGGCCCACATGGACGCCCCCTGCTGAAATGATCGAGCGTGATCCGCGCCTCAAGCGTTTCGGCAAAGACGGTCAGAAACCGGGATTGAGCAATCCTCTTGGTGCGCGCGCGCTTTATCTGTTTGATAAAAACGGCGAAGACACCCTGTACCGCCTGCATGGCACGCCGGAATGGAATTCAATCGGCACTGCTGCCTCCTCGGGCTGCATTCGCCTGATGAATCAGGACATCATTGATCTCTATGCAAGGGTCAAACCCGGTCGCGGCACAAAAGTTGTCGTCATCCAGTAGGATTTCCATCGCCCGCGAATCAACGTAAAAAACCGCCCGGGAGGAACACCCGGGCGGTTTTTGTTTGGCCGATTGGGTTTCAGCCCGCCGCTGCCACAGCGCGGCGCGCCATCACCTTGACGAGATTTGCCCGGTAGACTGCCGAGCCGTGTATGTCGGCAAGCATGCCCGCCGGATCAACCGCAATGGCATCCAGTGCTGCAGGACTGAAATTGGCCGCCAGGGCTTCTTCCATTTCCGACGAACGGAAAACGCCCTCGCTGCCCGCTCCGGTCACACCCACGCGGATACCACCATTGCCCTGCGCCACGAAAACGCCAGCCATGGCATAGCGTGATGCAGGATTGGGAAACTTCTGATAGGCCGCTTTGGACGGAGCATCAAACGACACGGCCGTGACGATTTCACCCTCATCCAGCGCTGTTTCGAACAGACCGACGAAAAAGTCCGATGCGCTGATCGTCCGCTTGTTGGTGTGGATCGTTGCATCAAGCGCCACCATGGCAGCGGGATAATCCGCCGCCGGGTCATTGTTGGCGATCGAACCGCCAATGGTGCCCATGTGGCGCACATGCGGATCGCCAATATGCGCGGCCAGGCCGCACAGGGCCGGGCAGACATTGGCGATATCGGCAGATTGCGCGACTTCGGCATGGCTGGTGGCCGCACCGATTGTGACTTTGCTGCCTGAAACGGAAATGCCCTTGAGTTCGGCAATGTGTCGAATATCGACAACATCACTGGGCGCAGCAAGGCGTTGTTTCATGGTGGGGATCAGTGTCTGACCCCCGGCCAGCAATTTTGCTTCATCTGATCCGGCCAGAAGACTGGCTGCCTCTGAAACAGAGGAACCACGATGATAATTTGTTTCGTACATGTCTTTGTCCTATCCTCTAGGATTATTTGGCCTCTAGGGTTATTTGGCCTCTAGGGTCATTTGGCGTTCAGGGCTGCCCAAACGGCTTGTGGTGATGCCGGCATTTCCAGCTTGTTGCTGCCGATCGCATCGGTAATGGCGTTGATAACCGCCGGCGGTGAACCGATGGCACCGGCCTCACCGCAGCCCTTTATACCAAGCGGGTTGGATGGGCTGGGCGTTACTGTTGTCGAAACATCAAATGATGGCAGATCATCGGCACGCGGCATGGCATAATCCATGTAGCTTGCCGTCAGCAACTGACCCGTATCCGGATCATAAATGCAGCTTTCCAGCATGGCCTGGCCTATGCCCTGCGCAACACCGCCATGAACCTGTCCTTCAACAATCATCGGATTGATGATGTTGCCGAAATCATCGGCTGCAACAAACTGGATGATTTCGGTCTTGCCCGTTTCGGGGTCGACTTCCACCTCGCAGATATAACAGCCTGCCGGGAAGGAGAAATTTGTCGGATCGAAGAAAGCGCTCTCCTTGAGGCCCGGCTCCATGCCGTCGGGCAGATTATGCGCCGTATAACAGGCAAGCGCCATCTGGAACCAGGGGACCGATTTGTCCGTTCCTGCGACTTTCAATTCACCATTTTCGATGACGATATCGCTCTCATCGGCTTCCAGCAGATGCGCGGCGACCTTTTTCGCCTTGGCTTCCACCCGGTCAAGAGCAACGGAAACAGCCGACATGCCCACGGCGCCGGAACGCGAACCATAGGTTCCCATACCCATCTGGACCTTGTCCGTATCGCCATGGACAATCGAAACCGTGTCCATTCCGACACCGAGGCGTTCAGCCACGAGCTGGGCAAAGGTCGTCTCGTGTCCCTGACCATGGGAGTGTGACCCGGTCAGCACCTCAATTGTACCAACGGCGTTGACACGCACTTCAGCCGATTCCCACAGACCGACACCCGCACCAAGCGACCCGACGGCCTTGGAAGGCGCAATTCCGCAGGCTTCGATGTAGCAACTCATGCCGATACCGCGCAATTTGCCACGCCCGGCAGCTTCAGCCTTGCGTGCCGGAAAACCATCATAGTCAGCCGCCTTTGTCGCAGCATCCAGTGATGCCCCGAAATCCCCTCCGTCATAGTTCATGATAACCGGCGTTTGATGGGGAAATTGCGTGATGAAGTTCTTGCGTCGCAATTCCGCCGGGCTGACGCCCAGTTCGCGCGCTGCCGTTTCCATCGCCCGTTCAACCAGGTAACTGGCTTCCGGCCGACCGGCACCACGGTAGGCATCGACAGGTGTCGTATTGGTATAGACCGTGCGCACATTGGCATGGACATTGGCAATATTGTACTGCCCCGACAGCAATGTCGCGTAGAGATAGGTCGGCACACTTGACGAAAACAGCGACATATAGGCACCAAGATTGGCAATCGTATCAACCTTCAAGGCGGTAATGCGATTGTCGGCATCAAAGGCAATCTTGATGTTGGAGACATGGTCGCGTCCATGGGCATCCGTCAGGAAAGCCTCTGTTCTGTCAGCCGTCCACTTGACCGGAACACCGGTGCGTTTTGACGCCCACAGACAGACGATTTCCTCCGGATAGATGTAGATTTTTGAACCAAATCCACCCCCCACATCCGGTGCGATCACCCGCAGCTTGTTTTCAGGCGCCACATTGTAGAAGGCGCTCATCACCAGCCGGGCAACATGCGGATTCTGCGATGTCGTCCAGCAGGTGTAATGTTCCTCTGAATCGTCATAGACCCCGAGCGTCGCGCGTGGCTCCATGGCGTTGGGAACAAGGCGGTTGTTGTCAACATCCAGATTGGTGACATGCGCAGCATTGGCAATGGCTGCGTCGACATCTGCACCATTGCCGATTTCCCAGTCGAAAATCAGATTGTGATCGGCTTCCGGGTGGATTTGCGGCGCGCCATCCTTCAGGGCGGCCAATGCCGTCGTCACGGCGGGCAATTCTTCATAGTCGATGACCACGGCTTCCGCCGCCGCGCGCGCCTGGTCTCCCGTATCGGCCACCACGATGAGGATGGCATCACCGACATAACGCACCGTGTCTTCAGCCAGAGGACGCCAGACACCCATATTCATCGGCGAGCCATCCTTGGAATGGACTGCCCAGCCGCAAATCAGACTGCCAATGCCATCTTCCGTCAGTTGCTTGCCATCCAATATGCCGATCACGCCCGGCATTGCCGATGCGCTGCTCGTATCGATGGATTTTATTTTTGCGTGGGCATGGGGACTGCGAACAAAAACCGCATGTTTCATGCCCGGCACGACCATATCGTCCGTATAGCGGCCCTTGCCGGTGATAAAACGCTTGTCTTCCTTGCGCGCTACTCGAGCGCCGATACCTTCAACTCCCATCAGAATTCTCCTCCCTGATACAAGCGGCCAGATCCGGTTGGGCCCACGGGCAGTTCCGCTGTTTCAGCGGACCTGTCCGCAACGTCGCTGACAATGGATGTCCATTGTGCGAGGCGGCCGGTCCTTCACGCCGCGTTCAATTGATCATTATTCGGCGGCCTGTTGTGCGTTGCCCATCTCGGCAGCAGCAGCAAGTATGGATTTGACGATATTGTGGTAGCCGGTGCAACGACAGATGTTGCCTTCCAGTTCCTGACGCACCGTCTTCTCATCAAGCGCAGAACCATGGCGGCGGATCATGTCCGTAGCGGCCATGATCATGCCCGGTGTGCAAAACCCGCATTGCAACCCATGATTTTCATGAAAGGCTTTTTGAACCGGATGCAGGGTGCCATTGCTGGCAAGACCTTCAATTGTCGTCACATCGGAACCATTGGCCTGAACTGCAAGCATGGTGCAGGATTTCACAGCCTGGCCATCCACGTGAACCACACAGGCCCCGCATTGCGAGGTGTCGCAGCCCACATGAGTTCCGGTCATGCCCAGGTTGGTACGCAGGAATTCAACCAACAGGGTACGATCCTCCGCCTCCCCGCTAACCTGCCGGCCATTCACATTCAACGATATGCTCGTCATTGACTTCCTCCATCGATTCATCGGCAATTCGAAACCGGATTGGCGACAATTGCCGACCTGCAGTTTTGAATCTGTCTAAATCAATGGAGCCAAACGCGGGTGGCAAGTCAAGACTGAACCGGATTGGAAGCGTTAAAATATTTTTCCCAATCCGGATAGTCGCCTCATGGTTGACGATTACCGATCACAAGAGTCCTGTGGCAAACAAGATCAAATGCACCTGCCTCCGTCAACCTGCATCGCGACGCCTGTCACCATGCTGGCTTCATCCGAACACAGATAACAGGCCGCATTGCCCATGTCCTCGGGCGTAGAAAACCGGCCGATCGGAATGGTGGACAGGAATTTTGCGCGCATTTCCGGCGTGTCTTCGCCCATGAAGGACTTGAGCAGCGGCGTTTCACCGGCAACGGGATTGATCGCATTGACCCGGATACCGGCAGGCGCAAGTTCGACGGCCATGGATTTCATCGCCGTGATCATCCAGCCTTTGGAGGCATTGTACCAGCTGAGCCGCGGTCGCGGGCTGACACCGGCGGTGGAGGCGACATTGAGGATGGCGCCGCGCCCGCGAGTTTTCATGTGGGGAACAATGGAACGGGCCGTCAGGTAGACAGATTTGACATTGACCGACAGAACACGGTCGAAATCCTCTTCACTGATCTCGTCCAAAGCAGCGGGAAGATGGGTCACACCGGCATTGTTGATCAGAATATCGATATGTCCGAAAGCGGCCAGTGCCGCATCGGTCATGGCTGAAACGCTGTCACCGTTGGAAACATCAACCGACTGGGCGATGGCATTCTCGCCCAGTTCGCGCGCATAGTCTGCTGCAGCGGCAGAATTGATGTCCGCCACCATGACGCGCGCCCCTTCGGCAATGAATTTTTTTGCAATTCCGGCACCGAAGCCCGAGGCACCACCGGTGACAATCGCTGTTTTACCTTCCAGTCGCATCGTTCTACTCCCTTGATATTGATGGTTCAGCCATGATGGGCGGCAACGGTCTTGAGAATCGAGAACCCGTAGAGCGCTTCAAAACCCTTTTCCCGCCCGTGACCGGATTTGGCAACACCGCCGAAAGGCAATTCGACGCCTCCGCCGGCACCGTAATTGTTGATGAAGACCTGACCGGCATGAATGGATTTGGCAAGCCGCATCTGCCGGCCACCGTCACGGGTCCAGATCCCGGCCACAAGTCCGTAATCCGTTCCGTTGGCGATGGCCACGGCCTCTTCCTCGCTGTCAAATGGCAGGATCACCTGAACCGGGCCGAAAATCTCGTCCTGGGCAAGCGCGTGATCGGGTGTCAGCCCTGCGATCAGTGTCGGCGCAATATAATGGCCGCCACCGGGGGCGTGATCAACAATCGTGCCCTGGGCGGCAAATGTCAGATTGTCGTTGCGGGCAACATCAAGGAAACCAGCAACCACCGCGCGCTGGCGCGCCGATATCAATGGGCCGACATCGAGGTCTTCGCTTGCCGGTCCCACCCGCAGATTGCCATAGCGCTCGGACATGCGCTCAATGATCTGATCATGGACGGATTGATGGACCAGAATGCGCGATGAAGCCGAACAGGTCTGGCCGGCATTTTGTATGCCTGCATTGACCAGAAACGGCAGCGCCTTGTCCACATCGGCATCGGAAAAAACGATCTGAGGCGATTTTCCACCCAGTTCCAGCGTGACCGGCGCCACATTGCGCGCTGCGGCCTGCTGGACAAGCGAGCCCACGCCAACCGACCCGGTAAAGGAGATATGATTGACACCGGGATGGCTGGTCAGGGCGGCCCCGGCCTCTTCGCCAAGGCCCGGCACAACATTCAGCGCACCGGCAGGAAGCCCCGCCTCATGGGCGATCCTGGCAAAGGCCAGCGCCGTCAGGCAGGCTTCTTCGGCGGGTTTGAGCACCGCTGCATTGCCCATGGCAAGCGCCGCACCGACAGAGCGGCCGATAATCTGCATCGGATAATTCCACGGCACGATATGGCCGGTGACGCCATGGGGTTCGCGCAAGGTGTAGACCGTATAGCCATCCAGATAGGGGATCGTCTGCCCGTGCACCTTGTCGGCTGCGCCACCGTAAAACTCCATGTAGCGGGCCAGCGCCACGGCATCATTGCGGGCCTGGGTCAGCGGTTTGCCGACATCCATGGCTTCCAGTTCTGCAAGCAGATCGACATTTTCCAGCACCAATTGGCCGATACGGGTCAGGATGCGGCCCCGCTCAACGGCCGTTGACCTGCCCCAGACGCCATCCAGTGATGCCCGCGCAGAGCCCACCGCCGCGTCGATTTCGTCCGCTCCTCCGCGGGCAATCCGGCCGATCGTTTCGCCGGTTGAAGGGTTTTCAAGAGCCAGGCTTTGCCCGCTCTGCGGCAGGATCCATTGGCCATTGATGAAACATCGTGCCGGGTCAAAGCCCAGTCTGTCTGCGAGACTCATCGTCATTCCTCTTTGGTTACCCGGTTTGAGCCCGGGCTTCACGGGCCTTCAGCGCCTCATCAAGAATGGGCGTTGCAGCCAGCAGTTCACGCGTATAGCTGTGCCGGGGATTGAGAAAGACCTCTTCCGTCGGCCCTTCTTCAACAATCTGCCCGCTTTTCATCACCAGAACACGGTCGGTAATGGCGCGCACCACCGAAAGGTCGTGCGAAATGAACAGATAGGAAATCGCCAGCCGGTCGGAGAGCTCGGCCAGCAGATCGAGAATCTGCGCCCGGATGGACACATCAAGCGCCGATACCGCCTCATCCAGCACAATCAGCGACGGTTCAATGATCAGCGCCCGGGCAATCGCAATGCGCTGGCGCTGTCCGCCTGAAAATTCATGGATATATTTGTGTGCGTCGGCTGCTTCCAGGCCGACATTTTCCAATGCCGTATCGATCCGGCGCTGACGCTCCTCACCAACCGGTGGATTGTCGAGCAGAAAAAACGGCTCGGAAATCAACCGCCCGACCCGATGGCGCGGGTTGAATGAACTGTAGGGATCCTGAAAAACCACCTGCACATGACGGCGCATATCGCGGTCCGGGCCTGACCCGCGTGTCGAGAACAGGGACCCATCCAGGCGGATTTCACCGCCCTGCACCGAATCAAGCGCCAGGATGGCGCGGGTCAGGGTTGACTTGCCGCAACCGCTCTCGCCCACAAGACCGACATTCTCCCCCCTGTTGATGGACAGGGTGACATGATCGACAGCCCTGAAATGGCCGGGGGCCTTGAACAAGGAACGCCTCGGCAAGGGGTAGTCGCGCACCACCTTGCTGACTTCCAGAACCGATTGGCCGCGTTCGGCCACATGGGCCGCATTGCGCACCGGTATGTGGCTGGATGCCTTGAACAACGCCTTTGTATAGGGGTGCTCCATGCGCCGGAACAGATCCAGCGTTTCACCGGCCTCGACCACCTCGCCGTCTTTCATGATGGCGATATGATCGGCCATTTCGGCCACCACCGCCAGGTCATGGGTGATCAGGATCAGCCCCATGCCATCCTGCTCGACCAGCCCTTTGAGCAGTTTGAGAATCTGTGCCTGGGTCGTGACATCCAGCGCCGTTGTCGGCTCATCGGCAATGAGCAATTTGGGGCGCAGCGCAATGGCCATGGCAATCACCACGCGCTGGCGCTGGCCGCCGGAAAGGTCATGGGGATAGCGATCGAGCGGAAACTGTTCCTCGGGAAGATCGACGCGGTTGAGCGCTTCACGTGCCAGCCGCATCGCCTCGCGGCGCGATTTGCCCGTATGGACCAATATTGTCTCGGCAACCTGTTCACCAATGGTCTGAACCGGGTTGAGCGCCGTCATCGGCTCCTGAAACACCATGCCGATATCATTGCCGCGCAGCCCGCACATGTCCTTTTCGGAGCAATCCTCAAGGCCTCGTCCGTCGAGGCGCACGGAACCGGTCCATTGCGCACCCACCGGCAGCAATTGCATGATGGCCATCGCGGTGATCGATTTTCCCGATCCGGACTCGCCGACCACACCCAGCACCTGACCTGCCTCGACGCTCAAATTCACGTCGCGAAGGATCGGTGTTTGCCTGATCGACAGGGACAGTTTGTCAATTTCCAGCAGGGCCATCAGCGCGCCCGCCGCAATTTTGGATCGAAGATGTCGCGCATGCCGTCGCCCATCAGGTTCAGGCCCAGAACAGTGAACACAATGGCCAGACCCGGAAATATGGCCATGTGGGGTGCGATATAGATCATGGTCTGCGCATCCGACAACATGCGCCCCCAGCTGGGCAGCGGCGGCTGTGTGCCAAGGCCAACATAGGCAAGGCCGGCTTCAGCCAGAATGCCCAGCGAAAACTGGATGGTGCCCTGGACGATCAGCAGATTGGTGATATTGGGCAGGATATGTTCTGCCGATATGCGTGCCGGGCCCTTGCCTGATACCCGTGCGGCCAGCACATAGTCGCGTGTCCACAGGGACAGGGCCGCGCCGCGCGCCAAACGGGCAAAAACCGGAATGTTGAAAATGCCGATGGCAATAATCGCGTTGATGGCACCGGGCCCGAAAACCGCAGTGATCATGATGGCCATCAGCAGTGCGGGGAAAGCGAAAACCAGATCATTGGTTCGCATGATGACTTCATCCAGCAGGCTGCCATGGCGCGCAGCGGCCAGCAGCCCCAGCGGCACACCGGCGCAAATGCCGATACTGACCGCAATCAGGGCCACGGCAATCGATGTGCGGGCGCCCACCATCACCATGGAAAAAATGTCGCGGCCAAAATTGTCGGTTCCGAACCAGTGAAGGCCGGAGGGGGTTTTCAGCTTGTCGGAGATGACGAGCTGGGTAACATCAAAGGGCGTCCAGACAAAGGAAACCAGGGCCGCAAGGGTAAAACACAAGGTCAGCACGATGCCGACCATGAAGCTTGGCGATTGCAGGGCCACCCGGATCAGGCCGGGACGCGTTGCTGCATCATTTTGCTTGGGCACTGCCGGACTCTCGCTCATGCGCGTGCTCTGCGCAATCTGGGATCGACAATGGCGTAGGTCATGTCGACAATGAAGGTCACAAGGATCACGGCGAAGACCAGCAGGAATATGACGCTCTTGACGACGATCAGATCACGCTGGGTGATGCCCTGAAACACCAGCCGGCCAAGTCCGGGCAGGAAAAACACATTCTCGATGATGATGGCGCCGGCCAGCAGAAAGGAAAATTGCAGCCCGATGATCGTCAGGACCGGAATCAGTGCATTGCGCAGCGCATGACGCCACAGGGCCTGGCGCTGGCTCAGGCCCTTGGCACGGGCGGTGCGGACAAAGTCCTCACCCAGCGTATCAAGCAGCGAAGAGCGCATCACCCGCGCCAGAATGGAGGCCTGCGGCAAAGCCAGTGCGACGGCAGGCAGGGTCAGGGCTTTCAGTCCGGCGAACAGACCGGCATCCCAGCCGGGGAAACCGCCCGCCGAGAACCAGCGCAGGGTGATCGCGAAAAACATCACCAGCAGCATGGCGAACCAGAAATTGGGAACGGCAATGCCCAATTGGGTAACACCCATGATGGATACGTCGGCGGGTGAATTGCGCCGGGCGGCCGCAATGACACCCACCGGGAAAGCAATCAGTGTGGACAGCAGCAGGGCCAGGGCGGCGAGCGGCAGGGAAACCCAGATGCGATCGGCAATCAATTCGCGGACCGGCACCTTGTAGGTGTAGCTCGTGCCGAATTCACCCTGCAGCAATCCGCTGACCCATTGCCAGTAGCGCAGGGGAATGGAGGCATTGAGCCCCAGACTGTCGCGCAGGGCTGCCACCGTATCCGGTTCGGCATTCATCCCCAGCATGAAGGACGCCGGATCCCCCGGCACGACTTCAATGACAAAAAAGATCACAAGGCTTGCCGCAACCAGACTGAGGCATAGCGAGACCAGCCGTTTGATCAGAAATGGAAGCATGTCAACGGATCAATTCGCACAGTGAGAGTGGCGGAAGCCGCAAAGGACTCCCGCCTGACAGGTTCGGAACTTTAGTCCGCCCAGTAAACGCCGGTCATGTCGGCTGCCTGGGTCGGGGCATTTTCCCACACACCCATCAGCTTGGCATTGACGACGCCGGTATTGGCAAGCTGAAACAGATAGCCGTTGACATAATCATCGGCGATCTTCTTCTGGGCCACCTGAAGAAGGCGGTTGCGCTCCTGTGGATCGGTGGCGTTGTTGAGATCCTCCATGATCTTCTGGAACTCGGCGCTGTCATACTGGAAATAGTAATCGGGACGCGCGTAGATACCGATATCAAGTGGCTCGGTATGCGAGACAATCGTCAGGCCGAAATCCTTGCCCTTGAAGACCTGCTCCAGCCATTGCGCCCATTCCAGATTGCTGATTTCCGTTTCGATGCCAACATTGCGCAACTGCGAGGCAATGATTTCACCACCACGACGGGCATAGGAAGGCGGCGGCAATTTCAGCGTCGTCTTGAAGCCGTCGGGGAAGCCTGCTTCGGCCAGCAAGGCCTTGGCCTTTTCCGGGTCAAAGTTGGATTGTGCCGTCAGGTCGACATAGGACGGATGATGCGGCGCAAAATGTGTGCCGATCGGCGTGCCGTAGCCAAACATTGCACCGTCGATAATGGCCTTGCGATCGATTGCATGGGCCAGCGCTTCGCGCACCTTGATATTGTCAAAGGGCGGCATCTTGTTGTTGGTGGACAGGATGGTTTCGCCTTCGGTTGATCCGGCAACCACACGGAAGCGCGGGTCGGCATCAAACTGCGGCAGGTTTTCAGGTGCCGGAAAGGCCATGTAGGAATCGACATCGCCTGCCATGACGGCCGCAAAGGCGGCATTTGGATCGGCAATGACCTTGAAGACGACCTTGTCGAGCTTGGCCGGCTCACCCCAGTAATTTTCGTTGCGCGCCAGTTCGATCTGGTCACCCTTGGCCCAGTTCTTCAGGACAAAGGCACCGGTTCCCACCGGATTCGTCGCATTGTTGTCAGCCGATTCCGGCGCAACGATCACGGCGTCACCCCAGGCCAGGTTGAACAGAATATTGCCATTCGGCTTTGTCAGCGTGACCTTGACTGTCAGCGGGTCAACGACCTCTACCGAAGCGATATCGGCATAAAGCGCCTTTTGCGCGTTGGTCGAGCCTTCTGCACCAATGCGATCCAGCGAAAATTTGACGTCGTCGGCATTCATATCCGTTCCGTCGCTGAATTTGACGCCTTCGTGCAGTTTGAATGTATAGACCAGACCGTCATCGGAAATCGTCCAGGACTGTGCAAGTCCCGGATT
This sequence comes from Rhizobiaceae bacterium, assembly GCA_029233925.1. Classification (GTDB taxonomy): domain Bacteria; phylum Pseudomonadota; class Alphaproteobacteria; order Rhizobiales; family Rhizobiaceae; genus Hoeflea_A. Next base: position 210,738 of record JARGOX010000002.1, read on the forward strand.
GATGCCGCCATCGGGCCCAAAACGCGTCAGTCCTTCGAAAATATTGGAATAGGTCACCGAATCGATGGCGCCTGCAGCGCCTGATGTCGGGTCAAGATTCGGGGGCTCCAGAGGCAGCCCTACGTTGATATCGGTTTTCGCAGCGAATGCGGCTGGCGTGAGTGCCGAGGTAACCGCGAGGGCCCCCGCAAATGCCAGCGCCTTAACAATAGACGTCATTTCAATTTCTCCCGTTACGTTGCATGCCTGTTTTGGTTTTATATTCTTACCGAACCATACCTATTTGCGGTGCGATATTTCAAGCATTCAAAAGATCCTGCAGCGAAAGCGCCATGACTTTCGCTGAATCGATCATATCGTCGACACCGACATATTCATCCGGCTGATGGGCCAGATCGAGTATGCCCGGACCGTAAGCGATACAGTCCTTCAATCGGCCGATACGATCAATATGTTTCTGGTCATAAGTTCCCGGCGAGACCACATATTCGGGGCTCTTGTTGAGCACCTTCTCGATTGATTTTGATACGGATTGCACCACCGGCGACGATTTGTCGGTCATCGTCGGGGTGACATGCCACATTTCGCGAATATCATAGGAAAAGTCGTTGCGCTGCGCACTGACCTTGGCCAGCACATCAGCAACTTCCCGGCGCACGTCATCGGGATCTTCTTCAATGATGTAGCGCCGATCGATGATCATGCGGCAGGAATCGGGCACACAGGCGGACGGGAAGCCGGTAAAATCCGCCTCCGGTTCTGCCTGGCCGCCATGAAAGGAATTGATGTTCATCGTCGACTGCCGCGCACCTTCGGGTACGACGGGCATCGCCGTGTGCTTGAGCGCCAGAGCCGGGTAGAGTCCGGTTTCGAATTCCTGCAGCACAGCACCCATGTGGCGCACGGCGCAATCACCCAGAAACGGCATGGAGCCATGGGCGATATGCCCTCTGGTTTCAATTTCCGCCCACCAGACACCACGATGCCCAAGGCAGACCCGGTCCTTGTTCAAGGGCTCGGGAATGATCACATGCTGCACACGGCTGGGATTGAAATATCCCTTTTCCGCCAGATAGGCGACGCCGCCATAGCCACCGGTTTCCTCATCGGCTGTGCCTGAAATTTCAATCGCGCCGTTAAAATCGGGAAAAGAATCAATAAAGGCTTCTGCGGCAATGATCGAGGCTGCCAGCCCGCCTTTCATGTCACAGGCCCCGCGGCCATAAATCTTGCCGTCTTTCAATTCCCCGCCAAAGGGATCCATCGTCCAGCCATGACCGGTTTCGACAACATCAATATGGGAATTGAAATGGACACAGGCGCCGGGCCCCTTGCCCTCGCGTCTTGCGACCACATTCCAGCGCGGATAGCGCGCGCTGTCTCCGGGTGTTCCATGGGCCCTGATCAGCTCGACGTGGAATTTCCGCGCCTTCAGCCGTTTTGCCAGATACTCGCAGATTTCAAGATAGGCTTCGCCAGGCGGATTGAGCGTGGGCATGCGAATCAGATCCTGCGTCAGCGCGATCAGCTCGTCGCGCCGTGCATCAATCAGATCGGGGAATTTCGCAATTCCTGAATCCATCGCATCCATCAACGGAACCCTCTACGCAAACAGGCCAAAAGTGGTTACAAGGAGGCGATACTCCTCGGAGTCAGACTTTCCCGCAATACCGTAGGACTACGAATTGGCAGATGAACGCACACGAAGCGACCAGGATCAGCAGTCTTTGAACGCATTGGCGTTCGAACAGGCGCCGGTCGGTCTCGTGCTTACGGAAAACCGCATTATCAGGGCCTGCAATGCCACCTTTGCAAGCATTTTCGGCTATGAAAAAGATGAACTTCTGGGCCAGTCATTCCGGGTGCTCTATGCCTCCAGTGACGAGTTCGAACAGATTCGCGACGTCGGGTTGAAAGCCCTGCGTGACGGCGGTCAATACAGTGACGAGCGGATCATGCCACGCAAGGATGGCAGCCTGTTCTGGTGCCGGGTGCGCGCCCATAGTCCGACGCCCGACGATCCGTTGCGTCGCACAATCCTGAGCTATGCCGATATTTCCGACCGACGCCCCTATATGGCACTGTCTGCCCGCGAACGACAGATCGTGACCCATCTCATCGGCGGCAAGACCAGCAAGGAAATTGCCCGCCAGATCGAAATCTCACCGCGTACAGTGGAATTTTACCGGGCCCGCATGCTGAAAAAATTCAACGTCAGCAATGTCACCGAACTGCTGGCGCATCTGGTTGACGCACCGATTTAGAGCGTTTCGTGGTCAAACGGGAATATCTGATGTGAAAGTATTCCTGTAGGCAGGGATATCGCATGCATCGTGAGTGTCTCGGAAGCGACAAACCGTTTCGTCCAACCCTCGCAGGGCAGATCTTACCCGATAGATAGATGAGCACAATCGACAGGGGCAAATAGTAGGAAATTCACACACCCTCAAGCCAACTTTAGAGGAATCCGCACGCCCTTTTGGCATTCCCAGCAATCTCTCTTCTCAGCAATCATATTCGGCACCGACTTGCACTGACGAATACCCTTGGACATGGTGTGTACTTTTTGGCAACGCCCCGTCCATTTTATTGCGCTTGATTGACGCACCAAATGCTGAATAGATTTCGGTAGCAGAAAGGCTGGAAGCAGTTTCCTCTATCCGATGCTGCCAGAATTCGCTCATTTCGAAGGAAATCTTGTTTGTCAGTTTACGGTGAAACCAATACCAGCCCATTGAGCTATGCTTTGCATTTGCTTCCAAAAATTGAACTCCATTGCCATATGGGCGGCACCATCACGCCCAAAACCTGGGCTTATCTGGCAAAAAAAAATTCGGTTTCGATCCCGGGTGGACCTGCCGATATTTTCTCGCGCATCAGTTCTGGCTGGCCACAGGGTTTTGATTTTTCGAATACAAAAATCCCGATGGTTTGGCATGAAGATCCAAATGCCGACCGGGCCATATCGCTGCATAAGGTCTTTGACTGGCTCAACGCCTGCATGAAAGATCATGAGGACTTTGCCCTCGTAGCCTACGAATGCGCGAAAGACGCCTTCGAAAAGAGCAATATTGTCTACCAGGAAGTCTTTGTTGGCCTGACGAATTTGCTCACGATGCATGGCTTGCAATATCCTCAAATCATTGATGGGCTCATTGATGGTTGCCAACGAGCCGAGAAAGAGTTTGGCATAAAAACGCGGTTAATATGCGGCATCAGCCGCCATTTTCCAGCTTCTGTCGGGATGCAGATTGTCGATTTGATGATTGCAAATCCAAGAGATGAAGTCATAGGGATCGGCCTTGACGGGCAGGAGACGGCTGGCGCACCAGAGCACTACGTCGAGGTCTATCGGAAGGCCCAGTCAAATGGCTTGAAAACCACAGCGCACACCGCCGAACATGTTCCGGGTTGGGAGAATGCCGTCACCTGTCTTGAAGTATTGCAATGTGATCGGCTTGATCATGGCTACTTCGCTTTGGAAGATGATGATGCCGTGAAAAAATGCGTCGACAGCGGCATACACTTCACGTGCGCATGCACCACTTCACGCCGTCAATGGCAGCCATGGCGTCGCGCCTCAATCGGAAAAATGGTGGAATTGGGTTTCAACATCAGCCTGTGTGCCGACGATCCCTCAATGTTCCCGACAACTCTGAGCCGCGAATACGCTGTGGCGCATGAAGAAATCGGGCTGAATGCCGCCCAGATGAAACGAATTTGGCTGGCACCGATTGAGGGCTCCTGGATGGGTGACGGCGAAAAACGAGATTTGCGCAGGCAGTTTCTTCAGCAGGCCGAAGCCATGAAGACATTTGAAAACGTAACGTACCGTAACGGCGAATAACGGCTCAGCGTCGTCATCATTGCAGAAAATGTGGAGCTGATAAAATAAAATGGAGCACAACAAATGAAACTGAACAAGCGAGAATTTTTAGGTCTTGCGGGTGCCGCAGCCATTATACCGGGCGGTTTTGCATTTGCCCAGGAAAAGAAAAGCGTCCTGCGATACGGACTATCGTCTCTGCCCCGAACCACTGACCCCCATTTTCGCACCGGTATCCAGGTCCGTACTGTCAGCTTTGCCGTTTACGATATGTTGTTCGCCGTAAACGACAAATTTGAGGTAACGCCACAAATGGTTGATACCTGGACTGTCTCTGACGACAAGATGACCTACAATTTTACCCTTCGAGATGGCTTGAACTGGCATGATGACGCACCTGTCACAGCAGAGGATTGTGTGCTGTCAATTCGGCGATGGGGTTCGCGGGATCAGGTTGGCCAGCTCCTGATGGAAGCTACTTCCCGCCTGGAACCGACGAGTGAAAAAAGTTTTGTGCTGGAGCTTGGCAAACCATTTGCCTTCGTCATTGAATCATTGGCAAAACCGGGCTCCCTCGTTCCCGCCATGATGCCAAAGCGTTATGCGGAAACACCTGCCAGCAAGCCTGTTACCGATCTGATCGGGTCGGGTCCGTTCAAACATGTGCCCGAAGAATCCCGTGATGGCCACTCCATGGTCTTTGTCAAAAACACGGAATATGTGCCACGCTCCGAGCCGGCCAATTGGGCCAGTGGTGGCAAAGTGGTCAATTTTGATCGGCTGGAACTAATTGAAATTCCCGATGCAACCACACAGCTCAACGCATTGCTCAATGGCGAAATCGACTATATTGAAACTCTTTCCTCCGATCTCCTGCCGCTTGTCGAGGCACGCGGCCCGGAGGTGGCCAGAATCACCAATTCATCTGTTGTGCAATTGGTCGTGCGTATCAACCATCTGCAGCCTCCATTCAACGATCTGAAGGTTCGCAGAGCTTTCCAGTTGGCAGTCAACCAGCAGGATGTTGTCTCGGCGGTGGCGAGCAACCCGGCTTTTGCCCGACCATGCGATGCGGTGTTTGGCTGCGGCAACCAATATGAGAGTGCGGTCGGCGCGCCGATCCACGATATGGACAAGGCGCTGGCTCTTATCGCCGAAAGCGGCGTTGATCTAAGCCAACCCATTGTGCAGCTTCTGGTTGCCAATGCATCGACATTGACTCCGGTAGGCGAAGTCATGGCTGATACCCTGCGCAAACTTGGCTTTACTGTTGACCAGCAAATCGTTGATTTCCCGACCTTCTCGTCACGCCGCCAAAACCAGGGGCCAATCTCCGAAGGTGGCTGGAACATTGCCAATACAACTGTCAGAACGGTTGAATCCGCAACGCCGATTGAATCGCGTGCTGTGCTGACGAATGGCACCGATGCCTGGTGGGGCTGGCCTGAAGACGCCGTCAATGAAGACCTTCGCAAACAGTTCGGAGAGGAATTTGATATCGCAAAACGCAAAGAACTGACCGATCAAATTCAAGCGCGTATTTACGAAAATGTCAGCTATATGCCGGTTGGCGAAATGCTGTCCTTGAGCGTCGCATCAGGCCGGCTGGAAAATGTGCTGGATGCGCCTACCAACTTCTTTTGGAACATCAGCATAAAACCATGATCTGAGGTGTCCTGATTTGGAGGTTCGTCCCTCAATGCAGGGTCAGCGCGCTTTCAATTCAGGATAAAAGCAACGATCGGGTTTGAGTCTGGTTCACCAGACAATGCAGCCAGCAATGCCCGTTCGGCGTAGACCGGGAACAGGCGACAATATTGGCGCGAGGCAGAGGCGCCGATTCTGTCGGAATGCTAAAACCTTTGTTCGGATCGCCCCTATGCTGATCCGAACCAACCGACGGGGAGTGGAAGCCATTTTACGATATTCAATACAACGTTTACTGGCGGCCATCCCCGTCGTGGCGATTGTCGCGCTGATCATCTTTTCCCTGCTGTTTCTTGCGCCGGGTGATCCGGCAGCTTTGTTGGCCGGTGACAGTGCAACACCGGAAATGATCGAGGAGCTCAGGGTGCGGCTTGGCCTTGATCAATCCTATTTCGTCCAATTGCGCATCTGGGTCCTATCCATCTTCAGGGGTGATTTCGGCGTCTCCATTTTTTCCGGGACACCAGTCCTTGAGCTTGTCTACGACCGCATCGAGGCAACTGCTGCACTTTCGGTCGTCACCACTGTTTTTGCCGTCTTATTCGGCGTGTCTCTGGGCATGATTGCAGCCTGGAGAGCCGGCGGTTTTGTCGATCGCGCAGTGCTGGTTCTGTCCGCCGTCTTCTTTTCCTTTCCCAGCTTTGTCATCGCCTATATCCTGATCCTGCTGTTTGCGATGCAGATGCAACTACTTCCAGTTCAGGGATATGTCAGTTTTCAAGATGATTTTTGGGGGTTCTGGGTAAAGATCATTTTGCCCTGCATTACACTGGGTCTGCCATTTCTGGCACTTCTGGCTCGCATCACGAGAACAACCGTCATAGAAGTCAAGCGTGAGGATTTCGTCAGGACAGCTGTTGCGAAGGGTTTACCGACCAACCAGATACTGATGCCGCATGTGATGAAAAATGCAGCAATTCCTATTGTCACCATGGTCGGTCTGGGTGTCTCCCACCTGATCAGCGGCGTGGTGGTGGTGGAAACAGTCTTTGCCATACCGGGCATTGGGCGGCTTGTTGTCGAGGCAATTCTTCAGCGCGATTATCCCGTTATCCAATGCGTAACGCTGCTCTCTTCGTTTGTCTATATCGTCGTCAATATGGTCGTTGACATCAGCTATTCCTTTTTTGACCCGCGCATCAAAAGGTGAGGTTCAAAGAAGATCCCATGTCCATGATTTCAAGAATATTCGGATTTTGCCTGCGCTATCCTCTTGTGGGAATTTCGACGCTGATCCTGCTTGCCCTGCTTTTTGTCAGCCTGTTTGCACCGTTCCTATGGACCGTGGACCCATTGCAGATATCTCCAGCCACGCGGCTTCGCCCTCCTTCACTGGAACACTGGTTTGGCACAGATGCGCTTGGACGCGACATCTACAGCAGGGTTGTCTATGGCACGCGCACGTCCTTGTTCATTGGCTTTGTCGTTACGCTTGTCAGCTATGCCTTCGGCATTGCCATTGGCTTTCTCAGTGCCTTTAATCGCTTCGCCGACACTGTTTTGATGCGGATCATTGACGGCGTCATGTCAATCCCTTCTGTTTTGTTGGCGATTTCCCTCACAGCACTGGCCGAGCCGGGTATCTGGATTGTCATTCTGGCAATTTCCATTATTGAAATACCCCGTGTGACGCGGTTGGTGCGCGGCATGTCTTTGGCTTTGCGTGACGCGTTGTTCATAGAAGCTGCCTATGCCAGCGGAACGTCGACCTGGCGTACGCTTTTTCGGCACATCTTGCCCAATATCTCTGCCCCGATGTTTGTTCAGGCATCCCAGATTTGCGCGCAAGCAATGCTGATCGAAGCGACCCTGTCCTTCATCGGCGCTGGCGTGCCGCCGAGTAATCCGACCTGGGGCAATATCATCGCGGAGGGTCGCTCCCTCTATCAGATAGCACCATACATGATTCTGTTTGCCGCGATGGCGCTGGCGATAACGGTTTTGGCAATGAACCTGCTTGCTGACGGTTTGCGCGACGCTTTGGATCCAAAACTTAACAGGGGTGGATAGCACACATGAATGCTCTTTTGCCTCTCATTGAAGTCAAAAATCTCAAAGTGACGTTTCACGGAAGAACGGGTCCGGTCCTTGCCGTCGACGATTTGTCATTCCAGGTTTCTCCTGGTGAGACACTGGCGATTGTGGGCGAGTCCGGGTGCGGCAAAAGTGCGACCGCCATGTCCCTTTTGAGGCTTATTCAGCCGCCGATTGGACGTTCTGAGGGTGGTTCCATTCTTTTTGGTGGCAAGGACCTGCTGCAGCTCGAATATGAGGAGATGCGCGCAGTGCGCGGTCGCGAGATCGCCATGATTTTTCAGGAGCCAATGAGTTCACTGAACCCGGTGCTGACCATTGGCCGACAATTGACCGAAACGGTCAGGGTGCACGCGGATGCGTCGCAGGAAACGTCCCGATTGCGGGCAATTGAATTGCTCCATCTGGTAGGGTTACCTGACCCGGAATCACAGCTGCGCAAATATCCCTATGAATTGTCGGGGGGCATGCGCCAGCGGGTGATGATCGCCATGGCGCTCATCAACAAACCGAGCCTTTTGATTGCCGATGAGCCTACGACGGCGCTCGATGTGACCATTCAGGCTCAGGTTCTCGATTTGTTGTCCAAGTTGCAGGAAGAGACCGGTACGTCAATCCTATTGATTACCCACGATCTTGGGGTTGTCGCGGAGATCGCAAAGAGGGTTATCGTCATGTATGCCGGTCGCAAGGTTGAAGAGGCAACGACGATCGAGCTGTTTGACAATCCGCAGCATCCCTATACGCGAGGTCTTATGGCAGCCGGCCCCCGGCTTGGCAGCGCAATGGCGGACGTTAAAAAGGCCCGCCTGCGGGAAATCTCTGGGACAGTTCCAATCATGAATGGTGAACTGGTCGGTTGTCCTTTTGCCGAACGTTGCGAAAATGTACTCGATCAATGCCGCCTCGCATTCCCCCAGGACACCCAAGTGACTGAGACCCATTGTGTGGCCTGCTTCAATCCCAATGGTGCAACATGATGGATGGATCCGACAGCATGTTGCTTGAAGTCAATGACTTGCAAATGCATTATCCAGTACGTTCGCGTTCATGGTTTGCAAAACCGGATTATGTGCGCGCGGTTGACGGCGTATCCTTTTCCATCGCCAAAGGCGAGACGCTCGGGCTGATCGGTGAAAGTGGGTGCGGCAAGTCGAGTGTCGGGCGCAGTCTGTTGCGTTTGATTACCCCGACGGCAGGCAAGGTTCGACTCGAAGATGTCAACATACTCGACCTGTCGAAGCGCGAAATGCGGGATCGGCGACGCGAAATGCAAATCATCTTTCAGGACCCATTCTCATCACTTGATCCGCGTTTGACGGCTGAACAGATTGTTTCGGAGCCACTGGTCAATTTCAAAGTTGCCAAAGGGCGAGAGCTTAGTCGACGCATCGAAGAGTTGTTTGATCAGGTAGGGTTGCAAAAACAGCATCTCAAACGATTTCCGCACGAGTTTTCGGGCGGGCAGAGGCAGCGCCTTGGCATTGCGAGGGCCATGGCGCTCAATCCCCGTTTTGTCGTCTGTGATGAAGCAGTGTCGGCGCTCGATGTTTCGGTTCAGGCACAAATTATCAATCTGCTGATGGATTTGCAGGAACAGCTCGGTCTGTCTTACCTGTTCATCTCCCATGATCTGGCCGTCGTGGAGCATATTTCAGACCGCGTAGCTGTCATGTATCTTGGAAAGATCGTCGAGATCGCTGACTGTCACTCCATTTTGCAAAATCCACAACACCCCTACACTCAGGCACTGGTATCGGCTGTACCGCGGCGTCACCCAAGTCAGAAGAAAGAAAAAATTATCTTGAAGGGTGACCTGCCAAGTGCCACAAATCCTCCCAAGGGATGTCGTTTTCATACCAGATGCCCAATGGCTATGGAAAGATGCTCGACAGTGGAACCCATCATCAAGCGGTTCAGCGATGATCATGCCGTCGCCTGCCATCTCATTGACTAGGCTTTCGTCGGGGCGATCAACCGGATAGGCCCCAACGGAGACAAATGACATGCACGCTTCGGTCCTTCGTTATATCGATCAGGTTGCGCGCAGCGGTTCCATTCGCCGCGCTGCCCTTGAATTGAACGTGGCCGCTTCTGCGGTCAACAGGCAGGTCTTGAACCTTGAGGCTGAACTTGGTTGCGCTCTGTTCGAACGGCTTTCATCCGGCGTCAAACCGACTCCGGCTGGAGAAATACTTCTCAAGCATGTTCGACGAACGCTAACCGACTGGAGGAATACAACCGGTGGGATCGCAGCCCTGACCGATGAAATTTCTGGGGAAGTTCGCATCGTAGCACTACCGCCACTCATTGTGAGTGTTCTGATCTCAGTTGTTGGCAAACTCACCAATACCTATGAAAAAGTCTCCTTCGTCGTACTGGCATCCGATGGCACAAAGAGCGCCGAGCAAATGCAAATCGGTTACCCTGACATAGCGCTTTTACCTTTTGACAAACGTTACAACAATTACGTTGTCGTTGACACATTGGAGATGAAGCTTGGCGCGGTCGTCTCGCCGGATCATGCGCTGGCAAAAAGGCAAAATTTAACATTCTCAGAGTGTGCTGAGCACCCAGCCTTTCTTTTGTACGACAATTGGGTGCGGGGTCATTCAGACAATGAGTTTCGCTTCACCGGCGCAAAATTTGCGCCAAGGATTCAGGCAAACTCATGGACGTTTGTGCGTAAAATGATTGAAGCAGGCAATGGCGTTGGATTTCTCACACCTGTTGGCATAATGGACCAATTGGAAAGCGGTGAACTGGTATTCATCCCGGTCGAAATGCCCGAGCATGAAAACAGCAAATTGTCGATCTATGTGCATCGCGATCGATGCCAAAGCTCTGAAGTGATCGTCGCAGTCAATGAAATCCGTGACAGTTTTCAAAGGGTGCGTGACCTATTGGTCCGTCTGGACCAGGAACGCCAACGGTCGTTGTGATATTTTGCGTAACAGATTGAACCGTTTCGATGCGGGTGTCTGATGGGCCGCGTCCTCACAGTCCAGCATACCCCATCAACAACCGTCCTCTTTCAAAAGAGCGCTGAGGGCGGTTTTGTAGTCGGGAAAGGCAAACTTGTATCCGCTGGCTTTCAAACGCTGATTGGAGACGCGTTTGTTGTCGCCGTAGAATGACCGCGCCATGGGGGACAGTTCGGCCGTTTCGAAGGGTGTTTCAGGCGGCGGCTCCACACCCATCAACTGGCTGGCATAGAGCACAATGTCCTGCGGGGGGGCCGGTTTGTCGTCGGTGACGTTCCACAATCCACCCAGACCTTTTGCGGCAAGATGGGCTGTTGCACCGGCGATATCGGCCACATGAATGCGGTTGAAGACCTGACCCGGCTTGACCAGCCGGCGCGCTGTTCCGTTTTTGATCTTTTCGAACGTATTGCGGCCCGGACCATAGATACCGGACAAGCGCAGGACAGCAACGGGAATGGACGATTGCTGCGAGAATTCCAGCCACTGGTTTTCGGCCTCCAGCCGCCAGCGGGAGCGATCCGACAGGGGTTCGCAGGGCGTATCCTCGTCGATCCAGGCGCCATCGTGATTGCCGTAGACACCGACCGTTGACAGATAGCAGACCCATTCCAGGTTGGGCATCAATGCAGCCATCTTCTGCCCGGCAAGCGCAAGCACAGGATCGCCGTGCGCATCGGGGCGCACGGATTGCACCAGATGGGTGACGCCCGCCAGGGCCGCGGACAGCTCTTGTGACAGGCTCTCCCCGTCAAAAACAAAGGGTGTCAGCCCGGCGGATTCCAGCTCGGAAAAATTGTCGGGCGACCTTGTGGTGCCACCGGCCCATTTTGCTTCTGGCGCCATGCGCGCGGCAATCGCCTTGCCAGAATAACCGGCCCCAAACACAAACAAACGCATATCAATTCAATCCCTGCGGGTTGCCATCTGCATCTTGCGGCCTGCCAGTCAGTTGCGACTCGGCCAGATGCCATTCAAAAAGAACCTGTGCATCCGTTTCACCGGTTGCACCAAGACGCAGAGTTGCAAATGCATCTGCGTCCATGAGCCGGGACAGGGCCCAGACTGCAGCACCGCGAATGTCGGCACTGTCGTCTTGCAGGCAAGCCCTGCACGGCCCGATCAGCCCGGCGTCGGCTGAATTGCCACAGGCAATCAGCACATTTCGAATGAACCGGTCGCGTCCGATACGCTTGACGGGCGAACCGGAGAAGAGCGTGCGGAATGCCGGATCATCAAGACCCAGCAGATCGGCCAGCGCCGGCGCCTTGAGATCATCACGGGCCTGCAGCTTTGCCTCATGGGCCTGACGGGCAAATTTGTTCCAGGGACAGACCGCCAGACAATCATCACAGCCATAGATGCGATTGCCCATGGCCTGGCGAAATTCATGCGGCACCGGTCCCTTGTGTTCAATGGTCAGATAGGAAATGCAGCGACGCGCATCGACCTGATAGGGTGCTGGAAAGGCATTCGTCGGACAAATATCCAGACAGGCACGGCAGGAGCCGCAATTGTCCGTGGCCGGGACATCGGCAGGCAATTTATGCGTGGTGAATATGGATCCCAGAAACAGCCAGGAGCCGAACTCCCGGCTGACAAGATTGCTGTGTTTGCCCTGCCAGCCGATACCGGCCTTTGCGGCCAGAGGTTTTTCCATCACCGGCGCCGTATCGACGAAGACTTTGACATCGCTGCCGGTTCTGGCGGCAAAGCGTCCGGCGATGCCTTTCAGCCGGCCCTTGATCAAATCATGGTAATCGCGATTCTGTGCATAGACCGATATCGCGGCCTTGTCCCTGTGGCGCAGAATTTCGAGCGGATCGCAGTCGGGACCATAGTTCATCCCGAGCATCAGGATCGATTGCACCTCAGGCCAAAGCACCCGCGGATCACTGCGCCGCTCAGCGGTCTGCGCCAGCCAGTCCATGGACGCATGGTGGCCTGCTGCAATATAGGCGTTGAGGGCGGGCACAGTCTGTTCAGCTATGGCGTCCGGCGCCACCACCCGTGCAACATCGAACCCGGCAGCCAGAGCTTCGGCCACCAGAAAGGCCTTGAACGTCTCGGCTTTTTCCGCAGATGCGAGATCCAGGGGTGCGGGTTTTGACGGTTGCATCGGTGCCGCAGGCATCGCTCAAAAATCCAGATCCGCATAGTGCGGGACCGGCGTGATGATACGGATGCGGTCGCCCAGCAGCGGCCGCATGCAGGGGCGCGACTTGATGCGCTGGTACCAGGCCTTGGCACGGGGTGCTTCATGCCATTTGATTTCGCCGAGATAATCAAGCGACGACAGGGCGCCAACCGCAGCGAAATCCGCATAGGTCAAAGTCTGTCCGGCAAGCCAGTTCCGGTTGCCGGCGAGCCAGTCGAGATATTTCATATGCTGGCGAATATTGGCTCTGGCCGTGCGCAACGCCTTGGAATCGGGCTCACCGCCACCCTGTGCCTTGGGCATGATGAGCTTGAGCACCCGTTCACGCACCAGAAAACGCGTGACATCCTGCTCCAGCTTGACCAGAAACCAGTCCATCAACCGGCGCACTTCGGCGCGTTCAAGAGAATCATCCGGCAGCAAGCGGCGATCCCGTTTGAAAACCCCGTAGACTTCATCAATGAATTCGGCGATGGCACCGGCCCCGCACACGGCATGCAGGGAATCATCGACATAGACCGGCAGGCTCGCTGCGGGATTCATGGCAAGAAAATCGCGGCGTTGTTCCCAGGGGCGTTCCTCCACCAGATCGGCCTCGAGTTCATACTCGTTGATGATCAACCGGACAAAGCGGGACGCAGAGGACATGGGATGATGATAAAGGGTGGGCATTCAAGTGGGTTCTTTCCCTGTGAGAACATCTGCGGGAATTCACTGGAAAATCCCGCTAGAAAAGCTATAGGGTTTCGCACGGAGTGAGACAAGCACGGCAACGGCCTGAATTTCAGGACAGAACAGGACTTTTTCATGGCTGACCAGACGATCATCGGAGCATTGCTGCTCGGACTGCTTGAAGGTCTGACGGAATTCCTGCCCGTCTCGTCCACCGGACATCTGCTGCTCGCCGGTCATTTTCTCGGCTTCAAATCACCCGGCAACACATTTGAAGTGCTGATTCAGCTGGGCGCCATTCTGGCCATCCTGACGGTGTATTTTTCCCGGCTTGTACAATTGGCGCGGCAATTGCCCACCAGTGCAAAGGCGCGGCGTTTCGTCTTTGCCGTTCTGCTGGCTTTTCTGCCGGCTGCGGTGATCGGAGTGCTGGCCCACGACTTCATCAAGACCGTGCTGTTTGAAGCGCCGATGATGATCTGCATTGTGCTGATTGCCGGCGGTTTCGTGCTGATGGCGGTTGACCGGCTCAAGCGCCCGCCGCGCTATACCGATATCATGGACTACCCGCCATCGCTGGCCTTTCGCATCGGGCTGATCCAGTGTCTTGCGATGATCCCGGGAACATCGCGCTCGGGCGCCACCATTGCAGGCGCCCTGCTGATGGGAGCGGACAAAAGATCGGCTGCGGAATTTTCGTTTTTTCTGGCGATGCCGACCATGTCCGGCGCCTTTGCCTATGATCTCTACAAGAATTACGACAAGCTTTCGCTTGATGATGTTTCGATGATCGCCATCGGCTTCATTGCGGCTTTCATTTCGGGAGTTTTCGTGGTGCGCCACCTGCTCGATTTTGTCTCGCGTCATGGCTTCACGGTGTTTGTCTGGTGGCGGATCATTGTCGGAACAGCGGGCCTCATCGGCCTTTTCTTCTGGCCTTGAGGCGCGATCATGTTTCTGGGCATTGATACGGGTGGAACCTACACGGATGCGGTTGTCTTCAGCCCGGCCAGCGGGGTCATTGCGAAATCAAAGGCCCTGACAACCCGCCATGACCTGAGCATCGGCATCAGCCAGGCCGTTTCCAGCGTTCTTGATCAGGCCGCAGCCGATCCTTCCGCCATACAGCTTGTGTCCCTGTCAACGACGCTCGCCACCAATGCACTGGTCGAGGGTCAGGGCGGGCGCGCAGCACTGATCATGATCGGCTTTGAACAACAGGACCTGCAACGCAACGGGCTTTTTGAGGCGCTGGGCCAGGACCCGGTGATCTTCCTGCCCGGTGGACATGATGTCTATGGCAAGGAAAAGCCCCTCGACATGGGCCCGCTGGAAGCGGCGATCGGCACGCTGGGCTCACAGGTCGCGGCCTTTGCCATTGCCGGCTATTTTGCGGTGCGCAATCCGGCGCATGAGATCCAGGTGCGTGATTTCCTGCGCCGCCATACACAATTGCCTGTGACCTGCAGCCACGAACTTTCCTCCAGGCTCGGCGGCCCGCGCCGGGCGCTGACGACATTGCTCAATGCCAGGCTTGTTGCCATGATCGACCGGCTGATCGGCGCGACGGAGGATCATCTCGCCAAATGTCAGATCACCGCACCGCTGATGGTGGTGCGTGGTGATGGCGCCCTGATCGCCTCACAGGTTGCCCGCACCAAACCCATCGAAACGATCCTTTCGGGACCGGCGGCAAGCCTCGTGGGCGCCCGTTACCTGACCGGTCTCGACAATGGCGTCGTGTCGGATATCGGCGGCACGACAACCGACGTTGCCCTGTTGCAGGACGGCCTTCCCATGCTGGACCCGGACGGCGCCGTGGTCGGCGGCTATCGCACCATGGTCGAGGCGGTTGCCATGCGGACCTTCGGTCTTGGCGGCGATTCCGAGGTGCATGTCAATGAACTGGGACTGGTGACACGTCTGCGGCTTGGGCCGCGCCGGCTGATGCCGCTGAGTCTCGCGGCCCATATCGACCCGGCGCCGGTTCTCGAGGCGCTGACGCGCCAGATCAATGCCGGTCAACCGGGCCGGCTGGACGGGCGACTGGCCTGCCTGACCGGTATCCCCGAGCGGTTTGCTTCCGGCCTGCAGGCGCAGGAAAAAGCCCTCTATGACCGGCTGACACGACAATTCGTTCCGCTGGACCAATTGCTCAGCGCCACGCCGCAACGCGCCACGCTGGATCGGCTGGTGGCCCGCGGACTGGTTCATATCGCCGGGTTCACCCCATCCGACGCCATGCACGTGCTTGGCCGGCAAAGCAACTGGAACAGCGAGGCCGCCCGCATGGGTGCTGCGCTGATGGCCCGACGGAAAAACGGATCGGGCAAACCGGTCGCATCCAGCATCGAGCAGCTTGCCGACCTGACGGTCGCGCGGCTGACGCGACAATCGTGCGAAATCATCCTTTCAGCCTGTCTGGCTGACGAGGGGGAGAGCGCAATTGATCCGCAAAACTCCCGCACGGTCGACCGGGCGCTTTCCGGTGACCAGGGCATTGTGCGCTTTTCCCTGACGCTTGACCGGCCACTGGTCGGGCTTGGCGCATCGGCCAATTGCTACTACCCGGCGATTGCCCGCATGTTGTCAGCGCAAAGCGTTATCCCCGAGCATGCGGATGTGGCCAATGCCATCGGCGCCGTTGTCGGACATGTGCGCACCACCAGCACGATCATCGTCTCGCAGCCGGAAGAAGGCGTGTATGTGGCCATTGGAACGGCCCTGACCGGCCAGGAACGTTTTGACAGCGAAGAGGCGGCGATGCAGCGTGGCCGCGCCATTGCGCAGGCTGCCGCCCTCGCCGACGCCGTGGCCGCCGGCGCTGCCGAACCGGCGATCCGTCTGCAGGAAGAGATCAATGCGCCACAGGTGGATGGCAGGCGGCAGATGATCGAAGCACGCATCATTGCCACTGCATCCGGGCGACCGCGTATTGCGGGGTAAGGAGATAAGACCGGAAAATGCCAGGCTTTCCTATTCGGGGGAGGATCTGGCTTTCTTTGATTTCGCCAGTTTTGCGCAAAGTGCGTATTGGGAGGACGTGACCCTTTTGGCCCTGAGGAGACCTTAGACATGGCGTCGAATGCTGCGGTTGCAGCCGGTATTTCCGTCATTCGCCGCACCTGAAAGAATATACTTTGTGTGAATTCAAAGCGTGCAGGGCATACGCATGCCACATGCTCCGTCGGGGTATACAGCTTGTCGAAGGGGGCATCTGCGTACCAAATATCGGCAGACGAAAGGCGTGGCACGCTATTGTCCATCTTTTCTTGTGGCAGCTCCGCGCATCGAACGCTATGCTCTCAATAAATGGATGGGCAATGGAGACCGATGGCGAATGACATTGATAGACGAGGTGCAAACCGCTCGGCAGGAAGTCATTACGGACGGCTATGAAATGTCATTGGGAGAGGTCATAAATCTTTACAAGGATAAGGAGCTAGTCATCGACCCAGTGTTCCAACGCCTCTTTCGTTGGGACGATCAGCGAAAAACGCGTTTTGTTGAGTCGCTTTTGCTTGGAATTCCTGTTCCTCCCATATTCGTTTTCCAAGATGAAGAGGGGGTTTGGGAATTAATTGATGGCCTACAAAGGGTTTCTACGGTTTTGCAGCTTACCGGCGACCTTTTAGGAGAACGCGCCGATGAGCTGGGGGTCTTGGAACTCAACGGAACGCGCTTTCTGCCCAGCCTCAATGGCAAACGTTGGACTCCATCCAGTGAACAAGCTGGCGACGGTCTTGGAAGCAAGCTACAAATTGAAATCAAACGCGCTCGGATAAGAGTTGAAATACTAAAATCTGAGAGCGCTGACTCAGCTAAGTACGAGCTCTTTCAGAGGCTAAACACCGGTGGGGTAGGCCTTTCTGAACAAGAGGTTCGAAATAGTATCGCAGTCTCACTTAACAGGGAATTTTATGATTGGCTGCTCGCTCTTTCAAAACTCCCAAGCTTCGTCTGCACAACCCGACAAACTGACGCTGCGCTAGAAAAAGAAGCTGGGACAGAGCTAGCCCTTCGGTTTCTTGCCTTCCGTATGGTTCCTTACAGGAATGGAATGGATGTACACGAGTACCTTGACGACGCTTTGTTCCAGCTTGCTTCCGATCAGACTTTAAACATGGTCGAAGAGGGTAGAATTTTTACCAAAACATTTGAAATTTTGGAAGCGGCCTTAGGAGATTCTGCGTTCCAAAGATGGAATGGCCAAGCTTTCACTGGAAAGTTTCTGATGTCACTTTTTGAGGTCGTAGCCACAGGCGTATCAAAGAACTTGCCCGCTCTTGAAGCTATGACGCCGGACGATAGAAATGCCTTGCTGAAAGCGAAAGCGCAGGGCTTGCCGGACGATCTCACTTTTTCACAGAACTCTGGTGCTGGTGTTCGTGGAACAACACGCCTTTCGAACCTCTTGCCTATTGCCGAAGGCCTTATGAGGCCGTGAGGGCGTGCTGTGAGTAATAAAGTCAGGACACTAAATGAGATGCAGGATGCGCTAGATCAAGAGATGGGCTGGCGCATAAAAGAAATTGGTGTTTTCAAGGTAGGTGCGGGCACAAATGGCCCTCAGCGCAAGCCCTTCATCCGAGCCGGTGTCGCTCTACTTTATGCGCATTGGGAAGGCTTCATAAAGAACTCTTCTGAGATTTATCTCAGCTATGTCGAAAGCAGAGCATTGCCATATCGCGAACTCAAGTCCTGCTTCGCGGTCTTTGGCTTGAAAGGGAAGATCAATACGCTTGTCGAAGGCCGGAAATCGCTGGCTAACGTTGAAGCAATGGATTTTATATTTTCGCAGATGGATGAAACAGCAAAGCTTCAAATCAGTGCCGCGGTAAAAACTGAGTCTAATCTGACATCCACGGTCTTTAACAATATTGCCTTGTCTTTAGACATCAAAACATCTCCGTATGAAACCAAGTTCCACCTGATTGATTCCAGTTTGGTCGACAGACGAAATAAGATTGCTCATGGTGAATTCCTCGACATCAAAGGAAGCGATTTTTCGACTTTGGTAGACGAGATGCTCGGCTTAATGCGGCTGTTCAAAACTGACATCGAAAATGCGGCAACACTCGAAAGCTACAAGCGCACGGCTTAACTGCAAACGGGCGGTGTTTCTAGGGTTCTTTTCCAGCATGTCGAAAGGTTAAGAATAAGTTCTGTGTCGTGTTTTTTTGATCAACGCTCACGTTAACGCGCGAGCAGTTGAGTGTCTGCCTACTGCATTGTAGCGATTTTCATCGCCTGTTGCAGCGAAAGACCGCTTCCCGCCCTGTATTGACCTTCACTCCCTGCGCAACGTACGGCAGTTTTCAGGATTAAGTTGAGGCCCGCAAACGTATAGATAGGCGGCTTAAAGCAGTCGTTGATCGAGACGGTACCCAATGACGGCTTCGGGCCGAAAGGGCCACTGAACCCAGTGCGCACTTGCGGCACAAAGCCAAAGAAATCAAAGAAAACCCGCTTTAAACGCTGCAGCGTGGCATTTTTGATCTTATTTCCATACCCAACGACCGCGTATTGCCCGCAAGGTGGTGGCAGAGGCGCTCTACCCGAGCGTTGCACCTTTGACCAGTCCGGGCAGGTGGATCGACAGCGCATGGACTGTGCCCTGGATCACCATTTCCACGGCGACGGCCGCCAGGATGATGGCCATGATCTTGGTCATGGCATTGATGAAACTGTCGCCCAGAAATTTCGAGATCGTTTCGGCAAACAGCAGGCCCAGCCAGACCAGAAAACACATGCCAATAACGACAGGCAGCAGGGTCGCCACCTCTCCCTTGTCGCCGATCTGCTGTGTGAAGAGGATGACTGCGGCAATCACACCGGGGCCGACGATCATCGGTATGGTCAGGGGGACAATGGCGATGCTTCTTGTTTCCGATCCGTCCGCGCTGGACCCTTGCGCATTGGGCGCCGCAGAATTTGCTTTGGGGGAAACCGGATCTTTCAGCATGGAAAGCGCTACGCCGAGAACGATGATACCTCCGGCGATCTGAAAAGCGGCGACATTGACGCCGAAAAGGGCGAGGAACTCCTCGCCAATGAGCAATGCAACAATGGCGACAACCACACTGGTGATGCCCACGGTATGCGCCGTTTTCCGGCGCTCGGCCGGCGTGAAGCCCTTCGTCATGCTCAGGAACACCGGTACGCCGTACAGCGGGTTCAGCAAGGCAAACAAGGCAATGAAGAATTTGAGCAGCAAAGCGCCGTCGAAGACGCCGAGAACCTGGGTCATATCAATTCCTCTTTTCAGATCCGCCGACCTTTGGCCGGTTTCCCCTTGATGCCCTATTGTGCGCGCGTTGAATGAACGAGCCGTTACGGTGGCCCCAGAGGTTTACGGTCATCATTCTTTCCATTTTGGAATAAATCTTTCTTACCTTTGATAAATTGACAATAAATCCCGGAACATGAGATGACACGCGCAATCCAGCTGGCATCCCAAGGAGCGCAAAATGGCAATGGTCGACATACATGGTCTGAAAATTGATTCCGAACTGCATGATTTCATCGTCAATGAGGCCATCACTGGCACCGGCGTGGACGCCGATCATTTCTTCCGGGGATTTGCCGAGCTCATTCATGACCTGGGACCGAAAAACCGGGCCCTGCTTGCCAAACGCGATGCATTGCAGGAACAGATTGACGGCTGGTACCGCGAAAACGGCGCGCCCAACGATGCGGAAGCCTACAAGGCGTTTTTGCGCGAGATAGGCTACCTCTTGCCGGAAGGCGAGACATTCAGCATATCGACCGACAATGTTGATCCGGAAATCGCAACCATTGCCGGCCCGCAACTGGTCGTTCCGGTGATGAATGCACGTTATGCACTCAATGCCGCCAATGCGCGCTGGGGTTCGCTCTATGATGCGCTCTACGGCACGGATGCCATCAGCGATGATGGTGGTGCGGAAAAGGGTGCGGGCTACAATCCGGCGCGCGGCGCCAAGGTGATTGCCTGGGCCCGCCAGTTCCTCAATGATTCGGCACCGATTGACGGGCGCTGGGAAGATATAAAGGCACTCTCGGTCAGCGATGGCGAGCTGGTTGTCACAATGGGAGACGGAACGCCTAAGGGTTTGAAAAACCCGGCGCAATTTGCCGGCTACAGGGGTGAGGTTGCCAGCCCGACATCGGTGCTTTTGAAAAAGAACGGCCTGCATCTGGAAATCGTCGTGGATGCGCAAAGCCCCGTGGGCTGCGATGATCTGGCGGGCATTGCCGATATCATCATGGAATCGGCACTGACAACCATTGTCGATTGCGAGGACAGCGTTGCAGCCGTGGATGCAGAGGACAAGGTGATCGTCTACCGCAACTGGCTCGGCCTGATGAATGGCAGCCTGACGGAAGAGGTTGCCAAGGGCAGCAAATCCTTTACCCGCAAACTCAACGAGGACCGCCATTACACGGGTCGCAATGGCGGCGATCTGGCCCTGCCCGGCCGCGCCCTGATGCTGGTGCGCAATGTCGGACACCTGATGACCAATCCTGCCATTACGGATCGCGATGGCCTTGAGGCCCCGGAAGGTTTCATGGATGCCATGATCACCGGCTTGATTGCGCTGCATGATATCGGTGAAAACGGCCATCGCAAGAATTCCCGCGAAGGGTCGATGTATGTGGTCAAACCGAAAATGCACGGCCCCGAGGAAGTGGCTTTTGCGTCGGAGATTTTCGCCCGCGTCGAAGATGTGATCGGCTTGCCGCGCAACACCATCAAGATGGGCATCATGGATGAAGAGCGCCGCACCACCATCAATCTGAAGGAATGCATTCGCGCCGCAAAGGACCGTGTCGTGTTCATCAATACCGGCTTCCTTGATCGCACCGGAGATGAAATCCACACTTCCATGGAAGCCGGTCCGATGATCCGCAAGGGCGACATGAAACAGGCCCCGTGGATTGCCGCCTATGAGGACTGGAATGTCGACATCGGGCTTGAATGCGGCCTGTCCGGCCATGCGCAGATCGGCAAGGGCATGTGGGCCATGCCGGATCTGATGGCGGCCATGCTCGAGCAGAAGATCGCCCATCCGAAAGCCGGCGCCAACACGGCGTGGGTTCCCTCACCGACGGCGGCCACCCTGCATGCCACGCATTATCACAAGGTCAATGTGGCGGAGGTTCAGGCCAATTTGAAAAGCCGCCCCCGTGCAAAGCTGGACGACATTCTCTCGGTGCCCGTCACGGAGCGTCCGAACTGGACGCCGCAGGACATTCAGCACGAGCTCGACAACAATGCTCAGGGCATTCTGGGTTACGTCGTTCGCTGGGTCGGCCAGGGTGTGGGCTGTTCAAAAGTGCCTGACATCAACAATGTCGGCCTGATGGAAGACCGGGCAACCCTGCGCATCTCGGCGCAGCACATGGCCAATTGGCTGCACAATGGCATTGTCGGCAAGGAACAGATCATCGAGACGATGGAGCGCATGGCGGCCATTGTCGACGGACAGAATGCAGGTGATCCGGCCTATCGCAACATGGCCGGCAATTTCGACAATTCCATCGAATATCAGGCGGCGCTGGAACTGGTGCTGGCCGGGCGCACGCAGCCCAATGGCTATACGGAGCCAATTCTGCACCGTCGCCGCCAGGAACTGAAAGCAAAGGCGGCTGGTTAGTCAGGAAAGAATGTCGGGGTCAGCCGTTTCGATGGCGATCCCGACAGGCACGGCAGCCAGGCAGGCATCAAGTTTCTGGCGGTCATCCGCGCTCATGCCTGCCGGCACCTGAAGGCGCGCCTTGGGCTTGCCGTCCTTTGCGGCGCTGACCGTGCAGCGCAGGGCTCCCAACACCTTGCTCTCCTGCGCCAGAGGCGCCAATTGGTCGTTGACCAGTTTTTCAATGGCCAGACAACGCAGATCCGGTTTGAAAATCTTGCCGACATTGGTCATCGGCATGGATTCCACAATGGTAACCGATCTGGGCCGTGCCGGCGGTTCGTCGACACGCGCGCAGGTCCAGGCCAGCAGTTCAGCCTCATCAATATCATTGGCGCCCGGCATCAGCATGGCGAAGGCAACCGGCAATTCACCCGCATAGGCATCGGGAACACCCACAGCGGCGCACAGATGCACGCAAGGATGGGAGCCCAGGGCATCCTCAATGACCTTCGGATCAATATTGTGGCCGCTGCGAATGATCAGATCCTTGGCGCGGCCACTGAGATGCAACAGGCCCGCAGCATCCATCCAGCCAACATCGCCGGTCAGCAGCCAGCCATCGGCGGTAAAGGTTTTTGCGGTTTCCCGGCTGTCGAGAAAACCGGGAAACACATTGGGGGCCTTGAAGAGGATCATGCCATGTTCGCCGGGCTGCAGATCGCGGTCCGTGGCGCCGCCGTTATCATCCAGAGCAACGATGCGGATTTTCGAATAGGGAATCGGGAAACCGACGCAGCCCGCAGGACCACGCACACCCGGCGACCGGATGGAACTGATGCCGGCCATTTCCGTCATGCCAAGGCTCTCGTGGACATGCAGCCCGAAAAGCGCTTCAAACCGCTCTGCCAGTTCCGGCGGCAGGGGCGCGGCGCCGGTGCGGCAATAGCGGATCGACGAGATATCCGCACCATCCAGCGGTACATTGGCCAGCGCCGCCAGCACGGTGGGCACAGCCGAAAGGGACGTCGCCCCGTATTTTTCGACAATGCGCCAGTAATTCTTTCTGACATCGGCGTTGCGCAGCAGCGTCGTTGTCGGAATGATGACCTCCAACCCGGCCGAAAGGGACGCCAGCGACGCGGGCAGAACGCCTGCCACATGAAACAGCGGATAGCCGTTGATTGTCACATCCCGGTCGGTCACGCCCTGCAGCTGGACACTTGCCCAGGCGGTAAAGACCTGATTGGCATGGCTGTGCATCGCCAGTTTCGGCGCGCCGGTTGTCCCGCCCGTGTGAAAATAGGCGGCAATGTCATCGGGCTCTATAGTGCGTCCGCTGACCAGATGGTCGGCGGGCTGGCGGGCCAGCAGGTCCTGAAAATCGCCATCACCGTCGTGTTTCGGCAGGCCCGTTTCGTCATGGGGCGCAACGCGAAGAACCTTCAGCCCGGCGATGCGCCGGCGCAGCTCCATTGCCTTCGACCAATATTGCGCATCCTCCTCGCCGCCATAGGCGACCAGAACCTTTGCGTCCGCCGCACGGATGAGTTCGGTGAGCTTGTCCAGGGCGAGCAGGGGATTGAGCGGCTGGACGATGCCAGCGGCTTCACCGCCCCACAGGACCAGATGATAGTCCAGGCAGCCGGGCAGCAGCGCAGCGACGGCGTCGCCCGGCTTGACGCCAAGCGTATGGAACAGATTGGCCGCCTGATTGATGCCGGCAAACAGCTTGCGGTAGCTCCAGCGGATGGGTTCATCCTGCGGGTCGCCACTGCGCAGGAAGGTCAGCGCCGTCTTGTCGCCGAAGGCCTGCGCCGAACTTGCAAAAATTTCATAGGTGTTGCGGACAGTGACAGCCTGCTCGAGCGGAATTTCTTCAAGCTGGCGGATATCCGAGAGACTGCGGACAGGACCGTTGGGAACAAAGGGCATCAGGACCTGACCGGAATGCCCGACAGCCGATTGATGTGGCCACCGGATGAATTGAACATGGCCACACCTTTGTTCATATGGCGCCCGAAGGCAATCGCCGCCGGATCAAAAAGGCAGTTTCATTCCGGGCGGAATGGGCAGGCCGGCGGTCAGTTCCTGTGTCTTGGACTGAACGGCGGCGTCCACCTTGCCTTTGGCATCATTGTGAGCGGCAACAATCAGGTCTTCGAGGATTTCCACTTCCTCCTGCGTGAGCAGAACCGGATCGATGGCCAGCGAAAGCATGACACCCTTGCCATTCAGCCGCACGGTGACCATGCCGCCGCCGGATTTGCCTTCGACTTCAAGCTTTTCGACTTCCTCCTGCAGGCCGGCCATCTTTTCCTGCATTTCCTTGACCTTGCCCATCATGCCCATGAGGTCGCGCATGTTGCTTCTCCATTTTCTGTGCCGCACCTCGATCGAGGGCGCTTTTCATTGATTAAGGCTTTTCCCGATCACATGGTTCCAGTTGATCGGGAAAAGCCTAGAATTCATCATCGTCCGGCAGCATGTCTTCCGGCAGAACATCGCCTTCTTCACTCAGTCCGGTTGGCAATGGGTCTGCTTCGTCCACGCGGATGCGCACATCCCTGATGCGCGCGCCGGGAAACTGCTTGAGAATGGCCGCAACGTCCGGATCCTGGCTGGCATCACTGACCAGTTCCTCGCGGTGTGCATTCTGCATTTCCTCAAGGGTCTGGCCACCTTCCTCGCGGCTGATGGCAATGATCCAGCGCGTCCCGGTCCATTTTTTCAGCTTGCCGTCCAACTCGCCGACCAGCGATTTGGGGGCATCCTTGTGCAGGCCGATTTCCAGCCTTCCGGGTTCAATCTTCACCGGACGCAGATATTTGCGAATCAGCGCCTTGAGCTTGACATCGCGGTGCTCGCTGGCGAGGTCGGCCAGTTCCGAAAGACTGGCAATGCGGACAGTCGGCACGGCAACAGGTTTGGTCTTTGCAGTCGGCAAAGGCTGATTTTCATGGAATTCGGCACTGGCCTCGACGGAGCGCAGCATGGCCGTGGAGCCGGAGCCTGACGACATTCTGACCGGCGCGCCGCCGGACATGCCGGGCTCGTTCGGGCTGGAACCGGACGCACCGGAGCCCTGCATCGGGGCATGGCTTGACGATTGCGGTCCATTGCCCGCCTGCGCGCCATTCGACGGGGCTGTATTGGCGCTTGCCGCCATCATCGCATCAAGCCTTTTGACCGCTTCGCCGGGCGACGGCAGATTGGCCGCATGGGTCAGGCGGATCAGGACCATTTCACAGGCGCTGACCGGCCGGCTCGACTGTTCGGTCTCGGTAATGCCCTTCAGCAGCATCTGCCACAGGCGGGAGAGAACCGGCACGGAAAGCACATCGGCAAATTCCGCCCCGCGGCGGCGTTCGGCTTCACTAAGCGCCGGATCATTGGTGGCGTCGGGGACGAATTTCAGCCGCGTCACCAGATGGGTGAAATCGGCCAGATCGGTCAGCACGACGGATGGATTTGCGCCTGCATCATATTGCTGGCGGAAGGACGCCAGCGCTCCGGATATGTCGCCTTTGGCAACCAGTTCAAAAAGTTCGACAATGCGGCTGCGGTCGGCAAGACCCAGCATGGAACGCACGGATTCGGCCTCGACATGGCCGCTGCCATGGGCAATGGCCTGATCCATCAGGGACAGGCCGTCGCGCACGGAGCCTTCGGCAGCCCTCGCGATCATCGCCAGGGATTCATCGTCGACCGTGACCTTTTCCTGTTCGGCGATCGAACGGAAATGGGCCACCAGCGCGCTGGCCTCGATGCGCCGGAGGTCGAAACGCTGACAGCGCGACAGAACCGTCACCGGAACCTTGCGGATTTCCGTGGTGGCAAAGATGAATTTGACGTGGGGGGGCGGCTCTTCGAGGGTTTTCAACAGGCCATTGAAGGCCTGCGTCGACAGCATGTGAACCTCATCGATGATATAGACCTTGTAGCGGGCCGATACCGGACGGTAGCGCACCTGTTCGATGATCTCGCGGATATCGTCAATACCGGTATGGGACGCCGCATCCATCTCGATGACATCCACATGACTGCCATTCATGATCGCCTGGCAATGATCACCGAGAACAGCAAGATCAACGGTCGGCTTGTCGACTTCACTCGTCTGGAAATTCAGCCCTCTGGCCAGAATGCGCGCTGTGGTGGTTTTGCCGACACCGCGTACGCCCGTCAACATATAGGCCTGGGCGATCCGCCCCGTTTCAAAGGCGTTGGTCAGCGTGCGCACCATCGGCTCCTGACCAATCAGGTCAGTGAAATCCTTCGGCCGGTATTTACGGGCCAGAACCCGATAACCGCCTCCATCCGATGTCGTGCTGTCGCTCATCAAAGCTCCATGAACCGGGCCGTTGTCAGCCCCGTGGAGTGTCGCCCTCCCGGTGCCCTCTGGTCAACAAGAAACGACGCCGCCCGGGCATGTTCCATTACCCATGTGCCTTGACCATGGACGGCAGTGAAAGGTGGGAGGCTGGCACGGTGACCCGTGCCTTGCTCGTTAGGGCTGCTTCCTTCCGGACCTGACCCGGTTGGCGAGTGGCTCGTCCACCACCAACCTCCCGGCCTCCATATCGTCAATTGCAAAGAGAAATGCAAGCGGCTGATATGAAAAACTGCAGTAAATGGAAAAACCGGGCCTGTTTGGGTGATTCATGGTCGAGACCGTCAGGCGACTCTGCATGATTCGGTTTTCACATTCAGCTCAGACGTCAAGCGGATTGAGCAAGACTTCGATTGTGCCGGAGACCTTCATTTTGAACCCCTGTATGCGCGGTGGTTGACCGTTGGCAGATGATGGCTTTTGCTCCAAGAACCGGACGTCAGCGCTACGGAACGGCTGCCGAATGAATAGCGTTGTGATCATCATCAACTCCCGGCGCACTTAAAGGCAGTTGAAATATACAACCGCTTTCATGCACAGCAATTGGAGGCAGTTCGGGTTTCCGCACAACCTGCATGTTCTGGTGTTTGATGTTGACGCAAAGACAGTCGCAACGGCCTGGCGGGGCGTCCCGTCAGGCTCGATTGCAAACCCAGCCCTTGAAGGTCAGACCTGCATAGAACAGCTGAACATGGCTGAATCCGGCGCCGCGAAGGACCGCTTCATCTTGCTCCGGTGATAGCGCCGGGAGGCGTTCTTTCATGGCCTTGATATTTCCTTGCGCTTGTGATGCGGGAATGCCACGCGATACAAGGAAATCAGCATTGCGACGAAGCCAGAGATCCTGCTGCGCTCCTTCTTGCGGAAAGCTGTGATGCGCCACGACGAAAGGCGCGCCGGGGCGTAGTCGCCTGCGGAGCTCACACAAGGTACGCAGACGCTCTTCCCGGTCAAGGAAATGCAGCGTCAGCAGACAGGCCGCACCATCGAAGGGCCCTTCCGGCGCATCATCGATATAGCTTTCGTGAAACACGACGCGACGCACCTGTTCCCCGAGAATGAAGCGCGCTTGCGCGATCATGTCGGCTGAGGGGTCCACGCCATCAAACCGCCAGCTAGGCTGCATATCCGCGAACGCCTTGAGCTCGAGCCCACCACCTGCGCCGAGAACCAGCACGCGCCCATCAGCAGGGACACGTTCGGCAAGCAGAAGAGCGGCCATGTGGTGCAGATCGCGCAATCCGGGCACATGACGCTCGACCCTTTCAGCATAGTTTGAGGTATCGCCCGGGTTACTGGAAAATAAATTCATGTTCTTACCTGATGTTTTCTGCGCGTGCACCGCGCACCCTGAGCAGGTGTCCTGCCTTCATTTAACCCCCGATAGATCAAAGCAGCGGTGGTTCGCGCATTTAATGTAACTACATTTGTTACAATAGAAGATTTGAGTCAAGCGTTACCTGTTGCGAAATGCGATAATGCGACAGGCGTGCGAAGTGAACGTGCTGTATGCAGCAGCAGCAGCAAAACACCCTTCATCGAAGGTGCGGCTTCCGGCGAACACGTCTGCTGGATGTTCCGGCCCGCCGTGCCGCCAGCGTGACAAGGCGCCGGAACGTCGGGCATTCCATGTGGGTGGGCGCCGGGCAATCCGCGACGTGTTTTATGACCTCGCGCATTGCCTTCAGCTCGGCAATTTGCCGCTGCAAATCCTCCGCTTTGCGGTGCAGCCTTTCACGCGGCACGTTGGGCTGTCCGTTGTCCCCGAACATTTCCGAAATCTCATCAAGGCTGAAACCGGCCGACTTGCCCATCTGAATCAAGGCGAGCTGGGTGACAACCTCGGGTGCGAACTGCCGTCTCAGACCGCTGCGACACAGGGAGGAAATCAATCCCACATCTTCATAATAACGCAGCGCCGAGGGGCGCAATCCGGTGCGCTCACAGACTTCGCCGATATCCATCAATTTCATGCTTGACCTCAAGTTGACTTGAAGTGCTAGCCTGATCTCCTGCATCGAATTTTGCAAGGCAGAGAGTGAAATGAATCAGACTAAAACATCGAAAAATAGCATGAATGAACACCTCGCAGTTCTGACGCTTGCCCTGTCAATGATGCTGGCCTCTTTGGGAACCAGCATCACCAATGTTGCCTTGCCGACACTTTCCATTGAACTGTCGGCGCCATTCCAGGATGTCCAATGGGTTGTCACCGCCTATCTTGTGACGCTCACCTTGTCCGTTGTCTTTGTCGGTCGGCTGGGAGACCGATTTGGGTTGAAACGGATGCTGCTGTGCGGATTGGGGCTGTTTTCGGCGACATCGCTGCTTTGCGCGCTGGCACCCGATCTTTGGGTTCTGATAGCAGCACGGGCGCTTCAAGGTGTTGCCGCCGCCTTTTTGATGACGCTCACCATCGCGCTGGTTCATGAAACGACAGGCGCCAACCGGGTTGGCCGGGCGATGGGGCTGCTGGGCACCATGTCTGCTTTGGGAACAGCGCTCGGGCCATCCCTGGGTGGATTTCTGGTTTCAGCGGCCGATTGGTCCGCCGTGTTTCTCGCCTTGGTTCCCTTCGGTTTGCTGGGGCTGGTTCTGGCCTGGTTTTGCCTGCCGACGGGCGAGGCCGGCGCGCCGCTTGCCAGAATACAATTCCAGGCGTTGCGTATCAAAGGACTGATGCCAAGGCTGGCCGCAAATCTGCTTGTCGCGGCGGTGATGATGGCGACGCTGGTTGTCGGCCCCTTCTATCTCAGCCTTGGTCTGGGTCTGAACACAACAACAGTCGGGCTGGTCATGTCCGCTGGGCCGGTGATTGCGATTTTTTGCGGCATTCCATCGGGTCAACTGGTCGATCGGTTTGGTGCAGATCGGGTCGTCCTGTTCGGTCTGTATGCGCTGACAGCCGGATCCGTGGGTCTTGTCTTTCTGCCGGAATTTTTTGCAATTGCCGGCTACCTCATGGCAATCGCAATCCTCACTCCGGGATATCAATTGTTTCAGGCGGCAAACAACACAGCCGTCATGGCGGATGTCACCAAAGAACAACGGGGCGTCTTCTCGGGGCTGCTTGGCCTGTCGCGCAATCTGGGACTGGTTGCGGGCGCATCCGGCATGGGGGCTATCTTTGCCTTTGGTTCAGGGACGACAGGCGTGGTCAATGCTGCGCCGGCCTCGATTGCAGGCGGCATGCAATTGACCTTTGCCCTGGCCGGAGGCTTGATGATCCTTGCCATCTGCCTTGTGCGCAGCCTCTCCGGGACAACACCGTGACAACTCACTGGCCCGCAGCGCAGCTTTGTACCCTCAGGCCTTTGTCAGGGAGGCTACAATCTGCTCAATGGTTTCCACGACGTCTTTCACCTTGGCCGGATCACGGGCGTCGGCGTGCGGGTGGGCGAAACGGCCCGCATCATTGTCGAAATATTGTCCGGATGCGGCGGCAAATTGCTCATCCAGTGCGGCGCGGCGCAGGATCTCAGCGCCAATGGCCAGATCGTTGCCTTCCACCCCGAAACCCTGTTTGACCATCTTGCTTGCCAGCAGGCTGCCCGGGTTGACGGCCAGCACCACAGGACCATCTGGCAGTCGTCTTGCCTGATCAATGGACCACATGGTGATCGCCAGTTTGCTTTGCGCGTATGCGCTCATGTCATCAAGACTAACGCCACCCTTTAGCGCATCAACGTTTACGGACGCCTGCGCCGCAGAAGACAGGTTGATGATACGTCCCTTGCCGTCCATCAACGGCAACAGTCTTTGGGTCAGCGCATAGGGCGCGAGCGTATTGACGACAAAACGAAGATCAAGGCCATCTTTGGTGACGGCGTTCGGCGCCTTGAAGACACCGGCATTGTTGATCAGGACATCCAGATGCTGGTGATTTTTGCTGATTTCGGCCGCGAGGGCTTCGACATTTGTCAGGTCTGACAGGTCGGCACTGTAGCACTGCGTCTTTCCACCCACTGCCTTTGCCGCCAGGTCCAGCTTTTCCCGGCTGCGACCATGCAGAAGAATGCTGTGACCTTCTGCGGCCAGACGTTTCGCTGTCTCCAGCCCGATCCCGTCCGTTGAACCTGTAATCAGAATTGTCTTCGACATGATATGGCTTTCTCCCCTGGTATCATTGCACGGCGTCGGATCGATGCACAATGATATCGAAGCCCTCTTGCGGGCCGGGCGCCACAAAATGCCTCGAAATCTGGTCGAACTGCTCGTCCGTCACGGCAAAGGCGTGGTCGCCGCGGGCGTTTCTGAGATGAAGCCGGGCTTTGCAAACCGCGTCCGGCACATCCAGATAGTGCAATGTGTGCGGGACATTTGCCGCATCGATGAGGCCGCGCATCCACATCCGGCTGGCGCGCGTATTTGCCTGGAAATCCAGCACGACCGAAACGCCTGCCTTCAACAGGGCGACAACATGTGGCCCGATGATATCCCGCAGCCTGGCCGAGCAACGCACATAATCCGACAGGGAAGACAATTCATCGGCATAAAGCGCGGCAAGCCAGTCGTCTTCCGAAATGATAATTGTCCCGGCCGACGCGCCCAGCTGCGCTGTCAGGGTTGATTTTCCGGACGCAATTTTTCCGCATATGAGATGAAGCATTGGTATTGCAGCAGACATGAAGTTCACTCTTTCCCGGCACGAAGGTGCCATTGATTTTCAGATAGCGATCACCCGGCCCGACGTGTCAGGCCGGGAAGATAATGCGTCCATGGCATGGCGCAATCGTCTTCTGAACAAGAGTCTTCATGGGGGTTATTTGGCAAAAAATGTCGGATTTGTCCAGCCTTGCCCGGGGCGTGATGCAGCAAAATGAAGGCGAACAGGTTGGAGCAGGATTGTCGGGTGGCTGTGGCGTCGCGTCTGTCTTATCGGTCAGCCTTCGTTGCAGCCTTCGTTGCAGCGTTCGGGGCGCCGAATCGCAATCCATCGATCACAAGGTCGAGCATGCGTCTGGTATGGGCGGCCCCCTCTTCTCCGGTGGTGACCGACAGGTTGGCAATGGCACGCAGCAGGTCATAGGGGGCGACATCGCCGCGCACCTCTCCAGCGGCGGCGGCCGTTTCGAGAAGCAAAGCCAGGGCCGGCTCGAAACGGGCCCGGAAATAATCCGGCAACGTATCGAAGGCCGGGTCGCCGGAATGCAGCGATGCCGCCAGTCCCTTTTTTGTCGCGATGAAGGCGCAATAGCGCTGCAGCCAGCGCGAAAGCGCCTCGCCGGGCGGATGTGTGAGCGCCAATGATGTGGCCTCGGCGGCGCAGGCATCGACTTCGCGGCGGAAGACGGCGACGACCAGATCGGACCGTTTTGGAAAACGGCGATAAAGCGTCCCGACGCCAACACCGGCCCTGGCGGCAATCTCTCTGACCGGAGCATCGACACCGGAGGTCACAAAAACCTGCTTTGCAGCCTCAAGCACGGCATCCTCGTTGCGCCTTGCATCGGCGCGTACGCGCCGACCGGAACCCGTATCCCTGCCTGTGGGTTCGTCCTGTTGCTCAGTAGGATTTTCGGACAAACCCGCCTCCTTTGCCAATGCGACTACAACGGCTGCGCCATTCCACTCTTGCCAAGTGGATCAATGTTCCGTATACGATCACCACAAACGGAACATTGTTCCGTTTATAACGGATCATGGTTCCGTTTCCCAATGTATAGGCGAGCCTGTGCGGTTTCGCCAGCAAAAACAGGATATTCTCATGAACAAGCTGATTGACCAGGCCCGCCATATTCCCATCAATGCAGCAAAACAGACCATCTCCATCAGCCCGGTGGTGCTGCCCGCGCCGGATCGGGGGTTGCCGCTCCAAATACGCATCACGGCTCCGGCGACGGGCCGTGATCTGCCGATCATCCTGCTGTCACATGGACATGGCCCATCGCTCTACCTGCCTTCAAAGGACGGCTATGGGCCATTGGTGAACTTCTACGCCGAGCAGGGTTTTGTCGTTATCCAGCCGACCCACGCCAATTCAAAGGTTGCAGGCCTCGACCCCGATGCGCCGGGTGGCCCGATGTTCTGGCGGTCGCGTGTAACAGACATGAAGCTCATCCTCGACCAGCTTGAAGGGATCGAAACCTCGGCGCCAGCCATCGCTGGCCGTCTCGACCGGGAAAAAATAGCTGCGGTCGGGCATTCGCTGGGCGGGCAGACCGTTGGCATGCTGCTGGGAGCACGACTGACCGATTCAAAAGACGCGAGCGCCACGGATGTGAACACGCTCGAGCCGCGCATCAAGGCGGGCGTGCTGCTGGCCGCCCCCGGCCATGGCGGCGCCAGCCTCAGCGACTTTGCCCGTGAGAACTATACGGCTCTCAATCCCGATTTTGCCCACATGACGACGCGGACACTCGTCGTTGTGGGTGAGAAGGATGACAACCCGCATCTGACCGTTCGCGGTGCCGCCTGGCACTCAGATCCCTATCACCATGGCCCCGGCAGCGATGCTCTATTGACATTGCTGGGCGCGAAACACGGGCTTGGCGGTGTCGCCGGCTATGATGCAAAAGAGACCGATGACGAGGACCCGGATCGCCTGGCCATTGTCCAACGGCTGACCTGGGCCTATCTGCGCTCGGCGCTCTACGCTGATGATCCCGCCTGGACGCTGGCATGCAAGGCTTTGAAGGACCACGCCAGCGCGCACGGCCGCGTTGACTGCAAATGAGGCTCAGCCCTACCGGCAATCAATCTGCACGCCTTTGATTGAAGGGCGTGCGGAAAATCGTGATCGCGTTGATAATCGCTCAGAATTGCCTTGCGCCGCATGCGTGTGGACCTGCTATCCTCATCCATTGCCTACCTGCCTGACATCGTCAAATGTCAGGTCGAATCGCTGGAGATATTTTCGCAATCTGTCGGCATCGTTGGAACTGGTCTTGTTCTTGCGCGATTGCGCGAACAGGGACCGGCCGGCCGCGCTGAGGTTTCTGGCCCTGGCACAGACCTGCAGCACCTGGCTCAATTGCGCACGGTCAAACAGGTCGATCCGGCTGGCGCGATCCGCACCCAAAACCTCTTCAATGACCAGGACTGCAGCATCTTCGGGCCTGGAACCGTCCCATAGCCGTTTCAGCCGCGCCACTTCCTGCGCAACGGTATTTTCATCAATTCTGCTTTTGGCCGCAAGTGTGGCCATCCGGCTTATCGATGCGGAGAGGTCACGGAAATTTGCCGACCAGGCCGAGTCCTCACTCAGGGCGAAATTCAGATAACGCTCCCGCGCTTCCCGGTTGAAGGTAAAATTCTGGCCCTCTGCCGATCCAAACCGCTCCAACTCATAATCAATATTCGGCTCGATATCTTCACGCCGTTGCGCCAGTGCAGGCAGTTGGAAAGTCCACAGGTTGAGACGGGCAAACAGATCCTCGCGAAATTTCCCCTCGCGAACACTTGCCTGCAAGCCACGGTTGGTGCCTGCCAAAAGCTGGAAATCCGATTCCACCTCCACGTCAGAACCAAGCGGGAAAAACCGCTTCTCCTCGATCGCACGCAGGCACATGGCCTGTTCGTCCAATCCCAATTCGCCAACCTCATCGAGAAACAGCACGCCCTTGTCCGCCGATTTCATCAGTCCCGGACGCTCTGACAGGGCGCCGGTAAATGATCCACGCACATGACCGAACAGGGTGGACATGGCCTGATCCCCGCGCAGGGTTGCGCAATTCACCTCCACAAAATCACCGCTCACCTGACGCTGCGTCTTCTTGAGTTCAAAAATGCGCCTGGCCAGTTGCGATTTCCCTGCCCCCGTGGGGCCAGTCAGCAGGACGGGTGCCCGGGACCGGATGGCGACTTTTTCAATCTCGTCGATCATGTCGTTAAAACGCCGGTTGCGGGTGGCAATGCCTGATTTCAGGAAGGACGTCGCCTGGTTCCTGTCGGCGGCAAACCGGTTTGCAATGGAATCGTAGCGCGACAGGTCTAGATCGATGATGGAATGGCCACCCGCGTAGCTGCGCCCCTCTTCGGGAAGGCTCCTGAGATCGGGGGGCGAGAGTTGCAACAGTCGACCGGGAATGAAATTGGCCTCGGTCAAAAGAAACCAGCAGATCTGCGCAACATGGGTGCCGGTCGTGATGTTGACCAGATAATCCTCGCGCTCCGGGTCAAAATCGTAACTGCGGGCAAAATCGAGCATGCTCGTATACATGTCCGAGAAGTCCCAGGGATCTGCCACATCCAAGACATGCGTGCGAACCTGCGTTGCCGGGGAAACCTGCGCCACGTCATGGATGATTTCATTGACCAGGCGGGTTGAATGGGCATCGGAACTGTGGAGCAATTCGAGCCGGTCGATGAACAGGCCTTCCTGTTGCACCAGACCGACTGTCGGCCGCCACTTCTTCCAGCGGTCCGCCCGACGCGATTTGTCCAGCGTCGTCCCCAGGAAACCAATCGATACACGCCGCTTCACAATATATCCAATTTTATAAACTCTTATCTAATTATATCTTATTTTACTACGCGATTGACGCAACAAAAAAGCGATCATTCCGTATTTGAATTTTAATCCATAATGATATCAATAGTTTGTTCGTATTTCCGGGAAATTCGACAGGTGTTTTTTGCAACTGGCACGGGCCTTGAAAGAGCATTGGCGTAATCAGAAGGAAGACCACCATGGCGAACAAATCGATTTTTGCCTCAATAGCGGGAAAAATGTTGCCGCATAGCGATACGTTCAACAATGCCGGCGCCCGGGCCTATGGGCTCTCACCAGAGCAGGCTTTGGCGCAATTGGCAGTGACGGGAACATTCAACCAGACTTTCTACGCGGATGGCGTTGAACAGATGGAAGACGTCCTGACGCTTGCTTTGCAGGTGGAGACGGATTTTCTCGCCAGACTGGCGGTCTACGCTGCCGAGCAGGGCAATATGAAAGACATGCCTTCGCTGTTGCTGGCGATCCTTTCCGGCAGGCAGAGCGATCACTTTGACCGCGCTTTTGCGCGTATCGTGACCAATGGGAAAATGCTGCGGGTCTTTGTTCAGATGATGCGCTCCGGTGTTGCAGGGAGAAAATCTCTGGGTTCATGGCCCAAACGTCTCGTGTCAAACTGGCTGGAAACGGCCAGTGACCAGCAGGTCATGCGTGCCGCCATCGGCAATCAGCCGTCGCTGGCCGATGTCATCAAGATGGTTCATCCAAGGCCAGGCTCGAAATCGCGCGAGGCCTTGTATGGTTACCTGATCGGCAAGCCATACGACGTGAATGTCTTGCCGGATGTCGTCAAGGTGTTCGAGGCATTCAAGGAGGACGCGTCATTGCCGGTTCCGGATGTGCCGTTCCAGATGCTGGCGTCGACCAAGCTGACGAAGGACCATTGGGTCGAGATAGCACACAGAGCCGGATGGCAGATGTTGCGTCAGAACCTCAACACTTTCGCGCGACAGGGCGTCTTCGAGGTGGAAGGGTTTACCGAATGGCTGGCCGGGCGGTTGCGCGACAGGGACGCCATCCGACAGGCGCGCGTGTTCCCCTATCAGTTGATGGTGGCCTATCAGATGACTGCCAGAACGGTTCCGGTGATCGTCCGCGACGCCTTGCAGCAGGCAATGGAAATTGCACTGGAGAATGT
This sequence comes from Rhizobiaceae bacterium, assembly GCA_029233925.1. Lineage (GTDB taxonomy): Bacteria > Pseudomonadota > Alphaproteobacteria > Rhizobiales > Rhizobiaceae > Hoeflea_A. The sequence continues at coordinate 246,717 of JARGOX010000002.1, forward strand.
CCCTCATGTGGACGCGCATATTGCCATATGCCTGGACGTTTCCGGCTCCATGCAATCGCCGGTGACGGGGTATCGCAGCGGTGCGACATCGTCTGTGCGCTGCATCGATGTGGCGGCGTTGGTTGCTGCCGCACTGTATCGCAGGAACAGCAAGGCTCAGGTTCTGCCGTTTGAAAACGATGTCGTTCCGATTGATCTGAACGGATGGGATTCAATCATGACCAATGCGGAAAAACTGGCTGCCATCGGTGGCGGAGGAACAGATTGTTCTGCGCCACTGGCCCACATGGTCAGGCAGAAGACCATGGTCGATCTGGTCGTGTTCGTGTCGGATAACCAGTCCTGGATTGATGGTTCATCCCATCACCGCCGGGGTTCGGGCATGATGCAGCAATGGGAAAAACTCAGACGGGTAAATCCGAAGGCCAGAATGGTCTGCATTGATATTCAGCCCAACACAACGACACAGGCAAAAGGCCGCGCGGATATTTTGAATGTGGGCGGATTTTCCGACCAGGTGTTCACCATCATCAACGCCATGCTTGAAGGTGGTGATGCCGATCATTGGGTTGAAAGGATTCACTCTGTCGAACTTTGAACGACCGTGCCCGGGCAGATGGCTGCCCGGGCGATGAAGAAACCAATCTCGTGACGAATGCTTGTGAAACTACAGCACACACTCGGACAATCCTTGAGGTTCAACTCCTCAATAATTCGCATTCGCTCTCAGGCTTGAGTGGGATTCCGGTTGTTTCACGCCATCTTGTCGTCACGGCAAAGGAACTGCGCAGGACGAATGCCTGCAGGACTACAGGTAGACGCAGCTCGTGCAAACGGGTGGCCGAGGCTCAATCGGGGCCGCAGGCTTTGGGGGTTCATGTCCCTCTTCCGGGAAACCGGAATGGCGGAATAATGTCTTGTAACAAACTTGTCGTCTGCCAGATTGATGAAGAAAACTGAAAGAGAGCAGGAAAATGACTAAGGTTTTGAGTGGCCAGGATTTGATCGATGCAGGATTGCGTCAGGGGCGCTGGTTTGGTGAGGCGCTTTCCGCCGCCAATGCGCTGCTGGAGCGCGGCGCATCACGCGACGAAGCGTTGGCTGAAGCACGCACGTTCATGCCACCGCCGGCAACGCCCCTGCGTTCGCCCGGTGCGGTTCCCTATTTCGAGAATATCGAAGCGGACAATGAGGCGGAACAGGCCAATATCGAACAGGTGCGCGAAACCATGACTGCACTGATGCGGACGCCTGTCATCAAGGCCGGTGCGGTCATGCCCGATGCCTGTCCTGCAGGGACTGTCGGAACCATTCCCGTCGGAGGCGTTGCTGTATCCGAGGCTATTCATCCGGGCATGCATTCGGCGGATATCTGCTGTTCCATGGCGATTTCGGTGTTTCCCGATATAGCACCGAAAAACCTGCTGGACGCTGTACACGAGGTGACCCATTTCGGCCCCGGCGGGCGTGAGCGGGGCAAACAGATCAGACCGGACGCTGCATTGATGGAGAAATTCGAAGCCAATGTGTATCTGAATAGCGTTACAAGCCGTGCGATTGAACATATGGGCACGCAGGGCGACGGCAATCATTTTGCCTTTGTCGGCACCATCAAATCGACTGGTGAAACGGCGCTTGTAACCCATCATGGCTCGCGCGCGCCGGGCGCTCGCCTCTATGCCAAGGGCATGCAGGTTGCCGAACGCACCCGCAGGGAATTGTCACCGGAAACGCTGAAGCAGAACGCCTGGATTGCGGCCGATACAGTCGAAGGCGATGCCTATTGGGAAGCGTTGCAGTTGATTCGCCAGTGGACGAAGGCAAATCACTTTCAAATTCATGACATGGCTGCGCAGCGGCTGAGTGCCAGGGTCTCCGATCGTTTCTGGAATGAGCACAATTTTGTCTTCCGCCGCTCCGACGGCCTGTTCTACCATGGCAAGGGGGCAACGCCCGCCTGGAACAATTGGGCCGATGACGCAACCGATCTGACGTTGATTCCGCTCAACATGGCGGAGCCCATTCTGATCGCACGTGGTAAGAACGCCGAACACGGCCTTGGTTTTTCGCCGCATGGTGCCGGTCGCAATTTTTCGCGTACCCAGCACAAGAAGAATCTCGCCGGGCGAACAGACGAGGCGATCTTTGCTGAAGAAACCAAAGGTATTGATGCGCGCTTTTTCATGGGCAAGACGGATATTTCCGAACTGCCAAGTGCCTACAAGAACGCCGACAATGTGCGCGCGCAGATCACCAGATACGATCTCGCAGACATCGTGGATGAAGTGATCCCCTTTGGCTGCATCATGGCAGGTGACTGGCAGCAGGACGCGCCATGGATGAAAAAACGTCGCGCCAAACAGGAAGCCCGTGCGCGGCGCGAGGCCGAGGAAGCAGCGAGGCGATAAATGGAGAAGCCCGCCCCAGCGGGCTTCTCGTCACCCACTGCGTATCCGCCATGCAATGCCTGGCGAAAGAATGGACCAGGCGTTTGACCTGTTGCAGACAAACAACACTGGTTTTCAATAGCGGACAATCAGGCATGCGGTTTCTTGCATTTGCCCCACTGGCGCGGTATCGGAGCTTCCGCTGGTGATCAGCGCCATTTTTTGAAAACGGGATACCGGACATGACGACCATGAACCGCGCGCCCATTGAGGCAGCAAACCCGCGCTAAGCCGTAATTGCGGTGGGGCCGGATTGAACGGGACAAGGCGGCGCCTTGCTTCTCGACGCAAATCTGTTTTCAAAGGTATCCCCCATGGGCAATCCTCTTGTGGAGGTCGCTCCAGCACCTGCTGGCGCGGCTCCAATCAATCTGTTCTATTCACAAAACACCTGGATCGAAGGCGCGGCGATCGATCAACTTCATCAGGTTGCATGCCTTGCGGGTGTGCGCCGTGTCGCCGCTTTTCCAGACCTGCATCCGGGCAAATACGGACCGGTCGGCTGCGCTGTGCTTGCTGATCGCATCTACCCTCACCTGATCGGCAACGATATCGGGTGTGGCATGTCGCTTTTTACTCTCGACAAACCGACCAGAAAACTGCGCCTCGACAAGGTGGCGCAAAAGCTGCGGGCACTGGAAGGTCCGTGGACCGGAGATGCGAACCAATATCTGCGCAATGCGGGGCTCCTCACCGGCCTGGAGCGGCAATCCCTCGGAACGCTGGGCGGTGGTAACCATTTTTGCGAGTTGCAAAGCGTTGGCGCTGTCTATGACGAAAAAAGCCTTGCTGCCATCGGGCTGTCAAAAGGCGACGCGCTGCTGCTGGTGCATTCCGGTTCGCGGTCGTTGGGAACAGATGTTTTCAACAGGGTGTTCGATCAACATCACGGCCTGGAGCCAACAACGCAACAGGCGCAGGCCTATATCCAGGACCATGATCAGGCCGTCGCCTGGGCACGTGTGAACAGGCAGGTCATTGCCGTGCGGGCTGCCGATGCGCTGCGTGCAGATATTCGCCTTCTCGCCGATTCTCCGCATAATCTGATCGAACTCCGCGACGATGGTTATCTGCACCGCAAAGGTGCGGCCAAGGCGGAAGGCACGCTTGTCCCCATTGCCGGATCACGCGATGCACCCAGCTTTCTGGTCAAGCCTTGCGGCAACGTGGCTGAAAGCCTTTCTTCGCTCGCCCACGGCTCGGGCAGACGGTATGACCGCGCCTCCATGACGGGACGCGCCGGCAAAATGAAGTCGGACCGTGAAAGACTGGAGCGTACATCTTTCGGTGGCCATGTCATTTGTGATGACCGACAACTTCTCATCGAAGAAGCACCCCTGGCCTACAAGGACTCCGAACAGGTGATGGCTGATCTGGTGGCTACGGGTCTGGCTGAAAAGCTGGCGGCGCTGCATCCGCTGATCACTTTCAAGAAAGCCAGAGACGAGGAAAGAACACAGCGACGGGAAAAACAAAGTCGCTTGCGTGACAGGAGGCGTGGTCGATGAAAAACCCCAATCAACTGCGTTTGCTTGTCAGCGGAGGCGATGGCCCGAGAGAATGTCGCCTGGCCGTCTCGCTGGTGCTTGCAAGGATGAAAGTGGAGGCCCGCAGCATGAACCTGTCATGGAGTGCAACATTGGCGGAGCAGGACAGGCAAAAAGAACCGCCATCAGCTCTTGTCACAGTAACGGGTGCGGCTGCCGCCATATTCGCAAAGAACTGGATCGGCACCATACAATGGACGGCGCAAAGTCCCTTCAGGCCCCATCACAAGCGGCGCAACTGGTTCGTCGGTGTATTCGATCTTGGCATTGAAGACACATTGGCGAGCCGCTTCGACAAGAAGGACCTGCGGTTTGACACATTCCGCGCAGGTGGGCCGGGTGGACAACATCAAAATACCACCGACAGCGCTGTCCGGCTCACCCATTTGCCCAGCGGGATATCCGTGGCGTCGAAAGATGAGCGGTCTCAACATCGCAACAAACACATCGCCATGGAAAGACTGGTCGCCCGCATGGTTCTGCTGCAACAGCAAAAACAGGCCGATGCAGGTTCCGACCAGAACTGGCATCACAGGCAATTGGAGCGCGGCAACCCGATCCGGCGTTTTCGCGGCGCGGCCTTTGTCGAAAAATAGAAACCACCCTGTCAAAACCTGCAAACACACGGTTTTTGCACGTTTTGGCAGGGATGTGAACGGACCGCCCGAATGAAGTCAGAGACGAGCAAAGAGATTGAAGCGCTTGCGGATGCCGCGCAATCAAACCTGATTTTCGGGATCTCGTTCCGCTTCAACAGCTATGATGACGGTTTTCCACGTCGCCCAGATCGCTGCCGGCAGAATGAGGATGCCCAGGATGACATCAACCGCCAGGTTGGCTGACAGCCAACCATGCAATGCCCAGAGGGCGGCAATTGCCACAAGCCATATTTCCGAGCCGATCAGGACGATCGCCCCCATGGCTGCCAGCATCGCTGGAAGCAGGGCCAATTTTTGTGGAGACATATTTTCTCCGATGGGCGCTTCGACAGTGTGAGAATCAATCAAATCCGACATGATCGTGTGTCCAAGGCGCTCACGACATGGAGCGCGGCTGATATCAGGTGATGATCGGCCCAGCCGAAATCAAGATCGCCGATTGGCCGCATGAAAATATTTTTGAAGGCGGCCTGAGGCTCTCCACCTTGAATCGTCGTCGGAACAGTCAGATCCTCTTCCAATGTTGCAAACAAAGACTCTGACGCGCCCGTTTTGAACCGCATTTCCGTGTGTACGTCCGGGGCATCCCCTGTCCAAAACAGGGCGTCGATCAAATGCCGATCAAGAGCAAATAAGGGCGTTCCTCAACCATGGTGAGGCTCGCGCCGCTGCACCAGTGATGTTTGTTTCTGTAGGCGTCTGGTTGGAGTGTCAGCCGTTTTGCAAAACCTGTTTTGCTTTATGGAGGTGGAAGCTCGTGATGGATCGCCCAGATGAAAGATGTCACGTGCGGCTTTTGGCGGGGCCGCGACCTTTGCCTGCTTTTCCTTTGCCGACCCGAACCGCCAAGCGGTAGCGCCTTGCCGCTACAAATGCTTCTCAACAAACGACATGACCAGATTGAAAGCATCTTCAGCAGTCAGAACGACATTTCTCTGCGCCTTTTTAACCCAGAGCCCATCGACCATGGCAACCGTCTGGTGAACGAGAGACCTGGCTTCTTCCCGACCTTTCAGTTTCATGAACTCACAGGCCAAATTCTGCTCGAAACGCCGCCTGTTGACATGCTCCAGACGCGCCAATTCGCTCGTGTGTGGCGCTTGGGCCCAAAAATGCAGCCAGGTGATGCAAATATCCGTTCTGAAAATATCGGGATGGAAATTGCTTCGCAGGATCGCGGCCAGTCTTTCGGAAGGTGAGTCCGCCTCATTGAGGCTGATGACCATCTTGCGGCGGATATCGCGCAGGAGACTGCGCATGGCTTCCTCAAGAAGGTTCTGTTTTCCGCCAAAGTAATAATGGATATTTCCGGTGGACAGCCCTGCGTCAGCGCAGATCCGGGCGACCGTCGTATCTTGATAACCGTATTTGTGAATGCAGTTCAATGTCGCATCCACTATTTTCTGCCTTCGGTCGGCGTCTATCGGTTTTCTGCCCATCTGGTAATCGTTCCGCTTTTCCGTTGTCCAATATTGGCGCTGCAAATCCTAAAGGCCAAGCGCTTTCTTGCGACTCCGGCTCAGACCCTGGAGTATGCGATCCGTCGTAATCGCCACCAGCGCAATGGACAGGCCCGCGACCAGTCCAAGTCCGCTATCAGCCTTGCCCAGAGCGACATAGACCTGCTGACCGAGACCGCGCGTGCCCACCAGCGCGGCAATAACCAGCATGGACAGGGCGTAGATTACAGTCTGGTTCAAGCCTAGCATGATTTCCGGCACGGCCTGAGGCATTTTCACCCACCACAAAAGCTGCCGTTTGGTGCAGCCCGCCGCATGGCCGGCTTCGATGCAGGCGACCGGAACCGACCGCAAGCCATGTTCCGTGTAGCGGATCGCCGGAACCAGCGCATAGGCGATCACGACAATCAGCGCGGTAAACTCGCCAACCTGAAACAACATCAGGAAAGGTATCAGATAAACGAATTGCGGCATGGTCTGGAGCGTGTCGTTGACCGGGCGGATCGCTTTCGAAACCCAATCGACCTGTGCAGCAATCGTTCCAATCGCCATGCCGAGAGGGAAAGCGATCAGGATAGCCGCACCACATAGCGCGGCCGAGAACATGGCTGGTTCCCACAGGCCGTTAAGGAGGATGAAGATCATTGTTGCGAAGGCGAGTCCAGCGATTGCGGAACCACCTGCGGCATAGGCGAGCATCGTTATCGTGCAGATGAACACCGGCCACGGAATGCCCGTCGTACCATAGTAGAAAAGGACCCCGCAAACAGCGATGAAGATGGCGCCGCTACGCGAGCCTGACAAACCGAGCGCCAGCATGGAACCTACTGCGATCGATCCCGCGTAGGCGATGCGCAATGCCGGCGTGAACTCGATACCCCAACTGTACGGACTGACAGCCTGATCCAGTCCAATGCGAAACGGCAGAAGAAAAAAGAACAGTCCCGCACGCTTCACGCTTTCCAGCGCACCCGATGTGCTGGCGATAAAGACATCAAGAGCCGCGGTAATATGCGCGGAGATGTCCCAAACCCACTCCCGCGGATAATAATGAAGGGACGCGACAAAAAACGACATCGGCAGGATGCTGACGATCACTGCAAGAGCAGCCAATGCATATGGATACCGAAATATCCCGGCGTGCCTTTCCGGTTTTGGTTCTTTTTCCGTATTTGCAAAACCCAGACTGATCCGATCGATCAGCATCGCCATCAGCGCGATCACCAGACCGGCGATCAGACTCGGTCCGAATTGTGCCTTCCGCATCGTGTTCAGAACCGCCCAGCCGACATCATCCGAGCCACCGATAATCGCCGCTATGATCACCATGGACAGCGCCGCCATTGTCGTCTGGTTCATGCCGATCTTCATCTGCGGCAACGCGGCCGGGATCTGAACCCACCAAAGTAACTGACCCCGATTGCAACCGCTGATCAACCCCGCCTCCGAGATCTCAGGCGGGACCCTTTGGAGGCCGAGTATCGTGTTGCGAACCATCGGCGGTATTGAGAAGATCATGCTGGCGATAAGCCCCACAACAGGACCAAACCCAAACAACAGCAGTATGGGGATCAGATAAGCAAAAGCCGGAAGCGCCTGCATCACGTCAAGCACCGGCTGGGTGAGCGCATTCAGCCATTTGTATCGATAGCCGAGGATACCGATCTGAACGCCAAGAACAATCGAGAGCGGCACCGCCACGCCGACAAGCGCGAGCGTATTCATGGAACGATCCCAGTATCCGGTCACCAGGATATAGACGAGCGACATGGCCATAAACAGGGCCAGAGACAGCCCGCCGGCCTTGTGGGCGACAATTACGAACAAGCAGAACGCAACCGGCCACGGCGTCCAGGCCAGGGTGTCGCGTGTCACGTCAAGCAGGAAACCGAGGATCGCGCTGAGAGCGTGTAACGGACCGGACAGCAACGGGACAAGCCAATTCATGGCGACGTTGATGTGATCGGCGACCCCGAAGGTCCATTCCTTAGGAAAACGACCGATCCACTCCCTGGTCTCGGCCTGTTGAAAGCAGATCACGGAGATGACGATGCAAACCGCCCAGAAAGCCACCGTCCGATGGCGTGGCCAATCGGTCGGAGAATCGCTCACTCGAGATCCGCCTTTGAGGCACCGCGGATCATCAAGCCCTCGCGAGCATCCTGCGTAAACTCCTCGACATAATCATTGGCCGGATTTTCCAGGATTTCACGCGGCGCGCCGATTTGAACAATCTCGCCACCTTTCATGATCGCGATGCGGTCGGCCAGGCGCACGGCCTCGGAGATGTCATGCGTCACGAAGATGATCGTCTTGTGCAGTGTCGATTGCAGATGGAGGAACTCGTTCTGCATCTGCCGTCTGATCAGCGGGTCCAGAGCAGAAAAAGGCTCATCGAGGAACCAGATATCAGGATCGCCCGCCAATGAGCGCGCAATGCCGACCCGCTGCTGCTGCCCGCCGGAAAGCTGGCGTGGATAGGCGTTTTCCCGCCCGTCCAGTTCCACCAACCGCATCATGTCGCGCGCGCGCTCGTTGCGTTCGGCCAGATCGATGCCCTGTACCCTGAGCGGAAAAGCAATATTCTCGAGAACCGTAAGATGCGGCATCAGGCCGAAGTTCTGAAACACCATCCCCATTTTGTGCCGGCGAAAATCGATCAGTTCGCGGGGCGATTTTGCCGTAAAGTCTTCGCCGTCGATCAGTATCTCGCCCATGGTCGGCTCCACGAGACGCGACAGACAGCGTAGCGCCGTGGACTTTCCGGAGCCGGACAATCCCATGAGAATGAATATTTCGCCTCGCATCACGTCAAAGCTGATACCGGCGCATGCGGCCAACCCCTGCGCCTCCCGAATACGCTGCATCACGACGGCCGCGTTGCCGGAACCGGCTGCGGACCGTGTCACCTCCACGGCTTCCTGAGGCCCGTAGGTCTTCCAAAGGTTCCGGCAAGACAATTTGACGTTGACGCTCATGGTTTGCGTAACACTTTCTCGCAGACAGCACGACCAACCGCAGCTTGGGCCGCGGCTGGCCGGCAATTCTGACGTTACTATTTCATCGCCGCGTCGATCCATCCCTGCCAGCGCGGCTGGTTGGCGACCATCCAGGCTGCAAGTACGCTGTCCATGTCCTTGCCATTGGAATCGATGTCGCGCATCCAGGCGATCTCATCCTTGTTGGTGATCGTCATCTGCTCAAGCAGGCGATAGGCCGCCGGCCACTCTTTCTTCATTCCGACCCAGGCGAGTTTCATGATTTCACCACGCTGCCAGTCACAGTCATAAACCGCAAGCGGGTTGATGCCTACTTTCGGATCGTCATAACATCCCGCCTCATAGGGCGGCAGAGCGACAGGGGTGAGTTCGGCAACCGCATGCACCCAGTGCGGCGACCAGAACATAACGAGCAATGGACGGTCACTCTTCTCGGCGCTGGTGATCTCGGCAACCAATGCACCTTCGCTGCCTGCGGGAATGGAAACCATAGGCAATTCCAGCGCCTTGATGCGATCCGCATTGGTTGTGCCCCAATCGGCAGGATAGTCGAGCAGTCGCCCGGTCGGGAACGTTTCGGCTACTGCCAACGCCTGGGCGCAATCCTTCAATGCCGTCCAGTTCGGCAATCCGGGACAGGCCTCACCCGCCGCCTTGTTGTAGTACCAGGTCTCGACCGGATCGAGGCCGAGCGCGCCGATCTTCTCTACATTGCCGGACGCCATCGCCTTGGGATAATGCTCACCGGTGTTGGAACTCCAGACTTCAAGCGAAGCGGTTATAGAGCCATCGGGAATGGCAAGGAACTGCGTGTATGTGCCAGAAGTGACAAATTCGACAGTGTAGCCCATCTTCTCCAGAAGCTTGCCCGCGATATTGGTCACGGCCTGCTGGCCGGTCCATTCCAGCATGGCCAGTTTGATCGGGCTGTGGCTTTCGGGCACGGCCGTTTCTGCCATGCCCGCTGTTGTCCCCAGCGCCATCGTCAACGCTGTCGCAAGTCCAATAATTCGGCATTTCATCGCATTGTTCCTTTTTCCGTATCAGTTCGAATGGTTGTCCATATCTCGCAGTATCAGTTCAATCGCCGCTCCGTTTCGGCTTCAGGGGAAAACACCGCCACATGTTCAGGCGGAAGCGGGCTCCTGCCTCGTATGGCATCGGCGATTTTCTCGGCAATCATGATGGTCGGCGCATTGGTGTTGCCGCTGACAATATCCGGCATGATCGAAGCATCGACCACGCGCAGCCCTGCGACCCCGCGCACCTGGCCGTGTTCGTCCACGACAGACTGCGCATCCATTCCCATTCGGCAGGTCCCTACCGGGTGATAGGCGCTTTCCACGCGGCGCCGGACGAAACCATCGATCTCCTCATCATTCACAATATCTTCGCCAGGTTGCAGTTCCGTGCCGCGATAGGGATCAAATGCCGACTGACCGATGATGGCGCGGGTCAGCCGGATACCTGCCTGGAATTCGATACGGTCTTCCTCCGCCTGCAGGTAGTTGAAGAGTATTCCGGGCACGGCAAGCGGGTCTGGGCTCTTGAGCCAAACGCGTCCGCGACTCTTTGGCCGCATCGGCCCGACATGTGCCTGGAAACCATGCGACTTGATCGGGTTCTTGCCGTCATAATCCACGGCAACCGGCAGAAAATGAAACTGCAGGTCCGGATGGAGGGACCGATCCGATATTCTCGCGAATCCGCCGGTCTCAAACTGGCAAGAGGCTCCAGGGCCGCTCCGTCGAAGCAGCCACTCAATTCCGACCCTGAGCTTGCCCAGGGGCCGGGTCAGCGGATAGATCGACACAGGCTGCGTGCATTCATGCTGCACATAGACCTCGAGGTGGTCCTGCAGATTTCGCCCGACATCGGGTGAATCCACAAGCACATCGATCCCGGTCTCGCGCAGATGTTCCGCCGGCCCGATTCCGGACAGCATCAGCAGTTGGGGCGAATTTATCGTACCGCCACACAGGATGACCTCGCACCGAGCAGTCGCACGCCGCTTGTCACGCCCCACCAGAAAGTCGACACCACTGGCTCGACCCTCCTCGAACCGCAGACCGGTTGCCCGTGCACCCGTAACCACCTCAAGGTTTTGGCGCTTCATGGCCGGACGCAGGAAGGCGCGCGCAGTACTCTCGCGCACACCGCCTCGAATGGTCATGTCCATTGGCCCGACGCCTTCCGACCGGAATCCGTTCTGGTCATCGCTATAACCAAGGCCCGCCTGCCGGCCGGCTGCAAGCCAGGCCTTGTGCAGAGGGTTGCTCATCGCCGCGCGATGAACGCCAAGTGGTCCACCCTCGGCATGGTAAGCATCCGCACCAAGTTCACGGTGCTCGGAATGCTTGAAATAGGGAAGTACACTGGCATAGTCCCACCCGGTCAGCCCATAGGAGGCCCAGCGGTCGTAATCATGCGGATGTCCGCGAACATAGGCCATGCCGTTAATGGATGAACTGCCGCCTAAAACCCGACCGCGCGGGCAATACATCCGCCGCCCTTCGAGATAGGGTTCAGGCTCGCTCCAATAGGCCCAGTTGAAACGCGTACCGGAAAGAGGATAGGCCAGCGCCGCTGGCATGGAAAGGAAGATGGAGCGATCCTTGCCGCCTGCTTCGAGCAGCAGAACGGTGAATTTCCCGTCTTCACTCAAGCGATTTGCAAGCACGCATCCGGCGGAACCGGCACCGACAATGATGTAGTCAAACTCCATCCGGTTCCGTTCCCTGTTTCATCCACGCCGCGGGTTCATGCAAAGGCATCGGCGATATCTCCGGTGCGCACGAACACGCTTTTCAGCTGCGTATAATGATCAATGACGGCCTTGCCGTTTTCCCGGCCAAGCCCGGACGCCTTGTAGCCCCCGAACGGCATCGAAACAGGCAGATCGTGATAGGAGTTGATCCAGCAGGTTCCCACCTGAAGTCTTGCCACCACACGATGAGCGCGCGAGATGTCACGCGTGAAGACACCGGCGGCAAGACCGTAGGGTGTCGCATTGGCGCGCGCGATCACCTCGTCTTCGGTGTCAAATGGGAGGACAGACATGACCGGGCCGAAAATCTCTTCCCTGACATGCGCCATTTCATCTTCCGAGTCGGCAAAGACCGTGGGCTCGACAAAATAGCCATCCGCCAGCGCGGGATCGGCAGGCCTGCCGCCGCCACAGATCAGCCGGGCGCCGGAGGCCTTCGCAGCATGAATGCAAGACATTACCTTTTCGAGATGCTCGGCGGAAATAAGGGCACCCACCCGGGTTTCGGGATCCATGGGCGCGCCGATTTGCAGCGCGCGCGTTCGAACAGCCAGTTGCTCCAGGAAAGGTTCGTAAAGGCTCCCTTGGACAAAGACGCGTGTCCCATTCGCACAGATTTCTCCCTGGGTCAGGAAATTGGCCAACATCGCCACGCGAACAGCGATTTCCACACTGGTGTCATCGAATATGATCAGCGGCGATTTTCCGCCAAGTTCGAGCGTGACCTCCTTCAGGGAGGCTGCCGCGCCCGCCATAACCTTCTTGCCGGTCGAAGCCTCACCCGTGAGCGACACCTTGCCAATACCCGGGTGTGCAGTGAGCATCGCTCCGACACGGCCATCGCCCTGAACCACGTTGAACACGCCGTCCGGGACACCTGCCTCGGTATAGATCTCCGCCAGTTTGAGTGTGCTCAACGGCGTCACTTCGGATGGCTTGAACACCATGGCGTTCCCGCAAGCGAGCGCCGGCGCCGACTTCCACATGGCGATCTGGATTGGATAGTTCCAAGCCCCTATACCGGCGCAAACCCCTATCGGCTCGCGCCGTGTATAGGCGAAATTTTCTCCATAGTTCAGGAACTCACCGCTGATCGCGGGAGACACTCCGGCAAAATACTCGATGCAGTCAACACCGGTGACGATGTCGACGGTTTCGGCTTCCCGAATGGGCTTTCCAGTGTCCAGAACCTCGAGCTCCGCCAACTCCCGATTGCGGCTGCGCAAAATAGCCGCAGCGCGCATCATTATACGGGCACGCTCCTCAGCCGCCATCGCGGCCCAAATCTTCTGTCCACGGCTGGCCGATGCCACGGCCTCGTCAACATCGGCCTGAGAAGCCGATTGAACTGAACAGATCGCCTTGCCGGTCGCCGGGTTCATCGTCTCGAATGATTCTCCTGAAGTGGCATCCGCATATCGTCCATCAATATACAGTTTTTGATCTGCCATTCCGCTCATTGTCGTTTCCCTTGACCATCGATTACAGGAGGCCCCAGGCCCATCCGTGATGATAGGGTATGCCATTCTTGCACGTTTATGCAAACTTTTTCTTGCACAAATGTGCAATTTCCATATCGTGCCCCAATCGCGCCTCCGGAAACAAATCCGGACGCCCCACACTTACAAAAGGGAAACAGATCACATGCGTATCGGTTTTATCGGACTTGGAACCATGGGAGGGGCAGCATCCCTGAACCTGATCAGGGGCGGACATGAGTTGACAGTCTGCGATCTTGACCGGAAACGCGCAGAGGAGCAAATCGCGCTCGGGGCGAAATGGGCAGATACCCCGGCCGAGGCCGTCAGGGGCGCCAGTGTCATCTACACCATGGTTTTCGGCCCCAGGCAAATTGAAGCGGTCATTCGGGGCGAGAGCGGAATCCTGTCTGCTATCAGCCCGGGCCAGGTCTGGATCGATATGACCACCAACGATCCCGAACTCGCCAAGGCGCTGGCACTTGATATCGAAGCCAAAGGCGGCGAGGCCATCGATGCGCCGGTCACCGGCGCCGTAGATGGTGCCCGCAATGGCAACATGACGCAATTTGCGGGCGGAGACGAAGCCACCGTTGAACGGCTGCGCCCGATGATGGAACTCATGGGGCCGGTCCACTACATGGGCTCGAACGGGACCGGCTGCATCACCAAACTCGCCAGCAATCAACTATGGGCCATTCATGCCACCGCGATGGGCGAAGCGCTCGTCATGGCGGCAAAATCGGGTGTTGACCTGTCAAGAGTATGGGAAGCCCTGAAGATCGGCGCGTCAAACAGCTGGTGCCTGCATCATGACGCGCCATCCGTGTTCCAGGGCCACTACGACCCCTCCTTCACGCTGGATCTTTGCATGAAAGACCTGGGGCTGATCGTTGGCGCCTGCGATGCAGCGCAAACCGAAGCCAGCGTCACACGGCTCGTCCATGACCGGTTCCAAAAGGCTCGCGAGACCTATGGCGGCGACAAGGGTGAACTGCATGTCGTCAAGCTTGAGGAAGATGCCGCCGGTCTGTCCCTGCGGATGGACGGCGACTGGGTTCCCCATTGGCAGAAGTAGATGAGACCTGTTGGGCGGTGCCGATAACTCTTTGGCGATGTTGCACGAATCGGAACTGACAACCCTCAAAGTGCACAGTGTCGATTTCCCGGACCGTGATGGTGCGCCCGATCTCCTGAAATCCATCATGATCCGATGGCCATGGCTGTTTCATCTCTTTTGCAGATGGCGGCTATGCGCAAGACAATCTGAGGAGTGCGGCAAGAGCCGACATCGACACACTTCAATCCACCGGCAAGCCACTTGGCACGCTGTCAGGACGGCCAAGCGGTGGTCGCTCCGCGCCCCTGCCCTCGAGCGCATGAAGAAAGGCGATGAGATCGTCCACCTCTTCGTCCTGCAACGGCACAGGCTGAATATCCACGCGGGATCGAAGGCGCGCCATTTCGCGTTTGTCGTCCAGGGCAACAAAATCCACCGGCTTCAGCCAGGGCGCTTCCGGCAGATGGGCCATCTCCCTTTGCCAGCGCTCCAGACCACCCGGGGCATCCAGATGATGCGTGATGATGCCGCGCAGATCCGGATAGGCGCCATTGTGGCCATAGGGGGCGGTCAGGGTGACGTTGCGCAGCGACGGCGTGCGAAAGCGATAGGCATCGTCAAGATCATCCGTTTCACCCATGCGCCCCACATCGCGGGCATAGGGGTCAAACAATCTGGTGCGGCCGGGACCAATCGGCGGCAATGCCAGGGCATGGAATTTCTGATCGCTGAGCAGCGGGCCCGAATGGCAGGTCGAACAGGCGGCCTTGCCATAGAACAGGTCGAGACCCTTTTTCTGGTCCGGCGCAAGGGCCGAGGCGTCACCGGCCAGATAGGCATCAAACGGCGAATCGCTGCTTTGCCACTCGGTGCCCATGAAGGCGGCAAGGGCCTCGGCAATTTCAATGATGGTGATGTCCGTCGCGGTTTCCACACGGTCGAAGGCGTCGGCGAACCGCTCCGCATAGGCGGGCAGGCTTCTGACGCGTTTGGCCAGGATCGGCCAGACCTTGTCGATCCGGTCATAGGCCGCTCCGGCCACCTCGTTTTCCTTCGGGTCTCCGGCCATTTCAAACTGGCTGGTCATCGGCAACAGGGCCTGTGCGGCGAGCAGGTTCGGCAGACCTTTGGGCAACCATTCCTCGGCCGGCGAATTGAAGCCATTTTCATAGGCGTCGGACCGTTCGAGGCGCCCGTCGTGAAAAAGCGCGGTGATTTCCTTTGCCCCGAGATTCCACAGAGCTGTTGCGTTGCGGGGAATGCGTTTGGCAATACGGTCAGCACCAGTGCCGGCTGTTCTGTCGGGTCCAACGCCAATGCCGCCCTCACCGATGCCCAGCGACAGGCCATCCGCACTGCCATGATCATGATGATGGCAGGTGCCGCAGGATATGTTGCGGTTGCCCGACAGGATCTTGTCGTAGAACAGTAATTGTCCCAGTTGCGCTTGCTTTGCATCAAAGGCGATGAAATCATCGGGCTGAAGCGCGCGCGGCAGGTCATTGGCCAACAGGCTCACGGGCGATGCGGCGATCGTCCAAAACAGAACAATCAGAGATTTCAAATGCGTCATCATCTCGTCATTCTTTGTTTTTCGCTTGCGGTTTTTCTGGCAGGCCCGGCCAGAGCCGATATTGAAGCAGCACGCGATCTGATGGAAGCAGGAAAATTCCAGCAGGCGCTGCAGGATCTGCTGCCGGCGGCCCGGTCGGGCAATGCGGATGCAGAGGAATTGATCGGTGTGATGTATGCCATGGGCCTGGGGGTGGAGCGCGATGATCGCCGCGCTTTCGAATGGTATCTGCGTGCTTCCATGAAAGGCCATCCCGGGGCGCAAAGCGGTATCGGCTGGTATTACGAGGTCGGGCGCGGCATGGAATCACCGGATCTTGTGCGCGCCTATATGTGGTATGTGCTTTCGGCCATTGGCGGCGATCCGGATGCGGCCATCAGCCAGGAGGAGGTCGTCAAGAAGATGACACCGCAGCAGATTGCCGATGCCCACCTGCTGATTGATGATTACAAGGCCTGGCTCTACCCGTTCCGTTAAAGGTAGATACCGCCCCGCCGTTTCGGGCAGGGCGATATGCTCAAGACAAGCTCTGCAAAGCCTAGTTCAGGTCTTTCATGTTGTCGGCCTGAATTTCCGCTTCTGCTTCAGCCACGGCGGTGGTCAATGCATCAAAGACTTCGGGACCGCCTTTGACGTTGGTCTTGAACCATTCATAGACGGGGGAAGCGGCTTCCTTGAAGGCGGCTTTTTCCTCAGGGGTCGGCACATAAAGATCACCACCGCCGGCAACAAAATCTTCATAGGCCTGGATCGACTTGCGCTTCGGCGAGGCAAAGGTTGCCTGCTGCAGGGCAGAGAATCCGTCGACGATCACCTGGCGCAGATCCTCCGGCATGGATTTGAAGGTATCATTGTTCATCCACCACAGGGCGCCCATATAGGCATGGCCATCAAGGGTCAGATATTGCAGGCCGGCATCGGGGAATTTCATGCCCATGATGTCGGTGATGCCGTTCTTGGAGCCTTCAACCACACCCGTCTGGAAAGAGGTGAAGAGTTCCGGCCATGGGATCGGAGTGGGCGATGCGCCGAGCGATTTCACCAGTTCCTGCGGCAGGTCGGCAACCACGGTGCGGATCTTCAGGCCTTCCATATCGCCGGGGTTCTGCAACCGGCGCTTGGTGTTGGCAAAATTGCGCCAGCCACCCGTATTGCCGATGGTCATCAGCCGGATCTTGTCACCGGAATCTTTCAGCGCCATATCGCGCACGGTGCGGGTAAAGTCACCGGACAGGACATTTTCCGCAATGCGGTCGTTGGC
The DNA here is from genome assembly GCA_029233925.1 of Rhizobiaceae bacterium. Lineage (GTDB taxonomy): Bacteria > Pseudomonadota > Alphaproteobacteria > Rhizobiales > Rhizobiaceae > Hoeflea_A. Next base: position 263,968 of record JARGOX010000002.1, read on the forward strand.
CATCAGGTAGGGCAGATCAAGAACCTGAACATAGGGGAAGGCGCCGGCCGCGCCACCGGATGTCGAAATATAGATATCGATCGAACCGTCGGCCACGCCCTGCAGGCATTCAGCGCCCTTTGAGCAAAGCTGGGTCCCAATGAAGAGTTCGACGCCGATCTTGCCGTTGGATGCGGCTTCCACGTAGTTCTTGAAAACCACCAGACCATCATAGTCTTCATCGTTCTCGTTCGAGTTAGCCGTGGCCCTGATGTTATAGTCGGCGGCCATGGCGGCAAATGAACCGACCGTCATCAGCGCCGCGGTCACGGCGGCTATGCCAAGAGTTTTCAAACAGGATTTCATAGAGTATCTCCTCCAAGTTGCGGGCCAATTGATCTGGCCCTTGAATGGTAAAGTTTCACCGGAAGGTTTCCGGTCGTAACGAGATCAAACCTCCCTAGTTGAACATGTGCAGTACCGGCCCCATCAGGTCAGCCCCTTTGACAAGGCCGAGCCAGGAAGGAATGCCCAGCGAGATAATGGGGAAATAGGTGATCAGAAAAATCACCACGACCTCAACGGCCAGAAACGGCAATATGGCCCTGGAGATCGTTTCCACCTTCACCCCCGAAACGGATGAAGCGACAAAAAGCACAAGGCCCATGGGCGGGGTGGCCAATCCGACGGTCAGGTTGACCGACATGATCATGGCAAAGTGCACGGGGTGAATGCCCATATTGATGAAGATCGGCGCCAGGATCGGCCCCAGTATGATGATGGCCGGGCCAGCGTCCAGAAACATGCCGACAATGAACAGCAGCAGGTTGATCAGCAGCAGCAACAGCAGCGGATCGCTGGTCAACGACAGGATCCATTGGGCGAGATTTTCCGCCGCATAGGAGAGGCTGACAACCGTCTTGAAGGCCATGGCGGCACCGACCAGCAGCAAAACGACAGCCGAAGTAATCGATGCCTTGATCAGGATGCAGTGCATTTCTGACCATTTCAGCGTCCGCAGGATGAAAAGCCCGAGAAAGGCCGCATAGGCCACAGCCAGCGCCGAAGCTTCGGTTGGCGTGGCCACGCCGCCTAGGATGCCGCCCAGAATGATGACCGGTGTGAGCAGCGGCAGCACGGCGCGTTTGGCGGTGATGCGGAAGTTTTCTGAAACAAGGCGCCGCTGAATCTGGAAGACAATCTCCGACATGACCAGAGCACCGGCGAAATACATGGAAAACTGCCCCCAGGTCCGGTCACCCTCAAAACCCGCAAGCTTCAACAGCAGCGGATAAAAAACACCGGCGAGCATTATTCTGGCGATAATCCGGGCCGCGATGTTTTCCCCGGCGGAAATCGAAACACCTTCCTGGCTGACCCTTTTGGCTGGCGGATAATCGTAATGATTTGCCATCAGACGGGTAACGATCATCAGGCCGGCACCGACCAGAATACCCGGAATGATCCCGCCGGCAAACAGGGCGGCGACGGAAACCTCCATGACATAGGCGTAGATGATCATGATGCCCGACGGCGGAATGATCGGGCCAATCACCGATGAAGCAGCCGTAATGGCAGCGGCGAAACGGCGGGTATAGCCTTCCTTTTCCATGGCCGGTATCAGCATGGAACCCAGCGCTGACGTATCGGCCACGGCAGAACCGGACATGCCTGCAAACAGCATGGAAGACAGAATGTTGACCTGCGCCAGACCGCCGCGCACCGAACCGATCAAAGCCTGACTGAAGTTGACAAGGCGCTCGGTGATGCCGCCGCGGTTCATCAATTCGCCGGCCAGCATGAAAAACGGGATGGCCAGCAGCACGCCATTGTCTATGCCGTTGAAGATATTGCGATACATCAGGGCGATGTCGCGTTCCTGGCCATTGAGATAGAGCAGGATGCCGGGCGCTGCGAGCATGGCGAAAAAGACCGGGACCCCAATCAGCAGCATGACGAGAAAGAGTGGCAGAAACCATACAAGCATGTTCAGTCCACCGCCATCGAGATAGGCGCAACGGGCGCCTGAAAATCGTCGTCCGTCCAGATCAACCGACCCAGCGTGCGCATGATGAGCTCAATACACACACTGAGCAGAAGAACCATCAGGACCGACATGGCAAGATAGATATAGGCGGTGCGAAATTGCAGTTTGGTGCCAAGCAGCTCATTGATGCCACTGTCCTGCAGCAGGCGGTTGAGGCCGGATGAATCAAACAGCAGGGGCGCGGAAAAATGCGCCCAGGCCTGCCCAAACATGACAATCATTGCGGCGAGTGACAGGGTGAGAATCGCAAGGGCGAGCAAAAGCCTTGGCCGGCGTGGCAGCATATCCGGCAGCATGTCGATCGAGACAAAGCCCGCATAGCGGTAGGCGGAGGGCGCCACCAGGGCCATCATCCAGATCATCAGGGCGCGGGCGGCCTCTTCAGGCCACGGCAGGGCATTGTTGAGGACATAGCGGAAGAAGATCTGCAACAGCACAGCGGCGACCATCAGCCCCATGGCGGCGCCGCCAATGCCACGGCACACGCGCAACACAAAGGCATTGATGCCTCCGTGAACAGCGAGAACTGTCCGCAATCCTTCCAAATTCATCTCCTCCCGGGCATGCGCGGCTCTCCCTGCCATCATCCCCTTTCATGCAAGCATATCAGTCGTTGCGGCGAAAGCCTCCAAATGATCCCTTTGCAAAAATCAACGGTTCTGACTGCCGATGGACAAAATTCTCCACCTGTCCGACAATAATCAGATGATCGCCAGCATCGTGAACAGCGTTTCTCGTGCAATCAAACCGGGCAATGGCGCCCTCGATCTGGGGAACCCCATGGCCATTCAACACCCAATCGCACGCATGAAAAGCATTGCCATTGCGCGCAAAGGCCGATGCCAGATCCTGCTGATCGGCACACAGGACATGAATGGCATAGTTTTGCGCTTCGGCAAATGGCGCAAAGCGGCCTGATGATTTGGCAAGCGACCACAGAACCAGAGCCGGATCAAGCGAGACCGAGGCAAAGGAATTGACCGTCATGCCGACCGGACCTTCCGACCCCGTCGCGGTGATGATGGTGACACCGGTGCCGAAATTTCCCAACGCATCGCGATAGGCACGCTGGTTGAACGGCGTCACGCGAGGTGTCACGCTGACTGGGGGTTCGCTGCGCATCGCATCGTCAACGCGCTCGTCCATCGTCGAAATTGAGAAAGTACAACCTTCCATCAGGCCACCTCCCGGCCAAGAGCCAAAGTGTAGATCTCGAACCATGTCTGGCGATCCAGCGTTGTTGATGTCGCCTCATGGAAGCGCTTGATACGATCAAGACTATTGGTGCCCATGACCGGTATGATGCCTGCCGGGTGAGCCAGCAACCAGGCAATGGCGAGACTGTCGACACCAATCCCGCGTTGCGCCGCGATGCGGCCCATGCCGTAGCGTATTTCCTGCGTGTGCTTGTTGCCCTGTTCGAACAAGGCGCCCCCACTCAAGGGCGACCACGCCATGGGTCTGACGCCCATTTGCTGGTGAAAGGCCAGATCGCCATTGGTAAAGGCCTCATGGGCCATGACGCTTATCTCGATCTGATTGGTCACAAGGGGCGTCTTTGTTGCCGATTGCAGCAAGCTCCAGTCATGGGGCTTGAAATTGGAAACACCGATTGCACCGACCTTGCCTGAGGTCACGGCCCGGTCGAGCGCGGCCCCGGTTTCGTGGTGATCCATGAATGGATCGGGCCGATGAATGAGCAGCAAATCGATATGTTCGATCTTCATCAAGGCCAGCGAATGATTGATCGATGCCTCGATGTGGGCTGCAGAGGTGTCGTAATATTTGACGCGCGCATCGCTGTAGCGGCCAGCGGGCGCAACAATATCGCATTTGGTGATGATCTCGAGCTTGTCGCGCAATGCCGGCGCCTGGGCAAAACAGTCTCCCAAAAGGGCCTCTGCCTGATAGCCACCATAGATATCGGCCTGGTCCATCGTCGTTACGCCCTGTTCAAGACAGGCTTCAATTTTTGCCTGGACCTGCGCGGGTGATGTATCGGCATCATCGCCCAGCCGCCACATGCCATAGACGATGCGGCTCACGTCCAGATTGTCGTTGAGTTTTACACGGTCCATCAGCGTCTCGTTCCATTGCCCAGCGGTGTGGGCGGTGTGGTGTCCGGGATGCGGCCCTGAAGTTGTGGCAGCGAACAGGTTTCCAATTGTGGCAACACCCGTTTGCCGAAGCTTTCACACTCATCAAGATGCGGGTAGCCGGAGAAAATAAAGGCCCTTATGCCCATCTTCTTGTAGTCTTCAATTTGCGAAAGAACCTGATCCGTGGAGCCGACAAGCGCTGCTCCACAGCCGGAGCGGGCCCGGCCGATACCGGTCCACAGGTTGGGTTCGATATAGCCTTCCAGATTTGCCAGTTCACGGTTTTTCGCCTGATGGGAAACGCCGAGCGACGTGGCGTCGAGTGCCCGCTCGCGAATGATGCGTCCCTGCTCATCGTCCAGCCGGGAAACCAGCTCGCGAGCATATTCGCGTGCCTCGGCTTCCGTATCGCGCACAATCATGTGGACCCGCAGGCCGTAGTCCAGAACCCGGCCATAATGGGCCGCGCGCTCATGCACGGCTTTCATGCGCTCGGCAAGTTCTTCCTTCTTTTCCGGCCACATCAGATAGACGTCACAATGTTCGCCGCACAGATCAAGCGCCGGCGGCGAATAGCCGCCGAAATACAAAAGAGGCCCGCCGTTCTGCTGATAGGGCCGCACCGGATCCGTGGTCAGCCCCTCGAACTGATAGACTTGCCCCTGGTAGTTGATTTCATCCTGAGTCCAGGCCTGCTTGAGGATTTCAACCACCTCGCGTGAACGCTGGTAGCGATAGGCACTGTCTTCTTTCTGGCCGGGAAAATCCGAGGAAATGATATTGATCGTCAGCCGACCCTTCATCATATGGTCGAGGGTGGCAATCGTGCGGGCCAGCATGATCGGCTGCATTTCACCGCAGCGCACCGCTGCCAGCATGTTGATGTTTTGCGTCAGCGGAGCGTTTCCCGCCACAAAGCTCAGGGTATCCTGGCCTACCTGATAGGAAGAAGGGCACAGAATATTGCGGTAACCCAGCCTGTCGGCGGTCTGGACGATATTCGACGTGTTTTGCCAGGAAGACCGCAGGTCTCCATCGGGCACCCCCAGATAGCGATAATCGTCCGAACACAATGGTGCAAACCATGCCACTTCGGCGGCTGTCGTATCGGCAGATCGGATGGGAACAACTGACATGCGTGTTGCTGCTTTCATCATTGCGAATTGCGTTCCGTTGCATCCTGTGTAACATAGAAAAATATATGTATCAATCGTGTATCAATTTAAAGTCATGACCCTGGAAAAAGACAAAAGCTCCGATCGTTCGCCCGCCTACAGCACCCATGGCGGCAGGTTGCCGCTGCACGTGCAGGTCAGCGAATTGCTGGCGCGCGAAATTCAGGCAGGCATCATACCGGACGGGGAGCGGCTGGCGCCGGAACGTCAAATGGCGGCACAAATGGGCATCGCGGTGGGCACCCTGCGCAAGGCTCTGGCCGACCTGACGGAAAAAGGCCTTCTGGAAAGGGTACAGGGCTCGGGAAATTATGCCCGCAACACCAAGGAAGCGCGCACAATCTACGGTTTCTTCCACCTCGAACTGATCGAGGGTGGCGGCCTGCCGACAGCTGAAATCCTCTCCGTGGACCGGATGGTCAAACCCGATGACCTGCCGGACTTTGGCATATCACGCGAAGGTTTTCGCATCAAACGTCTGCGGCGGCTCAATGGCATTGATGCGGCGCTGGAGGAAATCTGGCTGGACGGATCGCGCGCCGATAGCGTCCGGACGGAAGACCTGCGTGATTCCCTCTATGTCTTTTACCGCAAGAAACTCAACCTTTGGATTTTCCAGGCCACCGACTCGGTCAGCGTGGCGCCGGTACCCGAATGGCAACCCGACAATTTTGCAAGCCAGCCTTCCGGTTCAAATGCCCACTGGGGCTATATCGAACGCATGAGCTATGACCAGAAAAATGTAAGCGCCGAATATTCGCGCACCTGGTTTGACCCGAAAACAACGCGCTTTGTCGCCCGGTGGAATTGAAGGATCCGGATAAATGACACCACTACGTTATGGCATGATCGGTTGCGGCATGATGGGCCAGGAGCACATCCGCAATATCAAGCTGCTTGAAAATGCTGCCGTGACTGCCATCGTTGAGCCTGACGCGGGCATGCGGGCAGCGGCGCGCAATCTGGTGCCGGATGTTGCCTTTGAGGACAGTATCGAAACCCTGTTGCGCCGGCACGACGTCGACTGCCTTGTCATCGCCAGCCCCAATTATCAGCATGCGGACCAACTCCGGCGAATCGCTTCAATCTGTACGAAGCCAATTTTGTGTGAAAAGCCTTTGATCACCGATCCCGCCGATGAAGGCCTGATTGATGACTTGTCGGCAAACTATGCCGCACCCATCTGGGTCGCAATGGAATATCGTTACATGCCGCCCATTGCTGCGCTGCTTGAACAGGTGGAGCATGCCACCGGCGGCATCAAAATGCTGACCATTCGCGAGCACCGCTTTCCCTTTCTCAGCAAGGTCGGCAACTGGAATCGTTTCAACGCCAAATCCGGCGGCACATTGGTGGAAAAATGCTGTCACTTTTTCGACCTCATGCGGCTGATTCTCAAGTCTGAGCCGATCCGGGTCGTCGCCTCTGCCGGCCAGGCGGCAAACCATCTTGACGAGATCTATGATGAGCAACGCTCCGATGTCTGGGACCACGGCTATGTGATGGTGGATTTCCAATCCGGAGCCAGAGCCATGCTGGAACTTTGCATGTTCGCGGAGGGATCACAGTATCAGGAAGAAATTTCCGCTGTTGGCCTCAACGGCAAGATCGAATGCCTGGTGCCGGGACCACGGCGCTTCTGGCCCGCCCATCTGGGCGAGGCGCCGCAGCCGAAACTGATCGTCAGCCCGCGCCACCCTGTGGGCGCGCGCGTGGTCCATATTTCCGTCGACCCGGTTCTGCTGGAAGCCGGTGATCACAATGGCGCGACCTTCTACCAGCACAAGCGATTTCAGCAGGTCGTTCTTGGAAAGTACGCCCCTGAGGTCACCATGCATGACGGCCTGTCTGCGGTGCTGATGGGTATGGCCGCCCAGGAATCGGCGAAAACGGGGAGGGTTGTCACGCTCGCAAACCATGACGTTAACGCCGCGGCCCATCAACAGCGCATGGCGCTGGAAGGCTGACACAGAACGGCGATCCGGCTTTCAGGAGATCGCGTGCAACCGGCGGCGTCTGCATGCTACAGATTGTATATATTCTGGAAATACTGTTAAACTCATTTTTTCGATAGGTCAGGATCGAACAATGGGTGATTTCAAGCTGAATGAAAGACTGGAAGCCGACAGTCATCTCGTTTCCATATTGGGTCTTTGCCAGTTAAGACTGCTCAATGACAGCCGTTGGCCTTGGTTCATCTTGGTGCCGCAGCGCAACGACATTTCAGAGACGCATCAACTCACACCGCTGGATCAAACCCTGCTGACCTTCGAAATGAATGAGACAGCACGCGCCCTGCAGCGGGTGACCCAATGCACAAAAATCAATATTGGCGCGCTCGGAAACATTGTGCGGCAATTGCATATGCATGTGATTGCCAGAAATGAGGGTGACGCGGCCTGGCCAGGGCCTGTCTGGGGGTTTGGCAAAGCCGAGCCATATGATACCAAGGGCGCGAAAGCGCTGATGTCAGCGATCGCCAAGGAACTTTAGGAACCTGCAAACGTGACAATTTTTGATGCCAATGGCCACGGCCATGAGCCGAGCAGCCGTGTGGCTTTTGCCGGAAACCGCCTGGACCGCAGGTCGGAACAGCGCCATGATGACAGCCTCACCGAGGCGCTGGCATCGCCAAAAATGCGGGCTTTTGCCATGCAGGGTGGACGGGCTTTGCTGAAAAAGCAGGGCGAAGAATTTGCCCCTTTGCACAGCGCCGAAGAGCTTGATCATCTCAAGCCCGACCTGGAAAATGCCATCCTGCTGGGCTTCTCCGATGACGAATCCCCGCGCATAGCCGTACCGGTCCATCTCGACCTGGAGACCTTGCCCGATAACATCAAGGCCGTCGACCATCGATCCATCTACATGCAGGGTCTGTTGAAAGACAGTCTGCTGGGTGAGCTTGCACAGGGCGCCAGCCTGCTTGCCTGGGCCAGCTCACACCGCCATTGCGGACGATGCGGTGAAAAGACCATTGCCCGATCAGGTGGTTACCGCAGAGAATGCCCCGCCTGCAAGCAGCAGCTGTTTCCACGCACCGATCCGGTCGTCATCATGCTCTCCATTGATCTGGAAAATGACCGGTGTCTTTTGGGGCGCAGTCCGCATTTTCCGCAAGGCATGTATTCCTGCCTTGCGGGATTTCTGGAGCCGGGTGAAACCATGGAAGATGCGGTGCGCCGCGAAACCCTGGAGGAATCAGCCATCCGCGTCGGTCGGGTGCGCTATCATGCCAGTCAGCCCTGGCCGATGCCGCATACATTGATGATCGGCTGTTATTGCGAAGCCACCAGCACGGACATCAAGATAGACACCAACGAATTGGAAGATTGCCGCTGGTTCACCCGGCCCGAGGCCGAGGCCATGCTGAACCGCAACGTCTGGGGCAATGGGCATTCGACGCCGCCGCCGGGCGCCATTGCCCATCATCTGATTCGTGACTGGCTCGAAAGCACCGATTGAGGTTCAGCGCGGCGGGGAACTAAGTCCCCGACCGCTTATCCTCGATCGCATCCCACAGAAGCGCGGCAATGTCTGCTCCGCCAAATTTTTTGACTTCGCGAATGCCCGTCGGTGAGGTCACATTGATTTCGGTCATGTAATCGCCAATCACATCGATACCGACCAGCAGAAATCCGCGCTCCTTGAGCGAAGGACCGATGCGCGCGCAGATGTCGCGCTCACGGTCCGTCAGGCCGACGGCTTCAGCCCGACCGCCCGCATGCATGTTTGACCTGGCATCCGTTTCTGCAGGCACGCGATTGATCGCACCGACAGGTTCGCCGTCAACCAGTATGATGCGCTTGTCGCCGCTGCGCACCGCCGGCAGATAGCGTTGGGCGATCAGGGGCTCACGGAACATCTGCCCGAACATCTCCAGAAGGGAAGACAGGTTCTTGTCGTCACTGCGCAGATGAAAAACACCGGCGCCACCGGCGCCATAAAGCGGCTTGAGGATGATATCGCCCATATCGGCGCGAAACGCCTTGATTTCCTCCGGATCAGAGGTGATCAGCGTGTCAGGCATCAGATCCGCAAATTCGGTGACAAATATTTTTTCCGGTGAATTGCGCACCCAGGCCGGATCGTTGACCACCAGCGTTTTGGGATGAATGCGTTCAAGCAAATGGGTCGAGGTGATATAGGCCATGTCGAATGGCGGGTCCTGACGCAGCAGAACGACATCCATCTGCTCCAGATTTATCCGCTCCTGAGGCCCCAGCGTATAGTGGTCACCCGCCACATCACGCAGGGTCATCGGCTCGACCCGAGCGATCACCTGACCATTGCGCAACGACAATTGCGACGGTGTGTAATGAAACAGCTGATGCCCGCGCCTTTGTGCCTCCAGGCACATGGCAAAGCTTGAATCACCTTCAATCTGAATTGTTGAGACATGGTCCATCTGGACCGCGACATTCATCTGTTTTGCCATATCATTTTTCCATCTGCACAGGCCGCAGCCCGCTGGTTCGCCCTTCACACATAAAGTCGAAACACATAAATGCAACCATTGATGAGATCACACTCTGATTCTGCTGCTTGATGACATAACAACACAGGCCGCAAAGCGACGATAAGGAGGTCGGTCTTGATCCGATCTCCAAGACGAAGCATGGGACGTTTCAGTCTTCGGCATTGACCGTTTGGATTTGACCGGATTTCCGTGATCAAATGGTTTCAAATGGTGGCGAAACGCACTAGATAGGTGCATGTCAAAAAGTGTAGCCGGACCCGAAATCGAGAAGCTGATCCAACTCCTGGCGCGTGTTCCGGGACTTGGACCGCGTTCTGCCCGCAGAGCAGCGCTGCAACTGATCAAAAAGAAGCAGCAATTGCTGGGTCCCCTGGCCGAAGCCATGTCTGTTGCTTTCGACAAGGTGCAGATATGCAGCCAATGCGGCAATGTGGATACGCTCAATCCCTGCACCATCTGCACCGATCCACGCCGCGATAACGCGGTAATCATTGTCGTTGAAGATGTGGCGGATCTGTGGGCCCTGGAACGCGCAGCAGCGATGAACTGCGTCTACCATGTCCTTGGCGGCACATTGTCGCCGCTTGACGGCGTTGGACCGGATGACCTGAACCTCAGGCCATTGGTCGACAGGGCATCAGCCGGCGACATCAAGGAAATCATCATTGCGGTCAATGCGACCGTGGAAGGGCAGACGACAGCCCATTACATCACCGACCAACTCGACGGCCTGGACATTTCGATTACCCGACTCGCCCACGGCGTGCCCGTCGGCGGTGAACTGGACTATCTGGATGAAGGCACGCTGACAGCCGCCCTGCGTTCGCGCACACGGCTGTAAAGCCTGGAGCCTATCGCTCCAGCCGCGAGCGAAAGGGATGGGCCTTGTAGGCACCCAATATGCTGACCTGCGTGGAAAAGAACCGCAGCTCCTCCAGCGCGAGGGCAACATTGGCATCATCGGGATGGCCTTCGATATCGGCATAGAACTGGGTCGCCGTGAATTTGCCCCCGAGCTGATAGCTTTCCAACTTTGTCATATTGACTCCATTGGTCGCAAATCCGCCCATTGCCTTGTAGAGAGCGGCGGGCATGTTGCGCACATTGAAGACGAAGGTCGTGACGATCAGGTCATCGGGATTGTCCCGCACGGCCAATTGTTCCCGGGGAGACAAGACGACAAAGCGGGTCACATTGGTTTCGGAATCCTCGACATTCTCCTCGATAATATCCAGTCCGTAGAGTTCGGCGGCAAGACGCGGTGCAAAAGCGGCCATGCTGGAATCTGCCGTCTCGGCGACGAAACGCGCAGCACCTGCCGTATCGCCGGCAACGACTGGCTGCCAACCACGTTCCCGCACGATATTGCGGCACTGGCCAAGCGCATGGATGTGGCTGTGAACGGTCTTGATATCAGCCTCGGTGGCGCCGGGCACGACCATGAGCTGAAAATGGATCGGCATGAAATATTCGCCGACAATATGCAGACGTGATTCGGGCAACAGGTGATGAATGTCGGCCACGCGTCCGGCAATGGTGTTTTCAATGGGTATCATTGCCAGATCCGCTTCACCGCTTTGAACAGCATTGAATGCGTCCTCGAATGTGCGGCAGGGAAGCGGCTCCATCTGGGCAAACATGTCACGACAAGCCATATCGGAATTTGCGCCGGTCTCGCCCTGAAAGGCGATCTTCTTTTTGTCATGTACCATGTCGGGATCCAATGTTACGGTCTTGCGGATTTCAGTGGAAATTGAAGTCAGGACGCCAGCATTTTGCGCGCCTGCTCCAGATCGGCGGGAGTATCAACACCCAGTGGTATTGAGTCAACGATGGCAACGTCAATGCGCATGCCTGCTTCCAAAGCGCGCAATTGCTCCAGCTTTTCCCTTTTTTCCAACGGCGATGGACCAAGGCCGACAAACCGAGACAAAGCGTCGCGGCGATAGGCATATAATCCGATGTGGTGATACAGCGGTCCGTCTCCATAGGGTGCTGTGGCACGCGTAAAATAGAGCGCCCGCAAGCGATTTTCCGCCAGCGGCGAGCCGACAACCTTGACTACATGAGGATTGGTTTTTTCTTCCTCATCGGTAATTTCGACCGCCAGAGTGGCAATATCGGTCTGCGGCATTTGCAAGGCATCCATAGCGGCGCGAACCGTTTTTGCCTCGATAGTTGGCAGATCACCCTGCACATTGACCACTATTTCCACTTTTCCCTGTGGGTCAAGCAATTGAAGTGCTTCATAAATTCGGTCTGAGCCCGATTGGTGGTCCGCGCCGGTCATGATGGCCTCGAAGCCATGGGCCTGCACGGCTTTGAGGACCTCATGGCTATCGGTTGCCACAACGACCCTTCCAAGGTCAGCTTCCTGCGCGCGTTTTGCCACCTGCACCACCATCGGCAAACCGGCGATATCGGCAAGCACTTTTCCCGGCAGACGGGTGGATGCCATGCGGGCAGGAATGAGAACCAGATTTGAACGAACGGCCATGGATGATTCCAAATGTGAGCCTGCGGAATCAAAGACTCTCTGGACTCGTTATAAACAGTGTTGCAACAGCCAAGCAAAAGACATAGGTTCCGCGCGAAATCAAGAACTATGACCGGTTCCGGGATGAACCGGCTGGACCAAGGAGCCCGTGAGAATGAACTCCTCGAACTTTAACGCAATGGCCGGTGCGCTTCTTGCCGTGGTTTTCGTTGTGATGACTGTTTCCATTGCGTCTGACGCAATCTTCCATTCGGCTGCGCCGGAAACGGAAGGCTATGCGCTCGAAGCCGGGGACGGCACTGCGCCAGCGGTAACGGCTGACAGTTCGGATGGCGTTGAACCGATTGCACCGCTGCTGGCCAGCGCCGACATCGACAATGGCATCAAGGCTTTCAAAAAATGTGCCGCCTGTCATACCGTAGAAGAGGGCGGTGCCAACAAGGTCGGCCCGAATCTCTGGAACATCGTCAACCGCACGGTCGCAACCGCACCTGACTTTGGATATTCCACAGCCATGACGGAATATGCCGATGGCGGCGCCAACAGCTGGACCTATGCCCATCTGAACGGATTTCTGGCAGCGCCGAAGAAATTCATCAAGGGAACGGCCATGGGTTTTGCCGGGTTGAAAAAGACCGAGGATCGCGCCGATATCATTGCCTATCTGCGCTCGCTGTCAGCCAGCCCTGCGCCATTGCCTGCTGACGAAGCGCCTGAAGCTGCGGCTGTAACGGATGCGACAGCCACTTCAGATACGGACGCTGATACGGGCACAGATACGGGCGCCGAAGCAGAAACTGCGCCTGCCGCCACAACAGAATAATCCCAACGGATTGCACTGTTCAAAAAGCCGGGCCTGTCCCGGCTTTTTTATTGTTATGATTTTCTGTGGTCTTCCTGCCTGTTATTTGTCACATTTGCCCCTATTGTATTTCTCTGGGTGATCCATTGGTGATTTGCCCCACCCGGCACGCGGCAATGATGGCCCGAGCATTCAGGAGGAAATTTGTGACGATTCGTTCCGTGTTCAAATCCGATTCATCCAGGGCAATGCCCGTCATCAGTTTGCTGGCCGCTATGGCCTTCTTTCTTGCGCCCCAGGTGTTGCTGTCCCAGGCATCGGCTGACGACGCCATGCATTGGAAAATCGGCGCATCACTGATCGGCAGCCCGAAATACAAATCCGGATTTACCCGTTTCGACTACGTCAATGCGGATGCGCCCAAGGGCGGCCGAATCAATCTGTCGGCGGGGGGCTCATTCGATACGCTTAACCCCGTCCTTGCAAAAGGCGAATTGGCCGAGGGCCTGGGGCTTGTCTTCGAAACATTGATGACGCCTGCACAGGACGAGATATCAACCGAATACGGACTGCTTGCCGAAAGCATCAGTTATCCGGAAGATTATTCCTCGGTCAGCTACCGCCTGCGGCCGGAAGCGCGATGGCATGATGGACAGCCCGTCACCGTGGAAGATGTCATCTGGAGTTTTCAGCAGGCCGTGGCGCTCGATCCAAAGCGCCAGTTTTATTATCAGCACGTTACCGACGCAAAAAAGACCGGCGAAAGAGAAGTGACGTTCAGCTTTGACCAGACCAACAATCGCGAGCTGCCGCAGATTGTCGGCCAGTTGATGATCCTGCCGAAACACTGGTGGGAAGCCAAGGACGAAAAGGGCAGGCAACGCTCCATCGATTCCACGGCCATAGAACCGCCGATGGGATCAGGCCCCTATCGCATCGACTCCGTTTCTCCGGGATCTACCGTGCTCTTCAAACGCGTCGACACCTATTGGGGACAGGACATAGCGGTCAATGTCGGCAGTCATAATTTTGATGAGATCCACTATAGCTACTACGCAGACCGCAATGTCGAGTTCGAGGCGTTCAAGGCAGGAGAAACAGATTTCTGGATCGAAAACGCGGCGCGGCGCTGGGCAAAAGACTACGTCTTTCCCGCCGTGCGTGATGGCCGCGTGGTGCGCGAGGAACTGTCCAATCCCTATCGCTCCTCAGGTGTTCTTGTCGGATTCATTCCCAATCTGCGGCGCGACAAATTCCAGGATATGCGGGTGCGAAAGGCGCTCAATCTGGCATTTGATTTCGAGGAACTCAACCGCACCATCTTTTTCGACCAGTATCAACGCGTAGACAGTTTTTTCTACGGCAGTGAGTTGGCTTCCAGCGGATTGCCGCAAGGGCGGGTTCTGGAAATTCTGGAGGCCGTGCGGGACAAGATTCCGGCAGAGGTGTTTACAACACCCTATCAGAACCCGGTCGGCGGGGATCCGCAGAAGCAGAGAAGCAATCTGGGCAAAGCCGTTCGCCTGTTCAAGGAGGCGGGCTACGAGATTCGCAAGGGCGTCATGGTCAATGCGCAGACCGGCGATCCGTTTACATTCGAAATATTGCTCAATGGTCCCACCATCGAGCGGGTCGCCCTGCCCTATGTGGAAAGCCTGAAGAAAATCGGCGTGGACGCGACAGTCCGCTCTGTTGACCAGGCCCAATATACCAACCGGGAACGCAACCGCGACTTTGATGTCATTTACGCCGGCTGGGCTCAGTCCATGTCACCGGGCAACGAGCAGTTTGAATATTGGGGCTCACAATCGGCGGCGCGCGAAGGCTCCGCCAATTACGGCGGTATCGCTGATGAGGCCGTGGATATGCTTGTCAAACAGGTGGTCTTTGCCAGCGACAGGGAAGAACTTGTTGCCGCCACAGAAGCCCTTGATCGTGTCTTGCTGGCCAACCAATTCGTCATTCCAAGTTATACAAGCCGGGTGGCGCGAATCGCCTATTCCAGCCGCCTGGTCCACCCCGATCCATTGCCGGAATACGGCATCGGCTTTCCGACAATCTGGTGGTCAAAGGACGCGGCAAACTAGATGGCAGTGCAGGGCAAAGCTGCAAAAGCGTCAAATTTGACGCGTCGCGGGTTTCTCGAAGCCGCCGCAACCACTGCCATGCTGCTTGCCGTGCCGGCACGATTGGCCTTTGCCGGCAATCCCGCCAATGTCAAACGCCATGGGATTTCGGCATTCGGTGATCTGAAATATGCCGCTGATTTCACCCACTTCGATTATGTCGATCCACAGGCGCCAAAGGGCGGCAGCTTTTCGTTTCAGCCGCCCAACTGGTTCTTCAATCAGAATGTGCAGACCTTCAACACGCTCAATACCTTCATATTGCGCGGCGATGCTCCGCCACGAATGGAATTGTGTTTTGACCGTCTGATGGTGCGCGCCATGGATGAACCGGACGCCATCTATTGCCATCTGGCACAATGGGTTGAGATGTCACAGGATCACAATATCTGGCGTTTCGGACTGCGCCCCGAGGCCCGCTTCCATGATGGCTCGCCTGTCACCGCCCATGACGTGGTTTTCAGCTATCTGACGCTGAGAGACGAAGGTCATCCCAATCTCGCCACCACGCTCAATGAATTGAGCGATGCCGTGGTAATCGACGCGCAAACGGTTGAACTGCGGTTTTCGGGCAAACAATCTGCCCAGGCCGTTCTGGCTGCAGCCAATATTCCCGTGCTGTCGCGTGCCTATTACAGCGAAAACCCCTTTGATGCGGGATCCCTGGATATTCCGCTGTCATCGGGTCCCTATCGGCCTGGCAAGCTGGAGCCGGGCAAATTCATCGATTTCCAGCGGGTGGAGACCTATTGGGGACGCGATCTGCCGACGGCGCGTGGCCTGTATAATTTTGACAGGATCCGGATCGAATTTTTTGCCGAACGCCAGGCGGGCTTTGAAGCCTTCAAGAAGGGTGATGTTCACTTCCGGCAGGAATTCACCTCCAAGACATGGGCCACGGAATATAATTTTCCCTCGATCAATGATGGAAGGGTTGTGAAGAGGACCTTTGCTTCGGAAAAGCGCCCGATATTGCAGGCCTGGGCGCTCAACCAGCGGCGAAAGAAATTCAAGAGTGCGCTTGTTCGCCGGGCCATCAACCTGTGTTTCGACTTCGACTGGACGAACAACAAGATCTTCTACAATGCCTATACAAGATCGCAATCGCTGTTCGAGACGTCGCAATTCGTGGCTACGGGAATGCCCGATGACCTGGAGCTGGCTTTGCTCGAACCGTTGCGCGACAGGATACCCGAGGCAGCCTTTGGCATGCCGGTCATGCAGCCCGTGTCCGACGGATCGGGCCGCGACCGGCGCCTGTTGCGCGAGGCGGTTGAATTGCTGGACGAGGCTGGCTGGACCCGCGAAGGCACAGTGCTGAAAAAGGATGGCGAACGGCTTTCCATCGAGATTCTGATTCGCTCACCGGTGTTTGAACGTGTTCTGTCGGGATTTGTCGAGAACATGCGCCGTATCGGCATTGATGCGTCCATACGCCTTGTCGATCCGGCACAATTTCAATCCAGACTGGACGATTATGATTTTGACATGGTGGGATTTGCCCTGTCGCTGGCAGCAACACCGAATGCAGAAAGCCTGCAATCGGTATTTTCACCGCGTTACGCCAACCAACCCGGTTCCTATAATCTTTCAGGTGCGGACGCGCCGGTCTTTGACGACTTGCTCAATTATGTGAAGCAGGCAACCAGCCGGGAGGACCTTGTCGTTGCCATGCGGGTTCTTGATCGTGTGGTACGCGCACGACAGGACTGGATACCCAACTGGTATTCGGCTAATCACAGGGCAGCCTATTGGGACATGTTCGGATTCGTTGAACCCAAGCCCGACTATGAATGGCCGGTGGAAACATTGTGGTGGTTTGATCCAGTGAAGGCGGAAAAAATTGGAAAGAGCCAATGAGCGCTTGCAGGAGTACATGAACTAATGGGCGCCTATATTCTCAGGCGGTTGCTTTTGATGATCCCGACCATTGTCGGGATCATGGGCATATCCTTTCTGGTCATCCAGTTTGCCCCTGGCGGGCCGATCGAACAGGTGATCTCGGAACTCACCGGCCAGGGCAATTCGGCAACAGAACGGATATCAGGCGGTGGTGATTTTCAAAGCCAGCCGGTGGGCAGCGATGATTTCTCGTCCAAATACCGCGGCGCACAGGGACTTGATCCGGAATTTATTGCAAAGCTTGAAAAACAATTCGGCTTCGACAAACCGGCGACTGAGCGGTTCCTGCTGATGATGTGGAATTATATCCGTTTCGATTTTGGCGAGAGCTATTTCCGCGATGTTTCCGTGCTTGATCTGATCATCGAAAAAATGCCGGTTTCGATTTCCCTCGGCATCTGGATTCTGCTCATCTCCTACATCATTTCAGTACCGCTCGGCATCAAGAAGGCGGTCTCGGACGGCTCTCGATTTGATATCTGGACCTCGGGTGTCATCATCATCGCCTATGCTGTCCCGGGGTTTCTGTTTGGCATCATGCTGATTGTCATGTTCGCCGGTGGCTCGTTTTTCGACTGGTTTCCCTTGCGGGGCCTGGTCTCCGACAATTTTGCCGACCTGTCCTGGTGGGAGAAAATTCTGGACTATTTCTGGCACCTGACGCTGCCGTTGATCTCGCTTGCACTGGCCGCCTTTGCGACAACCACCTTGCTGACCAAGAATTCCTTCATTGATGAAATCCGCAAACAATATGTGACGACGGCACGGGCCAAGGGACTGAACGAGCGACAGGTGCTCTACGGACACGTGTTTCGCAATGCCATGCTGATCATCATTGCCGGTTTTCCCGCCGCTTTCATCACTGCATTCTTTTCGGGTTCACTGTTGATCGAAACCATCTTCTCGCTCGATGGATTGGGACGCCTTGGTTTCGAGTCGGTCGTAAAAAGGGATTATCCGGTCGTGTTCGGCACATTGTTCATTTTTTCGCTGATGGGGCTGGTCGTCAGCCTGATTTCAGACCTCGTCTACACCTGGGTTGATCCGCGCATCGACTTCGAGCGCCGGGATGTCTGAGATGAAACCGGCAACAGATTCACCAGGCATGGCATCCGACGAGGCCCGCGGCTTTTTTTCACCGACGGCAAAGCGCCGCTGGCAAAACTTCAAGGCCAATCGCCGCGGGTATTGGTCCTTCTGGATCTTTCTGGTCATTTTCGGCCTCTCCCTGTGCGCCGAACTGGTGGCCAATGACCGCCCGATCATGGCTTTCTACAAGGGCGAATTGCTGGTGCCAGTCCTTGTCGATTATCCGGAAGAACAATTTGGCGGATTTCTGGCGCGCACCGACTATCGCGATCCCTTCATCTATGAGGAAATCGAGGCCAATGGCTGGATGCTCTGGCCACCCATCCGCTATTCCTACCGTACTGCGAATTCCTATATTCCAACCTCGGCTCCGACAGCGCCCTTCTGGACCATGACGGTTGAGGAACGCTGTGCCGCCTATCCGCAAGGCGCCGACGATCCCAGTTGCATCATCGGAAACATGAATTGGCTGGGAACCGATGATCAGGCGCGCGATGTCATGGCGCGGATGATTTACGGGTTTCGAATTTCCGTGCTGTTCGGACTGGTGCTGACATCGCTGTCGGCTGTGGTCGGTGTTTCCATGGGTGCGGTGCAAGGCTATTTTGGGGGCTGGACCGACCTGTTGTTCCAGCGGATGATCGAAATATGGTCGTCGATGCCCGTTCTCTACATTCTTCTGATCATTGCAGCCATTTTGCCGCCGGGCTTCTGGATCCTGCTGTCCATCATGTTGCTGTTTTCCTGGGTCTCCTTTGTCGGTATCGTCCGGGCTGAATTCCTGCGGGCCCGCAATTTTGAATATGTCAATGCGGCCCGGGCGCTGGGCGTCGGCAATGCAACCATTATTTACCGGCACCTGCTGCCCAACGCCATGGTGGCCACGCTGACCTTCCTGCCATTCATTCTCTCCGGTTCGATCACCACACTGACTTCCCTGGATTTTCTTGGCTTTGGCTTGCCTCCCGGCTCACCATCACTGGGAGAACTGATTGCCCAGGGCAAACGCAACCTGCAGGCCCCGTGGCTGGGAATGACCGCCTTTTTCGTCATTTCGATCATGCTGTCCCTGCTGATCTTTGTGGGTGAAGCAACCCGCGATGCCTTTGACCCGCGAAAGACGTTCCGATGACCGGCCCGCTGATTTCCATACGCGACCTGTCGGTTGCCTTTCATCAGGGCGGCCAGCAGACACTGGCTGTCAACAAGGCCTCCCTCGATATCAACCGGGGCGAGACCGTCGCACTTGTCGGCGAATCGGGCTCCGGCAAATCGGTGCTGGCGCTTTCGATACTGCAATTGTTGCCATATCCGGCAGCCAGCCATCCCAGCGGAACGATCACCTTCAAGGGACAGGACCTGCTGAGCGCCAGTGATGGTGACTTGCGGCGGGTGCGCGGCAATGATGTGACGATGATCTTTCAGGAGCCGATGACATCGCTCAATCCGCTGCACTCGGTGGAAAAACAGATCAGCGAAATTCTGGGGTTGCATCAGGGATTGTTTGACCGCGTCGCCCGTCAACGGACAATTGAACTGCTTGATCAGGTCGGCATTCGCGACCCGGAAAAGCGCCTGGCCTCCTATCCGCACGAATTGTCCGGCGGCCAGCGCCAGCGTGTGATGATTGCCATGGCTCTGGCCAATCGGCCTGAGCTACTGATCGCCGATGAACCGACGACCGCACTGGATGTCACCATACAGGCGCAGATTCTCGAACTGCTGGAGACACTGAAATCCGACCACGGCATGTCCATGCTGTTCATCACCCATGATCTGGGCATCGTACGGCGGTTTGCCGATCGGGTCTGCGTGATGACCCATGGTCAAATCGTCGAATCCGGCCCGACGAAGGAAATCTTTGAAAACCCGCAACACGACTATACAAAACACCTGCTGGCTGCCGAGCCGAGCGGCGAGCCTCCAAAATCCGACGATACGGCCCCCGTTGTCATCGAGGGCAAACAGATCAAGGTCTGGTTTCCCGTCAAGACCGGATTTCTGCGCCGCACGACCGACTATATAAAGGCGGTCGACGGTATCGACCTGACGCTGCGGGCCGGACAGACTTTGGGCATTGTCGGTGAATCAGGCTCCGGCAAGACCACGCTTGGTCTGGCTTTGACGCGGTTGATTGGCTCGAAGGGCAAGATTGCTTTTGTCGGCCGGGATATCGACACCTATTCCTTTTCCGCCATGAAGCCGCTGCGCAATGAAATGCAGGTGGTGTTTCAGGACCCCTTCGGTTCGCTTTCACCGCGCATGTCGATCGCCGAAATTGTCGCCGAGGGTTTGAAGATTCATGAACCGGGGCTCAGCCGGGCAGAGCGCGATCACAAGATTTCAAGTGCCCTGGAAGAGGTCGGTCTGGATGCCGCGACACGCTGGCGTTATCCGCATGAATTCTCCGGTGGCCAACGCCAAAGGGTGGCGATCGCCCGGGCAATGGTTCTCAATCCGCGTTTTGTCATGTTGGACGAGCCCACATCGGCGCTCGACATGAGCGTGCAGGCCCAGGTTGTCGACCTGTTGCGCAAATTGCAACGCGATCACAATCTTGCCTATCTGTTCATCAGCCACGATCTCAAGGTCGTGCGTGCGCTGGCAAATGATGTCATTGTCATGCGCCTTGGCAAAGTCGTGGAAAAGGGTTCGGCCGAGCAGATATTCAACGCTCCAGAGCACGAATATACCAAGGCACTGATGGCCGCTGCCTTCGATCTCACCGTTGCACCGATGGGTGTGGTCAACCAATAGAGCTGATTTGCTTGGGCTTCAGCCTTCGCCGGGTCGGCGCACACTGGTGGGCAATCCATAAAGATGTGCGATGCGTCCGATGGCCTCGGCCAGCGGCTCACGGGTGACCAGCATTGTGTGACCGTTTGCATGGAGGATTGTCTGCCGATCTTCAACGATCGCCACATGCCCCTGCCAGAAAACCAGATCGCCGCGTTGCAGGCAGGTGAAGTCGGGGGTATTTGCCGGTCCCGTATCGACCGGACGGCCGAGTGAAGCCTCCTGCATGTTCGCATCACGCGGCGCCACCTGTCCGCACATCATCATGGAAAGCTGGACAAGGGCCGAACAGTCCAGGCCCAGGCCGGACCGCCCTCCCCACAGATAGGGCGTCTGCAGAAACAGCGCCGCCACATCGACGTAATCGGCGGCAAGCATCGATACCGGCTGCAGATGACCGGCGATGATGGCTGTACCGTCCGCAAGAAGAGAATAGTGCGTGCCTCTTGTCACTTGCGACCCGGTAATGGTCACCCGACTGCCCATTGAGCAGGCATAGCGCAACGGGCTGCGCAAATCGGCCTCACCATAGATGAAGCTGCGTGGCGCGGATACCACGTGGGTTGCAGCAGCGACTGGATCGGAAAGCTGATGCGTTGGAACATAGCCGACATAGTGGTCCGCATCCAGCTGCACCCAACTCCAGCCTTCGGCTTCATCAAACACACGCAGAGTCTCGCCCAGCAGGGCCTGGGTATCAATGGCCGCTGCTGCGGAGGGTTGTGCGTGCAGGTTGACGACAGGCCCGCAGACCACGGCTTTACGGCCTTCGACATAACGCTCCGCCGTGACCTGGTCGCGAAGCGCGCTGTTGGCCAGATCCGCCCTGTAGGCGTTGACCCTGCTGTCTGGTTTGCCTGTCACAGCGCAAGCTCCCTGCCTTCTTTGATGATGATATCGCCCAGTTTTTCCAGGTAGAGCGCGCCACCAACCGTGCGCTGTATGATGACATTGCGCCGATCCCGATCATCGCGTATCCGGCGCACCAGACCCAGGGCACCCATGGAATCAAGCGCTCGTGTGACAACCGGTTTTGTCACGCCAAGCGTCGCAGCAAGCCCACGCACCGTATGGGGTGGTGGCACCAGATAAATATGCAGCAAAAGGCTCAGCTGCCGCAATGTCAGGTCGGGTGCCTCTGATCGAACCAGCCCGAGCATGGCGCTGTGCCAAAGGTGCAAGGCTTCAGATGGCCTCAGATTTACCGTCATCTTTACCCGCAGACCTGTTTAAACGCATGGATTGTTTCGCTACCGTATCATTACTATTGAAATAGGTCAAAACAGACCCATGCGTTCCCCAGGTCCTGTTACTATGGGCGCGGGTAGCGATTGCACATAAGTTGATACAGGGCGCGAATGGCCTGCGCTTCACCGCCCACAGGCGATTCGGGTTTGTCCTTCGGGTTCCACCCAAAAATATCAAAATGCACCCATTCATCGGCCTTGCGGACAAAGCGGTTGAGGAAGAGGGCTGCAATAATCGATCCGGCCATGCCGCCTGCCGGTGCGTTGTTGATGTCGGCAATCGGCGAGTTCAGGTTTTTATCGTAGGGCCCGTAGAGCGGCATGCGCCATAGCGGATCGAAGGACTGCCGACCGACGGCCTCCAGATCTGCCGCAAGGGCATCAGCATGACAGTAAAAGGGCGAGATATCGGTTCCCAGTGCCACCCGCGCAGCCCCCGTGAGTGTTGCCATATCGATCAGAAATTGTGGTTCTTCTTCGTCTGCGTAGGAAAGCGCATCCGCCAGAACCAGCCGCCCTTCGGCGTCGGTATTGCCGATTTCAACGGTCAGTCCCTTGCGACTTGTCAGGATGTCACCGGGCCTGAAGGCATTGCCGGCGATGGAATTCTCCACGGCAGGAATCAGAACCCGCAGGCGCACGCCAAGACCTGCGTCCATGATCATCAGGGCAAGGCCAAGCACATTGGCGGCGCCGCCCATGTCCTTTTTCATCAGCAACATATTGGCCGCCGGCTTGATGTCCAGGCCACCGGTGTCAAAACACACACCCTTGCCAACCAGCGTCACCTTCGGTGCATCCTTTGGTCCCCATTGCATGTCGAGCAGACGCGGTGCTACGGCGCTGGCCCGTCCGACCGCATGGATCATCGGGAAATTGCTGGTCAGCAGGTCATCGCCCTCGATCGTCGTGACCGAGGCGGAATATCGGGTCGCAAGGGCCCGCATGGCCTGCTCCAGATCGTCCGGCCCCATATTGTTGACGGGCGTATTGATCAGATCCCGCGCCATAAAACAGCCATTGACCAGGCGCTCCAGTTCGTGCCTGTCAAGCTGTTCGGGACAGGCAAGTTTTGGCAGGGCTTTTTCGGATTTCCTGTAGCGATCAAACCGATAGCTGCCGAGACCAAACCCCAGAGCCATCAGCATTGCCTGATCTGCAGCATTCTCGAGGCGCCAATTGCCATGGGGAAGTTTCCTTGCCAGGGTTCCGGTAACAAATGGCATCTCCACACCATTCGAACCGGTTCCAAACACGGCACCGACAAGCGACCCATCTGCCCCCGGCAAAAGTTGCAATTCTCCTGCTGCGGCCTTGAAACCTGTCTGCCTTATCCATCTTTCCACCTGAGGATTGTCATGGGGCTGCCCCAGGTCCGCCTTGCCCATCAGATAGACAGGCAAAGGTGCGTTGGTTTCTTCGGCAGTTTTTTCAGCGAAACAGGAGGTTGTCATGGGGCACCTTGGGCGTGTGCGTTAACGATCCGTTAGGGTTAACACAATATTGATAAAAGGGCGGTTCACTTGAAACTAGAGCATTATGCACCGCAGTGGAATCACCCCACACAAGAATGTTCGCAGTTGCTGGCAAGCACCGCGCAAATTGAATTGATGTGGGCCAATTGAGACAGGATCGCCAGTATGGGCAAATCAGATTTCAGATCCTCGCATAAAGCGCGGCTGTCCAGAACCGTTTTTACCTTTGCGCTTATCACCCTGCTGGCAGGCTGCGCCAATGTCGGCAAGATGCAGACCGGATCCATTGCAAGAGATGGCAAAGCCGTCTCGGAAATGAATGCCTCGGAACTTTCAATGGCCGAGCGCAAATATGCCTCTGCCTACAAGGCCAACCCCAAGGACAAGGCCGTCGGCATCAATTTTGCCACCTTGCTGCGGATGACGGGGCGTGATGATCAGGCTCTTGCCGTCATGCAGCAGGTCGCCATACACCATCCGACCGACCGCGATGTTCTGGCCAGTTATGGCAAGGCCCAGGCTGCCGCAGGCCAATTTGAAAATGCGCTGCAAACCGTTCAGCGGGCGCAAACACCAGACCAGCCGGATTGGAAACTTCTGTCCGCCGAAGGCGCCATCCTCGACCAGCTTGGCCGTTCGAAAGAATCACGCCAGATGTATCGAAAGGCTCTGGATATCAATCCCAATGAGCCATCAATCCTTTCAAATCTGGGCATGTCCTACGTGTTGAGCGGCGATTTGCGCACCGCTGAAACCTATTTGAAAAAAGCCGTTGCGATGCCGGGGGCAGATAGCCGTGTACGGCAGAACCTTGCGCTCGTTGTCGGCCTGCAGGGTCGTTTCGAAGAGGCCGAGCATATCGCCAAGGCCGAATTGTCCAAAGATCAGGCGGAGGCAAATGTCGCCTATCTGCGCTCCATGCTGGCGCAACAAAACGCCTGGGCCAAGCTCAATGACAAGAAGAGCTGAAGCAACTTTCAGTACCCAGTGACCGGCACCCAGTGACCGGCCAGACCTGCTGAAAACGGCAGGAACGCAATCGGTTGCATAATCCTCTGTAGAACTAGCGACGACCCTATCGGCTATGCAATATTTGCGTGGTTAGGATAGGCTATACGCGCATATTGATTTTATTGCCCACTCTGCTGTTGCTCCAGTGAGCCGATCCGCCGGCAAAAGGTTCAAGAGCACCCCTTCCGCCACGCTCGAGACATCCACACTACGATGATATACAGATTGGCTTTATGGCTGGTCCAGGAGAACCAGTGCTGCGGGTCCAAGAATAACACCGAAGATGACCGGCAGGAAGAACAGGATCATGGGAACTGTCAATTTCGGCGGAAGCGCTGCGGCTTTGGCTTCCGCCTCGTTCATGCGCGCGTCGCGACTTTCCTGCGCCAGCACCCGAAGCGCCTGGGCGATGGGCGTGCCGTAACGTTCCGCCTGGTTCAATGCCTGGCAGACCGACTTCACGGTATCAAGACCGGTACGTTCACCTAAATTCTCAAACGCCTTGCGGCGCTCAGACAGATAGGAAAGCTCGGCATTTGTCAGTATCAGTTCTTCGGCAAGGGCCGTCGACTGACTGGCCACTTCGTCGGCAACGCGGCGGAATGCCGCTTCGATCGAAACACCGGACTCGACACAGATCAACATCAGATCAAGGGCATCTGGCCAGGCGGTTCTTATCGACGCCTGGCGTTTTTTGGCGCTGTTTGAAACAAAAATATTCGGGGCGTAAAACCCAAGATAAGCCGCACCCAGGCACACCAGAACCCTCACCATCATCGGTTTGTCTTCCAGCACGCCAAGACCAAAGATATAGAATATTGCTACGGCAAGAAACAGGAAAGGCAATGCAAAACGCGCCATCAGGAAGATGTTCAAGGCGTTTTGTGTCCGATAACCCCCGACACTCAGTTTGCTGATTGTTTTGCTGTCCACCAGGGCTTCGCGCAGATTCAGGCGCTCGACCACCTGTCGAATGGACGTGTTGTTTCCGTGGCGCAGGCTCCCGCGCGAGTTGGCTTCGGCATTCATCCGGGCGCGTTCACGGGTGCGGATCGCATCGCGCTCGATCGATCGACACGGATTTCATGCGGGCCTTCATGTTGTCCCGATCAAAGATCGGCATGATGAAGGTCACCATGGTGGCAAAGACGGCGATCGCGACCAGAGCCGCGACAATATTCTGTGGGTTTGTCAGTGTCTCTATCATGATGTGTTCACTTCAGCATTCGACATCTGAGCAGGAAGGCCTGATCAGATGTCGAAATTGACCATTTTTTTCATAACCAACACGCCCATGCCCATCCAGATCAGAGAGGCGCCGAGAATGATATTTCCACGCGGGTCGGTAAAGAGCGTGATGATATAATCAGGCGTTGTCAGGTAAACGAGAATCACAATGGCAAATGGCAAGGCTCCGATAATGGCTGCCGACGCTTTGGCTTCCATCGACATGGCCTTGATTTTGCCTTTCATCTTCCTTCGTTCCCTCAGCACACGCGACAGATTTCCCAACGCTTCAGACAGGTTTCCCCCGGCTTGCGACTGAATGGTTATGACAATCGCAAAAAAGTTTGTTTCCGATACCGGAATATTCTGATGCAAACGCGTGCAGGCTTCGGGAATCGACAGCCCCATCTGCTGCGCCTCCACAATCCTGCGAAATTCCGAACGCAGAGGCTCCTGTGAATCGGTGGCAATCAGCCGGAGTGCATCATTGACGGGCAATCCGGATTTGATCGACCTGACCATGACGTCCAGAGCATTGGGAAACTCCTCCATAAATGCCTTGAAACGCCTTTTGCGCGCAAAGGAAAGAATCCAGCGCGGAACGCCAAGACCCGCGATCACAACCATGCCCGCGGCAATGTAAATGGGTGCACCCATGACGAGACTGACCAGGCTAAAAAGCAGACCCGCAACCAGGCTACCCATATAGAATTGTGGGACGCTGATGCTCCATCCCGCTTGCTGTAGCGCGATTTTGAGCGGTGGCGAGGAATGATTGGCTTTGCTTTTCTGCTTTGCATCCAGGTCTTTGAGCGATTCCTGGACCGACTTCTTTCGCTTCGTCGCCTCATTGACCCTGTCACGGGCTGCCTTGACGACATTTCCATCGGTTTCGGCGACCTTGACCCGGTTGAACCGGGCGTCGGTTTTTTTCTGAACCTCAATGGATGGAAACAACACGGCATAGGCCAGTGCACCTGCAGAAACCGCCGCTAGCAGGATAATCATCAGCACTGTCGTATCTATTCCAAACATTTTTACTGCTTCCATTCTCTCTTGGAGAAAACCTGCTGTCTATCAGACGACCGTACTTTCCAGGTTATCCAGTGCCTCGGCCAGGCGCTTTTCCTCGCCGAAATAACGGGCGCGATCCCAGAAGTGCGGTCTGCCAATGCCGGTCGAACAATGGCGTCCGATTATCTTTCCATTTGCATCCTCGCCCTCATATTCAAAGGTCATAAGATCCTGCGTTATGATGATATCACCCTCCATGCCGATGACTTCTGTTATGTGGGTGATGCGCCGCGAGCCATCGCGCAAACGGGTTGCCTGGACAATGACGTCAACTGAGCCGCTGATGATTTCCCGTACCGTTTTTGCCGGCAGGGAAAATCCGCCCATGGCAATCATCGATTCCATACGGCTGAGACATTCGCGCGGAGAGTTGGAGTGGATCGTGCCCATTGAGCCGTCATGACCGGTATTCATTGCCTGAAGCAGATCGAAAACTTCCGGCCCACGCACCTCACCGACAACAATACGTTCGGGGCGCATACGCAGGCAGTTCTTGACAAGCTCGCGCATGGTGACTTCACCCTCGCCCTCAATATTGGGCGGCCGCGTTTCCAGTCGCACCACATGCGGCTGCTGCAGCTGCAGTTCGGCCGAATCTTCACAAGTGATGATACGTTCATCTTCATCGATATAGCGTGTCAGACAATTGAGCAAAGTTGTCTTACCCGAGCCGGTACCGCCGGAAATGACGACATTGCAGCGAACGCGGCCGATGATCTGCAAAATGATTGCACCTGCCGCTGTGATCGAACCGAAATTGACAAGTTGATCGAGTGTCAGTTTGTCTTTCTTGAACTTTCTGATGGTCAGAACCGTACCGTCAATTGCCAGCGGCGGCGCAATCACATTGACGCGCGATCCGTCCGGCAGGCGGGCGTCGCATATCGGACTGGATTCATCAACACGCCTGCCAACCTGACTGACGATGCGCTGACAGATCGATATAAGCTGGGATTCATCACGGAATCGAATATCGGATTCCACCACCTTGCCATTCACTTCAATGAAGGTACTGCCCGCACCATTGATCATGATGTCGGAAATATCATCGCGGGCAAGCAGGGGTTCCAGCGGACCATAGCCCAGAACATCATTGCAAATGTCTTCAAGCAGTTCCTCCTGCTCGGATATCGACATGGCAAAGTTCTTGATCGTGATGATGTCATTGACAATATCACGGATTTCCTCACGAGCGCTCTCGATGTCCAGTTTCGACAACTGGGACAGGTCGATCGTGTCAATGAGTGCTGTAAACACCTGGCTCTTGGTGGTGTAATAGCTTTCAGACTTCTTCGAAGTGCGGCGTTTTTTCTCTGGTCGATCGCCCCCTGGAGCTATTGGAGTATTTGTGGAGACAGCCGGAGCCGCAGCCGCTTTTGCGGATTTTTCTTCCAACGCCGGCGCAAGGGGTGGCGTGGGCGCCAATGTGTTCCCCGCCTTGCCGAATCCGTGCTTTCCGCGATTGCCAAACATTTTCTACCTCTGAACCCTGCTGTAGAGATCCAATTTTAAAGCTTGCTTCAGCCAATTCCTCATTTGCGCGCCAGTAAGGACCGCAAACCGGAAAGGCCGGATTTTTTCCGTCCTTTGACCTCCACTCTGCCAGTCAGCACGTGGGCGAGTTGAGCAAATGTTTCCGCAACTGGAGCCTTTGCATCGGTCTCGGCAATCATGCGCCCGCTGTTTGATGCGGTGCCGAACAACAGAGCGTCAAAGGGAATGATTGCCGATGCTTCGATGCCGAGCGGTTCACAAAAATCGGCAACCGCAATCTCAGGACGCTTGGGCATACCAACCTGATTGAGCACGAGGCGTGCCATCTTGTCGTTGGGGCGCAATTTGGCCAATGTATCGATAAGGTTTTTTGTGTTGCGCAAATTCGCCAGATCAGGCGCTGCCACCACGACAACATCATCGACTTCACTGAGCACCGACTTCGTCCATTCGGTCCACATATGTGGCACATCAAGGACGGCAACAGGCGCGGTGCGCTGTACCGCCTCCAAAATGGGCTCGAAACTCGTACGGTTAAAATCGTACGTTCGGTCAAGCATCGAGGGCGCTGCCAGCATCGACAGGTGAGACGCGCATTTGGACAGCAGGCGCTCGAGGAATACATCATCCAGACGTTCGGGAGAAAACACCGCTTCGGCAATGCCCTGCGGCGGGTCCTGATCGAAATTGATGTTCGCCGTGCCGAACGCCAGATCAAGGTCGGCCAGAATAACCTCTGTCTCGAACAGGTTGGATATGCCCCAGGCACAATTATGCGCGATTGTCGATGAGCCAACGCCGCCCTTTGCACCGATGAATGCAACCGTGCGACCCAAAGGCTCTGAATCCGGGTCAACGAATATCGAAGCGATGACATTGATAATGTCGGACAGGGAGACGGGGCTGACAAGATATTCCGATACGCCGCGGCGTGTCAGATTCCTGTAGAGTTGCACATCATTGTCATAGCCGATGACGACCACTTTTGTCGTCGCGTCACAGACATCCGCCAGGTCACCAAGCTGCTCAATCAACTGATCAGCCGACTTGGTATTTTCAAGAATGACAAGATTTGGTGTGGGAGACGATGCGAACATGGTGCAGGCGGTCTCTATATCGCCGTTCACGACGCGAAGATGCGCACGAGTCATGCGTCGATCCTGCGCACAGCGATTGATCACCGCCAGCACTTCTTCTGATTCACAGAAAGCCTGAATTGAAATGCGCGGCAGAGGGCGCATTGTCTCGAGGTCATCAGTTTTGCTGCCGTCATCAATCAGGCTCTGGTCGGTCGCGGCTTTTTCAGTTGCCTCATTCATTATAAAATCCTGCCTTGCATTGTCCGAAACAGGTTTGCACCTGGCCCATCTGACTATTCTTCAAGCGTTGAACCGTTTTTTCTGTACAGACCGATTACCGTGTCTCGGCGCTGGGCATCAATCGGTGTCATGTCACGGGGCGCAATCAGATCGGCCGGATTGGCCAGTTGTGCCGCCAGATTGTTCTGCGTGGCACAGCCGAAATTCTTGTAATGCTTGTTTTCCATTGTATTGCTGACCAGATCTTCCGGCCACTGACCGCACTGATTGGTGTGGGCGGCAATTGCTCTGTAGCTCAACCTGATCGGTGCAGCGTCATTCTCAGCCGCAGCCTGATAGGCGTTCACGACGATGCGATGTGCCGGGATTCCCTCATCGACCAGCGTTTTGGTAATATCGCCTGCAATGGCCGACGCCGCATGGGTGTTGGGGGATCCAACAGGCGCCAGGATTTGCACTGTTCCCGATGCCGTTTGCCTGTAGCGGGCTGCAAACCCACGAACGATGCTTTTCGTGCCGTAATTCATGGTCTGATCGCCACTGGCCACCGGAACATCCATTGTCTGCTCTTTTTCCGAGATGACGATGGGATGATTGGTACGGTAGTCATCGGGGATGGAGCCGACCTCAATATCATGGACCTTGGCACAACCACCGAGCATGATGCCCACGGCCAGCATGATTGCTCCGGTCCGCCAGCTGTATCCGCGATGAGCGTGGGCCAGTTCAGTTCCCCGTATTGATGAGACAATATGTGTCATGATGTGACTCCAGCTCTTGATCACTTGTAGATAAAGCCGACGACGCCGTGGTAACGGCCTTTAGGCAATTGGGTTTCCATTTGTCCGTAAACACGGTTGACGCGACCAAGAAAATTTCCGGCGCCATCACTGGCTGCATTGAAATTGTCATCCGGTCTGGCAAGCTGGTTTCTGGCCACTGGCCGCACGAGATAGGGTGTTGCAATGATCACCAGTTCGGTCTCATTGCGAACGAAATCCCGGCTGCGAAACAGGGTGCCAAGCACAGGTATCTTTGAGGCCCCCGGAAAACCGCCCATCACCTGACGAATTTCATCGCGGACCAACCCGGCAATGACAATCGATCCGCCGGATGGCAACTCGACAGCCGTATCGGCCTCCCGGCGCCTTATGCCATTGGCTGTAATGCCACCGACGCCCTGACCGCCGCTCAATGTCACGCTGCCCTCAAAGGTCGGTTCTGACACTTCAGTCTTGACCCTCAGGCTGATGCGGCCGGCCGACAGGACAACCGGTGTGAACTGCAGCCCGATGCCATATTCCTTTTCCTCATATTCATAGGTGATCTGCCCGGTATCGGGATCAACACTCTGACCGGTAATGAGCTGAAACTCGCCACCGACAAAAAAGCTTGCCGGCTCTCCGGAGATCGCGGTCAATGTCGGCTCCGCCAGAGTTTTCATGACACCGGCCTGTTCCATGGCCCGCACATAGGAATCAATACTGACCGAACCGACACTGCCAGATATAAGTCCGGCTGTGGCGCTCAGTGATTTTCCCAGAGCCACGGGGTTGATCGATTCAAAGACACTTTGACCGTTGTTTTTGAAATAATTGTTGAATCCGAGCTGTTTGAGAACCTGTCGGCTGACTTCAGCGACCGTAACCTTCAAAGTGACCTGATCTTCACCTTCGATATCCAGAAGGTTGATAATCTGCGACTCCTGACGGTCTTCCGCAAAGATGGCCGCATCGCCGCCCTCCCCGATCGCCGTTATGTTGCGAGTGGTTGCCTCGCCGCCCTTGAGAAATATGCCAGCCAGCTGCGCAGCGCGCGCGGCATGCTGCGGTGTACGCACGGTCCCGGTCAGGACGATGTTGTCGCTGATGATTTCCACTTCAATGTCAGCGTCTGGAATGAACCGACTGAGTTGACTCTGAAGCCCCGTAATATCACGTTCGATCGACAGGTTGAGACTGACGATGGATTTGCCGTTGGCACCAAAAACGAAGATATTCGTCTGGCCGACTGACTTACCAAACAGATATATGCGCCTGGCAGTCCGGGTGACGGCATCTGCGACCTCTGGATTGGCCACTAGGATGTCATGGGCGTCCTCCGGCAGATCCACGACAACAGCCTTGTTCAGGCCAAGGGAAACATCCTGGCTGCTCGCAGGGCCTGATTTGCGGACCTTTATGATTTGCGACTCCGCAGAAGCAATGCCCGTCAATAGTGTCATGGACATCAATGCGGACACCATTACAGCCGCACCAGCCATCAATGCCATGCGGCAGACGGCTGGTCTACAGTTCGAATTTTCGGATCTGCGCACTGGTTTTCCTCCGGCCTAATTTGATGTGCCGACATTGGTAATTTGACCCGAGCGGATCAGCTGAATATTTGCACCGTTATCGCGGCTCAAAAGGTAGTCGGCACCACCTGTGTCCGATTCCTGGCCATCTGCAACGCTGCGGAGCGCCAGGGTCAGGCGAGAGGCCATTTGCTGGGCAACCGCGATGATCTTTGTCTGCTGTGGCGTCAACTCCAACGTGGCGGTTGAGCCGACCGCCGTCTTGGTGCCGTCCTCATCTTCTTTAATGCGCTGGTCAATTGCCAGAACCCGGATGTTCGAAAGCACCGTTTCAGTGATAAAGCCCGCCCCGTCCTTGTTGCGGACCATGATGACATCGACGCGGTCATTGGGCAGAATGAATCCACCTGCGCCGGTTTCGACGGTGATTTCCGTCGACACGGCGCGTTTTCCTGCTGGCAAAATCGACGACATGATGTTCGTGTGGGAATCGACGACTTTTTCAGTCCGCAACGGTTCCCCGTTAAAAACAGGCAGCCGGACGATTGAACCTGACAGTTCCGAGACCGCATCAGGACGGGTCGACTGGGTGATGAAACCATCGGCAATGGCGCTTTCGGGCCATTCCTGCCAGTTCAAATTACCCTTGTTGAGGCGTGACCCAATCGGCAGGCTGCTGGATGCAACCAGTACCTTGTCCGTTGCAACCTCCTTGACCACGGTCTGGGCAACTGACTGCACCTTCTCGGTGCTTGAAAGGTTCAGCATCAGATAACCAGCTGCCACGGCTGCCACCAATGCAACGGTCATAACAATTATACGTGCAGGCTTCATGCTGTTTCCTCAGGAACCAATCTTGTTTGATTTCCCGACATTGCCGCATAAATCGTATACTTATGGTTAATATATTCCTGCGATTCCTACTTAACGGCACATTAATGCCAAAGATTTCCCTATTGAGCCTCTTTGCAGGCAATACTCCAAGCGCAGAGAGCCCTATTGGTCAAACGGCCTAATAGCCTGGCTTTGCCGAAAATACGCATTGGAAAAAAATATTTGTGCCAAATATCAACAAAACAACGGATCGAAACCGAAGTTTTTAATGTGGACTCAAGTAAAAGCCGATCGTTACGGCGTTGCATTGCGCTTGTTTACAGGTCCAGAAGACAGCCAATGCTGTCTGATCAAACCATACGGCTGATGGCGTATTGCATCAAAGCAGTTGCCGGAAAGCAGACGAAGCCTGCACAGGCGATGGCGATGCCATAGGGTACGCCGAGCTTGGGGTTTGTAAGGTATCCGATCAGGCCGATACGACCGATATAGCAGGCAAATTTGTCAGAACGCATTGTCAGTACGACCAGCGTCAGCAGCCCACCAAAAACGGAAACAAGAATTGCAAATTCCAGCAATTGCATGTTCAAACCAAGCCATAATGAGGTCGCGGACAGGAGTTTGGCATCCCCTCCACCCATTACCCCAATTCCGAACAGCCCAAACCCAACAACGAATACGATGAGGGCAGCGAGAAAATGTTGCCCGTATTGCGGCCATGCCATGCCGGTCATCGGGGCGATCACTACAAATGAAAGAACCAGAATGACCGAGACGCGATTGGGGATCGTCATGGTGAACATGTCGGTGAAAGCCGCATAGGCCAGGCACAACGGGAAAACCACCACTATAGCTGCTACCAGCATGGGAACCTGCTCCTCGAGCGTTGCACAAAACACCTGGTGTCTTCAGCCTGAAATTCGACGTTGCAATCCGTCTATTTTATACGAACTTCAGTTTCCAGACACTGGACTATCCAATTTGGTCAGCATGAAACATCGTTATGGTTAAAAAAGAATAACCGCCCGAATATTATTCAGGCGGCATTCAAACTTCAGCAATGACTGCGCTCAGGCAGTGAAAGCATCAAACAGATACTGGTGATTATTCACCAACTGCTGTATCAAGCGTTCCGGAAACCGATGTGAATGTGTCGCCGATTGATCCACCAAGCGCTGTAGCGCCAGCAATAATAGCGATCGAAATCAGAGCGGCAATCAGGCCATACTCGATTGCAGTTGCACCAGACTCATCTTTCATGAAACGTGCGAAAATCTTTGTCATTGTATTCTCCTAGGTCCAATTGTTGTTCAGCACATCCGTCAACTTGTTTTCCGTTGATCGAATAACTGCAACTTACGCAACAGGACTTGAAAACTACTTAAAAAATACGGTTACCAAAACATAAACATTTATTTGGCTGAATCATGGTGAACAATAATTTAAATTCATTGGGGAGGTTGAGCCCACTTTATTGCCAATGGCATGATGTCCTGAACAACAGCGTCCTGTATATATAGGCCCCGCGTGGCGCCATGAAGCGTTTCTTTAACGGCGCTGCCCATTCAAAGGTATGTACTCCGGCCTTTTTACGGCCTTTTTCCTACTCAGGTGGCGGCTGTTAAACCTTCGTTCACCATTAAGAGCGACTTTCAGGACCGGAATATATTATTGTGCGGCTTAAGGAGCTCATCATGTTCAACCGGTTCAGCACGCGATCGATACTGAAATCAGCAGCGATACTGATAAGCATTCTTGCCACTATACCGGTTGCCGCATCTGCTGACGGCACCATCAAGGTCGAACTTGATTATGTGCGCGTGATCAAACTCGACCGGCCTGTCAGTCGGGTCATCATCGGCAATGCGGAAATTGCTGATGCGACGGTCAGTGATCCGCAAACCATCATCATAACAGGAAAAAGATTCGGCACCACCAATCTGGTCATCCTGGACCAGGACGGCACTGCAATTGTCGACGAACGCATTCTGGTCTCTATGGAAGATCACAATACGATGATGGTCTATCGACAGGCTGACCGTGAAATCATGTCCTGCACGCCCACTTGCGAGCCTATTGAACTGAAATGATCAATTCCGATTGAATTCAGACACAAATTGTAAACCCATCTGCGTTAATCTCAACCGACGTACTTCCAAATCGGGGTTTTGATGCGTTTATTTCGGCACAATGAAAGCAAGGAGCGGCATGGCAAGGCCAAGCGCCGGTCGCTGATGCGTTTTGGTCGTGATGAAAATGGTGCCGCAGCCATCGAATTCGCGATTTTGGCGATACCCTTTTTCCTGCTTGTCTTTGCAATCATCGAAACCTGCGTAGCATTCGCAGCGGAGCAGACAGTCAACAATGTTGTCAATGAACTCGGTCGGGAATTGCGTACCGGTCGCATTACGTTCAACACCGGGGCAGCGACGGATCTCACCGAGAAACAGTTTCAGGACCGTTTTTGTGACAAAATGTCTGTCATGATCAATTGCGGCACCGACGTTGACAAAAAACTGTTTCTTGATCTGCGTTCGTTTGACACGTTTGCCGACATCCCAACAGGTGTACCGAGGAAAAACGGCGCGATAGACACAACGGGTTTTGACTTCAAACCAGGTGGCGCTTCCACCATAAATGTATTGCGGGCCTATTACCTTTGGAGAGTAACGATCGACCTGATGCGCCCCTATATCTCGAATATAACGGCAGCAGGCGATTCCATGCCCCATCACTATCTGATTGTGGGAACAACGGCCTATCGCAACGAAAGTTATGAATAATGCCCAGCAGACAGAACCGTCACATGGCCTGCATCGCGGGGACATCATCATGATTTCGATGAAAACTCTGGAACGGTTGATGACATCCTGCAAGAGGCGGATGCACAGGCTGTTGGGTGACCGCAGCGGCCTTGGCGCAGTGGAGTTTGCCCTGCTGGCCCCGGTTCTCATCATGCTCTACATGGGTGCAGTGGAGATCACCGTGGCCCTGTCTGTGGACACGCGTGTATCGCGTGCCGGAAACATTACACTCGACCTGATAACTCAGGGGGCCACGACATCAAAGGCCGACCTCGACATGATGGAGGATGTGGCTGCAAGCGTCATGGCGCCCTATACCGCTGATCACATCGAACTGAGATATACCGGAATAAGGGTCGATTCGTCTGGCAAGCCCAAGGTGGCGTGGTCCTGGGGCAATGAAGTCAAAAAACCATATGCCACAGGGTCGACTGTGGATATACCGGACGGTCTCAAGATGGCGAATTCGTTCTACGTGCGCGGCGAGATCTTCAATCCCCATACATTCATCAGTACGTACCCTTTCATGGGCAGCAATCAGGTTGGCGCATTGAAGCTTGGTGAAACCTATTACATGAGGCCGCGACTGGGTGCCGAAATCAATTGCACCGACTGCTGAGACCGGCACAGGATCGGGTGCCAATTCACCGGTAGCCGCATGTTATTGACGAGATTCCAATGTCAAACCTGATTTCCCATTGTGTCTGACTGCGTGATGTTTTTTCCTCATTGGAAAATTTTACAATAACTCTGTGTATTCCCCGCAAATTTGCCTATTGTGACCTGCCCAGATGCCCAATACCCTGAGTGTGTCGGCTAAACGAAATCAACTGGAAGATTCATGGCACGCGCAATCATATTGCTTCTCGATTCATTTGGCATTGGCGGCGCGCCGGATGCGGAAAAATATGGCGATACGGGCGCCGACACCCTGGGGCATATCGCAGAATATTGCGCTGCGGGTCTGGGTGATCGCGACGGCTTGCGCAAAGGCAAGTTGTCTCTGCCCAACATGACATCACTCGGACTTGTTCAGGCCGCACGTCTGGCAACAGGCCTCACGCCGGTCGGAATGAATGACACAGTCAAGCCCATTGGGCTTTACGGCTGTGCCAGTGAGGTTTCGCTTGGCAAGGACACACCTTCAGGGCATTGGGAGATTGCCGGTGTGCCGGTGTCTTTCCAGTGGGGATATTTCCCCAAAGGCATTTCAGCCTTTCCACCGGCACTGCTTGAAACCATATTCGAAGAGGCAGACCTGCCGGGCAGCCTGGCAAATTGCCATGCATCGGGAACCGAGGTCATCGAGAAATTCGGGGAAGAACACATACGCACCGGCAGACCGATCTTCTATACCTCTGCTGACAGCGTTTTCCAGATCGCCGCCCATGAGGAGCATTTTGGTCTCGAACGTTTGTATGAACTTTGCGCAATCGTCCGCAAACTCCTGGACCCGCTGAACATCGGCCGGGTCATCGCCCGGCCATTCGTCGGTGAAACCGCGGCCACATTTGAACGCACCGGCAATCGGCGCGACTATTCCGTATTGCCGCCCGCACCAACATTGCTTGACCGTGCCTGCAAGGCAGGGCGCATGGTTCTTGCGGTTGGCAAGATCAGCGACATTTATGCCCATCAGGGCATCAGCGAAATGCGCAAGGCCAATGGCAATGAGGCCCTTTTCAACGCGACTTTGGCAGCACTTGATGACGCCGATGATGGCGATATCGTCTTTACCAATTTTGTTGATTTCGACATGCTTTACGGGCATCGCAGAGATGTGCCTGGCTATGCCGCCGCGCTTGAAGCCTTCGACAGGCGATTGCCGGAAATCGCCCGAAAACTCAAGCGCAATGATCTGGTCATCATCACCGCAGACCATGGATGTGATCCCACCTGGCGGGGCAATGACCATACGCGCGAACGCGTGCCCATCCTTTGCTTCGGTTCGGCAGTGAGCGCTGGTTCAACCGGCGTACGAAGCACATTTGCCGATATGGGCGAAAGCATCGCCGCCCATCTCGGACTGCCTCCCGGCCCCCATGGAAAGAGTTTTCTTTGAGCACCAATATCCCAAAAGCCGAACTGCATTGCCACATCGAAGGCGCCGCACCAACCGACCTGGTTCAGGAGCAAGCGTTGAAATATGGGGTTGATATTGATCACCTCATTGAGGGAAAACGGTTTGTCTGGAATGACTTCACCAGTTTTCTCACCGCCTATGACGCCGCTGCTGCCCTGTTTCGCTCGCAGGAGGATTACGCTTTGCTTGCGGAGCGCTACCTGGAATCAATTGCACGCCAGGGCGCCATTTACAGCGAGATTTTCATATCGCCGGATCATGCAAGGCTTGCCGGCCTTGAGCCGCAGGCCTATGTGGACGGACTTGGAGAAGGCATTCGCCGTGCTACTCAAAAACACGGCATAGAAGGCCGGATGATCATCACCTGTGTGCGCCATTTCAGTCCGGATGCCGCCATTGATGTGGCACGCTTCGCGGCAGGCAGGCCGCATCCTCTGGTCACCGGCTTTGGCATGGGTGGCGATGAGCGCATCGGCTCGCACGCCGATTTTGCCAGAGCTTTCGATATTGCGCGGGACGCAGGCCTGGGCATTACCACGCATGCCGGTGAGATTGTCGGGCCTGAAAGCGTTCTGGATGCACTAGACCATGTCCGCCCGTCGCGCATCGGTCACGGTGTTCGCGCCATTGAAGACAGGGCCGTTGTCGAGCGCCTCGTCAGGGACGGCATAGTCCTGGAGGTATGTCCCGGTTCAAATGTGTCTCTTGCCGTTTATGACAGCCTTGAAAATCATCCCTTTCCAGCCCTGCGTGAAGCCGGCGTCCAGGTGACGCTCAATTCAGATGATCCGCCTTTTTTCGATACCAGTCTGGGTGAGGAATATGAAACGGCTCAAAAAATATTCGGCCTGAGTGACCAGGAATTGAGGGATATCACCCGCACAGCGCTCAAATCGGCCTTCGTTGACGAAGACACGCGCGCCGCATTGCTGGCAAAGCTGTGATAAACGGCCTTTCCAGGCCCAATTAGTCATGACCGACCTTGCGGCACATGCATGGGAAATGCAAAGTTGCAATATCACATTGTAAAGGAATGATTGCCATGGACGGCGTTACCGTTATCGACCACCCGCTGATCCAGCACAAATTGACAATCATGCGCAAGAAAGACACATCCACAGCCGGATTCCGGCGGCTGTTGCGCGAGATTTCCACGCTGCTTTGTTATGAGGTTACCCGCGACCTGGAGATGACACACGAAAGAATCGAAACGCCCATCACTCAAATGGATGCGCCGGTTCTGGCAGGCAAGAAATTGGTCTTCGTTTCGATATTGCGCGCTGGCAACGGTCTTCTTGAAGGTATGCTTGAACTGGTCCCTTCTGCACGCGTGGCGCATATCGGATTGTACCGTAATCACGACACGCTTGAGGCCATCGAGTATTATTTCAAAGCGCCCGAAGACATTACAAACCGCGTTGTCATTGTTGTCGATCCGATGCTGGCGACCGGCAATTCATCCATTGCGGCCATCGACAAGCTGAAAGAACGCGGAGCGCAGAACATTCGTTTCGTCTGCCTGCTGGCGGCTCCCGAGGGGATCAAGGCATTTCGAACCGCTCATCCGGATGTTCCAGTGTTTACAGCGGCCATCGACAGTCATCTGAACGAATTGGGCTATATCGTACCCGGCCTCGGCGATGCGGGCGACCGCATGTATGGCACCAAGTAATGCAAACCTCTATAAAGATTACGGCCCGTTAGGACTCTTCTGTTTTACTGCCCGGGTGAAACAGCAAGGTCAGGACAAATGCAGCGTATTTTATTGTTCGTGGCCGTCATTGCCGGCATTGCCGTAGCTGTTCCCCGTCTTATGGACAGCCATCTCGACGCTGTCCCCGAACAACCGGTAGAACCTGTTGCGACGACCAACCAAACCCGAAGCAATGCCGGATATTCCGGCGGGCGGGATGTCGTTCTCAAGGCCGACCAGAACGGCCATTTCAGTGGCACCTTCAAAATCAACGGTCGCAAGCTGGAAGGCATGATCGATACCGGCGCGACCACCATCGCAATCAACCGCAGCACAGCGCGCCGTGTCGGGATTTCGCTGACCTCCGGCATGTTCAAACACAAGGTCGGCACCGCCAATGGCACCGTTCTGGCTGCGCGCGTCACCCTCAAGAGCGTCGGATTGCAGTCCATCAGGGTGCGTGACGTGGATGCCTATGTACTTGAGGACGAATCCCTGTCGGAGACGCTGATCGGCATGAGTTTTCTCAGCCGGCTGAAATCCTACCGCGCCATTGACGGCCAATTGGTTCTGGAACGATAGCGCCTATCCCGCGTCGATTTGCGAAATGACCACATCGCCTGTCACCGGTTTGACCTCCGACAGAAAATAGGATTGCAGAACAGCCCTGCTGGCTTCATCGGCAGCTGCGTCATCGCGTGCATGCACCCGCGCGATCATGTCACCGGCGGCGATATAGGAGCCACGTGTGGCAAGATCGCTCAGGCCAACGGCCGGATCCACATCATCCTGCGGTCGTGTCCGCCCGCCACCTAGGGAAACCACGGCGAGGCCGATACCGCGTGTATCGATCACATCGACATAACCGGAATCACCTGCGACGATATCGCGGATGACCGGCGCTTTGGGCAAGTGGGAACCATAGCGCTCGACAAAATCCACAGGTCCTCCCAGAGAGGCAACCATTTGTCCGAAGCGCTCCGCCGCCTGGCCCGATTCCAATGCACCACGCGCCATTTCCAGCGCTGTCTGCATGTCGTTTGCCAAGCCGGACGATAAAAGCATCTGGCCCGCAAGCGCCATTGTCACGTCTTCCAGACGTCTGTCGCGATGGACGCCGGTGAGGAATTCCACGGCATTTGTGACCTCAACCGCATTGCCGGCGGCGCTGGCAAGGGGCTCATTCATATCGGTGATGATGGCCGAGGTGGACAGCCCGGCGCCATTGGCCACGGCCACGAGGCTTTCGGCCAGTTCAATGGCCGCATCGGGCTCGGCCATGAAAGCGCCGTTTCCCGTCTTGACGTCCAGAACCAGCGCCTGCAAGCCCGCTGCCAGTTTTTTCGAGAGGATTGAGGCGGTGATCAGGGGAACGGATTCAACCGTCGCCGTGACATCGCGAATGGCATAGAATCGTTTGTCAGCCGGTGCGAGCGAACCGGTCTGGCCAATGATGGCACAACCAACCTGGCTGACCGTTTTTCGAAACAACGCATTTGACGGAACAACCTGATAGCCCGGTATGGCCTCCATCTTGTCCAGGGTGCCGCCAGTATGGCCAAGTCCACGCCCCGAAATCATCGGAACTGCGGCGCCACAGGCAGCAACAATCGGCGCAAGCATCAGGGACACATTATCACCGACACCGCCCGTTGAATGTTTGTCGACCACCGGCTTGTCGTGTTGCATCGGTCCGAGTTCGGGCCAGGAAAGCACCTCACCAGAATCACGCATGGCCCGTGTCAGCGCCACGGCTTCGGCACGTGACATGCCATTGAAATAGACCGCCATGGCCAGAGCTGCGACCTGACCCTCACTGACGCTATCGTCCGTCATGCCGCGAATGAAATCGGAAATTTCGCCGTCAGACAGCGGATTTCCATCTCTTTTCTTGCGAATGATTTCCTGGGGTAACAGACCCATCGACTGTCTCCTCAACCCGCAAGCATTTGCCGAAGGACGGCCGCCAGACGCTGGCCACCAATGGGTGCCATATCCTTGGTTTCCTGATGGGAGAGTTCACCGCCACTCATGCCGGCTGCCAGATTGGTCACCACCGAGGCTGCAGCAACCCGCAGACCCAGAAAGCGCGCAAGAATCACTTCAGGAACAGTCGACATGCCCACCGCATCGGCTCCGAAAACGCGGGCCATCCTGATTTCTGCCGGTGTTTCAAAACTCGGGCCGGAAAACCACATGTAAACACCGCTGTGGAGCGCTACACCGGCCTTTTGCGCTGCTGCGCGCATCTGTGCAGCCATTTCTTCATCATAGGCGTTGGTCATACCAACAAACCGCCTGTCGCTGGGTTCACCAAAAAGCGGGTTGGAGCCGGAAAAATTGATGTGATCACTGATCTGCATGACGGATCCAGGAGGCATATCCTCGCGCAGTGAACCGGCTGCATTGGTCAGGATCAACTGTTTGATACCCAGACCATGCAAGGCTTCAAGCGGTGCACGCATGACAGAGGCATCGCCGTTTTCATAATAATGCGCACGCCCCGACAGCATCAGTATCGGTGTCTTGTCCCAGGTGCCGGCAACAACCTTGGCCGCATGTCCCGAAACACCACTGTGGGGAAAGCCCTCAAGCTCCTCGTAGGGAATATGCACCGCATCGTGCAATTCATCGACCAGTAAGCCGAGGCCAGATCCCAGGACAATGGCTGTTTGCGGCAACAGCCCATTGAGCCGCTCAACAAGAACTGATGTGGCAGGATTCATTTCAGGGCCGCCGATTCAAATGCATAGGGAAGAAGTTCACCGATCGTCACGGTTTTGACCACGCCCTGCATGTCGCACAGATGAACTTTTACATCAGCATCGGCGAATTCCGCCAGCCGTTGACGGCATCCACCACAGGGTGTGCAGGCAACCATTTTTTCCGCAATGACGGCCACCTCCAGTATGCGCGAACCGCCAGCCATGATCATATGACCGATCGCCGTGGTTTCCGCACACCAGCCTTCCGGGTAGGAGGCTATTTCGATGTTGGCGCCGGCATGGATGCGACCGTCGTCGCCGCGTATGGCCGCGCCGACGGGAAATTTTGAATAGGGCGCATGGCAACGAGCCATTGCATCGCGCGCCGCTTCGAAAAGTTCGTGAGACATAGCTTCGTCCTATCGCTCTTTCACATAAGGCACACCGCCGGCCTTTGGCGGGATCGCCTTGCCGATAAATCCGGCAAGCAGGATAACGGTCAGTATGTAGGGAAGAGCCTGCATGAACTGGACCGGGACTTCGCCAATCAGCGGCAACGGCCTTCCCTGCATCAGGATGGCCAGGGCATCAAGAAACCCGAACAGCAAACAGGCCAGCATGACATTTACGGGTTTCCACTTGGCAAAAATAAGCGCGGCCAAAGCAATGAAGCCCTTGCCGGCGGTCATGCCTTTGACAAATCCGGCTGCAACAGCCATCGACAGATAAGCCCCGGCAAAACCACACAGGAT
Organism: Rhizobiaceae bacterium; assembly: GCA_029233925.1. GTDB lineage: Bacteria > Pseudomonadota > Alphaproteobacteria > Rhizobiales > Rhizobiaceae > Hoeflea_A. The sequence continues at coordinate 306,971 of JARGOX010000002.1, forward strand.
GCCGCAGCAGATAACCGCCAGATAACGCATACGGGTCACAGATATGCCGGCTGTATCGACGGCACCGGGATTTTCACCGACCGCACGCAAGCGCAAACCAAAGCGGGTCCGATAGAGCACCCACCAGCTGAACGGCACCATGGCAAAAGCAAAATAGGTGAGGAGAAAATGCCCCGAAATCAGGTTGGCGTAGATGTCACCGAGATAGGGAATATCCGCCAATGTATCGACAAAGGGCAACGTCACCGCCTCGAATCGGCTGTCCCCGCCCAATTGTGGTGTTCGCCCACCCTGACGGAACCAGGCCTGGCCAAGAATGACCGTCGCGCCGATCGCAATGAAATTGATTGCCACGCCGGAAACAATCTGGTTTCCGCGCTGGGTAATGGACGCATAACCGTGCACAAGTGCCAGGCATACGGACACTGCAATGGCGGCAAGAAGACCCAGAAATGCCGAATCATAAACGGCCGCTGCGGCGCCGCCGGCAAAGGCGGCTGCCAGCATCTTGCCTTCCAGACCGATGTCAAAAATGCCGGCCCGCTCTGAAAAGAGACCCGCCAGGGCCGCCAGAACCAGCGGAACGGAGAGGCGAATCGTGGCTTCGAGCGTCACCAGTGCAATCTGAAAATAATCCATGATCTACTCTCCCGGCGTCGAAACTTCGGAGGGATTGCCCGCCCCGCGCAGGGTAGCAAAAAAGGCAACAAGGGCGGGCCGGAACATATTCTCCAGCGCACCGGCAAACAGAATGACAAGACCCTGAATAATAGTGATCATGTCACGGGATATCTCCGGCATTTCGAACGAAATCTCGGCGCCGCCCTGGTAGAGGACGCCGAACAGGATGGCCGCGGGAATGATGCCAACAGGATGTGAGCGCCCCATCAGCGCAACCGCAATGCCGACAAAGCCGGCGCCGGCGACAAAATCCAGTTGCAGACGATGCTGATCACCCATGATCGGGTTGAGGGCCATCATGCCCGCCAAGCCGCCTGAAATCAGCATCGTGATGATGATGATACGGGCATCCTTGATACCGGCATAGCGCGCGGCTTTCGGACTGGCCCCCATGGTGCGAATTTCATAACCCAGACGGGTACGCCATATGAGCAGCCAGACAAAAAAGGCAGCAACCAGTGCAACAAGGAACGAAAGGTTGAAGGGCGCGCCGCCGATATCAAATCCAAATATGGCCAGCAGCCAGTCCAGCCGCGGGAGCTGCCCTCCCTCCAGGAAAGTCCGGGTTTGCGGCGCCATGGAGCCCAAAGGTTTGATCACTTCCACCAGCATGTAGACCATCAGGCTGGAGGCGATGAAATTGAACATGATCGTGGTGATCACAACGTGGCTGCCGCGTTTGGCCTGCAGGAATCCCGGAATAAGGGCCCAGGCTGCTCCAAACAGCGCAGAGGCCATGACCGCGACCATAAAGGTCATGTACCAGGGAAAGATGCCGTCCAGCCACAGACAGACCAGGGCTACGCCCAGACCGCCGACATAGGCTTGGCCCTCGCCGCCAATATTGAAGAGGCCGCAATGAAAAGCAACGGAGACAGCCAGTCCGGTAAAGATGAAATTGGTGGCATAATACAGCGTGAATCCCAGGCCCTCGCCATAACCGAAAGCGCCCTGGACCAGCAACGACGCGGCCTTGATCGGACTCTGACCGACAATAAGCACCACGAGGCCAGCAACAAGAAACGCGACGACCAGATTGATCAGCGGGATCAGCACATATTCCACCCACCCCGGTAGTTTTTCGTAGGGACTGCTCATTGCGCCGCCTCCTGGTCTTCCTCAACACCTGCCATCAGAAGACCCAATTCACCCTCGGTCGCTTCCGGTGTGCGCTCCCCGACAACACGTCCGGCAAACATCACCAATATGCGGTCCGACAAAGACCTGATCTCGTCGAGTTCCACCGACACCAGCAGGATGGCCTTTCCGGCATCGCGCATCTCGATGATGCGCTTGTGGATGAATTCAATGGCGCCGACATCAACACCGCGCGTTGGCTGACCGATGATCAGCACAATCGGGTCGCGCTCCATTTCCCTTGCCAGCACAATCTTCTGCTGGTTTCCACCAGAGAAATTTGCTGTTTTCAGCCGCACATCCGGCGGGCGAATGTCATATTTTTCAACACTTTCTTGTGCAGAATTGCGAATGTTCTCCAGATTGAGCATCGGTCCGTTGAGATATTCGGGATCATCGTGATAGCCCAGAATGGCATTTTCATTTTCTTCAAAGCTGAGAACCAGGCCCATATGGTGGCGGTCTTCGGGAACATGGGCGAGACCACGTTTGCGCAGCAGCGCAGGATCGGCCTCACCCGTCGCGCCGATGGCTTCGCCATCCAGCAGGACGGTCCCGGATTCGGCGCGCCGAATACCGGTGATGGCCTCCAGCAGTTCCGACTGGCCATTTCCGGCCACACCGGCAATGCCGACGATCTCGCCGGCCCGCACGTCGAGCGAAACATTGTCCACCATGACCACGCCCCGTCCGTCGCGCACCGTCAGATTGGTCACGGCAAGCTTGACATCGGTCGGACTTGCATCACCCTTTTCCACCTGCAGCAGCACCCGGCGTCCCACCATCAGTTCTGCCAGCTCTTCAACGGAGGTCGTGGCGGTTTCCCGTGTGGCGACGATTTCGCCACGCCGCATCACTGAAACCTCGTCGGTAATGGCCATGATCTCGCGCAGTTTGTGGGTGATCAGGATGATTGTCTTTCCCTGGTCGCGCAATTGCCGAAGGATGCGAAACAGGTGATCGGCTTCCGGCGGGGTCAGCACACCGGTCGGTTCATCGAGAATCAGGATTTCAGCGCTGCGATAAAGCGCCTTGAGAATTTCAACACGCTGCTGCAGGCCAACCGGCAGTTCTTCAATCACTGCATCGGCGTTGACGTCCAGCGCATATTCCCTTTCCAGTCGTTTCAGTTCCGCCCGGGCCTTGGTGATCCCCCGGTTCAAAATGGCGTTTTCCTCGGCGCCGAGCATGACATTTTCCAGAACGGTGAAATTGTCGACAAGCATGAAATGCTGGTGCACCATGCCGATGCCTGAGGCGATGGCCACATTGGGGTCTCGGATGATCACCTTGCTGCCATTGACCATGATATCGCCGCGATCGGCCTGATAAAATCCATAGAGGATCGACATCATCGTGGATTTTCCGGCACCGTTTTCCCCGATAATGCCGTGAATCGTGCCTTTTCGGACAGCCAGGTTGATGTTCTTGTTGGCATGAACAGCACCGAAACTCTTGTCGATGCCCTTTAATTCGATAGCCAGGTCGTCCATGCGCCATCCATTTTGATCAATTGGTCAAGGCATGACCTTATTCATCTGATTGGCGCGATACCAGCCCAAACCGGCTGTTTTTTCAAAAGCCCATTGTTTCTGCGCCTGTTCCATGTTGATAAGAATGAATTGTGCGTTGCCGGAGCAAGACATGAGCGCCGTTTCCTTTCTCTCCAAAGTTCCTGTTCCTGTCAGGTCAGAGGCCGCCGATGATCGTGTCGAGCGTATCCGATATGTTGTCGGCACTGGGCCCATTGCAATGCACACAATAATCGCCTGCCAAAAATGGCCTGCGACGTCCTGAAACAACCCGCATGGTGATACAATGACCCGGCCTACACCCAATCAGCGTGACAGCTACAAGCTGTTTCGGCCCTTGCAGACCCGCTGGGCCGACAATGACATCTATGGCCATATGAACAATGTGGTCCACTACGCGCTGTTCGACACAGCGATCAATGGCTGGCTGGTCGATGCCGGCCTTCTGGACCTGCATCAGGGTGCGACGATCGGTCTGGTGGTGGAAACCGGGTGCCACTATTTCGCTGAGTTGGCCTTCCCCGACACAATAGAGGCTGGTATCGGTGTTGAACGGATCGGCACGTCATCCGTGGTTTATCAGATTGCCCTGTTTCGCGGCGATGATGAACAGGCGGCGGCACAGGGTCGTTTCGTGCATGTCTATGTGGATCGCCAGACCCGGCGCCCGCAACCGCTGGGAGCAAACTGGCGCGCAGTCCTGGAAGGCCAATTGTCATGACAAACACCGCAGAGGAATCCGAAGAACGGATCGCCAGGCTCGAAGAGCATGTGGCGCACCAGGCCCAGACGATCGAGGAACTGTCGGATCAATTGAGCGAACAATGGAAACAGGTCAGCAACCTGCAGAACAAATACGAGCAATTGGTCCAGCGGCTTCTGGCATTTGAAGAACAGAGCCATGATGCACCGGCCGATACACGACCACCCCATTATTGAGCCACCCCACTATCGAGCGATGCCATTCAGAGAACCAAAATGACAGAATTTTCCGGATTCACCCCACTCGTTCAATCCCTTCCTGCCTCCATTCCCTTTGTCGGACCGGAAACACAGGAACGTGCATCCGGCAAGGTCTTTCGGGCTCGCATCGGGGCCAATGAAAGTGGCTTTGGCCCTGCACCCTCGGTCAAGCAGGCGATGCGCGAAGGCGCAGAGGATGTGTGGAAATATTGCGATCCGGAAAATCATGATCTGCGCCAGGCGCTGGCAAACCATCTTGCACTGGCGCCTGATCAGATTGTCGTGGGAGAGGGTATTGATGGGCTGTTGGGGCTCATTGTTCGTCAGATCGTCACCCATAATACGCCCGTCGTGACATCGCTGGGCGCCTATCCGACATTCAATTATCATGTCGCCGGCTTCGGCGGTCGCCTGGTTACCGTGCCCTATCGCGACGACAGGGAAGATCTCGATGCGCTGCTTGCAGCCGTGCAGCGCGAGGGCGCGCCGCTGGTCTATCTTGCCAATCCGGACAATCCGATGGGCACATGGAACACCAGCGCGGACATTGTCTCCTTTGCAAAGGCCTTGCCGGAACAGACGCTTCTGGTGCTGGATGAAGCCTACGGCGAAATGGCTCCAGACGGGATTATTCCAGCCTCAAACGCATTGCTGGACAATTCCAATATCCTGCGCATGCGGACATTTTCCAAGGCTTACGGGCTGGCGGGCCTGCGTTGCGGTTACGCCTTTGGAAGTACCGGCACCATTGCCTCCTTTGACAAGGTGCGCAATCATTTCGGCGTCAACAAGATGGCGCAGATCGCGGCGCTGGCTGCACTGCAAGACCAGGACTACCTGAGAGCGGTGTGCGACAGGATCACCGCCTCACGCCAGCGCATTGAAGAGTTTGCGCTGGCCAACAATCTGCAGCCCCTGGCATCGGCAACCAATTTCGTGACATTGGATTGCGGTCGCGACGCTGGTTTTGCAAAACATCTGCTAGAAGCACTGGGTCAGCGCGGCATCTTTGTCCGCATGCCAGGCGTTGCGCCGCTCAATCGCTGTATCAGAATCAGCACCGGCCCGGATAAGGCGCTCGACATTCTGCAAGAGGAACTGCCGGAAGCGATCAAGACAGCAGATGCCGCGGGTGCATAAAGCGCTCTATTCCTCGGGGCCCGTATCATAGGCAAAGACACGTTCGCGCCCACGCACGATGACATGGCTCATGGCCGCGGCAGCCGCAACTTCATCCCGGGCGTCAATCATATCGACAATATGTTTGTGCGATGAAACCACTTCGGTCATGCGATCCCCGGCCTTTGGCGGAGAACTCAGCCGGAACACACCGACCAGTGCGGCTTCGATGAGACTGCCAACCGAATTCATGAACGGATTTTTCGATGCCGACAGCAATTTGAGGTGGAAATCGAGGTCCATCACGGCAAGTTCGTGCGCCGTGGTTGCCTCATTCATGTTCTCCACAAGAGAATAGAGTTCGAGAATGTCCTTTCTTGTCGCATTCTTTGCTGCCAAACGCGCCGCAGCCGGTTCAATGGCCTGCCTCATCTCGGTAAGATGGTTCATGAATTCCTCGGTGATGCCACGCTGAAAATACCAGGTCAGGACATCGGCATCGAAAAGATTCCAGCTGCTTTCCTCGGTCACGCGTGTTCCAATGCCGGCCCTGGGCGCAATGAGGCCCTTTGCCGAAAGGGTTTTCATCGCCTCGCGCAGCACGGTTCGCGATACCTGGAATTTCTCGGCAAGCTCTCCGTCTCCCGGCAGCAAGGTACCGACCGAATAGGTGCCTGCAACAATCTTTTGCCCCAGTTCGTGGACCACAAGGGCATGGCTGTTGCGTTGGATATCGCGACGGATAGGCTTCCTCATGGTTTCCACGTTGCTAAACGCATGGTCTCAAATCCTGGCGCGCGAGGTGACCCATACGAGGCCACGTTGAAGAAGTATAAAGGTGAACAAGAGCCCACCAATTACGATTTTTGTCCACCAACTGGAAAGTGTTCCGTCAAAAATGATGTAGGTCTGGATGAGACCCATAATCAAAACACCGATCAGCGTACCGATCATGAAACCACTTCCCCCGGTTAGCAGTGTACCGCCGATGACCACGGCAGCGATCGCGTCCAGTTCAACGCCGACCGCTGCCAGGGAGTAACCGGCCGACGTATACATGGAGAACACGATTCCTGAAAGACCCGCCATGAAACCCGACAGGGCGTAGACGCAGACCGTCGTCCTTGCGACAGGCACACCCATCAGTTTTGCCGCAGGCAGGCCCCCGCCCAGGGCATAGACATAACTGCCAAAACGCGTGCGGTGGGCCAGGACAACGCCGACGATCACCGTGACAATCATGATGATACCAATGAGCGTCAAACGACCCTTTCCCGGCACACGAAAAAACACGTCCTGCAGGGTATCGTAAAAATCATGGGTGATGGGAATGGATTCCGTGGACAGGACGAATGCCATGCCCCGCGCCAGAAACATGCCGGCGAGCGTCACAATGAAGGGCGGCATTTCCAGCGTATGGATAATACCTCCCATGAGGGCACCGAAGCAGGTCGATATCAGCAGGGCGAGGGCAAACACACTCAAGGGATGCATGGATGTGTTTGCCAGAAGGACCGCAATGAAAACGCCAGTAAAGGCTATCACCGAGCCAATTGAAAGGTCGATGCCACCGGTCAGTATGACAAAGGTCATGCCAATGGCCGCTATTCCCAGATAGGCATTGTCCGTCAACAGGTTCCCGACCACCCGTGTCGACAGCATATTGGGGTATTGCGAGTAGCAAAGCGCATAGGCGAGTATGAAAATAGCGATGGTCGCCAGCAATGGCAGATAGCGGGGGTTCATGGCGCCATGCCCTCTTTTTGTGCGGATGCATCCCTATCGCGCGCGCTTCCGCCTTCGACCGGTTCTGCGTCGTCGTTTGACAGATCAGGCGGCATGCGCATGGCAAACAGGACCGACTGGACAATCGGCGACTGAATAATGAGAATGACGAGGATGATAAAGGCCTTGATGATCAGGTTGAATTCCGGTGGGAACCCGGACAGCAGGATACCGGTATTGATGGATTGGATGATCATGGCGCCAATCAGCGAGCCAGCCAGCGTGAACCGGCCACCCAACAGGGACGTGCCGCCGATGACCACCGCCAATATGGCGTCGAGTTCCAGCCAGAGCCCCGCATTATTAGCATCGGCACCCTTGATGTCGGCTGCGACAATGATGCCGGCCGTGGCAGCACACAGGCCGGAAATGGCATAGACTGCAACAATCAGGACATTGCCGCGCACGCCCGACAAGGTGCTGGCGCGCAGGTTGATTCCGACCGCTTCGATCAACAGCCCCAGTGCGGTCTTACGCACGACGATGGCCGTCATCACACCGAAACCCAGCCAGATCAGAAAAGGCATGGGCAAGGCCATCAATGAGCCACTGCCGAGAAATATCAACCCCTCATTGGTGAATGTCAGGATCACGCCTTCAGTGATCAGTTGCGCCACACCGCGACCGGCCACCATCAAGATAAGTGTCGCGACGATGGGCTGGATATTGAGCACGGCGACCAGAAAACCATTCCACAGGCCACAGACAATACCGGCGCACAGGGCCAGTACGACCGCGGTGGCGACATCGCTGCCACCTGCGACAGCGGCTGCCGCGACAGCGCCGCAAATCGCCATGACCGCGCCGACGGACAAATCAATACCCTTTGTCGCAATGACCAGCGTCATGCCGATGGCCAGAAGCGCCACTGGCGCACCGCGATTGAGAATGTCGATGATCGAGCCATAGAGGCGACCATTGGACATCTCGATTTTGAAGAAATCCGGAAAGACCAGCACATTGCAGCCGAGAACGACCACCAGGGTGATCAATTGGGGAAGTATTCGTCTTAAAGCTGGATGGAGCCTGTTCATCATGCCGATACTTTATCTTCGTGACCATCAGACGCGATCGCCCGTATGATATTGGTGGTGGTAATGGCATCACCGGTCAGTTCGGCCACATGCGCCCGGTCGCGCAGGACGATCACCCGCTGACTGTAATCGACAAGTTCTTCCAGCTCGGAAGAAATGACCAGCAGGGACATGCCCTCATCACACAGGGCTTCAATGAACCGAATGATCTCCGCATGGGCGCCCACGTCGATGCCGCGCGTCGGCTCATCAAGAATCAAAAAACGCGGATTGGTGGCGAGCCAGCGGGCCAGAATGACTTTCTGCTGATTGCCGCCGGAGAGCTGTCCAACCGGCTTTTCACAATCCGGCGTTCTGATATCGAGACTGGCGATATAGCCGTCGGCAATCGCAGTCTGTTCACTCTTTGACAGCGCGCGCAACCAGCCGCGCTGCCCCTGCAGGGCAAGAATGATGTTTTCGCGTACCGACAGATCGGCGACGATCCCATCGCGTTTGCGATCTTCGGGACAAAAAGCAAAACCCTGCGCAACCGCTGCGCGGGGCGATGTCAACCGGAGCGGTTTTCCTTCCGCAAGCGCCTCGCCACTGTCATGGCCGATCGCGCCGAAAAGAATTTCCGCCGTTTCGGTTCGGCCCGATCCCAGCAATCCTGCAACCCCGACAATTTCGCGTTTTCTGATATCAAGGTCAAAAGCCTTGATATGTCCGGAACGGCCAAAATTCTTGAATTGCAATTGCACCGGATCAACCGAGGCAGTGCGGTCCTTTTCCTTGTGAATTTCCTCTTCCAGGGAACGGCCAAGCATCATGTTGACCAGTTTCAACCGGGAGGTATCCGCCAGCTTGCTGGTGCCGACCAGCCTGCCGTTTCGCAACACAGTCAGCGCGTCACAGATTTCGAAGACCTGATCGAGAAAATGGGAGATGAAAATGATACCCAGGCCATCATCGCGCAACCGCCTGATGATGGAAAAAAGCATCTGCACTTCTGTCGCGTCAAGGCTGGCCGTCGGCTCATCAAGAATCAACACCTTGCCGGACAGGTCGACCGCGCGCGCGATCGCAATGATCTGCTGTATTGCGATGGAATAGGACGAGAGTTCCCGGCTCACATCAATCTTCAAGCCATAGCCGGACAATATTTCGCGTGCGCCGGCATTCATCCGTCTTGTCGAAACAAGCCCCAGACGCCTTGGCTGGCGGCCAAGAAACAGATTCTCCGCCACGGTCAGGTTGGGCAGCAGGTTGACTTCCTGATAGACGGTCCCGATGCCCAGGTCCTGTGCTTCCAGCGTGCTGCGCGGATTGATTGGCTGATTGTCCAGAAAGATGGCGCCCGAATCGCGTCGGTAAGCGCCGGTCAGGCATTTCACCAGCGTGGATTTGCCGGCGCCGTTTTCGCCCAGCAAGGCATGGACTTCTCCTGGCAGCAGATTGAAATCAACTGCATCAAGCGCCAGAGCACCAGGAAAGTTCTTGGTGATATTCCTGCCCTGTAACAGCATATTGCCCTGTGACACGTTGGCCTCTTCCCGTGAAGGTCATCATTTTCAATGACGCACAGACAAATGGCCGCCGCAAGGCCTGGCCTCTGAGATTGCTGCTGTCACTGATGAAACAGTGCGGGCTGGCACGACGCGCCAACCCGCACTTCAAGACCTGTGCCTAGTATCCGAGGCTTTTCTTCAACTCATAGACCGCCATTGGATCGTCAGCAGCGGTGTAGAGACGCGATTCCGTCTGGATCCATTTGGGTGGCAATGTGCCGTCTTTTGCAAAGGCTTCCAATACGTCGAATGCCGGACCGGCCATGTTGGGCGTCAGTTCAACCGTCGCATTTGCTTCACCGGCCGCCATGGCCAGGAAAATATCCGGCACGGCATCAATCGAGACAACCAGAATGTCGGATCCCGGCTTCAGACCGGCTTCCTTGATGGCCTGAATAGCGCCGACGGCCATGTCGTCATTGTGCGCATATAGGGCACAAATATCCTTGCCGCCATTTTCCGCCTTGAGGAAACTCTCCATCACTTCCTTGCCCTTGGTGCGGGTAAAGTCACCGGTCTGGCTGCGGATGATGGAAAGGTTGGAATGGTCTGCAATACCCTGTTCAAAACCATTTTTGCGATCGATGGCAGGAGACGAACCGGTGGTGCCCTGCAATTCGACGATCTTGCAGTCCTTGCCAGCCACTTCGGCTGCCAGCCATTCGCCGGCAACACGCCCCTCGTGAACGAGGTCCGACGTTACGGCCGTCATATAGAGGCTGTCCGGCGCATCAACGGTACGATCAAGGAGAATAACCGGAATTTCTGCTTCCTTGGCTTCCTCCAGAACCTGATCCCAACCGGTGGCGACCACCGGAGCCAGGAGGATGGCGTCAACGCCCTGGGCGATGAAAGACCGCAGCGCCTTGATCTGGTTTTCCTGTTTCTGCTGTGCGTCGGCAAATTTCAGGTCAATGCCGCGATCCTTGGCCTGCTGCCGCGTCAGTGTGGTTTCAGCCGCCCGCCAGCCGGATTCCGATCCGATTTGCGAAAAACCGATTGTTTGAGCATTGACCGCCGTCGCCGGCAAGGCGACCGAAGCAAGAAGAGCGGCGCCCGCAAGGGTGAGTTTCAAGAACATGTTTTCCTCCAAAATTGAAATCATCCGATTGCCCTCCCGACAATCGACTGCCTTCATAGTATGATTATCATATTTAATCTACATAAAAGTATGATTAAGTGCAAAAGAGCGCAATAGCCAAGCCGCCTGGCGCCGACAGCGGGCCAGCTCGCTACGAAAAGAACTTATTTTTTCAGAGCATTACGGGAGAACGAGAGGTGATCCGGCAGCACAGATTTGCGCAGTCTGGCAACCCTGATTACGTTTTCAGGACTTTAGAAACGCCTGCAGGAGCTGTTGCTGGTCCGCACTGACAAAGGTAGGCGCGTGGCCGATATCTGCAAATTCCACGCACGTGGGCCTTGGGCCACGCTGCATCATGTCGTCGGCAACGGCCCTTGGAAGAACGTCGGAATTGCCGCCCCTGATCAGAAGTGTCCGGGCTTCAATCGCATCATAATGGGTCCAGACGTCAAAATCCGCCTTGTGACGGGTAAATTGTGAAGCAATCGCCGCATCGTAGTGCACGGTCATGCGGCCATCGTCAGTGCGGCGCACCGAATTATCCACCATCCGCCGCCAGAAACTGTCCGGGTTGTTACCAAAGGGCGCATAGCTGCCGCGCAACCATTCTTCCATTTCGATCATTGTGTCAAAGTCCGGCGGACTGCCGACATAGTCGGCTATGCGCTGGCGTGCATCCTGCGGAATTTCCGGCCCGATATCATTGATCACCAGATGGGTGATGCGGCCTTTGAGCGCTTCGGCAGCCAGCCGAACACCGATGAGCGCGCCCATGGATGTGCCCACCCAACGCAGCGACCCTGTACCGTAGTGGTCAAGAATGCCGACAGCGTTTTCGCCGTAGATGCGCATGCAGTAATCGTCGCCATCGGATCTGGACCAGCTTGAAAGTCCGCGGCCAATCGTATCCGGGCAGACAACAAAATAGTCTTTTGACAAAACCTGCGCGATTTCATCAAAATCGCGACCGTTGCGGGCCAGCCCGTGCCACATCATGACAAATGGATTTGACGGGTCTCCCCATTCGCTGACATGCAATTCGTGATCCTTGACCGGGATATAGACGGAACGCCGCTCGCTCATGGATGATGACCCTTCCTGGCCAGAGTGCCAACAATGCCGGCGGGGAAAAAATACACCAGCAGGATGAACAACAGGCCAAGCCAAAGCAGCCAGCGGTCCGGATCCAGAAGATCAGGAACCAGCGGAATTCCGGCGGTCGCCTCGGAAGCGAGCTGCATCAGGTCCTTCAGATAGAATTGCGCCACACTCATCACCGTTGCACCGATGATGGCGCCGGTCATTGTCCCCATGCCGCCAATGACCACCATCAGCAGAATGTCGATCATGATGGCAAAGGAGAGCGTTGTTTCCGGTCCGGTGTATTTCAGCCAGACAGCCCGCAGAATGCCGGCACAGGCGGCAATGGCCGCCGCTATGCAGAATATGGCGGTGCGGTAGAGCACCACCTTGTAGCCGAGGGCCTCGGCGCGCATTTCATTCTCGCGGATGGCTTCCAGAACCGTGCCAAGCGGCGAGGCGACGATGCGCAACATCAGAAAATAAAGGATGAGAGAGCCAAAAAAGACGAAGTAATAGGCGGCCATCTTGCCGTTGGCCTTGACCCCGAAAATGGTCAGAACCTTGCCGTTCTCGTCCGTCAAGAGCTTGGTTGCAGGCGAAAATATCTTTGGCACCTTGTAGATGATGCCGTCTTCGCCGCCAGTGAAATCTGAAAACTGGCTGGCCAGAACCGCCATGACGGATGCAGCGGCCAGGGTGACCATGGCAAAAAAGATTGCCTTGACCCGCAGCGACAACAGCCCCACCAGCGCCGCCAGCAGAACCGAGACGCCAACGCCCAGAGCACCACCGATGATCACCGCATCCCAGCCCGGTCCCATCTGTTTGAGGGCAATGGCTGTCGCATAGGCCCCAAGGCCAAAGAACATCGTATGGGCAAAGGACACGATGCCCGTGTAACCGATCAGCAGATCATAGCTGGCGACCAGCACGATGAAGATGCATATGCGCGCCGCCACTTCCTGGCTGCGCACGTCGGGAAACAGCAGGGGTGCGAAAAACAGGCAGATGGCGATGATGCCGATCAACCCATAGGCAATCAGCCGGCCGGTCCGTCCGCCCCTCGTCTGTCCCTGCGGTTCGTTTGTTGTCTGGTTCACGGTGCGGCTCCCTATTTCACGGCCGGTCGCAGCCCATAGGGCCGCCACAGCAATATGGCCATCATCAGGATCATGTTGGACGCCAGCGCCATTTTGGGGGCAAGGAAAGCAACATAATTGCCCATCAAACCAACCATCAGGGCGCCCAGCAGGGAGCCTTCAATGGATCCCAGACCGCCGATGATGATGACAATGAAGACAATGATCATCATCTCGGAACCGATGGCGCCGGTGATCAGGGTTTCATAGCCCGCCCACATTGCTCCCCCCATCGCGGCCAGAGCCGAGCCAACCGCGAACACGCCGATAAACAGCCGGTCAATGCGAAAGCCGAGCGCTTCAACCATTTCCCGGTTCTCCACCCCGGCGCGCACCAGCAGGCCGACGCGGGTGCGATTGAGGACCGCGTGGAGCGCCATATAGGTGACCAGACCCAGCCCAAAGGCGAACAGGCGATAGATCTCAATGGTGACATCGCCCATGATCAGTGAACCGGACAAAAAATTGGGACGGGGAACCGCCACCGGCGAGCCACCCCAGATCGCCAGAATGATCTGCTCTGCGACGATCAGCGCACCCATGGTGATCAATATCTGGCGCAGATGATCGCGATAGACGGGTTTGATGATCACCCGCTCGAACATCCAGCCGGCAACCAGACCAAAGAGGGCAGCCGCGGAGATCGCCGCAAAAAGCGCCAGAAGATTGAGCAGAACACTGTCTGCGGCAACCCAGACAGCCAAAGCCGCCAGCACGGAAGCCGCGATGAAGGCGCCAAAAGATATGAAGGCCGAATGGCCGAAATTGAGGACGTCCATGAGGCCAAAGACAAGGCTCAATCCGGAGGCCATCAGAAAGATCATCATGCCCATCGACAGCCCGGCGATGGTCAGTGTCAGCCATGTCGATGGCGAACCGATCAACACCAGCGCGATGATGGCCAACAAGACGGGCAAAAGGTTGATTCCGCCAAGACGTTCCACAAGAGTGGTCATTGATTTCATGATCCGGTCCGCTTTCTACTGATGCGCATCAAGTGACAGGCTGAGCAGACGCGTTTGCAGCGCCGCGTCTTCAACCAGTTCGGCCATGGTGCCGGAATGGGCGATGCGTCCGTCATCGATCACCGCCACCGTCTGACCCAGCGATCTGGCAAACAGGAAATTCTGCTCGACCAGCAGGATGGTGGTCTCCCGGGCGATCTCTCGGAAGGCTTCAACCATGTTCAGGATGATGGCCGGCGCCAGACCCTTCGTCGGCTCATCAATCAGGATCAGGTCACGTTTTTCGATCATCGCCCTGGCAATGGCCAGCATCTGTTTCTGGCCTCCGGAGAGCGACCAGGCGGAGCTGTTCCAGAATTTTTCCAAGGCTGGAAAGAGCGTATAGATGCGTTGCAGACGATCCTGGTCGAAGCTGCCATCAAGGGTTGCCAGACGCATGTTTTCTTCCACCGTCAGCCCACCAAAGATGCCCATATTTTCAGGCACATAGGCGATACCCTTGCGCGCGATATCACTGGTGTGCTGCTTGGTGATGTCTTCGCCACGGAAACGGATAGCGCCCTGTTTGGCCTGCCACAGGCCCATGATGGTGCGCAATGTTGTTGTCTTGCCGGCGCCATTGCGCCCCAGCAGGACATGCACGCCCCCCTCGGGGATATGCAACGAGACCCCATGCAGAATGTGATATTGCGCAATGTCGGTAAAAATATTGTCCAGTTCGAGGATGGGAGCACTCATGCGGCACTCTCTTCCGGCATGCCGAGATAGATTTCCCGCACAAGCGGCAGGGCGATGACCTCGTTCGGCAGGCCATCGGCAACCAGTGCGCCATTGTGCAAGACAACAATACGATCCGCCAGCGAGCGGACAACGTCCATCTTATGTTCAACAAGCAGAATGGTTTTTGCCTTGTCTTTTCTGATTTCTTCAATCAATTCCAAAATGACCGGTGCTTCGTCGACAGACATGCCCGCGGTCGGCTCATCGAACATGAAGATGTCCGGTTTGAGCGCCAGCAAAAGGGCAATTTCCAGTTTGCGCTGATCGCCATGCGACAGGGCGGAGACCGGCTGGGCCGCGACACCCGCCAGGCGCGTTGCCTCCAGAAAGGAATAGGCTTCATCGCGCAGTTTGCCAAAGGAACGGGCGCGGCGGAATATGACCGGTCCCAGACCGTGCTGCGCCTGAACGGCCAGACGCACATTTTCCAGCACCGACAATTGCGGAAACAGGTTGGTCAGTTGAAAGGCCCGACCGATCCCGGCCTTGGCGCGGGCCGAGGCGCTGAGACCGGTGATGTCCCTGTCACCCTTGAATATGCGCCCGGCGCTGGGGCGCAACTGGCCGGAGATCAGATTGAAACAGGTTGTCTTGCCGGCGCCATTGGGTCCAACGATCACCGTCAACTCCCCTGCCTGAAATGCGCAGGTCACGGCATCGACTGCCGTATGACCACCAAAACGTATGGTCAGATCCTCTATGCGCAAAGATGCGGGGGTCATGGGTTCTCCAGTTGCAAAAGCGTGGTGAGACAGGATGAAGGCGAACCTTCAGCAACGCAAGCAGACCGATAGGTCCCGCTTGCAGATCATCGTGCGATCGGAAATCGGATGCACCGTCCCGCTGCCACACAGGTGTGACAGCGGGGCGAAGAGACAGGACTTGCTATTCCTGATTGTTGCGGCCAATCGGAATATTCATCTCGCTTGGCTTGATCTCGCGAACAAGTTCGGGAATGGCCCAGTCAACATTGTCGTCAACCCTGATCTTGAAATGATACATGGACTGCAGGGCCTGATGGTCTTCCGGGCGGAATTCCATTTCTCCCTTCGGCGTGTCCCATTTCATGCCTTCCATCACCTTGATGAGATTTTCCGTATCCCAGTCATCTGTACTTTCCAGCGCTTTGACAACAGCCAGAGCGGCGGCCATTCCACCGGCTGTAAAGAAGTCGGGCGGTGAGCCAAAACGCTTGGTGTGTTCGGCAACGAGCCAGTCATTGATCGGATTTTTCGGGTTCTCATAGTAGTAATAGACGGCGCCTTCCATGCCCGGCACCTTCTTGTAGGTTGGCAGAACCGGGAGGATATGACCACCGGTCGATATCTCGATACCGTAGCGCTCCGGTTCCATGCCCTTGATCTTGCCCATCGGGTCGCCGCCACCGGCGACATAGATAAGAATGACCTTGCGGCCTTCCTTGTCTTTCAGTGCTGCAAACATGCGTTCAGCCGCAGCGGTAAAGTCGGTGGTCTTCAATGGCACATATTCTTCGGTGACAATGGTCGCTCCGGAGCCTTCCATGGCCTGCTTGAAGGCAGCAATACCATCCTTGCCGAAAGCATAGTCTTCGGCCAGCGTTGCCACAAAAAGATCAGGACCGGGTTTCAGAGCCAGCGCCTGGGCCTGCATATCCATTGAGGAATTGCGCGATGTCTTGAAGACGTAACGATTGGAATCAGGCCCGGTGAGTGAATCGGCAACCGCCGGCTCTACCAGCAGGATGCGCTCATATTCCTCGGCAATCGGCAGCATTCCCTTGGTGACCCCTGAGGACGTGCCGCCAACAGCGATCAGCACATCATCATCACCATAGGCTTCGGCAAGCACAGCACGGGCAACATCCGGCTTGAACTGCGTGTCCTTTTCGATGATTTCAATGTCGCGTCCCTTGATTTTCATCGTGCCATTGGTGGCATATTCAAGGCCGAGCTTGAAACCGGTGTGGCTCTGCTTTGAGAAGACCTCAAAGGTAGAACCCGAAAGGCCGTGGATCAATGCGATTTTTACAGGATCATCTGCCGCCTTGGCTGCAAAGCCCGTCAGTGCCCCGGCCAGCGACAGTGCTGATGCCATGGCAAGAATTGTCAATTTTTTCATGATGGTTCTTCTCCTCCTGATTGCCGTGCGCTCAAAGTGTCTGCACGCTGTTTCCTCTAAAATCAGCGTCTTTGTCGCACCGGATCTGTATGCATGCTATGGCTCATTATCCACCGCTTGGAGGCCGATGAGCAAGATGGTAGAAATACGCTAATGACAGCACCGACAGCACCACTTGACCCGCAATACATGCTCGAAACGGCCTTTCAGGAGGCGCCGGTGGGCATTGTCATGACCCAGCACAGGGTCATCCGCTTTTGCAACCGGGCGTTCGCGGACATGTTCGGCTACACGGCTGACGAATTGCGCGATCAGTCCTTTGCCATCCTCTATCCGTCCATCGACGAATTCATCAAGATCGGCAATATCGGATTGACCCCGCTGCGCGAGACTGGTCGCTATTCGGACGAGCGCATCATGGCGCGCAAGGACGGCTCGCTCTTCTGGTGCCGGGTTCGCGGCAATTCACTGACCCGGGATGAACCTCTGGCGCACGCCGTGTGGAGCATGGCCGATCTTTCTCATGAGCGCCCATTTATCTCGCTGACCATGCGCGAACGGCAGATTGTCATGCATCTGGGTGAAGGTCGCACCAGCAAGAATATTGCCAGGATCCTGGGCATATCACCGCGCACCGTGGAGGCCTGCCGGGCGCGGCTGTTGAAAAAATTCGGCGTCAGCAATGTGGCCGAACTGCTTTCCAATGTCGGCGGCATGCCCGGTTGACCAATCGGTGATCTGCAGCGAAAAGCCTGTCAGCAAACAAATCATTTCCCGAAGAGTGTTCCCATGCCAAACAATTTCTGTCTCGACATCGGTGGTTCCTTCATAAAACTCGGGATTGGAACCGGGCCGTCCCTGAAGGAAGCGGCGTCCACGCCGACACCAATCAGCCACTATGGTTCATTCCTTCAATCCATTGTCGATATCCTGCGCTCCAACGGCTTTGGAAGCGACGATCGGCTTGGCATATCCATCACCGGAGCCATCGACCGGACGCGCGGCCATATCCTGTCGTCGCAGTTGCCGTTTCTCGGCCAGGTTCAATTGGCCGCCGATCTTGCCAAGGCCCTGCAGCAAGCCATTGGCTGGAGCCATGAAAACGAGGTTTTCATTGAAAATGATGCGGATTGTTTTGCTCTGGCGGAAGCCCATTTTGGCGCTGGCCGTGCCTATGAAAATGTCTTTGCCATCATTTTGGGGACAGGCGTCGGCGGCGCGCAGGTCTACCGGAAAAGACTGATACGCGGATTCGGCGATACGTCGGGTGAATGGGGCCATGGACCCTATGTGCAAAAGCAGGATCCATCCGCACCGGGGTATGTTCCGCAGCTTGTGTGCCCCTGCGGCCAGAAAGGCTGCATCAACACCATCGGCGGTGCGCGCGGTCTGGAGATCATTCATGGTGCGTCCGGCGATGAAAACATGGATAGCCGGCAAATCATTGATGGGTGGATGGCGGGTGATGCGGCCTGTGCAAAGACCGTGCAATCCTATGTCGCCGTTGTCAGCGACGCTCTGGCTTTGACGCTCAATATCACCGGCGCGCAAATCGTGCCTGTCGGCGGCGGCCTGTCGAATGCACAGCCCCTGTTGTCAGCACTCAACCAGGCGGTCCAGACAAAGGTTCTTCTGCCCCGTCCAGAGCCACTTTTGATCAAGGGCGCCACCGGTGAGAATGGTGGCCTTTGGGGCATGCACGCGCAATTGCTCAATCCATCGCAATCCCATTAACATCGACGTTCTTGCGGCAGGTTTGCTTTCGCTCCGGTTACAGGACTTCAAACCATGTGTTCATGCCCGCCGCCGCGTGTTCCAGCATGTGACAGTGAAGCAGCCATTTTCCGGGATTGTCGCACACAAAAGCTATTTTCGCGGTTTCACCCGACGCGATCAGAAACGTATCGTGCCAGGGGCTTGTGCCATCAATTTTGACCCCCTGCCGCTCGATAATCCTGAAATGGTGACCATGGGTGTGCATGGCATGGGCAAAGGCCGTGTCATTGTGCACATTCAGGACAATCGTCTCGCCGCGGCTGGCGGCAAACAGCGGCGCTTCGGCCAGATTCGCAACATTGTTGAAGGCCCATAGCTGACCGGTGTCACGAAAATCCTGACCGCTCAACACTTTGCCTTTGTAGGTTATCTGGCCCATGCGCCCCATGGCGCCGCCTGTCATGTCGAGCCTGATCAGACGCGCCGCAGCCAGATTGGGTTGCGGCAGATCATTGGTGACGAAATGCAGAATATCCGGGGCCTGATCGCTGCCTTCTGTCACCTCGAATGCAGCCATGACAAAGGGATCACCTGATATTTCCTCAAGCGCGAAATCGACCTTTGACGATGGGACGACGAGGAGATCTACCCTTTGTGCCGGACCAATCAGCAATTGTCCGTCAGGGGGCGCTTCGGGCGCTGCCAGCATCTGCCCGTCATAGGCAATGATCCGTGCGTCGAACCGGGCCGGATCAATGGCCAGGATTCTGGCATTGCAGGCATTGATCAGCCTTATCCTATAGGGTTCGCCAGCGGTCAGTTTGAATTTTGGCACGTCCTGCCCGTTGACGGTCAGCCAGTTTCCCAAACGCCCGGCATGGCTCCAGTCCATGAGCGAGCCCAGACTTTCCAGATCCAGCGCGCCGCTGTTGTCCAGGCGCCAGTCATCAAGCACCAGAACAAGATCATGTCCGGGTTCGAAAACGGGGACCTCCTCCTCGACGATGAGCGGCCCGTAAAGCCCGCGCGCCACCTGGTCCCAACTTTTGTTGTGGGCGTGATACCAGTAGGTTCCGGCATCGGGCACGACAAAGTCATAATCAAAAACATCTCCGGGTGCGACAGCCGCCTGGGTCAGTCCGGAAACACCATCCATGGCATTGTCGATGCGTATCCCATGCCAATGGATCGACGTTGGTTCAGGCAGATTGTTGATCAGCCGCACCTGAACCCGCTCGCCCCGCCCGACCCGTATCTGCGGCCCCGGCGAGGATGCATTATAGGCCCACAGATCAGATGATGCTGCTGCCTCGCCTGCGAGTTTTATCCGCGTTGGCCCCGCAATCAGCTCTATTTTCCTGTCAACGGCAAAGGTCTGGCGCACCGTCAAGGCCGAGGCCGTTGCGACCATTGCCGCAGAGGATGCAATAAAATGTCTTCTGGTCAGTCCCATGATCATTGTTCCTTGTCGAGCAGATAGGTTGCGATGGCGGTCAGATCCTCGTCGCTCATGAATGACGTGCCGTCCCGGACCACTTCCCCCATGGAGCCGCCAAAGATGTCCCCATCCGGCAATATTCCGGTTTTCAGGGCATATTTGAGGCTTTCCATGGTCCATCTCGCCTCTTGCAGCCCGGCAGCCGTGATTGACGGCGACCGTCCGCCGCCGGGCAACCCGTCCGCGCCGCGAAAGCGCTGCGCAACCTGCCTGGCCCCGGCAAAATTTCGCGGCGTGTGGCACGCGCCGCAATGACCCGGACCCGTCACGATGAATTTGCCGCGATTCCAGCCGGCGCTCTTTTCGGCATTGATTTCAAATGGCTTTGAATCGAGGAAAAGACCGCGCCAAAGCTTCAGGCCAGGCCGGAAATTATAGGGAAAGGACAAATCCGGCTGTCTGGACGGCAGACTGACCGGCCGCACCGTGCGGAACGCCGCCCACAGGTCGGCGATGTCCTGCTCTGAGAATTTTGCATAGAATGGATAGGGGAAGGCCGGATAATAGGGTCTGCCGCCGGGGCTGATCCCGGCCCTTACAGCCGCTGCAAATTGCTCCACTGTCCAATTGCCGATCCCGAATTCCTCATCCGTCGTCAGATTGGCGGAATAGAAGGTACCAAAATCTGTTTTCAGGGCCAAGCCACCCGCGAGCGGAGCGCCACCGGCGGATGCATTTGTATGGCAGGCTATGCAGCCGGCCATGCGCGCCAGATAGGCGCCGCGTGCAACATCACCGCTCGGTGGTATGGTGCTGGTTGGCGGCTGGAGCGGCCACAGGACGAAGGCGAGGAACAATGCCCCCGCCACCGTAATGAGGGCGCTGATCAGCAACAGAAATAACCGCGTCATCAGCTATTTCTTTTCCAACCGAAACCTGGTGTGACAGGCCGAACAGGTCTGAGTGAGCATGTTGAACACGCCGTCAACAGGCATATTTGCCCATTGCTCCGGATTCATCTCCATGACCTGTGACCCCATACCCGAGCCCATTCCTGAACCTTCGCCCATCATGCCGGAATTGCCCATCATCATGGAACCTCCGGATCCCATCATCTTTGAGTCGCTGCTACCCATCATGGCCTCCGGACCGGAGTCTGAGCCGTGCATCGGCCCGTTGTCAGCAGCCAGCTTCAGACCCTGTGCCAATGTTTCAAGACGCAAGGACAGGGTTTGGAAATCCTGCCAGTCGGACCAAATTTCCGGCCTTGCTTCAGATGCCATTTGCTGGCTGCCCTCCGGGAATAGTCCGGTGAGGGCATCGCCCGCATGCGACTGGATGACAGTGGCACCCGATTTGACAATCTGCGCATCATAAGACGTGGCGCCCGTCATCATCATGGATATGGATTTTACGGCTGCACCCATGGCCGACATGGCATCCATGCGCTCTTTGACTATTCCTGTGGCTCCACCATGGGCCAGTGCAGCGGCTGACAAAGCGGTCAATGCCGCCGCGCAAACAAATATAAATCTCTTTTTCATCTGGTTATCTCCTGGAAACGGAAGACGCTCGGCTGCACTCGGCACAACCGGTGATCCTGATTTCAGGAGAACCTTCGCGGAGGCGGCGGATCGTGCCCCAAATCTGCAGGACGCCAGATGTCAGCGTGGTGACGCGAGAATGAACCTGATTTCGGAACCTGATGTCTTGACGGCCATTCAGAGAGTGCCAGTATATCAGCGCCGCAATGAACAATCAGGTCAGCGGCCGGCCATTGATCTGTGCTGCCCTGTCCGACATGGCGATGGCCGTCTGCGGCATCAGACATTGCGGCTCCATGTTCAGCTACGCCATGTTCATGGGGGGCGGCACGCTCGCCAGCATGGGTGTTCAGTCCGCCTGCCAGAAGCAGAGCGGCAACGCCAACCCACACGATCTTTCGGGCAAAGCGCACCAGGAGCGATTTTTGCTGTGCAAACAAAGCCATCATTGGATTCCATTAGCCCGCTGCAGGACCCTTATGTAGGCCGTGACCTGTGCAACCTCATCCGGTGTGATATTCTCAACCGGCGGCATGTTGCCGAATTGCCAGTGGTGGGCGCGCACGCCATTTTGCACGGCAAGCTGGAATGCCGCATCACCATGGTGATTTGGCTCATAGAATTTGTGCACAAGAGGCGGCGCAAGACCGTCGCGCCCGGCTGCATTTGCGCCGTGGCAGGAGGCGCAATTGGCATTGAAAAGAGATTCACCCTGGCGGATGGATTGCGGCAGATCGGGAACGACAATGTCAACCAGAGCCGCGCCGGTCGTTTCCGGTTCGGCACGCAGGGCAAACCACCAGACGGCAAGAGCCGCCAATGCAATAAAAACCACAAGCCGCACAGAAGTACTCATTTTGCGGACTTCTGTGCAAAAGACACAGGCACATCAGCCATACCTGCAAGATCGTCAATGATCGGGCAATCGGGCTTGTCGTCGCCATGACAGTTTTGCGCCAGCGCAGCCAAGGTCTTTTTCAGGGAATTCAATTCCTTGATCTTCCGGTCAATCTCCTGAATCTTGTCGGTGGCCAGGGCTTTGACATCGGAGCTTGCACGGTGCTGATCTTCGTACAGCGAAAGCAGCAACCTGCATTCCTCAATGGTAAAACCCAGACCACGGGCGCGTTGCAGAAAGCGCAGGCGATGCACATCCTTGTCGGAATAACGTCGATAACCGTTGGGTCCGCGTTCGGGCGCGACAAGCGCAATTTCCTCATAGTAGCGGATTGTCTTTGGCGGCAATTTGGTGCGTTCCGAGGCTTGCCCGATATTCATTACATTGTCCCGTTTGCCATTTTCCTGCGCGCAAAATGCGCACAGGCCTCAATTATAGAGGTTCCAGCGGGTGGAAGGTCAATCCCGTACACGCCTTCGTGACTGCCCCTCATCAACCCAACCTGACACGGCGCAATCTGAGCGCATTGCCGATCACCGACACCGAGGAAAGGCTCATCGCAGCCGCGGCGATCATGGGAGACAGCAACCATCCTGTTAAAGGATAGAGTATGCCGGCCGCCAGCGGTATTCCGACGACATTATAGGCGAAGGCGAAAAACAGGTTCTGTCTGATGTTCAAGATGGTTTTTTGCGCCAGCGTTCTGGCCCGCACGATGCCATTCAGATCACCCTTTATCAGGGTGATACCGGCACTTTCCACAGCGACATCCGCGCCGGTTCCCATGGCAATCCCCACATCTGCGGCGGCAAGGGCCGGCGCGTCATTGACACCGTCACCGGCCATGGCCACCCGTTTGCCCTGGCTGTGCAGTTCATCAATCAGTGCTTTTTTGCCTTCCGGAAGAACCTCGGCACGCACCTCATCAATGCCCAGCCGGCTGGCGACCGCCTTGGCGGTTCGATGATTGTCACCCGTTGCCATGATGATGGTCAGTCCTGCCTTGTGAAGTGCAGCGATGGCCTCCGTCGTTGTCTCCTTGATCGGATCTGCGACGGTGATGAGACCGGCCAGCTTGCCGTCAATGGCCACAAACATGGCGGTTTTTCCCTCGTCACTGAACCCGTCGGCGCGTTCGCCCAGCGTTTCGGTGGCAAGACCCAGGCTTTCCATCATGGCACGATTGCCCAGCGCGACCTTTCTGCCATCGACGACCCCGGATACGCCCTTTCCCGTGACGGCATTGAAATCCACAGCCGATTTCAGGACCAGCCCGAGATCCTGGGCACCGGCCACGATGGCCTCGGCCAAAGGATGTTCGGAGCCTTTTTCAAGTGTCGCAGCAAGACCCAGGACGTCGTTGCTGTCGAAACCTTCAACGGCGTATGTTTCGGCAAGCCGCGGTTTTCCCTGTGTCAACGTGCCTGTCTTGTCTATGACCAGCGTATCGACCCCGGCCAGCCGTTCCAGGGCTTCCGCATCGCGGATCAGCACGCCTGCCTGGGCACCGCGTCCGGTTGCCGTCATGATTGACATGGGCGTTGCCAGGCCCAGAGCGCAGGGACAGGCAATGATAAGGACCGAAACGGAGGCCACGATCGCGTAGATCAATGCCGGACTTGGCCCGAACACCAGCCATGCCGCGAAAGCCAGGATCGCGACAGCAACCACGCTGGGGACAAACCAGGAAGCAACGCGATCCGCCAGAGCCTGGATCGGTGCCCGCGACCTTTGCGCGGAGGAGACCATGGCAACGATCTTGGCCAGCATCGAATCATCACCGACATGCGTTGCAGCAATCACCAGGGTGCCATTTTTGTTCAATGTGCCGCCGGTGACGATTTCGCCTTCGACTTTTTCAACGGCAAGCGGTTCGCCGGAAATCATGCTCTCGTCGACAAAGCTGGCGCCTTCCAAAACAACGCCGTCCACCGGGACGCTCTCACCGGGGCGAATGCGCAGCCGATCCTCGGTCAGAATGTTTTCAACCGGCACATCATGCTCGGACCCGTCCGAGTTAATGCGTCGCGCCTTCTTGGGCGCAAGATCCAGAAGCGCCTTTATGGCATCACCGGTTTTGGCCCGCGCGCGCAATTCGAGCACCTGACCGACAAAGACCAGGGCGATGATCACCACCGACGCTTCGAAATAGACCGGCATATGGCCGTTCATCTTCAAATCGTCAGGGAACAGCCCTGGCGCGAACAGGGCGACAGCACTGTAAATATAGGCCGCCCCGACACCCAGCATGATCAATGTCCACATATTGAAATTGCGTGTTTTCAACGATGTCCAGCCACGGTGGAAAAATGGTCGGGCCGCCCACAGGACAACCGGCGTTGCCAGCAGAAATTCAAGGTAAAGTGCAGTCGTTTCCCCCATCAATCCACGCACCGAAAGACCAACCATCGGCCCCATGGTCAAAATCATTAACGGGACCGCCGCGCCGACACTCACCCAGAGGCGCCGCGTGAAGTCGATCAGTTCATGATTGGGCTCGTTGGAGACACCGCTCATCGGCTCAAGCGCCATGCCGCAGATCGGGCAGGTGCCGGGTCCCTCCTGAATGATTTCCGGATCCATCGGACAGGTATAGAGCGCACCCTTCGCCGCTGCCTTCGGCCTCTCTTTTGCCCTGCCGGAAAGATAAAAGAAAGGATCAGCTTCAAAGCGATCGTGACACTTGGTGCTGCAAAAACGGTAGGTCTGACCATCATGGGTCAGTTGCGGCTTGCCGGTACCAAGCTTCACGCTCATGCCGCAAACGGGATCAATGGCTGTCGCATTGCCTTCCGGATCTTTTGAACCTTCAGGCAAGGCGTCGGAATGATCCCCGGCGCAATGGGTGTGATCATGGCCGCACGTGCCATGATTGTGATCGGTCTTTTCCATGAATTCCACCTGTCAGAACATTCTCTATCCACGTTATAGGGCTTCCAGCGACTGGAAGGTCAAGTGGTTTTCACGCAGTATTTTCCACGACCTGTTTTGATCAGATGACCGCGCCTTACCAGATGGGACAGGGCACGGTAGGTCGCTTCGTGAGAAAGGCCTATTTCGGTTGCGAATGTCTTTATGTCACCGGTGAGAAAGCCTTCCGCAAGCGCCGTGAATACCCGCTCTTGAGCGCTTCGAACGGCCAGCAGTTCAAGGCGGCGGCGATAGGTCTGAACCTGCGTGGCAAACCGGCTGGTCAATGCCATCGCAAAAAGCGGATCAGAATGAAACTGCCGCAGTACCGGATCACGCCTGAGTTCGACCAATTGCGCGGCCTGTTCGAGGATTGCATCACAATGATAGACATCAACAAAAAGAGACGCCTCGGCAAAGGTCTCCAGCGGCCCGGCTCGATGAACGACAATGGTTTCGCCGCCACGGGCAAAACGGAGAAGCCTGACCGACCCCGTGATCAGGTAAAAGATACCCCGTGAGGGATCGCCCTGCCTGAACAGAGTCTCTCCGGCATCCAGATTCAGAACGCGATAGGCCGTCTCCGGCAGAACATCAAAGGGCGCTGGCAGCATGGTTCACCTTATGATTGAAATCATATCTGATGTTGACAGTATCCACTATAGGTAAAGCCCCATTTGCTGCTGGAGTTCAAAATGCGCCCCATGCTCTTTCTTGCCACATCTGTTGGCCTTGCCATTGCCACCATCGCTCCATTGCAGGCGGGACAGACCACCGCTGCGGACAACCACGCCTCACATATGCATTCCGCAACAGGGATGAGCGCAGACATGCCGGTGGAAGCTGGACAGTCGGCTTTTGCTTCCATCGCTGAAATCGTCGCCATCCTCACACGCGACCCTGATACGGATTGGTCAAGGGTGAATATTTCGGCTTTGCGTGAGCATCTTGTGGATATGAATGCGCTCACCCTTGATGCGCGTGTTGTACAGACATCCAGCGAAGACGGGACTGTCTTTACCATCACGGGTACAGGACGAACGCTGCGAGCCATTCAGGCGATGGTTCCCGCCCATAGCGCACAACTCAACCAAATGAACAACTGGCAGGTGACGGCAAAAACCACACCATCAGGCGCGATCATGACAATTTCTGCAGCAGATACTGTGGAGAGAACAAAAATCGAATCACTTGGATTTTTTGGCGTGATGGCAATCGGAGCCCATCATCAGGCACATCATCTTGCCATGGCCCGTGGGAATATGCACTGAAGATCAAGCCGCTCCGGAAAAATCCGGATTTGCACAGCGATGCAGTGTCAAGGATCTTTTCATCTGTAGATAACAATATAAAGTATGGATGCCATAGAAATGGCGTCCATACAGTTTGACTATAGTCTCATGTATGGCTACGACCATACCATTGCCTGGCAACAACGAATTGGTTTGCCGCAGACTGGTCATAACCATCCACCGGGGGGAGGATTGGATTGTGGCCATGCGATCAGGTCGGATGAGGCGCAAACAACGACCGACCTGATCGCACTCCACCTTCTTATTCTAACCGCCTGCCATTTAGTGTTGAAATAAATTGATTGTATTGTATTAATTCGCCACATGAATTTACTAACCTTCGATCTCAACCTATTGCGCGTTCTGGATGCATTGCTGCAGGAGCAATCCACAGTGAAGGCGGGGGCACGCATCGGCCTTTCACAGCCGGCCGTATCGTCAGCGCTTGGCAGATTACGGCTCTCGCTGGGAGACCCATTGTTCCTGCGGCAGGGACAACGCATCGTTCCCACTGACTTTGCCAAGAGTCTTGAATTGCCCTTGCGGCTCATGTTCGATGATCTGGAATCCATGCTGTCGGGTGCGGCTGATTTTGACCCTGCAGCGGCAACAAACCGCTTCAAGATTGCGGGTTCTGATTTTTTTGCCGAAATGCTCATGCCGCCGCTTGCGCGCGCGCTCTTTGACCGGGCACCGGGAATGAAGGTTCATCTGGTCAACGCAAAACCCGACGACTATATTGGCACCCTGGAAAATAATGAAGCCGACATGGCCCTGGTCACCGGCCTTGATCTGCCTGACTGGATCGACCATGTCCCCGTCTTCAAGTCCTATTTTGTGATGATTGCCAGAAATGGCCATCCGAATCTGGAGCAGGCCGGTGTCAACACGGGCGACACGGTGCCTCTGGATGTCCTTTGTGACCTCTCCCATGCATTCATGTCGCCACAGGGCAGAACAAGAGGTTTTGGTGACGCAGCCCTGGCGCGCGTTGGCCGGGAACGACGGGTTGTCATGTCCCTTCCTGTCTTCAGTGGCGTGTATAATCTGGTTGCCCAAAGCGATGTCGTTGCTTTGATACCCTCGCCGCTTGCTTCCAAGGTTGCAGCGCGGCTGGGCCTTTCCATCTACAAATTGCCCATGCTCGTGCACCCTTCCCATATCTCTCTTGCCTGGCACAAGCGCCGCACCAGCAATCCGGCCCATCGCTGGTTGCGTGAAGTGGTGTTGGAAATCCTCACCCCGCTGGACGAAGACTGATTTTGATCAAGCAAAATTCCGCGTAAAACGGACTGCTTGCATCGGCTCAGACCTGCCGGGCAAGCGGCATGCACTGACACCAGAGCCCATCAGTGCTATATTCCGAGGCACTGGTGTACCAATTGAGATTAAATCCCATGCCAGTGGGGGACCTGAAAATTGAAAATTGCAATCAATGGCTGTGGAATTGGCGGACCGACACTGGCCTGGTGGCTGCGCCGCTATGGCCATGAACCGGTGCTGCTGGAAAAATCCCCCTGTCTTCGCAAGGGTGGGCATGTCATCGACTTCTGGGGCACGGGTTATGAGATTGCCCAAAAAATGGGGCTGTTCCCACACCTGCTGGATGATGCCTATATCATGGAGCGCATGCGATCCGTTACCGCCAGTGGTCGCACGACATCCTCTCTGGATGTGCGCAGGTTTCAGGAATTGACGCAGGGTCGCTATCTGAGCATTGCCCGCAGTGATCTTTCAAGACACATCTATCAGGCGTGTGAAGGCATGGAAACACGGTTCGGCACCTCGATAGTGGGCATCAAGGATGAGGGTGACAAGGTCCATGTGCAACTCTCCGACGACAGCCAGGAAGACTTTGATCTTGTTGTCGGCGCTGACGGCCTCCATTCAAAGGTCAGGGCGCTGACCTTCGGGCCTCAATCAGACTTTGAACACCATACGGGATTCTATGTCGCCGCTTTTGATCTGCAGGGCTACCAGCCGCGTGACGAATTGACCTATGTTTCCCACACGGTGCCCGGCCGCCAGATTTCACGGGTGGCGCTGCGCGATGACCACACGCTCATTCTGCTGGTCTTTTCCAAACGGTTTGTCTCCCGGGAACCCGAAAACGAGGCGGCGCAAAAATCTCTGTTGCGACAGGTCTATGACGATATGGGATGGGAAACGGGGGCCATTCTTGCACGCATGGACCATGCGGAGAATTTCTATTTTGACCGGGTCAGCCAGATCAGGATGCCCGAATGGACAAAAGGACGGGTGGCACTGCTGGGTGATGCCGCCGCCTGCGCGTCACTGCTGGCTGGTGAAGGAACCGGACTGGCCATGACGGAAGCCTATATTCTTGCCGGCGAATTGCAACGGGCAGCAGGTGATCACAGAATCGCCTTTCCTGCCTATCAGGCGCGGCTGCAGGATTATCTCGTCAGGAGGCAGGATCAGGCATTGAAGTTTGCCGGATTCTTTGCTCCGAAAAACTGGTTCTCGCTGTTTGTCAGAGATGTCATGACCAATGCCGCTTCCATTGCGTTTCTGTCAAAACTGCTGTTGGGCAGCAGCTTTTCGACAGATTTTGAACTGCCTGCCTATCATGACGAGTCATCTGAGCTGCACCCCGAAATGAAATCAACATGACTTCTCAGCGCAGCGCTACAAACCGCGGCGGGGCAAAACGCGCTGTGGCTGGCATCGTGCTTGTCCTCTGCGCTGCAATTGTTGCCTTCATGTGCGGGGCGTGGTTTACGGCCGCATTCATTGCCGAGCCGCAGGGATTTGCGGGTGCCGCCGATGTTCTCCTTGTCGGTATTGTTGCCGCATTGTTGGCTGGGCTCCTGTCGGCCTTTCTCGCCTTGCGACTCAGTCTTCGGGCGCTTGTACTTTATGCATTTGGCGCAATGGCCCTGGCCATTTTGAGCGTAGCCATTCTGGTCGTCCGGCTTCAGTCACTGGACAACCGCAGGGATATCTCCAATCACAATCCGCAGTGTTATCATTGCCCGGTTGACGTGACCGAGCGCATGTCGGGCACATTTCGAGCTCCAGCAACACCAAAACGCGCGGAGGCGCAGCAGCGCGCCAAATCATCCCTCCAATCCGCCAGACCACCGACACTTCTTTCAACGTGATGGAAGCCTGACGGTTTGCGCTTTGCCACCCTTTCCTGCAACAGTTTGCCTCCAACCGGTTGGCGATTACCATCAAGGTGCGGTAGTCTCGCTTTCGCCGCCATTCCTGAACGGAGACACTATTGAAGATATATTTATGCAGTGAGGTCGTGCGCGATCTCGATTTCGCCGACCAGTGCCGGTTCGCCCGGGACATCGGCTATGACGGGCTTGAGATTGCTCCCTTCACATTGTCCGACGCGCCGCAAAACCTGTCCGTCAAAGATCTGCGGGCTATTCGGGCGATTGCGGATGGCGAAGGTGTCGCCGTGGCAGGACTGCACTGGCTTCTGGCCGCACCACAAGGCCTTTCGATCACATCGACCGATCCTTCAGTGGCAGAAAAGACCCGTGATGTCGGCAAATTTCTGGTGGATATGTGCCGCGAGCTCGGCGGGCACTATCTGGTTCATGGCTCACCTTTGCAACGCCCGTTGGAACCGGGTCTTGAGGCCGTGGGAAGACGCCAGGGCATCGCCTATTTCGCCGCAATGGCCGAGGCGTCATCGCAAGCCGGCGTGCGTTATATCCTTGAGCCGCTGTCGCGTGATGACACGGCTTTCATCAACACGGTTGAAGATGCACTGGCCATTATCGATGAAATCGGATCGGAAGCGCTTGGCACGATGATTGATTCCTACGCTGCCATCAGCAATGGCGAGAATTTGCCGGATCTTCTGCGACGCTGGATTCCCCGGGGCGCAATCAGCCATGTCCATTTCAATGACGACAACAAGCGCGGGCCGGGCGAAGGCACAACGGACTTTGGCGCCGTCGTCGAACTTTTGCGCCAACTTGACTATAACGGCACGACTGCAGTAGAGCCGTTCATCTACAATCCGGATGGCCCTTGCTGCGCGGCGCGCTCCATCGGCTACCTGCGCGGCCTCATGGAACGGAGCCGCTGACCGGTATAGCTCAACCTGTTGGGAGCCCAATGTCACTTTCTTCAGAAATCCTGGTTGAAGCCCAGGGCCGCAACCGCCGCAATCCAGAGGCGACAAAGGCATCCATCCTGGCGGCTGCCCGGATGGAATTTGCAGCCAAGGGACTTGACGGCGCCCGCGTCGACCAGATTGCCAAACGTGCCAAGGCAAACAAGCAGCTTGTCTATTACTACTTCGGAAGCAAGGATAGCCTCTACAAGGCTGCGCTGGACGCCACCTATGCGGAAATCCGCGCGCGCGAACGCGAGCTTGACCTCAGTGCCCTGCCGCCACGTGACGCGATGGTCAAGCTGATCGATTTTTCACTCAACTATCTCAATCAACATCGCGAATTCATTCGCATGCTTGCCGACGAGAACGCCCATGGCGCGCGCCATGTGCGCAGTTCCGACATGGCGCTGGAAACCAACTCTCCGCTTCTCGAACTGATCGCGGAAACCCTGGAACGCGGTGAAGTAGAAGGCACGTTCCGTGCCGGTGTCGATCCGCTTGAGCTCTATGTTTCCATTGCCGGCATGACATTTTTCTACTTCGCCAACGGTTTGACCATGTCGGCGATTTTCGGCCGGGACCTCACCAGAGATGAAGCGGTCAGTTCCTATCGGGACCATATCGTGTCCTTGACACTAAACGGACTGCGGCCCTGAGCATATTTCAACCATATGGTTGAAAATTTGCAAACTCTTCCGCTAAGCTTGTCATTCCTGACACGCTGAGAGGACTGCCGCCTATGAAAATCAGTATTGTAACCGACGAATTGTCGGCGGACCCTGAGACCGCTTTCGAGCTTGGTCTGGAATGGGGCGTCTCGCATTTCGAATTGCGCGGCGTTTACGATCAGCGTGTGCCGCGGCTGGCGGGACATGTCAGGCAGCGGCTCATCCGGGCAATTCGCTCCCTGGGTGTCACCATCACCGCAATTTCGCCTGGCCTGTTCAAAATTCCCTTTCCGGCCGCCGCGCCGCAACACTCCAATCTGGGCTGGATGGGTGCCGGATTTCACCGATCCTGGGCAGACTTGCGGGCTCTGCTTGACGATCACCAGAATAATCTCCTGCCAGAGGCACTGGACTTCGCGCAGGAGGTGGGCGCATCCCATCTGATTGCTTTCAGTTTTCATCGCGACGGAGCCCCGGCTGGACCTGCCCCGCAGGCGCTTGTCGACGTGATCGCAAGCGCAACGCAGCGTGCTGCAGACAGAGGCATGACCCTGCTGATCGAAACCGAGGAAGGCCACTGGGCCAATACGGGCGAAAGCTCAGCCGCACTTGCCCGGCGTATCAACCATCCGGCGCTGGCGATCAACTGGGATCCGGCAAATGCATGCATCGACGGTGATACGCCTTTTCCGGACGGCTATGCATCTGTCAGACCATTTGTACAGAATGTTCACTTCAAGGACGTCCACGTGCCGGTGGATGGCGCCTGGACCATTGTTGAGGAGGGGGACGTCGATTGGAGTGGTCAAATCGCCGCTCTGGTGGCAGATCATTACACGGGCGCGATCGCCATCGAGCCCCATCTTTCACCCTCGGTTTCATCCACACGCAAAGCACTGGAGCGTCTGAGAGTACTCATAAAGGACGCTCAACACTAGCAAAAGGTGGCTTTTCGATTCTTTCAACTAAATAGTTGAAACTTTTCTAAAGACGCGCTAGCGTGAGCGTGGTTGAGGTGAAGCACAGGAATTCAGAATGCCGGCGACAAAACAAAATCGAACTGCTCCAGACGCCTTTTCAGCCGCGCCAACCGGTTCTGCCGGTGTGTTGCCAGACAAGTTTGACAGCGTCGAACAGCTTGACGAATTCCTCGCGCAGCCCAGCCAGTCACTGATCGACGACCTGGCCGATGTCGACGGCGATATCCTGATCCTCGGTGTTGCAGGGAAAATGGGGCCAACTCTGGCGCGCCTTGCCCGCAATGCTGCACCCGACAAGAAAATTACCGGCGTTGCGCGTTTCAGCGAGCCAGGCCTGCGGCAAGATCTTGAACAGGCCGGAATCGAGACCATCAAGGCTGATCTGCTGGACGCCGACCAGGTCAACGCCTTGCCGCGCACCAAAAACGTCATCTTCATGGCCGGCATGAAATTCGGCGCCAGCGGCAACCAGCCACAGACCTGGGCGATGAATGTCCATTGTCCGAGTATTGTCGCCTCGACATTTCATGAATCGCGCATCGTGGCTTTTTCGACCGGTAACATCTATCCGCTGGTCAATGTCATGCATCAGGGCTCCACGGAAACGTCACCGACAGGACCACGCGGCGAATATGCGCAATCGTGCCTTGGACGCGAGCGGATGTTTGAATATTTCTCCAAACGCCATGAAACACCCGGGCGGCTGATCCGCCTGAACTATGCGATCGACCTTCGGTATGGCGTGCTTTACGACCTGGCCAGCCGCATCAAGGCGGGAACGCCCATTGACCTTTCCCTGATGGGCCATGTCAATGTTATCTGGCAGGGCGATGCCAATGCCCAGACATTGCGATCCCTTCGCCATTGCACCACCCCCGCATCACCGCTCAATGTCAGTGGTCCGGAAACGCTTTCGGTGCGCTGGCTTGCCGAAGAACTCGCCGCCCGTCTCGACACCATGGCCAAGCTCGAGGGGACAGAATCAGAAACCGCATGGCTGACCAACAGTGCAGAGGCGACCCGCCTGTTCGGTTATCCGAGCGTGCCCCTGAGTGTCATGCTGGACTGGGTTGCCAATTGGGTTGCGCATGAACGGCCAAGTTTCAACAAGCCGACAAAATTCGAGGTGCGCGACGGTGACTTCTGAGCGCTTGCCCATCATTGATCTCGATTTGAGCGATGTCGAATCCGGCATGGCCCTGTCCAGCGAGGCCGGCTGGAATCAGACCGCGGATGATTGGCGCCATTTCATTACCAACGGTCAGGCCATCGGTGTTCGTGCGCCGGGCGGCCGCCTTGTCGGCAGTGCGGCTGCTCTGCCCTATGACGGTCCTTTCGGTTTCATCGGCATGGTGCTGGTAACCCCGCAATGGCGGCGGCGCGGCATCGCAACACAATTGGTGGACCAATGCATCAAAGTGCTTTGCGAAAAAGGGCTGACGCCCGTGCTTGATGCCACGGCGGATGGAGAAGCCGTTTACCGCAAGCAGGGTTTTGTTCCGCAATTCCGTTTTGATCGCTGGGAGCGCCCGGCCCTCACATCGCCCGACAAGACCGCGCAGACAGATGCTCCTTCCGTATGCGCCATGGCCACTCTGGTGGATCTGGATCACGAGGCTTTTGGCGCAGATCGACGCCGCCTCATGGCCGACTTTCTGGACCGCAACGCAACAAAGGCTCTTTGCGCTGAAGACAACAGTGGTTTCGCCCTGGTCAGGGACGGACGGCGCGCGGCGCAGGCCGGCCCAGTGGTTGCGTCATCGCAACACCAGGCGCTGCAACTTCTGGAAAGGCTTGTTGCTGGTGTACACGGTGCATTGTTCATCGATGTGCCCTCCACCTGGCAGGATATCGGTCGATGGCTTGGTGAGAGCGGTTTTGCCATTCAACGCAGCTTCGCACGCATGGCGCTGGACCGCGCCAGGCCCTTTGGAAATCCCCAGCATCTGTTTGCTGTCGCAGGTCCGGAGTTCGGTTGATGACGATCCATGAAAATACCCCTGTTTCCGATCAGACTGGCCAGGCGGATGATCCGTTGAACATTATCCGACAGGGAACCGTGATTCCGGCGCATCCGCTGGCACTGGACGCAAACCGCAAACTCGACCCGCGGCGCCAGCGCGCCTTGACCCGTTACTATCTTGATGCCGGTGTTGGCGGTCTTGCTGTCGGCGTGCATACGACCCAGTTCGCCATTCGTGAAAATGGTCTTTACAGCGAAGTTCTGGGCCTTGCCTCTGAAACGGCGGCCAAGTGGACTGACCGGCCTCTGGCCATGGTCGCCGGTCTTGCCGGCCCGACCCGGCAGGCTGCGGCAGAAGCCCAAACAGCCAAATCGCTCGGCTATCACGCCGGCCTTCTCAGTCTGGCGGCCCTGAAGGGTCAGGACACGGATGCGCTGATCGCCCATTGTGCGACCGTGGCACAGGAAATTCCGCTGATCGGCTTTTATCTTCAGCCAGCCGTCGGCGGCCTGCATCTGGATACGCAATTCTGGACGCGCTTTGCTGCAATCCCCAATGTCATAGCGATCAAGGTGGCGCCCTTCCATCGCTACCGCACACTTGATGTGGTGCGCGGTGTGGTCGCGGCGGGCGCCGAGAACCGGGTTTCCCTCTACACCGGCAATGACGACCACATCGTTCTTGATCTGGTCACCCCCTATACAGTCATGCGCCAGGGCAAGCCTGTCACCGTGCGCTTTGTCGGCGGTCTTCTGGGACATTGGTCCGTATGGACCAAAGGTGCCGTCGAACTATTCCGACGCTGCCGGGAAGCAGCTTCCGAGCCATCTGTCGACGCCGATCTGCTGGCGCTCGACAGCCGGGTAACCGATTGCAATGCGGCGTTTTTTGATGTGGCCAATGACTTTCACGGTTGCATTGCCGGTTGCCATGAGGTGTTGCGCAGACAGGGACTGCTGGAAGGCACCTGGTGTCTGGACCCCCATGAGGGCCTCAGCCCCGGCCAATCCGCAGAGATCGACCGGGTGCTGGAGCAGCATGGCGATCTGTCCGATGACGCGTTTGTCGCCACCAACCTCGAACGATGGTTGGATTAGATGAAGATACGGTCGATCGAAACATTCGTTCTGGAATTTCCGTTCAGGTCGCCTTTCCTGATCGCCGGCGGTGTCGCCGGTGCACCAGGCACACCATCGCCGCGCATATTCGTTCGCCTTGAAAGCGAAAGCGGCGCCATCGGCTGGGGCGAGGCTACACCGACACCGCGCTGGACCTATGAAACCACGGAAACCATCGTTTCCACCATAGAAAAATACCTTGTGCCCGCCGTCAAAGGCATCGAAATCTGGAATTTTGACGCACTGCACCACGCCATGGATCGCGCCATCAGCCCGGGCGTCACGACCGGATCTCCGCTGGCAAAATCAGCTCTCGACATTGCCATGCATGATGCGCTCGGCCATGCATTGAATGTTCCGGTCTATCAGCTGATGGGTGGCTGTCGCAGAAAGACATTCGACCTTTCCTGGATGATTTCAGTCTCCGATCCCTCGCAGGCCGGGCAATTGGCAGAAGAGGGCCTGGCGGCTGGCTATGATGTTTTTGACGTAAAGGTCGGCATGCATGGCGAGGCAGGTGACCTTGAACTGGTACGCGCAACGCGCAAGGTCGTCGGAGACCGCACAATTCTGGTGGACGCCAATCGCGGCTATCGGCTTGCCGCGGCAAAACGTCAGGCCCGGCACTTTGCCGACCTGGATGTCACGCTTTTCGAACAGCCGCTCGACGGGTTCAATCTTTCCGGTTACCGCACGCTTGCGGCGTCCAGCTGCGTTGAAATCGGCATTGATGAATCGCTCAGAAGCGTCGCCGATCTTGTGGAATATGCCCGCGCGGATGCCATCCATGTGGCGGTTGCCAAATTGCAGCGCAATGGCGGCTTTCATCGTTCGCGGCAATTGTGCCAGACTGCCGAAGCCGCCGGGCTTGGCCTGTCGATGTCCGGTTTGACCGAAACCGATCTCGGCCTTGCTGCAAGCCTGCACCTGGCCGCCGCTTTCGGCATCTCACCGCTGCAGCTCAATGGTCCGCAATATATCGAGAGCCCGTTCCTTTCCACACGGGTGTGGAAAGGTGGAGGCCAGGTGAATTTACCTGAAGGACCCGGCCTCGGCGTCGACGTGGACGAAAGCTGGGTTCGAAAACATGCCGTAGGAGTCAGTCTTGAACATGATTAAGCGAAAATTTTTCGAGTGGCTGCCTGCATCCCTGATGTTTCTGGGTTTGCTTGTCCTGTGGCAACTGGCCGTATCAGGGCTCGGACTGCGCGAATATATCCTCCCAAGCCCCGCCGCAGTCGCCCATGCCCTGTTTTCCAGCGAGATCAACTGGACAGGCCATATCATCGTCACCGGAACAGCCATTCTCGGCGCGTTCCTGATCGCTGCCATCGGCGGCATTGCGCTGGGCACGCTCACCGCATGGTCAACCGTCATGGGCCGGGCGCTGATGCCATTTCTGGTTTTCGTCAATACATTGCCGAAAGTGGCCGTCGCGCCGCTCTTTCTGCTGTGGTTTGGCTATGGCATCTTTCCCAATATGCTGATCGGTGCGCTGATCGGGTTTTTTCCCGTGGTCATCAATACCGCAGTGGGTCTGACGCAGATCGATGAAGACATGCTGGATCTTGGCCGTGTCTTCAATGCGCCGAAGTGGAAAGTCTTTGCAAAGATCCGCATACCCAATGCCTATCCCTATATTCTCAGCGCTTTGAAGGTCACGGCGACTGCCGCAGTGGTTGGTGCCATTGTCGGCGAATTCGTCGCATCTCAAAGCGGGCTCGGCTACGTAATCATCACCAGCCAGAGCAGTCTGAACACGCCGCTGGCCTTCGGTGCCCTGGTCTGGATCTCGATCCTCGGCCTCGCACTTTATGGTGCCGTTGCGGTTTTGTCGCGTGTACTGGCCCCGTGGGCCGAAGGTCAAGAAAACTAAACACAGAGGAGCACTGTCATGTTGAAAAAAATACTTGCGATTACAGCGGTTTTGGGCGTCATCGCCTCACCAGCCGCAGCACTGGAAAAATTCAAATTTGCACTCAACTGGTTCCCCGTTGGTGACCATGCAGCCTATTGGGTTGCTCTGGAAAAGGGTTATTTTGCTGACCGCGGTCTGGATGTAACCCTGGAAAATTCCAAAGGCTCGGGCGATTCCATCGCCAAGGTCGATACGGGTGCTGCAGATGCAGGCCTTGCCGATAGCGGTGTGGTCATTGCCTCGCTGGCACGCGGCACAACCATCAAGGTCGTCGGCATGGTGTTCGACAAGACGCCACTCAATGTGTTTTCCAGCACAGACAACCCAATCGTCAATCCGAAGGATCTGGAAGGCAAGACAATTGGTGCGCCTCCCGGAGACGGACAGCGTCAGATCTGGCCGGCCTTTGCCAAGGCCAACAATATCGATGAAAGCAAGGTGACATGGGTCAATATCGAGCCTGCCGCCAAGATTGCAGCGCTGGCTGAAAAACGTGTCGACGCCGTGGCCGACTACACGACCGGCCTGCCGCTTTATGAAAAACCGATGGGCGAAGGCAAAGTGGCAATGATGCCCTGGGCTGACCATGGTCTCAACATGTACTCCATGTCGATCATTGCCAGTGCAGAAACCATGACAGAACGCCCGGAAGACCTGAAGAACTTTCTTGAGGCCGCCTATATGGGATGGCGCGATGTCATGATGGACCCCGATGCAGCCATGGCCATTTTCAAGAAACGCGTCCCCGAAATCGACGAGAAGCTGATTGGCGCGAACATGAAGATGGGCCTCAAGCTGATGCAGACGGACCGTTACAAGGACAATGGCATCGGTTGGGTTGAAGAAGCCAAAATG
The DNA here is from genome assembly GCA_029233925.1 of Rhizobiaceae bacterium. Taxonomy (GTDB): domain Bacteria; phylum Pseudomonadota; class Alphaproteobacteria; order Rhizobiales; family Rhizobiaceae; genus Hoeflea_A. Next base: position 345,326 of record JARGOX010000002.1, read on the forward strand.
TGTGCTTCGGTCGATCTTGTGAACACCTACATGGGCCTGCCCCGCGAAGTTGATTGCAAGAACGTCTTCACCACGGAATTTCTGACCAAAGTGGAAATGCCTGCCCAGTAAGGGTCAGGTCCACAATCAACAGGTCCGCAATTATAGGGCCCGCAGTTACAAGGCCGTCGGTCAAAAGGCAGGAGCAACAGGTGATGAAGAATATCATCGAACTCGATCAGGTAGGCATGGTCTATGAGACCGGAAGTGGCCCGGTCGAGGCTCTCAGGGACATCAATCTCGCGGTTGGCGAAGGTGAATTCATTTCACTCGTCGGCCCGAGTGGCTGCGGAAAATCCACCCTGTTGCGGGTGGTCGCGGGCTTGCGCCCGATGACCTCCGGGACCGTCGTCGTTGGCGGTGTTCCAGTAACAAAACCCATCCCCAAAGTGGGGATGGTCTTCCAGGCTGCAGTGCTGCTCAAGTGGCGTTCGATCCTCGACAATGTGCTGTTACCTGCTGAACTGGCAGGGCTCAACCCGCGTGACTATCGTACCCGCGCACATGAATTGCTCGAACTGGTGGGGCTGAGCGATTTTTCCGGCAAACGTCCCAATGAGCTTTCCGGCGGCATGCAGCAGCGTGTTGCCCTTTGTCGGGCACTCTTGCTCGATCCACCGCTGCTTCTCATGGATGAGCCCTTCGGGGCGCTTGATGCCATGACCCGCGATGACATGAATCTTGAACTGCTGCGCGTCTGGGGTGAGACCGGTGGTTCGGAAGGTCGCAAGACCATCCTGTTTGTCACCCACTCGATTCCCGAAGCGGTTTTTCTTTCCGACCGCGTCGTCGTCATGTCGCCACGGCCAGGTCGCGTTGCCGAGGTTCTGGATATCAATCTTCCGCGCCCCCGGTCTGTGGAAACGCGGGCCAGCGCCGAGTTCGGAAAATATTCGCTGGATATCTATGACCTTTTGACAGGCCGTCAATCCGGTGAAAGTGGTTCTGCACTTCAGGGTCTGGGATGAACATCATGCAAATCAAGTTGATTGAGGCAGAAGGACGCGAGCGCGCCTATCGGTTGCGCATGCCGTTCCGCTTTGGCGTCAAAACCGCCACCCATGGCCGCCAGGCGATCATGCGGGTGCGCATCAGACTGCAGGATGGACGCGAGGCTGAAGGCTATTCGGCTGAAGCGCTCGGCGCCAAATGGTTCGACAAGGATCTGGCGCTGAGCGATGATGAAAACCATCACCAGTTGCGCAAATCTCTTGAACTGGCATCTGAAGCCTATTTGTCCAGTCCGGCGGCTGCGCCCTTTGCTCTGTTTGCGGACAATTACGACAACCATGTTGCTGCCTGCGGCAGACTGGCGCTCAACCCGCTGATTGCCAGTTACGGCCAATCGCTGGTCGACAGGGCCATTCTGGATGCGCTGTGCCGGGCGCTGGATATCAGCTTCTATCAGGCGATGCGCAGCAATCTGGTCGGCCTGACGCCGCACCCCGTTGCACCGGAACTCGATGGTTTCGATATGGCCACGCTTTTTCACAACGCACAACCGGCCCGTTCCATCGATGTGCGCCACACGGTGGGGCTTACCGACCCCATTCTTGTTTCTGATATTCCGGCAGATTTGCGGGTCACCGACGGCCTGCCTCAAGCGCTGGAGGAAGTGGTCGCGACCTACGCGAATCGCTATTTCAAGATCAAGGTCGGCGGCAATGAGGCCGAGGACCTGGATCGGTTGACCCGCATTGCGTCGGTGCTTGACCGCAGCGAGGGCACCTATCGCGCCACGCTGGACGGCAATGAACAATATCCCGATGCAGCGGCCTTTGCCGACTTCTACGCGAAACTGGCAGAGGTGCCAAAACTTCAAAGGCTGTTGGCTTCGATCCTCTATGTGGAACAGCCGATCAACCGCAAGGAAGCCCTGGCAAGACCGGTCAATGCAATCGCCCAAACCGTACCGGTTATCATTGACGAATCCGATGGCGCACTTTCGGCTTTTTCCCAGGCACGGGAATTGGGCTATACGGGCGTCTCATCCAAGGCCTGCAAGGGCATTTACAAATCGATGATCAATTATGCCCGCTGTCAGGTCTGGAATGATGGTGGCGAAGGCACATATTTCATGTCGGCGGAAGACCTGACCTGCGAACCGGGACTGGCCATCCAGCAGGACCTGGCGTTGATCAACCTGCTCGGGCTTACCCATGTGGAGCGCAATGCCCATCATTTCATTGATGGATTCGGCGGGCGCCCTGACAGCGAGGCCCAGGCATTCCTCAGCGCCCATCCCGATCTTTATCACCGCCAGGACGGCGGTGTTCGCCTGCGGCTGGAAGGCGGGAAATTTGCCATAGGCTCACTTGATTGCAGCGGTTTCGGTACCGGGGTCTCACCGGATTTTGACGCATTGGAACCCATGCCGCGTGCGGCCTGGCCAAAGGCGATTGCAGGGGAGACTGCCGGCAATGATTGAAGACTATGAAAGCCTCGACGCACTGGCGATTGCCGAACGCGTGCAACGTGGCGCGGTTTCGCCTCTGGAGGTGCTCGAAACCTTTATTGCACTTACCGAGGCACGAAACCCCGCACTCAACGCCGTCGTGGCAACGCTTTATGACGAGGCACGGCAGGTGATTGATAAGGGCTTGGCAGACGGGCCGTTCAAAGGTGTGCCCTATCTGTTCAAGGAACTGGTGGTTTCGGTTCTGGGAACGCCCAGCACCTCTGCCTCGCGGCTCTTTGCGCAGAACCAGCCGAGCGTAGAAAGTGCATTGGTCACCCGTTGCCGCAATGCCGGCATGATGATCGTCGGCAAGACCAATTCGTCAGAACTGGGCCTGCAGCCGGTGACCGAACCGCATCTGTTCGGCGCCACCCGCAATCCATGGAACCGCGACCATACGCCCGGCGGGTCAAGCGGTGGTTCGGCGGCGGCGGTGGCTGCCGGCCTATTGCCGATGAGCCACGCCACCGATGGCGGTGGATCCATCCGCATCCCTGCATCCTGCTGCGGTCTGTTCGGCATGAAACCCACCCGTGCCCGCATCACGGCCGGTCCGGAGGGCGGTGAAGGGCTTGCCGGACTTGCAAGCCAGCACGCTGTGACACGGTCCGTGCGCGACAGCGCGGCCTTGCTCGATGCGACCGCCGGCCCCCTGCCCGGGGACCCCTATTTTCCGCCGCCGCCCGAACGCACCTATCTTGAAGAAACCACACGCGATCCGGCCCGATTGCGCATTGCATTCTCCACGGCTGCACCCAATGGCGCCTTTGTCGATGCCGATTGCATCAAGGCCACTGAGGACGCTGCAGCCCTGTGTGCCGATCTCGGACACATTGTGGAAGAGGCGAAACCGGAATTTGATTTTGACGTGGCGCAGGCGGGTTTTCTGAACGTCTTTCAGGCCAATACAATGGCCAATATCGGTCGGGCCACCCAGGGCAGGCTACCAGCCGAGGGCCAGGTTGAACCCTTGACACGCGCCATTGCGGTGCGCGGTCTGGGCTTGTCTTCCGCCGATTATATCCACAGCCTCCAGGCGCTGCAGCGCGAGACGCGGCGCATTGCGGGTTTTTTCACCGGCTATGATGTCTGGCTGACACCGACACTTGCAACAACACCGCCGCGCCTTGGCCAGTTCGACACCAATGCAACCGATGTCGATCGGTGGCTTGCCAAACTGATGGCCTTCATCCCCTTCACATTTCTGAGCAATATCACCGGTCAGCCGGCGATGTCCGTGCCGCTCGGCGTTTCACAAGAGGGGCTTCCCGTCGGCTGCCATTTTGCCGGTCGTTATGGTGAGGAAGGCCTGCTTTTCGCCCTGGCAGGACAGATCGAGCGGGCAAGACCGTGGATCGACCGGCGCCCGCATCTATGAACCCAAAGCGGGTTTTCTTGCCTAGCCGATATCGGTGACTTCGCGGCCTCTGGTCAATTGCGAGATCGTCACGGCAAGGATCAAGGCTCCGCCGTTGAAGACATTGGTGACCCAGAGCGGAATGCCCAGCATCGTCAGGCCGGTGATGCCTGTTCCGAGGAAATAGACCGCAACGACCGCACCCAGCGGATTGAAGCGGCCCGGAAGAATGGTGGTTGAGCCGAGGAAGGCCGCAGCAAAGGCCGGCAGCAGATAATTCAGACCGGAATAGGGATCGGCTGAACCCAAAATGCCTGCGTACATGACGCCGCCGATCGAGGCGACAACGGCAGAGGTGATCAGCGCGCCAACACGCATCTTGTCGACTGAAATGCCATTGAGCCGCGCAACTTCACGGCCACGCCCGACAAACAGCAGCCTGCGTCCAAGCGGGGTGAAATCGAAAATGTACCACATGACGATCATCGCAATCAGGGCATAATAGAAAACGTAGGGCACACCCAGAAAACGTCCGCCGACAACGGCCATGATCAGGGCGTTGTCGATGCCGCCGATGGTCGAGGAATTGGTCATCCACTGCACGATTCCGGTCATCAACGATGTCGAGCCGAGCGTGACCACCAGGGAGGGAATACGGAAATAGACGATAAACAGGGAATGGAACAGACCGATGAATACACCAGCACCAATCGCAATGATAATACAGGCAACGATGGGAACGTCGTACCAGGCATTCAGGACGCCGATCAGACAGGAGGACACCGTCAGCGTCGCACCGACCGAAAGGTCATAATCCCCGGCCGTCAAGGGGACAATGATCGCCAGAGCCAGCAGGGCCGCCGGCGCGTAGGAGGCAAACAGGATCGAGAAATTGCCCCAGTTGAAGAAGGAGACAGGCATGGCAATGCTGAAACCGGCAATCAACAGCAGCCAAACCAGGATCAGCGCGAAACGCTCAAAGATCCTGAGATAATTGGTTTTGGGTCCCGTGGCGGCGGATGCCACCTTGTCAGTTTCAGTCATGGATCAACTCTGTGTTTTCTGTGAAGCCTGCGGATGAATGATATTCTCAACAGCTTCTACCGAGCCATAGCAGGCCTCTGTGATATTGTCCTTGCTGACGTCACCACCAGTAATTTCCTCGACAATACGCCCGCGCGCGAAAACCAGAACCCGGTCACAGATCTCGGCCAATTGCTCGGCATCGGTGCTGGCGCAGACGATGGACATGCCCTTGCTTGCAGCCAGTTTGAGCGCCTTGAAGATATTGTCGCGCGTTCCCACGTCAACGCCCTGCGTCGGTTCATCCAGCAAGAGCAGCATGGGTTGGCGCATCATCCATCGGGCGATCAGCACCTTTTGGGCATTGCCGCCTGACAGCGCACCCAGCGACAGCCCCGGATCGTTCGGACGGACTTCATATTCCTGGCCCAGCCGGAAGGCTTCCTTCTTCATGGATCGATTGCTGAGGAACCCGTGGGAGAAATATTTTTCAATGTCCGGCAGCAGCATGTTTTCAAAAATGGAAATGCTGCCGACGCCGCTTTGCTCGGCGCGATCGCCGGGCAGCAGCGCAAAATTTTCCTTGATGGCTTTTTTCGGCGTCATCGCGCTGATGGCCATCGGCTCTGCGCCGGGCAATGCTATGGAGCCGCCATCGGCGCTTGTCGCACCAAAGAGCAGATAGGGAATCTTGTCATATCCCGAACCAATCAGCCCGGTCATACCCAGAATTTCGCCCTTGCCGATATCGATGTCACACGGGGGGATGCCGTGTCCTTGCAGACCCCGTATGGATGCAAATGTCGGCTTTTTCTCTGTGAGCAGCGTTTGGGGGTCCGCTGATCGCACAAGCTTGCGCCCGATTATCATTTCCACCATCTTCTCATGGGTGGCGTCGCGCGTATCGATCTGGCCGGAGACGCGGCCATCACGCAGCACCGTGACCCTGTCGGTGATCTGCATGACTTCTTCAATGTCGTGAGAAATGAAGATCACGCTGGATCCGTGCGCCCTGATCCGGCGCACCAGATCAAACAGTTTCTCGACGCCTTCCTTGGGCAGAAAGGGTGTTGGTTCATCAAGCAGGACAAGTCCGGGTTTGCCGGTTATCTCGCTGCCTTCGCGGATTTCCTCAAAGGCACGCACGATGGCAAGCAGAGCACGATTAACGGCGCTCAATTCATCAACGCGCCGCCAGGACTCGATATACACGCCATATCGCTCAAGCGTTTCGTGGGCTGCCGCCTTTTCACGGCGCCAGTTGATCATGCCTTTGGCTGCCAGGGCAATCTGAGCCAGGCGCAGGTTTTCCAGAACGGTGAGAGAGGGCACGAGACCAAGATTCTGGTGCACGAAGCTCATACCCAAACGCCGGAAATCACTGGGTTTGAGCGGCAGGCTGACATCCTGCCCATTGAACTGCATGCGCCCACCGGCATCGGGTGCATGAAAACCGGCCAGCACTTTGATCAGTGTGGATTTTCCCGAGCCATTGGTGCCCAGAAGGCCATGAACCTCACCGGGCATCACGTCGATTGAAACGCCGTCGAGCGCCCGGGTCGCCTGAAAGGATTTCGATATATTCTCAAGTCGAAGCGTCGGCGGCGTCAAAGACGCCGCCTGATCTTGTTTATCCAAAACTTCCGTTTCAGAATTTTTCACTGCGCTTATTCCATGCCCCAGAGTTTATGGAAGCCGGCAATATAGGCATCACCATAGCCCGTGTCGAACTGCGCTGGCTTGCCTGCGTCTGCTACATTGTCCTTGTCGAAAATGTAGAACGGAACATTGAGCTTGTCCGGAACAGCAAGACCACACAGGTCACGCATATGTCCGTCAACGGTGGCATAGGCGATCCAGTCGAGGCTCTCGCCGATATTCATGTCGACGGAACCGTCATGAATGAAATCGAGCACGAAGGGCGTTCCATTGAATGTGGCGACCTTGACCTTGCCTAGCGTGCCTGTCAGGCGGAGCGCCGGAACGACAAATTGCGACATGGAGTCATAGATCGGAATGATCACATCAATTTCAGGGTTAGACTGCAGAACGGCCTGTACGGACTGCTGAATCTTTGTTCCCCATTCGGCAACGCCAACATTGATTTCGCGGACGATTTTGCAATCGGGGCAATTTTCAGCCAGTTCGCTTTCAAAGCCTGCAACCAACGGGATGGTCGGTGGCACTTCGCGTGAAACGACGATGGCGATATTGCCCTTGCCGTTGGTATTGACCGTGACCCAATTGGCCAGAATCTTGCCGATTTCGTTGAAACCGATCGGCAGGCTGCTGGAAATCAGCGGGTGTGGTTCGAAAGATGGATCATAGAAATGAGACGTCATGACCTTGACGCCGGCGTCCGAGGCAGCCTTGACCTGAGGTGCGACCGTATCGGGAGAAATGCCTGAAATCAGATCGATGACATCGAATTTGCTGCGAATGGCAAAGTCAAAACCCTGCACCCACTGGCTCGGCTGACCCTGGTTTTCCCATTCCACCACTTCAAGACCGATGTCATTGCCGACAACTTTCATCCGGTCAATGATGCCCTTGAGAAAGGGGTTGGCACTGCTGTTTGGAATGGAGAGCATTTTCTTGCCGGCGGCGCAGGCCTTGATGTCGAAGGGCTCGCCGGGGGCGGTGAATACGGGCGCTTCGGTATAGACGGCGAGACGCTCCTTGGCGCGCATCATGCCATCATCAGCGCTTTGGGCGCTGAGCGTTGGCGCGACCAGCGCCAGGGCTAGCGCCGAAGCCATGGTCGAAAACTTCCAGAAATGTTTCATTTGCTTCTCCTCATTATGTCACGCGGCGACTTTAGATTGACAAATCTTGATGCCGCTTGTTTGAATACGCATTCATATAGTTCCGCATTTGAGTGTCTCGAGTCAATCGTTTAGTAGAGATCAGCATCCATTTTATTTTGACAGGTATTGGCAGATGAAGCGAAAAACGACCCGCGTAACGTCCTACGACGTGGCAAAACTCGCCGGAGTTTCCCAGCCGACGGTATCGCGCGCATTTACGCCCGATGCCAGCATTGCCAAGGATAAACGTGACCGGGTGCTTGCGGCAGCCAAACAATTGCACTACCTGCCCAATTCGATCGCCGCCAGCCTGTCGCGTGCCCGCAGCAACATCGTCGCAGTGATTGTCGGCGACATGCACAATCCATTTTATTCCGAAAGCCTGCAGGCTTTCATCAATCGCCTGCAGGCCACCAACCGTCAGGTTCTGGCCTTTACGGTCGAAGATGGCCGTGACTGCGACGCCGTGCTGATGCAAGCCTTGCGCTATCATGTCGACGGCATTGTGGTGACTTCAGCAAACCTGTCTTCCGACCTGATCAGCCTCAGCCAGGAAGTCGGCATTCCCATCGCCCTGTTCAATCGCAGCACGTCAGACCCGGCGCTGACCTCGGTGCGGTGTGACAGCGTGCAGGGAGGCGGCCTTCTGGCCCATGCGATGTTTGCAGCCGGTGCGCACAGCTACCTGATCGTGCGCGGTGACCCGCAGGGCTCAACCAGCCGTTTGCGTGTCAAAGGTTTTCGGGATGCACTGGCGGCGCTCGGCATTGGCGACGGGTCCATCACGGAGATTGACGGCGGTTCAAGCTATGCGGGCAGTTACAGGGCGATCAGCAACCATTTCGCCAGCCTGTCACCGAACTTTCCGGACGCTGTCTTTGCGGTCAATGATATCATGGCAATCGGCTGCGCTGACGCGCTTCGCGCCAAATTCAATATTGATATTCCAGGAGACATCATGCTTGCCGGTTTTGACGGAATTCGCGAAGGGCGCCTGGGCCCCTATCACCTGACAACGGTACGCCAACCGATTGAAGACATGGTCACCAAAACGCTGGAGCTTCTGGGGCGTGAAGACAATGGCGAAAAACCCGCGGCCCAGATCAATTGTGTACTGCCCGGGATATTCATACCGGGCAGAACCGTGCCGGGATTGGAGGAAATCGCGCCAGAAAAGGCTCTGGAAGCCGATATTGAAAGCATTTCCGGAAAAAACTAGACGCATTTCCGGAAATGCTGCTTCAACAGGGCCGACTGTGCAGCCTGCCTATTCCGCAGCCTCATGGACACCGGGAATGAATCCGAAGTCAAAGGGCTCAGGCTCGCCGCGTGTTTTTCTCATCTCGGCGCGAAGCGCCTCTGTTGCTGCCTCATCAACCACATTGTCTCGTCCGATGACAACGCCATAATCACTTTTGGCGCGTTCATGCGACACCAGATCAATGCAGACATCCTTTCTGACGGCGGCAATCGGCCGATCCAGCGGATCTCCCCAGCCACCTGATCCCGCCGTGATGAAAATCACCCGGTCACCGGGTTCAACGGCAAGATTATCAAGCTTGGACTTGATGCGCTCCGGCTTGTCGGCCCCGGCACGATGCAGCCATTTGCTCGACGTGCCTCCGTGCAGGCCACCATTGATTCCCCAGGGCGGGACGGTCTCGCGGTCGTCATGGATCGAGATCGTGCCGGGTTCGAGCAGTCGGTAGATCTTCTCGATCCCCGCGCCACCGCGATGCAGGCCCGCACCACCGGCATCCTTGACCGGACGGTAGCTTTCGACCAGCACCGGATAGTAGTTTTCGATATATTCCACCGGTGTGGCACTGAACAAGGGCCACCAGGCGTGGCCATCAAAGCCGTCCCCAAGCGGTCTGCCGGGCACACCGCCAAACAGCAATTCCATCAACTGGAAATATTTGCCGTTCTTGTCGTGACCGGTGAAGATGAAATGCGGGCTGGTGCCATAGCCGGCAGCCATCGACAGATGCGGGGCCTTCTGGCCGAGTGCACCGGCCTGACAATCGAAGAACCGCGTATGGGTGTTCAACCGGTTCGAAAGTGCTGCCGGGAACTTGGGATTCAACAGGCTGCCCTCTGGCAGAATGATCTCGAACAGATCATAGAAACCCTCGTTGAACATGATCTTCGGATCAAAGGCCATGATCATGTAGACGCCAAAGAACAGTTTGCAGAGCCCTTCGTGAATGTGGAAGTTGATCGGTCCTTCCGCCTGCGGGTCCGTACCGGTCCAGTCAATCACCGCAACGTCACCGCGGCGGTAGATGGAAAGATGCATCTTGAACGGGCCATTGCCCAGGCCATCATCATCGACATAATCGGTGAATGTGACCGGTTCAGAAGAAATATATTTGTTGATCAGAATGCGCATGGCTTCGCGGGTGCGATCCATCAGCATGTCGCAGGCCTCGACATAGACATCGCGGCCGAACCGATCACAGATTTCATTGACACGCCTGACGGCCGTGCGACAACCGGCGACCAGCGCCATGAGATCGGCACGGTTCATATCGGGCGTGCGCGAATTGTTGAGCATGATGTCGAGCACACCCTGGTTCAACTTGCCCTTTTCATAGATCTTGACCGGGGGAACGCGCAGTCCCTCCTCCCAGATCGTGCGCGCGTCGGAAGGCATTGAGCCCGGCACTTTGCCGCCCACATCAACCATATGGCCAAAAATCGAACTGAAGCCGACATGCACGTCTTCGTGAAAGATCGGCAGCATCACGCACCAGTCATTGTTGTGCGAGATCGAGCCCTTGCAGGCGTAGGGATCGTTCCAGACGAACACGTCTCCCTCATTGATGTCGTCGCCATATTGATCGACGATGGCCGGAATATAGGAGCCGAACTGGCCAACAATCATCTGCCCCTGGGCATTACAGATCATCGGGAATTCGTCATGCTGCTCGCGGATCACCGGCGAGAGCGCGATGCGCACCACGACGCTGTCCATTTCGAAACGGGCATTGAGAAGTGCGTTCTCGATCAGGTCGAGTGTGATGGGATCAACTGTCTTGGTCATGATATCATTCTCCCTTCGATGTCGGCCAGATGAGCAGATTGCCGAGATCATCGACATCGGCGTAATGGTCGGGCAGCAAAACGGTGGTGGTGTCATACTGCCTGATGATTGCCGGCCCCTGGACGCGGGCACCAGGCGCAAGGCGATCGCGATCCACATGCGGCGTGTCATGCCAGGCCCCGTTGAAATAGGCCTTCTGGGTTTCCATCACGGCTTGTGCAACATCTGTCGCGCCCGCTTCCGGCGGTGTTGTGATCACAGGTGGCGTTGCCCCTGTGGCCGTGACGCGCAAGGCCACAAGCTCGATCGGCAGATCGAAACGCACGCCGTACAGGCGCTCATGGGTGTCGTGGAAATCATCCAGCACATTTGTCAGTCCGGAGGCGCTGTCGACCAATTCCTTCGGCACATTGATATTGACTTCGAAACCCTGCTGTTCATAGCGCAGGTCCAGTCCGTAGCTGATGCCCCGATCGCTCTCGGCGACCTCCTGTTCATCAAGCCAGGCCCGTGCCTTGGCGTTCAGGTCTCCAAACACTTCCCAGACCTGTTTTTCGTCAATACCCGAGGTGCTGCGGATCATCGTGCGCACGAATTCATTCTTGAACTCGGCTTCCAGGAAGCCCAGAGCGGAAAGCACACCCGGATTGGGCGGCACCACGACCGGGTAACTGCCGAGCAATGTGGCAATGGCGTTGGCATGCAAGGGACCGGCGCCGCCAAAGGCCACCATGCCGAACTCGCGCGGGTCGAGACCGCGCTGAACCGTGATCAGCCGCAAGGCGCCCAGCATCACTTCATTGGCAATGTGCAGTATGCCCTCGGCTGCATTTTCCGCCGACAATCCCATTTTTTCGCCAATGGCAGAAACGGCGGCACGGGCACCCTCGACATCCAGTGACATGTCCCCGCCAAGAAGCTTGGAGGGTAGGTAACCCAGAACGACATTGGCATCACTGACGGTGGGTTCCGTTCCGCCCTTGCCATAGGCAACGGGCCCGGGCATCGCACCGGCGCTGCGCGGTCCGACACGCAGCGAGGTTGTGAGCTCAGCCAGTTCGGCGATCGAACCACCGCCGGCCCCCACACTGCGTACATCCAGCGTCGGGACCTTGGCTGGAAAGGATCCCACCTCTGTTGACCGCGAGATCATCGGCTCGCCGTCAAGAATCACCGAGACGTCCGTTGACGTTCCGCCCATATCAAAGGCCAGCAATTTGTGCAGGCCCGTGCGGCGGGCAATCATGGCCGTCGCTGTAACGCCGCCAGCTGGTCCCGACAGCACCGTATGCACCGGTCGGTCAGCGGCAGCGGCGGCACTCATCAGCCCGCCGTCGGACCGTACGATATGCAGTTTGCTGGTTACGTTCTCTTCCTTCAACCGATCTTCGATCCGAGACAGGTAGCGCGTCATGATCGGGCGTACATAATCATTCATCACAGTTGTGATGGCGCGGTCATATTCACGAAATTCTGGCAGGATTTCCGAAGAAAGGGAAACCTGGAGTTCGGGATGGCGTGTATGCACGATATCGCGCAGCTGACGCTCATGGGCGTCATTGGCATAGGAATGCATCAGGGAAATGGTCAGCGCCTCGATCCCGGAACTGCACAAATCATCAATCAGTGCGGTGGCTTTTTCGACATCAAGCTCGCGCACGACATTGCCGCGCGCATCCATGCGCTCGGGGATCCCGCGTGTATCGGCCAAAGAGGCCAGCGGTTCGGGTTTTTCCATGACGATCCAGCCGAACAATGGGCCGGGCGTCCAGGATTTTGCCAGGTGCAGGGTGTACTCGAATCCCTGCGTAACCAGCAGGCCGACACGTGAACCCTTGCCCTCAAGCACAGCATTGGTCGCAACCGTCGTTCCGTGCAGGACAAGGGTGATATCGGATGGCGATATGCCCGCCTTCTCACAGATCAACCGGACGCCCGCCGCAACCCCTATGGATTGATCCTGGGGCGTTGAGGGTGTCTTGGCCCGGTAGGTCTTGCCGGTTGTATCATCCTGCAAGAGCAAATCGGTAAACGTACCACCTACGTCAACACCTAACCTCATTTCACACTCCCATACTGGCCTGTTGCGCCCGAAATTTCTCCGGTGCGATATCTGTTGAATACGCATTCATTAAATAGTAGCATTGCTCCGACATCAAGAAAAAAAACAGGCTGATCGTGGACCGCAAGGCACATTTATTCGTTTCAGACCTGAGAAAGCAGCAACGGATACACAGACATGGCAGGACGCACCCTCTATGAAAAAATCTGGGACGCGCACATCGTACGCAGCTACGATGGTGGTGACGATCTCATTTACATCGACCGACATCTGGTTCAGGAAGTTTCAAGCCCGCAGGCCTTTGCCGCGCTTGATGAATACGGCAGGACCGTGCGTCGCCCCGAGGCCCATCTTTCCGTGGCCGATCATGCGGTGCCGACGAAGAACCGCTCGCAAGAGCTGAAAACCGGGCTTGCCGCACGCCAGGTTGAACGATTGGTCGACAATTGTCACCGATACGAAATTCCCTACATCCCGACTGATGACCCCCGCCACGGCATTGTCCATGTCATCGGTCCGGAGCTTGGATTTACCCAGCCGGGCACGACGCTGGTTTGCGGTGACAGCCACACCTGCACCCATGGGGCATTCGGATGCATCGCCTTTGGCATCGGCGCCAGCGAATGCGCTTGTGTCCTGGCCACCCAGACATTGCGGCAGCGCAAGCAGAAAACCATGCGCGTCAGCCTTGACGGAGCCCTGCCAGAGGGCGTGACGATCAAGGACGTCATCATTGCACTGATCGCAAAAATCGGAACCGGCGGCGGTGTCGGCTACGCCATCGAATATGTCGGCTCAGCCGTTGAAGCCCTGTCGATGCAGGCCCGCATGACGCTGTGCAACATGACGATCGAGGCAGGCAGCCGCGTCGGACTGGTTGGCGTGGATGAAAAGACAATCGCCTTTCTCAAGGGGCGGCCACTTTCACCCAAGGGCGCCGATTGGGAGGCTGCTGTGGCGGCTTGGGCAAACCTTCGAAGCGACGAGGATGCGCAGTTCGACCATTGCGTCAGCCTGGATGTATCACAACTGGCGCCGCAGGTTTCCTGGGGTACAACCCCGGAACAGTCTGTCTCCGTGACGGGTCATATTCCCGATCCGATGCAGGAAAGCGATCCTGATCGTCGCTTCGGGCTGCAGAAAAGTCTCGACTATATGGCCCTGACCGCAGGGACCGCCATTCGCGACATAACGATTGACAAGGTCTTCATCGGATCCTGCACCAATGGCAGGATCGAGGATCTGCGGTCGGCGGCCGCGATCCTTGAGGGCCGCACGGTTGCCCCCGGGGTTTCGGCCATTGTGGTGCCCGGATCGGCGGCAACGCGTATCGCTGCCGAAGCCGAAGGGCTCGATTTGATATTCCGCTCCGCCGGGTTCGAATGGCGCGAGGCGGGATGTTCCATGTGCGTGGGGATGAATGATGACCGGCTTGCGGAAGGCGAACGTTGCGCATCGACGTCCAATCGGAATTTCGAAGGCCGTCAGGGCATCGGCGGGCGCACCCATCTGATGAGCCCGCAGATGGCAGCAGCGGCGGCGGTCACGGGCCGCCTGACCGATGTAAGGGAATTGCTATCATGCCGATGAAAAAAATGTCCGAATTTACCAGTATTGCGGCGCCATTGCCGGAAAACAACATTGATACAGATGTCATATTTCCCGCGCGTTTCCTGCTGATCCTTTCGAAAGAAGGCGTCGGAAAATATGCCTTCCACGAACGCCGCAAGGGCGCCGGATCGGATTTTGTGCTCGACAGACCGCCCTATGACAAGGCCGAGATCCTGGTGACGGGTTCGAATTTCGGCACCGGGTCGAGCCGCGAACAGGCGGTCTGGACCCTGGCGGACCTGGGTATCCGTTGCGTGATTGCCCGCAGTTTCGGCGAAATATTCTTTTCCAATTGCTACAAGAATGGCGTCCTGCCGATCGTCCTCGGCGACGACGCAATGCCTGCGGTGGAAGCAGCGGCCAATGCGGCGGAACAGATCACCGTGGATCTGCCGAATGAATGTCTGAGGCTGGCCAACGGGACGGAAATCGCATTTACAATAGAGCCCTATCGCAAACAGGCCCTGATGGCCGGTCTGGACGAGGTCGGGATGATCCTGACAGAGGACTTGGCGGCCATCGAGGCATATGAATCCCGGCGCAAGCTGAATACACCCTGGGTAACAGCCGGGTCGGAACAATTGGTATTACAGAGCGGAAATGATTGAAATGACAGAAAACACAGACCTTTTGGAAAATTATCGCAAGGCCTATGGCAACCGCATCGGCTTTGGACAACGCCCGGCATTGATCATGATCGATTTCGTTCGGGCCTATTTTGACCCCGCATGCGAACTCTACGCTGATGTCGACGATGCACTGGCCTCGGCGCTGCGCATTCGCAAGGCCGCGCGTGCAAACGGCGTTCCCATTATCTATACCAATGTCTCTTATCATCCCGATGGTTCGGATGGCGGCCGGTTCTATCAAAAAGCCAAACCGCTGCACAATTTCATCAGAGGCAATCCAATGGGCAATTGGCCCGAAGGACTTGAGGTCGGTGACGATGAACTGGTAATCTCCAAGCAATATCCCAGCGCCTTTTTCGGCACCTCGCTTGCTTCCACCCTGACCACCTGGGGCATCGATACATTGATCCATACGGGGTTGAGCACCAGCGGATGCGTGCGGGCAACCTGTGTTGACTGCTGCTCGCACGGCTTTATCCCGATTATCGCCCGCGAAGGTGTCGGCGACCGTCACGAGGCACCGCATGAATCCAACCTCTTCGACATGAATGCCAAATATGGCGATGTGGTCGGCGAGCAGGAAATTATGGATTATTTCCAGACATTGAAGCAGAAATCCTGACGGATACGAAGAACGGGCAGAGCCATGGCCAGAATTACATGTATCGGAACCGGCAATGTCGGACGCGCCTGGGCCGTGGTCTTTGCCCGCGCAGGCCATGCGGTTGCACTCTATGACGCGCAACCGGACCTGGCGCTCAATGTCGCCATGCCGCGTATTCGCCGGACCCTGAAAGAGCTTGCCGAGGCGATGCCGACGGGCGAAACTGCCGAGGCAGTCGCAAGCCGGATCGAAGTACATGCAACGATCGCTGACGCAGTCCGCAATGCCGATTATGTTCAGGAAAGTGTGCGTGAAGATGTTGCGGTCAAGCGCAGCGTCTTTGCCGAGATTGCCGATGCAGCTCCGCATCAATGTCTGCTCGCCTCATCAACCTCCGCATTGCCAGGCTCGGCTTTCCTGAGCGCGATCGTCCATCCGGAACGGGCCTTTGTCGCCCATCCGGTCAACCCGCCCTCCCATATCCCCTTGGTCGAATTGTGTGGCACCGGCGCAACGAGTGCAGAGGCACTGGGCGCGGCGCAGAACCTTCTGAGCGCTGCCGGCATGGAGCCGATCATCGTGCGCAAGGAAATTGACGGTTTCATCCTCAATCGCCTGCAATATACGATGGTTGCCGAGGCGATGCATCTGATTGGTGAAGGCTATTGCACGGCGGAAGATATCGACCGGGTGGTCACCAGCGGGCTTGCCCTGCGCTGGGCATCCATCGGCCCGTTCATGACGGCCCATCTCAACGCGACAGGGGGTTTTGCCGGTTTTGTCGAGCAATTGGGCCCGATGATGAAACGCATGGGCCAGGATGCAAAAACCGACTACGACTGGGGACCACAGCAGGTAGCGGAGATCCACGAATGGCTCGCCAGTCAACTGCCTGTAGACGATATCGCCGAGGCCCAAGCCTGGCGTGACCGGCGGATTCTCGCCACGCGCGCCATGCAAAAATCAGATGACGGTGTGGGCAAAGCCAAAAAACCCGAGCCTGAGACCTTCTGACTCCAGCGCTGTTGCGGCTGATCACAGAGTGAGCCTCTTCACCAATATTGCGCGACATCCATGGACAATCAGCCGCCTATTGAACCTGCGTTCCGGCACCGGCAAGCGTGCGTTCATTGGCCATCGCCAGCTTCTGGCGCAGATTGTTCTTGAAACCGGCCTGCAGGGCAATTGTCAGGTCGGGCTTGCGCCGCAGGTGCCGCAGCAGGTCGTCACGTTTAAAGACAAGAGCACGCAGATCGCTGGTCGCCGTAGTTGTGGCCGTGGCCGGTCGACCGGAGATGATGCCGAGTTCGCCGATGAAATCGCCAGTCGTGCAGCTGGCCACCAGGTGACCATTGACCACCACGTCGACGGCGCCCTCGGCAATATAGGTCAATTGTTCGACGCTCTGGTCCTGGTGCGTCAGCTGGCTGCCCGCTGGAATGTCCTGCCAGGAACCGATATTGATAAACTGGCGCGACAGGTTTGGCGGGACCAGCACCAGGGCGTTCTGGCAGAATAAAAACTCCTCATCGCTGAACCGCACCCGGCGGCTCTGCCACATCAAAATGGACAATTGCGTAAAATTCGCCAATACGAAGAGGGCTTCCCAGCCGGTACCGATCGGATCACGCAGGATTGTGCCGCTATAGACAACACCGGCGACACCGGAAATGAGCGCAATGATCCTCAGCCATACGATGGAGTTCATCAGCATCGACAAGACCAGCAGCCCATAGGACAGATGGCCGGCAATCGACGACGGCGCCAGGGCGGTTTCAAGCAGGCTATGCAATACGAACCCCCATTGCGGATTATTGATCACAAACGACTATTGAATTTGTTCAATATACCGCATGTGCCATTCAAATGAACAAGGAAAAATTTCGGCAGTAGCAGTCTCGTCAAACCGGCTGGAGAAAAACAACGCCGGCAGCCTGAACCCGGGCGAGGCCGTGAGGCTTTCCATGACCACCCGTGCTGTGGCACAAGCGGGAACAGGTTTGCCCGAAAGACAGCATTGCGAACATGGTGATGACGGATCCCGGCAGATCTGTTCTGTGACCGAAAGGCGTCGCATGATCTGGGAAACTTCAATAATGTGGATATGATACCTATTTCATGAGACCTTTTCAAAAGACCCGGAAAATCCGTACCAACGCTTTCTTGTTCATTTGCAAAATCCTTTCCCGGGCGGACTTAACCCGATCGGATCTGCAAATTCCCGGTGGCAAGGATGATGGGAACCCGTTCTGGGCTGAGGTGGTCAATGTCTCGATGGACCAGCTCATGGCGCCGGCAGTCGCACATCGCCTGCATCAGCGCACCTTGACTGGCCAGGCCCCACCCCTGATCCAGCGCTATCTGGATGCAATGCTCAGGCTCAACCGCAGCCGCAACGAGCGTTTGCAGCACGAGGCGATGGAAATCGCGGCCATCCTCAACGAGATTGACGTTGTGCCGGTTTTTCTCAAAGGCGCTGCGGGTTTGCTGACCGGGTTGCATGATGACCCGGCGGTCCGTGTCATGAGCGATCTGGACGTTGTTGTGCCGGCAGAATTCAGCAACCGATGCAGGAAGCATCTCGTGGCGCGGGGATATGAGCGCGCTCCGACCCTTCCTCACCCCCGGCAGAAAGGCATCGATACCTATGTGCGGGCATCATCGACCGCGCCCATCGACCTGCACCATGAAGTCATGGAATACCGCTATCAAAATTTGCTTTCCGGTTCAGAAATCATTGGTGAAAGCGTGGCCCATAGCCGCGATGGCATACGCTTTGCAATTCCCAGCCCGACACACCAGATCATCATCAATATCGGCCAGTCTCAACTGAACGATCACGCCTATTGGTATGGCAATCTGGCGCTTCGAACCATCTATGACTTTGCATGCCAGACCCGGGTGATGCACGATCAGATTGATTGGCAGATGATTGAAACCCGGTTTGCACAAATGCGATTCAAAACGGCGCTGAATTTTCATTGTCATGCGGCCCGCCGGATGTTGGGCGTCGAAACAGGCGGGCCTGTCAAACCGGGATTGCTGGTGCGGTTTTTATACTGGCGCGCGCTTTTTTTGATTGATTATCCAGCCTTGCAACGGGCCAATTATCGCATTGTCCGCGTTTTCATGCTGCTGCGTCAGGAGCTTTCCAGCCGTGAAACCCTTGTCCGGCTGTTGCGCAACATGGGCGATGCCGATTGGTGGCATCGCCATCTTGAGATTTTCCGCAAAGGCATCCGTTGACAGCTTGAGCGCAGAGCGGCCTAACGAGTCGATAATCTAGCGCATATCCAGAAAGCCAGTGGCATGGAGCTGGCCGGCGGTTGTTTGCACCTGTGCTGTCAGACTGTCACGATCCACGGAGAATTGCGCGCTCAGTTCCGAGCCGATTTGTCCTATGGTTCTGGAACCGTCGCACAGGGCCCAGATGGCCTTGCCCGAATGGTTCAGCCAGAGGCTCTTGTCCTCACGCGGATACTCCAGCAGCAAATCATCATGGACCCGCCCCTCCATCACCCCGTCGCGCCAGACCGGATGGCTGTTGAGTGCGGCGGGGCTGACGACCCCAAGCAGATTGTCAATATGGGCGTTAAGCAGTGCGATCAGTTCGCTGCCCGAGGCATGCTGAGATTCGTTCGCGGTATCGACACGGGTCCACGGTTTGTAACGATGTTTGTCGAAAAGCGCATTTCCGTCTTTGTTCAGGACAGCATTGCAATAGTGAATGATCGGCGCGTCCGGCGCATCTTCAGCTTCCCAAT
The DNA here is from genome assembly GCA_029233925.1 of Rhizobiaceae bacterium. Taxonomy (GTDB): domain Bacteria; phylum Pseudomonadota; class Alphaproteobacteria; order Rhizobiales; family Rhizobiaceae; genus Hoeflea_A. The sequence continues at coordinate 364,726 of JARGOX010000002.1, forward strand.
TGGTGCAGATGCCAAGGGATATCGGCTCGTGGTGCAAACCGTATTCCGCGTTCGCAGCCAAATAGGCGAACATGTCGGATTCCCATGCCCTGTTGCCTTCGCCATCACGATAATTCTCGCGGACAATCCCGGTCAGTTCGAGCCAGCGGGCGCCGATCTTGCGCAGATCGCGCGTATGGATCAGTGTCGGAATCATCACCGGATCGATGCGCAGGTCAACGCGCGCGCAATGGTCTTGCAAAAAAGCAAACCGTTCACCCAGACCAAAAGGATTGTCTTCGTCCGGATTGTCCGTGGAAAAATGCGCCCAGGCCTGGGAGGCAGGAAACCCGGGGGCAACGCGTCGCTCGATGGCCCTGCGAAAAACGCAATCGGGATCGAGCAGCAGCACGGTCCCCTCGGGTCTGTCCCTGAATACCCACTCCAGGAGCGACGCAGGTTTGTTGTAAACAGGATAGGCGTCTTTGGTCTCGGGATGGGTATCCCACAACCGTGTGGCAACGCACTGGGCGTATTTCTGGGTTGGCAGGTTTTGCGGATCATCGGTCGCAACCAGCCGGATAAGCGCGCCCTCCTGTCCGGCGCGTTTCCAGCTATATTCGAGCAAATCGGACTGCCATTGCATGAATGGAGAATCATTTGTGCTGAAAACCGTATAAAACATTTCTTCCACTGTCTCCGTTATGCGGGCCGTTGTGAATTCTGGTCCTCGAAACTGATGCAATGCGCCCAGTCTTCTTTCGTCCTGATCGTCACCGGGTCCGGGCTGCGGCCTGAACAGACATCCGAGTGTGCGCGCTTGTTTGCCAGGTCGATCCCGGCGAAGCGCTCATAATCGGCGCGGCTTCGCCTGTTGCCCAGACCAAAACGGCCCAAAGCGCGCGAGTCCGCCGGATCGTCGCTATAGGCCAGCTTTCGAAGCCGTTCGAACGCTATGCGGTTCTTGTCCGCGATCACCTGTGTTCCATGCTCCCAATGGCGCCGGGGCTCCCCATTCCTGTGTTCCATATGCCAGGCAACGATCTCGTCGGGCACAAAAAAATCGTAACCATGTGTGTAGGACCGCAGGCTCAAAGCGAATTCCTCACCCCAGTAATAATGGTCCGGATCCTGGCGGACCTCCTCGGTCCAGGCCCCGAGCGTAAAGACAAAACCGCCGGAAACAAACCGGTTTCGACACGCAGCAGACTTTGCGGTCAGTCCCCAATCAAACCAGGGAGCCCAGCCAGCATCCTGCTTCCAGTCGACCATTTTCGTCATCCGCATACCCTGGTCGCGTTGTTTGTGAATATCACCTTCCCCATCCAGGTGAAACAGGGGCGAAATCATGGTGATCAGCGGCCGGTCGGCAGGCAATGTTCGCATCATATCGATCAGAGAGGTATCCCATCCGGGCGCAAAGGCCATATGGGAATCCACTTGCATGCAATAGGTCTCACCATCCCAGAATTCCTGCGCCAGGGACCGCGCCCAGCAACCGCCCTCACTGTCCTGGCAGGGATGCTCGGAAAAACGGAACCGTCTGTCTGACTTGAAGCGGCTGAGGTCGATCGGCTCTCGCGTGTCATATTGCCAGCAGATACCGAAACGCAGGTTTTCCGGATAACGCGCATTGGCGATGCAATCGTCAAGGGTCCGCGGCAGTTCGGGATCGCAATAGGAAGCGATTGAAACGAAAATCATGGGCTTTGAAGTGTCCATGGCTAGGCGAACCTTAAACCGGCGGGAGGCAGATGGTTTGACCGGCCGAATTGAAGGACAGGCTCATGAGACCTCACGGCGTAGCCACCCATTGATCGTGAACCGGCTGTCAGCGAATTTGGCGGACGGGCAGCGCACCATGTCGACCTCGTGCAAGAGATGGCTTGCAAAGGCGACGAGACAATTGTTCTGCGGTGCGATGGCGATCACGTTGCTGCCGCTGTCATAGGCAGGACGGCTGGCATCTTCGCTGTAGAGTAAAAGATCGCCGCCCGCATAGGGCTTTGGCGTCTGGTGGAAATAATAGACGAAAGTGATGATGCGCCCCGACACTTCGGCGCTGTTTCTATCGGAATCGGCGTGGCGCTTGAAAAAATCGCCGTCATTGCTGGCGGTCAGCTGAACTTCATTGTCGTCGAACTGAAAATTCTCCTCACCAAGCGCCGAAGCTATTTGCGGCAGGTGCAACTTTATCCGGTTGATGAAGACCTGGCGCCATTTCATCTTATGGATCGAAAAAAGAACCCTGGATTTGCGAAACTGCGGGTCCGTCCGCCTTTGCTTATCCGTGATGACGCTGCTGCCTTCAAAATTCTCTTCGTTGGCAAGGGCGTATTCAAGGAGCTGGCTGTTTTCGTCAGGCGTCAGAAAATCATCTATCCGAAAATAGGCGGGGGATTTGAGAGCGACCGGGCTGCCCTGCCCGGCAGCGGCACCCTGTTGCGGCTTAATGAGAACAGCGGGCTTGGTGGTGACGGAAACCAGCGACGTCGACAGAAAGGAGACGGCGGCGGTGCCACCCTGCAGCGGCAGCTGCAGGAGAATTCCAGGTTGCGGCGGGTCGGGCCGGTCGCCATGCGCCAGAGCCACATAGAGTTCATGGAGCAACGGAGAATTGGAAGGCAGGATACAGGCATGGATCTGCCCCCCTTTCAGCGTCACTTCGACTTCAATGTTCCTTATGGCGTTGTTGTTGTCCATGTTTACTTTACCGCCTCGCTCAAATGATCTTGCCGCGTGGCCGATCGGGTTCCGACATGCGTGCCGATCAGCAATTTAGCCACATCGCTCGCATCGCCGAACGTCAGACGGTGGACCGGCAGATTTTCCACCATCTTGCACAGGGCCTGGATCGACGCATCATCGTTGTTGACGAAACTGAGACAGTTTTCAAGCAGTTCTCCCAGGGCCTGCGCCGGAGAAAGCGGTGCAAGGCTTGCCGTGGCACCCGCCTGGAAATGCGGAAAAACAATCCTGGAGACCGATTGCGGGGCCACGGCCACGTTGGCGGGGTCAAGCGGCACGGCCTGCTTGGCAAGCGAACTGAGCTGATCGCGCGACAGGACTTTATGAGAGCCGGGCCGCACCTGGGGCGTGCCGGGAAAGGGAATTGCCGTTCCGGCCAGCGGATCGAGAGGAACGATATCATCGGACAGGAAGGCGCAGCCCTGCTGGCAAAGCTCGAGGACAAGCGTGCTTTTGCCGCGGCCCCAGGAACCAGGAAAGACGATGGCGCCATCGGGGGAAGACACACAACCGGCATGCAGCCATATCAGCTCGGGATGGCGATGGATGAAGAGCCTGACGACTTCCCGGTAGGACCTGCGCAGCAGACCGGCGCCCGTGGCGCTTTGCGCAATTTTCTTGCCGTCGACCAATAGAATCGGCTGTGCGCCAAATTCCTCGATACGCACTTCACCGGCGGGAGGACCGGCGGGTGGTGAGCCGGATGGAAGGCCCATCAAGGAAAACAGCTTGCTGACTGACCTGGTGATGGCGGCGCTGTCACTGCTCGAGACCACGGTGTCGTTCATGAAGGCAATCGTGTAACATCCGCCATCCGTTTTCTGCGGCGCATCGCTGTCATTGTCGCGCGGGCGCGAGACGATTTTTTCGCGGCCGCGCGCCCGCGCAACCATCGCCTTTTCATCCAGAAAGCTTTCAGGCCATTCACGCATCCAGGCGGAATTCAGTCTTTCATTGAAACGGTTCCACGAATAGGGACCGTCTCGCTGCGCGACCATGATGCCTTTTTCCAGGGGAATCTCGTTGCCGATGGTGTGGCGTCCCCGTTCGATGATGTCATCGGGCGAGGGCACTTCATTCCACAGAAACTTGAAAGGTTCCTCCTTGCCCAGATTGCCGCGCATGCGCTGTATGAGAGCGGTGAATGTGCTGGTCATGGTTCCGATGAAATCCTGCGACCGGGAAGCGACCAGTTGCGAGATATAGGCCAGGGCTATGCTGTCATGGGCAGGAAGATCGGCGAAGGCAGCGCCGAAATTCTCCAGAATATAATGATCGAGAAAGACGTGATGCGGATAGGCCCTTCTGATTTCGTCAAAAAACGGATCTGCCGCCTCGTCGGTCAGGATCACCAGGCATTCATTCCTGGCAAAATGGTGATCAAGAGCTTCGATGGCCTCGGCGGGCATGCGCTCCAGGGTTGTCACGCCAAATGTCTGTTTGAAATCACCACGGCGCATATGGACGGCGTTGAAGGAACCGAGACTTTCAGCGATGCGCGCTGCAAAAGCGGCATATTCGGGCTTTGGCCGCATGCGCCGCAAAGCATCATGGGCCTGCATTTGGGCAGATGCGTCGAGGTAGAAAAACGAAGAATAATAACAAAGCATATCGCTGCCGCCGCCAGAAAAGGACAGGACGGGAACGTGTTGAAGGTCATCACCCACAGTGATGAACGACGAGCGCTGGCTGGCAAAGGAGCGGAAATCGTCGCTTTGGAGCGACAGGTTGTCGGGGAAATAGAAGACACTCTCAAAAGCCGGGTTTTCACAGATTTCCTGCGGGACAAAGGCATGCGGATTCATGGATTCCAGGTCGAGCCACGGCACGCCCAGATCGATCAGGTCGGTGACCCGGCTGGGATAGGCGTTGGTGATGATGCCGTCATATTGAACGACATTTGCCTGAGGCGTCTTGTTGCCCTTCAAAATCAACAGCCTGTCGGTCAGAGCCGACAATACAACACCCAGTTCCAGGGACATGACAAGATTGCTGAGGCCTGCGGAACCGTTCTGATAGACCGTGTAAAGAATTGATTTCATGCTGCCTGAAACGCCACTGAACCAATCATTCTTGCGGGTCCTGCGCGTCCAGGCGCCAGTCGAGCGGCGTGTAATGCGCGAAAATATTGGCGTAATATTCACCCGGCAGCGCATAGGGACGACCGTGCATCAATCGCGCGCCTTCAAAGAAGACCATTTCTCCAGGTTCAATCGATATCTCATGGGCTTGCCCATTGAGATCCTCAATGTAGAGAGGCCAGGGGCCGCTCAGCCTATGGTCGATGCAGATCGTCGAACTCACGGCATGCGAAAGCGCGATATCGACATGGTTGTAGAGATAGCTGCCGGGCTGGTAGACCCGGATCCCGTAGCAGGCCGCCTTCTTCAATGAAAGGCCGCTCCATTCCTCATGGGCCTGATGGAGGTCATCCAGCAGCCGAAGATTAAAGGCATCGTCCTGATAGACCAGCGAGGGATAGGCCCGGCTGTTCTCTGTCTTGATATAGCCGTCGGTCGGTTCCGAACTGAACTTCTGGACATTGGCCAGGAAATGATCGAGCAGGCGCACATGGAGGACGGGATCCATGGTTTTCTTGACGAACCCCAAGCCAAGCGAGGGAACCTTTTTGTTGTCTTTCCTCAGGCGTTCCAAAAGGTGCGGAGGCGTTTCATGCATCAAGCCGGTCCTGTGCGGCCTTGGCGAGTTGGAAGAAATATCGTTCATGGTCTGTTTTCGCTTGTCCCGTGAAGAGTGTCAGATCGGAGCGCAGGAAATTTTCGTTGTGATAGGCCTGTTTGTGCCACTTTGAACCATGGAACGCGGCCTGCCCAAAGTCCGCAGGGTCACAATAGTAATGATAAAGCGTACCGAACGGAATCGATTTCTCGGTGCAATCCGATACCAGGAATTCCTTGTTCTCAAGCAGGTCATAGGAAATGCAATTGGCTGTCATGGCAAGGGCAAAACAGGGCATTTCCGCAATCCAGGCAATTTCGACACCCGCAGCCCGGCCAAGAAGAAAAAGCGCATGGGCGAACCGGAAGCAATCGGCGATGAATTTCTTGTTTTTTGCGACTTCGCCGGTGACAAATATGTTGACGCCTCCGGGCTGGAATTCCTGTTTGCAACCCAGTGCATCCAGCAATTTGCGAAGGTCCACCCCATTGCCCTTGTTTTCATCAACCGTCGCGAAAAAAACATCCTTCTCTATATGCCAGTTCTTGGGCATGGCGCACCCTGCGGGCACGATGTCCAGATTAAGGTCTCCATAAAGAAAAATGTCCGTGTCCAGCAGACAGATCATCTCCGAATTGCCGACCTTTTCGGCAGCAGCGGACAGCGCCTCCACCCTGTTGAGTGCGGCATGTGTTTCACCGCCATTATGACCAACATCGATCAGATGGGTATTGGCATGGTTGGTTGCGAAGGTGAAATCCGTATCATAGCGGTCGAGTACAAGAGCCAGTTCAGCCGAGAGCGGCTGATGATTGTTGCAGACCACGACGAAGGTCTTCCAACCGGGCGGCAATTTGCCCCTGAGTGATTCCAGGAAGATCGCTGTCTGCCAGTGGAAATAGGCCTTGTCTTCGATTCCGACGACGAAGGTCATTGCCGGGCTGTTCGCCAGCGTTTTGGACAATCCGTCGACAAATCCCTGCCGTGACAATTCGGCGAGCGCCTGGCCAACCTGGCTCTCCAACAGGTTCCGGTCAACGCCATGGCGGTCCGCGAGAAGTGCGGCTATGTCTGCTGTGGAGCGAGTGCCGTCGCAAAGCTCCCAGATGGCGCGGCCGGATGAATTGAGGGTCAGGGCCTGATTGCGCCCCTCATTGTCAGAGTCATCGCCCTGTCGGTATGGCGCAACAAGTACAATCTCATCGCAGACGGAAAATTGACGGACATCCGGCAATTGGCGGGGGCAACAGGCATCTGGATCAACTGTGTCTGTCAATCGGTCCAGCCATCAACCCGGCGTCGTGGGCATCGGCAGGGGTGTCGGAATCCCTGTGGGCGACGGGGTGCTGACGGGACTCACCGCACTTGCCGCAAAAACCGCATTGGGTAGATTGACGGACATGATCACCGGCGCAGCCCAGGCAGCCTGAAGAACGCCGCGCCTGGTGCTGGTGCCCTCATTTTGCTCTGCGGCATCGGCGGCCTGTTCCAGGTCCTCGACCTGCGTCCGCAGGGCCTCCAGTTCCGTCTGCTTCGCTTCGAGCTGCGCCCTGGCATCGCTCACCGATTTTCCAGGTTCATTTTTCTTGGCCACTAGATCACCTTTCCTCATTTCAGTTTTGCATCAGATGCCACTTGCAAGCAGTACACCGGAGCAAAATCTCAAGTTAAACTACAATGACTTTTAAAAGAATGCACGGGAAAATTGCCTGGCAGGCTGTAAGGTTTCCATAGCGATGGTGGCCTGCGCATGGGAAGGCAGCCAAAACGACGATTTCTGGTGCTTGAATCTGGCGCAAAGCATGGAGACCTCGGACGGCGTTACCTTTGTTCCGGCCCTTTGCCGGCCTGCAGCACCCCATTGGAACGAACAGTCAACCGGTACAGTCGCCAGCAAGCCCCATGGAAGCGCCTCCTCCAACAGCTTTCTGATGCAATTGCAGGCCGATCTGCTGGGGTGCCCGGTGGAACGCGCCATGATCGAGGAAATCGGCGCGCTGGGCGCTGCAGCCATGGCCTTTGGCGCGCTGGGCGTTGAATGGAGCGCAGACACCGGCAGCGAGCGGTTTGACCCCGTCATGTCGTCAGAGACTGCGGACACTTTGCGCAGCACCTGGCGTGCGGCCATCGCGCGCGCCTGTAGCTAAATCAGTGCTGTTCTGGCTAGCTGGCGTCATGCGCCGCGACCTTTTCACGATAAAACTCTGTGCCGTTCTTGATGTGGGCGATGATATCATCCATCGCCCAGAATTTTTCCCGGACATCAAAATCATGCACGCGGGAGACCTCCGTCGAAAACACACCGAGGTTCTTGTGGTAGACCTTGGCAAGTGTCGGATAGCCCATGGGCTCGGCATTGGCCACCAGGGCGAGAAATGTAACGAGTTCGCGCAGCAGCGGCGTGTCATCATGCCTATGGTCATACATCCAGGCATAAAGATCCGGATGGAAGTTGGTAAAGACCCCGGAAAATCCTTTGGATCCGACCTTCATGGCCGCATGGGCAATCGCAGCATTGGCGTTGACAATGGCCAGTGGCGAATCTGCCACTAGTTTGACACGCCGCTTCACCGTTTCAAAATCGCAGGATACGTCCTTGAGCACGACAAAACGGCCGGTGTCGCGGCAGATCTTCAATTCATCATCGCTCAGCAGCCGGCGGTATGGCGCGGGACATTCATACATTCCCAGCGGAATGTCAGAGGGGATGCGCCGCAGTATCTCGGCCAGGGCGTGGCGAAAGCTTTCCGTACCGGCGTTGTTCGGGTCCAGCCGGTTGCTGACCAGAACCAGCGCATCGGCGCCCGTGTTTGCCATGAGCGAGAGCTCTTCGACCTGATCGTCGATTGTTTCGGAAATATGGCCTGAGGCAATCACCGGCATCCGTGCGCCAATCTGCGCGCAGACAGCGCGCGACAGGGCACAACGTTCTTCCAGTGTCAGAAACTGCATTTCGCTGGATTGGCAAACCGCAAACAATGCGTCTGCATCGTGCCTGACATACCAGTCGATCAGGCGCTCCAGCGCGGCAAAATCAATCTTCCCTGATTGGGTAAATGGTGTCAGCATGACCGGAACGATTCCGGAAACGAGATGGGCCATGGCCACGCTCCTGTTTTGGTTTCAACTGCTATAGCCAATTCCCCATTGTTCCGCAAATCAAAATGGTGTTCTATATGGAACGATTTTTGAATGAGGAATGATTGTGACTGTCAAGCGATGGGAAGACGATGCAACTGTCTGGAGCGGGCCGTTCTACGGCGATCAGGCGCTGAAATATGATGGGTCGGTGAAGACCGGCTTTGCCTCCGGGCGCATCATCACCTGCGTGGACGTGGTCGACTGGGATGGTGACGGTGGACGGGACCTCATCATATCCAGCTGGGACCCCTGCTATGACGGCCGGGTCTACCTGCGTCAGGAGATCGGGAAAAACGCCGACAATACACCGCTTCTTGGCCCCGAGACATTGGTCGAGGGCGTACGCGGCTATGTCACCGCGGTGCCGGACGGGGATCGGTTTCATCTGGTTTCCGCCTCGCGCATGCGCGCCCAGATCTATCTCTATCCGAACATCGGTGCGCCCGGTGCGCCGCGTTTCGGCCCGCCTGTCATCCTTGAACTGGATGCGGACTGGCAGCGCAACTCCGAATATTTCCATATGGTTCGCTTTGTCGACATCGACGGTGACGGCGAACTGGAACTGGTCGTGGGTACCGATTCCTGGGACGATTACTGGCCCAACGGGCTGGAATGGAACGATGAGGGCTACAGGGCCTATGACGCCGCCGGGCGCTGGCTCGGTGGACCTCTGCGCGGCTATCTCTATGCCTTCAAGAACAGCGGAACCCTGGCAAAGCCCGATCTGGCCAAGGGACGCCTGGTCATGGCCGGTGAAAACCCGCTGGAGGTCTATGGCCAGCTCGCCCCGGCCTTTGGCGACTTTGACAGGAGCGGCGCGCTGGATGTGGTCGCGGGCGAATTCTGGAACATCCTGATGATCGCCCGGGGAAACGGTGATGGAGACTTCGCTGCCCTTGATGTGTTGCGCGATGGCGATGATGCACCGCTGGAGCTGGACCATTGCATCCATCTGCCCTGCGTTGTCGACTGGGACGGCGATGGCAATCTCGACATTCTGGTTGGCGCCGAGGATGGCTACATCAACTATATCCGCAACAGCGGACAATTGGTTGATGGCCTGCCGCGCTTTGAGAAGATGGGCCGCGTGACGACCCAGGCTCCGATTGTCCATGCCAGTGTTCTGCCCTCGCCGGCAGCCCATGATTTCAATGGCAATGGACGTGCCGACCTTGTCGTTGGCAATTGCACCGGTGAATTGCTGTTTTATCCCGTTATGGGTCCTGCGACAGAGCCAACACTGGGCCTGGAAAGCAAGTTGACAGCCGATGGCCAGGAAATCCTCGTCAGCGCCGGCCTTCACGGCTCGATCCAGGGACCGTCGGAAAAAATGTTCGGCTATACCTGCCCGACGGTCGCCGATTGGGATGGCGACGGGCTTGCCGATGTGCTGATGAGTGACGTGCTGGGCCGCCACATGTTCTACCGCAATCTGGGCGATCACTATCCGCCCCGCTTTGCCGCGCCGCAGGCCCTTTGTTTTGAAGGCAAGCCGCTGAAGACCGTCTGGCGCGTTCGCCCCGCCGTTGTCGACTGGCTGGGTGACGGCGCCCTGCACTATGTCGCTCTGGATGAAGAGGGGCGGCTGTCGGACTACCGGCGTGCGGGGAATACCGAGCTCACGGACAAGCGATTTCTGACGTGGGAGAACGCCACGCCGGTCACCTTTACCCAGGACGTCGGGGGCGGACGCGGGCGCGTCAAATTGTGCATCTGCGACTGGACCGGCAGTGGACGCTATGACCTGATTGTCGGCACCCATGCGCGCGCCAGCCTGCCGCCGGGTCCAAACGGCGCGCCGCGCAACACCACCGGGCAGGGCGGCATCTTCTACATCAAAAACATCGGCAGCAACGCCGATCCCGTCTTTGCCGACCCGGTGGCGATGAAATATCACGGTGAGGTGATCGCCATGGGCATGCATGTCGCCTCGCCCGAGGCGGTGGATTGGACCGGCAACGGGCAATTGGGCCTGATCGTTGGCATCGAAGACGGCAGCATTGTCTGGCTTGATCGCAAGGATCTGACCTGGAGCGCGCCGGATGCATGAGGCTCCTTCCATCGACGGCAATACAAAGATCATGGGGATGATCGGCAGCCCGGTCACCCAGGTCAAGACACCGCAGGCCATCAATCCGATCTTTGCTGAGGCCGGGGCCAATATCCTGTGTGTACCGTTCCATGTGGATGATCTGGAATCAGCCATGGCCGGGTTCAGGGCCATGCACAATCTCATCGGCTTTGGCGTGACCTTGCCACACAAGCAGCAGATCGCGTCCCTGTGCGACAGCCTTGACCCAGCCGCCGAACAGGTCGAAGCGGTCAATGTGGTGCGCCGTGAACGCGACGGCAGCTTTCGTGGCTATCAGTTTGACGGGCGCGGTTTTGTCGGTGGATTGATGGCGCAGGGGCATGATCCGAAAGGCAGGTCCGTGCTTGTCATCGGTGCCGGGGGCGCCTCTGCTGCCATTGTCACGGCCCTGATCATGGCCGGTGCGTCAGAGGTGGGTATCAGCAACCGCACCACATCCAGGGCCGAGGCTCTAGCGCAACAGGTCCGGGCCCGCATCGGCGGCAATGTTCATGCCTGTGACCCCGTGCCCAAACCGGGACAGATGATCATCAATGCCACCTCCCTTGGCATGGATGAGGCTGACGCCCTGCCGCTGGATCCGGCGCTTCTGGACGAATCGATGCTGGTTGCCGAGGTGATCGCAAAACCTGCGATCACCGCCCTTTTGAAACAGGCCAGACAACGCGGTGCGACAATTCATGGCGGCCAGCACATGATTGAAGGCCAGGTGCCGATGATTGCCGCCCATTTCCTCGCGCTTTATGGCCCCGACCAGATCAAGGCGTAAGGTCACGCAGGACATCGAGCCCCGTCAGTTGCGACGAGGCATGGCGAAGCTGCGGCAGGCAGGCCAGCAATTGCTTGTGGGTCAGCCGCGCGCTGGGGCCGGCGATTGAAAGCGTACCGACGACGGTCTGCCCGTCACGGCCCCGGATCGGTACAGCAAGGGCTGAAATGCCGGGTTCTGCTTCCTCTTCCGCCAGTCCGTAGCCGCGCGCAGCCGTAGCTTTCAGTTCCGCCTGCAATTCCTCGACTGTGGTCTTTACCTTCGGGCCCTGGAGGATGTTTGGATCGTTGGTGCCGAAGCCGTGACGAAAGACGATCCGCAGCGCGTCCTCTGTGCTGAGCGAAGACAACCAGACCTTGCCGGTCGCAGTGGCATGCAGCACCACCTGATGCCCCATCACCGGGTCGACCAGCAGGCCCGACCGCGCGCCCTGCGCCTTGCCGATCCACACAAGCGATTCGGCTTCCACAAGCGCCAGGCGCACCAGTTCACCCAGATCACGCGCCAGCCCGTCAAGCACCGGCTGGCATTCCTTGAGCAGATCGGTGTTCGACAGATAGCGCAAACCCAGGCCCGGCAGCTTGAGGGTCAACTTGTAGTCACGGCTGGGCAATTGCACGGCATAGCCGGCCTCCAACAGCGCCGCCAGCATCCGGTGCACCGCACTCTTGGGCATGCCTGTGCGTTCTGCAAGGGTACCAAGGCTTTGCCCCTCCCGACTGTCAGCCAGCGCCTCCAGAATTGCAAAACATCGATTGATGATCGAAGATGACATGCCGCGTTCCCAATGAATTTTGGTTCCTGATCAATGACATGTCGCAGAGCCGAATGCAAAACCTGTTTGTCGGCACTCAGGTCAGGGGCTGGCCCGCTTCGAGACCGGCAGCAAATCCGGCAATCAGTGCAATCTGCGCGTTCAACATGTCATTGCCATCATTGGTGGCACAGCCCAAAGCGCGGGCACGGCTGAGCAATTCCGTCTGCCGCGACAGGCTCGCGATATCAGCAACAAATGTATCTTGTGTCAGATGACCAGGATCAACGGGAAGAACGTCACCCGGCCGCAGGCCCATGGGTGTTGCATTGATCCAGACGGTCGCACGATGGGCATCGGCTCCGGCTTCGGCGGCCATCATGACACCGCTGGCGCGGTTGATCAGGTCGACGGTAAAGGCCACGGAACCCGGATCGCGGTCCAGCACCCAGATGCGGGAAGGCGCTTCGGCGGCCAGCGCATGGGCGATCGCACGGCCTGCGCCACCGGCGCCCATCAGCAAGATCTCGGCGCCCTTGAGACGCGCGCGACAGGTCCCAAGCCCCTGAACAAAGCCCGCGCCATCAAACAATGCGCCATGCATGGAGCCGTCGTCGCGGCGCTGTATGCTGTTGACCGCCCCGACCATGCGCGCTGCCTCGGTAAGACTGTCGCAAAGCGTTGCTGCCGCCACCTTGTGGGGCACCGTCACGCCGATGCCGGCAATCGTGTCAATCTGGCGAAAGGCGCCCCAGGTCTGCGCCAGACTGGCGGGCGTCACATGGAAGGGAACAGCGACAAGATTGTGCCCCGCAGCGGCAAACAGAGGATTGATCAGGCGCGGCGTCTGCACCTGTTTCACCGGATCCCCGAACACGGCATAAACCCGTGTCGAACCGTCGATCGTGACTGGGCTCATCCGTGCTGGCTTTCCACATTTTGAAAGATGCTCTCGCAGCGCTGAATGGCCGTTTGCAGAACAAGTGCCGGGTCCCTGCCCCACCAATCATCGGAAAATATCTCGACTTCCACGGGGCCCTGATAGCCGGCGGCCAAAACCTGTTCATGCAGGTGTGCCAGATCGATGATCCCGTCACCCATCATGCCGCGGTCCGTCAAGAGGTGGCGGGTCGGCACCAGCCAGTCATTGACATGAAACCCGAGGATCCGCCCCTTTTCGCCCGCAAGGGCGATCTGCGCATCAAGGGCCGGGTCCCACCACACGTGATAACTGTCGACGACAATACCGATGCCATCGCCCAATTGGTCGCAAAGCTGAATGGCCTCGGCCATCGTGCACAGCGGTGAACGGTCTCCCGCCAACATGGGATGCAGCGGCTCCAGCGCCAGGCGGATCCCGCAAGCCCTTGCATGATCGAGCAGCGGCACCAGCAGTTCGGCGACCTGGCGTCTTGCGCTGCAAAGTCCCTTTTGCCCGTCGCTCAAGCGTCCTGGAAACACCAGCACATGGTCTGCGCCCAGCGCCGCAGCCTTGTCGATCTCACGTCTCGCCGTTGCCAGATTGTCGGCCCGTTCAGCCTTTGTTGTCGCCAGAAACGGCCCGGCCCGATTGTAACCGAAAACCGTCAGGCCGTTATCCTGCAGCACCTGCTGCGCCGCGGTCACGCCGATGCGGTCCACCTCATCGCCCCAGACCGAGACACGCGCCATTCCTGCCGCTGCGCAGGCCTGGGTGAAGGCCTCGAACCGCCAGGCGGTGCGGAAGGTTGCATGATTCATGACAAGCTCAAATGCCAAGGTAAATCCGTTCTGTGTTGGCTGTCGCAAAGAGGGCAGCATTGCTCAAAAATTGTAGACGCCGAGCTTTTCGAAAATCGTGTAGATCTTCTTGGCATAGACGGCAAATTCCGGATATTCGCCCAGATGCGCCGGTCGCGGCCGCGGCAGATCGATGCTGATTTCCTCGACGATGCGCCCCGGCGATTTCGACATCACCAGAACACGGTCCGACAGCCCGACCGCTTCCTCGATGGAATGGGTGATGAACAGCACCGTCTTGCGCTTGGCCAGCCACAGCATTTCCAGATCGTGACGGATCTGGGTCCGGCTGATGGCGTCCAGCGCGCCAAAGGGTTCGTCCATGATCAGCATCGACGGGTCGTGCACAAGGGCGCGCGCTATCGAAACGCGCTGGCGCATGCCGCCGGACAATTGCCAGGGATATTTATCTTCCGCACCGACCAGATCGAGTTGCTCAAAAAGGGCATCGGCGCGACTGCGCATATCGGCCTTGTCGAGCTTGCGGATTTCCTGTTGCAGCATGACGTTCTGGATGGCTGTGCGAAAATCCAGCAGCAGGTGATCCTGAAAGACAATGCCGATTTCTGAAATCGGTTTGGTCAAAGGTTTGCCGTCGATCTCGACATGGCCCTGCGAGATCGGCTCGAGGCCCGAGACAAGCAACATGGTGGTGCTCTTGCCGCAACCGGAAGGGCCGATCAGGGAAACGAATTCGCCGGGTTTGATATCCAGATCAATGGGACCCAGCGCATGGAATGCATCCGGACCGGTCCCGTAGATCTTGGTGATGTCCCGGGCGACAATCGAAGCACCGGTTCCCTGATTCTTCTGTGGATCCATATTCAGCGGCCCAGTTCCATGCGCGTTTCCATTCAACTTGCCTGTTCAATTCGGTAAAAAATTATTGCGGCTATTTTTCATTGTGATCTGCGGGCCCAGGGCATCAGCACGACCTCGGCAATCGACATGCCACTGTTGAAAACCAGCGCCACCAGTGCGGCCATGATCAGCCCGCTGAACATCAAGGTCATGTCCATGAACCCCGATGCCCGCATGATCAGATATCCAAGGCCGGCGCTGGAGGCGATGAACTCGGCGATGATCACGCCTTCCACGGCCTTGACCACGCCGATTTTCATACCGGCGAAAATATGGTCCATCGAGGCGGGCAGGCGGATACGAAAGAAGGTCTGGGCCGGACTGGCCCCCATTGAGCGGGTGATGTAATAGAGCCGCGGATCGACGGCGCGAAAGCCTGACATGCTGTCGACCAGCACCGGAAAGAACGACATCAGGAAAACGATCAGAACTGCGACCAGCGGGCCGATGCCGAACCAGACAATGAGGATCGGACCGATCACCGTCTTCGGCATGATGTTCAAAAACACGATCACCGGGAACAATCCGCGTTCCAGCGCACCAAACGAGGTGATGGCAAAGGCCAGCGGCACGGCGATCAGCACACCCAGGGCGAACCCCATGAGCAATGTCTTGGAGGTTTCAAACGCATGGTGCAGCAGCAGCGGAAAATCGGAAACGAAACGCGCCATGAAGTCGGAGGGTTTGGGCACCAGCCAGACCGGCACATCAAAGGCAATGGCAGCGACTTGCCAGACGCCCATGACGATCAGCACCGCAACAATGGTCAACAGCCCGGACTTGAGCCACGCGGGCAGCGCAGGGCCACGGGTGCCGCCGCTTGTCTCGACTGTGCTCATCTGTGCCACTGGGCGTTCCTTTGTGTAATCGCTTTTTGCTCAGGTATTTATGGAGCGGCATCCATGGGAGCGGCGGGGCGCTAACAGGCGCCCCACCACATCATGATCAAGGGCAGGTGACAGGTTCTGCCGGGACATAATCGAGTGAATAATAATCGGTCACGGGCTTGTCCTTGGTCAGGCCCATGGCAGAGGTCATCACGCCGTAGATATTGTCCCAGGTCGTCGTATCGGTGACACCGATGATATCGCCTGCCCCGCCGGGGCATACGGAAGCAAAGCTGTAGGTGGCGCCCTGAATCAGCGCATCGTCCGATTTGCCGACTTCGGGGAAGACTGTGCGAAGTGCGGCAACCGCTGCCTCGGGATCGGCCATGGCCTGCTTCCAGCCTTCGGCTGTGGCTGCCAGGAACCTTTTGTAAGCGTCAGGATTGGCCTGCAACTTGTCTTCGCGCGCCACCAGCGAAAGGCTGACGAGCGGCACACCATGGTCGTAGAAATACATGTTCGACGCCTCGATGCCTTCACCCTTGAGCGGCACCACGACATTTTCCGGTGTTTCAGCCACGGCATCCACACCACCGGTCGTCAAAAGGCCGAGAAAGGCATTTTGTGCTGCCGAAACGATTTCCACATCGGCCTCAGTCAAACCATTCTTGGCCAGCAAGACCGGCATCAGGGAGGCCTGCGCAGAGCCCGGCGCCACGGCGATCTTCTTGCCTTTCAGGTCGGCTGGTCCGTTGATGCCTGATGATTTGAGGGAAATGACGCCGAACTGGCCGGCTTTCCAGATGGTCGAGATGATCTTGATCGGCGCGCCCTGCGACGCGACATTCAGCGTGGCGCCGGCATCGGCATAGCCAATGTCAGCCTGTCCGGTGGCAACCAACTGGGCCGCAACCGCAGAGCCGCGCCCTTCCTCAAGCTCGACATTCAGATCGGCCGCCTCGTAAAGGCCGTTGACCTGCGCCACGGCAAATCCCAGATGGGCGGAATCGGCGGTCCAGTTCATGATCATCTTCATGGTGTCGGCGGCATAGGCGCCGCTTGCCGGAAGCGTCATGGCTGTTGCCAGCAGGATTGCTTTGAATTTCATGTTCATTGGGTGGTCTCCTCATTCCCATTTTCGGTTTCAGAACTTTGGTAGATACAGGTGCGGCCAGACTGTGTGCCGCGATAACTTCGGGGTCTTACTCTAGTGCCTCCCTTGCGGCACAAGGGCGCGTTCAATGGCCTGGACAAGGCCGCTGAGAAAAACGCCGATCAACGATCCGACCACCAGGGTCGCGAAAATCATCGACGTGTCCTTGCCGTCCATGGATCGCAGGACGAGATAGCCGAGCCCGGTCTTGGAGTTCAGCCATTCGACCACGATGACAACGGTGACGGCGACAACGATCGAGATGCGCAGCCCGGAAAAGATCTGCGGTGCTGCCGAGGGCAGTTCGATCTTCAGAAAGGTCTGAAGCCACGATGCGCCGGTCGATTTGCTCAGATAATATTTACGCGGATCAATCGACTGGAATCCGGCAACGGAATCCACCATGACGGGGAAGAAGGTGATCAGCCCGGTCAGCAGGATTTTGGGGAAATCGGCAAAGCCGAACCAGACCAGCATCAGCGGCGCCAGCGTGATCTTGGGAAGTCCCTGGATAAAGACGACGATCGGATAGAGCAATTGTTTGCAAATGCTATAGCGCGCGATCAGATAGCCCAGCGCCACGCCCGGCACCGCACCGGCGACAAAACCATAGATGATCAGCTTGGTTGTGATCATGCCGTGATAGGCAAGCTGCGGCGCGCTTTGAACTATGCGCAGCATGAAGACGGAGGGCGCGGGCAGGATGAAACCCGGTATGGCAAAGATGCGCACCGCCGCCTCCCAGATCAACAAAAGACCGAGGAACCAAAGCGCCGGCTCCCATGCCTTTCTCACTGTTGCGCGCAGCTTCATTGGCCGAGACCCGCTTTTGGGTCGCCCGTACTGAAATCGCCCATATTGAAATCACGTTGCCGGATGCGCAGCGGCCAGATGGCCGAGAGTTCGCGCGCCGCGAGCTTCAGCTCCCGGCTGATTTCCCCGTAGCGGGCCGGGCGCACGCGCAGGGTCGGCCCGGCAACGCTGATCGTGCCAACCATGGCCGCTTCGGGTGTGTCATTGCTGAAAAACGGCACCGCAAGCGCCGTGGCCCCCGCCTCGCCCTCATCAACGGCAGTGGCATAGCCCTTGGCCCGCGCGCTGTTGAGATGCTGGCGGAAGGTGTCGATGTCGCGGATATAATTCGGCCCCATGCCTTTTACCGTGCCAAATCCTTCGGCATAGGCGAGCTTGAGGGCATCAGCTTCGGGAAGATTGGCGAGCCAGGCCTTGCCGGTTGCCGTGGCATGCAGGATGACATCGACGCCCATCTCAGGGTCATAGCGCAGCCCGTGGCGCGCGCCCTGCGCCCGGGCGATCCAGGTCAGACCACCATTCTCGGCGACGGCCAGGCGACAATATTCCTGTGTCCTGGCGGCCAGCTTGCGCAAGACCTCATTGGCCACATCAGGCACATATTGCGCATCCAGATTGCGAAACGCCAGCAAGCCCATGCGCAGCGACAGCCCGTAATTCTGCGTCGCCGGATCCTGGGTCACCCAGCCGCGTGACATCAGCGTCGCCAGCGTGCGATGCGCCCCACTGGTCGGCAAGCCGACCTGCGCAGCAATCTCCGACAGCTCCATCGGTTCTGACACCGATGCGAGCAGTTCGATCATGCTGATGCAGCGGTCAATCGCAGCAACTGTCACGGTGTCTCCTCCATTTTTTATAGCTTATTCCAATTTGGAATTGAATTACAAGTCATAAAATTTGGAGCAAGGCTTAGATGGCATATTTCGGGGATGCAGGTTTCTGACAGGTCAGAATGCCATGCTGCCCCATAGCAATGCCTGACGCAAAGAGCGGCCAAACCTGCAGATCCCCGTCAGGCGGCGATTGCGTCCCAGCACAAAAGGGCGATCTGCTGGCGCTGCCGGTCTGTCAGTTCCAGGTGGTTTGCCCGGTGCCATTTGAGTGCGTTGCGGATGCCGCCGCCGATGAGACCTGCCATGAAACGGGTGGAGCAGGATTTGACCAGACCGGCCGCCTGGCCTTCGGCCAGGAGCGCATTGATGAAGGTTCTGCTTGTGCCAAACACCCGCTCCAGTTCATCGGGCGCAATCAGCGGGACATTCGACAGATATTCAAACAGAATGGCGCGATCGCGGTCCTGCCAGAAGAAGTCGATATAAGCATGGATATAGCGCATGATGCGCGTCTGGCAGGTCTGATCGGGGCAGGTCTGATCGGAGTTTGGCGGCTCCACCAGATGTTCATTCGCCTGGGCAGCAATTTCGTCATAAATGGCCATGACGAGTTCATTCTTGCCGGCAAAGTGATTGTAGATGGAGCCCATGGAGACGCCGGATTTTTCCGCGATGGCCGACATCGGGGATTGCAAGCCATCGCGGACAATCAGTTCGGATGCCGCGGCAAGAATTCTTTGCCGCTTGCCTTGCAGCGGCGGCGGGCCGGCCAGATGGACCGCGTCATCTGGCGCTTCCCCTGTCCGGGCGGCCAACGGCATGCCTGCTAAAGCGGGCATGTTTCGCGTTCCCGGAAGGCCATGAGCTGCGCCTGCCCGCCCAGCGCTGCAGCAGCAAAGGCCTCGGCCCCGCCATGGTTGCGATCCAGTTCCGCAAAGGCGGCGTCCAGATAGGCGGCGCGCACGCCCAGCAGGGCGGAGCGATAGGAGGCCGGGACATTGTGCTGGATATCGGCCGGCGGCACCCAATCATCATTGGTGCGCAGGTAATCTTCCATGATCGTTTCTTGCGGCACATCCAGGATGGTCAACAACAGCGCGGCGGCAAAACCGGTGCGGTCCTTGCCCGCCGAACAGTGAAAGACGGTCGCGCGGTTTTTTTCCTCTGCCACAAGACGCAGGAACTCGGCAAAGATTGCGCCATGGCGCCGCACATAATTGGTGTAGAGCGCAACCATGATGGCGTGGACGTCGGCATCGCTGGCCGGCGCCTTCGCCTCAACGGCGCGCAGCAGCGGCCCAACGCCCGGTTCGATGGACAGGCTGATGCGCAGCGGCAACAGCGCGGCGGGCAGATCCAGCGGCGCGACGGCACGCTCCTGGACACCACGAAAATCGACAAACATGGCGATGTCCCTGTCAGACAGCCATTGTCTGTCGGCTGCGGTCATATCCGTCAGGCGGGGACTGCGAAAAAAGCGGTTGCGGCGCACCTGGCGGCCATCGCGCGTGCGATGCCCTCCCAGATCACGCAGATTGGGCAGGCTCGGCAGAAGCGGGGCAGCGAAGGCGTGTGTGGTTTGCTCAGGCATAGGCGTCCTTGATGACAGTCAATTCATGATGTTGCATTGCTTCGGGAAAGACAGTCTCAACCTGCACATCCCCCGGCGTGAAGGCATAGTGCACCAGACCGCAGCGTTTGACACCGACACGCGGTTGCATCGCGTCGGGAAGCGTGAAGGCCGTGGCCGGCGCCCAGACATGGCGAATGCCATCGACGACGTGATCGCGTGATTGATGCACATGACCACAGGAAAACAGGCGCACATTGGCCGCCTGCAACAGGGCGTTCAGCCTCGGGCGGCAGGCGAGTGGAACGTAGCGGAAGGCCACCTCGGTCTCCTCATCCAGCGCCTTGTTCAGCAATGGCTTGTGACAGAACAGGGCGACGGGCTTGTCCCCGGCCCTGTCCAGAGCCTCTTCCAGCCAGACCATCTGGGCGCTTTCTTCATCAAGTCCGGACAGGAACAATTGCGCATTGATTCCCAGAATATGCCATCCGGCGGCCTCGAACTGCCATTGGCTTGGTCCAAAAACCGCCTCGAAGGCGCTGATCCACGGCGCATTGATCCTTTGCCCCGGCTGGTAATCATTGTCGCCGGGATTGTCGCCCACATCGTGGTTGCCGGCAATCGTGCGGCAGGGCACGCCGAGGCTGTTCAACGCCTCCTGTGCAAAGACAAGATCATCCGGCCGCGTCGGCGCATCCACGGCGATGTCGCCGGAATGGATCACCATATCCGGCTTTTCGCCTGCGACATGCTGAGCAGCAATTTCATAATTGCCGACAAAATGCGGCCGCGCGCGTGACAGATGCGTATCGCTTATCTGAATCAGTCTGAAAGAATTCAACCCATTACTCCCTTGTTGGTGAAGCACCAGATCGCATTGGCGCATGACGATTGCATGACAGAATGAGCGCTCATTCAGGTTTCACAAAACCGTCATCAAAACTGAGATCAAACGTCACACGGGGATGGTGAATAGGCACCTGTCACCAATTTGATCCGGAGTTTTCAGATGATCAACCTCAAGAAATTACGCCTGTCCACCGGCCTGGCGCTCGGGCTCGTCGGCGCGCTGGCCGGCGCCATGGCCATCCCCGCCAATGCACGGGCTGAAACCGAAATCACCTTCTATCACTACCAGACCGGCAACTTCAAAGCGCTGCGCGCCATCTTTGATGAATTCGAAGCGGCCAATCCCGACATCAAGGTCAAGGACGTCTTTGCCCAGTCACGGCAGATCACCGGCGTGCTGCAGGCGGCACTGGCGGCGGAGCGGCCCGTCGACATCGCCACGGTCATCGGAAAGAACATCAGCTTCTTCCTCAACAATACCAACGCCGTGGACATGGTCGAAGCCTCCAAAGGCGACACGGCCTGGCTGGAAGCCTATCTGCCCAATTTCCTCGATCTCGGACGATCCGGGGACGCCATTTATGCCATTCCGCATGCCTATGGCACGCCGATGATCTATTACAACAAGGACATTTTCAAAAAGGCAGGCCTTGACCCGCAAACGCCGCCGGCCACCTGGGACGCCTTTCTTGAAATGGGCACGACCATCATGGACAAAACCGGCATGGCGGGCGGTGCGCATCTGCAGGCCTCGATGGGTGATTACGGCACCATGGTCATGGTCAACAATGCCGGCGCCACCTATCTGAACGCCGAGGGCACAAGGGCCGAATTCGATACGCCGGACGGCATCGCCGCCCTGCAGAACTGGCAGGACATGGCCACCAGCGGCATGATGCCGATTGCATCCGACAAGGATTGGGGCACGGCCTTCATGGCCGGTCAGATGGGCATGTATATCACCTCATCGGCAGCGCTGCGCGGCTTCAACGCGGCGTCGAAGGACAAATTCGAACTGGGCGTGGCCAATTACCCGCTGTTCGGCGACAAGCCGCGCCGTGTGTCCAACTCCGGCGCAGCCCTGATGCTCTATGCGCCCGAGGGCGCGCGCCGCGACGCCTCCATGGCGCTGCTGCGGTTCATCTCGCAAAAGCCGATTGCCAACCGCTGGGCGCGTGAATCGGGTTACATGCCGCTGGTCAAGGATCCGCTGAGTGATCCCGACATGAAGGCCTATGTGGACAGTTTCCCGCTGGTGGCGCCGGTGATCGCGCAAATGGCCGATACGGTTCCAACCAATGTATGGCCGGCCAAGGGCACGCTTGAGGCCCAGACGATCATCCGCGCGATGCTCGATGAACTGTGGGCAGCCGAGCGGCCTGCCGCAGAAATCGTGCCCGAGGCTGTTGCCGCGGTCAATGCGTCCCTGTCGCCGAACTTCTAGGCCAGACCGTGAGCATGCTTTCACCATCAACGGGCGCAACCCTTAACGCGGTTGCGCCTGCCCGCCGCGACGGATGGCTGGTCTCGCGTCTGGGCGCAGAAAGCGCCCTGGTGCCCTGGCTCTATCTGGTGCCAACGCTCATTCTGCTGGCCCTTTTCACCTATTGGCCCCTGCTGCAGACCGCATATTTGAGTCTGGTTGACTGGAACATGAACCCCAGCCAGCCGACGCAATTCGTCGGCACGGAAAATTATGGCCGGGTCTTCGGCTCGACGCTCTTCCAGACCGCCTTGCTCAACACAGTGATCTATATCGGCGCGTCCATTCCCCTGAAGGTTCTGCTGCCCATTCCGGTGGCGGTGTTTTTATGGAGTCTTGGCACAAGGGGCCATTTTTACCGGGCGATCCTGTTCCTGCCGACGCTGATCAGCTTTGTCGTTGTCGGCGTTGCCTTCCTGTGGATCCTCAATCCGATCTTTGGCTATGCCAAACAGTTTTTCGCCCTTGCGGGCTACCGTCTGCCCAATCTGCTGGCCGATCCCGATGCGGCGATCTGGGTGATCATCGGCATTTCGACCTGGAAGGTTCTGGGATTCAACATGCTGATCTATCTGGCCGGGCTGGCCAGCATCAACCGCGAATATATCGAGGCCATGCGCATGGACGGGGCGGGCGACCTGACAATCTTTCGCCGGCTGATCTGGCCGCTTTTGACCCCGACGCTGATGTTCGTGATGATCTCGACCATCATTTTCACCATGCAGCAGGTGTTCACCCCCATTGATCTGATGACCGAGGGGGGACCGTCGAATTCGACCACCAACCTGTTCTACATGATCTACCAGTACAGTTTCGTCACCTTTGATGTAGGCGGCGGCGCCGCAGGCACCATGATGCTGTTTGCCCTGCTGATGATCCTGGCCCTTCTCCAGATCCGCCTGTTCGACAGGCGGGCCCATTACAAGCAGTAGAGATCCCATGCAATTATCCCGTCCCCTGCAGGTGGTGGGCCATCTGGTCCTGCTGATCATCTGCCTGTCGATCCTGGCGCCGATGCTGATTGTCGTCAGCACCGCCATCAAGCTGCCCAATGAGGTCTATGCGCTCAGCCTGTGGCCGGATGTTCCGACGCTGCAGAATTTTGCCCATCTGTTCGAGCAGACGGCCTTTGGCCGCTATACCTGGAACACGGCGGGCACCACCGCATTGCGGGTTGCCGGGCAATTGGCGCTCGGCGTGCTGGCGGCCTATGCCTTTGCCCGTTTCACCTTTCGCTTTCGCGATGCAATCTTTGCGCTGGTGATCGGCGCCATGATGATCCCCCAGGTGCTGACCATGCTGCCCAATTACATCCTGATGGCGCAATTGGGCTGGTTTGATACCTGGTGGGCGCTGGTGGTGCCCAATCTGGCAACGCCCATCGCCATCTTCCTGCTGCGCCAGCACATGATGTCCTTTCCGAGCGAACTCATCGACGCGGCACAGATGGACGGGGCCGGCCACTGGACCACCCTGTGGCGGGTCATCGTGCCCAATCTCGGCCCGGCGCTTTCGGCGCTGACCATCATCATCTTCATCGACAGCTGGAATGAATATTTCTGGCCGCTGCTGGTCACCGAGAGCGAAAATTCGCGCACCATCCAGATCGGCCTGCGCGAATTCCTGCAGGACGACCAGGATGATTACGGCGCACTGATGGCCGGCATCATCTTTGCCAGCGTGCCGGCCATCGCGGTTTTTCTGTTTTTCCAGCGGCGTGTCATGGACACGTTCGTCTCATCCGGTCTCAAGGGATAATGCAACATGGCGACCATCGCTTTCAACAATATCTGCAAGTCATTTGGCGAAAACCAGGTGGTGCGGGATTTCAATCTGACCATCGAGGACGGCGAATTCGTCGTGCTGGTCGGCCCGTCGGGCTGCGGCAAGACCACCTCGCTGCGCATGCTGGCCGGTCTTGAAGCCCCGACCAGCGGGCGCATCGCGCTCAATAACGTCGATATCACCGATGTGCCGTCCAAAGCGCGTGAACTGGCCATGGTGTTCCAGTCCTATGCGCTTTATCCGCATATGAGCGTTGCCGACAATATCGGCTTTGCCCTGTCGCTGCAAAAGCGCCCGGCGCAGGCCATCAGGGCAGAGGTTCTGGCGGCGGCCAAACGCCTGGAGATCGATCATCTGCTGGCGCGCAAACCGCGCGAACTATCGGGCGGCCAGCGCCAGCGGGTTGCCGTGGCGCGCGCCATCGTGCGCCAGCCACAGGCCTTTCTGTTTGACGAGCCGCTGTCCAATCTCGATGCCAAATTGCGCCACAGCGCAAGGGTGGAAATCCGCAAGCTGCAGCAGCAATTGGGCACGACGGCGCTCTATGTCACCCATGACCAGATCGAGGCCATGACCATGGCCGACCGCATCGTTGTCATGGAGGGCGGGTGCATCCGCCAGGTCGGCACGCCGATGGAGCTCTACATGCATCCCAACTCCGTCTTTGTCGCCTCATTCCTCGGCGCCCCGCCGACCAATTGCATTGCCGGCGAGGTCGTCCATGCGGCTGGCAGCGTGCAATTTTGCAGCGACAGCCTGAACCTTGCGCTACACCCGGAAACACCGCGCGGACCGGCCACCCTGGGCATCCGCCCGGAAAGCCTGCAGCCCGGAGAGGGCATGGCCGCCCATCTGCAACTGCAGGGCGCCGTGCGCTTCGTCGAAGCCCTGGGGGCCGAAACGCTGGTCGACCTTTCCATTGCCCGCCAGAGCGGCGCACCGCATCAGGCACCCCCCACCGAATTGACCGCCCGCCTGCCCGGCCACCATTGCCTGACCAGCGGCGACATCCTGCCCTTCCACGTCGCCAGACAGGACCTGCGCCTGTTCGGCAGCGACGGCAATGTACTGGCGGATGCAATCAAGACACCGGATCACGCGGCGGACGAGCAAATGGGCGATGGAGGGGGGCTTCAGCGGGCCGTTGCGGAATATGTTTGAGGCTGCAGATTGTCAGCTGGAAAGTCCGGTTCTGCAACAGCTATCCATCACTGCCCACCGGAGAGATCCGAACACAAATGTCAGTGCCGGGAAGGCGTTGGCAGGTTTCACCGTATTCCAGCCGATATGTTAAAAAAATCTGTTTTTGTTAACATGAGATGGTGACGTGTACAAAATTTGCACCACTCGCTGACACATCAAACTATCCCCATTCTTTTGGATGACTAAGTCTCAGGCCGGGGCTTCAAGCAATCTTTTCCTTTAGGATCCAAGGATAGCACATCCTGAAATTGAGCGGATATTTCGGCGTCAACGTTCTCAATCTCATTTCATTACGATCGTATGGGCACATGTATGACGTTTAGGGTTTTAAAAAGCACCTGCATGATATCTGGTCGCTAAACCGCAATCTGTTCGAAATCTTGTTGGTCATACTGCATTATTCATTACCGTTGCCCAGCGCACTCGCATTTGCGGTTCTGTAGTTTGCTGCGCAGGTGGAGGGGTGACGGATGAACGGAATAGGTTGAAAATAATTTGCATCTCAAGGCATTGTTGATTGATCAAAGCCTCGATTTTTTACACTCTGAAGTTCAACCTGTCGCTCAATGAATTTTAAGCTACTATTCAACAATTGCATAGGAAAAGTGCTGATTTGGACCATTTTGAGAACATTGTAAAAACGCTTCTTGAGCACAATGGATACTGGGTAAGGCAATCCTTCAAGGTCGATTTAACGAAGGAAGAAAAGCGGAATATCAACAAACCCAGCATACCTCGACCGGAAATAGATTTGCTGGCCTATAGGCCGACCGAAAATGAAATAATTGCGATAGAAGTTAAATCCTTTTTCAACTCACCGGGGGTGAAAATCGCGGATATAAAATTGGAACACGCCTACCCAGAAGGTCGATACAAACTATTCACGTGTAAAAAATACAGAGATGTCGTTTTGAATAGACTCAGGATGGATTTGAAGAAGTCGGGTATGATCAATGGCGAAGAAACACTAAGATTAGGGCTTGCAGCAGGCAATATTTATCAGTCAAAAAGCTGCGAGTTTCGTGCGTATTTCGACGAGAGAAATTGGTTTTTCTGGTCGCCCGAAGACATCAAATGTCAAGTCATGAAACTCGCAACGCATGGGTATGAAAATGACCCCGCAATCATAACAGCGAAGATACTAAATAGGCCATAGTGGCAAGTTTATATGCCGGTCACTTCCGCCAATCAGGATGGAGGAAACGGCAACGTACTCCGCCTCGGACCGGCACTGCCAAAATCGGCGGAGCGACATTGGCCTAAGTTCTAGCAGCGGTAAGCGCCTAAATGATGCAGAACCGCTAGGATGACTTCATAGACCACTGGTGTAGGTCGAGCTGTGACTTTTGGAGTCGGAGTTGGTGTCGAGACCTGACGCTCATTCGGACCATGACCGGATTTGTTCTCGCCAGATCTTTGTCCATCGGTTAGAGCTTAGAATATAAAAATTGAGAATTCCAATTTGAATAGAGCGAGAGCTTCGGGACAATTTTCATGAAGCCGGTCGGGAGCAAGACCGCACAGTGGCTCATGTTGTTTGTGAACACATTGCGTCACATCGGAACCAGGAAGACAGAAGAAAGCAGACCAAAATTTCATGATCCCGGATTACCAGTCATTGATGCTACCTGTGCTTCAGTCCGCCGAAAAGGACGCCGTGCAGACAAAGGACGTGATTGCCAGACTGGCTGAGCAATTGGGTCTTTCTCCTGAAGAGTGCGCAGAGCTTTTGCCCTCGGGCAAGCAAAGAACGTTCGATAATCGCGTCCACTGGGCAAAAACCTATCTGAAACAAGCAGGGCTTTTGAGCTATCCAAAAAGAAGCTTTTTTGTCGCGACCCAAGAGGGACGAAAAGTGCTCTCTCAGAGCCCCGATCGCATCGACAACAAGTTTCTTGATCAGTACGAAGCATTCCAGGAGTTCAAGAGCCGCAAAGGCAGCTCCAACAGTTCCGAAATCGCGCCGCTGGAAGCCCCTGTAGAACAGGATGCGACCCCTGATGAAATTCTGCGCGCGGCTCATTCTCAAATTAATTCAGCTCTCGCTGCGGACCTTTTGGAGCGCGTGCGAACGGCGTCCCCGCAGTTCTTCGAAAACCTGATCGTCGATCTGTTGCTGGCGATGGGATATGGAGGGACATCCGAAGACGCGGCACGCGCACTTGGCCAATCCGGGGACAATGGCATTGACGGCGTTGTTGATCAGGACCCGCTCGGGGTTGATCAAATATATATTCAAGCCAAGCGTTATGCCGAGAGTAACAATATTGGCGCGGGTGATATCCGTGATTTCTTTGGCGCGCTTAATCTGAAAAAGGCCCAAAAGGGCATATTTTTCACCACCTCGGCCTTCAGTTCAAGTGCAACACAGACTGCAAAAGATCTTGGCATGCGGATCGTCTTGATAGACGGGAATCAACTCACCAAGCTGATGATCCGATATAATATCGGCTGTCGTCTGGAAGAAACGGTGCACCTGAAGCGGGTGGATGACGAATTTTTTGAAGGTGCATAAGAAGACATGACAAGTACAAAAAATCATCCAGAAGGTGCCCCGTTACTCGACGAAAAAGAGCTCGGCATCAATCCTGAGGCGCTCTGGGCGGCGGCGGACAAGTTGCGCGGCTCCATCGATGCGGCGGAATACAAGCACGTTGTGCTGGGCCTGATTTTCCTAAAATACATCTCCGACGCGTTCGAGACCCGGCGCGAAGCGTTGCGACTGGAACTCGAAGCCGACGGCATCACCGGCGCATCAGCAGAAAATATGCTCGAAAGCCGCGACGAATATACCGCCGAAAATGTCTTTTGGGTTCCGGTGGAGGCGCGTTGGGCGGAGATACAGGCCAAGGGCAAGACGCCGAATATCGGCAAGCTGATCGATGACGCCATGTACGCCATCGAGCGGGACAATCCGAAGCTGAAGGGCAAACTGCCGCGAGATTATGCCCGCCGGGGCATTTCGCCGGAACGTCTTGGCGGCCTGATCGACCAGATCGCGTCAATTGCAGTCGGTACAAAAGAAGCGCAGAAGAAGGATATTCTTGGCCGCGTCTATGAATTCTTTCTCGGTAAATTCGCTGCTGCGGAAGGCAAGCTCGGCGGCGAGTTCTTCACTCCAAGCTCGATCGTGCGCCTCATGGTCGAAATGATAGAGCCCTATGAGGGCCGCGTCTATGACCCGGCCTGCGGCTCGGGCGGCATGTTCGTGCAGTCGGAACGCTTTGCGGAAGCACATGGCGGATCAAAGCGTGATCTTTCTGTGTTCGGGCAGGAATCGAACCCGACGACATGGCGGCTGGCGCATATGAACCTCGCCATTCGGGGCATTGAGGCCAATCTGGGCGAACAGCCTGCAGACAGTTTCACGCGCGACCTGCACCCGGATCTCAAGGCTGACTACATCCTCGCCAATCCACCTTTCAACATTTCGGATTGGTCAGGAGAACTGCTGCGCAAAGATACGCGCTGGAAATACGGTGCACCGCCTGTGGGCAATGCCAACTATGCTTGGATACAGCACTTCATACATCATCTCGCACCTCCGAACGGCAAAGGCGGCGGGATTGCAGCGTTTGTCATGGCGAATGGGTCGCTGTCTTCGAATTCAGGCGGCGAAGGGGAAATCCGTAAGCAGATCATCGAGGCTGATCTTGTCGACTGCATCATCGCCATGCCGCCGCAACTGTTTCTAACCACGGGTATTCCGGTCTGCCTGTGGTTCGTCACGCGGGACAAAACCGGAAAGCATCTCGACAAGGGGCGCGGCGGACGCGACCGCTCCGGAGAGACGCTGTTCATAGATGCCCGCGACTTAGGCGCGATGGAGGAAGGGTCGCGGACGCTGCGGTTCCTCTCCGGACGGGATCACCCAACCTCGCCGCCGCCTGCCGAGACGGAGATTGGCCGCATTGCCGGATCCTATCATGCCTGGCGCGGCGAAAAAGATGCGGGCGCTTACGAAGATGTTAAAGGCTTCTGCAAGGCGGCTACACTCGACGAAATTCGTAAATACAGCCATGTCCTAACGCCGGGTAGTTATGTAGGCAGCGCCGCGCGCAAGGCCGATAACGAGCCATTCGAAGATAAGATGAAAAGGTTAGTTTCTGAATTTAGCGATCAGCTCGTTGCATCAGAAACGCTCTCGAAGAAAATCAAATCAAACCTGGGAGCGCTTGGGTATGAGTTCTGAGCGCAATGTCTATCAGCTAGATGAGGTCTACGACTTCCGATCTGGCCTTTCAAAGCCGCGAAGTGCATTCGGGAGTGGACATCCCTTTCTTACTTTTAAAGATGTGTTTTATAACTTCTTTGTGCCAAAAAAGCTGGGCGACCTAGTTGAGACTTCCGAGAAAGAGCGAAGTGTTGGTGACATCCGGCGCGGAGATGTATTTCTTACAAGAACAAGTGAAACGCAGCATGAGTTAGGCATGAGCTGCGTGGCCTTGAGCGACGTTCCAAATGGAACTTTCAATGGCTTTTGCAAACGGCTTAGACCAAAGGCACAGGCCCAGATAATTCCCGAGTACGCTGGATACTATTTCAGGTCCCCTGATTTTCGGGAAAGCATGTCTGCGATTTCAACTTTGTCCACACGAGCTAGCCTCAATGAAGCAATGCTTGCTCAACTCGAAATAACATTGCCCGACACCGACGTTCAAAAGTCGATCGGAATTATTCTTAAATGTCTGGACGACAAGATCGAGCTTTTGCGTGAGATGAACCGGACGTTGGAGGAGATCGCGCGGGCGGTGTTCAGGGCTTGGTTTGTCGATTTCGATCCCGTCCGCGCCAAGGCCGCAGGCGCGACCAGCTTTCGCGGCATGCCTCAGGACCTCTTTGATACCTTGCCTAATAGTTACGAGTTGTCGGAGATCGGAGAGATTCCGACGGGCTGGGTTCCGTGCGTTCTTTCTGACCTGATCGCGGTAAATCCTACTCGACCGCTGAAAAAGGGCGTGGAATCAGCTTACCTAGGAATGACTGACGTTCCCACGTCAGGGCCAACACCTGATAGTTGGGCGCAACGAGAATTCAGTTCCGGCATGCGGTTCAAGAATGGAGATACGCTGCTCGCCCGGATTACGCCGTGTCTTGAGAACGGCAAAACTGCGTTGGTCGACTTCCTCGACAATGGCGAGATCGGCTGGGGCTCAACAGAATTCATCGTGTTGGCACCCAAGGGCTCTACATCACGCGAATTTATCTATTGTCTCGCCAGAAACGAGCGTTTTCGGGAGTTCGCGATTAAGAACATGACCGGCACAAGCGGACGACAGCGTGTCAGCCATGAGTCAATCTCTGGCTACAAGATGGTCGATCCGGGAGCGGCGGCTCTCGAAGTATTTGAGCAGCTCTCAGAACCAATGTTTGATCGTATCACAGCGAACAGAGACGAAATTTCAACTCTTGCAGCCCTCCGTGATACGCTTCTTCCCAAGCTCATCTCCGGCGAATTGGAAGCACCAAGTCTAGAAGCTCTCGGTCTGGATGGCGGTGAGTGATGGAGGTAAAGGCATATGCATTTGAATTGTCTGCCTGCCGCGAGTTGATGGAGAGCCATCCGGAATCTCTCGTCATTCGCCAGCAGGTAGAAGCTTTGGAGGACGCAATTCCGGACAAACCCGGTATTGCCGTATCCTTCTGCCGCACGCTGATCGAAACCACCTGCAAAACCATTCTAATCGATCGCGGGCAAACGCCCGACGGCGCTTGGGAAGCGCCAAAGCTCATCGCTGAAACCACAAAATTCCTGCACCTCGGCATCCATGATGACGGGCACACAGATGCCACGCTGAAAAATGGCGCGGAAAAGCTTTTGCGGGGAGTCAACTCGATCATTGATGGCGTCATGGAAATTCGCAACGCCCACGGTGCAGCAGCGCACGGATCAGATGCTTACGCCCCCATGCTCGACGCGCGCTATGCTGAAATTCTTGCCCGTGCGACAGATGCCGTGGTCGGGCTGCTTTTCAAGACCCACCTTAACGGCGCTGGCAAAGCACCGCTCGCGCGGCTGCGATATGGCGACCACAATGATTTCGACGAGTGGATCGACAACGATTTCGGTCCGTTTGTGGTGCTCGAAACGCCGCTTGTCGCCAGTGAAGCATTGTTTAGAACAGATCGTAATGCCTATCGGGCTGCCCTAGTCGTCTTCAAACAGGAACAGTATGCCGCACGAGAAAAACAAATTGAACAACCTGATAAAGGGGAGGCCGAGGCATGAAGGAAGATATCGTCGAACAGGCCGCCCTTGGCTGGTTTGAAGCCCTTGGCTACGATACGGCGCGCGGCGCTGACATCTCCCTTGGCGCAGACTATCCGTTACGCGACTCCTACGAAGACGTTGTGCTTCTGCCCCAGCTGAAGGCGGCACTGCGCAAGTTGAATCCGGACTTACCCGAGGATGCCATTTTACAGGCGGCGACGCTCGTTTCCCGCCCGCCGGAGCCCACGCTTGAACAGAACAATCGCTGGTTCCATCGCCTGCTGACGGATGGCGCGGACGTAGACTATCGGACAACCGATGGCGAGACGCGCGGCGACAAGGCGAAACTGTTCGACTGGCGCAATTTGCCTGCGAATGACTTTCTGGTGGTGCGCCAACTGACTATCAAGAATGGTGAGCATACCCGTCGCCCCGATCTCGTCGTTTTTCTGAATGGTCTTCCGATCGCTGTGATCGAACTGAAAGACCCCACCAACGAGGAGGCAACGCTCTGGACCGCATTCGATCAGCTCCAGGACTATAAGGCCGCGATCCCGGCGCTTTTTGCCTACAACGAACTCCTTGTTGTCAGCGATGGCGACCAGTCCCGCGTCGGCTCCCTTACCGCCGATGAGGACCGCTTTACGCCCTGGCGTTCGATCAAGGATGACAGGTATCCAGGCGAACCAACGCTCGAAACGGTCATCACAGGCCTGTTCCGTCAGGACACATTGCTCGACTACCTCGCCCATTGCATTGTCTTCGAGGAAGACGAGCGCACCGGTCGTATCATCAAGAAGATCGCCGGCTATCATCAGTTCCGCGCCGTCCGCAAAGCTCGCAAAACGGTGACACGCGCTCTCAAGCCGCAAGGCGACGGGCCAGGTGGCGATGGAAGGGGTGGTGTGGTCTGGCACACGCAGGGTTCCGGCAAAAGCCTGACCATGTTGATGCTCTCAGGCGCGCTGATCGGGGATGAAGCGCTTCGGAATCCGACGATTGTTGTGGTGACCGACCGCAACGACCTCGACGGTCAGCTCTTCGGCACCTTTGCCGATGGGCGCGCGCTGCTGCGTCAGGACCCGGAACAAGCGGCAGACCGGGAGGATCTTTTCAATAAACTCAACCGCGCGTCGGGCGGCGTCATCTTCACGACAATCCAGAAGTTCGAGGAGCGTGCGGAGCCCGTTAGCGAACGTTCAAATATTGTGGTTCTTGCTGACGAAGCGCACCGCAGCCAATACGGCTTTCTGAAGGGTGGTGCACGCTGGATGCGCGAGAACCTTCCGAACGCGACTTTTGTTGGCTTCACGGGTACACCCATCGAGGATGATGATCGATCCACACGCGGCGTCTTTGGAATTGATATCGACATCTATGACATCAAGCAGGCGATCGACGACAACGCCACAGTGCCAATCTACTACGAGATGCAACTCATCAAGCTGTTACCGGACGATGAGGGCATCAAGGAAGCCGAACGCCTGATCGCAGAGGCCGCCGATGCAGAAGACGCCGGCTCTTCCGCCGATACAGATATCGCTGTCCCGTTGGAAGAACTGGCAGGCGCCAACGAACGTATTGAAACTCTGGCCGCTCAGATCGTCAGTCACTTCGAGCAACGGTCAGAGGTGATCGACGGCAAGGCGATGATCGTCTGTATGAGCCGCAACATCTGCATGGACCTCTACGACCATATCGTTGCGCTCCGGCCCGATTGGCACGCTGATGAAGACGACGCCGGCGCAATAAAGGTTGTGATGGACGCCAATGTCGGAAAGAAACGTCCTGGCGAAACTGACGAAGTGTATGCGGCTCGTGCGGAGCGGACAAAATATCATGGCCGCACCAGGGCTCGCCGCGAAAAGCTTGCAAATCGTCTGAAAAACAACGATGACTCGCTTAAGCTCGTTATTGTTTGCGACATGTGGCTGACCGGCTTTGATTGCCCGTCACTTCACACGATGTATCTCGACAAGCCGCTCGCCGGGCACAATCTCATGCAAGTGATCGCCCGGGTAAACCGGGTGTTTGGCGACAAACCCGGCGGTGTCATTGTCGACTATCTCGGTATCGCGGATCAGCTCCGAGACGCCATTCAGACCTACACACAGGCTGGTGGTGAAGGAAAACCGGTTGAAAGAATTCAGGACCAGGCTGTCCCGCTGATGTTGCGTCATTCCGAGGAACTGGAGACATTCTTCAGCAACTTCGATTATATGAGCCTCGTGCGCGGACCAGAAGCGGACCAGCTGCGAGCGATCATTGATGGTGCTGACTATGTGCTGCAGCAGGAAAACGGGAAGAAGCGTTTCACAGAGATGACGGCGCGTCTCTCAAAGACATTCGCCCTTTCTGTCCCACGACCCGAAACTCAGTTGATCCGCGATCATCTCTCTTACTATCAGAATGTAAGAGCGGCGATCCGCAAGCGGTTTAATGATGAAAGCGGGGGGCGAGCGAACGCCAATTCAGCCGCCGTGAAACAAGTTATTTCGGGAGCCATCCGCACCGACGGCGTGATCGATCTTTTTGCGGTTGCCGGACTGCCCGACACAAATGTGGGCATCCTGTCAGATGAATTTCTGGACCGTTTGGCTGCACTGCCTCAGAAAAATCTTGCTCTGGAAACGCTGAAGAAATTGCTGAGCGATCAAATACGAACGCGCGAGCGGATCAATATCGTGCAGTCCCGGTCATTTCGGGAGTCGCTCGAAGGCGTTCTCACGCGCTATTCAAACCGGGCAATTTCGACAGCTCAGGTTATCGAAGAACTGATCGGCCTTGCAAAGACGATTTCGTCAGCAATTGCTGAGGGCCAAGAAACCGGCCTTAGCGAGGAGGAAATCGCCTTCTATCAGGCACTGGCCGATAATGCTTCGGCAAAGCAAGCCATGCAGGATGACACGCTAAAGCAAATTGCCAGGGAGTTGGCGGAGAGCATCAAGCGCAAGGCGACTTTGGACTGGACACAACGCGATACGGTTCGAGCAGATATGCGCCGGACTGTGCGCCGGTTACTCGCAAAATATGGCTACCCACCTGATGCGCAGGAATCAGCTACTCAGCTCATCATTGCCCAGGCAGAACTCATGGCAAAAAATGAAGTCACATAGTGGCCAGCCCCTGGGCGCACTTCACAGTCCGTCCGTTGAGACCAAGCGTCAATGGTATTATTGAGGAAGAAGAAATGGGGGTACTGAAGTTCAAAACCGGCGATCTTTTCAAGAAAGATGTCGATGCACTCGTCAACACCGTAAACTGTGTTGGTGTGATGGGCCGTGGTGTTGCACTGCAGTTCAAGAAGGTCTTTCCGAATAATTTCAAGCTCTACAAGGCCGCCTGTGATCAGGGCGAAATGGTTCCGGGTCGTATGTTTATTACGGAACGAAATGCATTGTCCGGTCCCAAATATATAATCAACTTTCCGACCAAACGGCACTGGAGAGGCAAGAGCAGGCTTGAAGACATAGAAACTGGCCTTGTTGCGCTTCGGCAAGACATTATCCGGCTGGGAATTCAGTCGATCGCAATTCCACCGCTGGGTAGCGGATTGGGAGGATTGAACTGGGCAGATGTCCGACAAAGGATCGAGGCGGCTCTGTCCGACCTTGACTGTGATGTCATCGTTTTTGAACCAAGTGAGACCCCGGACGCCAAAGCAATGGCTCGGACTCGTGCGGTACCGAACATGACGCCGGGACGTGCGACTCTTGTCACCTTGCTGGACCGCTATCTGGAGGGGTTGCTTGATCCATTCGTAACGCTGATTGAAGTGCATAAGCTCATGTATTTCATGCAAGAGGCCGGCCAGCCTTTGCGGCTTCAATTCAAAAAACATCACTACGGCCCCTATGCGGAAAATCTGCGGCATGTTTTACATGCAATCGAAGGCCACCTGATATCCGGATACGCTGACGGCGGCGATTTGCCAAACAAGCAGATCGAACTTGTTCCAGGTGCAGTTGGTGATGCCAAAAGCATCGTTGAACACGACAATGAAACCAAGGCCCGATTTGACCGGGTGAGCGAATTGGTCAGTGGGTTTGAAACACCCTATGGCCTCGAACTTCTCGCATCCGTTCATTGGCTTGTGGTCCACGAAGGCATCCGCGATCCTGAGAAAATTCTCCATTCCCTTCATTCCTGGAATGAACGAAAACAGCGCTTTACGCCCAGACAAGTGCATGTGGCGATCGAGCGATTGGCGCAGACGGGTTGGGATAAGACTGCAACCGCCGAGATCGCCCACTCGCAGTAACCGGTTATTGCTTTTTCTATCTTCCTGAAAACCCTAAGAAACCAGCCTCATCCAACGGCTGGATGACTTCCCCTACCGGTATTCAAAATCCGCCAGCACATCCAGAATGGTCGGGTCTTTCATAGCGTCGTCGCTGAATTTTCCAGAGAGAGACAGCAGGGCAAAGACCTAAACGAAGCCGAACAGGAAAATATCGTCAAAGGTGCGCATTGGGTGCGCCGCACACGGGGACAGACGACAGGCGCTCTGTTGAACATTGTATTCGCCAGATCCCTGTACAAGCGTATGTTTGGCGATGTCTGGAGGTGGGCCGGAACCTACTGTCGGAGCGAACGCAGCATCTCTTAAGCAAACCCGTCTCCGACAATCCCTTGGCGGTTTTGGGTTGTTTTCATGGATGAAGGGGCCGGAGGCAAGATAATTTCCAACGGTCACGACACGAACACAACCAAGACAGGGCCGTCCAGCGCGCTGAAGAACGCCCCTGGCGGACCTGCAAGGTGCCGTTTTGCGACCGATCTGCTCTGATTTGAGCGGTGCAGAGACATCAGGCGCACAATGCAGCGCGAATCACTTGACCCACTGGCGTGATCAAGCGATGTTGCCGTCAATCGGCGTGCCACTTGGGGAATATCGGAAGCAACATGGAACTGACTGATATCAAGATTGTCTCGGCGATCGCGATCTTCGTGATCGGGCTTGGCGGTGGACTTGCGGCGCGGCGCCTTGCGCTGGGCGAAAACGGGGGCCGGCTGCTGATCGCGGGCAATGTCTTTGCCGGGGGCGTCTTTCTGGGGGCAGCGCTGATCCATGTGCTGCCCGATGCGCAGGAAGGGTTTTCGCAAGCCTACGGCGATCTCGGCTATCCGATTTACGGGCTGGTCTGTGGGCTGGCGCTTGGCCTGATGCTGGCGCTCGAGCAGGTGGGGCATGCGTTCAATCGGGGCGCCGATGCCGCACGGGCCTATCCACTCGTCCTGTTCCTCATCCTGTCGATCCATTCAGTGATCGCGGGCTTTGCCCTTGGGATCGAAACGATGCATCTTCAGGCCATCGTGCTTCTGGTGGCCGTGCTCGCGCACAAGGGGTCGGCGTCTTTCGCGCTTGGCCTGAGCATGCTGGGGGATGGGCCGGGCGGCAAGGTGGCCGGGCCGGGCTACTTTCGTCAGATCGTGTTTTTCTCGTTGATGACGCCGATCGGTATCGGCCTGGGCTGGGGAGCCTCGATGCTGGTGTCAGGCACTGGCGCCGTCAAGTTCGAGGCGATTTTCGATGCGCTGGCCGCCGGCACGTTTCTTTATGTCGCGGTCTACGAGATCCTGCGGCGGGAGTTCTCGTCTCGAGAGATGTTGCCGCTCAAGGTGCTGTCGCTCGGGGTCGGATACGGGATCATGGCGCTGATCGCATTGTGGGTTTGACCGGGCTGGAAAACAGACGCGATATCCCTCCCGCAAAACCCGCAGCGTTCCATTTGCCCGATCATCTGAGCCGCTGTTGCCGCACATTTCCTGTCTTCGTCACCTGAGCCAGGAAGGCCGCATGGAGTGGCAGGAGCAGCGCCGGCACGTTTGATTTTGCTATTGATCGACCTTAAACCAAGACCCTGCAATCGTTTTTCTGACTTGATGACTGCGGTATGTGGCGCAAAAAGCTTGATTTTTGCACTGACCAACCAACCCCGCCGTTGTAATATGTTGCCATGAAACATCTCATCCCCTGCCTGCTCGCCATTATCGTGTCCGTGGTACCGGTTGGCGCCAAAACCATTTGCACCGTCATTGCCGAGGCGGAAAGTGGTGTTGTTCTGCTGGAGCAAGGCGATTGCCGCTCTCGCGTAACGCCTGCGTCGACCTTCAAGATTGCCCTGAGCGTGATGGGATTCGATTCTGGTTTCCTCTCTGACGCCAGCACACCGATCCTGCCGTTCAAGGCGGGGTATGTTGATTGGGGCGGGAGCAATTGGAAGCAGGCAACCAATCCCACCCGATGGCTGAAATATTCGGTGGTCTGGTTTTCCCGGCAAATTACCGCTGCCTTGGGTGTCGAAACATTGGAGCGATACGCTCTGGCGTTAGGCTACGGCAATGCAGATTTTTCGGGCGATGCGGGCAGGAATAACGCACTGGAACGGGCGTGGATCAGTTCATCACTCAAGATTGCGCCAGTTGAGCAGGTGGCATTTCTGCGCAACCTCATCAACCGCAATCTGCCTGTGCAATCCCATGCCATCGACATGACCATGGCCATAGTGGAAACAGCGCCAGTCGGTGGCGGGTGGGATATTTCCGGCAAAACCGGTGCCGCCTATCCACGGCGGGCGGATCGTTCCTTTGACAGGGCGAAGGGCTGGGGTTGGTTCGTGGGCTGGGCAACAAAAGAGGGGCGCACGTTGGTCTTTGCCCGCCTTGATCAAGACGAAAAGCGCGAAAGCGTGTCTGCGGGGATCAGGGCAAAAGAGGCTCTTTTGCATGAATGGCAGGAACTCATCGCTACCATTCCATAATGTGTGTCAGGCGCCTTTGCTATCTACGGCTGCTTTTCGGGAAGGGCCATAGTCATCGCCCGCCGTTTTCAAAGCGTGGCCGGTCTGACGGTCGGCGGGACGTGCTGTCACGTGTATGCGACCGCGTCGGGTACGATGCTGGGTACAATTCCCCACCGAATCATTAAATATTCAATGAAATCAATGCGTTGTTATGGCGGAGAGAGAGGGATTCGAACCCTCGAGACAGTTACCTGCCTACACACTTTCCAGGCGTGCGCCTTCGACCACTCGGCCACCTCTCCGTCTGTTGATCAGCGAGGCAAGAGTGCACAGGCGAACCGCAGCGCAATATAGCCAAGAAGCGTGCGGGATCAACCGGAATCTCGTGCTTTGTCGTTAAAGTTTTTATCCACCGGGTGCGGCTGGCGCATTTACCCTGCTGAAAGGCACGCCTGCCGGGCTAAACAGGCCAGGCAATTGCCTGATATCGTACAATTTATTTCCCCGTGAGGATACGATAGGCTATGAAGGAGCCGCTGCCGCCAGAGGCGACATTGCGGCAGCAAACCGGTTTTGCCTGTCCTTTTTACCGGTTGGTCTGGTTTCTGGTTGGGAGAATGGTTTCACCATGCGATTTATATTTCGGATAATCAGCCTGCTGGCGCTTGTCGTGGCCGTCATCAGCGGCGTCGTCGATGCGATCAAATCGGTGGCCGCCTCGCGCGTCGTCTTCACGCCGCTGGGCTCGGACTGGTTTTCGCTGAGCCCCGATACGCTCAATCTCAGCCAGGCCTTCATCCAGCGCCATGTGCATCCCTTCCTGTGGGACCCGGTGATCCAGTGGATCCTGCTGCAGCCCACCTGGGCGGTCTTTCTTGTCCTGTCGCTGTTCTTCTACCTGATTGCCTGGCGCAAGCCGAAAGCTGCCGGGCGGTTTGCGGCCCGCTAGAGCCACTCGCCTTGAAGCGGCCAGGATGCAGCGCTACATCAATTGAAACAGTCAATTGCGGAGAAATTCCATGTTCGGTCTGAGCAAAAAAACACAGATGCCCACGCCCGGTGACGCGCTGCCCGGGCGCAGCCAGCCGCTGGCGACAGCGACGCATCATTTTGTCAATGGCAACCCACTGAAGGGGCCCTATCCGCCCGGCACGAAAAAAGCCTACTTCGCCATGGGCTGCTTCTGGGGTGTCGAGCGGCTGTTCTGGTCGCGCGAGGGGGTCTTTGTCACGGCTGTCGGCTATGCGGGCGGGCTGACACCCAACCCCACCTATGAGGAGACCGTCACCGGCCTGACCGGTCATGCGGAAACCGTGCTGGTCGTCTATGACCCGGACGTGGTGCGCTATGAAGACCTGCTGACCATTTTCT
Organism: Rhizobiaceae bacterium; assembly: GCA_029233925.1. Classification (GTDB taxonomy): domain Bacteria; phylum Pseudomonadota; class Alphaproteobacteria; order Rhizobiales; family Rhizobiaceae; genus Hoeflea_A. The sequence goes on from JARGOX010000002.1 coordinate 404,372, forward strand.
GGGAAGGCCATGACCCGACCCAGGGCATGCGTCAGGGCAATGATACCGGCACCACCTACCGCTCGGCGATCTATACCGAGGATGACGGGCAGATGCAGCTGGCCCAGTCCAGCCGCAAGACCTACCAGCAATCGCTCGAGGCGGCGGGTGTCAAGCATGCCATCACAACCGAGATCGAGCCAGCGCCCACCTTCTATTTTGCCGAGGATTATCACCAGCAATATCTGGCGAAAAATCCCAATGGCTATTGCGGCGTGCGGGGAACCGGCGTTGCCTGCGCCGTGCTGTAGCGGTGCGCAGGCGGCGTAAAGCATAAACAGCGAATCGATTGAATGGGCGTCGCATCGCGTCATTTTGTGCGTGATCTTTGCCCAAAGCCATGCAAGGATGGATTTAAGGCCTGGCCGGAACTTCCGGCGCACAGGACTTCCAGAGGGCCGTTTGTCAAAACGGCATAGTCAAACGAAACCTAACACAGGGTAGGTCAATATGAAGCGTACACTCCTCAGCATTTTCGCACTGGCTGCGATGTCGGCAACCGCACTGGCCGCCGATATCAAACCGGCGATCATCTATGATCTTGGCGGCAAGTTCGACAAGTCATTCAACGAATCGGCTTTCAACGGCGCTGAAAAATTCAAGACCGATACCGGCATCGGCTATCGCGATTTTGAAATTCAGAACGATGCCCAGCGCGAACAGGCATTGCGCAAGTTTGCCCGCGACGGCAACAATCCCATCGTCATGGCCGGTTTTTCCTGGGCTGCAGCTCTTGAAAAGGTCGGCGCCGAGTTCCCGGACACTGATTTCGCCATTATCGACATGGTCGTAGACCTGCCGAATGTGCGCTCGGTCGTCTACAAGGAACAGGAAGGCTCCTATCTGGTCGGCGTGATGGCTGCCAAGAAGTCCACGACAGGCACAGTCAGCTTCGTCGGCGGCATGGATATTCCGCTGATCCGCAAATTTGCCTGTGGCTATGCCGGCGGTGTCAAGGAAACCAATCCGCAGGCAACCGTACTGCAAGCCATGACCGGCACGACACCGGACGCATGGAATGACCCGGTCAAGGGCGGTGAAATTGCCAAGTCACAGATCGCACAGGGTTCCGATGTGGTCTATGCGGCAGCCGGCGGCACCGGCATCGGTGTTCTGCAGGCGGCTGCCGACGAAGGCAAGCTTAGCATCGGCGTGGATTCAAACCAGAACGGCATTCAGCCCGGCTCGGTTCTGACATCCATGCTCAAACGCGTTGACGTTGCCGTCTACAATGCATTCGACGATGCAAAGAACGACAAGTTCACCTACGGCTTCAACTCGCTGGGCCTCGCCGAAAGCGGTGTTGACTATGCCATGGATGAAAACAACGCAGAGCTGGTCACTCCGGAAATCCTTGCGGCTGTCGAGCAGGCAAAGGCCGACATCATCGCCGGCAAGATCACCGTTCACGACTATATGTCCGACGAAGCATGCCCCTATTGATCGGATAGGAATATCCATCTGAATTCAGAACCGCCGGGTGTCTCATCCGGCGGTTTTTTTTAGAGCGCTTCATGACCAAATGGAATCATTTGACCGAATCGATTTTGGTTGCTGATTAGGCGGCTTGCGCGCGGTGGTGTTCTCCACCATAAGCGCAAGTCAACGCGAGCAGCGGGCAAAATCGATCGGCCCTCTCTTGCAAATGATTGCAACAGAACCCTTTCTTCAATGGGTGGGGAAAGCCGGCCCCCCATTCACTGGCAAGGCTACGTTGCGCCGCTTGCCCGATGCACCGCATCGCGCTGCGCGACGCGTCCAGTTAAGTAAACGAGGGGGCCGAGTGAACCGGCTTTCCGCCATCAAATGTTTCCATTTGGTCATGAAACGCTCTAGAAGGCGTCCGGAAAATGTTTTGGCCAGCGTCGTGGCATGACCACGACGATATCGCGGCGGATGGACAGGCGTGATGCATTTTTTTGCCGCGCCAGCCAGAGATCACCGGCGGCTTCGATCCGCCGCGCGGCCGTGCCTGTCACGGCGTTTATCCCCGCGTCCTGGGTGCTGCGCGCCTTGACCTCGACCAGCGCGATCAGATCGCCCTTGCGGACAATCAGGTCAATCTCGCCCAATTTTGTCCGATAGCGCCGCGCGACAATCCGGTAACCCTTGAGGAGCAGCGCCGCAGCGGCCAGAAACTCGGCATAATGGCCGCGCCGCTGGGCCTTTTGCCGTGCCGGATCCGCCGGGCTCTTCATTTGCCGCCATCCCTGGCAGAGCCATCCGTCATAGGGCCTCATCCTTGATGGCCAGAAGCCTTTGATAAAGGTCGCGGCGCGGCAATCCGGTCTGTTTTGCTGCCTGCGTGGCCGCCTTGGCCGTCGGCATGGATTGCGCCAGTTCGCGCAACATCGCATCGGCATCATCGATGCTGACCACCTGCGGCTCGGGCGGCCCGATCGCCAGCACGATTTCGCCCTTCACCGTATCCTGATCGGCGTAATGGGCGGCGAGATCCCCAAGGCTGTCGCGGCGCACCTCCTCATAGAGTTTGGTCAGTTCACGGCAGACCGCAGCCGGACGCTCCGGCCCCAGAACCTCGGCGCAGGCGCGCAGGCAGTCCTTCAGGCGGCGGGGCGATTCAAAAAACAGAAGGGTTGCGGGCGTGCCGCGCAATTGTGTCAGCCGGTCGCGTCGCGCCTTGTCACGCGATGGCAGGAAGCCGCCGAAGAAGAAACTGTCACTGGGCAGGCCGGAAGCCACCAGCGCCGCCAGCGGCGCCGAGGCGCCCGGGATGGGGATGACCCTGATGTTGGCGGCCAGCGCCAGCTCGACCAGCCGGAACCCCGGGTCGGAGACCAGCGGCGTGCCTGCATCGCTCATCAGCGCGACGCTTCTGCCCTCCTTGAGGGCGGCGATCAGCTTTGGCCCGGCCTGTTCGGCATTGTGTTCGTGATAGGCGTGCGGCCGTGTTGCAATGGCATAGCGGTTCAAAAGAACCCGCGTCACCCGCGTATCCTCACAGGCCAGCACATCGGCCGAGGCCAGGGTTTCCAACGCTCTGAGCGTAATATCGGCCAGATTGCCGATGGGCGTGGCCACCAGATAGAGCGCCGGATCCAGCGGTCGTGCCGCAAGCTGGTGTGTGCCAATCTGAAAGGAAGCCTGCATGTTGTGTAACCAGTCGTGAATCGGGATGTGACCTTTATCCTAACGCAACAGGCGCGCAGGCACATCCATCAATTTTCCCAGTGGCCTCTTCAATCGAGGCGCAAACCCAAAGGCTTCTGACTTGTCCAGACTTTACCTGCAGGCCATAAGGCAATATGTACGCCCAACAACAAAAGCCCGTGCGAGAGATTCGCGGGCAGTCAGGCCCGGTCGGGCATGGGGCACGACAGAACATGAAAAGCATATTTTCAGCACGCCTTTCCAGACACGCTACATCAAAACTCGGCTTTGGGACGCTGCTTGGCACAATGCTGTTGCTGTCGGCCTGTCAATCAGTCAATTACGGGTTGCCGCAGACCCAGACCACAAGCAATCCGGCCCCGGCCTTTGTCGAAACCAGCCTGGCGATCAAGACGGGCGTTGCCGAAGGTGAAGTGCTGGGCAGCGGCCAGACAAGGGTGGCCCTTTTGTTGCCGATGACAGCCACCGGCAATGTCACGGCCATCGCAACCGAATATCGCAATGCGGCGGAACTGGCGATCCAGACGCGCGGCGAAAACACCATGGAACTTGTCATCAAGGATACCGGCGGAACGGCCGCCGGCGCCATTGCCCGTACGGAAGAAGCGGTGCGCGAGGGCGCTGCCATCATCCTGGGTCCGGTGTTTTCCGGCAGCGTGACCTCGGCTGCCTCGGTCGCCTCGCCCAACAACCGGATGATGATCGCATTTTCCTCCGATCCGGGCGCCGCCTCCGATGGCGTCTTTTTGATGTCGTTCCTGCCGGACCAGATTGTCGACCGCACCGTGACCTATGCCGCCAGTATCGGCATGTCATCCATGGCGGCCATCCTGCCCAATGGCGCCTATGGTCTGCTGGTCGAGCGCCAGTTGCGGGAAACATTGGCGCAGCGCGGCGGCGAACTGACCGGGGTGGCGCGCTATGATTACAGCAATGATTCCATCGTTGCCGCCGTCAAGGAAATCCTGCCGGCGCTGGAAGAGGCCAATGCGATCTTCATTCCCGATGGTGGCACGGCGCCCATTGCCCTGGCGCGCGTTCTGCAAAGCGAAGGCGTCAATCTGCGCGAAAAGCGGCTGATCGGCACCGGCCAATGGCGTTCCTCCGACCTGACCTCGGCTTTTCTCCAGGGTGCGCTGTTTGCCGATATGGACCAGGCGGGCTTCGAGTCATTCAAAAACCGATACCGGGAAAAATACGGCACCGCGCCCAGCGTCAATGGTGGCCTTGGCTATGACGCCGTCACCCTTGTCGCCGACCTGCTGGCCAGCGGCAACCCGCAAGCGCTGTCGCGCCGCAGCCTTGAAAATCCAACCGGGTTTCAGGGGGTCACCGGGCTGTTCCGGTTTCTGCCCGATGGCGGCACCCAGCGCGGGCTGGCCGTCTATCAGATCGTCGAAGGCCAGGCCAATGTGGTAGATTCGGCGCCGACCTATTTCGGCCCAACAACATCGGCACAATTTTAAAGAGGTTTTCAGCTTCGCTTGACGGTTGCCAGTGCGCCTGAGAAAGCGCTGGCAAAACTTTCACGATCCTGCGGATTGAGAAAAGAGCCGATATCGGTGACGCGGCCCTGGCCACTGACCTGCATTCCGGTGATGCCGATTTCGTCGTGCCGCGCCACTTCAAAGCGCGCCCAGAAGGGATTGAAACTGTAATCGTGCGTTTTGCCCGAAGGCGCCCGTTTGGTGATTTTCAGATCGGTACGCGAAATGCGCACATATTCACAGGCGCGCGCTGAGCGGTAATTGAGCCAGAACGCCCCGAAAAGCAGGGCGAGATCAAGGCCGAAAAAGCCGACCACCGGCCAGGCGCCCGCCGCCAGAAACACCACGCCATGCACCAGGGTAATGGTGCTGATGATGCCCATGACGATGACAAAGCCTTGCCGACCGAGAGACCGGTAGGGTGTCAATTGCGCCTCAAAAACCGCCCTGTCATTGCCCGCGTCCTGCCAGTCCCGGTCGTGGCAGCCGTGCGAAGTCAAATCTGTGGGCCGCGTTGAAGCAGGATCGCCCTTTGGTGCATTGCCTTGGGGTGCATTGCCTTGGGGTGCATTGCCTTGTGTCATGATCACAGAATATAGAAAGACGATGGCAAAAACAAAATTGAAATCCGCGACAGATTCGCCGAAACGACCGGCAAAAAGCAAAAGACTGCCCAGAAGCGCCTATTCGCGCGACGAGATCGCCGAAATTTTTCGGCGTTTCTCGGTTCAGCGCCCCGAGCCCAAGGGCGAGCTTGAACACGTCAATGCCTATACATTGCTGGTTGCCGTGGTCCTGTCGGCGCAGGCGACCGATATCGGCGTCAACAAGGCGACCCGGGCGCTCTTTGCGCGCGCCGATACGCCGCAAAAGATGCTGGATCTGGGAGAAGATGCGGTGCGCGAACATATCCGCACCATCGGGCTTTTTCGCAACAAGGCGAAAAATGTCATCTTGCTGTCAAGGGCGCTGATTGATCATTTTGATGGCGCGGTTCCGCCCGACCGTGATGCATTGGTCACCCTGCCAGGTGTCGGTCGCAAGACGGCCAATGTGGTTTTGAGCATGGCCTTCGGACAACCGACCATGGCGGTGGACACCCATATATTCCGTCTTGCCAACCGCATGGGGCTGGCTCCCGGCAAGAATGTCGACGAGGTGGAGGCCAATCTGCTGCGGGTGATCCCGAAACAATATCTGTTTCACGCCCATCACTGGCTCATCCTGCATGGCCGCTATGTGTGCAAGGCCCGCAAGCCCGCTTGCGAAATTTGCGTGCTGGCCGATATCTGCAAATCAAAGGAAAAGACCTGCGATATTCCCGCGCCACTGGTGCCGCTCGGATAGTTTCGATCGCGTCGTCAATTCAAAGGAAATTCCGGGTCACGCTGCGACAGCAACTTGTGCAGATGTACCATCATTCCTGCCGCGAAAAGCGGCGTCAGAAGGTTGAGCAGCGGTATCGACAGAAAACCGGCAATGATCAGACCAGCGAGGAATATTTTGGCACTGTGTTTGGAGCGCATGTGGCGGACATCGTCCGGGCTGCGATAGCGCAGAGCGGCAAATTCAAAGAACTCGCGGCCGAACAGATAGCCATTGACCAGCAGGAAGGCGACAATATTGACCCCGGGAATGAACAGGAGCAGCAGCGCAAATATATTGCCGACGATGACCACGCCGAGAAATTTCAGCGTATAGACCATGGCCTGGCCTATGGGCAGCGCTGTGCCGGGGCGATCTCCCGGATAGTCGCGCTGCTCGATGACTTCGGCAACATCGTCGAGAAAAAATCCGGCAACGATGGTGGTCACCGGCGCAATCATCAGTGCGAGCCCTGCGGCCAGTCCGAAACTGGCAATAATGCCGAAGACAAACCCAAGCCAACCGGCCCATTCGGGAATGCCCGGAATGAGAGCATCAAGCCAGGGCAGCGCATAGGCGATGAAACCGTTGCGCAGCAGAAACCACAGGCCGACAAGCAAAAGCAATGTCAGGCCGAGGATTTTCCAGAAGGCGGAGCGGGTTTCGGGCGCGAAAAGATTGCGACCGGCAAGACGGGCAGCTTCAATGATCATGGATGTGTTCCGGTTGGAGCATGGAATGCAGATAGTGATCACGCGGGCATATTCAACGCGGCGTGAAAATTTAAACGGCAGAACCGGACTTTACACGATCCGAAGGTTCCATTTGACGACAATCCGCTGTAGGACGCTTCTGTCATTAAAAGCTGCCGGAGCCCGCTGCCCCATGAACGATCTGGATGTTCTTTGCATTGGCAATGCCATTGTCGACATTATCGCCCGGTGTGAAGAAAATTTCCTCATCGATAACAAGATCACCAAAGCCGCGATGAATCTGATCGACGCCGAACGGGCCGAATTGCTCTATTCGCGCATGGGACCGGCCATTGAGGCCTCCGGTGGCAGCGCCGGCAATACGGCAGCTGGGATCGCCAGCCTTGGCGGACAGGCAGCATTTTTCGGCAAGGTGGCCAGCGATCAGCTGGGCGGTATTTACGCCCATGACATCAGGGCACAGGGTGTGGTGTTCCAGACGGAACCGCTGGAAAAACATCCGCCAACCGCCCGCTCGATGATCTTTGTCACGCCCGACGGCGAACGCTCGATGAACACCTATCTGGGCGCCTGCGTGGAGCTTGGCCCGGAAGATGTTGACGCCGCTATCGTCGCCGCATCGAAGGTGACCTATTTCGAGGGCTATCTGTGGGACCCGCCAAGGGCCAAGGAAGCCATCCGCAATTGCGCCGCCATCGCCCATGAGCATGGCCGGGAAGTCTCGATGACCCTTTCCGATCCATTTTGCGTGGATCGCTACCGGGAGGAATTTCTCGAACTGATGCGCAGCGGCACGGTCGACATCGTCTTTTCCAACGAACACGAAGTCATGTCTTTGTATCAGACGGCCTCGCTTGAAACGGCGGTTGACGCGCTGGAGGCCGATTGCAAACTGGCCATCATTACTCTTGGCGAACGCGGCTCCATTGTCGCACGCAAGGGCGAACGGGTATCGGTTTCAGCCATCGAGATCAATGAACTGGTCGATACGACCGGTGCCGGCGATCTTTATGCATCGGGGTTTCTCTACGGCTACACCAATGGCCACACGCTGGAAAGCTGCGCCCGGCTGGGCAGTCTGGCAGCCGGTCTGGTCATCCAGCAGATCGGACCACGCCCCAATCTTTCGCTCAAGCAGGCCGGGATCGACAGTGGATTGATTAAAACCTGAGTGCCTGTCTCGGCAGGCTACATGACATCTTCCGGCGGACGGCCCGGCGCGCTCTTGTAGGAGGGCATGGTCCAGCCATAGCGCAGGGCGCCACCGCGGGTGACGAAGGCCACGGCAAAGGCAATGCCAGAGGCCACATTGGCATCAAGGCCGAGCCGCATGGCCAGGACATAGGCTGAGGACCCCAAAAGTGCCGCCGTGACATAGATTTCACGACGCATCAGCACCGAGGGTTCGCTGGACAGCATATCGCGCAGAATTCCGCCGAAGGTTGATGTCAAAATGCCGGTGACAATGGCGATGACCGCTGAACCGGTGGCTGTCAGGCCGGTTGCCGCACCCATGACGCAAAAACCCGCCAGGCCTGCCGCATCCAGCCACAACAGCAGACGGTAGCGCGATTCCAACCGGTGAGCGGTGAAAAAGATGATGACGGCCACCGAGGAACAGATCAGGATATAGACATGCTCGCGCACCCAGAAGACCGGGGTCAGCCCGAGAATGAGATCACGCAAGGTTCCGCCGCCAATACCGGTCAGGCAGGCCAGAAACAGAAAACCGATGAGGTCCAGTTGCTTGCGCGAGGCGGCAAGCGCGCCGGTCGCGGCAAATACCGCAACGCCCACATGGTCCAGCCAGTCCAATATTGTCACAGTGGATCAACCCGTTCATGCCCGCCCGGTGCGGACATTCAAGCCCGCACCATGCGATGATGGAGCCGCGCAGGCAAGCCCGCGCAGCGAAGACGGATCAATCCGCCTGTTCGTCCTGTGGTTCGGCTGATGCATTGGCACCGGCTTTGGCGCCCCCCTTGGCAACGCCAACCATGGCCGGGCGCAAGACCCGATCGCCGATGACAAAACCATCCTGGACCACTTCCACAACCGTGTTGTTGGGAACATCCGGATTGGGAACCTCGAACATGGCCTGATGAAAATTGGGATCAAATTTCTCACCGCTGGGCGAGAGTTTTTTGACGCCATGGCGCTCCAGCGTCGACAGCATCGAGCGTTCGGTCATTTCGACACCCTCGATCAGTGCATTCAGACCGGCATCAGCGCCTTCGCGTGTCTCGTCCGGAATGGCGTCAAGCGCACGGCGCAGATTGTCGGAAACCGCCAGCATGTCGCGGGCAAAATTGGACACCGAATAGGATTTCGCATCGCGCACTTCACGCGCCGTGCGACGACGCAGATTGTCCATCTCGGCGGCAAGGCGCAGATATTTGTCCTTCATCTCATCACGCTCCTCGATCAGCTGATCGAGCGGCGACAGGTCATCTTCGGGCTGTTCATTCACCTCACCGGCAAATGCACCGGACATGGTCTCTGAATGGGTTGCTTCACCATCAACAGTCTTTGCTGCGGGCTCTTCGTCAACACCGCGTTTATTTGTGTCATCGGTCATGACGCGACATTTCCTTCACACTGATTTTGAGTTGTTGCACCGCATATCGAGGTTTCAGCGGGAAAAATCAAGGGCAGAGCGCGTCATTGGTGCCATTGACCATTCAGCGCACCGCCATTGCGCCCTTCTTATAAAAAATCCGCTAGCGGATCATCCGCGAAACCATCTGTGCGGTATAGTCCACCATGGGAACGATACGGGCGTAATTCAGGCGGGTGGGACCAATGACACCAACAGCACCGATAACGCGTTCCTCGCTGTCGCGATAGGGCGCGACGATCAGCGATGAGCCGGACAGGGAAAACAGCTTGTTTTCCGAACCGATGAAAATGCGCACGCCGGAACCGGATTCGGCCAGTTCAAGCAATTCGATCAGACCATCCTTCTTTTCCAGATCATCAAACAGCAGTCGAAGGCGCTCGATTTCCTCCACATCCGACAGGGAATCCAGCAGATTGGCGCGGCCGCGCACGATCAGCCGTGCGGGCTGGTCCTCGGCGGCTCCCGACCAGATGGCGACGCCGCGTTCCACCAGCGCCTGGGAGAGAACATCAAGCTCCTGGCTGATCGCCGTCTTGAGCCGCTCCAGATCGCCCCGCAACTCATCCAGCGTGTGGCCGGCCAGATGGGCATTGAGAAAATTGGCCGCCTCGGTCAATTGCGACGCGGTCACCCCGACGGGCAGATCGATAATGCGATTTTCGACCTGGTCGTTTTCTCCCACCAGAACAACCAGGGCACGGGTCGGCTCCAGCCGTACAAACTCGATATGTTTGACAACAGCATCATTCTTGTTGGTGATGACGAGGCCGGCTCCGCGCGACAGGCCCGAAAGCAGCTGGCTGGCCTCGGTCAGAAGGCTTTCCACCGACTTGTTGCGCTCGACACCGCTGACCTGCCGTTCGATCAGCGAGCGCTCGTCGCTCGACAGATCACCCGATTCCATGAAGGCATCAACAAAGAAGCGCAAGCCGCGCTGGGTGGGCAGCCGACCGGCGCTGATATGGGGCGCATAGATGAGGCCCAGTTCCTCCAGATCGCTCATCACATTGCGAACCGATGCCGGAGACAGGGCCATGGGCAGGATACGCGACAGATTGCGCGAACCGACCGGATCACCCGAATCCAGATAGAGTTCCACAATCCGGCGGAATATTTCTCCCGTCCGTTCATCAAGTCCGGCTGCCTGCGCGGATTCCAGAGGTGATCGACTGCTCATTGCAAAGTGCCTCTTGGCACAGGCGCATTTGCTGCTGTGCCATTGTTGTCCATAGTGCCCCTGCTCCTGCGGAAAAAGCAAATGGCTCACCTACTATATAGGGTGTTTTTTGCGATCCAGAAGGCAATTCTGCAACGCAGCACGTCATGCGGGCTACCGACAGGCTGGCAACAGCTTGCCTGCCCGGGGCAGCGGTGGAAAAATTCCGCGTTGCGCCTGATATTGTCTGCTTTTTGCGCGAAAAGCGTTTCACACTTTTCATGAAATGCTCTAGAACCCCGCAGGATCAACAGGAGTACACCCATGCGCCCTTCAGGCAGAAAAACCGACCAGATGCGGACCGTCTCATTCGAGCGGGCATTTTCAAAACACGCGGAAGGGTCGTGCCTCGTCAAATTCGGCGATACACATGTGCTGTGTACAGCCAGTCTGGAAGAGCGCGTGCCGCCATGGTTGCGCAATGCCGGCAAGGGCTGGGTCACCGCTGAATACGGCATGTTGCCACGGGCGACAGGCGACCGGATGCGCCGGGAAGCCTCGGCCGGCAAGCAAAGCGGACGCACACAGGAAATTCAACGCCTCATCGGTCGCTCGCTGCGCGCCGTGGTCGATCTGGAAGCGCTGGGCGAACGTCAGATTTCCATTGACTGTGATGTCATCCAGGCCGATGGCGGCACCCGCACGGCCTCGATCACCGGTGCCTGGGTGGCCCTGCATGATTGCCTCAAATGGATGGAAGCACGGCAGATGGTCAAGGTTGATCGCGTGCTGAAGGATCATATCGCCGCCATATCCTGCGGCATCTTTGCCGGCCAGCCGGTGCTGGATCTGGATTATCTGGAGGATTCGGCTGCCGAAACCGATGCCAATTTCGTCATGACCGGAAGTGGCGGTATTGTCGAAATTCAGGGTACAGCCGAAGGCGCGCCATTCAGCGAAGATGAATTCACCGCGCTTCTGGGCTTGGCCAAGGCTGGTATCGGCGATCTCGTCGGCATGCAGAAGCAGGCGACGGCTTAAGGTCCATGCGGGCCCCGCAGCACATCCTGGAAACAGCGCTTTATGCGGATGATCTGGATCGCGCAGAGCAATTTTATGGCGGCATCCTCAAGCTTGAGAAAGTCTCACGCGTTGCAGACCGCCATGTTTTCTTTCGCTGCGGGCAGGCCATGCTTTTGATCTTCAATCCGGCAGAAACGGTCAAGCCATCGCATAATCCCGACATGCCGGTGCCCGTGCATGGCGCCCATGGCGCCGGCCATATGTGTTTTGCCGCGACCGGATCCCAGCTTGATGACATTGCGACTTCGCTTCGCCAGGGCGGTGTGGCCATTGAAGCCGATTTCCAGTGGCCCGGCGGCGCCCGCTCCATCTATGTCCGCGATCCGGCGGGCAATTCCATCGAATTTGCCGAACCCCGGCTGTGGGGCTTTGACGAGACAATCGCGAACGGATGATCAAGGTGAGAAAACTGACCGAAAAAAAGCTGGTCATTGCCAGTCACAATCAGGGCAAAATCCGCGAGTTGCGCGATCTTCTGGGCCCCTATGGTTATGAACTGGTCACGGCGGGTGAGCTTGATCTGGAAGAGCCCGAGGAGACCGGGCTGACGTTTGAGGAAAATGCCGCATTGAAGGCACTGGCCTCGGCTCGATCGGCAGGGATGCCGGCGCTGTCCGACGATTCCGGGCTGGCGGTTGACGCGCTGGACGGCGCACCGGGCATCTATTCGGCCCGCTGGGCCGGACCAGACAAGGATTTCCCCATGGCCATGGGCCTCGTGCACGAGGCATTGCAAAAAAAGGCAATCGATGATGGCCGCGGACGTTTCGTGTCGGTCATCTGTCTGGCATGGCCCGATGGGCATGTGGAATATTTCCGTGGAGAAGTGGAAGGCGCCATCGTCTGGCCGCCACGCGGCGATCAGGGTTTCGGCTATGATCCGATATTCCAGCCTGATGGCTACGAGACCACCTTTGGCGAAATGAGCGCAGAGGAAAAACACGGGTGGAAGCGCGGCCAGGACGTCGCCCTGTCGCACCGGGCGCGTGCCTTCAAACTGTTTACCGAACAGTGCCTTGAAGGCAGATCTGCATGATCCAGCGTGAAAATGCGCCGGGTTTTGGCATCTATGTACATTGGCCCTTCTGTGCCGCGAAATGTCCCTATTGTGATTTCAACAGCCACGTGCGGCACAGGCCGGTGGATCAGCAGCGCTATGTCGCGGGTTTTCAACGTGAAATCGACCATTTCAGCGATTTCACCGGCAAACGTGAGGTCACCAGCATCTTTTTTGGCGGCGGCACGCCATCGCTGATGGCGCCATCGACAGTGGCCGCCATCCTGGAGGCGATCAGTGCCGCCTGGAACGTGCCGGATGATATCGAGATCACCCTTGAGGCCAATCCGACCAGCGTCGAGGCCGACCGCTTTCGCGGCTACAGGGCGGCCGGTGTCAACCGCGTATCGCTGGGTGTTCAGGCGCTCAATGATCGCGACCTGAAATTCCTGGGGCGCATGCACAGTGTTGCCGAGGCCATTGAAGCCATTGACCTGGCCCGGGCCATTTTTCCGCGATTGTCCTTCGATCTGATCTACGCGCGACCCGATCAGAGCGTTGCCGACTGGGAACGGGAACTGGCGCAGGCCATTGCCTATGCGGCCGATCATCTGTCGCTCTATCAACTGACCATCGAACAGGGCACGCCCTTTTATGCGCTGCATAAAAGCGGCAAGCTGATCGTTCCCGATGGCGACCAGTCCGCCGATCTTTATCAGGCAACGCAGGAATTGACGCAAAAGCACAATCTGCCGGCCTATGAGGTTTCCAATCATGCCACACCGGGCGCCGAAAGCCGCCATAATCTGACCTATTGGCGTTATGGCGACTATGTGGGCCTTGGCGCCGGCGCCCATGGGCGCCTGACGGGCAGTCTGATGGACGAAAAGGGCAAGATCGGCACGGCCAACAGGCGTAATCCGGAGCAATGGCTGGAACAGGTCGAGACACGCGGCCACGGCGTTGAAATAGAAGAACGCCTGGATATGGCTGCACAGGCCGATGAATTGATGCTGATGGGCCTGCGATTGCGCGAAGGCATGGATCTGGCGCGATGGCATGCCCTTTCAGGACGCACGCTTGATGCAGACAAGGAAGCCTTTCTGATTTCCCATGGCCTGATCGAGCGGCTGGGCAATTCGCGGCTGCGCTGCACGCCATCGGGCATGCTGGTGCTGGACGCCGTGGTGGCCGATCTGGCTGGCTGAGGCGGGGCGGTTACTCCTTGGAAATATCGATCCGCAACAAGGGAAGGCTGCGGCCCGGTATCGCATCCGATGGCGCCATGCCGATCATCTGCGCCCCCATTTTTTGATAGAATGAGGTGGCGTGCGGGTCGGACAGGATTGTCAGGCAGGAAATATTCTCGGCGCGGGCCAATTCAATCATTGCTTCAAACAGATGCCTGCCAACGCCCTTACCCATCAAGGCCGGCTCCACGAAGAACTGACCAATCTCAAACCCGTCATCCGCGTCCATCACACCCAGGGCGGCCACACCGGCCAGTTGCACACCCAACTGTGCAACGAGCACGCGCTTTTGCGTGATCGCCAGCGGGTCCACGGTCAGGGCATCCCTGCAAAGTTCCATGAAGGCGGCGTCATAGCCCCAATGCGCCTTTGAGCGCAGGCAGAGTTGCGTCAGCGGTTCACGCTCCGACACGTCGGCCAGTCGAACAGAAACGGGATCGCCCATCATTCAGTGCGCCTTGGACATGTCTCCAAGCACCTGCTTGCTGGCAACGGTGGAATCCGCTTTCAGCTGATAGACAATCGGTACGCCGGTCGCCAGATTGAGCCCGGTTATTTCCGCTTCCGACAGGCGATCCAGCACCATGACCAGCGAACGCAGGGAATTTCCATGGGCCGCCACGAGAACCTTCTGGCCGGCAAGCACGCGCGGCAGGATCTCCATCATGTAATAGGGCCAGACACGGGCACCGGTATCCTTGAGGCTTTCGCCGCCAGGTGGCGGAATGTCGTAGGAGCGGCGCCAGATATGAACCTGCTCCTCGCCCCATTTCTTACGCGCATCGTCTTTGTTCAACCCGGCAAGATCACCATAATCGCGCTCATTGAGGGCCTGATCATGAATGGTCTCAAGGTCCGGTTGACCAACACCATCCAGAATGATCTGGCAGGTTCGCTCTGCCCGCACCAGCACCGACGTAAAGGCAATATCAAAGTGGATGCCGGTTTGCTTCAGCGCCTCGGCGCCGTCTGTGGCTTCGATCAGACCCTGTTCGGTCAGGTCGGGATTTTTCCAACCGGTGAAAAGATTCTTGAGATTCCATTCGCTTTGGCCGTGGCGCACAAGCACAAGAGTTCCAGACATGGCGTTGCCTTTCGTTAGATGATCCGTTTCAGGATAGTCCGAGGACATCAAGCATGGAATACAGACCCGGCTTGCGCCCCTGTCCCCACAGGGCAGCCTTGATCGCTCCACGCGCAAATATCGTGCGATCCAGAGCACGATGGGTCAGTTCCACTGTTTCTCCCTCACCGGCAAGGATGACCGAATGTTCGCCGACCACCGAGCCGCCGCGCAGCGTTGCAAAGCCGATGGTTCCGGGTTCGCGCGGCCCGGTCTGTCCATCGCGCACCCGCACGGAGTGGCTTTCCAGATCGATATCGCGGCCCTGTGCCGCAGCTTTTGCAAGCAGATAGGCGGTGCCGGAAGGCGCATCGACCTTGTGTTTGTGATGCATTTCCAGAACTTCAATATCCCAATCGGCAGCCTCCAGCGCCTTTGCGGCCTGCTGCACCAGCACGCTGAGCAGATTGACGCCCAGACTCATATTGCCCGACTTGATGATCGTGGCCCCTTCGGCGGCACGCGCGATGCTGTTTTCATGCTGCGCTTCCAGGCCCGTCGTGCCGATGACATGAACAAGGCCCATTTGCGCCGTCAGTGCGGCAAATTCAACGGAAACCGCCGGTGAGGTAAAATCGATGACGCCATCGGCCTTGGCAAAGACGGCTTGCGGGTCATCACACACCAGAATGCCAGATGGTCCCGTCCCGGCCAATTCGCCGATATCCTTGCCCAGCAGCGGGGATCCCTGCCGCTCGACCGCACCGCAAACGACGGCGCCGTCCCTATCGGCAATTGCACGCACCAGTGCCTGCCCCATGCGTCCGGCAGCACCGACGATCACCAGCCTCATATCCGCCATTACCTGTCTCCCTGTTGCAGATCTGATGCAACGGCCTGAATATCCATGTCATCGATACTCTCCAGGCCCAGTGCCTGCAGTTTGAGAAAACGTGCATAGAGGCCATCTTCCAGACTTGCCAGATGGTGGTGGTCCCCCTGCTCCACGACGCGACCACCCATCATGACGATGATCCTGTCGGCGCGGGCGATGGTTGACAGACGATGGGCAATCACCAGCACCGTGCGACCGCTCATGGCCCGGTCGAGGGCCTTTTGAACAAAGACTTCCGATTCTGTATCAAGCGCCGAGGTCGCCTCATCCAGCAACAATATGGGTGCGTTGCGGATCAAAGCCCTGGCAATGGAAATGCGTTGCCTCTGTCCACCCGACAGGGTCGATCCCCCTTCCCCGACCAGCGTATCGTAGCCATGGGGCTGTTCAAGGATGAAATCATGCGCATAGGCCAGCTTGGCAGCCTCTTCGATTTCCGCATCGGTGGCACCCGGCCGACCATAACGGATGTTGTCACGCAGACTTCCCTCAAACAGATAGGGGTGTTGTGACACATAGGCGATGGCGTGCCGCAGAGATTGTTTGGTCACCTTGGAAATATCCTGACCATCAATCAGAATACGCCCGCTATCGGCATCGTAGAATCGCGGCAACAGATTGACGATCGTGGTCTTGCCGGCGCCCGAAGGACCAACCAGTGCCGTCGTTTTACCGGCTTCGGCAACCAGGCTGACATTGTGCAGCACGGGGCTGGTTTCCGAATAGCTGAAGCTCAGGTTCTCGAAATGGATTTCAGCGCCGGAAACAACCAGGTCCCGGGCATCGGGAATATCCGGCTGATGCGGCGTGATATCGAGAATTTCATAGATCATCCGGGCATTGACGATGGCGCGCTCCATATTGACCTGAAGCCGCGCCAGACGGCGCGCCGGATCATAGGCCAGAAGCAGTGCCCCGATGAACGAAATGAAGGCGCCCGGCAATGCATCATTGTAGATGGTGTTGAATGCCGCATAGGCCAGTACGCCGGAAATGGCTATTCCGGCCAATGTTTCGGTCAGCGGCCCGGTACGCTCGGAAAGACGTGCGATCCGATTGGATCGGGCTTCCGCATCGGTCACCAGAATATCGACCTTGTTACGGAGCTGATCTTCCATGGTGAAGGCCTTGACGATGGCAATGCCCTGCAGGGTTTCCTGCATCACCCCATAGACCCGGCTGTTGACCATGACGGATTCACGGGTCACGCTGCGCAGCCGTTTTGCTATATAGCGCAGGGCCAGAACCATCGGCGGTCCAACAAGGAAGACCACTGCTGTCAAAAGCGCGTCACGATAAATCATCACACCCACCAGAGCGAGAAGCGTGAGAAGATCCTTGGCAAGCGAGGTGATGGTCAGATTGAGGACATCGCGAATACCACCGGCATTCTGGCCAATCTGCGAGGCCAACTGGGCCGAGCGTGTCTCGCCCAGATAGCCGACACCCAGTTCCATCAGGTGGCTGAACAAACGGCGCTGATAACGCGCAACGATATTGTTGCCTATTTTTGCAAGAGCAACGGCCTGTCCATAAGCCGCCGCGCCGCGCAGCACGAAAGCACCCAATACCGCTCCGCAGATAACCCAGACGACTTCTTCACGTTGCTTGGCAAAAGCCTCGTCAACCATGTCTCCCAGGACCCAGGCCATGAAGGCGGTCGACAGGGCCACGGCCATCAGGCAGGCGATGGCGAAGATATAGGTTCCGATATAATCGCGGCCATTCTCCGACAAAATGCGCCGAAGCATGCCGATGATCGTATCGGGATCAATCCGCGTTCGTTGTTTATCTGCCACTGTTTATGAATCCTGATCGATAATGTCAGCGGCTCTATATACGCTTCGCGGCGCTTTGCCTATGCCCTCCAGCGACGTCCCTCTGTCGCAACACCGAAACGAATCGGCGTGCGGGCGTAGGATGCCAGACCGAAAAGCGCAGCCAGAGGGTGGGTGACGACAAAGGTGGGCATGGTTTTGAGCAGCGCGCCATGCGGCGCTTTGTCCTCAAAAGCTGCTCTGAATTCCGGTTTTTCGAGCACCGGAATAATTTTCTGGACAATGCCACCGGCCAGGAAAACACCGCCGCGCGCCATGAACACCAAAGCCAAATCACCGGCCACGCGCCCCAGATAGGTGGCAAACAGCGAAAGCGCTTCGCTCGCCACCGGGTCTGCGCCATCCAGACCGGCGGCGGTAACCTCATGCGGCGCAGAAAAAACCGGCGCCTGACCATCGGCCTTGCAAATGGCCGTATAGAGATTGACCAAACCACTACCGCACAGAATCTGTTCGGCAGATACCCGCCCGCCAATGCGTTTGAGATGGGGGAAGATGGCAAAGTCCCGATCCGTGCGCGGCCCCAGATCAATGTGGCCGCCTTCGCCCGGCACCGGAATCCAGCTGTGCCGGGAATAAACCAACCCGGCAACACCCAGGCCCGTCCCCGGCCCCAGAACCACCCGGGACGCATGGTGTTCGATCTTTCCGCCACCGATGGCATGGCGATGTTCCGTGTCCAGAGAGGCTGCCGCCAGCGCCTGCGCCTCAAAATCATTGAGGACGATGACATCATCGAGGAAAAAATCCTTGATCATCTGTTTCGGCCGGACAATCCATGGACAATTGGTCAGGTGAATTTCATCGCTGTCCACCGGACCGGCAATGGCGAAAATCGCTGACCGCGGCTGAATGGATGTCTTGTCGAGGATTTTTGTCTGGATGGCATCCTCGATGGTTTCAAAATCGGCTGTCGCCAGCACCGGAAACTCTTTTGGTTGTGCGTAGGCATCCATGAGAATGGCGAAACGGGCATTGGTTCCGCCGATATCACCAATCAAGATCGGGAAATGGATGATGGCATCCTGGTCCTTGCTATTGGACATTTATCTCAGTCTCCGAAAATCCGCGTCATGACGCCCACGGGCCTCTCGCTGCCAATGGACATCTTTACACAATTAAATCGATTTGAATTCTCTCTATAGGCAAATTGCGACATAAAGGAAAGCGACCTGCCGGGTGATTTTGTCTCGCGACCTGCTTTATCGGACAATTGTTGCAATCCTATTTCAACGCCGTGGTGTTCGCAATTGTCTGCCCGGCTGGCGCGCAGTCAGCCATGGGGGCGGACAGGGGGCGGCCAGGGGCGCACCTAGGGGGTCGGCCGGGGGGTTGGAATCGGTATCAGGGCCGGCATGGATGAAGGGGAAGCGTTTCCGGCAATGCGTGCATAGACCGTCTGCTCAATGCCGGCAGCGCCGATTGTCACCGAGGCCTCTGATGCCGGGCCTGCCGCGTTCAGCACGCCGGTGCAGGCAGACGGCAGGTCATTGAGCATCATTTGGCGTGGCTTCTTCGGTTTTGTCGGTTTTTTTGGCTTTGATGGTTTTGTCGGCTTTTTGGGTTTGAGGGCAACATCAAACCACCAGTCCAGGACCTTGCCGCAGCCCTGGTCCGCCGGAACGGCATTTTGCGCTTTGCAATTGGCTGACCCTTTGGGGCAACGCAAACGGACATGCATGTGATAGTGGTGGCCGTAATAGGGCCTGACCTTGGCAAGCAGGGCGCGGTCTCCCTTCCAGCTGTCACACAGCTTCTTCTTGATGCCGGGATGGACAAGGATACGCTGCACTTGCGGATAGCTGGCCGCACGCATGATCAGACCGGCGTGCGCGTCAGTCCATATCTTTGGATCAACCACGACGGATTTGGATTTCAACACCGATTTGGCGCTGATTGCCTCGCGCTCAGATGCCGAAAAGCGCCGGTTCGGCATCGGGGTGAGCCAGATATCGGCGTCCAGCCCGACCTGATGGGATGCATGGCCTGTCAGCATCGGTCCACCGCGCGGCTGAGAAATGTCGCCGACCAGCAAACCGGGCCAGCCATCATATTTGGCCACATCCCGGGAGAGTTGTTCCACCGTGGCAATCAGCTCTGGATGCCCCCAGCGCCGGTTGCGAGAAAGGCGCATGGCCTGCCAATATTCACCATCCGTGGCGATTGCCCGCCCGCCGGCAAGGCAGCCCTTCGAATAGAAACCGTAAGCCTGGGATGGCAAGTCGGCCGGCAGCTGTTTGCCACCGAACAGCTGCTTTGCAGTAATTACTCACCCCCTTGCCAAACCGGTGATGTTCTGAATCTATGGGGCTATGG
>JARGOX010000021.1 GCA_029233925.1 Rhizobiaceae bacterium
AATCCAGTCCTCTGGAAAGGCAGCGGTGTCAGATCAAGTCGAGTCTTCTACACATTATCCTGTGATGTAGGCACGACTGGCTATCATCCAAGCCACCAGGATCCATCTTTGCTGGCAGGCTCGATACCCGTTCCATCCACGTCTGACGCCCATTGTGAAACGGGCTTCTCGCGAACCATGATCGTGCCGTCGATTTCATTGAGCGGCAACAATACAAATGCACGCTCATGCATATGCGGATGTGGAATGGCCAAGCCATCCTCATCCACAATGGCGCAATCATAGGTCAGAACATCAACATCTATGATACGCGGCCCCCAGCGCTCGCGCCGCACGCGCTTGAGTTTCGATTCCACTGCCAGACAGGCTTCAAGCAATTGCCGGGGCGTCAAAGACGTCCTGACCAAAGCACAGCAATTGTAAAACCAGTCCTGATCGACTTTGCCCCAGGGCGGCGTCCTGTAAACCCGCGAGACCGTGAGGATGTCAATTTCTGTCATCGCATTCAACAGGCCCAGCGCAGCTGCCATGCTTGCCTGCGGATCGCCGACATTCCCACCCAGACCCAGCGATGCCCTGTGCATTTTGGTCGAACCGTCATCGGGCATTGGATCCGGCCTACTCAGGGATGTATTCAACACAAACCTCTGCGTGATCGAGAACGCCTGGTACCGGAGCCCCCGGTTTGCGTATGGTGACACTGACCCTTTTGATCTGCGGGAATGTTTCGCATAGTCCGCTGCCGATGCGATAGGCCAGCGCCTCTATCAACTGGTAACGCTCCTGCGTGACAATCTTTTCAATGGCCTGGAAGGCCACGCCGTAGTCGACGGTGCTATCCAGATCATCATCGCTCAAGGCCTTGCCTGCGCAAACGTGCATATCCACGTCCACAAAAAACCGCTGACCCAATTGCTGCTCGGCCTCAAGCACTCCATGGCGGGCAAAAAAGCTGCAGTTCTTCAGACCAATTCGAAACGTCGTGTTCATTTTTGTGAACCCCATTTTTCACCATCTGCCAGCGCCGTTCGGACGGCCAGAACGGCATCGGCCATGGCCAGCGCATCCCTGTTTGCGGCGATATCATGAACGCGGAATATCGAAGCTCCCTCAAGACGCAATATTGCCGTTGTCGCGGCCGTGGCAATGTCACGGTCTTCCATTTCACGACCACTCACGGCGCCGGTAAAGCGCTTGCGGGAGGTTCCGGCGATCAACGGATAGCCAAGTGCATGCAGTTCGTCGAACCGCGCCATCAGTTCGAGGTTCTCGTCTGTATCCTTGGCAAAACCGAAGCCCGGGTCGAGTGTGATCGCCTCATCATGGATGCCGGCAGCCTGCGCAATCTTCAGAGACTGGCGCAGAAACAACAATTGGTCTTCGATCACGTCGGCCGCCTTGGTGCGTTCACGGCCCGTATGCATGATGCAGATACCGGCTTTGCATTGCGCCACGATTGCCGCCATTTCAGGGTCCTTTTGCAAGCCCCAGACATCGTTGACAATATGGGCCCCAGCCGCGATGGCACGCAGCGCCGTTTGGGCTCGATAGGTGTCGACCGAAATAAGCACATTGCTGCGCTGAGCCAGCATCTCGATGACCGGCAGTACACGCGCCTGCTCTGTTTGTGCATCAACCGCCCCGGCGCCCGGACGGGTGGATTCGCCTCCTATATCGATAATGGCAGCGCCCTCACCTGCCATTTCCTGTGCCGCTTCCACAGCAGCGGTGACCGTGTCAAAACGCCCGCCATCGGAGAACGAATCCGGCGTCACATTGACGACAGCCTTGATGTAGCCCTGCGGACCAATTTCCAACGTGCGATCATGCGCAAGCCGCCAGGTTCGCGCCACCGGTATGAAACGGGATTTGGAGGGTTCCTGATGCGGTTTCGTCATCTGGATCAAACCTTATTTGACGCCCAGCTTCTTTTGAAGACTTGTGGAGGAGGTTGTGTACTGGAACACCACCCGCTTGTCCGGATTGACAATCTTGCGGGCCGCCTGCGCCATCAATGCAGCCTCGTGAAAGCCTGAAAGGATCAATTTCAGTTTGCCCGGATACCAGTTGATATCGCCAATCGCGAAAATGCCGGGCACGCTGGTTTCAAACTTCTCCGTGTCGACGGCAATCAGGTTCTCATTCAGGTTCAGGCCCCAGTCGGCAATCGGTCCAAGCTTCATCGTCAGCCCGAAAAATGGCAACATACGGGTGCAAGCGATGTCACGTTCACCCTCAGGACCTTTCAGCGTGGCGCCTTGCAATGCGCCGTCCTCGCCCTGCAGGGCCGTGATCTGGCCGATCTCAAAATTGACGGCGCCCGCCTCACGCAAGGCCAGCATCTTGTTGACACTGTCATCGGCCGCACGAAACTCCGCCCTGCGATGAACCAGGGTGACCGAGGCGGCAACCGGCTGCAGGTTGAGTGTCCAGTCCAGCGCTGAATCGCCCCCTCCAACAATCAGCACATCTTGCCCCCTGAAGTCCTCAATGCGTCTGACCGAATAGAATACGCCTTTGCCTTCGAAGGCTTCAATACCCGGAATGGGTGGACGCTTGGGCTGAAAGGACCCGCCGCCGGCTGCAACGACAATCACCTTTGCCCGAAATTTCTCACCCTCATCCGTGGTCACCTCAAAGCGACCGTCATCCAGCTTTTCAAGGCCCGTTACCATTCTGTTGAAATGGAATCCGGGTGAAAAGGGTTTGATCTGCTCAAGCAATTTTTCAGTGAGTTCCTGACCGGATATCTTTGGCCAGGCCGGAATATCGTATATCGGCTTTTCAGGATAAAGTTCGGTGCATTGTCCACCGGAGCGATCCAGAATATCGATCAGATGACATTCGAGGTCATAGAGGCCGAGCTCAAACACGGCAAACAGGCCAACCGGTCCGGCACCAATGATGACAATATCGGTTTCGATCAATGGGGCCATCTGCGTGTCTCCGGTTATATTATTTCAATGTCCGGCCAGTTGCATCAAACTCAGGCCTGGCGTTCCGGCACATGTACGATCAGGCCGTCAAGTTCAGGCGTAACCTTTATCTGACAGGACAGCCGCGATGTCGGACGCACATCATAGGCAAAATCAAGCATATCTTCTTCCATGACCTGCGGTGAACCGACCTTTTCGGTCCAGGCGTCATCGATATAGACATGACAGGTGGCACAGGCACAGGCACCACCGCATTCGGCCTCGATGCCGGGAACGGAATTGCGGACAGCATTTTCCATGACCGTCGACCCGTCTTCGGCATCAATATCAAAATTCACGCCATCATGGGCAACGATTGTCAGTTTTGTCATAAGTCAGGCTCCGCACGTGTAACAACAATGCGGAGTTAAAGAGACTGACGGGGAAGTCAAGGACCAGGGGGAAATTCTTGCCATCCCTCTTGTCGTTTGAAGCAATTCCACGGAAAAACCGGGCTCTATCGTGACAACCCGGATATGAAATTCTCAACCTCAACAACTGCGTTGGTCAGTGCCTCATTCAACATCTGGTCCCTGGTGTCCTTTTCAAGGCTCTCGGCAGCTTGCGACACACAGAATGCGCCCACGTTGGATGCAGACCCCCGCAACGCATGAACAACCGCAACCCGATCGGCGCTTTTAGTCTCCTGACCTGTTTCACACAGCTGGTTGACACATTGCCTGGCCTGACGGGCAAAAAGACACAGAACCGTCGTTTCCGTTTCCTTGTTTCCCATGGTGCTGAGCGCCAGATGTACCAGATCAATGGGACGCGCGCGCGATGGATTGCATTTTAATGAATGTTGTGGAGCTTCGAAGAATTCCTGGTGCATTGCCATAATTTACCCTTTCCCAATGGTATAAAGTCCACTGCACAGCAGAATCCTCCGGATCGGATTAATAGCGGTCAGGAAAAGCCGGGATATTTGTATATATGGTTAACGCATGGTAAATGCCGGAAACAAAGAGAATTTTGACGAAAGCATCAATTGCCGTCATAGTTCATTAAGCAAGCGAACCCTTTCTTGGCGCTATAGAATTTGTTTCGTAACCATATGTGTGCAACAAATGCACGCTGGCACGTACGGTTCTTGCCTTGGTGAGACTGCGCGTGAGGGGTGTTCGTGTGATTGTCGGTTCTGTTCGAACCTGAAAATCACGCAAAAAAGTCGGCAAAGATCACTCCTTCCGGATAACCGGACCGGTTACCCAGGTGGTGTCCCGGGATGTTGGGTTCAGAGTACGAGGCATTGATCAAAATGGCAAAAAGAAGCGCACAAACCAGTTCAGTTGAAGATCCTCTCAAGGCCTTGGAAGACGCTTTGCGTCTGGACCTGGAGAGGGATGACGCTGCGGATTCATCAGATGAGCAGTCCTTCGAGGACCTTGAAGCTCAAGTTGAATCGGCCGCTGCCGAGCTTGCGAAATCAGATAGTGATACTGCGCGAGCGGCATCAATGAACAAGCGGTCCGCCCCAGGCAGGATCGCGAACCGGCCACAGCCGTCCAGGTCCTCGCAGGAAAGCAACTTCAGCGCTGAACCTGCCCGCAATGCCCGTGCGCAGACCAAACAACAGGTCAGGCCTCAGCCTCAGCCCCAGCCACAACCCCGCCCTCAACAGGCGCCGAAAGCGGTTGCACGGCCTGTTCAGCAATCATTTGCACCAGCCAATGACGACAGCCGGGAGTCGCGCGCCGCAATTATGCGGACACTTGACGGAAAAGGTGGCCGCTCAACGAGAATTGCCACTTATATACTCTCTGCCCTATGGGTTCTGGGTGGCCTGGTCTTTACCAATCTCATCTACGGCTCAAGAATGTGGCAGATCGAGTCTTTTGCCGAATTGGCGATCAATCCTCAATATCTGACCGCTTTGCTGGCCATTGTTTTGCCGGTTCTCATTTTCCTTGCTTTCGGTCTGATGATCGCCCGCGCTCAGGAAATGCGCGCCGTCGCCAAATCCATGGCTGAACTTGCCATCCGGCTTTTTGAACCGGAAACCATGGCAACGGACAACATCATGCGTGTCGGCCAGGCCGTTCGCCGGGAAGTCTCGGCAATCAACGAAGGCATTGAGCGAACCATTGCCCGTGCCTCTGAGCTGGAAACGCTTGTCCATTCGGAAATCAATGCCCTGGAGCACAGTTATTCCGACAATGAAGTGCGCCTGCGCAGTCTGGTAGAAGGCTTGAGCAACGAACGCGAAGCGATCGTGGTGCACTCCGAACGCGTGCGTGCCTCCATCGTCAGCGCCCATGAGCAGCTGCGCGAAGAACTGGAGACTGCCGGCGACGAGATCACCAATCGACTGTCCACATCGGGCAAAGCGGTTGCCGAATTGCTCGACACGCGCACGACCAGACTTTCCGGTCAGGCAGAAGACCTGACACAGTCTGTTTCCGACCTGCTGCAGAAGCGGACCGAAGCTCTGATGTTGTCATTCGGCAATTCGGGTCGCGCTCTGGCAAAGGAATTTGACAGCCGTCTGGAAGCCCTGCAGGACACATTGAGTGAGCACGGCCAAAGTCTGCTCGGTGAATTCGAGACCCGGGCCTCCTCGCTCGACAACAACACCAAAAAGCTCAATACAATCCTCAACGAACGGGCGCGTCAGCTCAACGAGACACTGGTCACCCGCACCCGGGAAATCAATGAGAGTCTGAGCGTTGGCGAACAGGCACTCAGCGGCGGACTGGACCATGTCATTGAATCGCTCAATGCCAAGCTTGATGAAAAGTCCGTGAACTTCCGTCAAAGCCTTCAGCATTACACAGAAGATGCCATGAGCGATCTGGATGTTCGTTCCGGGTTCTTTGAAGAGAGACTGCAAAGCACGATCTCGCAGCTCAATTCGGCCTTCGATGAACGGGTTCTGGAATTCTCCACAACCTTCGATGAGCGTAGCGGCACACTGTCAGCGAAGCTCAGTGAAAATCTTGACAGCATCAACAATACACTTGTTGGTGGCACCGGTTCGATTGAAGGCATCCTGAAATCAAACGCAGGCCGCATTTCGCAAACGCTCTCTGAGCGGACGCAAAACCTTGAAGCAATTCTGGCAAGCAGCAGCAGCGAAATCGAGCAGAAACTGGAAGCCAAGGTCGGCGCAGTAGAAACGGCCATGGAAAATACCTCCAACCGCGTCGATTCCCTGATGCATAACGGCACCGAGAACCTTGGCCGCGCCGTCGGCGAACGGACAGCTGAACTTGCCGCCACACTGGATGCAAGTGCCAGCAATATAGCCGGATTGATCAAGGATGGTGCACATACGATCAACAGAGCTGCCGTCGACAATGCGCAAAACCTCGAGGCCACTTTCACCACCGGAGCAGAACGTCTGGAAGGTCTGATCGGATTTGGAGCGGCTGCGATCAACAATGCAACGTCTGAAAGTGCCGAGAAGCTTGAGTCCACCCTTGGATCAAGCGCTGAGCGCCTGCAGACCCTCATCAAGGACGGTACGCAAGCCATACGCACCGTCTCCGATGACGGAACACAATCCTTGTCTGAAACACTCGGTTCAAACGCTGAAAGGCTGCAGACGCTTATCAATGAAGGCACACAAGCTATTCGCACCGTCTCCGATGACGGAACACAATCCTTGTCCGACACACTTGGCTCGAACGCCAAACGGCTGGAAGGCCTGCTGAACAATGGTGCAGCGGCCGTTGGCCGCGCGGTGACGGAAAACACCCATGCGCTTGCCGTGACGCTTGGCTCCAATGCCGAGCGCATAGACGGTCTGCTGCGAGAGGGTACGGGCGCCATCACAAAATCTGTTGCAGACAGCACGGAAGTGCTTTCTTCAACACTTGGCTCAAATGCAGAGCGCATCGATACCATCATGCGCGAAGGTACCGGCTCCATCGCAAACTCGGTTTCGGAACATGGCGAAGTCATAGCCAGCACGCTGGGTGCCACAGCCGAACGGGTGAACAGCATTTTGAATGAAGGGGTCGGCACCATCAGAAATTCTGCTGCACAGAGCGCAGAACTGATGGCCACGACCATGGGATCCAATTCTGATCGCATGGACAGTATTCTGCGCGAGGGTGTTGAATCGATCACAACATCAACCGCAAAGAGTGCAGAACTGCTTGCCACGACCATGGGATCCAATTCTGATCGCATGAACAGCATTCTGCGTGATGGCGTTGATTCGATCACGCTTTCAACCGACGAAAGCGCAGAGCGTCTGGCAAATACAATGGGGTCCAATTCCGATCGCATGAACAGCATTCTGCGTGATGGCGTTGATTCAATCACACTTTCGACCGCCGAGAGCGCTGAGCGTCTGGCAAATACAATGGGGGCCAATTCCGATCACGTCAGTACCATTCTGCGTGAGGGTGTTGATTCAATTACACTTTCGACAGCCGAAAGTGCAGAGCTGCTTGCCAGCACCATGGGCGCCAATTCCGATCGGGTTGACACCATCATGCGTGAGGGCGTCGGGGCGATTACCAATTCAACAAGGCAGAGCGCCGAAGTTCTTGCCCGCACAATGGGTGACAATGCCGAACGGGTTGATACCATTTTGCGTGAGGGCGCCGGAGCAATTACCAACTCTGCCGAGCAGAGCTCAAACATGCTGGCCAACACGATCGGGTCCAACGCCGAACGGGTTGAGTCCATTTTGCGCGAGGGTTCAGGAGCGATCACCAACTCTGTAGAACAGAGTGCAGAACTGCTTGCCACGACCATGGGATCCAATTCTGATCGCATGAACAGCATTCTGCGTGATGGCGTTGATTCGATCACGCTTTCAACCGACGAAAGCGCAGAGCGTCTGGCAAATACAATGGGGTCCAATTCCGATCGCATGAACAGCATTCTGCGTGATGGCGTTGATTCAATCACACTTTCGACCGCCGAGAGCGCTGAGCGTCTGGCAAATACAATGGGGGCCAATTCCGATCACGTCAGTACCATTCTGCGTGAGGGTGTTGATTCAATTACACTTTCGACAGCCGAAAGTGCAGAGCTGCTTGCCAGCACCATGGGCGCCAATTCCGATCGGGTTGACACCATCATGCGTGAGGGCGTCGGGGCGATTACCAATTCAACAAGGCAGAGCGCCGAAGTTCTTGCCCGCACAATGGGTGACAATGCCGAACGGGTTGATACCATTTTGCGTGAGGGCGCCGGAGCAATTACCAACTCTGCCGAGCAGAGCTCAAACATGCTGGCCAACACGATCGGGTCCAACGCCGAACGGGTTGAGTCCATTTTGCGCGAGGGTTCAGGAGCGATCACCAACTCTGTAGAACAGAGCTCGAACATGCTGTCCACGACCATGGAGTCGAACGCCGCACGGGTTGATGCCATTTTGCGTGAGGGTGCTGGTGGCATTACCAGTGCAACGGCACAAAGCGCAGAAATGCTTGCCACCACTTTGGGTGCCAATGCCAACCGGGTGAATTCCATACTGCGTGATGGCGCAGGAGCGATCACAAATTCTGCCGAACAGAGCGCGGAATTGCTCGCCACGACATTGGGAGCCAATACCGATCGCCTGGACAACATCATGCGCGAACGCTCAGATGAGATCGCGAGTTCCGTTGCAACGCACACGGCTGAAATATCCAATACACTTGGAGCGAATGCTTCCCAGATTGACAGCCTGATGCGTGAAGGCACTGAATCTCTTGCCAACTCGGTTGCAGGACACACCCGGTCTATCTCCAGCACGCTGGGAGAAAATGCCGAGCAATTCGACACCATCCTGCGCAACGGTGCCGGTTCGATTGCAAGCTCCATCGTCGAAAATACGGACATGCTGGCCAGTACGCTTGGAACCAATGCTGACCGGATTGATAATCTGATTCGTGAAGGCACCAGTTCCATTGCCCATTCCGTCGTTGATAACACGGAGACACTTGCTGCGACCCTGGAAACCAATTCCGCGCGGATCGAAGGCTTGATGGGTACGGGCAACGAGAGAATTGCCCAGACACTATCGGGTGAAATCATGGCCATGTCATCCAAACTGGATGAGAGTGTTGCCGCCATGGATACAACACTGGCGACCAACGTCGAACTCATTGGCACCACAATTGATACCCGGACAGCCAATATGGAGGACCGCCTGCAGATCATGGACAATGTCCTCAATGCCGGCCTCGAAAGTGTCAATACGACGATCGAAAGCCGCGCACTGGGAATGGCAGCGACCTTGCGTGAAACAGTGACGCAGACCGTCGAGCAGATGGATTCCGAAGCCCGCCGCTCCGCACAGTCTCTGGAGGGTATTGGCCATGACTTCTCAACACAGCTCAATCTGGCTGCAGCGAAATACTCCGATGCTGTCGAAATGCGGTTGGCTGAACGTACAGACTCGTTGAACAAGCAATTTGCGGAATTGACCGGTCACCTGGCTGAAAGCGAAACCGGTATTCTTGGTGCAGCAAGCGCCATTACCAACGCAGCCCATGAAGCCGGTGAAAAGGTCGGCTTGCAGGCCCAGACAATTGTTTCGCAGTTTGCTGACAGTGAGAAAGCGCTTGATGCCCGTAACATGTCGATCAGAGCCACTCTGGACGAGCACACACGCGAACTGAACTCCATGCTGTCCAGCCGTTCGACAGAACTGTCCAAGCTGATCGACGAGCAGGCTTTGCCACTGGTTGAAGCCTACGCACAGCGCGGCCAGCAGATCACCATTGATATCCGGGAAATCACCGCCGCCAGCGCCGAGCAATTGCAGTCTCAAAGTACTGCACTTGTTGATGCATTGACGTCCCGCACCCGGGAAACGCTGGATGCCATCGGCAGCGCCGGTAACAGTCTGAAAACGGAAGTGACCGAACTGATTGCTGAACTCGGCCGAAGCAATTCGTCCATATCCAGTCTCATCAGCAGCACGGCATCGACACTTGAAGAGGTGGATACACGCCTGACCAGCACAACCGAGAAATTCGCTGGTTCTGCTGGTCGTGCGGCAGAAATATTTGCTGACTCGACAGAAATACTCAAGACCAACATTTCTCAGCTGGACACCATATCCAGCGAGACTCTTGGCCGTGTGAGCGCAATTGCCGGCAGCTTCGACGACCATTCCAAAGTCTTGGCTTCGGCATCGGATCTGCTCGGATCGGCACAATCAAGCCTGTCCAACACTCTGGAAGAACGCAAGGAAGCCCTTGACGGTCTTTCTAGCGGATTGGTCACACGTTCCGAGGAAATCGAGAAGAACATGCGTTCTCTCGAATCCATCGTTGAAGAGGCATTCGGCAAGGCGAGCGAGCGGGCGAGCAGTTCTGCCAAAGCCCTGTCGGGCAGCCTCTCCTCCTCTATCGAAACCATCAGCGCCATGCTGTCGGACACGGAAAGCCGCTCTGTCACAACGGCTGACACAATGAAACAGGCGATCCGTGAAGCAGTAGAAGATGCTGTATCCCGCTTCTCTGGCGCGACGAATGAAATCCGCCAGTCTGCCAATGAAATCCGCGAGGAACTGAACAGCACACGCAGTGAAATCAAGAAGGGCATATTTGATCTTCCTGAAGAAACCCGTGAAAGCACCGCTGCCATGCGCAATGCCGTGTCAGAACAGATCAAGGCACTTCAGGATCTGTCTGCCATTGTGGAGCATTCATCGCACATGCTGGATCACTCCGGTCCACAGGACAGGCCGGCAAAGCAGAAACCAGTCGCACCTGCGCCAGTCGAAGCACCGACACCAGCAGCACCATCCGTTGTTGAACTGAAAGTAGTGGAGAAACCTGTTGTAGAAGCAAAGGTCGCTGAGGCGCCGGTGGCGGAAGTCGAAGTACCGGTAGCCCAGAAAGCTGAATCCAGGATGGACCTGCGCGGTGGCATGGGTGTCATGCACAGTTCCAGCCAGTCAGCCCAGACAACGCAACAGACAACGCAACAGGCAAGCCAGTCTTCGTCAAAGGCCTCACTTGCACCCGTACCGGTACCCGAACCAACTGATGCGGTCTCCACCCCCGCACGCAAGCCGCAAGGTGAAGGTTGGGTCAGGGATCTTTTGAGAAGCGCTTCACGTCAGCAAGACGGTGAAAGCAACCAGCCACCACGGGGCGCAGCGAACAGCTCCAGCAACAATGCGCGTGGCAGAAACCCACGTCAGGTCGTTGAATCGCTCAACTCACTGTCGGTCGATATCGCCCGGGCAATTGATCATGATGCGTCGGTGGAACTATGGCGTCGTTACCAAAGCGGCGAGCGTGATATCTTCACGCGCCGGCTCTATACCCTCAAGGGACAGAAGACCTTTGAAGAGATCAAGAGCAAATATGCAAGGGAGCCAGAGTTCACGACGGCGGTTGATCACTACATTGCTGACTTTGAAAAGCTGCTTGCCGATGTCGCAAAGAATGATCGCGACAAAGTCATAACCCAGACCTATCTGACTTCGGATACGGGCAAGATCTATACAATGTTGGCGCACGCAAGTGGCCGCCTGAAATAGAACGAAACAAGTCGACCGGGCATGCCAAGGGCACTGCCCGGTCGTTTCTCTTGGGCTGATCTCATCATCGAAAATTGTATGATAGGTGGGGCCTACCGACGAGCAACTCATCTGTTGCTTGCGACATGGGACCGGTGGATCGAGATCCACGCCAATACCATTGCCGCCCATTCAAGCCTTCATTTGGAACAGCATTTCAGCACGCGGCTTCACGCTGGCATGACAACGCTTCGTCAGGTCTGGTCACGCTGTATCAAGCGACAAAAAAATGACCGCTGAGACGTTCGAGTGTTGCCGGAGGATGGATGCTGATGCCTGTGGTCATCTCGTTCGACGATGCCTCCCCGACTAATATCGCCGCGCAATTACACGTCGCCAAATGACGAAACGGCATCAAGACCTGCAATCTTTTGAACTGTGCATTTTTCCAGGTAAACAGGAAGGGTATCTTGACGTGCAACGACCATGTCCAGATCGTCAACGCAGACAAATCATCGTTGCATCAAACGGGACGTGTGTGCAGACAGCCTGGACATTGCCGAACAAGAAGAGCGCGAATTCAACGACTTCCGGCGTGGTGATGAATCAAAGTTTTAGCGAGCAGCAGCTTTAAAAGAACTGTTTGACGTCATCCAGTTTGAACTTTGTCATGATCCCCTGACAGCCGAACGCCATCATCATGGCCGATGATTTGCGGATCAATACAGGTATGATTGGCGCACTCCAATTCCAACGTCGCGTGTGAAATGCCAAACTTGTCTTTCAGGACCTGCTTGACGGTAGCCTTGATGGCATCGGCATCGCCCCATCTTCCGGCAACAATCGCAACATGTGAACCGACTGCCTTTTCATGTTCCTGCATTTGCCACAGATGCAGATGATGGACATCTGCAACGCCGTCAATGTTCTGCATTTCGGCCAGGACCTGCTGTGTGCGCAGATCGGGAGGGCTTCCAAGCATCAAAATCCGTATGACTCCACCCACTTCACCGAAAGACTGCCAAAGGATGTAACCGGCAATCATCAAGGTCACCAGCGGATCGATCAGGCGCCAATCAAAAAGTATGATCAAGGTCCCTGCCACGATCACCGCGACCGAACCAAAAGCATCGGCCATATTGTGCAGGAATGCTGCGCGAATATTGACGCTTTGTTTCGAAAGTGAATAGGTCAGCAACGCGGTCACAGTGTCGACTGCGAGGGCAATGGCGGCAATGATGACAACAAGCCAACCATCAACGCCCGACGGCTCGATAAAGCGCAGAACCGCTTCATAGACCAGATAGAGTCCAACGACGATCAGGGTCGTGTAGTTGACAAGGGCAGCCACGACCTCCGCCCGCCCGTAGCCAAAGGTCATTTTGCCGTCTGCAGGTCGCCTTGCTATTTTGCGTGCGAAAAAAGCAATGATGAGCGAGAGCGCATCGGAAAGGTTATGAATGGCATCCGCGATGAGCGCGAGGCTTCCAGAGAGAACCCCGCCGATGAGCTGCGCGACAGTCAGGCCAAGGTTGACCAGGACCGCCCAGAAGACACGGGCATCACCTGAATCCGGATCGATATGATGATGATGACCTGCCATTCTGATCTCCTGAGATCGCTGTGGAATATCCAACAGCCATGAAGCGCTCTAGTGGCTATAGGTTCAAGAGGCAATTGCATTTGATTTCGATTGGGAATGCCTCAGGGCAGACGGAACCAAAAGCAGAAAATCCCGTGCGCTCGATCTTGTCGCAGCCAAGTCAGAATGATAGATTCTGACTTGCGAGGACGACCTCCCCATACAGGACACAATTCGGGACGACCCGTTTGACATCCGGCCGTGTAATTCAACGGCCAGAACAATTGGGGACGATCATGCGAACACGTTCTGACCGCATTCGGCACGCAATCAGTTTTGAAATAATTGGCCTGATCATATCAACGCCTGGCGCAGCGTTTGTCTTTGGAATGCCGCTGCACGATATGGGGCTTGTCAGCCTGGTAAGCGCCTCCATCGCAACGCTTTGGAACTATGCCTATAATCTGCTGTTCGACCATGCCATGATCAGAATTGCCGGATCTGTCAGCAAGACCATGGCTGTGCGCGTCATTCACGCGGTGATTTTCGAACTGGGGCTTCTGATCGTCTTGATGCCATTCATCGCATGGTATCTCAACGTCAGCCTGCTGCAGGCCTTTACAATGGATATTTCCTTCGCCGCTTTCTATATGGTCTATGCCTTTGTATTCAACTGGGGATATGATCAGGTCTTTCCAATTGCCCAGACTTGAACCAAAAGATGAACAGCAGGCTTGTCGTGCCCCTTGTGGGGGGCGGCGAGCCCCCTCGCCTATCAGATGATTTTCAGTGCCCAGGCAACGATATCATTCATGATCTTGCCGTTGGCTCTATCCAGCGCATCAATGAAATCTGCGTTGGTCACACCCGCTGCTGCTGCAGTGGACTGGAACACCCGCTGTGCTTTCACCACGCCGTTGCGATCATTGATGATGCGAACGGATATTTCCACCACCGCTGTATCCGTGCCGTTGCTGATAATTTCGAACGATCGGATTGTTGGTGAAACCAGATAGTCGACGGCAATACCGTCACCGGGTTTTCCGACACCACCAAGCCGGCCGGAATCCTCGAACGCATCGACCAGATTTTGTTGCACCAGTTTCGGCAGGTTGTCGTTCCACTGGGATCTGGCGAGATACTGAATGGCAGATGGAGACGTGCGCACAACAATATTCGAACCATCGAGCGATTTTACAGCCGACGGATCTGTCACAACGATCTGGCGGCGCCGGGAATTCGGCCCCTTTACCGGTGCGATCTTTGTCAGTTCAAACGTATCGTTCTTGGGTCCGCTGATCACTGAACAGCTGCCAAGAGCCATTGTGCCGATCAACAGCGCCACGATAGAAATCGATTTACTGGTCCAGTAAGTCAAAGAACCCCCTTGATCCTGCCATCGAGCAGGCCATTCTAGCTAACAGCACTCTGCGACACGTTGTCAACGCCGTCTTCGCCCGTCAAATTGTTTCACTTCACCTGATGTTCCAAACAACAGGCTTTGCGGTTGGCTGCCAATCTCGGAGATCGTTCGCTCAATACGGGTGACAGAGCGTCTCGCCTCGGAAATCAGCGCCTCAAAATCACGCAGTCCAGTACCCGAGAACCGTTGCAGATTCTCGGCGATCGGACCAACATGAGCGTTGATTGTATTGGCAACTTCCTGAAAGGTTTTAAGGGTTTTCTTGGCCTCGGTGACCAGACCTTCAGCATCACTGTCGCCCATGACCCCATCAAGCTTGTCCAGCGTTGCCTGCACCTTGAGGGCCACATCATTAAGGCGCCCGGACAATTGATTCACATTGGTGATGATCGCATCGATGTCTTCATTGCGATTGCCGATTGTATCGGCAACGGTGACAAGGCTGGCAATGCCTTGGCGGGCCTGCACACTCGCTGCTGAAACATCATCAACCGTCTGCGTGATCTTGGCTGGATCCACGGCAGCCACGAGCGTATCCACCCGGCCAAGCGTGACATCAGCATTCTCACCCAGTTTCGAAAGATTGGTTGCCGCGGTCTTGAATTCTTCCAGCATCGGCTGAAAATCAGACGATGCATCAGCAACCTGTGAACTGATTTTTTCGACATTTTTCACGATCGCCGATACTCTTGCCGGCTCGACCGCAGCCACCAGAGCCTCAGCCTTCGTCATGACACCCTCGAGCGTGCCCGACACATCTTTCAATGTAGATGCAAGTGACGACGCACTCTTGAGGAAATCGCTGACACCATCAGAGTTTTCAGCCAGCGCAGCAGAAAATTGCTCGGCATTCTCCACGGTTTTTGCCAAAGGCCCCTTGGAGGCCGTCACGAACTCTTCAATACCGGTCACCGCCTTGTCGACCCGGCTTAGGATATCCTCAGCGGTTGCCAACAGGTTCGTCACACTGGATTCTTCTGCCGTGAGAGTAGCATAGCTCCCTCTTTCAACCGACTGCTCAAGTATATTGTCACCGCCGGTGTCGCCACCACTGAGTTCGATATGAGACTGCCCCGTTAATCCCTGGATACCAAGCTTCGCCTTGGTGGTCGCAAAAACCGGGGCCGAGGCACGCACTTCCGTCATGGCCAGAACGTAGTTTGGATCCACGCCGTCAATGGTCAATGAGGTCACGGAGCCGATACGAATTCCGTTAAAGAGAACCGGCGCACTGACGCTGAGACCGCTGGCCGAACCCGGAATCCTGATTTCCAATTGTGCCATCTCTCCGGATTTTCCGTAGGTTGCCATCCAGTAGACAAACCCGAAAGCGGAAAAGATGACAGCAAGCGTAAACACGCCTACAATCGTGTAATTGGCCTTGGTTTCCATTAAAATCGGTTCCGGTTCACTTTGTCAGGCCCTGTGATTCTTTTTTGTCCGCATATTCTGCATTATGCGCCCAATTACTTCGTTCGCACAAGCGAACGCGCCCGTTTGCCATGGAAATAGGAGCGGACCCATGGTTCATCGCTGGCAAGCATGTCTTCGATTGTCCCTTCAACCGCAATCTTCTTGCCACCGAGAACAGCAATTCGATCGCAGACCGAAAACAGGCTGTCAAGATCGTGGGTCACCATATACACCGTCAACCCAAGCGTATCGCGCAATTTGGCAATCAGTTCATCAAATTCCGCTGCGCTGATCGGATCAAGACCCGAAGTCGGTTCATCGAGGAAAACCAGGTCCGGGTCCAAAGCCAGAGCGCGCGCAAGCGCTGCCCGCTTGATCATTCCGCCGGAAAGCTCGTCCGGATAGAGATCGGCGCTTTCCGGACGAAGTCCCACCAACTCAATTTTCAGCAAAGCCAGTTCGTCCATCAACTTTTTCGGCAAATCGAGATATTCCCGCATGGGGACCTGAATATTCTCGAGAACTGTCAAAGACGAAAACAATGCACCCTGTTGAAAAAGCACACCCAGCCGCATATCCAAAGACATGCGCTGCTCGGGAGTGGCCTTGTCGTAGTCAAGACCGAGAATCCGGATTGACCCCGCCTGCCGGGCGGTCAATTTGAGAATCGTGCGCAAAAGAACCGACTTGCCGGCCCCGGAAGCCCCCACAAACCCAAGGATTTCGCCTCTCCAGATATCCAGATCCAGATGCTGCAGCACCTGATGGGATCCAAACGCAACACTGATGTCACGTGCTTGAAGAATAATTTCACGCCGCCCGTTCTCAGGTTCAACGCCGCCGTCTGCACGACCATTTTCCGGGGTTGCTTCCACCATTGTCAAAAGTCGATCGCTCCGTAAAAGATGGCAAACATGCCGTCGACAAGGATCACGACGAAAATGGACTTGACCACCGAGGATGTCACATGGCGCCCCAGGGATTCAGCGCTGCCTGACACTTTCAGTCCTTCGACAGAAGAGACAATGCCGATAATCAGCGCCATGAATGGCGCCTTGATCATTCCCGACGCCAGTGTCGAAAGGTCAATGGCCTCTCTCAACCGGGCAAGAAACGTATCAGGCGTAATATTTGAATAGATCCAGGTTGTAAGGCACGCCCCAAAAAGTGCGGCAAAATTCGCAATTATAGTCAACAGGGGCAGCATGACGACCAGTGCCACCAGACGCGGGAAGACAAGAACACCGACGGGGTTGAGACCCATAACCTTCAGCGCGTCGACCTCCTCGCGCATTTTCATCGACCCGATTTCCGCCGTTATGGCCGATCCGGAGCGCCCGGCAATCATGATGGCAGTCAACAGAACGCCAATTTCCCGCAGCTGCAAAATCCCCACGAGGTCAACAACAAACAGTTCGGCACCAAAGGTGCGGAGCTGGAAGGCCCCCTGCTGGGCGATGATCCCGCCGATCAAAAAGGACATCAGTGCAATGATCGGAACGGCACGTACACCCATGTGGTCCATCTGGCTGAAAATGGCAGCCGCAGAGATCCCCGACGAGCGGTTCCGTTTGAGTTGGGTCCCGCGCACGACTGATCCCAAGATGAAAAGGATAGCAACGAAATTGTCCCAGAACGCATAGGCCAATCGTCCGACCGGTGCAAAGATGCGGTCTGCCAGGCTGAGATTCGGACCGGTACTATCATCATTGCTAAAATCCGCGTGACGGGCACTGGAAACAGCGCCCAGCAATGTCGTGCGATCCGCTGTTATGGACTGGTAATCCACACCAATTTTTCTTTGCTCGAGCGCATCTCGCAGGCGCTCGACAACCAGGGCTCCCGATGTATCAAATTGTCTGATACCGCCCAGATCAATGGTGACATGTTCACTTTTGATCGACACCTCAAGAGCACGCATGGCGTTGTCAATCTTGGCGATGCAACGCAATTGCCAATCACCCGACAGAGATATATGCGTTTGGCCATTGGAATCCAGAACATCAACTTCAGGTGTGATAAATTCGTCTACCGAAATGGGTTCGGCTGCGGCATTCACTTCAGACTGTGATTCTTGATGTGGTGGCAAAGACATGAAAGACACATACCCAGTTATAAGACGCCTGTCACCGCCTAACGCCTCTCAATTCAGCGGCAATTCACCGTCCGATGCAATCCTCCAACACTATTGGCCCCACAGCGTGAAAACATCACGACTGTCTGCCACAGGAAAATGGTATGACGTATTTCCTGGGGTATCCCGCTCATAAGCCGCCAACACCTGAATTCGGTTGTCGGCCTGCAAGGAGTTGCACGCATCGAGGCTGACCACCTCAGGCAAGCCAGCCAGATCAAACGCCTGATTCAGGCTGCTTCAGCGGGGAGCCGGTTTTCTGTGCCATACGGTTTGGCTTCCTCTGGCATGATCTCATTTCCACCCATGTGAATTGTCCTGCTCCAGCGCAGCAGTTGCATGTTGCCATCAAAATCCTCTGCAACGGCAGTACAGCTCTCAACCCAGTCCCCCGTGTTGATGTAAACCACACCATCGACGTCTTCTATGACAGCATGGTGAATGTGCCCGCATATCACCCCATCCACACCACGCTGGCGCGCTTCTTGTGCAACGACGCGTTGAAAATCACCGATGAAATTGACCGCCTGCTTCACCTGAAGTTTCGCCCAGGCGGAAAACGACCAATAGGGCATGCCAAATTGCCGCCGCATGGCATTCAGTCCGCGATTGATCAATATTGCGAGATCATAGGCCCAGTCACCCAGATAGGCCAGAACGCGGGCGTGCCGAACGACAACGTCGAATTCATCGCCGTGTATGACAAGATAGCGCCTTCCATCGGCTGCCTCGTGAATAATGCTTTGGGCAACCTCAATTCCACCAAAATGCATTCCCGGAAAAGCGCGCAAAAATTCGTCGTGATTGCCCGGGATATAGACAATTCGGGTGCCCTTTCTGGCCTGCCTGAGCAACTTCTGAACCACATCATTGCAATTCTGGGGCCAATACCAGCTTCTTTTCAGCCGCCAGCCATCCACAATGTCACCAACCAGAACAATCGTTTCGGCTTCATGGTGGCGCAAGAAATCGATGAGAAATTCCGCTTTCGCAGCTTTCGATCCCAAGTGCACATCGGATATGAAAAGTGTTTTGAACCGCCGCACATTCGTCATCTCCAACACCATCCTTGTCGTTTGAAACTTTCGTTTGGTTGGCTAATCAGACTCATGTCACAATCAAATGACAATCGCGCACTGATCTGCTTTCTCTTTGTCTTCTGATGGACTTCGCAAGTTTGCTCATCTATTGAAAGTGCACTTTATTCATTGAAAGGAAGCCGTCATGGATCTCGGAATTTCAGGTAAAAAAGCGATCATCTGCGCCTCCAGCCGCGGCTTGGGCAAAGGCTGCGCCATCGCATTGGCCGAAGCCGGCTGCGATGTCGTGCTCAATGGCAGAAACGAACAGGTTTTGGCAGCAACAGCAGATGAAATACGCAATGCGACAGGTGTGCGCGTGGAACAGGTGGTTGCCGACGTTTCCACCAGTGCCGGCCAGGATGCATTGCTTGCGGCCTGTCCGAACCCGGATATTCTGGTCAATAACAACGGTGGCCCTCCCTTTCGCGATTTTCGCGACTTGGACCGGGCGGCCTTGCTTGAAGGGGTGACTCAGAACATGGTCACGCCGATTGAACTGATACAACGTGTCATTGATGGCATGTGCGAACGCGAATTCGGCCGCATCGTCAATATCACATCATCATCCGTCTATATGCCGATCCCCGGACTTGATCTGTCTTCCGGCGCACGGGCCGGCCTGACATCGTTTTTGGCAGGTGTCGCCAGAACGGTGGCCGACAGGAACGTCACCATCAATTGCCTGCTTCCGGGCAAGATGGATACAGATCGCCTCACATCCTCCTTCAAGAACACCTCCGAAAAAACCGGAAAGTCCATGGAGGACGTGAAACAGGCCACACTGCAGCAGATCCCGGCCAAGCGAGCGGGAACCATATCCGAATTTGGCAATACCTGTGCATTTTTGTGCTCGCGCCATGCCGGCTATATGACAGGTCGCAGCTTGCTGGTGGATGGGGGCATTTACCCCAGCGCCTTTTGACGCGACCATCGTCGACGCGGCCACGATTGCCCGGGATGGGCAGAGCAGCCGATCGCAGCCACGGAATATCAGGATGCCAGAACCTGTTTGCGTGGTAAGGATTGATGCCTTACGCCTGAATTTCCAAGGCGTGAAATTCCAATGAATGCGCAAGCACAATGGAGGAATGAACAAAGTGAGCGGCAAAAAAGACAAGCCTGAGGACTCCGGCATTCACGACCTTGATGAAAGCGCCTTGTTTTTTCACAAATATCCCCGTCCGGGAAAATTGGAAATACAGGCCACCAAACCGCTTGGAAATCAGCGGGACCTTGCTCTTGCCTATTCTCCGGGCGTTGCGGCGCCCTGCCTTGCCATTCAGAAAGATCCGCAACTGGCAGCCGATTACACGGCCCGGGCAAACCTGGTCGCCGTCGTCACAAATGGAACCGCGGTACTGGGTCTTGGTGCCATCGGCCCGCTGGCTTCGAAACCTGTCATGGAAGGCAAAGCGGTTCTGTTCAAGAAATTCGCCGGAATCGATGTCTTTGACATAGAAGTTGATGCTCTGGACATCGACACGATGGTGACCGTTGTCTCCGCCCTGGAGCCAACCTTTGGCGGAATCAATCTGGAGGATATCAAGGCGCCGGAGTGTTTTGAAATCGAAGCACAATTGCGCGAAAAAATGGACATCCCGGTCTTCCATGACGATCAACACGGTACAGCCATTATCGTCGCAGCGGCTGTCACCAACGCACTGGAATTGACTGGGAAAAAGCTCAACGACATCAAGATCGTAACGAGCGGCGCCGGCGCAGCCGCTCTTGCCTGCCTCAATCTGCTTGTCAGCATGGGTGCGCGGCGCGAAAACATCTGGGTTCACGATATTGTCGGGCTGGTTTATGAGGGACGCGAAGAACTGATGGATCAGTGGAAATCCGTCTATGCCCAACGCTCCGACCATCGTGTTCTGTCCGAAAGCATTGCAGGCGCGGACGTGTTTCTTGGCCTCTCGGCGGCCAATGTTCTCAAACCGGCAATGCTCAAAAACATGGCCGACCGGCCACTTATCATGGCGCTGGCAAATCCTAATCCGGAAATCATGCCCGACGATGCCAGAAAAGCACGTCCCGACGCAATGATTTGCACAGGCCGATCTGATTTCCCAAATCAGGTCAACAACGTCCTGTGCTTTCCCTACATCTTCCGTGGAGCGCTGGATTGCGGCGCGCGCACCATCAACGAAGAAATGAAGATGGCTGCGGTCAATGCCATTGCAGGTCTGGCGCGCGAAGTGACGTCCGATATTGCTGCCAAAGCCTATTCAGGCGAAATACCGGTCTTTGGACCGGACTATCTCATTCCCTCACCCTTTGATCCGCGTCTCATTTTGCGCATCGCTCCCGCCGTGGCGCAGGCTGCAACGGACACCGGCGTCGCCTCCAGACCAATCAGCGACAATGACGCCTATCTTGATACGCTCAACCGTTTTGTCTTCCGCTCCGGCCTGATCATGAAACCGCTCTTTGCTGCGGCCAAAACAGCGCTGAAAAAACGGGTCATCTTTGCCGAAGGCGAAGACGAACGGGTCTTGCGGGCGACACAGGTCCTGGTGGAAGAACAGGTTGCGCAGCCCATATTGATCGGACGCCCCGACATCATTGAAAGCAGATTGCAGCGTTTCGGACTCAAGATTCGCGCTGGCAAGGACTTCCAGATTACCAATCCCCATGATGACCCGCGCTATCGTGAATATGTTGACCTGTATTTCTCACTGGTCGGCAGGTTGGGGGTCAATCCTGAAGCAGCCCGAACCATCGTGCGCACCAACTCGACCGTCATCGGAGCACTGGCCATTCGACGCGGTGACGCGGACGCGCTGATTTGCGGTGTGGAAGGCAGATATGCCAGGCACCTGCGGGTTGTTGAACAGGTGATTGGACTGCGCAAGGGCGTTTGCAATCTGTCGGCTTTGAGCCTGCTCATTTCACAGCGCGGCGCAACGTTCTTTACGGACACTTTTGTATCGCTCGATCCAACCGCAGAAGAAATCGCAGAAACCACCTTGATGGCAGCAAAGGAAATCAGGCGGTTTGGAATTACCCCACGCGCAGCACTGGTCTCACATTCTGACTTCGGCACACGTGATTCAGCCAGCGCCAGAAAAATGCGCGAGGCCATCCGGCTGATTCACGAATGGGAGCCGGAACTTGAAGCCGATGGTGAAATGCATGGCGACTCTGCCATCTCGGAACTATTGCGCAGCCGCGTCATGCCGGATTCCCGCCTCACCGGGGAAGCCAACTTGCTGGTGTTCCCAAATCTGGACGCTGCAAACATCACTTTGGGTGTTGTCAAATCGATGACCGATGCGCTCCACGTAGGTCCAATTCTGATCGGAGCTGCAAAACCGGCCCATATCCTGTCTCCATCCGTCACCTCCCGAGGTGTTGTAAATATGGCAACATTGGCTGTTGTCGAGGCATCGATTCCAGAATAAGATTCAATTTTTAGTATAATTTGTTGAAAATTTTAATTAAATTGTCTCGTGAATTGTGCATTTCAAGAAACACATTTGCAGGTTAGGGAAATTGCTGGATACGCGCGCGATACATCCTGACAACAATACGACCCAATCTTTCAGGGGTTGTCCATAAATGTCACAGCGACAGATTTATTTTGATCTTCTGGGTGAATTGGAGAAAGCAACCGGAAAGGAAACCGAGAGTCTTTTTGGCAGGATCCAGGAATATTTCGGCATCCGGCATCAATCCT
This sequence comes from Rhizobiaceae bacterium, assembly GCA_029233925.1. GTDB lineage: Bacteria > Pseudomonadota > Alphaproteobacteria > Rhizobiales > Rhizobiaceae > Hoeflea_A. The sequence goes on from JARGOX010000021.1 coordinate 22,708, forward strand.
ATATGAACATTTCGCTCTCCTCAGGCCGGCAAAATGCGCTCGATATGCTCAACACTTTCCCTGAAGATCTCGTGCAACATTACATAGACAACGATTTGCATCTGGTAGACCCGATCGCGCAAGCGGCTCTGACAGGTATCACGCCGGTAGACTGGCAAGCCTATATCAATAACAAGAACGCACAGAAATTGTTTGCCATCGCCAGTACATTCGGCGTCTCCGCAACTGGTATGACCATCCCGCTGCTGTGCAGAGGCAATCAAGCCGCTTATTTTGCCATTGACGTGGGCGTAGCTGTCAGCGAATGGCCACAATATCGCCGGGCGCATATTGGCGAGATGCAGGTATTGGCAACCTATCTCCATGCTGCCCGCCAGGAAATGGCCCAGGATCTTCCCGATGCGGATTTGACGGCACGTGAAGCTGAGGTTTTGAAGTGGACGGCAGCGGGAAAAAGTTACTGGGAAATTTCCATGATCCTTGGAATTTCCGAGCGAACAGTGCGGTTTTTCATGACCAATGCGCGGAAAAAATTGGGTGTCGTCACAAATTCCCAGGCCGTGGCACAGGCGGTTTTGCGCGGCATGATCCCCCTATAAGGCACACAAAAACCTGGCGTGCAGGGTCTCGAGCCCAAAAATTGCCCCTAAAATACGATTAATTTGAATAAAATTGTAAATACTGTCACTACTGACAGTACCACAAATCCTCCTAACCACATCATAATTCTCCGGTCCCTGAGTGCTACTGGAGTATGACCATGATCCGAATTTTAAATCGGTTTGACATCAAAACCCATCCCGAAGAAATGGCTGAAATATATCGGCTACGCAAACGTGTGTTCCACGATAACCTGAAGTGGGATGTGCAGATCAAGGATGGTCAGGAGATTGACCAGTTTGATGAAGCCAACCCGATCTACGTAACATCGATTTCTCCGACAAGTGGCAAGCTGCGCGGGGCGTTGCGCCTGCTTCCCACACTCGGCCCCAACATGCTGGCGGATACTTTCCCGCAGTTGATGGCTGGCGAGCGCCCTATCCGCAGCGCAGCAGTCTGGGAATCGAGCCGTTTTTGCATCGAACCCGACCTGTTGCAGGATCGGGCCTCAAATCAGGTCACAATTGCCGCGGCCGAGCTTATGTGTGGCGTCGGAGAATTGAGTATAGCCTCCGGAATCAGCCACATCGTCACAGTCACAGATATTTTTCTGGAACGCATGTTCCGCAGAATGGGCTGCCCGGGCGAACGGATTGGCAAGCCTCTGAGAATAGGCAAGGTCGTTGCGGTTGCCGTTGGATGGGAAGTCACCGATGCAATGCTCAATCAGATGAAATCGGTGGCCTCCATACCGCAAACCGTATTGGAAACACCTTTGAACGTGGAAGAAGCCCGCCGGGCAGCCTAGGCTGCAATTGGACGGTTAATCCGGTTTCGGTCTGGCAAGATTGTCTTTACCTCTCCTGATATTGATTGGGTTGAGGTAAAGACTGTGCCTGCCGAAATCTGCCCCGAGATCTGCACGGGAATTTCCCAGCCCCGAAAACTGTTTCACGCTTTTGTGGAAAGCTTGATAAGATGCCTTCGAGACAGAATCCGAACCATCTCAAGGTCCATTGATGTGAAACAGAACGGTCCAAAAAATCCTTGCCTGTTCGCATGTATTGCTATTGTGATCGCCATCTGTGCCACAGCGCCAAGCGCAGACGCACAGGATTCATCGTTGTGCAGCAGACTGATCGCCCAACTCGATGACAGCGCTCAGGCTGCTGAGACACGGGCGGAAAATGCCCGTCGTCTGCGAGATTATGGCCAGCGCATTGCAGAGCTCAAATCAGAGCAAAGCCGCCTGAATTGCTCGCGGGGCAGCGTCATCATCTACAACAGCGACAGCGGATCTGCCTGTGCGGTCGTGTCCAGCAGGATGGAGCGTCTGGAAGAGGACGTGAGGATAATCAACCACAGCAGCGATGCGTTGACAAGGCAAGACAGTGAAACGGCCCGCAACCGCATTCTCCAGGCCATGAAGGCCAATGGCTGCAGCTTCAATGATGCCATGGATATGCGCCAGTCACTCACCCTGGCAGACGAGTCCATAGATTTGAATGATCCCACCGGGACGTACCGCACAATGTGCGTGCGTCGCTGTGACGGCTACTATTTCCCGATTTCCTATGGTTCTTCGCCCGCACAATTCGATCAGGATGCCAGCCGCTGCGAAAACATGTGCCCCGGCTCCAGGGTGGAACTGTATTTTCAAAGCGTTGCGGAGCAAGACAGCGAAAACATGCTGTCTCTTGACAGCCAGACCCCCTATCTCTCATTGCCCAACGCTTTCGCCTACAGAAAACGCGCGGTCGGCTCGGACCCGCAATGCACCTGTGATTACCCCGGATCCAAACCCCAGGATGGCGCAGCAAGTGGAGATACCGCAGGGTCCGTAGTCCTTATACCCACCCGCAAAAACATTACCCCCTTGTCTTCACATCCGGCCAGGACAGACACGGCAGATACACTGCAGACCAAAAGGCCCGAGACAAATGTTGAGGATGGACCGGTTCGTGAGATCGACCCGAACCGGCAGATCAGGGTTGTCGGTCCAAAGTTTTTGCCCGACCAATCAGAGGCAATAGATCTGCAAGCTCCGGTCCCGAACGAATCCCGGTAAGGGCAATGCGCAAAGGCATGAAGAGCCCTCGCCCCTTGCGTCCCGTCTGCGCCTTCACCTGACCTGTCCATTCCGACCAGGTCTGATTGTCCCAGGGTTCCGGGGGCAACAACGCAAAAGCGTCTCTCACAAAAGCAAGATCTTCATCCTCAAGCGTTTCACCCGGCTCCGGCCCGGTTTCCACAATATTCCACCAGCGTTTGGCGTCCGTGACGAATTCGGTATTCTGATGAACGGCCTGCCAGAATGCTTCCGCTTTCTCACCGGCAATCCCCATCCCTGCCAATCGTTCGCGGACATCCTCAAAAGTGAGCTGATGCACGAGAGTCTTGTTGAGGCTGGTCAGTTCCGCCGGATCAAACTTGGCGGCAGATTTGGATGCAATGTCAGGCCGGAAAACCTCCAGCAAGGCCTCCATTGAAGGCAGGGCCGAGACATTCTCCGAGGTTCCGATCAGCACGGCAAGGCAGCAGACAGCCATTGGCTCGAAACCGTCGTTGCGAAGAGAACCGATCGACAGTGCATTTGACCGTTTCGACAGTCCATCCCCCGATACCGTCGTCAGCAGATTGTGATGTCCGAAATCAGGCGCCTGACTGCCAAGCGCGTTGAACAATGCAATCTGCGCACCGGTATTGGTCACATGATCATCGCCGCGTATAACATGAGACACACCCATCTCGATGTCATCCACCACTGAAGGCAGCGTATAGAGATAAGTACCGTCTGCGCGCACCAGAACCGGGTCTGACATAGAGGCCAGATCGACGGTTTGGGGACCACGCACCACGTCATCCCAGTGAATCTCGGTTCGTCTGGTCTCAAATGGGCTGTCAGCAAAATTTGGCAGTAAAAAGCGCCAATGCGGCTTGTGGCCGTCCGCTTCCAATGCCGCCCGGTCTTCATCCGTCAGCTTCAGCGCCTCGCGCCCGTAGATGGGGGGAAGCCGCCGCGCCATGCGCAGTTTGCGCCGTCGTTCCAGTTCTTCTCCACTCTCATAGCACGGATACAGGAGACCTGCTGCCTTCAGCTTGTCGGCAGCAACAACATAGGCATCGATACGTTTTGATTGCGAAGCGACCACATCAGGTGTGATTCCAAGCCACTTCAGATCCTGCGCAATGGCGTCGGCATATTCGGTTTTTGACCGCGCCACATCGGTGTCGTCGAAACGCAGGATGAACTGGCCGCCATGTTTTTTAGCAAAGAGCCAGTTGAACAGCGCGGTGCGCACATTACCAATATGGATGTACCCGGTTGGGGACGGCGCAAACCGGACCGTGACAGGCAGAGTGTTTTCAAAATCATTCATGTTGGCCGGATTACTCAAGCAGGCTCAAATTGGCAAGCTCTATTATGTCACGGTGGCCGCAGCGATGGTGAGGTTTCGTCTTTTCACCCTTCGGCTGACAATCGTCATCACGATGGAAGCCAGAAGACAATAGGTGCCCATGACCAGAATCTGTGACGGATAGTCCACACCATAGTCAATGAGGAAGCCCGTGATTCCAGGTCCCATGGCGGTGGAAAAGACCATGAAAGCCACGATGATGGCACGTATGGAACCCAGGTGGCGGATGCCATATATCTCAGGCCAAAGAGCGCCAAAAAGCGTCGACGACACCCCGTAGGACATGCCGAGCAAAGCCATGAAGGCGAATATCCCCCATTGCGCCTCGATACCACCCAGCAGGAAACAGGAGGTGGCCAGCGGCAGCAGAAACGTTGGCAGAAGCGCTACTGCAGAAAAGCGATCAATGAGAATGCCGCCGATCAAGGCGAAACTGAATGTCATCACCGACATGAATGCAAATGAGCCGGCGAATACTTCCATTGACCAGGTCCGCAACTCCACCAGATAGACCTGATGGAAAAATATCGTTGTGCCAATAAACCCGGGTGCCAGGATACCAAATAAAATCGCCCAGAATATCGGATCACGCAGGACTTCCTTGCGTGTCCAGTCCCTGGGCGCACTGTTTTGAGCAACACCATCGGTTGACCGTGGCTGCCGCTCCTGTCGCATCAGGGCAAAAACCAAAGGCAGCGCAATGCCCATGACCACCAAGGCGGCAAGCAACCATGTGTTGCGCCAGCCAACAGTGGCAACAATAGACACATAGATGATCGGCAGGGCCGCTTCGCCCACCTGGTGCCCCAGTGACGCTACGGAAACGGCGCGGCCGCGCTGCGCCACATACCATCTGCCCATGGCGGTGATGGCACTGTGGGTCATCATGCCCTGACCGAAAAGCCGCAGGCCGAAAATGGCCACAACCAGCATGACGAGACTATTGGCAAAAGCCATTGAAGCGGCAAACAGAGCCAGAAGAGGAATGATAATCAATGCGACGCGGGAAACGCTCAGGCTATCAACGATCTTGCCGAGTTGCGAAAGGGTGAGCGCACTGGCCAGCGTGGCAATCATGTATACCGAGCCGAATTCGCCATGACTCAAGTCAAATTCCGACCGTATGCTGCCTGCGGACAGGGATATGAAGAAGGTCTGGCCGAAGCTGGAAAAAAATGTCAGCAGGAAGCCGCCGGCAAGCCAGCGGACATTGTCACGCACAAAGGCAAAATAAGACATATTACAGACGAAAACCCCAGAGCATGCCCGGAAAACAGCAGATAATTTTCCGCTCAGACAAGGTGCGTAAAAACATGGCGAGCCCATAGGGCCATTCGGCTCATGGGACAGGCTCGTGCAGTTTTGGAGCCAAATGTATGCACCCAAATCGCAAAGTGGGTCAAGACTTGCCCGCAATCAATGCGTTGGAAAAACCTGTTATCAGCCAGTGAAGAAAGACTGTTCACTATAAATATGTTAGCGATGCCCTGCCCGCTGCGTGCATAGATTCCAATCTCCAATAATGGCCAACCAATTCATGCCAGAAACCTCCGTTCTCATCATTACCGGTCTTGTATTTCTGCTGGCCGGCTGCACCAAAGGCATTGTCGGCTTCGGTCTGCCGTTGGTTGGCGTCGGCCTTTTGACCGCCATTTTTGGCCTGCCGACAGCGATGGCTCTCTTGCTGATACCAGCGCTGACGACCAATCTCTGGCAGGGTTTTGGAGGCAGAGACACGATCATTCTGTTGAAGCGTTTCTGGCCGTTTTTCGTTGCGACCATGATCTTCACCTATCCAGGGACACTTGCCCTGAGCCGAGGCAACGTCAATTATCTCACTGCTTTGCTGGGCGCCCTTCTCTTGAGCTACTCGATCTTCAGCCTTAACCGTTCACAATTTGCCGTCCCTGCACATCTTGAAAAAATGCTGAACCCGATCATCGGCATGATCAGCGGCATCCTGGCGGGACTGACGGGGGTTTTTACGGTTCCCGGTGTCGTCTATCTGCAGTCGACCCAAATGCCCAGAGACCAGCTCGTGCAAGCGATGGGGATATTGTTCACTCTATCGACCATAGGACTGACGGCTTCGCTCGGAGCCCAGAGCATTCTGACGTCAAAGCTGGCGTTGCTCTCACTGGCCGGACTGCCCCCAACCATTATCGGCATGCTGGTCGGCACCTGGATACGGAAACGCATATCAGAGAAAGCGTTCAAGTCGATCTTTCTCATCGCACTTGGAGCGTTGGGTCTCTATATTTTCATGCGCTCGGTCATCGCTCTGATGAATTGATGCCTTGTCTCACCTGTCCGCAGTTCAAAGGGACGGATGCACCATTTTTGCTGGATCGACGATCCTGTCAAAATCAGCCTCATCCACAAAGCCCAGTTCGAGGCAGGCCGCGCGCAATGTAAGGTCCTGTTCGAAAGCGTAATGGGCCGCGTGGCTTGCCTTGTCATAACCAATCACCGGGCTGAGCGCTGTCACCAGCATCAGCGAGTTTTCCACATAGGCAGCGATCTGCTTTTCATTCGGCTCAGTCCCATCAACCAGGAAGCGTGCGAAATTCGCACTGCCATCACCCAACAGGCGGATCGATTGCAGGATCGCATTGATCATGACAGGCTTGTAGACATTCATTTCCAGATAGCCACTGGCCCCACCAATGCCAACAGTAACGTCATTTCCCATGACCTGCGCTGCAATCATTGTAAGCGCCTCACTTTGGGTCGGGTTGACCTTGCCGGGCATGATGGACGAACCCGGCTCATTGGCCGGAATGACCAATTCATTGAAGCCGCATCGTGGTCCGCAGGACAAAAGGCGGATATCATTGGCGATCTTGAACAGGGATCCGGCCAATGTTTTGAATGACCCATGCAGCATGACCAGAGCGTCATGCGCGCCCTGCACCGCAAACTTGTTGGGCGCGGTCGAAAAGTCAATGCCCGTCAGCTCGGCAATCTTTTCGGCTGAGCGTGCGGCAAACGCATGATGTGCATTAATACCCGTCCCGACGGCAGTGCCGCCCAGAGCCAGTTGTTTGACGTCCGCCAATGCATGTTCGACCCGTGCAATGCCTTCATCCAGCATCCAGACGTAGCCGGAAAACTCCTGACCGAGAGTCAGTGGGGTTGCATCCTGCATATGGGTGCGACCGATCTTGATGATCTCCTCCCACAAACGGGCTTTTCGATCGAGGCTGTCACGCAGCGCTCGAACACCCGGCAAAAGTCTTGCCATCGTATGAATGACCGCAGCCATATGCATCACGGTCGGAAATGTATCATTCGACGACTGAGACATGTTGACATGATCATTGGGGTGGATCGGATCCTTCGACCCCATCACTCCACCGGCCATTTCCACGGCTCGGTTGGAGATCACCTCGTTGACATTCATGTTGGTTTGCGTGCCGCTGCCGGTCATCCAGACGTGCAAGGGGAAATGCGCATCCAGCCTGCCCTCGGCCACATCCTCAGCCGCAGAGACAATCATGTCGCGCCTGTCATCGTCCAGAAGGCCCAGGTCGTTATTCACCAAAGCCGCTGCCTTTTTCAGGATACCGTAAGCGTGGATCACTTCGATCGGCATCAGGTCGGTGCCGATGGAAAAATATTCAATAGACCGCTGTGTCTGTGCACCCCAATATTTGTCTTCAGGGACTTCAATCCCTCCGATACTGTCCGTTTCCTGCCGCACGTGCATCTCCCTGAAATGAATATGAACTTGTCACTTATTGCCTATCTGCGCGCCGAAACCAAGCATTTGTCCGACGAGCCAATCGGAGAGCTGAATGAACAAATCCGGCCGTCGATGGACTTGGCAACCAGATCAAAGTTCATCGCAGACCAATGCTCAGGGTGGATAGGAACAGTGAACCGCTAAAGGGTGTCGCGATCCCTGAACTTGTTGGTAATCGGATAACGCCGATCCCGCCCAAAGTGCTTTTTGGTAATTTTGACGCCGGGTGCCGATTGCCGCCTTTTGTACTCTGCAATGTACAGCAGGTGTTCGATGCGGTTAACCAGATCGCGTGGATGTCCGCGTTCAACAATCGCATCGACATCCATTTCATGTTCAACGAGACATTCCAAGATGTCATCGAGCACCGGATATTCCGGAAGGGAATCCTGATCGGACTGGTCCGGACGCAGTTCGGCTGTGGGGGCCTTGTCGATGATATTGACCGGAATCACGATTCCGTCGGGCCCCATTGCATCATCAGGCACATGATGATTGCGCCAAGTGGACAGCCCGTAGACCTGCATCTTGTAGAGGTCCTTGATGGGATTGAAGCCACCATTCATGTCGCCGTAGAGCGTCGCATAACCTACGGACATTTCCGATTTGTTGCCGGTGGTAACCACCATCGAACCGAACTTGTTGGAAAGTGCCATCAACAAGGTCCCGCGTGTGCGGCTTTGCAGATTTTCCTCTGTCACCCCCTGTTCGGTGCCTTCAAATTGCTCCGCAAGGGCGTCCAGAAACCCTTCCACCGGCTTGAATATCGGGATTGTGTCATATCTGAAACCCAACGCCTGCGCACAATCGCGTGCGTCCTTCAGGGATTCATCCGACGTGTAATGATAGGGCAACATGACGGCGTGGACACGATCCTTGCCGAGCGCATCGACAGCGAGCGCTGCGCAAAGCGCACTGTCGACACCACCGGAAAGCCCGAAAACGACAGTTTTGAAACCATTCTTGTTGACGTAGTCGCGTAACCCAAGCATGCAGGCGCGATAATCAGCCTCTTCGCTCTCGGGTATTGGCAACACCGGTCCATTGATGCAAGCCCAACCATCGTCCTGTCGTTGCCATTCAGCGACAGCAATCTGGGTTTCAAACTGTTTCATCTGGAAAGCCAGCGTCTTGTCGGCATTGATCCCGAAACTGGCGCCGTCAAACACCAGCTCGTCCTGCCCACCCAATTGATTGGCAAATATGATCGGCAATCCGCTCTCGATAACCTGACGCATCACAACCTGATGACGCACGTCGACCTTGCCGCGGTAATAGGGAGAACCGTTGACAACCAAAAGCAACTCGGCGCCGGTTTCCGCCAGGGTTTCACACACGCCCAGGTCGCCCCAGATGTCTTCGCACACCGGTAAGCCAAGTCGAATACCCCGGAAATTCACCGGTCCTGGCATGGGGCCTGGATGGAAAACACGCTTTTCGTCAAACTCACCATAATTGGGCAGGTCGACCTTGTAGCGTTCCGCAATGATTTTGCCATCATCCAGCAGGGCAACCGCGTTGAAACGCCCCTGCTCATTTTCTCTTGGGAACCCGATGACAATGCCCGGGCCACCATCAGCGGTATCAGCGGCAAGATCGTTGATCGCACGATCACAGGCTCTCATGAATGCCGGTTTGAGAACCAGATCCTCCGGCGGATAACCGGACATGAAAAGTTCGGTGAAAAGGACCAGGTCCGCGCCGAGCGCTGCCGCATCGGCGCGGGCCCGACGCGCCAACTGCAGGTTACCGATAATATCGCCCATTGTCGGATTTTCCTGGACAATGGCGATCCGGATCGTGTCGTTCAATTGGATCATATCACTCATAGGAAGCCGTTTATCGTGCTACAAACAGCAAGGCAATCCTGCATTTCACATCAATGACTGACCACTCTCGTTGCGATCTATCAACAGGGGTATAATCAAATCTTCCTCGTCTTCGAGATGGCGCATCAATCCGGTGACCAGATGGTCTGCCTCGCCACCATAGGTATCCGCCGCAAACCGCATCCGGTCGCCACCCTGCGCAAGTGCTTCGGCAAAGGCCCATCCGGCATTTGCATTGCGTTCCAGAAGATCATGAATATGGTGATGATCGCGATCAAGAATTTCAAAACCCCGTTTCAGACGAGGCTCTGCGGATACAAAAACCGGGAAATAGTGGGCGTCTTCGATATGGTGGTGGCCCTCGAGTTCACTGAGCAAAAAATTCAGTCGCGGTGCGAACCATTGGGCAAATGTCTGGGGGTTGAACGTGTCTTCTTTCAACTGCAAAATGCTGCCGCTCAAGGCCCCGCCCAATTCGCGAAACATATTGTGGCGTTTGAGCCAAAAGCGCCCCATGGACGTCAGGTCCGGTGACGAACGCCAACTGTCCCTTGGGTGTTGTTTCAACAGAAAACCCAGTTCTTCGGGCATTCTCGAGCGCACGAACAACGCATTCACATCATCTTCCTTGTTCAAAATTGTAACGCACCTTTCAAAATGCCCCGGCACCGATACCCGTCAACGGCTGTGACCGGATTGGCTGGACCAGAATAATCAATCGAACGCATAGGCATCCATCGACAGAACGCCGAAATCACTTGAGCTATGCAGTTTGGATGCCGTCCAATTCTCACCAGCCGCACCGAGTGCTGCAAAGAGCGGCATCAAATGTTCTTCCGTCGGGTGGTTTCTGACCGCATGGGGCGCCTTCTGTCTGTAGTCGATCAGGGTTTGCGTATCGCCTGCGGCAAACTCCTGGTCAAACCAATCGACAAATTGCGAAACCCATTCAGGCATTACCGCCTGCCGTTCACCGCAACGCATGGCGGCAAATGCCTGTTGGAGATTGTGCGTCATCGATCCCGAACCGATGATCTGTGTATTTTCGCTTCGCAGTGCTGCCATGGCCCTGCCCAGGTCATAATGATGTTGCGGGCCGGCGTGTGGGTCTACGGAGACCATGACAACGGGAATATCCGCCTCCGGATACATCAGGCTGAGTGGAACCCATGCACCGTGGTCGAAACCATGACCATGAACCAAACCGGCAGCCAGTCCAGCATTGCGAAGCAGAACAGCAAGCCGCTCTGCCAGCGCCGGATTGCCCGGAGCCGGATAGTTGATCTGATAGAGTTCAGGAGCAAACCCGCCAAAATCATGAACAGTCTGTGGCAGCCGGTCTGCCTCGATCGCTACACCGCCAGCCTCGAAATGAGCGCTTACAAGAATGATCGCCTCGGGCTTGTTCTCTTGCTTTGAAAAGCTCTGGAGAAAATCGCGCGCCGGAGTGTCAGCGATCGCAATATCGGGCGAACCATGGGAAATGAACAATGACGGGTATGTAGACATGAATGCTCCTTTGTACCCCATAGGTAGCCTCTTTGTGGCTGACAGGAAGAAGCAAATTGCTGCACACATCATCCAGCTTTTGTGAACACCCCGGTTTTCATGCAAAAACACAGGTTTTCATTGATTTGCGATATCGTCTTGAAGACAGACTGTGCAGAGCATTCTGATCAGGGCGTCTGCGGGCATCCATCGGCGATTTCGTAATAGTCGCCCTTGTTGGCGCAGAAGATGTGCTTCTTGATTTTCAGACCCGTCGGTCCATCAAGCGAGCCGGCAAGGACAGACGTGAAGGCGTCATCCTTATGCTTCCAGAACATGGTCGAGCCGCAAATGCCGCAAAACCCCCGTTTTGCAGGCTCAGAGGCCTGGTACCAGACAAGGTTTTCTGAACCATCGACGGAAAGCTGCGCATCATCCACATTGGTCGCAGCGTAATAGTGGCCGGACTGTTTCCTGCATTGGGAACAGTGACAGGCAACCACTTCGCTGATGGGGCCTTTCGCACGGTAGCTGACAGCACCGCACAGGCATGAACCGGTATAAATCTTTGTCAATCGACACACCTCACTTCATCCATTTGCCGGATATCTTGGCGCAGATCGCACAGCGTGCCGTACAAACCTGTTACCAAACGAACCAAGGGACAACGTCCCGCAGGCCATCGTCCCTTGAATATCCGTATCAATCAAGCCGATTCAGACGGTCGATCAGCCTATCGCTGCCAGCCGTGTATCTTCGTCGCGGCCGCCTTTCATCAGTTCGGCGACCAGAAATGCCAGTTCCAGCGACTGGTCAGCGTTCAGACGGGGATCACAATGGGTGTGATAACGGTCTGAAAGGTCCTCGGCAGACACGGCCCGTGCACCACCGGTGCATTCTGTCACGTCTTTACCAGTCATCTCGATATGAATGCCTCCAGGATGCGTGCCCTCTGCACGGTGAATCTGGAAAAAGCTTTCAACCTCGGAAAGAACCCTCTCAAAAGGCCGTGTCTTGTAGTGATTGAGCGTGATCGTATTGCCATGCATCGGATCGCAGGACCAGACAACCTTGCGGCCTTCGCGTTCCACTGCACGAATGAGTTTCGGCAGGTGGTCAGCGACCTTGTCGTGCCCGAATCTGGCAATCAGCGTCAGCCGGCCCGGGTCATTTTCCGGGTTTAACAGATCGATGAGTTCAAGCAGGCCATCGGAATCCATCGACGGGCCGCACTTGAGACCGATGGGGTTCTTGATGCCGCGGCAGAACTCGACATGCGCATGATCGGGCTGACGGGTTCGATCACCGATCCAGATCATGTGTCCAGACGTGCCATACCAGTCACCGGAGGTTGAATCCGTCCGCGTCAGGGCTTCTTCGTAGCCAAGCAAAAGCGCTTCGTGACTGGTATAAAATTCTGTCTCACGCAAACTTTGATGATTGTCAGCATTGATGCCGACAGCCCGCATGAAATCAATCGTCTCCGATATGCGATTGGCCAGCTTGTCATAGCGTTCAGCTTGCGGACTGTCCTTGACGAAACCCAGCATCCACTGGTGAACATTTTCCAGATTGGCATAACCGCCCTGCGCGAATGCCCGCAGAAGATTGAGCGTTGCCGCCGATTGCCGGTAGGCCATGTCCTGGCGCTGGGGATCAGGCAGGCGCGATGTCTCGTCAAAGTCGATACCATTGACAATGTCACCGCGATAGCTCGGCAATTCAATATCGCCCTTGCGTTCGACATTCGACGAGCGCGGCTTGGCAAATTGCCCGGCAATACGACCGATCTTGACGACAGGCTGCTGCGCGCCAAAGGTCAGAACAACTGCCATTTGAAGAAACACCCGGAAAAAGTCCCGAATATTGTCAGCACCATGCTCGGCAAAACTTTCAGCACAATCGCCACCCTGCAACAAAAAGCTCTTTCCGTTGGCCACATCGGCCAAACGTGAGCGCAACTTGCGGGCTTCCCCTGCAAAAACCAGCGGCGGATAGGTCGCGATACGCGCCTCAACATCTGCCAAAGCCTTCTGGTCCGGATACTCCGGAACCTGAAGAATTGGTTTACTGCGCCAACTGTCGGGTGTCCAATTTTGTGCCATTTTACTCACCTGAGTTTATAGGTTTAAAGGCTTTTCTGGGCCTCAAGTGGCGGCTTATAAAGACAATTGCCATCAAATACCAGTGCGATTGCACATGCATGCGGGGTTTGCCGGAAGCGCCGACAGGGATGTCATCCCATCAATCGTCACCAAGGCCTGCCTGCCTGCGAACAGGAAATTGGGCGATGACAGGAAATAGGCAGTTCAGGGCAAAACAGTGCCGGTTCGATGCGCATGCAGCAAATCGTCAAAAAAAGACTGTTCCTCGGATAACAAACGAACAGCGCGCGGATAGATCGGCGCGTGTCTGTCGGCAAGCACCGATCGCTCGAATCCATCGGTGGTGGCCAGGAAATCACGAACCCCCTGCCTTCCGAACTCTGTGAGAAAACCTTGCAGAACGGCATCAAGATAGGATTGCAATATAGGCTCACCGGGATCATGCGTTGCAGCGTTGGTCTGCGCCTCATAAACATAGATCGGGCAATTGGGCAACGCACCTCCCAGCATCTGCAATCTTTCGAGGGGCACGGCGACGCGGTCATAGCCGCTCTCGCGTTCATCAACCGCTGCAAGGTTTTCAAACCTGTCGTAGACCAGCAGCCCGTCAATGACGCTGTCGGCGACCTGACGCGCACTCAAAAGCGATGCCGATGGTTGCCCCTCATGAACCAGATCAATATGGCGGGGACGCCAACAGCGGCGCCAGCCATGCAACCGCACAGGCTGGGCCGAGACATAGGACGTGCGCAAAGTCACTCTGTTGACCAGCGAACCATAACCGAAATAGGCGACAAGCTGCTCCGGTTGCAACAGCTCTGCCTCGGTTGTGATCTGACGATTCATCCTTGTTCGCTCCTGATAACAATTTTACTGTGCCATCCGCGGCCATGCCACCCATGCACAGTCAGTCATTCGTGCCTCAGATAATGCTAATAATGGGCATCTTCCAGCCCACAAAACGGGTCAACCGGATTGTTTTGGTTCCAAGCCTTTCGCCCCATCAGGCAATCGACCACGGCGCATTGCATATCATCCATCGTACAATAGGCATTAACATAAGTCGGAACGCGCGGCGCATCATAGAGATAGTAGGGATAACCGAAGGAGATCATCGCCGTGGGAATGTCGTGCCAATAGCGTTGCATGGCGCCAACAAAATTGCCGCCGAGCCTCGCCCAGTCCAGAATTATCCGTCCGCGCGTCAGCAGTGTTTCTTCGCCGAATAGATAAAGCACAAGATCAAACGCCTCCGGGGTGACCTCAACATGCGGCGTGTACAGGGTCACCTCAAAACCTTCAGCGCATAGCAGATCCGGCAGGGCGAAATTGAATGGTTGCGGGTGCAGAGGCGAAATGATCCCGCCGGAAATGACCAATATGCGTCGATGCGTCTTGACCGACAATGGCATCAGGTTCTGGATATCCTTTACCAGCGTCGGAGCACGCCCGGTCGCCGAACGGGCAAGGGCAACATTCCCGGGCGTGGCAAGCTGCGACTTGCGCGTCGCGAAGTCCGATATTTTCTTCTTGTGCAGCCCGAGTGCTGCCTTCAGACCCAGGACACGCATGACCGCATCGTCGAAACGTGTCTGCGAAATTATTCCGCTTTTCACCGCAGCCAATATTGCCGCCATTTCGGCTTCGGGGTCCTGCGAAAAAAGAATGATGTCACAGCCATTGGCTATGAGTTGAACCTTGGCCTCCCTTGCGCTGCACCAGGACGTCAATCCCGCCATCTCCGACGCATCGGAGACGATCAATCCATTGAAACCAAGTCTGTTGCGCAAGAGGTCGATGTTCAACAGTTGGTTGATCGACGCGGGACGATAGGCTTCCAGCCCTGCCTCGGGATGGATTGACCGCACAAAAGACGGCAGCGCGATATGCGCCGACATCACAGACAGGACACCAGCATTGATCGCAGCGCGATAAAGCCTGCCAAACGCCGCTTCCCACTGATCCATATCGAGTGGATTGATGGTCGTGACCAAATGCTGGTCCCGGTCATCATAGCCCTCTCCGGGCCAATGTTTGACGGTTGCGGCAATCCCATGGGCCTGAAATGTTTCCATCTGAGCCATCGCATGTTTCTCAATCACCTCGACATCTGCACCAAACCCGCGCGTGGCAACAATCGCACTGCGAAACGCCGCATTGATGTCGAGAACCGGCGTGAAGGTCCAATTGATCCCGACAGCCACAGCTTCTTCTGCCATCACCCGTGAAATCTCTCGCGTGACGGTCACATCATCAACAGCGGCAAGCCCAAGCGGATTGAGTACTTGCGTGCCGAATGGCAGGCTCATACGCGATCCTTCAAGATCGGAACTGATCAACGGCGGCACATCGGACAGTCGTTTGACCGCGTCAATAAATGCCAATTCATGGTCAACATCGGGCGTAAACATCCGGGTAATCCCCGCAGGCCGAAGTTTTGCCAGCCGTTCAAGCTCTGCGGGGTCATTGCCGATAGAAATGAGTACAAACAGCTGCGCGACCTTTTCTTCCCGTGTCAGTCGCCCAAATGTCGATAGGACCCAGTCCCTATCGGTCAGTACCAGATTAAACGGTGCGGATTCAAGAAAGTCATGTGGCATGGAAGGTCGTCCATAGGATGCGCTGTTGTGTTTCGACAATAAGCCTATTCCACCCTAACCGAAAGCCACCGGGGCCGATTGAATAATCCGGCAAAGGCGCCTGCCCTGTTTCAAAACACCAAAATGAAAATCGTTGCCCCTTCGACCCAACTGCGATGTGCAAGGCTCATCGGCCCTAGCCTTTCAGGCACAAATCTATTGACTTTGACGTAAACGTAAATGGTAATCATTTTGGGGACAGAACTGAATCGCCGGAATCAGAATATGAACATCCCAATACAAACCCCGAGAAACACAGCAGGAACACCCCCATCGAAAACCGGGGAACGCCGCGAAGAGGACGTCAGG
This sequence comes from Rhizobiaceae bacterium, assembly GCA_029233925.1. Taxonomy (GTDB): domain Bacteria; phylum Pseudomonadota; class Alphaproteobacteria; order Rhizobiales; family Rhizobiaceae; genus Hoeflea_A. The sequence goes on from JARGOX010000021.1 coordinate 38,842, forward strand.
GCAACAGATACCGCCTTTCATGCATCCGACGGCTACGCACTTTCGGGGACGCTGTTTGAGGCCCGCCGCGACAGCCTTTCCGGTACTGGCCCCTTGGTGCTGATTTCCGCAGCCACCGGTGTGCCACGCGGGTTTTATCATGCCTTTGCACGCCAATTGATCGTCAAAGGCAGTCGCGCGGTTCTGACCTACGATTATCGCGGAATGCCCGGATCACCGCGCGCGCCCGAGTTCACCTCACGCATCAATATGCGCGATTGGGGTCATCGCGACATGCCAGCTGCCATGGGCAGGCTGGACGCTGTCGCCCCCGGTCACAAAATGGTGGGCATCGGTCAGTCCTACGGGGGACAGGCTTTGGGCCTGAGCGGAATGCCGGAGCGTTTCGAGCGCTATTGCATGATCGCAAGTCTCTCCGGCTACTGGCGCAACACCAGCACACCCTGGAAAGTTTTGCTGAGGTTGAACCTGATTGGCGTGCCCATCGCCAGCATGCTGGGCAGCACGGCTTCCTGGATGGGTATAGGCGAACCGATTCCAGCCAGCGTCCTGAGAGACTGGACCCGGTGGTGCAATCATCACGAATATTTTTTTGATGACCCGACCGTCAATGCCCGCTCCCGCTACGCCATGGTCCGCATGCCTATACTGTCAGTCGGCATGAGCGATGATCCATGGGGCACACCAGCTGCGATAAACGGTCTGATGAAGCATTATGTCAATGCCGATGTAGAGCAGATCTGGTTGTCGCCCCAGGATGCAGGCGGGCAAAAGATTGGCCATCTGGGTTTCTTTCGATCCAGATTCACCGAGACCCTGTGGCCCGGCATCATGGATTGGCTCCTGACGCCGGGACAAACCTGAAATTCACTCGATTCTGACGCCATTTTTTACTAGGTAGCTGGGCTGATACATGGTGACGAGCTCTTCCGATGCGGTCGGGTGAACAGCCATGGTGCGGTCAAAATCATCTTTCTTGCAGCCTGCCTTCATGGCTATGGCAAGCAATTGTGCCATTTCACCGGCCTCAGGACCGAGTATATGCGCCCCGACAACCTGCCTGTCGGCGGCATTGACCACCAATTTCATGATCATTTTCTCCTGACGCCCGGAAAGCGTATGTTTCATCGGACGGAAGAAGGCACTGTAGATTTCAAGCTCTGCGAATTTCTTTCCTGCCTGTTCTTCAGACAGGCCGACAGTCCCCACTTCCGGCTGTGAAAACACCGCTGTGGCAATCATGTCATGGTCGGGTTTGGTCGGCTTGTCCCTGAAGACCGTGTCAACCACACACATGGATTCGTGAATGGCCACCGGTGTCAGCTGAACGCGATTGGTTACATCGCCGACTGCGTAAATATTCTCGACATTGGTGCGCATATAATCATCGACGACAATCGCCCCTGCCCCGTCTGTCGTCACGCCGGCCTTTTCCAGACCAAGACCGGATGTGTTTGGTTTACGACCGATAGCCATCATCGCCTGATCGACCTTGAGGTTTTTTCCATCCGACGTCGTGACATCGAGCCGGTCATCGGCAGAACGGACAACCTCGCTGATGACCTCACCACACAAAATGCGAATGCCCTTGTCTTCCATCGTCTGGTGAAGCGTGCGCCTGATATCATGATCAAAGTTTTTCAGCACTTCGACCCCGCGATAGATCAGTGTCGTTTCAACGCCAAGACCATGGAAGATATTGGCAAATTCCACGGCGATATAACCACCGCCGGCAATCAGAATGGATTTGGGCAATTCTTTCAGATCAAAAGCTTCATTCGAGGAAATCGTATATTCAAACCCCTTCAACTCATCAGCAGCACTGGGGCGACCACCGACAGCGACCAGTATCCTGTCAGCCGAGACGACCTGATTTGTGCTTAAAATACGCACATGATGGTTGTCGACCAATTCCGCACGGCTGTCGAATATCTCTGCGCCGGCATTGCTCAATCCTTTACGGTAAAGGCCTTCGAGCCGGGTAATTTCCTTGTCCTTGTTTGCAACCAGGACATTCCAGTCGAAATGTGATTCCCCGACCGACCAGCCGTAGCCTGCCGCATCTTCAAATTGTTCGGAAAAATGCGACGCATAGACGAAGAGCTTTTTGGGCACACAGCCCCGGATAACGCATGTTCCGCCGTAACGGAATTCTTCGGCAATAGCGACCTTTTTACCCAAGCCAGCGGCCAGGCGCGCCGCGCGAACACCCCCCGATCCACCTCCAATTACAAAAAAATCATAGTCAAAGTCGGTCATGGGTTCGCCTTCTATCAATATTCCGTGGTGGCCTGCCCAAGGGCAATTAGGGGCGCAGTTGCAAAAGAAAAGCCCGGAACGTGCCGGGCCATCTCAACAGATTTTGGTGCCGGATGTCTATTCGGCAGGCTTCGCCTCTGGCTCAACTTGCTGGCTTTCGGCGGGTGTCGTACCGATACGAGCACGCAACAGCTTGTCGGTTTCGACCGACAAATCCCTGTTTACGCCATTTGCCCAGATTTCGGCCGCCTGAAGCAATTGACGCGTCACGACCGGACCCGTTTGCAGAAGTTTCTTTCCCGCGTCGCTGTTGTAAAAGGTCTGAATGGCGTCCAGCTCATCTGCCGTAAAGTTTTTGGCATAAATGATGGCCGCTTCGCGTTCCAGGTCGCCGCGTCTGCCAGCCATTTCTATAGCTGTCTCATCAACCGTCACAGAAATGATTTCCTGAAGGTTCGGCGCCGTTTGTATCAAGGTCGTTTTCAATTGCTGGGCGGCAGCCGGCAAAATATTATCAAAGCGATCAGTAGCACCAATGGCATCAATCGCAGCGCGGGCAGAAGCGAGATGCTCAGCCGTAGGTTCCTGCGCCCATGCCGGCATTGCGAGGTTGACCGCTAAAGTGGCAGCCAATGCCAATGTACAACGGCGGACGCTCATGGCCATGCTCATCTGTTTCATTGTTCGTGAATTCCTCTGCTCTTCATTATTCTTATGCCGGATGAACCGGCTATGATCGCCTCGACAGCGACATTGAGAAAAAGTCCATGTTCGACAACCCCTGGGATTGCGTACAGCGCGCAAGAAAGCGCTTCTGCATCTGGAATACGGCCAAAAGATGCATCGAGTATAAAATGGCCACCATCCGTTTCAAACGGCATTGTTCCATTCATACGCAGAACAATCGAACCGTCCAGACTCATCGATTTTATAGCTTTATCAATCGCTATGCGCGTCGCAGCAAGACCAAACTTGTTAACCTCGATCGGCAGCGGAAACAGACCGAGCGTTTCCACCACTTTTGAAGCATCGGCAATGACAATCATCTTCCCAGAGGCACAGGCAACAATTTTTTCACGCAACAATGCGCCACCACCGCCTTTGATCAACCGCAAGTCCGCGTCAATTTCATCCGTCCCGTCTATGGTCAGGTCCAGCTCCGGCAATTCCTCCAGGGAATAAATTGGAACACCCAGCTCCACGCATAGCCCGGCAGTACGCTCGGATGTAGGAACCCCCTTGACCTCGAGTCCGGCGTCAATCTTTTCAGCAAGAAGCCGAACGAACTCATCCGCGGTACTTCCGGTTCCGATACCAAGACGCATTCCGGGTTGAACATGCTCCAGCGCAGCGCTCGCTGCCTGAATTTTAAGTTGTCGGGCGTCCATACGCCAATGGCTCCAAGAAAATTTTCCTGTGCGCTGTTACCATGGTGAGCCCGACAAGCAAAGTCGTATTTCTTGGCAAGCCTGCTCTCGGTTACCAAGACACTTCGCAGAAAACGGTCAAATCACCAAATCAGGTCACGCATCAGGAAACCAAATTTACTGTCTTGCAAATGCCGTCCCCCTGCCATAACCGAAAGAGACACCATCCACCAACGATCGGAACCGCATGTCTACTCCACTGATCATCTTCGACCTGGACGGCACTTTGCTGCATACTGCGCCAGACCTCATGGACAGCCTCAATCATACAATTGACTCCCTCGGACTGGAGCCGGTGCACTATGAGGACATGACGTTCCTGGTCGGCAGTGGTGCACGGGTAATGATATCACGGGCTCTGGAATTGAGAGGGGCTTCGACTGCAGCGCATGATCAGGATAAGCTGTTTGATATTTTCCTTAATCATTACAGCGCCTCCATGCCCGGCGCTTCGGCGCCCTTTCCCGGTCTGGCTGACGCATTGGACAGAATAGGAACTGCCGGCATGTCCATGGCCGTATGCACCAACAAAAATGAGGCCATGGCGCAAAGATTGCTTGAACTGACCGGTCTGCGGCCGCTTTTTGCAGCTGTCACAGGCGGTGATACCTTTGCTGTGCGAAAACCCGATGCCGGACATATTCTGGGAACAATTGAACTGGCAGGCGCGGATCGCTCATCGGCCATCATGATCGGCGATTCCATCAGCGATATCTCTGCGGCAAAAGCTGCTGGCATTCCCTCTATCGGTGTGCCGTTTGGATATACCGACACGCCGATTGAAGAACTCAACCCCGACCATATCATCGCCCATTACGACGAACTGACAGTGGAGCTGGTGGAACAGATGCTGGCCAGCCGCTGAAAGCGACCGGCTTCAGCATCAGGCTCAACCCCGACGCTTTTCCCGGGTCTTGGCAATGGCATCGTTGAGACGCTTGTCGCGGTCATACATGTCAGCGTAGTAGCCGACTGAGCCGTCTTCATTCGGCCAGGCAGTAAAATAGGACACATAGACCGGAATTTTGCCAGGAACCGGTTCGGCCATATTGCGACCCTGCGCGATCTGCTCGGCGATATGTTCACGTGTCGACCCGAGTACAGCCGCTGCCATTCCGCGCGGATCATGCAGACGAATGCAACCATGGCTCAGCGCACGGCTTTCACGATTGAACAGGCTCTTGGATGGCGTATCGTGCATATAGATCGCGTGCTTGTTGGGAAACAGTATTTTCAACTCGCCAAGAGCGTTCTTCGCTCCGGGTGGCTGCCTTATGTCCACGGGGATCGACGCCGAACCAACAGAATACCAATTGATATTGGTCGACGCGACGCGCCGTCCCCTGCGATCGGTCAATTCATAACCCTGTCGGTCCAGATAGGACGGATCCCTGCGCAGTTGCGGCAACATTTCATTGACGATGATCGAACGCGGAACGCCCCAATAGGGGTTGTATTCCACGGTCTCTATCTCATCATGAAAGAAATTTGTCTGGTTCGATTTCTTGCCGACAACCACCCGCATGGAAAGTTCATCACGGTCATTGTTGATATAGGTCGCCTGATAGGCCGGTTGATTGATGAATACATGGCGCGAGCCCAGATTGCGTGGCAGCCAGCGCAGACGCTCCATCGCCAGTACAATCATTTCTTTTTTGCTGGCCGTGGAAACATCCGTCAATTTGCTGATGGTATTGCGCCCAATGATGCCATCCGCGGAAAGACCATTTTCCTTTTGAAAATCCTTGACCATGGCAACCAGCTCAGGGCTGTAGAGATGTCGGTCATCCATCCCGTATTCCATCAAGGTCACACCATGATCGACCAATAGCTTGTCGGAACCACGCTTGCGAATGGCCGCCACGACATTCTTCAGCTCCGGATTTTCCGCACCCGGTTTCAGGAATGTTCCTTCGGCAATTTCGATCTGATTTTCGGCCTCGGCTGCATTCAGCACAGCAAGCTCATGTGCAAGCGCCTTGAACTGACGATTGTCAGGATTGCTGGCTGCAAGAGCGGCCGCGGCATCGGTTGCGGAAGCAAGATTTTCAAGTGCCGAAACCAGGTCGACATCCTTGCGCTTGAAGTCATGGTATCCTGAAAGCCGGTTCGGATCGACACGACCACGGGTGGCGTCAAGTACATAGGAAAGCACCTGAGTGCTCAATTTCATTTCAAACAACATCAGCGCGCGCTGTCTTTCATCCAGCGCCGAAGGATCAAATTCACTGGAAGGCAAATCGATCAGATAGTCTGCTGCTGAAAGACCGTAGGCATCTGCCTGGGAAAGCACATCCAGAACGACGCGTGCGCGCTCATTGACATCTGTTCCCTCAACCCAGACAAATGAGGGATTGGCAGTGTAATAGGCGATAAGCGCCTCACCAACTTCACCCAGAGCGTTCAGCTTTTCCCCCTGCAGGTACTGCCGCGCCTCTAGAAATGGGTTTTCAACCGCGGGGCTTTCCATGGCTTCAACGACCGGCGCCGCCGTGCGCTCGGGAACGGTTGCGGATATAGCGGGCTCTTCCGCCATTGCCGGCTCTTCCGCCATTTCCGGTGTTTCCGCGACAGCCGCTGCTTCATCACCACCGACATCAACCGTTTCACCGGGTTTTATTTTCTCTGCAGCTTGAGCCGGCACATCTGCATGTGGAGGCGATGCAGCCTTGATAGCCATGACTTGCGATGCCGAAAGATCATCTGCGGTAGCAAGTTCAACACCCAAGGGAGGAACGCTGGGGGTGGCTTCGATATCCGCCAAAGCCTCAACCGTCACCGCATCGGCTGGTGTAACAGAAGCCGATTTTGAAATCGAGGAGGTTACCTCCATTTCGACACCGGCATCCGTGGTATCCAACGCCTCTTCAGCATCGAAGCCGGCCGGAGTCTCTGGCTTGGCTTCTACGATTTTTGCGGGCGCAATCTCCATTTCAGCCAGAATCGTCAGATCAACTGGCTTGAGAATATCCGGTTTGTAATTATAGAATTTTGGCGCACTGATTTTGGGTGCAGGCTGAGCGACCCTTTGCTCTGCCTGCAGCTCACGTTCCGGAAGGCGCTGGTCACGCGGTTTATTGCCGAAAATGATTTCAAAAAGCGAGCGTTGTTGAGCATTTGCCGGTTCGGTCGTGGGCATCACCACACCTGCTGCAAGCACACACGCAAGCGCAAACAAGCCTTTGCGCGTTCCAATTTTCCTGGTTGTCAAACCTGGCACCTCCGAGAAATTCCCACGATCCATGAATGGTGTCTTTTACACCATATTGACCCATTGCTACGACTTGTTGCAGACAAAGTGCAAGAGTCGGCCGATCAATATTTGTAAAATACGACCGATTTCCTAAAAATTTGATCAACATTAATCAGTTTGAACGTTTTTGCCGATCTGCCCGTGACCGATGGCAGAATCACAGCACGACCGGCCACAGCGGAATGGCAGAAAATGCCGGGGCACCAAACCAACAGATCGTGGTCAAAAAAAGATTATTGTGTATATCCACGGCAGATTCCCACTCTCAGCATCACTGAGAATGACACAGGGAAGGCCGGAAATCACAAGCCCTTGAACACATCTTCGTGATGGCCCTGGTCGGTCGTGACTTTCCCAGCAACTTTGCCTGCTGACGGAAGCGATAATGGTCACCCGGCGCCTATCAGAGCGAACTGTCCGGTTGAATTCATCATCCAACCATTCCTGCAATGGCACCTTGCAGCAAATATGGCTGCAAAAAGTCATGGTGGTGAACAACTATAAGGTAAGATTTGACCTCGAACGTATTTAATTCCAAGAATGCGAAAATTCATGGGGACGGGACAGAACATATGGTACGAAATCTGCGCATGCTTTCAGGGACAGTGTTGCTGATTTTCGTGACGGCACATCTGCTGAACATGGCGTTCGGTCTGCTGTCCCTGGAGGCCGTCGAGACCGCGCGACGTTTCCTGACAGTCCCCTGGTCCCTGTTGCCATTGTCTCTGCTCTTGATGGCGGCGATGCTGGTACACGGTTTCCTCGGTCTGTTTTCCCTCTATAAACGCAACACGTTGCGCATGTCCGGATATGATCGCGTGCAACTCATATCGGGCCTGTTGATCATTCCCCTGCTGGCCTCTCATATTGTCGGCATCGCAGCGGCAAAGAACCTCTTTGGTTTCGATCCGACCTATCGAATCATCCTGACGTATTTCTGGCTGGATGCACCGCTGGAAGGATTGCGGCAGGTCTTTGTCGTTGTCATTGCCTGGATTCACGGTTGCATTGGCATGTTCAGCTGGATGCGCCTCAAGATCTGGTGGCACCGCGTGTCGTGGTTCATCTATCCTTTGGTCGTTGCCGTCCCGGTTCTGGCGCTTCTGGGATTTGTCGAGGCAGGCAAGGAAGTGATCGCCGAGCGGACCCTGGCGATCACGCAACAGATGGATGCCGGCACTGGCGACGCGCCACAGCTTTCTGCAGCAGAAGAAGTTGCCCAACAGGAAGCCAATGCAGCGGCAGCCGAAGTCAACCGTGAGAAGCTGGCTTTTTCCAAACGCATCATGTGGAGCATCATATTCATCTTTGCTTTCCTGTTGGCGCTGACCCTGTTGGCCCGGGCAATCCGCTTGCGCAAGGCACCCGATGCCATAACATTCATCCGCTACATGAAAGGCCCCGAAATCAACATGCATGTGGGCAAAAGCCTGCTGGAAATTTCCCGTCTTCATGACCTGCCCCACGCCAATCTGTGTCGCGGCCGGGGAAGATGCGGCACCTGCCGTGTTCGGGTCATTGAGGCCAGTCCCGCCTTGCCGGCCGCTGGAGAAATAGAACAACAAACGCTTGACCGGCTTGATTGCGGTCCCGGGATCCGTCTGGCCTGCCAGGTCTCACCACTGGCCGGGACACTCGCAATCGAACGCATTGTGCCTCCGGATATCACACCTGCAGACCTTTACAGTCCGAATCAATCTGATGGTGTCGCGTTGACACAATGGTCTGCGGAGGTTTCAGATGCTTGACTCAAGACGCAGGCTAGCCACCATTCTGACCGCTGCTCTTGTAGCAGGTTTCATCGCTCTGATCGGCCTCAATCCAGCGGGCGCGCAATCGGCAACGGATTTGCTGGCGCCGGACGCACCAGCGGTCTTGGCTGAAAGCCCCCCACCCTCTCCCAATGATATTCGCGAGTTGCTACGACTGCTTTCCGATCAGTCGGTGATTGATTGGCTGAAAAGCGAGAGCACGTCCTCGTCAGCAGATACGTTGGATGGCACGAGTGCCGCCTCAGTCGGATTCCAGCAGGAGTTTTCCCATCGCGTCGATCTGACCCGAGCCAGACTGTCGGAACTGGCCGTGAGTTGGCAAAACCTTCCCGCCACCCCATCCTTTGTCGCAGCAGCCTGGCAATCACAAATGTCAGTGGATCAGACGTTGCGGAGTATCACCTATGTTCTGATTTTCCTGGTGGTGGGAAGTGGTCTCGAATGGCTCTACCGCCAGTACACCCAACACCTGCTGCTTGGTCTGGAAATGCGTCGGCAGACAACCCTTTGGGGCAAATTTCAGGCAGCGGTCAAACGTGCCCTGCTGATTTTCGGCGGACTATTTGTCTTTTCCATAGGCGCGATGGGTACCTTCCTGAGCTTCGACTGGCCTGGATTTGTTGATAATCTGGTTTTGAACCTGCTTTTGATTGTCATATCGGTGCGCTGCGCATCCACCATTTCCATGTTCCTGCTGGCGCCCAGAGTGACGGCACTCCGTCTTGTGCCACTGTCCGGTGACATTGCCCGACCGCTGCACAATTGGATTGTCGTCCTTGCAACCGTCGCGACAATTGGCATGGCGACGTCGGACATCTTTTTGCATCTGGCCGGATCGACCGATGCAATGGGAGCAGCCCTTGCCATTAGCGTTTGCGCGGCGGCAATCACCACTTTGCTGCTGATTGTGGCGATCTGGCACATGACGCCGATCATTCGCCGTAATGCCAAGACACCAACCGAAGTCAACAAACGCCAGAGCCATTTCTGGCCCGGCTACCTGACCATCCTGGCGCTCATGGCCCTGGCGCTCGGCATCATCAACGCCCGCGAACTGATGGAAACCGTCATCATCATCGGCCTCGTCTTTCCGACAATTCGTGTCGTCAACGGCTGCATCGACCATCTGTTTTTTCTGTCGGAACATTCCAGCAGGAAACCTATCGGTCAATCGGAGGAAAAACCTCTCCTGGCTGAGACCAGCGAGACACTCCCCAACGTCCAGCAATCTGTTGCAGAGCCGTCTGAAGCGGAAATTCCAGCCACACTGCCCGATGCCGAGAGCCAACTTCCCGTTGTTGCAGAGGAAGACATGGACGACGTCGAACAGGTCAGTTCTCTCGAACTCTATCATCCCGTGGCACGGCGCCTGGCCCGGTTTGTCATCCTGATCGGTGCAACATTCCTGTTGCTGTCGAGTTGGGGCGGCAATCTTCTCAGTCTTTCCGAATCGCAGACCTATTCGGGCCGCCTGGTCGGCATCATTGCTGACGTGCTGACTGCCGTTCTCATTGCCGATCTTGTCTGGGTCTGGGCAAAATCGGCTATTGACCGCAGACTGGCCAACTACGTTCCGCCACAGGGAAGCGATGCCCCCGGCCCCGAGGCCCGCATGGCAACCCTGCTGCCGCTCCTGCGGGTCACGCTGATGGTCTTCCTGATTGTCATCGTCGCACTGACTGTCCTGTCGTCCATGGGCATCAACATCGCGCCGCTGATTGCCGGCGCCGGAGTGCTGGGCATTGCCATAGGATTTGGCGCGCAGGCCCTGGTCAAGGATATCGTCTCGGGAATTTTCTTCCTCATAGATGATGCCTTCCGCATCGGCGAATATATTGAAGTTGGCGATTTGCGCGGCACGGTGGAATCGATGTCCATCCGGTCGCTGCGTGTGCGTCACCACCTGGGCGCGATACACACAATCCCCTTTGGCGAATTGTCCTCACTGACCAATTACAGCCGTGACTGGGTCATCATGCGCCTGGAATTCCGGGTACCCTTCGACACGGACGTCAAACTGATCAAGAAGATCGTCAAGAAAATCGGCGCAGAACTTCAGGAAAACGAAGTCTACGGCCCCGGCATCCTCCAGACCTTGAAATCCCAGGGCGTGCGCCGGATGGAAGAATTCAACATGGTCATCGGGGTGAAATTCATGGCCAAGCCGGGTGCCCAATGGCTGATCCGCCGTGATGCCTATCAAAAACTGCGCGATGCCTTTGAGGCAAGCGGCATCAGCTTCGCCCAGCGCAATGTCACTGTCGAGGTTGTCAGCGACAAGGAACTGGATGCCGCAACGAAAAAGTCCATCGCAGGCGCTGCCCAACAGGCCGTTGAATCAGCCGCCGGCGTCCCGGCAGCCGCACCGGACGAGCCTTAAGGACTTTCAATCGCCATCAGCGCGCATCATGAAAAATCAGGCCGAGCACATGCCGCTGGCCACTGCGCACCCGGCTGACCCCATGGCGCATGCGCACCCGGTAGATGCCACGGGTGCCGCGAACCGGACGCTCATTGACCGGGAAGATGACTGCCTGCCCCCGCGCAAGCGCTACAACCTCGGCCCGGGACTGCATGCGCGGGCGCTGCTCCGTCAGGACAAATTCGCCGCCGGAAAAATCCCTCGCGGGATCTGAGAGCAAAATGGCAATCTGCAGGGGGAACAGGTGCTCACCATAAATATCCTGATGCAGGCAATTATAGTCACCGGCCTGATATTTCAGAATGAGCGGAGTCGGCAGGCACTGGCCAGCTTCGTGACATTGCCGCAGATAGTCCGCATGGTCCAACGGATAGGCACCCTCCCGGCCCGTCATCTCCAGCCACTGATTGGCGATTGCAGCAAGATGGGGATAGAACGCGTGCCGCAAAGTGGCAATCAAATCGGGTAAAGGATAGTTGAAATATTGATACTCGCCGCGCCCAAATCCATGACGTGCCATCACGACACGGCTGCGGAACAATGCTTGTTGGTCATAGGCTTCGACCAATGAACCGCATTCTTCAGCCGAAAGCACCGGGCCAATGGTGGCTTGCCCCGTCGCATTCAGATCGGCGGCAATGGCATTCCAGTCAAGGTCAATTTTTGGCGGGTTAGAGAAAGCCGCAGAGGGCTGCAGATCAGGCTGCTGCGCCAGGCCCGTCATGACGATGCCTCCCGGTTCAGCAACGCCTGCTTGCGCTCGATCCCCCACCGGTACCCGGACAGACTGCCATCGGTGCGAATGACACGGTGGCAGGGAATAGCCACCGCGATCCGGTTGGCGCCGCAGGCCTGCGCCACCGCACGAACGGCTTTCGGTTGCCCGATCGCACAGGCGATATCCGTGTAGCTGGCCGTTTGCCCCGCCGGCACCTTGAGCAGAGCCTCCCAGACCCTTTGCTGAAAGGCGGTGCCGCGAATATCGAGCGGCAGGTCGAGATGTCCTGCCGGTGCCTCGATGTGGCCGATAACGGTTGCAGCAAGCGTTTCAAACGCAGGGTCACCACCAATCAGCTCGGCATGGGGAAACTGGTCCTGCAACAGTTTCAACAGGTCGTCCGGGTCGTCTGCAAAATTGATCGCACACACACCCCTTTCCGTTGCCGCCACCAGAATACTGCCGAGCGTGCACTCGCCTATGGCGAATTTGATCGTCGCATCGCGTCCGCCATCACGGTATTGCGTGGGGCGCATTCCCAACCGCCTGTCCGATTCCTCATAGAACCGGCTGCTGGCGTTATAGCCTGCATCATAAATGGCGGCTGTCACCGGCCCGCCCCTGACGAGTTCACCGCGCATCCGCGCGGCGCGGCAGGCCGCCGCATAGGCCTTTGGCGTTATGCCGGTCACCCGCTTGAACAAACGATGAAAATGAAACCGACTGATCCCTGCCTTTCTGGACAAAGCCTCCAGGCTGGGCGGCTCTTCGCTGTTCTCGATCATCCGGCAAGCAGCTGCCACCAGTTTGGCTTGTTTGTCGGCGGGTGATTGCTGTCCCGGCCTGCAGCGCTTGCAGGGCCGAAACCCTGCCCGCTCGGCATCCGCGCCCACAGCAAAAAACGACACGTTTTTTCTCAGCGCCCGGCGCGATGAACAGGATGGGCGGCAATAGACACCCGTCGTCTTGACGGCAAAAACAAATTGATCGTCAGCACGGGTATCGCGCTGTTCAACCGCCTTCCAGCATTCGTCCTCAGTCATTGGCAACAAGCTGGCCGCATCTGAAATCATCAACATCATCCGGTTCCTCTATGCTCATATCACATTATCGATGATGGCATATTGTGATCCTTTGCATTTTCGGACACCCCGTCTCTTGCGCCCATATTCTGTTTTCAGCAATTCAGGCACAGATAATCCGCAATTGCCTTATTACCGCACAATTGGATGCCTACACTTCATCAGATTGTGAACTGCATCTGGCTAAATTGCGTGTATGCTGACGATCATTGCCAACTGACAAGAGGAATACTCATGAAGGCTGAGAGCAAACTATTCATACTACTGGTATCGGCAGGCATGGTTCTGGCAACGCCTGTTATGGCTGCTGGGGACGGAGGCTCAACGACCAATGCAAACACCTGTAAAAGCGGCATGGTTTGGGACAAGAAAACGAAAAAATGTGTCAAACAGAGTTCAAGCCTTGATCAGGACAGCCTCTATGAGGCCGGTCGCGATCTTGCATTGGCAGAACGCTATGAGGAAGCCATCAAGGTCCTGAGCCTTGCTTCCACCGACAATGACAAACGCGTCTTGAACTATCTTGGTTATGCCAATCGCAAGCTCGGCCGCGTAGAAGTCGGCCTTGAATACTACCGCCAGGCTTTGGCACTTGATCCGGAATATACGCTTGTCAGGGAATATCTCGGCGAAGCCCTGTTGCAGCAGGGTGATCTGGACGGAGCGCTCGAACAACTCGTGGAAATCAAGCGCCTTTGCAAGGGTCGCGGATGCAGCGAATATACCGATCTGGCAGGGCAAATCGCCAAATATGTGAAAAAGCAAAACAGCTGATTTTCACATTGATGCAAAAAGCCGGGCGCTGCACAGGTCAGCTGCCCGGCTTTTTGTTGCGGGTGCACCATTCGCTCCAATGCCCCGATTGCAATGAAACGCGGTTCGCATTACACCCGGCCACGCTCGCTGCCATCCCACGAAAGGTGTCATTCATGTCTGATATGCGTAACAAGGGGCTGTTCCCGCTCGAAGCAGATCAAACGCCCTACAAACAGCTCAGTTCCGATTATGTTGCCGTTGACAGCTTCCGCGGTGAAGATGTCCTGACGGTCGATCCGGAAGGCATAAGACTGCTGACTGAAGCCGCATTTGCTGACATCAATCATCTGCTACGCCCAAACCACCTCAGGCAGCTTGCCGCCATTCTTGATGATCCCGAAGCCACGGACAATGATCGTTTCGTCGCCTATGATCTTTTGAAAAACGCCAATATTGCCGCTGGCGGTGTTCTGCCCATGTGTCAGGATACGGGAACCGCCATCATCATGGCCAAGAAGGGCCGCCGGGTGTGGACCAAAGGTGGCGACAGCGACGCCATAGCCCAGGGCGTGCAGGACGCCTATGAAAAAAAGAACCTGCGCTATTCCCAGCTCGCCCCCATTGCGATGTTCGAAGAAAAAAACACACGCAACAACCTTCCGGCGCAGATCGACATCTACCAGGAAGGTGAGGATTCCTACAATTTCCTGTTTGTCGCCAAGGGCGGCGGCTCGGCCAACAAGACCTTTCTGTATCAGGGCACCCCATCCCTTTTGACCCATGACCGCATGATCGAATTCCTCAAGGAAAAGATCCTGACACTTGGAACCGCCGCATGCCCGCCCTACCATCTGGCAATTGTCATCGGCGGAACATCGGCTGAAATGACCTTGAAAACCGTCAAATTGGCCTCGACAAAATATCTTGACGCATTGCCGACATCCGGCTCCGAGGACGGGCATGCCTTCCGGGATCTGGAAATGGAAGCCGAAGTTCACAAATTGACGCAGCAAATGGGTATTGGCGCCCAGTTCGGCGGCAAATATTTCTGTCACGACGTGCGTGTTATCAGACTGCCGCGCCACGGCGCATCGCTTCCCATCGGGCTTGGTGTTTCCTGTTCCGCAGACCGGCAGGCCAAGGGGAAGATCACCCGGGACGGCATTTTCCTTGAAGAACTGGAAGCCAATCCGGTCAAATACATGCCCGAAATCGACGAAAGCAAGCTGGAAGAGGGTGTCGTGCATATTGACCTGAACCAGCCGATGAATCAGATTCTCAAGGAACTGGGCAAACATCCGGTAAAGACTCGCCTTTCCCTCAATGGCACGATCATTGTGGCGCGCGATTTGGCGCATGCGAAAATCCGAGCGCGGCTGGAAGCCGGCGAAGACATGCCGGAATATTTCAAGGATCATCCGGTCTATTATGCCGGCCCGGCGAAGACGCCGGAAGGCTATGCTTCCGGCTCTTTCGGGCCAACAACCGCCGGCCGCATGGACAGTTTCGTCGACCAGTTCCAGTCATTTGGCGGGTCGATGGTCATGCTGGCCAAGGGCAATCGTTCCAGAAGTGTGCGCGAAGCCTGCGGCCGCCATGGCGGATTCTATCTTGGATCCATCGGCGGTCCGGCAGCCCGTCTGGCAAAAGATTGCATTCGAAAAGTGGAAGTGCTCGAGTATCCGGAACTCGGCATGGAAGCCATCTGGAAAATCGAAGTGGAAGACTTCCCGGCGTTCATCGTCATTGATGACAAGGGCAATGATTTTTTCCAGGAGTTCAATCTGGGATGATGGCTGACCTGCTGCCACCGGTTCTTGTTGCTGCCTTTGAGCGGCAACAGCAGGCCTGCAGCGCCCTTGGATCCGACTTCACGGCACTGGTTTGCCAGACAATTGGCGAACTGGGCCTGCCCGATTCCACAGTGCGCCAGACCATTGCCGACTGGCAGGGAGACCCTTCCAGCCAGGGTGATTCGGTGCCCTTGCGGCTATGCGGAGCACTGCACGAATTGGTCATCACCCAATCTGACGAAGAATTGGCTAACGCCTATCCACCCAACAGCCATGGCATGACAACAAAGGATCTGCATCCGATCCTGTGCCGGGCAATGGATCGTCATCAGTTGCGGATCTGCGCACGCCTGCAAAGCCCGCCCCAGACGAACGAAATCCGCCGCGCCTCTGCAATCTATGCCGGATTGACCCACATTGCGCGCAAGACAAATCTGCCTTTGGTGCTCTCGGAAATCGGCGCCAGTGCCGGATTGAACCTGCTGCTTGATCAATTCAGCTACCGGTTTGGCCCCGTTGCCTTCGGGAAAACAGCTTCCCCCGTTCACCTTGAACCCGATTGGACGGGTCCGGTACCGCCGCCTGCCACATTCACGATCGAAGAGCGAAGCGGATGCGATCTGTTCCCCTTTGAACTTGCAGATGCCGGCGACCGGGCACGTTTGCTCTCCTATGTCTGGCCTGATCAGCCCGACAGGCTGGAGCGCCTGCGCTCGGCGCTTTCCCTGACCAAACAAACCCCATTCACTGTTGATGCCTGTGATGCAGTTCAATGGCTGCACACACGTCTGAAAAAGTCACGCCCGGTCAAGGCCCATGTCATCTACCACACGATTGCATGGCAATATCTCAGCGAAAAGGACAAGCAAAAGGGGCGGCAAATCATTGAAAATGCCGGTGCCCGATCCTGTGAAGATGCACCGCTGTTTGTGCTGGGAATGGAGGCCGATGACCAGGACCAAGGCGCTGCCTTGAAGCTTCGCTCCTGGCCAGGTGGCATTGATGAGCAATTGGGGCGAGTCGATTTTCACGGGCGCTGGATTGCATGGAACGCCGTGTCATGAAAAACTGGTACAAGATTATGGAAAGGTTTCTTAATCTATCATATACCGCGCTGTCGAAGGGTGATTCGAGTATTGGCAGCCTTGAATGAAAACCAGGCAATCACGGATAGACATTAAAATGAAAACAATCATCATCGCATTTATCACGGCATGTTTTGCCATGCTCGCCCTTGGCGCGCCGGCACACGCCGAACGTGACAACGACCGCAAAACACTGCTGCAAATCCTTTTCCCCCCTTCACCGGGCTACATGAACGGAAAACACAGATCCGACAAGTCGCCCATTCCACGTCGCGTGGTCCGCATCAAGGAAAACTATCCGGAAGGCACCATCATCATCGATACGTCAGAACGTCGTCTCTACCACGTGATGGCCAATGGCAAGGCCATGAGATACGGCGTCGGAGTCGGACGTGACGGTTTTACCTGGAATGGAAAAAACAAGGTTAGCCGCAAAGCCGAATGGCCAGGCTGGACACCACCGGAAGTGATGCGCCGACGCGAAGCTGCCAAGGGGCGGAAACTACCGGCCTACATGAAGGGTGGACCGAACAACCCATTGGGTGCGCGCGCCATCTATATCGGATCAACGATTTACCGCATCCACGGCACCAACCAACCCTGGACCATTGGCAAGGCCATGTCATCGGGATGTATTCGAATGGCCAATGATGATGTCCGGCACCTTTACGAGCGTGTAGACATCGGCACACGGGTTGTTGTGCGCAATTAGCCAAAACACGGGCCGACAGCACAGCGTTTTTGACGCTGGCTGTGGCCCGGCGAACGACATCTGATGGTTACCACATGGTGTTTTCGGCGCGATCCTGCCAGGCATCATCGTAGGGTTTCCCACCAATGCGACCCTGCGTCATCGACGCCAGAATATCACCTGGCGTCGGCAATGTTTTCGGATCAACATGATTGTCCGGATTCCAAAGGTCAGAGCGCACCAGCGCCCTTGCACATTGAAAATAGATTTCTCCGATATCAATGACCATGACGCTGCGCGGGGCCTTGCCTTTCACGCTGAAACTGTTCAGCAATTCGACATCAATGCTGATTTTGGCGCGCCCGTTGACGCGCAATGCATTGCCTGAACCCGGCACCAGAAACATCAGGGCGACGCGAGGATCGCGAATGACGTTCCTGAGTGAATCAATCCGATTGTTTCCGCGCCGGTCAGGCAACAAAAGTGTCTTGCTGTCCTGGATGCGCACAAATCCTTTCAAGTCCCCCCTTGGAGAACAATCCAGTCCCTCCGGGCCCACCGTGGCCAGGGCACAAAAGGGTGCTTCTGCAATAATCCGCGCATAGGCCTCCGTCATATATTCAGCGACTTTCTCCAGGGAGGTGTCGCCGGGTGAGCCGTAAAGTGCTTCCAGTTCCTCAACGCTTTGAACGATGGTCATTAAATTGACTCTCCAGCAATCCGCTCCCGGTACCCGGCACGTCCATCGGCAATCAGGCCGCTTTTTCTGCGTATTGCCGATTGGCAAATCCAACAATGGAATGAACCACGTCCGGTGCCTTCAAGATACGTCGGTGACCATAGCCATCGGCCCAGACAAGTTCAACATGCTTGCCAGCCGTCAAGAAGGAATCTGCATTCGCCGCTGAAACCTCCCGATCCTCACGTGCATGGACCACGAGCGTGGGTAAATTCAGCCTGGCCACCATATTTGTCCCGACAAAGTCTTTCAGCGGTCGACCGGTCACCTCCTCCACCTGACGGAACAGCGCATTTCGGCTTTGTTCGCGCAGGCCCAGCCAATCGGCAAACCATTGAAAAACCGCGGGAAGCGAGTTGGGCGCTGAAATCAGAACCAGCCTGTCCGGCTTGCAGGCAGGCACGCCTTGCACGGACCCCATGGCTGCATTGACAAGTACCGCACCGCCAAAGGAATGACCGACCATCGTTGAAATCGGCCCGAATTGACGCCACACCGCATTCACGGCCTCTACGGCCAGAGCCATATTCAAAAGCCGTCCTGTCGATTGGCCATGGCCGGGCAAATCCAAAGCCACGACGGCCTTTCCGGAACGCTGCAGGGCCTCGATAATGGGCAACATGTGCTCTGTCCGCGATCCCCATCCATGGGTGACAAGCACCAGTTCACTGCCCTGCCCGGACGGCGCAGCAAAATAGCGGGCGGAAACAGCCCCTCTGGATATTGCCAAGATGAACTGACGCGCCCCCGCCATGGCAGGCTGAGCATCCTTGAGAACCTGGCGCGCCTTTTCGCTTGTTGCACGGCGCGTCGGCGTCGTGCTGAAAAGGCGAAAAGCAAGCCGTCCGGCGAATTCGGGCGCCAGGCGATCAGAAATACCAAAAACCAGGTGGATGACCTTTTGCAACAATGATGTCATAGTCAGAATCCATTAGTAAGTTCAACCATGAACAATATTGTACAACTATGAACGAAAATCAAGTCCTGCCCTGGGAAAATCCGCGTTTCAAAAACTGGATCGCCGTGGCCAGAGCCAGTCAGCTCATTCATCAAAGGCTCGCAAAGGCGCTCGCGCCGCTGGACATCAAGGTTCCGCATCTGGATATTCTGGCCAATATCTATCGGTTTGAGGGGATCTCCCAACAGGACCTCGCGGATAAATTACTGGTCGGACGCTCGAATATCAGCATGCTTCTGCCGCAGATCGAAAAACGCGGACTGATGGAACGGCGCAGGGATGAAAGCGACAAACGGGTGTTGCGACTTTATCTCACGGACCAGGGACGTGATGTGACCGGAAAAGCTCTGGCCATCGAAGTGGACCTGATCGAACACGTCATGTCGACAACTGGCACGGAAGAATGCAATCGGGTCGGAGAGACCATGAAGCGCATGATCAACAAATTGGACGATTGGCAAAAGTAGCCATCGGGTCAGAAATTCTACCGCGGCTTTTCTGACTTGTCGCGTGTCATTCCCTTGTTTGCCAGCTCCTGCAGGTAACCTTCCCAGTGCTGTTCAAGATTGCTGCCGAGATCATAAAGATAGGTCCATGTGAAGATGCCGGTGTCATGCATGTCGTCAAACCTGATTTTCACCGCGTAATTGCCGACCGGCTCGACACCGATGATCTGCACATGACGCTTGCCGGGAACCGTTACCCGCTGCGCGGGAGAATGTCCCTGCACTTCAGCCGAGGGTGACATGACGCGAAGCGCTTCGGCGGGCAGTTCAAAGGGCTGTTCCTCACCAAAGGAAATGGTCAGGATCGACCGGTCTTTTGACACACGAAGTTCTGAAGGGCGTTTGTCCTGACTGCTTGTCATGGTGAAACCTGTATGTTGGAACGACCGTCGTGCCTTTCGGTATCAAGGCGCCGAACTTTCCGCAACCCATTGTAAAGGATACCGCAGCGCTTCACCACAAGGCACGGCCGAAAGAGCAGGAAAACCACCTGATTTTCTCCTGGCCAATAATATGAACCCGATGCCGTCGATTCCCCAATCGGGGAAGCTTTTGACGGAAGCTTTTTACATATGCACTTTGCACCTTGACGAAGCCGGTCAAGAGGGCGACATATTGGGTCAGTGTGATGCGCAATCAGAAGTGAGTGAAACTGCCTCACTTGACCCGGCATGGTGGAAACGCGCACAGTCGTTTGCACAACAATACGATGGGAGCGAGATACAATTGACAATCGACAGGAACCCTGCCCCGCCGATGATTGATCCCTTTGGCCGCGCCATCAATTACCTTCGGGTATCGGTGACGGATCGTTGCGATTTCCGCTGCACCTATTGCATGTCGGAGAACATGACGTTCCTGCCGAAAAAGGACCTGCTGACACTGGAAGAACTGGACCGTCTATGTACGGTATTTGTTGAAAAGGGCGTCAAGCGTCTGCGCCTGACCGGCGGCGAACCGCTGGTCCGCAAGAACATCATGCATTTCATCCGATCTCTGTCGCGCCATCTTCAATCGGGCCAGCTTGACGAGATCACCATCACCACAAACGGATCGCAATTGTCGCGTTTCGCCGATGAACTGGCTGATTGTGGCGTGCGTCGCATCAATGTTTCACTCGACACGCTCGATGCGGAAAAATTCAGACATATCACGCGCTGGGGCGATATCGATCGTGTCCATGCAGGCCTTGAAGCGGCCCGTCGGGCAGGTCTGAAGATCAAGATCAATACCGTGGCGCTGAAGGGATTCAATGATGTTGAAATTCCCGAAATCATGCGTTGGGCACACGGTCTGGGCATGGATATGACGGTTATCGAAACCATGCCGATGGGCGAAATTGATGAAGACCGGACAGACAATTATCTGCCGCTCTCCCTGCTTCGAGCACAATTGGCGCAGCAATTCACCATGCAGGAGATTCCCTACAAGACAGGCGGACCGGCCCGCTATGTGGAAATAGAACAGACCGGCGGTCGACTGGGTTTCATCACGCCGATGACCCACAATTTCTGCGAAAGCTGCAACCGCGTTCGGCTGACCTGTACAGGCACACTCTACATGTGTCTGGGCCAGGACGATGCGGCGGACCTGCGCAAACCTCTGCGTGATTCCGAAGGCAATGAATTGCTCGCCGCTGCCATCGACAATGCCATTCTGCGCAAACCCAAGGGCCATGACTTCATTATTGACCGCCGTAGCAGCAAACCTGCCGTAGCGCGCCACATGAGCGTAACCGGCGGCTAGCGATGTACAGCAATTACGAACGGGTTATTCCTGCGATGGGCAGAAGCTGATGCTGCGCACGGCAAACATGCGCAGTGCCTTATATATGTCATTTGCGATGTTCGGCTTCACCTTCAATGACGCGTTCATGAAGAACCTGTCCGAAGATATGGGCATGGGACAGGCCATTTTCCTGCGTGGCATTTTTGCCTCTTCTTTGATCATTCTGATTGCTTACAAGAAGGGTGCTTTGCGGCCCTTGAGAACGGCACTTCAACCGATGCCTTTTCTGCGCACGGCGGGTGAGGCAATGGCAACGGTTTTCTTCCTCAGCGCCCTCACCCAGATCCCCCTGGCCAATGCATCGGCGATCATTCAAGCGCTTCCACTGCTGGTCACCGTAGGTGCAGCTGTCTTCCTCAAGGAGGCCGTCGGCTGGAGGCGATGGACCGCCATATTGATCGGGTTCCTGGGCGTTCTGCTGGTGATCAGACCGGGTGCAGCGGGCTACACGCCCTATTCCCTGCTGGTTGTCGCTGCGGTCCTGTGCGCCGCAACACGCGATCTGGCGACGCGCGCGCTTCACAAGGACACCCCCTCGCTTTTTCTCTCGGTTCTGACCGCCTTGGCTGTGACCGCAACCGGCCTTGTCATGTGGGTTCTGGATGGCAGCGTGGCGGCGGTTGGCACCGTCCAGATCATCAAGATCGTGGCTGCGTCTCTTTTCATTCTTGTCGGATACCAATTTATCGTTCTGGCTGTGCGTGAAGGCGAAATCGCTTTTGTCGTTCCCTTCCGCTACACCGCTTTGCTGTGGTCAATTCTGCTCGGAGTGGTCATTTTTTCGGACTACCCCGACCCTCTCACCATTGCCGGAAGCACGATCATTGTCCTTACCGGAATCTACACTCTATACCGTGAACACCGATCCATGACGAACATTTGATATGCATACTTATTCATAGACCATGGGGCGCGGCCGTAGTCCGGGCCTTCCAATCACCCAATTGACCGGGTCCCAACTGGCACAGCCGCAAGAGGAAATCAGACGTGCCTGCAAAAATTCGATTTCTGGATAGAAAAACCCCGCCGCATATTGCGACATTGGTGATCATCACCGCGGCTGGCGCCCTGAACATGAACGTTGTCTTGCCCTCCCTGCCGGGCATAGCGGAATATTTTTCCGTGAGTTACAGCTATGTTCAACTTTTGATTTCCGCCTACCTGGCGGCAACAGCCGTGATGCAATTGCTTATAGGTCCTCTTTCGGATCGCTATGGCAGACGGTTGGTTATGCTCATCAGCCTGGCTGTATTCCTTGCGGCGTCGATCCTGTGTATTTTTGCACCGAACTTTGAAACCCTGCTGGCCGGGCGGATGATACAGACTGTCGTCGTTTCCGGCATTGCGCTGTCACGCGCCGTTGTCCGCGATATGGTGGGCATGGAGGATGCGGCCAGCCTGATCGGCTACATTTCCATGGGAATGGCAGTGGTTCCGATGTTCGGCCCGTTGATAGGCGGTGTTCTTGATGAAATTTTTGGCTGGCAGGCAGCCTTTTTCGTGACAATGATGTTTGGCGCGCTGGCTCTGCTGCTGGTGTTTTTTGACATGGGTGAGACCAACAAGGAACCAAGCCGCAGCATCGGAGATCAATTCAAGGCCTATCCCGAATTGTTCCGGTCACGACGTTTCTGGGGCTATGCTCTTTCAGCCGCCTTCACCTCTGGCGCATTTTTCGCCTTCCTGGGTGGTGCACCCTATATTTCCATCAATATGCTCGGGCTCAGCCCCTCCGAACTCGGCGCCTATTTCGCTCTGACCGCCATCGGTTATATGCTGGGAAATTACTTTTCCGGCCGATACTCAAAACGGATAGGAATCAATAGAATGATGCTGCTGGGCAACGTGGTTGCCGGTACAGGAATGATCATGGCGCTCATCACCTTTGCCGCAGGCGCCACGCACCCACTGGCATTTTTTGGTTTCATGGGGTTTGTCGGTCTGGGAAACGGGATCAGCCTTCCCAATGCAAATGCCGGCGTCGTCAGCGTTCGCCCGCACCTGGCGGGGTCCGCATCCGGGCTTGGAGGGGCCTTGATGATTGGCGGCGGCGCAGCATTGTCAGTCTTGTCCGGCGCTGCGCTGGGTCCCGAAACTGGACCCTACCCGCTCTTGTGCATTATGCTTGCATCTTCAATACTGGGAGCAATCGCGGCTCTCTATGTCATGCGGGTGGCCAAACAGGCCGGCCGGGAACTGGGTGAAACGGCGTAGTGCAGGTAACAAGATGAACAATCAGGGTTTTCTGCTGGGACCCGATCCGGGTAATCCGCTTTTGTCGCGTGAAGTTGACGGTATAGACCACAATGGTGAAACCGTCACCACCCGTGTTGTCACCGAAAAGCCCCTGACACTCTATTTGAACCGCCAGGAAATCGTCACCATGATGACCATTGGTGATTACCCGGACCTGCTGGCAGTCGGCTATCTTCTCAACCAGAACATGCTGACAGCCGAAGACCGAATCACGGCAATCGATTATGACGATGACCTTGAGGTTGTCGTTGTGCGCACCCAACGCGAGACCGACTACGAAGAAAAACTGCAAAAGAAGGTGCGCACATCCGGATGCGCCCAGGGAACGGTCTTCGGAGATGTGATGGAAGGCGTGGAATCCATTCACCTCAACCCCGATGCGACCATCAGGACATCGTGGCTCTATACCCTGACAAAGACCATCAACACCGCACCCTCACTCTACCTTGAAGCCGGTGCCATTCACGGCTGTGTGCTGTGTCAGGACGACAGGCCCCTGGTCTATATGGAAGATGTCGGACGCCACAATGCAGTCGACAAGATTGCCGGATGGATGTTCATGAACAAGGTCCAGGCAGAAGACAAGATTTTCTACACCACGGGTCGGTTGACCTCCGAGATGGTTATCAAGACGGCCATGATGGGAATTCCCATCCTGATATCCCGGTCAGGTTTTACCGCCTGGGGCGTTGACCTGGCGCGCACGGTTGGCCTCACGCTTATTGGCCGGGCCCGGGGCAAGCGCTTTGTGGTGCTCGCCGGACAGGATCGCGTGGTCTTTGATATCAGCCCGGACCAGGTTGGCGATGAGGACACCAACCGCAAGAGCGGTTCGAAAGGCAAGCCCGCATGAGCCCTGAAGCCAATAGCATCATCGGCTGTATCCTCGCAGGCGGGCAATCCCGCCGTATGGGCGGCGGCGACAAGACTTTGATGAAACTGCAGGACAAATCCATGCTTGCCCTGGTCAAAGACCGGCTGCAGGTACAGGTGCCTCAACTGATCCTCAATGCCAATGGAGACCCCGGGCGCTTTGCCGCCATTGGCCTGCCGGTGGTCGAGGACAGCATCACGGGCTTTGCCGGACCATTGGCCGGTGTTGCAGCCGGCCTGCAATGGGCCCGGCAGCACAGACCTGCCTGCACCCATGTGGTGACAGCCGCTGCCGATACACCGTTTTTCCCCAAAGACCTGGTGAAACGGTTCCTGTCGATCAAGCCCATTGCCTCCAACACGATCATCATGGCCACCTCCATGGGGCACCGCCATCCGGTCTTCGGACTATGGCCGGTTGCCCTGCATGCGGATCTTGAACAATGGCTTGCCACAACCGATACCTACAAGGTGCTGGCCTGGGCCCGAAATCATGACCTGAAATTTGTCGACTTCGCGGCCATCGACGGCCCAAGCGGTGCCATAGATCCTTTTTTCAATGCCAACACGCCGGAGGATTTTGCCATTGCCACAGAGCTTGTGATCCAGCTCGGCGCAGTTGACACGCTGGAGGAATACAGGTGAAGCAGAAGGTCTTTGGTTTCACCGGATGGAAAAACTCCGGCAAGACCGGTGTGACCGTTCGCATCGTTGAAGAATTGACAAGGCGTGGCTGGCGCATATCGACAATCAAGCACGCCCACCACGCTTTCGACATCGACCATGAAGGCACCGACAGCTTTCGACACCGGGAAGCTGGCGCAACGGAAGTCGCCATTGTCTCCGGCAATCGATGGGCGCTGATGCATGAACTCAGGGACGAAAGCGAACCGGATTTCGAAACCGTGATTGCCCGGCTCGCGCCCTGCGATCTGGTTATCGTGGAAGGTTACAAGGCCGAAGGCCATGACAAGCTGGAAACCCGACGCATCGGCTCTGGAAGCCGAGAACCGCTGGCACCCGGCAACCCGAGCGTCGTTGCCATTGCAGCCGATCACCCGGTGGATCCGGTAGGTTTGCCACTCTTTGACCTTGATGACACCAGTGCTATCGCCGATTTCATAGAAATGCACACAGGCCTTGTTGAAAAAGGCAAGCCATGACCACCAAGCCACACCTGATAGATGATTGTTTCCTGCACGACAAGGACCGGCTGCGCCACGACGATGTGATTTCCCTGTTGCTTTCCCGGTTGAATGTCATTGTAGGAACGCAAGAGGTGGCGCTGCACAGCGCACTTGGACGCCATCTTGCCGATACAATCACAGCGCCGCGCAATGTCCCCCTGCACGACAACAGTGCTGTCGACGGATACGCATTTGCCCATGGGGAATATCTGAAAGGGCCAGCGCTTGTTATCAATCAGAGGATCGCCGCCGGGGACGCCATACCGGGCAATCTGCCACCCGGGACGGCTGCGCGCATCTTCACCGGCGCCATGATGCCGCCCAATGCCGATACCGTTGCCATGCAGGAAGATTGCGTGCTGTCACTGGATGGACTGTCCGTTGAGATACCCGAAGGGCTGCGCGCTGGGGCAAACCGGCGCAAGGCAGGTGAAGACCTGAAAACGGGAGAGGTGCTGTTTTCCGCCGGGCAATTGCTGCGCCCGCAGGATGTCGCAGCACTGGCATCGGTGGGTGTGGCCAAGGTTCCGGTCTTTCAAAAATTGCGCGTTGCACTTGTCTCCACCGGCAATGAAATTGTGCGCCCGGATGCAGCGGATGCCTTGTCGATGGGGCAGGTTTTTGATTCCAATCATTACATGCTTGCAGCTCTGTGTCAGAACCTGCCCGTCGAGCTGGTCGATCTCGGAGTGCTCGAAGACAAGGCAGATGTGATCGAACACAGGCTGTCGGAGGCCGCAAAAGAAAATGACATCATCCTGACAACCGGCGGCGCTTCCCGGGGAGAGGAAGACCATATTGTCAGAACCATCGACCGCCTTGGAACACGCCATTTGTGGCAAATTGCCATAAAACCAGGCCGTCCGATGTCCTTCGGACAGATTGGAGATTGCGTCTTCCTCGGATTGCCAGGCAATCCGGTGGCGGCCTTCATCTGCTTCCTGCTGTATTGCCATCCGGCAATCAGGATGCTCGCAGGCGGAACCTACCGGGAACCAAGGCGCTATCCGATAAATGCGGGTTTTCAGATCGAAGCGAAAAAGGCCGACAGAAGGGAGTTCCTCAGAGGCTGGCTGGAACGCGATATCGATGGCCAAATGGTTGCCAGAAAGTTTGATCGGGATGGCTCAGGCCTGATATCCGGACTGCGCATGGCTGATGGCCTGATAGAACTCCAAGAAGAAATCCGGACAGTGCGCCCCGGTGATACAATCAGCTATATCCCCTTTTCCGAATTCGGCATTTACGCGGGCTGATCGTTCCCGTGCCCCGTTTTATTCCCGAGAACGGCAATGCAGCAAGACGCGATCCTACTGATGACGCAACGCCTCGATGGGATCCAGCCGGGCGGCCCGCCTCGCGGGAAAATATCCGAACACCACGCCGACCACTGCAGAGAACAAAAATGCCACGCCGATAATGGTGGGATCGGGCGCAAATGGCACAGCGAGAATCCGCACACCGATCAAGGCCAGAACCAGCCCCAGAATGATGCCGATCAGGCCTCCGATCAGTGACAGGACAATCGACTCCACGAGGAATTGCAGCAATACCTGCCCCTCGGTCGCACCAACAGCCAGCCGAATGCCGATTTCCCTTGTCCTTTCGGTGACAGATACCAGCATGATATTCATGATACCGATGCCGCCAACGAACAGGCTGACCGCTGCCACGGCCGAGAGCAGGCTTGTCAGCACAGTGGTAATACCGGTCAGCATGGACGATATCTGTTTCATGTCGAAGACATTGAAATCGTCCTCTTCACCTGCCGAGATCCGCCGCCGCTCGCGCAACAACCGCTCGATATCCGCCTTTGCCTTTTCAGTTGACGCGTTCTCGTTCACGGCCGCATAAATCAGGTCCACATCCTGATTGCCGGCAATACGGTGCTGAAAGGTACGGATAGGCAGCAGGATCAGATCGTCCTGGTCGGTTCCAAAGCTGGAAGCTCCCCGGGCTTCAAGAACACCGATGACCCGGCAGGAAATCTGCTTCAGGCGAATGGCGGCACCCAGCGGGTCGCCATTGCCAAAGAGCTCCGCACGGATGGTGTCGCCAATGATGCAGGCCGCAGCGCCTGCCCTCAATTCGCTGTCATAGAAGGACCGGCCAAAGGCAATCTCCCAATCCCGGGCGACCAGATAACGGTTGTCTGTGCCAGTGACGGAAGTTGCGTGATTTTCATTGCCGTAGATGGCTGTCATGCTGCGCGCGCTGGTGGGTGTCGCCACCCTCACCCGGGCAATCTGCGTCTCGATTGCATCGACATCTTTCACAGTCAGACTGGCAGCCGATCCCGTTGTCGACCCCGGCCCCTGCGAGGCCTGACCTGGCTTGATCATCAATAGATTGGTGCCCAGCGCGGTGACATCCGCCTCGACCTGATCGGTTGATCCCTGTCCGACAGTCACCAGCGCAATAACAGCGGCCACACCGATGACAATGCCAAGCACGGTCAGGAATGAGCGCAGAAGATTGCGTATGATGGCTTGCAACGCCAGGCGGATGGTCTCGTAGAACATATCAGTTCCTCACCGGGTTTCGAACATCGGATTCAACCCGCCCATCAACGAACCGGATCAGCCGATCCGCATATTCAGCCATATCCGGCTCATGGGTGACCATGATGATGGTGATGCCTTCGTCACGGTTGAGCGCCGTCAGCAGATCCATGATTTCTTCACCACGGGCAGAATCCAGATTGCCTGTCGGTTCATCGGCAAGGATGACATCCGGCCGCGTGACGATGGCCCGTGCGATGGCAACGCGCTGTTGCTGGCCTCCCGATAATTGCGACGGGTCATGCGACTCACGCCCCGCAAGACCGACTTTTGCAAGCGCTTCAAGTGCCATGCTTTTGCGTTTTGCAGCAGGAACACCCTGGTAAATCAGTGGCAACTCGACATTATCGAGCGCCGAGGTCCGTGCCAACAGATTGTATCCCTGGAATACGAAACCCAGGAAATTGCGCCGCAGCAGGGCCCGTTGATCACGACCAAGGCCACCGACCTCCACACCGCCAAACCGGTAATGTCCCTCAGTCGGTGTATCCAGACAGCCTATAATATTCATCGCAGTGGATTTTCCGGAACCGCTTGGTCCCATGATCGCGGCAAATTCTCCCGACTGGATCACCAGATCGATACCACGCAGGGCGTAAACTTTCGCCTCGCCCTGGCCATAGATTTTGCTGACGCCCTCAAGATGGATAAGCGGAGCGGCCTGACGATCCTCGGTGGCTTTTCCTGCGACCTTGTCGGTCATGGTTGCGTCGCCACGTCCGTGATGACTGCATCGCCAGCGGACAGAGCGCCTTCACGTATTTCGGTGACAGATCCATCGCTCGCTCCGGCAAGCACCTCAACCGCGACAGCCTCCTGACCACGCAGTACCCATAGCGTTCTCCTTCCATCGGCCCCTGCCTCATTGACCGCAGTGGGTGCAGCAGAAGGCCGGTTTTTAAACAACAGTCCCAGCAATCCGGAACCGCCATCCGTCTCGGTTTCATTGTCCGCAGGCATGACAAACCGCAAGGCCGCATTGGGAACGGTCAGCGCATCATCAATTTCCGCGACAATGATTTCTGCAGTCGCCGTCATGCCGGGGCGAAGCAGCAAATCCTCATTCTTGATGGACAGGACAGCCTTGTAGGTCACCACGCCATCAATGGTCTCCGGCATATATCTGAGCTCGGAAATCACTGCCGGAAAAACCTGCCCCTGATAGGCTTCAACTGTAAAGCTGGAGGTGTTGCCGACGGCGACCTTGCCGATATCGGCCTCATCGATATCGATCTGGATTTCCATGTTTCGCAGATCTTCCGCGATCGTGAAGAGTATCGGCGCCTGCAAGGACGAGGCAACGATCTGCCCAACCTCAACATCGCGTTGAAGAACAATCCCGTCGATCGGCGAGCATATGCAAGCCTTGTCGAGATTGGTAATCTCCACTTTCAAATCGGCTTCGGCGACACGAATCTCTGCCTTGGCACTCAGAAGCGATGCCCGCGCCCGCTGCAACGCCGCCTTTGCCGTCAGCAGGGTTTCCATGGAAGCGATCCCCTTGCCTTGAAGTTGAAGTGCCCTGTCATAGGAAGACTGCATCTCCTCGAGCGTCGCCTCTGCTTCCACCTCTTTGGCCTTTCTCACGGCCAGTGTCGCTCTGCTGTGCTCGACTGTGGCTTCCAATCTGCTGGTATCAAGGCGCGCCAGAATTTGACCGCCTTTGACCTCATCATTGTCATCAGCTTCAACAGCCTTGATGATGCCGGACAGCTCACTTGAAACCTCGACCTTGTTTGTCGGTTCCACCGTTCCTGTCGCACTGACAACAACAACAATATCTGAAATGCGCGCTGGTTCGGTGGTAAATTTCGCACCAACATCCTGCGAGGATCCACTGCTCCAATACCAAAGGGCGGACAAACCAACGGCCAGCAAAACCAGCGACCAGATCAACGGCCGGGTTATTTTCCGCCTCTGCCCGCTCTTCACGGTCGTTTCAATATCACTCTTCGACGGCGCCATTTCAAAATCCCTTTTCCGTGGCATGGTGCACCGCAAACACAGGGCATATTTTGATTTCGGTCAATGGCGTGCCAGCCACGGGCAGGAAAGCATCAAAACAAGCTGTAACAAGTCGAAAATCAGATGCTCGACCGTGAAAATTCGCATTCAGGGAACAGAAACCCCATCATGGAGCCAATTGCCAGGTGCCCTTGACGCTCATCTCGTAGACCGCCGGGTCCGTGGGAATTCGGATTGCTTCCACATCTGACCAGGCTTGGGCAAAATCACGGTAGTGTCGTGAGAACGGGTTTCCCGACTGGCCGGTCGTCTGAATGAACGTCGACTTGTTCAGATCTGAAAAATCATAGATGCCGCGGAAGCTCGAACCATGCGTATTGATAAATGGCGACTCTGCATCGCTGAACGTCGTCAGGCCACGATCCAATGTGAAGGGTCCGCCAGCACTTTCCACCTGTATGTCAAAAAACCATTTCAACATCGGCACGTTCGAAAACGGTGCATGGGCGCCAGCACTCAAATGCGCCTTGCCCCAACTCCACTGGCTGCGATCCTCGCCGTAACGGCTCTCCAGATCACCAATGGCGCGTGTCAGGGCGGCCGCCAATATGTCGGCGCAACTTTCCTGCCCGACTGTCAGCCGGTCATCGCACCAGTCACGCGACACCCGCCCATCCAGAAGCTTTTGCAGGACATCCACACGGGCCCGGAACCAAGGATCAAATGCCGTACCCAGATCATCTGCATAAATACCCTTCATGCTTTCGCGAATCCAGGCCATGAATATGAGGGGCGCACGAGCGTCGCGCGCCATCGCATAATCCCAGGCCTTCAAAGTTCTCAGAGCCTGCGGATCGACAGTGCCTTTCGCCTCGACCAGTGCAATCATCCTCGGACCGATCGATGCAAAAGCCGTCGACATGACATCGGCCTGCGCCATCTGCGAAAGCGTGGTGGTTTGCGGCGAGCGATTGTCAACGATCAGTTCATTGATACGTTCCTGCCGCCAGGGCTCATCCCAGTCAAAGGTCAGAAGATAGGGGTATTCCGGTCCGACGATTTTGGTATTGGCCGTTCCGATTGCACCCTTTTCGGGATTGAACTGGCGCGGCAGTCCCTCGAAGGGGATGGTTCCTTTCCAGTCATAATCGCGGTCCCATCCTGGCACAGGCGCACGCCCCATAACCAGATTGTTGGGGTCCCGCACCGGCACGCGGCCCGGTGCAATCAGTCCGATATTGCCCGCCGTATCAGCCACTACAATCGACTGCATCGGCGTGACATAATTGGCCATGGCATTCTGGAAGCCTTCGACGCTTGTCTCATTGACTGACGTAAAAGCACTGTCAAAAGTCAGATCGTCACTGGCAAGGGCAACCCATTGCAACACGGCAACCGTATTGTCCGGCAGATATTGCCCAATATTCATATAGGCCATTGGCAGAACCGGGCCATGGCGGGTCCAGCGGCGGGTAAAGCTGACCGCGTCGCCGCCGCGGATTTTGATGGTTTCCTGTTTTTTGCCAAATGGCTGCCACCCATCCGGCGTCAGATATTCAGCTTCATTGTCAGGATTTGTCCTTTCGACAAATATGTCCTGAACATCAGACGCCGTATTTGTCAGCCCCCAGGCGAGCTCATTGCTGCGTCCGAGCAGAACGAGAGGCGAACCCGGTGTTGTGGCACCGACCAGATTTTGTTCCCTTTCAGGCCCCTTGATTTTCAGGTGCGCCAGATACCAGACCGATGGCGCAGACAAAGACAGATGTGGATCATTGGCGAGGATCGGTTGACCGCCTTTCGTTCGGTCACCTGACAGAACCCAATTGTTCGAAGCGCCCTTTTTTTCGTATTGACCCATCGGGATAAAATCCGACAGCGCCGTCTCCGCGCTTTTCGCACCGGACAATGGTCCCGTATCCAGGCCAAGCAGCGCCGTCAGATCGGGAAGCTGTGGTGGATTGTCCACCGACAATGCTGGCAGCAAATCGTCGATTTCATCCGGCGTCAATCCCAATCGCGCGAAGGAAAGGCGCTGCACTTCGGATCCGGCATTGGACGCCAGGGTCACCGACATCATTTTAAGCGCTGCAACGGTATGCGCCGGCTCCCAGGCCGCCGGTTCATGACCCAGGATCACAAACTCCGGCGGAAGCTTGGATGCAAATTCACGGCCCTCACGATTGAGCCAGGCATTGACGCCATTGGTATAGGCGCGGATGGCCCGCTGCGAGGCTTCCGGAAGCATATCGTAAGATGACTGGGCGGCTTCAAGGATGGCCATGCTGCGCAGCCATTTGTCAGAATTCACCGTCTGCGCACCAAACAGTTCGGAAAGACGTCC
This sequence comes from Rhizobiaceae bacterium, assembly GCA_029233925.1. Classification (GTDB taxonomy): domain Bacteria; phylum Pseudomonadota; class Alphaproteobacteria; order Rhizobiales; family Rhizobiaceae; genus Hoeflea_A. Next base: position 71,277 of record JARGOX010000021.1, read on the forward strand.
CTGTGCAGCAATCCGCACCACTTCCATCTGCCACATTCTATCCTGCGCATGGGCAAACCCCAGGCCGGCAAACACATCTTCAATTGACGCGCCACTTATGTGCGGCACACCGTTACCATCTCTGGAAATCGTAACAATATCAGTCAATTGATCAATCTGCATACGACCAGAGCCCGGTGGCAAGGACCGGCTCAGCCAGACGAACCCTGCCCCTGTTCCAATCAAAACGAGAGGCACTGCGACAAAAATAATACGCATAAGGGCTTTGAGGATCCGCCGCATTAATCTATTTCCTTCACAACTGAATGGACCAACAACAATACATTGCAGAGGGCATTGATCATGGCAACTGTCACTTTTATCGGACTTGGCGTTATGGGGTACTTTATGGCCGGACACCTCCAAAAGCGTGGTGGTCATGATGTATGTGTCTACAACAGAACCACGGCAAAGGCCGAAAAATGGGTAGCGGAATACGGCGGGCGCATGGCCGCCACACCGCAGGAGGCTGCAGCAGGTTCCGATTTTGTCTTTGCCTGTGTCGGCAATGATGATGATTTGCGCAGCGTGACCATTGGCGAACACGGCGCCTTTCAATCGATCAAACAGGGAGCCATCTTCATAGACAATACGACGGCGTCAGCGGAAATTGCACGTGAGTTGCACGACGCCGCGCATGCAATGGGTTTCGGCTTTCTTGACGCGCCCGTATCGGGTGGTCAGGCAGGCGCTGAAAACGGGGCGCTTACCGTGATGGTCGGCGGCGATAAGGCAATCTTCGACAGAGCCAAACCGATTATCCAGAGCTATGCCAAGATGGTCGGACTGATGGGCGATGTTGGCAGCGGCCAACTGACCAAAATGGTCAATCAGATCTGCATTGCCGGTCTTGTGCAGGGCCTTTCGGAAGGCATTCATTTCGGCAAGGCTGCCGGGCTTGATATCGAAAAGGTCATAGAGGTGATTTCCAAGGGCGCGGCTGGTTCGTGGCAAATGGAGAATCGCTACACGACAATGAATGAAGGCCAGTATGAACACGGTTTCGCCGTTGACTGGATGCGCAAGGACCTGGCCATCGTGCTGGATGAGGCCCGCGCCAACGGATCAAGCCTGCCGGTCACGGCGCTGGTCGACCAATTCTATCGGGAAGTACAGAAAATGGGCGGAAACAGGTGGGACACTTCCTCGCTGCTGGCCAGACTGGAGCAGTAAGACTGGAGCGGTAGGGCGGTGGATGATGAACCAGTCCCGCAATGGGATTGCGCACGGGTGGTGGTCTGGCTTCACGGCCACGCCTCCGATGAGGTTCTCGCCGGCAAGGCCCACTTCGGTATTGAAACCGTAAATGCCCTGGGTATTCCCAATGCCCTGTTGCGACCCCTCGCCCGGAAAATCAAACGTGATCACCAGCGGGCTCTGGATCTGTGGGAAACCGGTATTCGCGAAGCGCAGCTATTGGCCTGCTTTACCGATGAACCCGGCAAGGTCACCGTTCAGCAGGCCTTGAACTGGGCGGAGGCATTCGATTCATGGGACATTGTGGATCATGCCGCAGCACTTTTCATCGAAGCAAGGCTGCATGAAGAACTCATTGCCCTGTTCGTCGCGGATGATCGCGAATATGTCCGCAGAGCCGGGTTTGCGATGATCGCCTGGGGTGCGCTTCATCTCAAGAAAGAACCGGATTCAATCGCCATACCCTGGCTGTCGCTGATTGAAGACCACGCCGGTGACGACCGAAATTTTGTCAAAAAGGCCGTCAATTGGGCATTGCGTCAGATCGGCAAACGCTCGCTGGTCCTGCATGCCCCTGCCCTGGAACTGGCGCAAAAGCTGGAACGCAGCAACAATCGGTCTGAACGATGGATCGGCAGGGACGCGGCAAAGGAACTGTCGAGCCAAAGCACGATTGATCGCCTTGACAAAAAGGCAGCACAGCATCCGGCCAGGGGACAGTCAGGCGCAATCTGATCCGCCTTTCCATGCAACAGGAACAGACATTCTCACGTATCGTTCGATGAGCGGTTGTTTTCCAGCACCATGTAGTCGAGAGGCAACTGCGTGGTGTATTTTATCTGCTCCATGGCAAAGGATGACGAGACGTCGCGGATTTCAATCTTCTTGATCAGCTTTTGATAGAAAGCATCATAGGCTGCAATATCCGGAACGACCACGCGCAACAGGTAGTCAACCTCACCGCTCATCCGATAGAACTCGACCACTTCGGGAAACTGGGTGATCACCTCGGAAAAACGCAACAGCCACTCACTGGAATGCGAATTTGTCCGGATCGACACGAAGACCGTGACATTGGCATTGATTTTCGCCTGATCCAGAAGAGCGACCCGTCGCCGGATAACCCCTTCTTCCTCCAGTTTCTGAATGCGCCTCCAGCAGGGCGTTGTTGACAGGCCGACCTTTTTGGCCACATCCGCAACCGCCAGAGTTGAATCCTCCTGCAAAATACGCAGTATCTTTCGGTCCAGACGATCCAAGTTATCTCTCCTGATGACGACGCCGGTGGGTCAATTCAATTCCGTTGACTATGGGATACCTTTTCCCTGCCTCTCTAGTTCAGGATCTAGCAAAGAAAATCAATCCTAATTATCAATTTTTTCGGAAATTTATTCCAATAGAGCGTCAGCCACCTGCCTTCGAGAGATAATCCCTGCCAATGCGGTGTGATGAAATTGCCCCAATCAATTTTGCTCTGAGAGTATGCTCGATACGTCTTGACGGAGCTCCGGCAAAAGGTCCTCTTCAAACCATGGGTTCTTCTTCAGCCAGCTATTGTTGCGCCAGGAGGGATGCGGCAACACATAAAGACGCCGGGAATTCTGTCGCGCCCGAATGGCCCTCCAGTTGGCAACCGTGGCGGTCAGGGTCTTCTCTCTGTCTTTTCCCAGATGATAGGCCTGGGCATATTGGCCAATAACAAGGATCAGCCGGATTTGTGGCAGCGCCGCCATGACCCTGTTACGCCAAACCTCCCGACATTCGCGCCGTGGCGGCAAATCTCCACCCTTCGCATCAAGACCGGGAAAGCAAAAACCCATCGGCACAATGGCGACCCTGCGCTGATCATAGAATTCATCCCGCCCCAGTCCCATCCATGCGCGCAACCGGTCGCCGGATGGATCATTAAAGGGGATACCCGAGGCATGAACCCTTGTGCCTGGAGCCTGGCCGGCGATCAGGATCCGAGCCGTGGTTGATGCGACACAAACGGGACGCGGCTCCTGCGGCAGCGCCTCCCCATAGCGGGGCGCATCCCGGCAGAGCCGGCATCGGCTGATCTCATTGAGAAGGTCCTCGAGCATTGCGGCACCAGCCATGGATCATGCAGATGCACTGGGGCGTGAAGCAACCGCCTTATACCAGCGCATCAGGTTTTCAAGATGATCAGGTCTTTCAATGCGCGCCGGTTTCAACATGTCCATCCCCATCATTGCCGTGATGTCAGCAATGGAAAACCGGTCGCCGGCCAAAAAGGCTCTCGTGGCCAACTCCTGGTCCATATATTCCATCATTTTCAAGGCCTTGGGACGGTTTGCTTCACCAAACTCCGGCACCTGCGGAACTTCCCATTCTTTCATCGCCGGATGGGTATGCCGAAAGGCCGATGCAACAAAATTCAGAAATTGCAATTCCATCCGACGGTTCCACATCTCGACCCTTGCCTGGTCTGCGGCATCCGTGCCCATCAGCGGCGGATCTGGATAAAGTTCCTCAAAGTACCTGCAGATAGCAACGGATTCGGTCAGGATCGTACCATCGTCCAGTTGCAGCACAGGCAGGCGCTGGAATGGGTTGAGCGCGGTTATGGCCTCTGAACGATGTTGCAAAGTGGACATATCGACAGGCTCAATCGGCACGACAACGTTTTTTTCAGCCAAAAAGATCCGAACCCGGCGCGGATTTGGCGCCCTTCCCCCGTCATACAGCAGCATATATGTCTCCCATCTCCGCCTGTGTGGCAATCTTGAACAATACGCATGAATTGCGTCCGTCGCAGTCCATAACTACCAATTCTGCGCATACATGGAAGGGTCTTTTAATCATTAGCACCTAATATCCGGCCAAACTCAATGTGTTCGGCCTGGAATGAATTTAGCAAGCGAAAACGCAGATAAAAATATCGTCGACCGAACGCGCAAACACCGAAATCCGGAGATTGCGCGCACGGTTCGCGTTACCCGTGATCGACTGCAATCCCATGGCACGCGAAATGCCCAATATGACCGCGAACTCCTGGCGATGTACATCAGTTCGTCAATGCCCAGCGCGGCGGCCATGCCCCTGCTCATCCTCCTTGCTGTTGGCATCGGTGTCTATTTTTTTGAGGCAACCAATGTCTTCGCCTGGGCACCAATCACCATCTTCGGTTATTTGTTGCAGGTTCTTCTAACCAAACGCGCGTCACGGCAAAAATTGACACTCGAGAATGTTCGCTCTTGGGAAAGGCGATTTATCGAAGTCCATGCGTTGACGGGATTTGGCTGGGCAATTTTTGCTTTCCAACCCTGCGTGCTGTGTGGAAGTCAGGATTTTGTTTTCTACAAGGGCGTGGTCTTGCTGGTCGCCATAGCGGTCACGGCCATGTCAAGCTTCACGCTGAGGCGCTTGCCACTGGTGGTGTTTGCTACACCCATCATTGCCTTCACCCTGCTTGGTTCACCGCCAAATACAACGTTTGAAATATCCGTCCTTACAATGCTTGTAGCCTCTGTGGTGTTTTTCCTTTTTGTATCCGGGCGGCTCTACAATGCCAATCTGGTCATGCTTGCCGTTCAGTCCGAAAAAGACTGGCTGATCACCGAGTTGGAAATGGCAAATTCCACATCCGATGAGGCCCGGTTGCGGGCCGAGGAAGCAAATCTGGCCAAGTCACGTTTTCTCGCCTCCATGAGCCATGAATTGCGAACACCACTGAATGCGATCTTGGGTTTCTCGGAGGTCATGAAAAACGAAGTTCTGGGCCCGTTGAACAATGATACCTACAAGGAATACGCCTCGGACATCTATCGGTCCGGCGATCACCTTCTGCGGCTGATCAATGAAATTCTTGATCTTTCGCGCATAGAAGCCGGTCGTTACGAGCTGAATGAAGAACCGATCAGCCTTCAGGATATTGCTGAAGATTGCATGGCCATGGTCGGGATGAGAGCGCAGAAGAAGAATATCACCATCGCCGGACAGTTTGAGCGCGCTCTGCCGCGAGTGTGGGCCGATGAACGCTCGATGCGTCAGGTCATTCTCAATCTTCTGTCCAATGCAGTCAAATTCACGCCCAATGACGGCAACGTCAGCCTGAAAGTTGGCTGGACCATAGGCGGCGGTCAATACGTATCTGTTGTTGATGACGGGCCGGGAATACCAGAAGACGAAATCCCGGTTGTGCTGTCAGCCTTTGGACAGGGATCCATTGCCATCAAAAGCGCCGAACAGGGAACCGGGCTTGGACTACCGATCGTCCAGGCAATTCTCGCCGAACACGGCGGTGAATTCGTATTGCGATCCGTGCTGCGCAAGGGCACAGAAGCAATCGCTATCCTTCCGCGAAACCGCATTCTGGTGGATTCACCCAGTATAGAAACGCCGGACCCGGTGAAGAAAACCCGCCGCTCGTTTGCCTGAATGCAAAGGTTGCCGCAGGGAAAAACCTACCGGCATTTTCACAACAACGCTCATGACAAGGCCCGGGCCTGACAGGCCACACTTGACAGCGCTGCGAACAGCGTGACACAGGTTCGCGCGGTCAGGGGTGGGTAAATGGTTCCAATACAAGAGTTAATCTGGTTTGTTTCTGTGCTGGCAGTGGCTGGCGCGGTGGCAGGGTTTCTGGCCGGCATGTTCGGCATTGGCGGTGGTGCGATTCTCGTGCCGGTCCTCTATCAGGCCTTTACATTGCTCGGCGCGCCAGAGTCTGTGCGCATGCATCTGGCAATCGGAACATCACTCGCCGTCATCGTGCCCACATCCATCAGTTCGTTCAGAGCGCATCACAGGAAAAAAGCACCTGATATGAAGCTATTGAAGAGCTGGATCATTGTGGTTCCGCTGGGTGTCATTGTCGCATCTTTGTTGGTGGCTGACGTTTCCGGTTCGGTTCTGCGCGCAATTTTTGCCTGTATTGCAGTTCTTGTCGGGCTGCGCATGATCTTGAACCGTGACAGCTGGCGCCTTGGTTCTGATCTGCCAAAGAATCCCGTCCGCGCTCTGACCGGTTTTATTATCGGTCTTCTTTCCGCTCTGATGGGCGTCGGCGGTGGCGTTCTCAACAATACGTTCATGACATCGTTTGGCCGACCGGTTCATCAGGCAATCGCGACCTCTTCGGGAGTCGGTGTCCTTATTTCCTGGCCCGGTCTCATCGGTTACATCTGGGCCGGCTGGGGCAACCCGGATTTGCCGATGTTTTCAACCGGCTATGTCAATTGGATCGCCTTGGTGTTGACCGTGCCGATCACCATGTTTGTCGCCCCGCTTGGCGCCAATGCGGCCCATCGGATGAACAAGCGACAGTTGGAAACGGCTTTTGGCATTTTCATGCTGCTTGTAGCGGCTCGTTTTTTCTGGAGCATCTGGGCTTAGAGCGTGTCTGGCTTTGATCAGTCACGCAGCACCAAAGTATCGCGACTCATCTGAAACGAGGTCAGGGTTTCAAGGAAACTCATGCCGAGCAGACTTTCCGTCAGTTTTCCGCGCTCGAGAACCCCTGCACGCACATTGCTGCGGCTGATCCCGCCGATGGACACCTGCGACAGCTGCACCGGTGCCGCCATCGCAATGCCATTGGCTGTTTGCACGGGCTGCACGAATTGCAGACCATTCATGTCAAGTCCGATGAGTTCCGCATCATTATAGGAAAGTGCAATCGTGCTGGCGCCGGTATCCACCATCATGGTGAGTGTCTTGCCGTTGATATCAGCATTTGCCAGAAAATGCGCGCCAAGCCCTTTGGAAAGAACCACTTCCGCCGTTCCATTGCTGGTCACGCGGCTGATAGGCGTGCCGGGAAACAAACCACCTGCCAGCCGAAAACCAACTTCGCGCAGCTCAAATCGATAGACATAGACGGTGCTCAAGACCAGAAATGCAAGCAGCCAGATCATTGCGTTGCGGACAATTTCCGCGACCCGCTGACGCGAACCGACAAGAGCGGCAGCCACCACACTGAGCCAGACGCCCAGATAGAAGAGATTGGCAAACTGGTCATTGGGCAATCCCAATGTCTCGCCGGAATCGTGATTGACAAGAAGCAACAAGAGACCGAAGCCGATTGTGCCCAGTATGATCCAGAGGCCGCGTCCCATTGTTAACTCTCACTCCGCTCGCGTGCCAATCTTTTCCGCTTTGTCTCACGCCGCGGCTTGCGTTCGATGGTCTCCATCCGGTCCGGCAGAACATCCATCACAGCGCGCCGCTGGCTGGCTGAATAGCCCAGCCACCCGGCAATTTCATCACCCGTGCGTCCGCAGCCGAAACAATAGCCGGTCTTCATGTCTATCGAGCACACAAGGATGCAGGGAGATTCGATATCGCTCATTTTCCGCCATCATCAGAACCAAGGACAGTATATTGTCCTACTAACACCAAACGGCAAGTCCTAAAAGCGACGCTATCTCACAGACTTGCTGGCATGCGCCGATCGTATCACCCGTATGTCCTTCAATCCTCGCTCGGCACCTGCGTGTCCACAAGATGCCGGCTCCGGCAGGCAAAACCAGCATTGACGCAATACCTGCCCAACCGGCCACCGGCAGCGCCAGCACAATGGCAAGAACAAGACTGGACGCAACGGCAAACACCATGGCTTCGCGCTCTGGCTGGCCTGCGGTGGCAGCAACACCGTCACTTTTGGCAGCCGGCAGACTGGTCCAGTGCCAGACCATGAGACCGCGACTGAGGATGGCGACAGACAACAATGCCAGTGCAGCAACCAGAGCATGAGTCGATCCCGCGATGGTGCCGAGAGCCAGCACGCGCAGCAGCAACGCCATGATCAGTGCAATGCCACCATAGGCGCCAATGGTGCTGTCTTTCATGATATGCAGCACCCGTTGCCGGTCACGTCCACCACCAAAACCATCGGCGCAATCGGCAAGCCCATCTTCGTGCAAAGCGCCGGTCACCAACAATTGCAGCACAACAGCCAGCGTCGCGGCCAGAAGAGCGTCCAATCCCAGTATCAACAGGCACAGCAGCAAGAGAGCCGATGGCAAAGCAATGGTGGCTCCGGCAAAACCGTAGGCACGGACACAATGGGCCATCGGTCGGTTTTTATCTCCTGCGAAATACCTGTCCGCAACGGGAATCCGGCTCAGGAAAGCCACCGAACGCGCGGTATCGACAATGAGATTGTTCATATTGGTCCTCAAGCGGCATGAAGCGGCGATCTGACAACGACCCACGAAATCATTTGCATTTATCTGCGTATATCCTATTGCCAGACTGTTTTCGAAACACAAGGACATTATTGATGGCGACTTCAGGCCTTCCATTTGACGACATCCGCGAATTGCTTGCCAATCTGCCTGGTCCTGACCAGGCGGCTGTTCAGGCCGTGCGCGACAGGGACGCCTTTCTGACGAAGCCGCCAGGCGCTCTGGGACGGCTTGAGGAAATCGCCGAATGGCTGGCGGCCTGGACTGGCCGCTCCCCGGCTGTGACCCGTCCGCTGGTGGCTGTATTTGCCGGAAACCATGGCGTGACGAAGCAGGGTGTGTCGCCGTTCCCCCCCGAGGTTACGGCGCAGATGGTTTCCAATTTTGCCGCAGGAGGTGCGGCCATCAACCAGATCTGCATCGCCCATGACCTCGGCCTCAAGGTCTTCGATCTGGCGCTGGATTACCCGACCGCCGATATCACCGAAGAAGCGGCTCTCGACGAAAGAGCCTGTGCGGCAACCATGGCCTTTGGGATGGAATCAATTGCCGGCGGAACAGATCTTCTGTGCATCGGTGAAATGGGCATCGGCAACACCACCATCGCAGCGGCCATATTCCATGCGCTTTACGGCGGTTCTGCCAAGGACTGGACCGGACCGGGCACCGGCGCTCAGGGAGACGGCCTGAAACGCAAGATTGCCGCGGTTGAAAAAGCCGTAAAACTGCACAAGGCGCATCTGGGAGATCCTCTGGAAGTACTGCGGCGGCTGGGTGGTCGTGAAATCGCCGCCATGGCCGGGGCCATCCTTGCAGCCCGCATGGAAAAAATTCCGGTCATCATTGACGGCTATGTGGCCACAGCAGCAGCAGCCCTGCTGCACGCAGCCAATGACACGGCGCTGGACCATTGCATGATCGGCCACGTATCAGCCGAGCCCGGACATGCAGGTGCGATTGCCAGACTGGGGAAAACGCCCTTGTTGTCTCTGGACATGCGTCTGGGTGAAGGTACGGGTGCAGCGCTGGCGGCCGGTATCGTCAAAGCAGCTGCATTGTGCCATTCAGGCATGGCGACCTTTGAACAGGCAGGTGTCAGCGACAAGGGTTAAAAGCCGCGTGCCCACGGCTCTTTACTATTTGCAATAGCGATAGCCATTGCGACGGCTGATAATGTCGAAGTGAAAATGGTCGTGGTGGTGAACATCGCTTCCTGGCCCCAGAACAGTCGTAAAGAACGTACATCCGGCATCCCGCAGCGTTTTAAGGAAACGCTGTTCAGGCGTATCCGCCGGCAGGCTGGTGGCAACGTCAACCACAGTGCCGTCCTTCATATGAAAACGCCCGAGATCAATGGCATTGCCCAGCGAATGTTGAGATATTTTGGCCCCTGGCCTGTTATTGCGGGTGCGGCAATCATAGGAGGCATACTGATCAATACGTTTCAATGTCGTCTGGAACTGCTCGCGCGCCGCCCCTGCCGCGACACCGGCGGTCCAGTCCGCCAAGGCTTCACCGGCATCGCAATTGAGAATGGTGCGCCCCGAGAGTTTTACGCCGCCGGGAAGAACGCCGATATCAAGAGGGTATTCAATACCGCATTCCCCGTCGCCGGAAATTTGCTCAATGGCTTTGAAACGGACGCCCTTTTGCCTCAATCGTTTCCTGCAGGCTTTCTCTTCTTCGGGCAAACCCGATAATGATGTCGATTTGAGCAGGTCCCCCAACTGCTCCGTCGCAGTTGGGCGTGGTGTGGGCACGGGTATGTAGTCCTGCGCATTAACCGGCGTCGGCAGAACCAGCAACGCTCCGGCGACCAGCGCGAAGCAATTCAGCAACATCCGTTTCACTAAAATCAGGTCTCCTGACCATTTTCCACGACACGATCAATCCAGCGATCAAGCGGCGCCAGTGCTCCCATGATTTCCGTCAGATAGTCAAGAGCGGCCGGGCCAAACAAACGTTTGTCGAACCCGGCGGTCTCGGCCGATCGTGCCACAATGCCCTTGCGGCGCAGAAGGTCTGCTGCCGGATCAGCCGCATCAAAGCCGCGCGGTACTTTCTTCAGTTCCGGCTCTCCTGGAAAACAGCCCACACGCGACGCTGATTGAAGCGCCGCCTCAAGCGCTGCCCTGTGTTTCTGGTTGACAACCGCCGCACGGTATCGCCCCAGCCCCTCGCCCGCAAAGGCCCAATGCCCGGCGCCAAAACCGAAATGATCATGGGATAAAACCAGATGAATGCCGGGGGATCGATTGGGGTGGTCCCCTGCCCAGAACACGATATGAATATGGGTGTGATAGGGTGTCTTGTCCTTTGAAAATCGCGTATCGCGGTGAATGCGGCGCAAGGACTTGTTCAATTTGGGCACGGCATTGTGCACCGGATCAAGGGACTGCGCCACGGGGGCAAGCGCTTCGATCAGATCCAGGGCCGGATCCACGCAAAGGGACTGGAAATCCGAGCGGTGGCTTTCGAACCACGCGCGGTTGTTGTTTGCTTTCAGTGCGGCCAGAAATGCGACGGATTTCTCCGAAAACCCCTGAAACATCAACCAACTCCTATTTTGGTTTCAGACCACCAACAAAGGCGGCTGTGAAATCCACCCATTCGGCAAGGCCGGTTTCCAGGGCGGTCTCTGCATCGACATAGACAAAACCGGCCATTTTGCGACCGGTGAAATCCATCGGCCTGGCGCCCGGCCTGCGCAGGGCCTCTTCGTGCCTGTCCTTGCCGACACGAAACATGAAGCTGTCATGATTGGCAATGCCGCCGAACATATTGCCATTGAGCAGAAAACAGACACCGCCAAACATGTTCTTTTCGGTGATGCCTGCCCGGTCGGACAGGGTTTCACGAAGCAATTCAGCAAGATGTGGATCATGGGCCATCCATTACTTCTCCCCTTGAACCCAGCCATTTATAAGACCGGAAATGATTTCAACCTCTTATTTTTATCGAAAACGGACAGTCTTGCAGCATCTCTACAAAAAACCGTGGCGGCTCTTTCCAGAAAATAATATTGCCATAAATGAAACCCATAGTCGCAGGACATATGTCTTTGTGCAAGGATGGCCTGCCCCAGCATTTGGAGAACGCCCTATGAAAAGAATCATTTTGGCCCTGTGTGTCACCGCAATCAGTCTTCCGGCATTTGCGATCAATCGCTACAATGTCCAGACCATGACCTGTGGCGCTGTTCAATCGGCTGTTGATCGCAATGGCGCTGCAATCCTGCGTTACCGTTCGACCCGCAATCCGTCATTGCAACTCTATGACCGATACGTGCGCAATGGCCTCTATTGCGATGTTGGAGAATACGCCAAACGCGCTTATGTCCCGACCCGCGACAGAAAGAATTGCCCCGTTCGCAAATGTGCAGATCTGGAATTCTACAACGATTGAGCACCACATAGAAGCGGCCTGACCGCCGGGCCCATCGGTTGATCTTTTCCATTGCCGCAGTCGCAAGCGGTCTCGTCATGGTGACCGCAACCGTCTATAGATGGTTGTCATTTCGATTTGAAAACCGGAGCAATGATGAGCAATACCGAGACAAGCGAACCACAGGGTATGTTGACCTTGCGCACTCTGGCCATGCCGGGTGACGCCAATGCAGCCGGCGACATATTCGGCGGCTGGGTCATGGCGCAAATGGACCTTGCCTGCGGCATACGGGCGGCCGAACACGCGGGAGGACGCGTTGTGACGGCAGCAGTCAATGAAATGGTTTTCGAAAGACCGATGCATGTCGGTGACACGCTTTGCGTCTATATCGAGATCGAAAAGACCGGGCGTACGTCCATGACGCTGCTGGTCGAAGCCTGGGCCCAACGCTATCTGAAACCGCACCGCGAAAAACTGATCGTCGGTCGTTTCGTCATGGTCGCCCTGGATGAGGATGGAAAGCCCACGCCAATTTCTCCCCTGTCCGCCTCCAGTCCCCCCTGACAATCCAACTCCCCTGACAAACCAAACCCTGCCGAAATGGGCCATCCGGAATGGCTATGCCTGACTGAATGGCATTTGGTGAGATACCGGGACGTCTGAGCGTTGTCTTTCTTTTAAGAAGCACTCTCCTGACACAAGGGTGGCAAGAGGGTGCCATATTTGTGCAGCACGCTCTTTCCAATTGCCCTTTCAATCTCCATATTCATCCCATGAGTTCCAACAGCAAAAAAAATTCAGAACCCGGTTTTTCAGAAGCACCACAAAAACCGCTGGACGGGGCACCTTTGTCCGGGACAGTCAGTGCGTGGGCAAAAGAGGTTTCGACAGAGGCCAAACGGCAGAAATCGAAATCTTCAAAACCGGTCAGTGGAAATGTCACGACCGGCCGTACAGCGCGCGGTACATCCATTGGTGGCAGCAATGATCCCAAAACCCGCGCTGCCGCTGGTCTCAATCCGGTTGCCGGTCTGGATATATCGCTGGAAGACGCGCAGGCCCTCCAGGCAGACAGCCGAAAAGCCGGTAAGGCTGGCAAGGGCAAGGCGAAACAGACAAGCCCGGCTTTTGATGACGATTCAGGTGTCACGGCCACCGTCGATGCTCTCTCCAAGCTGATCGAATCAGGCAATCCGCTGTTCAAGAACGGCAAGGCCTGGATTCCCCATCGCCCGGCCCGCCCGGAAAAATCAGAAGGTGGTATCGAGATCCGGATGCAGACGGATTTCGAGCCCGCCGGTGACCAGCCCACAGCGATCAAGGACCTGATCGCCGGTCTGGATGACAATGATCGCACACAGGTACTGCTGGGCGTCACCGGCTCCGGCAAGACCTTCACCATGGCCAAGGTGATTGAACTGACCCAGCGCCCTGCCCTGATCCTGGCACCCAACAAGACATTGGCAGCGCAGCTCTACGGGGAATTCAAGCATTTTTTTCCTGACAATGCGGTTGAATATTTCGTCTCCTATTATGACTACTACCAGCCGGAAGCCTATGTGGCGCGCTCCGACACCTACATTGAAAAAGAATCATCCATCAATGAACAGATTGACCGGATGCGGCACTCGGCAACACGCGCCCTGATGGAGCGCGATGACGCGATCATCGTCGCCTCCGTATCGTGCATCTATGGTATCGGTTCGGTGGAAACCTACACGGCGATGACCTTCCAGATGGAACTGGGTGATCGCATTGATCAGCGGCAATTGCTGGCCGACCTTGTGGCGCAGCAATATCGTCGCTCCGACATCAACTTCGTGCGTGGAACATTCCGCGTGCGCGGCGACACCATCGAAATATTCCCGGCGCATCTGGAAGACCGGGCCTGGCGCATTTCGTTGTTCGGAGACGAGATTGACTCGATCACCGAATTCGATCCGCTGACCGGGCACAAGACGGATGATCTGAAATCGGTCAAGATCTATGCCAATTCGCATTATGTAACGCCCCGTCCAACGCTCAACCAGGCGGCCAAATCGATCAAGGAAGAACTCACCCACCGGCTGGCGGAACTGCAGAAGGCCGGGCGTTTGCTGGAAGCCCAGCGACTGGAGCAGCGCACCCGCTATGATCTGGAAATGCTGGAGGCGACAGGCTCCTGTCAGGGTATCGAGAATTATTCCCGCTACCTGACCGGGCGCGCGCCGGGAGAGCCACCGCCGACCCTGTTTGAATATATACCGGACAATGCGCTGATCTTTCTGGATGAAAGCCACGTCACGGTGCCGCAGATCGGCGCCATGTATCGCGGCGACTTTCGGCGCAAGGCAACCCTGGCCGAATATGGTTTCCGCCTGCCGTCCTGCATGGACAACCGCCCTTTGCGTTTCGAGGAATGGGACGCCATGCGCCCGCAGACGATTGCGGTATCGGCGACACCCAGCACCTGGGAAATGGAGCAGTCCGGCGGCGTCTTCGCCGAACAGGTCATTCGCCCGACCGGCCTGATAGACCCGCCTGTCGAAGTGCGCCCGGCAAAAAACCAGGTTGATGACGTGCTGGACGAGATCCGCCAGAAAGCCAGCGAAGGCTATCGCACATTGGTGACCGTGCTGACCAAGCGCATGGCCGAGGATCTGACCGAATATCTCCATGAACAGGGTGTGCGGGTGCGCTACATGCATTCCGACATCGATACGCTGGAGCGCATTGAAATCATCCGCGACCTGCGGCTGGGCGCTTTCGACGTGCTCATCGGCATCAACCTGCTGCGCGAAGGTCTCGATATTCCCGAATGCGGACTTGTCGCCATTCTGGACGCTGACAAGGAAGGCTTCCTGCGCTCCGAAACCTCGCTGGTACAGACCATCGGCCGGGCCGCGCGCAATGTCGACGGCAAGGTTATCCTCTATGCGGACCGCATCACCGGCTCGATGGAACGGGCGATGGGTGAAACCAGTCGTCGCCGTGAAAAACAGGAAGCCTATAACAAGGAACACGGCATTACACCGGCCAGCGTCAAGGCCCATATCGCCGACATCATGGACAGCATGTACGAGAAGGACCATGTCCGTGCCGACATCTCGGGTTTTGCCGAAAGTGGTGCAATGATCGGCAATAATCTTGCGGCCCACCTTGAAAGCCTCGAGAAGAAAATGCGCGATGCAGCCGCCGATCTCGACTTCGAGGAAGCCGCCCGGCTGCGCGACGAGGTCAAGCGCCTGCGCGAGACCGAACTGGCCGTCATGGATGATCCCCTGGCCCGCCTGCAAAACGATATGGACGCCAGTCCGAAGGCACGCCGCGAGAAGAAGGCAAAGCCCAGAGGTCCGCTGCCACGCAGTGAACGCGGCGGCGATTATTTCAAGAAGCCGGAACTGGGCGCCATGGGCCCGGGCACCGATGTGGCGCGACCGGTGGGTTCGGGCAAGCTGCCGTCAAAACCTGGTATGAAAGATCCGGCAGCGGACGCAGGGTCAATAAACAGAGGAAAGATCGGCGCCGGATCTTATGAAGACCCGACAGAGCAGAAGCGCAAGACAATGACACGGGGAAAGACCGGGAAACCGGGACATTGAATCGACCCGAGCCGGAAACCGGCTTCGGCTCGAGCCTGTCAGACAGCCATGGCCGGTTTCACTTGGATCGCATCAAGGATGCCTGTGATTTTATCCGGCCTGCGAGCAGCTTCGCAGGGGCAAATCTGCCCCTTCAATGCCATCAGGGTTTCGTCCAGTCCACTGCCGCTTCAAGAGCCGCCGCGACCCGGTAGATTGTAGGCTCCTGCCAATAATTTCCGACCAGCATCATGCCGATCGACAGACCGCCGGGCATGGCGCAGGGAACCGACATCGCGGGATGCCCCGTGACGTTGAAGGCACTGGTGTTGCCGATCATCTCGCAGGATCGATCGATCACCTCGACCAGGTCCGACATGTCACTCGGCAAAGGCGTTGCCCTGAGCGGAAGGGTTGGTAACAGCAGCAAGTCAAAATGGTTCAGAGCCTTGTCATAAGCTGCGACCAGATCACGACGCACCCGCTGCGCCTTGGCGTAATAGTGCCCGAGATAATTCTCCGTGGAATAGGCACCGAACAAGGTCATGATTTTCAGTGGATCCGACATCTCATCTCCACGCTGCCGCCATTGCGAGGCGTAATGGGGCAGATCACTGGGCACCGGAGCCTGTGGCCACAATCCCATACCATGCGTTTGCATCGCCCAATAGCCGCCGTCATGGACCAGTGCCGACCAGATACTGAACCCGTGGAGATGCATGGGGATGCTTACATCCTCGACTTCAGCGCCCAGATCCGCAAGCCTGCTCGCCGCTTTGCGCACGGCGGCGTCGACGTCAGGCTCAGAATTGCCGTGACCAAAGCCTTCGCGCAAAATGCCGATGCGAAGACCGGCAAGGTCACGACCGAAATCAGCGCCATAGTCCTTGACCTGAACATGGCGCTGGCGCGCGTCCATTCCGTCTTCGCCTGCTATGACCTGCAAAAGAGCGGCATTGTCACGCACATTGGCGGTAATCGGACCGGTGTGATCGATGGAGGCCTCCAACGACATCATACCGGTATAGGGAACCAACCCGAAGCTGGGTTTCATGCCGTATGTCCCGCAATAGGCGGAAGGGATGCGTCTGGAACCGGCCTGACACCGGCCGCCGGACGGTTGGGTCGATTGGGAATGTGATCCGGCAGACTGTCGAGATCATTGTAGGACGCTCTCAGCGGCTCAAGAATGCTGCTGACCTTCTCGAGATAATCAGGTGCGGCGGACAGACCCAGCTTGCGGGCGATCTACTGCAGTTGTGCAACATCGGGATTCTTGAACATGGCTTTCACTCCTCACGCCAAATTATTGTCTCGGGCAACTATCCGAACAGTCCCGCATTGACCAAATCATCTTTCGCAATCTGGCCCATGATTCCCCAATTCTCCAACTGCAAAACCTGTGCGAAAACTGCGGCCATTGATCCCACATCCTGAACGGCTCCCCTGTCGCCCTTGCAAAGGGTGCAGAAGGTGCGGTTCGATATCATCCACAATGGTCGGAGAAGGGAAATCGGCTATCTTTACGCCCTGTCAGGCAACCATCGCCGGTTCCAGTTGCACGGCATCATAGGCATCCTTGATGATCTCCGGCCCGTCTCCGGGCTGGTTGGCGCCATTCGACAGGATCTGGCGGAAACGCCTGGCGCCGATAGATACTGCATGGCACTCCATGAATTAGTTATCCGAATCGGTGATTGCAGATTCCATTCGGGCACAGACCATGGCATATTTTAGGCTGGAGATTGAGCGAACATGACGATCCAGACCAGGAAGAAGCCACCTACGCTGAGCGATGTAGCCAAACGGGCCGGCGTTTCGCGCAGCCTTGTCTCGCTCGCGATTCGCGGAGAGGGATATGTTCGCGCCGAAACGCGCGAAAAAATCACGAAAGCTGCGCAAGAGCTGAATTATATTCCCAACCTCGCCGCACGTATGTTGGCAAGCGCACAAAGCTCACATATCGGCACTCTCGTCGGCAATATCACCAATCCACTTCAAGCTGAGATCGCCAAATGGATCACAGTGCTCGCCGGTGAACACGGTCAAAACGCGCTCCTCTCACTCGACGCAGATGCTGACGATAAGGCTGAGGGCGCAATCGACGGTCTCATTTTACACAGGATTTCCAGTGCCATATTGATTGGTGCGCCTTACGAAAAGGCAGCAATTGCGCGCGTCGCGGCGAAATTGCCATCCGTCTATATCGGTCGCCTTCTCAAAGCCGTAGAAATCGATAGCGTTACCACTGATCATGTCTTGGGAGCCGGCCTTGCTGTCGACCACCTGGTGTCAGTCGGCTGTCGTAAAATCGTGCATTTGGGCGGCGGCGCCTCGCCGGGCTCCCAGCGCATGCAGCAAGGTTATGAAAATGCCATGGCCCGCCATGGGCTTTCTGAACACTTTGAAGTGCTGGTGGGCTCCTACAGTGTCGACTCGGGTGCCAGTGCCGGACGGGTGCTGTTTGAACGCGATAATCTGCCGGATGCAGTGTTCGCTTGCAACGATCTGGCTGCAATTGGTCTGCTTAACGAGGCTGCAAAACATGGCATCGCCGTACCTGACGAATTGTGTGTGGTTGGATATGACGATGTTACCATGTCCGGTTCGGAAACTTTGGCGCTGACGACAATCCATCAGTCGGCTCGTGATCTTGCTGAAGCAGGAATGAAATTGCTTCTTCGTCGTCTTGCCGATCCAGAGGCCAGCCCGAACAAGACGTTGGTCCTGCCCCGACTTGTCGTGCGCCGAAGCACCGCCAGACAATAAGATTTTCTCAATCAGCGTATTGACAACCTCGAGCACAAGAGAAAATATGCATATATTGGAGCGCTCCAATTTGGTGCTCCGAAGCGGTCAATATGATGAGGAATTCAATTCTATGGTGGCAATCCGACTTGAGGGCATTCGAAAAGCCTTCGGCACAGTTGAAGTTCTCAATGGTATCGACCTGACCGTTGAGGATGGAGAATTTGTAGTCTTTGTCGGGCCTTCCGGTTGCGGAAAATCCACGCTTTTGCGCATCATCGCCGGACTCGAAGAAGCCTCCGCAGGTGAGCTTTTTTTTGACACCAAACAAATTACCAATGTCGCCCCCGCCCAGCGGGGAGTGGCAATGGTATTTCAGTCCTACGCTCTTTATCCGCACATGACAGTGGCCGATAACATGACCATGAGCATGAGATTGTCCGGCATTCCCAAAAAGCAGCGACGCATTCGCGCCGAGGAAGTCGCCGAGATGCTTCAGCTATCGCCACTGCTTGATCGCAAGCCAGCACAACTTTCGGGTGGGCAACGTCAAAGAGTGGCAATCGGTCGGGCAATAGTGCGCAACCCGGATGTGTTTCTGTTTGATGAACCGCTATCCAACCTGGACGCTGCGCTCCGTATCGAGACCCGCGTGGGGATCAGCCAGCTACATCGCACATTGGGAAACACGATGGTTTACGTGACCCATGATCAGGTCGAGGCCATGACGATGGCGGACCGCATAGTGATTTTGGATCAGGGCCAAATTGCCCAGGTCGGCGCGCCAATGGATCTCTACCACCATCCGGCCAATGCTTTCGTGGCGGGATTTATAGGGTCTCCCAAAATGAACTTCATTCCAGTCACAGAAGTGAGTCGGGGCAAGAACAGCTTGCGCCTTGCGTTATCCACTGGTGAGGAATTCGAACTGGGTCTGCACCTGACCCACGACGATCAGGTGGTTCTTTTGGGCATTCGGCCCGAAAACCTGAAGGTTGACCCCGATGGCCAGATTGCCGGGACGGTGACGGCGGTTGAACGCCTTGGCAGCGAAACCCTGATTTATGTGGCTGTCGGCGACGCAACCTATGTGGAAAAAAGCACCTCGGACATCTCTCCCTCGATTGGAGGGTCGGTGCGACTTTTGATCCCGGATCAACCTGTCCATCTATTCAAAGCAAATGGGCAGGCCATTGCACACGAAACGATTTTGCCGCCGCGCTGATGCGCATATAACCTAGGAGAAGTACCATGAAGATGACGAAAAACGGATTGGCAGCCTTTGCCACCGCCGTGGGACTGCTTTATTCAACCGCCTCGCCCGCCTTTGCGACAACCGAGATCAACGTAATCGGTTTCGGGGCAGGTTTTGCCTGGGCCGATCTCTTTGGTCCCTCGGGCACCGAGAAAACCCAGAAACTTCTCGATTTCGAGAGTGCAAACGACGTGTCTGTGAATATGGAGTTCGCTGACGAGGATGTTGCCCGCCAGAAAGTGCTGCTTGATCTCATAAATGGCACAGGCAATTATGACCTGGTGATGCTGGGGAGCGACGGCGCTGTCCAAACCTTCTCGGCTGCCGGGTATCTGGAGCCGCTCGACGGATATCTTGACAGCGCAAAGGATATTTTCGACGCCTCCAAGGTCTACAAGCCGTTTCTCGAGGCCAATACTGTCAACGGTCAACTCTGGGGCCTGCCCTACTACTCGTTCGGCTCTGGTGTTGTCTATCGCAAGGATATCTTCGATAAATACGGCATCACCGAATTTCCGAAGACGACTGCTGAACTTGAAGTCGTCCTGCAAACGATCAAGGACGGCCTGGCGGCAGACGGCATCACCGACGTCTATCCGCTGACCATGCGCGGCGCACCGGGCGAAGAGCCCTCACTCGACCTCTCGGGTTTCGTTTATGCCTATGCGGGCTATCCCGCCTGGTTCGAAGGCGGGCCAGTTACACCCGAAGAAATCAAAGCCACAAAAGCACAGCCGATCTTCAACGGTGATTTTAAGCCCGGTTTTGAAACCTTCGTTCGCTGGTCGCAGGATTTTGGCCCTCCAGGCATTGCCACGCACACCTGGGTCGACATGATGAACCTCTATGCACAAGGCAAAGCTGTCGTCTTGATGCCATCGGCTATCAACGCGTTTGCTGGCATTCCCGGTTCTGAAATCGCCGCGGTTAAAGAACACAGCAAATTTGCCCCCTCGCCCACAGGACCATCGGGCAAGGCCATCCAAAGCTTTTGGACATTCTCGGTTGGCGTTTCAGCCTATTCCAAGAACAAGCCGGAAGCCTATAAAACACTGGCCTTCCTGACGAGTGAACCTGTACTACGTGGTTTCGCGGACGCCTTCGGTTGGCCCTATACGACCTATCCGGAGATCATGCATTCACCTACGCTGACCGATCGTTGGTCAGCCGAGATGCTCGGCCAGATCGAAGCCTCGTTCAGCGAAGCTGATCCCCATTACTTCCCCTATATCCCCGAACTCGTCGAGTTTATGGATCAGATTGGTACTGGAGCATCCTCAGCCATCGCCGGCACGGTTACAGTCGATGAGGCACTGGACGAGTTGCAAAACTGGTCAACCGACCGCATGACGCGCGCCGGTTATTACAAGTAAATCCAAATTTTCTTCCGGGGGGGAAAGCCTCCCCCGGATCATCCCCTGGAGTTCGGTTAATGGTTAAAGACTGGCGGTTCTGGTTCGTTATCCCGACCGTGTTGGCACTTGGCACCGTTGTGGCCTTCCCGACCGGATTCCTGTTGTGGATGAGCACCGCCCACTGGGTGGTGACCGAACCCGGCGTATATTTCAACGGCGCACAAAATTTTCAAACTCTGTTTGCATCCAGCGCCTTTCTGTCGGCAACGGGCGTGACGCTTGCCTATTTGACTTTGTCCACAGCCATCATGGTCGTTCTGGCTTTTGCTTTTGCCCTCGCCCTTGCCGGCCCGCATTCGTCGGGACTTTTGCGCGCACTGATGATAACGCCGCTTGTCATTCCCCCTGTGGTTGTCGGTTTTACCTGGCGGTTTTTGTTGAACGGAGAGATCGGTTTTATCGGCGCATATTTGCTGCCGGCCATCGGCATTGAAGCAAATTTGCTCGCCGAGCCTTTGGGTGCCCTGTTCTCAATTGTTATCGCGGATGTATGGAGCCGGACACCCTTCATGTTTCTGATTTTCCTCGCCGCGCTGCAGTCCATCCCCCGCGATTATTACGAAGCGATCCGACTGGATGGAGCAAAGCGTTTCCATGAGTTTTTCCTGATCACCCTTCCAATGATGAAAGGAGCGATCAGCGTTGCCATATTGTTTCGGGTCATTGATGCGCTCAATACATTTGAACTCATCTATGTCATGACAAAGGGCGGACCGGGCCGGTCGACCCAGACGTACTCGCTTCTGGGATGGAAAACCGCCTTTCAGGGATTTGATTTTGGTGCTGCAGCAGCACTGGGCGTTGTCATGATCGTGGTAACAACAATCGTTGCCTTGGCGGTGTTCCGCCGCTTCATGAGGGGGGTATAATGGCTCGCAAGCTTGGCCGCACGCTTTCCGATGACCTCGGGCGTTGGACGCTGATCACTCTGGCACTGATATTTGTACTCCTGCCTATCGTCTGGTTGGCAATCGCGTCGGTGAAAACACGCAACGCCGCACTGGCCATTCCGCCGGAGTTCATTTTTACACCGGACTTTTCAGCCTATGCACGGATCATGTCCGGAGGGTTCCTTGGTGCCTTCCAAAACAGTTTGATCATTGCGCTTAGCAATGTGGTTCTGACACTCGTCCTCGGGGTGCCCGCAGCCTTTGCTCTGACCCGAATGCACGGCAAGGTTCAGGAAAACCTGTCTTTCTGGCTGCTGTCGATCAGAATGGCGCCACTCTTCGCGGTGATCCTTCCACTTTATGTGCTCTTCAAATCCATCGGACTGCTGGACACACCCATTGCCGTTTCGCTGGCACATCTGACATTGACGTTGCCGCTGGCGATCTGGATGCTGGTCACCTATTTCCGCAGCATACCGGTGGACCTGGACCATGCCGCTCGACTGGATGGCGCCAACGCACTGCAGATACTCTGGCTGGTCATCATCCCGATCGCCAGGCCGATGCTGGCTTCAGTCGCCATCATTGTGTTCATCTTTTCCTGGAACGAGTTTCTGCTGGCGTTCATTCTGACCTCGCGCAACGCACAGACGGTGCCGGTTGCGGTTGCCTCGCTGGCTGGCACAATGTCCTTCGATTGGCCATTGATCGCTGCCGTGTCGGTCGCATCAATGTTACCCGCACTGATTTTTGTCGGCTTTGCGCAACGCCACATCGTTTCCGGACTTGGATCAGGAGCGGTGAAATGAGCCGCCATATTCTCATAACCGGCAGCGCAGGCGGCATCGGCTGTTCCATTGCCAGACGTTTCTTGCGTGAGGGCTGGATCGTGACCGGTATCGATCGTGCCGAGGGGGTAATCGAACACGAGAATTACAGCCATGACACCCTCGATATCACCGATGAAAGCGCCATGAACTGCGCCTTTGGGCAAGCCACCTCGCGGGCGCAGTTGACCGCAGTCATTGCCAATGCTGCGGTCACCGACTTGGGCCACCATTGTGTGAGCGACCTCAACTACGCAACATGGCAGAACGTCTTGCGCGTCAATGTAGATGGTGCGTTTCTGACCGCCCGCGCCGCGGCACGCTCAATGGTGTCGGGCGGCAACATCATCTTCATCACCTCATCCCTGGCCTTTGCTGACAGTGCCATTGCAAATGATGCACCCTATAGCGCGTCGAAAGCGGCAGTTGAGATGTTGAAGCAAGTCCTGGCACTTGAACTGATCCCGTCGGGCATTAACGTCAACACGCTATTCCCTTCCGCCAAGATTGCGACAGGATTTTTTTCTCACCTGCCCGCACATCAGCAGACAGATTTGGCGCCGGCTGACATACTCGATGAAACAGCCTTGTTTCTTGCCGGGCTTGCCCCGGGCGCCTTGACGGGCGTCTCTCTGGACCAGGCGCGCTGGGACAGCGATCCTTCATATCGAAAGATGCTTGAGGAAGGAAAAATGACATGAGTGAAAATTCCTGGCTGGACGCGGGGCGTGCGACGTTGCCGGAAATCAAGGATTTCGTGGCGCGGCATCCTTTTGCCATTCTGCCGGTTGGATCGACCGAACAGCATGGCCCTCACCTACCCATCAATACCGACACATTGCTTGCCGAAGCCATTGCACTTGAAACAGCCCGGCGCAGCACCGGCCTTGTACTTCCCGCGCTGCCCCTCGGCTATGCCTGGGTCTGGAAGGATGTGCCGGCCAGTCTGACGCTCAGCTTCGATACATACATGCGGGTGATCCGCGATACGGTGGAGAGCCTGTCAAGCTGGGGGGTGAAGGCTGTCTATATCATGTCCGGACACGGATCGAACCCTCAGCCCATCAAACACGCGCTACGCGAACTCATCCACGACAAAATCGACATCAAGGTGCTCTACGGAATGTATGCCGGCCTGAACACCATGAAGGCGGAAGCGGAGAGCGACAGCTGGCATGGCGACCTACATGCCGACGAGATCGAAACCTCCCTCATGCTTGCAATCGCTCCCGATCTGGTACGCATGGACCTTGCCAAGGCCGATTATCCGCCAGCACCCAGTGATTATGGCCAATCGGAACTCTCGATGGGGCATTTGATGCGGTCCGGTGTTTTTGGCGACCCAACCAAGGCAAGCGCCGAAAAAGGCCATCGGTGGTTCGATATTGCAGCAACTGAGTCCGCGACGCTCTGGAACGATTACCTTTCCCGCCACGACTTGCTAACAGGAGACTAAAATGTCCGAGATTATGACTATGCGCGGACCGATTGCAGCCGACCAACTTGGGGTGACGGATTATCACGAACACCTTTACGTCGAGCCGGCCGGATGGCTGCACAAACTTGACCCCGACTTTGCCCTGAACTCCGTGACGAAATCAGGTGAAGAACTGAGGCGGTTTTCGCAGGCTGGCGGACGCACGATTTGTGAGCTTACTGCTGTTGATTTCGGCCGGAACATCAACAACATAAAAGCCGTTGCCGACCTTGTTCCGGAGGTCAACGTGATCGTGACTGCCGGTTATAACCGGCCCTATTACATGGGACATTGGATCTCATCCGTCTCGGAAGCCGACATGATCCGCGATACTGTCCGCGACCTGACTGTGGGGATCGATGGCACCGATGTGAAAGCGGGAATTATCAAGTGTGGAACCGAGTACAACAACTTCAACGAAAAGGGTCAAAAACTTGTCCGTGTTGCAGCCGCTGCCTATCGTGAGACCGGACGCCCGGTCATCACCCATACAACCGCCGGCACGATGGGCTACCAGCAGTCGGAGCTCCTCCTGGAAAAAGGTGTCGATGCGCATCGGATAACGCTCAGCCACATGGACCGCAACCTGGATTTTCATGAGCATTTGAGGGTTACAAAACTCGGCGTCTATATTGGGTTTGACAGCTTCGGAAAGGCCAAATATGGGCCGGAAACCGACCGTTTAAACCTGCTTCGCAAGTTGATCGATGCAGGTGCAGGCAATCGTATCCTGATTGGCAATGACCTGGGACGTCCTAGCTATTGGAACGCCTATGGCGGTGGACCAGGACTTGATTTCCTGTGGACCGAGATCAAATCACGCATGTTGGAAAACGGTTTTACCGAAACCGAATGGAACATGCTGGCAATTGACAACCCGCGTCGTTTCTTTGCGGGCGAAGTCTAGGTACATGCAAGCAAGCATTGGGATAGATATCGGCACGTCCGCGGTCAAGGTCGTCGCCCTTGGTCGCGACGGCTATGGGGTACTGGCTGAGACAACACGTGCCTACCCAATGGCCACCCCCCGGCCCGGCTGGGTTGAACAATCACCTGAGGATTGGTGGCGCGCCACATGCGAAGCGCTTGCCGAACTGTATCAGGCGGTGCCCGGTATCGAGATTGTCGCAGTGGGTCTTTCAGGTCAGGTCAACGGGCTGGTGCTCCTTGACAAACAGGACAGGCTACTTGGCAACGCCATCATCTGGCTGGATGCCCGTGCCGAGGCGCAGGCCGAGCGACTCAAAAAACAACACGGAGACATTCTGACCGGCCAGGCAGCAACAGACATCAATGCGATCTCGGTGCTCGCCAAACTTGCCTGGCTCTCAGACAACGAGCCGGAAAATTTGCGGAAAGCGGGCTGCCTGCTGTTCGTCAAGGATTATATCCTCTGGCGACTGACCGGGCAAAAATGCACTGATGCTTCCGAAGTCACATCCGCAGGCATGCTCGACATCAAAACCAACAATTGGCTGGACGGCGTTGCCGCGATGGCCGGCTTCGACCCGGCGCTATTGCCACCGATCCGACCATCAACGCGCATAGTCGGTGCAATCACCGACTTAGCCGCACGCGAAACGGGCCTGCCTTTGGACACACCCGTCGTCCCCGGAGCGGGAGACGTCGCCGCACTCGCAGTTGGCTGCGGCGCTACAACGCCGGGTATTCTCGGGATCACGCTGGGCACCGCGGGCCATGTAGTGCTCTCCGCGGGCTCCGCCAAGCCGTTCATCACCGGGCAAGGCCTGTGGAGGGTTGCCCATGCCATCCCTT
Organism: Rhizobiaceae bacterium; assembly: GCA_029233925.1. Classification (GTDB taxonomy): domain Bacteria; phylum Pseudomonadota; class Alphaproteobacteria; order Rhizobiales; family Rhizobiaceae; genus Hoeflea_A. Next base: position 96,999 of record JARGOX010000021.1, read on the forward strand.
CACAAGCTGTCTGGCTTGGCCTTGTCATGAGTGGCGGGCTGAGCCTGACCTGGTTGCACCGCACTATGACTGGCGCGGGATCAAACCTGGATTTTGAAAACTTCGCAGCGCTTGCTCAGGAGAGCGAGCCAGGCAGCGCTGGCATCAGTTTTGTTCCCTTCCTTGAGGGTTCGGCCACCCCCTACGCCCAACCGACGGCACGCGGCAGCTTTATTGGCCTGTCCTCGTCAACGCGAGCGTGTCACCTGGTGCAAGCTGTGATGGAAGGTGTTGCTTTCAATATCAGGCAATGCGTCGATATCTTTGACACGCTTGGCGCTGAGGTCGTTGAAATCCGTATGGCAGAGGGCGGTGCACGTGTCGATCGTTGGTGCCAAATCATGGCAGACGTGTTGCAGCGTCCGGTGACCCGGCTGGAATATCTCAATACGTCAAGCCTGGGCGCGGCACTCATGGCTGAGGCAGGCCTTTCGGGCAATGACATCGCAGAACTCAGTGCCAGTCTTCCCGGCGATGGCACCAGGTTTGAGCCTGCGCTCGGAAGTGCCACCGCCTATACACAGGCTTACAGCCGGTATCGCGACGGCGCCGAAGCAGAAATCAGGCGAGTGTCAACCGCGTTGCGCCGCTGAGCCCTATTTCCCAGATTACACATTTGCAAGAGAGACAAGAATGGACATTACCAGAATCGAAGATCGCCCACGTATGAGCAACGCTGTCGTCCATAAAGGGGTGGCCTATCTGTCAGGCGTGGTGGGCAGAAAAGGCGAGAGCGCCGGAGAACAGATGCAGGACGCATTGGCGGAAATCGACCGCATCCTGGCGCTGGTCGGCACCTGTCGCTCCAACCTGCTCAATGCAACCATATGGCTTGCAGACATTGCCGACTACGATGCGATGAACGCTGTTTGGGATGAATGGGTCGACAAGGACAACCCGCCGGCAAGGGCAACAGGACAGGTCCCTCTGGCGCGTGACAAATATCGCGTGGAAGTTATCGTCACGGCAGCTGTGCCGTGATCGGGAGGCGCTGGTCACTGACTGCGCCCTTGCGACCCTTTCAGGAACGGAATTTTGGGTAAAGCCACACCAAGTAAACGCGGAAGATGTTTACGATGGTATAGGGAAAGGCGCTGCGCCAGGAAAGGCGCTTTTTCATACGCTCTGTCAGGCAACCATGGCCGGTTCCAACTGCACGGCATCAAAGGCCTCTTTGATGACCTGCGGCCCGGCATCAGGCTGGCTGGCGCCACTCGAAAGGATTTGCCGGAAACGCCGTGCACCGGGCAATCCGTGAAACAGACCGACCATATGCCGGGTGACATGGATCAGCCTGCCACCCGACGCAATGTGTCTTTGTGCATGATCCATCATCGCGTCACACACGCCATTCCAGTCCATGGCTGAAGCCGCCTCCCTGTAGACCAAATGATCCACGTCCACCAGCAATCCCGTATTGTGATAGGCCGCGCGCCCCAGCATCACACCATCCACATGGGGCAACAGTTCAAGCGCCTGATTCAAAGTCTCAATACCGCCATTGATCCCTATGAATTGACCCGCGAATTTCTGTTTCAGCCGAAACACACGATCATGATCCAATGGTGGCACATCGCGGTTCTCCTTGGGGCTGAGACCCTGCAGCCAGGCCTTGCGGGCATGCACCCAGAGGGCATCTGCTCCGGCGTTAAAGACGCAGGTTGCCATGGCATCAAGAGCCAGTTCCGGATCCTGATCATCGACCCCGAGACGACATTTCACTGTCACCGGAATATCGACAGCGGCTTTCATCGACTCAACGCAGGTGGCGACAAGTCCCGGTTCCTGCATCAGACAGGCGCCAAACCGGCCTGATTTCACCCGGTCAGAGGGACATCCGACATTCATGTTCACTTCGTCATAGCCCATCTGAGCAGCGATGCGCGCAGCCTCGGCCATTTTCAAAGGATCAGAACCGCCCAATTGCAGCGCTACGGGATGTTCCGCCGGGTCAAACCCGATCAACCGCTCGCGGTCCCCATGAATGACCGCATCGGCAACCACCATCTCCGTGTAAAGCAGCGCGTGCTGCGTCAACAAGCGGTGCAGATACCGGCAATGGCGATCCGTCCAGTCCATCATGGGGGCGACGGCGAATTTGTGAGCGTCAGATAAAGTCATTATTCAGAGGGCGATAGAGGTTGCAGGGGCTGTTTTGTGTGAATTGAATCAAGTTGCCCCGCCCTATATCATGGTTTCTGGAGTTGTGCACATGAGGGCGATTGCTCTATTCTCTGAGCCATGCACCATTCAGCGCCAACACCATGGCGATATGTACGGCGGCCAAACGGACTTCGCTGTTCATCGTTCTTCCGTTGATGAGCAGCGTTATATACTGCTCAACTGAGCTATCGTCCGCCAGCTACCTTGACAACCGCTCCGGTGGTAAATGACGCACCCTCTGAGCAAAGGAACATCACGACCGTCGCAACTTCTTGTGGCTCAGCCATACGTTTGAGAGACGTTGATTCCACGAATATTTTTGTTTGCTGGGGACTGGTTATGCCTGTGTTGATAGGACCTGGCGCAACGGCGTTAACACGGATGCCATCCTGTCCCAACTCGCGGGACAGACCGATCGTCATGGCGTTAATGCCGCCCTTTGAGGCTGCGTACCAGACCGAACCGGGGCTGCCGGATTCATAGGCCGTCGACGAGATCATTACAATTGAACCGCCAGCGCCACCGTGTTTAGTGGACATTCGTTTGATCGCTTCACGACTATACGTCATCGCCGCAACGGTGTTGACCATCATAACCTGCGTGAAGTTTTCGGTGCTGGACTCATCCAGCCTTGATCGCGCGCCTGTAATCCCGGCGTTATAGACAAGCGCATCAAGCCTCCCAAATGTTTCTTCAAGCTCTTTAAATGCACGGATCGTGTCATCGTCGACGGCAGCGTCCGCCTTTATGGCCAGCGCCTTTTTGCCTTTTGCTTCAATCTCCCCGGCGACTTTCTGCGCCGCGGCATCGGAGCTCTTGTAGGTAAATGCAACGTCATAGCCCAAGTCGGCTGCGTGGCGGCAAATGGCGGCACCAATACCCCGGCTACCGCCAGTAACGAGAATGACTTTGTTGGACATTTGAGTGCTCCGAATGAATAATATGTCAGCGAATTTTGCCGGCAAGAGCTGGTGTCTCGTCAACAAACGGGTGGTCTCGTAATGCAGGCCGGGCAATGAATTTCTCATGCCAGCGCCCCAGTTTTGACCGCGAGATGCGCCAGTCGATGTCCTTGAAACGAAAGTCGAGGTAATCCAATGCCACGGCTACCGACAACGTTCCCAAGGTGCATCCCTCCGACTCCAAAGCGGCAACATCGGCATCTAGGTAATCAAGAACCGCTGTGATCTTTGCAGTGGCCGCAGTCATGACTTCCGGCCATATTCGTTCTTGCGGCTTGCCCTTTTCAACCAAGAGCAGGATCATGATATCAATCAGGCCGGTGCCAAGAGCATGGGTGTTCATCACCCTCAACAGAGCCTCCTGCTGCGATGGCCACATGTCCTTGCGCCCGGCTTGGCCTGCAAGAAAAACCCCAATCGTCAGAGAGTCCATCAGCACACGGCCATCATCGGTAAAAAGTGTAGGCACCCGACCGAGTGGATTTATCGCAGACACATCCGGCGTGAAGTTCGCCATATGAACTTTGCGAATGTCCAGTTCAATTTGATCTGACAGACCGGCTTCCGCAGCGAAAACGCGCACCTTGCGCACATAGGGTGACCGGTTGGTCCCAAGAAGGCGCATCAGAAGTAATTCCAGAGATCGATTTTTTCAGCTTCCTGTTTGGAGCCGTTAAACACCAAGCGCCCGCTGTTTATGATCATCACTTTGTCCGCAATTTTCAGTGCCGACACGATCTTGTGTTCAATAAGGATCGCGGGAACTCGGAGATGCTTGCAAACCTCGGAAATCTTCGAGAACAGATTTTCCACCAGATCCGGTTGGAGACCCACTGATGGCTCCTCAAGAAGCAGACACTTTGGCGAGCCCAAAAGAGCTATGCCCAGAGCGAGCATCTGCTGCTGGCCACCACTAAGCTCCCCCGCAATTGAACTGCGCCGTTCAGCCAAAACCGGAAGCAATTCATAAACATCAGGGGCTGAAATCATTTGCCTGCCGTTTTTACGATTGACGGCATCAACAACCTCGATGTTCTCACGCACACTCAGATCGGGAAAAACACCGCGCCCTTCAGGCAGCAGCTTCATGCCGCGCTCCAGCCGCTGATCGACCGACATTTTTTCAATGTTCTCGCCGTTTAGAATGACCTCGCCCTCAATCGTGTCGATGAGTCCGAGCACTGCCTTGAGCGTGGTTGATTTTCCGGCGCCATTATGTCCAAAAAAAGCAAGAATTTCGCCATCTTCCAAGGTGAAGGACACTTTTTCAAGTACCGGCTTGCCGCCATATCCGGCAATCAGGTTTTTCGCGATTAACGGCAACTCAGTGATCCTCACCAAAATAAATGCGACCGAGTTCTTTGTCAGAAACGATCTCTTCTGTTTTGCCTTGCGCCAAAAGCGTTCCGCGATGGAAAAACAGGACCTCGTCGGCAATGCGCCGCACGATCTGGGTATTGTGCTCAACAATGAGCAGTGATTTCCCTCGCTCTTTCAATTTGTGGATCATATCGACCATTGCGTCCAAAGCAGCAGCAGCCAACCCTGAAGTGGGCTCATCCAGCAACAACAGTTCTGCATCAGTTGCCAAAACCCGTGCAATACACAAAAGCTTTTTTTGCCCGTAACTCAGGTTCTGAGCGAGATCATCAATCTTGTGCGACAAGCCGACAATCTCGATAAATTCCCGCGCCTTTTCCCGTTTAGCGCGCAAAATCGCTTCCGTGTGAATGGGACGAAAAATGGCGGTCAATGGATTGTTTCCGGCCTCGTCCGCAAGGCATGTCAACACATTGTCCAAAACGCTGAGTTCTTCAAACAGGCGGAGGTTCTGAAACGTCCGAGCAATACCGGATTCAATCCGGTGGTGACGGCTGGTCGTCGTCAGATCGTGCCCCTTGAAGGTTACGCTTCCCGTATCAGGCGTAATGAAGCCGGTGATCACATTGAAAATTGATGTTTTACCCGCACCGTTCGGACCAACGATGCACGAAATCCCATTGGGCTCTATGGAAAACGTACAGTCCGTCAGGGCAGCGATGCCGCCGAACCTCTTGTTGACACCAGCAACGTCCAGATAGCTCATCTAAAGGCTCCTTCCCGCAAGACCCTGTGGGCGCCAAACCACGCAGACAATAAGAATTAACCCGTAGATAAGCTGGCGCACCGGGCCGACCTGAGTTGACGACAATTCCAGCAGTGTCAGCACCTGGGGAATCGCCAACAAAAGAAACGGTCCCAAAATCGAACCTGCCAGGGTTCTCGCGCCGCCAATCACAACCATTGTAATGACCAGAACGGATACGTGAATGTCGAACGAAACCGGGTCGATAAAACTGATATAGGCGGCATAGAGAGCGCCGCCGCACCCGGCATAGGCACCCGATACGAGCGAAACGCCAATTTTGGCGCGCAGCACCTTGCGACCGGAGGCAGCGACGGCGATTTCGTCCAATCGAATTGCATGCAGCAATTTGCCATAAGGCGAGCGGAGCAGGCTCCAAAAACTCAGGGCCACAAGCCCAAGCGCAACACTGGATATCCAAAGGAACTCTCCCGCAGTCACGAATGAAATACCGAATATCTCTGCAACCGGAATACCGGGCAGCCCCGCCGCACCGCCGGTGAACACAACCCAATTGATAAATACCGCGGTTGCAACCAATTGTGTGCCGAACGAGGTGATTACAAAGTAATCTCCCGCGAGCCGCAGGGATGGCAGAGCTGTCAGCATATTCACGGATGCGGCAATCATCATTGCGCCACCCATAGCCGGAACAAACGGCACTCCCGCCGCGGCCAAAACCGCATAAGCATACGCTCCGCAACCCATGATCGCAGCTTGCGCCACCGAGAAAATTCCGACCACACCCATCAAGAGATTTGTAGAGATAGCTACAATCGCAAAAATTTCGGCCAGAACAATGAAGCTGAAAAGAAAGTTCATATTACCTCTACAATTCGCGGCTGAACTTGCGCTTGACCAGCCCTTCGGGCCTCACAAGGATGAAAACGATAAAGATCACAAAAACCACGGCCAAAGACCAACGCCCCGAAACAAGCAGGACCGACACGCTCTGAATGGTAGACAGCGCTATGGACATGAAAAACGCGCCTGTAAGGCTACCGATGCCGCCGGCGATAACCGCAACCACCGCGGTCAGCAGAATGATCAATGATGTATAGGGCTGCATCGCCTGATCAATGCCCACCAGAACACCAGGCACGGCAACCATCGCCGATGAAATGGCGATGGCATAGATGAACATGCGCCGGGGCCTGAGATGCGTGATCTGGGCAAGCTCCGGATTTGACGCAACAGCACGAATTTGCCGACCGAGCGCTGTGTAGCTCGAGAACAACAGCAACGCTACATATAGCAAGGGGCACAGGATCAAGATGAGAAGTTGTGGCACGCTCAGGAAAATGGGCCCAAGTTCCACATTGGCGATGCGCCAGGGGAACTCAAACTGGATGATGTTGGGGGTGAAGAAAATTGCCGCCAGGTTCTGCAACACTGTCAGGACTCCGATCGACCCAATAAGCATCACCAACGGCGACGCCTTGATTTGCGCGAGCCGTGCGTAGAGCAACCCCTGGATAATTACGCCCAGCAACGCGCCAACACCCATCGCAATGAGCAAAGAGGGCACGAATGGAATGCCCCACGTTGTGCAATACCAGGCCACGTATCCACAGAACGTGTAAACGCCCGCATGAGCCACGTGGAAGGTACCCGAAGTACTGTAGAAATAGGCGAAAGTCGCCGCCACCAAACCGATGGCGCAGCCAGTCACAATGCCATCAACAACAAGGTGGAGAAACAACATGGTCATGTACGGCGACTTCCTGTTTGAACCAAGGGCCTAGTTGGCAACATTACCTGTAGCGATGACGACACGTTCGTCACCCTGATACTGCAGGATTTCAACCGGCCGCGAAGCCGTGTTGGTCGTGATGCTGAGATTGGCAATGTCAGAATTGAAGGTACCAATTTCGAACACGGCATCGCGCATCGCCTTGCCAGTCAACTCCGAACCGTTGTCAAGCAGGTGCTGGGCAATTCTGATTATCATGTTGGTAGCATTGTAGTATTCACGGGCAAAGAAACCCATTTCCTCAGTCCCGAATCTCTCGTTGAATTTCGCGACAAGATCATCTTTGGGAAAGCCCGACTGTATACCGGTCTGATACCAGCCCTCGGTCGAGGGATGACCGAAAAACGGCGATGAGAATGTGTTGCCAATTCCCAGTGGAAAGCCTGGAATCTGTCCGACTTGATCTGCCATGGCCACCTGGCTTTGGGTAATCGCAATATACACGAAGTCCGGTTTTGCCGCCGCGATTTTCAACAAGGTTGCGCGGTAGTTGGTCTGACCAAACTCGACAGGTTCGTCGGCAATGACCGCGCCGCCAGCCGCCTCGAAGAATTGCTTGAAACTGTCACGCCCTGAAACGCCAGCGGATCCGTTTTCGTAGATTATCGCTGCGGATTTGCCGATATTCTCAGATGCATAGTCGGCAAGCACGTGTGCTTCGTCGCCTACAAGCGGTATCGTGTTGATCAGATATTTTGATGCATTCGCCAGACTGTCAGACTGCGCAGCCGGATTGATGATCAGGACCTCGCGACGTTCGCCCAAGGGCGCAATGGCCAATGATATGGACGAAAATGCCGTTAGCATCGCGGGAACGTTCTCAAGGTCGGTCATGCGGTTGAATGCCAACACACCTTGATCCGGCTTGCCTTGACTATCGTCGAAAGCCACCTTAACCGGCGTGCCATTCAAACCGCCGGATTCGTTATACTGATCAATCGCGAACTGAACACCGTTCTGCTGCTCTATGCCAATCGGCGCTGCCGGACCGGTTAACGGCAGCAAGGCGCCGATCGTTAGCTCTTCGGCGTGAGCCGCCCCACAAATCGCTAATCCGATTAGGCTTATAGCGAGAATATTCTTAATTTCTGATTTGCACATTGCATTCTCCTCCCCTGAAGTGTCGAAACGACTTCCACATACATTTGAACCGTTTCAATATCAAACGTAATTGAAAACAAACCACAAAGTCAATAGCACATTAAAGACACGGACTCTCGCTGCTGGCGAAAAACAAGCGCCGCGTGCGGAACGACAGCAACGCGAGGTTATTATGAGCAAGCTTATCTTCTACACTGCCCCTTGAGGACAAATGAGATGACAAATGTGAGGTTTTGCGGAATATTTGACTGCTTTACGGGGATATTTTGGTAAAATGGTCGACCACCCCATACCCAGCTATCTGAATGATTGGCTATCAGAAAATCTTGAAAAATGCCTATCGGAAAAGGCGCAGCCAACCTTAATCACCTGGCCAATGAAAATAATCAGTGACCAATTCAAATGCGTGCGCTGCCTCCAAATAACTCACTTTAACACAGGCAACTTAAATAAATATATTGAACCGGTTCAATATTCTGTTATAGTTGCTTTTGCGTTTTAGCGACACCTGAGAGGCAAGCTTGACCAAAGAAGCTTAGCAAGCTGGCAGCCCTCGCTGCAAAATGACGAGATCGTAGGAGAAGATTTAATAATGACGGAACACCGATTTCTGAAACCCCAATGGGTGGACTTAGATCGCGTCAGTCTTCGATACGCAGTTTCGGGGAACGTCAGCGTCGAATCTCCCCCAATCGTTTTGCTGCATGAGATGGCTGCATCCATGGAAACCTGGGAACCCGCAATCGAGATTCTCGCCCGCGACCACCATGTCATTGCCTATGACTGGCGCGGCAGTGGCGGCTCGGAAAAAATTGTGGGGGACGTTTCAATTGAAGACCATATCGGTGATCTTTTTGCGTTTCTAAAAGCACTGAATCTGGGCCGCAAGCCCGTCATAGCAGGGGTCGCTGTGGGGGCGGCGATCGTCGCATCATTTGCAGCGGCGTATCCTCAAGAGGTCGCCGGAATAATACTCATCTGTCCGGCTATGGGGATTCCAGCAGAGGACGCCGCCGAGAAGCTGGACTATATCGAGAAGCTCGAAACCGAAGGGATGAGAAGCATCATCGATGAGTCTTTGGTGGGCGGTTATCCAAAACAATTTCGAGTAGGTCGTGAAAAAGAGTTCGCGGCATTTCGCGCGCGCTGGATTTCAGGCGACGCGCGTAGTTTCGGCGCGACTTTTCGTATGCTGATTGGCCTTGATATGCCGCCAGTACTTGCAGAAATTCGCTGCCCCACCCTCGCTGTGGCCGGCCAGTATGACCCTAACCGCACACCCGAGTATGTTCAAAGCATCGCCAAGATGATCCCCGGCGCCGAACTGAAAATCGTCCCTGGGGGGCATCACATGCCACACCAGATCCCTGAGATTTGCGCCCAATTCGTGAGCGAATTCGCTGCAGTACTTCACCCAGAGAATACAAATGACAACAATCAGACCGATCAGATAGGAACTAACGAATGATCCAGAAAACCATTATCACCTGCGCCTCAACAGGATCTTCGCTTAGTCCGTCGATGTCGCCCAATTTACCAGCCACGCCTGCCGCAATCTGCGATCAATCCGTTGCAGCCGCGAAAGCGGGCGCGGCAATCATCCATTTACATGCACGTAATCCTGACGGCACCCCAACAAACGATACTGAAGTCTGGCGCGATATCGTCAATGGGATCCGCGAGAATTGCGATGCAGTAATCAACATGTCGGCCTCGATGGGCAAGTCTGCAGAGGACAGACTGTCAGCGGTGTTGGAATTGCGCCCTGACCTGGCAACCGTGATTGTCGGATCGATGAATTACGGACTATTCAGGAAGGCCGAAAACCAAGGTATTTCTGAGTTCAATACCGATTGGGAAAAGAGAGCCTTCGGACCTTCAAGCTATGAAATCGTGACCAATAATAGCTTTGCAAAGATCGGCCAGATGCTGGATATTTTGATCGCCGAAGATATTGGCATCGAGTTTGAATGCTATGACGTCGGCCATCTGTATATTCTGGATTATCATCTGAGCAAGAAGAACGTGAAGCGGCCGATCATTGTGCAGTTTCTGACAGGGATTCTTGGTGGTATCCCATCACACCCTCAACACCTGATGCACATGAAAAGCACCGCCGAGCAGCTTTTCGGGCAGGACCTTCAGCTGTTCATTCACGGGACCGGCATGGCAAATATCCGCACGGCGACTACTGGAGGGCTTTTAGGCACACATATCCGGATCGGCCAGGAAGACAATCTATTTGATAAGCCCGGCGTGCCATTCGACTCGAACGCCGCACAGGTCGAGCGCATGCGCCTGATTTTTGATGCACTGAATATCGAAGTGGCAAATGCAGGCGAAGCGCGAAATATTCTGCAGCTGTCTTGATCAAACGGTCATGGCTTAATGCCGCATTGGAGATTAGATATGCTACATTCGTGGATGATCGGCGATATTCAAGTATCGAGCATCGTGGAATATTTTGCACCAACTCACGATCCCAAGGTTCTGTTCCCGGCGTTTAATCGTTCTGATTTCGACGACGTGGTCAAACAATTGCCCCATGGCCATTACGCACCGGCTACTGACCGTTTGGTCGTGGCTATTCAGACCTGGCTGGTTCGGGCCGGCGACCGGCGCATTATGATTGACACTGGCTGTGGCAACGGTAAATCCCGCGCGACTGCGCGTATGAACCGTATGAATAGTTTGTGGCCGGAATGGTTTGCCGCCACGGGCGAAACTTTTGATAGCATTACCGATGTCGTCATGACCCATTTTCATGCTGATCATGTTGGCTGGAATACGCGCGTCGAAGGTGGCAAGTGGGTGCCCACTTTCGCAAATGCGACGTATCATTTTCCTAAATTGGATTTCGACTGGTTCAAGGCTGCGTACGAGGATGGAAGGATGCCAGATGGCGGATCATTCGCCGATAGCGTGCAGCCAATCGTTGATGCCGGACAGGCTGAATTTATCACCGACCAGACCAATGTCGCTGGCTGCCTGTCCGTTTCCGAAGCGCCGGGCCACGCGCCCGGTCAGCTCAACTACTGGATAGAATCTGGTGGGCAACAAGGTGTGTTCTCAGCCGATATCTTTCACAGTGTGGTTCAAATACTGCGCCCCGACTGGAACACCGCATTTTGCATCGAACCCGAAAGAGCATTGGCCACCCGGAAGGAATTTCTGCGGCGGGCCGCAGAAACCGAAGCATTGGTCATGCCGTGTCATTTCGCGCCGCGGGAGTGTCATGAACTCTGTGTATCGGACCCGGCCCATGCGGGTTTCAGATACGG
>JARGOX010000022.1 GCA_029233925.1 Rhizobiaceae bacterium
CCAATCCAGTCCTCTGGAAAGGCAGCGGTGTCAGATCAAGTCGAGTCTTCTACACTTCATGATGTCCATTTCCTTGCGCGCAGTAATGTTCTCGGTAAAAACGATAATCCCACCGGTTTCATTCTGTACGTTTTTCCATGGGTGAAGCTCATAGCGCAGCCATTCCCTCTCGTGATCTTCGCGGACAAATATATCCTCTTTGACCCTGATAACGGCTCCCTTCATTGCTTGCTGGTACTGCTCAACCCAATCGGGATGGTTTTGTTCAATCTCCGGGAACACTTCGTAGTGGCTCATGCCCGTCACATCGGGCTGTGATAATCTGTAATCCTGGTACCAGCGATCACTGACGGCAACGTAGCACATCTTTTCGTCAAACATCGCAACGGCAGCCGGGACATGTTTGACGAAGGTGGAAAGCAGATTCTGATGCTGTGCAAAAAGGTCTGATTTGTTCTTGAAGCGCTGGGCAAAGTTGATAATCAGACCGGCCATGACGGCCAAGATGATGCCGATGACGAGGGTCAGCTTTGGAAGAAAGGATATGTTCTCTTCAAGAAATTGCTGATTGGGCGACAGTGTCAAAGTCCAGGGCTGACCAAATAATTCGATCGTGTCCTCGACGATCCATTGGTTGTCGATGGGATCGTTGAAGTTGGTCGATTTGAAGAGTGTCGAGCCATTTGCCTGCAGGCGGAGATCATAATATTGGTCCTCGGCGCGCGGCATTGAAGAAAGGACGGTGTCCTTGATGCCGAACAGGCCGACAATGTAGCCATCAAGCCGCTCCCCGATATAGATGGGGGAGTAGGACAGGAATGCCTTGTATCCACGCGCGGAATCGATCGGAGGGGTTATTGTCGGCAGCTTAAGGCCATCGGCATTTTCCCGGATATTGTTTTTCAGGAACTGTTCTGTCAGCCCGACAGCGAAAAGGTTGGTCTCCTGGGGTTCAATCCATCTTACCTGACCATTGCTTTCTATTCGCTCAACCGCTTTGAGACCCGGCTGGTCCCCGATGTAATTTTTGGCATCATTTCGCCATTCCTCCTGTTGCATGGTCTCCCGTAAGCCGGCGCGTTCGGCCATACGATTGAGTGCCAGCATACGGCTTTCCACAGTACGGAGTATGTTTTCCTTGATCGTGTTTGCTTCGATTTTTGTTGCGTTGGCAACGAGCGCTGTTTCTTTCAGCGCAATTCTCTCATGCAAAAAGTAGGCGCCGATCAACACGATGCAGAACCCGGCAATGGGTAAAATATAGTAGTTTCTCGTCAAGCTGCCTTTCTGGCTGTTGCCAATCAGCATGACGATCATGAAAGCGCCGAAAAGCGCCGTAAACAAAAGGCCGGAGACAAGTATAAGCAGCGGTTCATTGCTTTTTTCAAGCTCTTCAAATTTTGTCGAACTTGACCAGACCAGCAACCATTTTTTTTGCAGGATATCCATTTCCTTGCGGATTACATATTTTGGCTGACGAACCTCGGATGCATCCACGTTGCTGTCAAAAATGAGATCGTCGGGGGATTCCTTGGTGCCGTCATAAACGGCCAAATGCAGGGTGTCTCCCTCGCTGCTGGTGAGCCCCTGCATGAAATTCTTGCCGATGAATGGCGCGTAAATCCAGCCGGTCAAAGCTTGTCTGCGTTGCTCGATGGTTTCTGTCGGCATGTCCTGTCGATACATGGGGAGCAACAGCAGAAACCCGGGTGTCTTTTCCGCGTCCTGAACCAGAAGAATTCTTCGTGTGATGGCTGCATTTCCGGTGTCCCGTGAAAGGGTTGCAGCCTCATATCTGTTGGCTTCGAAGGCTATGTTCAGACCGACTGCCTGCGCATTGGTCTCGACCGGTTCAATCAATGTGATGATGAAGTTCGCCTGAAAATCACCCTTGGGATGAATGGTAAAGTGGGGGTAATCATCAGCGCGGGCGCTTAGTTGGAAAGCCTCCAGGGATTCGTCATCGACATTGTCGATTTTGCCGATGCCGCTTATGCCTGGAAAATTATTGAGAACATCGATCGATTGTGAATAGGCCTTCCATTCCCGCCGGTCGACGTGACTCGAACCCTGGAAAAAACCCTTGCCACCCAGTAGCGCCTGCTCATAGGTTTTTATTCTGAAATCGAGCGCCCTGTCACTTTCATGAGCAAGAGATTCAAATCTTGTCTGATTGGTGGCATCAATATTATCCAGAGTGACTCTCCAGGCGTAAATTGTCAGCGCCAGCAATATTGAAAGCATCACAGCTACAAATATGTAATTCTTGTCAAATTTGAGCAGGGAGCGGTATTTCATATGATCTGACCTTGTTGGCTACCCTGGTTATGTTGCTAAAACCGTACTGCTTGGGGCAGGTTGTTTTACAGTCTGACGGGTGGCGACAGCGTGATTCAGGACGCCGTAATGCGATCTGTCAAGCCGGGAATGCCGGCATTGTAGAGTGTGGAGCTCTCCGGTGATACGGTGCGAACCAATGTATTCAATTCGTCAAAAAGCCCTGCGACTGTATTTACCTGTGCGGCTGTAGGTTCCATGCCGGTGCTGGCGAGCGCGCTCAAATAGCTCTCGAGCGATCCAGCGGCAGAACTGATCGCTGCAAATCCGATCGAGCCACTGCTTCCTTTGATTTTGTGCGCCATTGCGATCGCATTGGTGATGGCCTCAGAACTGTCAATTGAAACATCTTCCAATTGCCGGATGTGAGATCCAATGGCGTCTGCTTCATTGGTCAAGGTAGCGCAATGGCGTTCTATCAGGGCTTTAAGCTGGTCCTGAAGGCTCATGCGGCCTTCTCCGCCTGATGCCGATTCCAGATTTCAACAATTCTATCGACGAGCGTCATGGGGTCGTAGGGCTTGGAGATGACATCGGCAGCGCCCAATTGCTTGTAGCCCTCAACTTCATGCCTTTGGGCCTTTGCTGTCATGAAGATGACGGGTGTTGCCGCCAGTTCGGGCATATTCTGGAACTTGTTGAGAACTTCGATTCCATCCATGCCCGGCATCATGACGTCCAGCAAAATGAGATCAGGCTTGAACAGCGGAGCGCTTTGCAAAGCAGCAAGACCGCCGCTACAGACATTCAAAGTAAAGCCTCCGAGATTTTCCAGAACCATTTCGGTGACAGCGCGGATGTCGGGGTCATCTTCAATGTAGGTAATCCGTGTCAGTTTTCTCATTTTCATTGTCCCTTGGCCACATGGCGGCACTTCCAGTAACGGAAATTGCTGGCGTGGTTGGCGCGTTATCTGGCACTTAAGAAGGCCGCCGCTAAATAAAGTATTAATCGCAAAAGCACATCTCGGCCCCAAAAATGCAACCATTGGCTGAATTTTACCAATGTGACATCTTTGGGGAATTGGATTTTTCCTAAAATATAATAATAATTTCATGCTGTTAATATGTGTGCCTCACTTCAGATGGTGCTGCTCTGGAAAGCGCAACCAACCTTTTTATGCACCATCTATTTGTTCTGTAAATATTATCTATTCTTAATTCAAATAGCCCTGCCTTCCTGAAACTACCCGTTATCCTTTCAAAAGGACGGAATAATTAAAATTTTGAACACTTAGTTTTGCCATTGTTGGGTTCGTTGGCGTCGTTTCACTAAGTATTAATT
Source organism: Rhizobiaceae bacterium (assembly GCA_029233925.1). Taxonomy (GTDB): domain Bacteria; phylum Pseudomonadota; class Alphaproteobacteria; order Rhizobiales; family Rhizobiaceae; genus Hoeflea_A. The sequence goes on from JARGOX010000022.1 coordinate 3,622, forward strand.
TGCGACACCTATAAAGTGCAATTGCCGTGATGCAGGAAGAAATGTGTACCGAAGCACAATGCAGCCGTTTGGTGGCTGTGTGATCGGGCGCTGCTCGGAAGAATAAACAGGAGGGGTTCAGCGTGGCCCAGGCGCAGGTAGAATTTGCAGGACAACAGGCGCCCGGAAGGCGCGTTCTGGTTGCTGAGGACAGTTCCATTACCCAGGACCTGTTGAAGCTTGTGTTGACGCAGCGCGGGCACCAGGTGGACATTGCCAATGACGGACAGGAAGCCCTTCACGCACTGAGGAGCAGCAGCTATGATGTTGCTCTGCTCGATTTTCATCTGCCCAAAATGGATGGTTTGCAGGTTGCGACGCAATTTCTGGCGGAACGAAAAGGCCTTTCGCGGCCATTGTTTGTGGCCATTACCGGTGATGTGGAAGGTTTGCTCAAACATCCGGAGAATTGTGAACATTTCGATGAGGTTGTTCCCAAGCCGCTGAATATTGATGTGGTCTGCGGGATTGTGGAAAACGGGACTGAATCTTCCGGTACGGGTGATGCGGAGGAACCCAATGTTGTCGAAATGGTGAAGGCAACTCCAGCCGAGCCTCTGCCGCCCGCCAGAACAGCACACACGCAACGAGAAATCATTCAGAGACCGGCCACCCAGAGACCGGCCACCCAGAGACCGGCCACCCAGAGACCGGCCACCCAGACACCGGCCACCCAGACACCGTTGAGCCCATCGAGAGAGCCTCAAAGGACAGTCAGTCCGGTGCGCTCAGCGATTGAGGATCTGGGTTACACATTCCTGCGTTGGCCTGATGATTTTGATCCGATGCAGCAATCAGCCCGATCATTGCTGGCAACGCCACAGCCGGGTGAAGCCGATGCTATTTTGTTGTGTGAGGCGGTGCGCATGCAGGATCTGTCAGAGCTCTTGCAGAGCCATGATTTGCATCTTCTGCCAATTATCGATCTCACAGGCGAAAGAAGCGCTGGAACCGATGTCAGCGGTGTGACCCTGTCATATGGGGAAACAGGCAAGATAAGGGACGTCATTGAGGCTTTTCATGACAGGCGCGCCTGTATTCATGATGATCTTCTTCAATCGGACAGTTTTGGCGACAAGCTGCTGGGTCGGATGTTCACGAGTGGCAAGGATCTGATCGCCCGGTACGACGGCGCAGACACGAGCTTCATAGCATACAACACCATCGTAGATGCTGCCACGGTTGGTCTTGAAGCGACAAGGCTGACAGAACACGGGCTCTTGCGCCCCATTTTTTTTGATCGGTTGCATGAATGCGGCCAATGCGGTTCTGCGCGCCTGAACGTACGTGAGGAATGTCCGGAATGCCATTCGGCAAATCTCAGCGAAGAACCCTATCTTCATCATTTCAGATGCGCCTATCAGGGGCCTGAGTCTGATTTTCGCAGCGGCGATGATCTGATCTGTCCCAAATGTCGTCGTGAATTGTCGCATTTCGGCAGGGATTACGACAAGCCGGGTATCATGGTTTCCTGCGCAACATGCGGAACATCAACATCGGAGCCGACCGTCGGCTTTGTTTGTGTTGACTGCACCGCCAGATCCGATGGCGAAGCGGTTCGCACGCGGGACATTTTTTCCTACGCGTTGACAGAAAAAGCCGTTGGCTATCTGGAGGCAGGAGAGTCGTTTCTCGGCTTTACGCAAAAATCATTGCGTTTTGCTGATTTGCCATTCGATCTCGTCGTTGCCCTGAACGAAGAAGCACGGCGATTCAATCAGGACCAGACCAGCTTTGCTCTCTTGAACATTGCCTATGTCAATGAACGCGAAATCGATATTGAGAATGGCCCGCGCAAGTTCGCACAAGCCCGCGACCTTTTTCTCGAAAACCTGCGTGCAGCGCTGGGCCCTCACAGCAAGGTGTTCAGGGGAAGAGGCTACGATTATGCGCTCATGAACCAGAGCAGTCCGGACGATGTTCGTCGCGATCTGGCTGGTATCCTGAGGCAGGCCAACGCACATATGCGTCTTGATATAGGAGCGTCCATAACCGTGTTCGGCCCGAAGGACTTTGGCTGATGTACGCGCTCATAGCTGACGGATTTAGCTATCTGCAGTCCCAAAGTGGTCTGAGTTTGCTGTTGCTCTTTTGGTACGTTTTCATTTTCGAGATACCGCGCTACACGGTCAATTTCGCGATTGCGCTGCTTTTCAGGAGACATTCTGAAGATATGGCGCCTGACCTGCTCGACAATGAGCGGATCAGTGTCATTGTTGCCGGCCATAACGAGGAAGACGCCATTGAACGATGTGTGCTTGCTCTTCATGAGCAAAGCCGCCCGCCCGATGAGATTATCGTTGTCAGTGACGGTTCAACAGATCGCATGGCGGAAAAAATAGGCACTTTGCTCAGGCGCGGCCTGATCGACAGTGCCCATGCCACTGAATTGCGTGCCGGCAAGTCTGCCGCCGTCAATCTTGCGGACCGATCGGTTACCGGTGAGATCATGATCAATATTGATTGTGACTGTTCGTTTGACCGCCATGCATTCAGAAACATCATCAAGCCGTTTGTGGACCCTGAAATTGGGGCCGTTTCAGGAAATATACTGGTTCGCAATGCGCAAAAAAGTCTGGTGACCTCGTTCCAGGCCATAGAATATCTGATCAGCGTGTCGATGGGCAAACAGGCCGCCGCGCAGCTCGGGCAGGTCACCTGCGCGTCAGGCGCCTTCAGTGCCTTTCGCCAGACTGCTTTGCATGGCGTTGGCGGCATGGATGCCGGTGGCGGCGAGGACCTTGATGTTACGTTGAGGTTGAGACAGGCTGGCTGGAAAATAGATTTTGCCGAAACCGCAATCTGCTACACGGATGTGCCAGACACATTGACGGCGCTTACCCGGCAGCGTTTTCGCTGGGAACGGGACGCGGTGCGTTTGCGCTACCGCAAGCATATTGATCTCATGAACCCGTTTTCACCGCAATTCAACTGGGTGGAACTGGTCCATGAGGTAGAGTTTTTCTTCTTTCATATTGTCGCGGCGATTGCGCTACCGATCTACCTGATCTGGCTGTTTTTTACCTATGGAGATCTGGCGCCAGTCGTTCTGGTGGCTGCTCAGATCGGCCTCGTGGTGATGGATGTCTTCACGTTTTCTCTGGCGGCCATCGCAACGCCGAAAGTGAAAAGCAGAACCCTGCTGCCCTACCTGCTCGGCTACAGCATTTTCAATGGCTTCCTGATGCGATTCATTCGCATTGCGGCCTATATGCAGGAATGGGTTTTCAAGGCGTCCTACAAAGACACCTATGTACCGGACAAAGTCCATCGAGTGAGAGGTTGATAGTTGATCCGCAATCTGAACAAACGCCAACGGCCTGATACGCTTGTCAATCAGCAAAGACGCGGTGGTGGCAACTGGGGCCGTCGCATCTATCTGTTGATCCTTGCCGTCGTCTGCCTGACCGTATTGAATTACCTGTGGGGTGAAGCCGTGATGCTTCACGCGGATGGTCTTGTCATTCGCGAGCGTAATCTCGTGGCTGCGACCTCCATTGTGCGGGTGGAGGATGCCCGCGTTGATCAGGGGGAGACGGTCGAAAAAGACGATATATTGTTTCGTGTTGGTTCCATCGAAACCCTTGATCGCATAGCAGATTTGTCTACGCGTATTGCTGAACTGGCACAGAGAAGGGCTTCACTGTATTCGCGCTCGGAACTGGCCAGTGAACTTTTGCCCCTGGCGCGTCGCCGTTCGAATGAGGCAAGCGATGTATTGATCAGATTTGACAATATGGCGCTTCGCGGTCTCGTCACAACTGCGCGACAGGAAGAAGCCATGCGCGCGAATTTTGATGCGCAAAAAGAACTTGTCCTGCTGGTCAATGAAACATCGACGCTCAAATCCGAGATATCGGCCTTTGAAATGGCGCATCAGGATGCGGCGCGAGCCTTGGACGACCTGAAGGGTTATTATGCGAGCGGGATCGTCCGCGCCCCGGTATCGGGCACGATCGGGGGAAAAGTCCCTTCCGTTGGAGACGTCTATCGCGCCGGTGAACCGATCCTTTCGATTTACTCCGGGGAACCCTATATCCTGGCCTATTTGCCAACCCGATACATTTTTCCCATTCGCAAGGGAATGCGTGTCCGCCTGACCAGCGGGAGGCATGCAGAAAACGGTATCGTCACCGAGATTCTTCCTTTTTCAGAAGCGCTTCCGGAAGAATTTCAAAATACATTCAAACCGCGTGACCGCAATCAACTGGCAAAGATACATTTTGCCAAACCCTCGTTGATACCAGTTTACGCAAAGGTCGAAATTTCCCGCGGCTTTTTATGGTGAGCAATTTTGACAATCAGCATGACCGGGAACAACACACCATTTGGATATGGAACCAATCATCGCGCCCCCCAGCCAATGATTGTTTTTCCTGCTTTCGTCTCAGTGCGAACCCAGATGCAAAACATTCTTCAAAAGGGTCGAAATGAACGATGTGAACAGCATCTGCCAGCAGCGCAAAATTGGAGAATGTTTTGACGATTGAAGTCGCGCCCAGCTCCAATTCGCAGCCGCCTGTGGAAGACGCATTGCAGGCCGGGAGAGGTCGTGGTGAGAAGAACCGCTTCGGTCTATCCGCCAAAATCAGCATCTGGACGATACTTTTCGGTGTCGTCACGGCCATCGGCGTTGTTGTCTTGATGTATAATACAAGCGCTAGGACGATTTCCGAGATCGAGACCCTTGCCAATACAGAGGCCATGCAACGGGTAGCCGTTCGGTTGAATGCCACCACTGAACAACTTCGGCAGGATGCGCTGATACTTTCAAAAACGCCACCCATCCAGGGAATTCTGCGTTCAATTCAAAATGACGGGATTGATCCATTCGATGGATCGAGCAGGCAGCTCTGGCAAGATCGTCTGGCGCAGATTTTTGCAAGTTTTCTCGAGACCCGGCAGGAATATTTGCAGGTGCGTTTTATTTCTGATGCGGGTGGCGGGATGGAAATTGTTCGCGTCGAGCAATCAGGCAATCTTATTCAGCGTTCTCCGACCGAAGATTTACAGGAGAAGGCCGTGGAGCCGTATTTCAGGGCAACTGCGGGATTGGCAGAGGGGAAAGTCTTTCTTAGTAAAATTGATCTGAATAAGGAATTCGGAGTCCTGGAAACGCCTTATCGTCCAACTATCCGGGCTGCGACACCAATCTATTCTGATGCTGGCAAATTCGTCGGCATGATTGTCATCAATGCCGATGCGGGGGTATTTTTTTCGCGCATTGCAGCGGTCCTTCAAAAAGGCCAAAGCCTGCTGCTGGCCAATGAGGCTGGCGACTATCTGTACCATCCCGACGAAGGCCTCACTTTCGGCTTCGAGCGCGGCCAGCGCTATCGTATCCAGGAACAGTACCCGGCGCTTGAAGCTGCCGGGTTTGATTTCACGGGCAAAGTGCAAGGCGAAAAGGGCGAGCAGCATCTGTTTTCGCAAAAGGTCGCCTTTGATCGGGACCAACCGGATCGGTTTCTCACCGTTGGCCTGCTTTCGCCGGTTCACAGCCCATTCAACCAGATTTTTGGTAAATATAACGGACTGGTAATCTTCATTACAGCCGCCTGGGTGCTGCTTGGAGCCGTTTTTTCGGCATTCAGGACAGGACATCTGGTTCGGTCCTTGAAGGAACTCGCAGCAGCATCTGCGCGGCTAGGGCAGGGCGCGCAGGACATTGACTTGTCAAATCTGCAAAAGCGCAAGGATGAAATCGGCGACCTGGCGCAGTCATTTGTTCAGATGGTCGAACAGATACAGACCCGTGAAACCCAATTGCTTGAGCAGGCTGAGGCACTTTCACAATCCAACAATGGATTGAGTCTTCTGAACACGCAGCTCTCTGCTGTCATGGATAACGCTCTTGATGGGCTGATTGTCATTGATGAGAAGGCGATCATTCAAAGTTTTAATCCGGCGGCTTGTCACATGTTCAGTTACACAGCCAAGGAAGTCATCGGCGAGCATGCATCATTATTGGTACCGGAACGTTTCCATACCAGAAACGAGAACTACCTTCAGGAGCTTCTCTCAGCCAATGATGCAAGTATGTTTGCAGTCGGTCGTGAGGTTTTGGCGCGACGAAAAGATGGCACGGAATTTCTGATAGAGTTGGGAATATCGCCGATGTTTGTCGGAAAAAAACGAATGTTTCTGGGCATGACCAGTGACCTTTCGAGGCGCAAGGCAATCGAGCGACAGAAGGAGCAGAGGTTTATTGAAGACCTGCGGCGTTCCAACGAAGAATTGAGCCAATTTGCCTATGTGGCCAGCCATGACCTGCAGGAACCGCTGCGGGTTGTTGGCAGTTATGTGGATTTGCTGGCGCGTCGCTATCAGGGCAAACTGGACGCCGAAGCTGACGAATTCATCGCCTACGCCATCGATGGTGTGACGCGCATGAAGAGCCTGATCAATGACATTCTGGGCTATTCGAGGGTCAGCCACAATCCGATCAGCCAGGAACAGGTCGATACCAATGCGGTTCTGGCACGCATTGAGCGGTCACTGGCCAGCCGGATCAAGGAAGCGGACGGAAAAATGGAGTACGAAACGCTTCCTGTGGTGCTTGCCGATAGCGTTCAGGTTGAGCGCCTCTTTCGCAATCTGATAGACAATGCTGTCAAGTACAGATCAAAAAATCCACTATCAATTCATATTGAGGCGAATTCACAGGGTGATCGATGGGCGTTTTCAATTCGCGACAATGGCATTGGAATTGACCCTCAATTCAAAGACAAGGTATTTGGCATATTCACGCGACTGCATGGCCGCGATGCCTATGCGGGAACTGGCATCGGGCTGGCATCTTGCCGCCGCATTGTTGAACGCCATGGGGGGGAAATTGACGTCGAGCAGGCCCCTGGTGGCGGATCGATTTTCAGATTTACCCTGCCGAAAGGCTAAACCCAGTAGAATTTGAAACGAACAGGAGCTCGATATGCAAACAGCTAGAGGACCAGGTCCAATCGAAATACTTCTGGTGGAAGACAATCCGGCTGATATACGGCTGACGATTGAAGGCTTCAAGGAAGCAAAGATTGCCAATAATCTCACGGCCGTGATGAACGGTCAGGAGGCACTCGACTTTCTCTACAATCGCGGAGACCACATCGACGCAGTGCGGCCTGATCTTATTGTTCTGGACCTTAATCTTCAGGGGATTAGCGGACATGAAGTGCTGAAGCAAATCAAGGGTGATCCAGATCTGAAGACAATACCGACCGTTGTATTGACTTCCTCGGAGGCCGAAAGCGATATTGCCAAGTCTTACCAATTGCAGGCAAACTGTTGTATAGTGAAGCCCGTTACTTTTGAGGGCCTGATGTCGGTGGTAAAAGCGATCGATAACTTTTGGTTCACTGTTGTTGTGCTGCCATAGGCTGAACCGATGCAGCAGAATTACAATGATCCATAACAGTCCAAAAACACTGTCCATATTGCTCATTGAAGACAACCCGGCAGACAGGCGTCTGGCGGAGATTGCCCTTGATGAAGCTGCCATGGAAGGGCATGTGATCTGTGATCTGTGATCTGCGGACGGCCGGCACCCTTGCTGAAGGCTTGGCCTGTCAGAAAGCGCGATATTGTTGATCGATCTCGACCGCTTCAAGGATATCAACGACCTTTTCGGGCATCAAACGGGTGATGAGGTTCTGGTCGCAATTGCCGATGCGCTCAAAACAGTCCTGTCCGAGAATGACAGTGCCGCCAGAATTGGTGGCGATGAATTCGCCATGCTTTTGCGTGATGTCAAAACGGAAGAAGACGCGTTTCGCAGAACCGATGAGATTCTCGTTGCACTGAAGGCAATATGCATGCTCAATGACGGTCGGTTCGGTGTGCATTTCAGCGTTGGTGTCTCGCTGATTTCTTTCGGAGAGACAGAAACGAGTACGCTGATTTCGCGTGCCGACCATGCACTTTACAAATCCAAACAAACAAAAGACACCGCTGTTGTCCTCTATGATGCGCAGATGGACGATTCTTTCAACGAGAAGCAGGTGCTCAAGCAGAAGATGGCAGCGGATATTCAGGAAAACCGCTTCTATCTTGATTTTCAGCCGGTTGTCGACGCCGGGAATCATTCAATTGTTGCGGCAGAGGGGCTTGCTCGCTGGCGTGGCGAAGACGGTGCTCTGGTCGGTCCGGTTACCTTTATTCCCATTGCAGAAGAGAGTGGCATGATCGCCACATTGGGAGGCCGATTGTTTGACGACCTTTGCGCGTGCATCGCCAAACGTTTTTCTGACCAGAAAAATGTCGTCATACCGATTTCCATCAATGTATCGCCGATCCAGGCCCGCGATCCGGGGTTTGCCGTTCGATTCATCAACACGATCGAGCGTCATGCGATACCACCGCAATATATCAATATCGAACTGACGGAATCCAGCTTCGTACATAGTATTGATGTGGTGCAAACCAATTTGGAGATGATCCGGCACTACGGTGTGGGGGGCCAGATTGATGATTTCGGAACCGGCTACTCATCCCTGTCCTTGCTCAAGGACCTGCCATTCGATGCGGTCAAGATTGATCGCAGTTTCGTTCAGGACGTCGGTAAGGTCGTGTGGGCGGATGCCATCGTCAAGGCGCTTGTGGACATGGGTGAAAATCTGGGATTCCGCACCATTGCCGAAGGCATCGAAACAGAAGAGCAGGCATTTGCATTGCGCGATCTGGGTGTGACCTGTCTTCAGGGCTACTATTTTTCGCGACCAATCAGTCGCGAAGCCTTTGCCACATTGCTGTCAGGTGACGGTTACTGCAACGTGGCCTGATCATTGCGCATTACAGCGGCGTCACCTGGTTGATTTCTGCAAGCCTTTGTCGAATAAAAATTGTGATCGTCACTAATATCGGTCAGATCAGAACTGACAGCCAAAGTTGTTTCTCAAATGGCAGACCGGATTGAATTCGCGCTGAAACCCCTGGTTCTGCAGGCGGTTGTGGCGAGAATATTCAAGATCACCACATTTTTGGGACATGAGCGAAAGCGTCGTCTGTCGCACTTTGCGAACCAGACCACCATTGACATAGGCATGGGCTGAAATGGTCGGTTCGATCGGCGACGCGTGCCTTGTCATGGCCATGGGCGCTGGCTGTAAATTCTTTCTCCCGGACTTTTGTTCTGACTGTTTTACCCGTCAAAATTATTCCGTGTCGCCGCCGTATTCGACATGGATAAGCCGTGATTGTGGGGAACTAGAAGGCTGGGCGCGCGTTGTCCCACATATAACTCGTTTGATCGCGCGCCACAGGGTCTGCGGTCTTATCGCTTTGAGGAGCATTGGTATGAAAATTATTCGCCCGCATTATGTCGTCGCTTTGGCGGCCTTGTTTCCTATGGCCAGTTCGCCGACGATGGCTGCCTATTTCTCGCCGGGTTCCCTCGGCACAGTGACGCAGGGGACGCGTGGGCATGACACAGGGCATGTCCTGCTGGTACAGGCTGGCGAGCCTGAAAGCGTTCTCAATGCGCGTGCCAACCTGGTGGCGTCCGAGGAAGCTTTGCGCATCGCTGAAACCGACAATGGTGACGTGGATGCTGCACGCAAGTCAGTGAAGAAGGCGCGTCGCGGTTTGGCGCAGGCGCTGGCTGATGCGGGGCTTCCGCTTGCTGGGCAGTCTGCTGAAAAAGCGGAAGCCGAAGCTGCTGCACCCGAAAAGGCACCAGAGGCGTCTGTGCAGGCCGACGTGGCTGCCGAGCAGCCCGTTGAAGCAACGACAGAGCAAACTGAAGAAGCTCAGCCACAGGAAGACTCTGCCGAAACCGCACCTGCTGTTGCGGACATACCCAAACCCGAGGAAAAACCAGCAGCTATCGCAGATGCCGATGGAAAGCAAAAAAAGGGCAAAGCAGATACAGCAACTGCCGAGGAGGAAAAGCCCAACAAACGCAATGCCGAGGACAAACTGACGAAAAAGCAAAAACGTGAAAAGGCGAGGGCGGAAGCTGAATCCGCCAGTGACGGCGAACAGGTGAAGAAAGAACAGGCCGAAGCCAAGCCTGCTGCTCCGGAATCAACGGGCATTCAGGGAGAAGAGGCCGATCCTCAGGTCAATAAACTGCGCAAGAAGCTTGCCGCTGAGCGCGAGAAGGTGCGCGAACTGGAATCCCGACAGAGCGACCAGACAGATCAAAAAGGCCGCAAAGATAGAAAGAATCGTGGGGATGAATCCGAAGTACGCGGTGGCGACAACCGGACGATCTTCAAATTGGGTGATCGGGTCATCATTCGCAGCGACAGTGAAACCGATCGCATTTTGCGTGGTGCCAACGATATTGAAGTCACCAACCTGCCACGCGGACGCAGTCAAACGACGGTCACGCGTCCCAATGGTTCACAGATCATCACGATCCGCGATTCAAACGGCGATATCATCTATCGGGTGCGCAAGCAGCGCAATGGTCGCGAACTCGTACTGATCGATAATCGCCCTCTGTATGAGGAGCGGCGTCCGCGCGGCGGGGTGGAGATCAATCTGCCACCGATCCGGCTGAAGATTCCCCAGAGCGATTATGTCATTGAAATGGGCAACAGGGTCAATCAGAACGCCATCCGTTCTGCTCTGACGGCGCCGCCGGTGGAAAGTGTTGAGCGGGCTTATTCACTGGAGGAGGTGCGCTATTCGGAACGGTTGCGGGACAAACTGCGTCGCATCGATACGCCGGTCACCTTTGACAGTGGCAGTGCGGCAATATCCCCAACCGAAATTCCGACACTTGACCGTCTCGCACTCGCCATGGAAGCGATCCTTGATCAGGATCCGGACACGATCTTTCTCATCGAAGGCCATACGGATGCGATCGGATCAGAAATCTCCAATCTTGCCCTATCGGACCGGCGTGCTGAATCCATCGCAATCGCCCTGTCGGAATATTTCAACATTCCGCCAGAGAACCTGATCACACAGGGCTACGGTGAGGCCTATCTCAAGGTGCCGACGCTGGAAGCCGAGCGCAACAACCGCCGTGTGGCAGTGCGCAACATAACCAACCTGTTGCGCGAACCTGGGCGTTGATAATCGTCTTTGATAAACGGCCGGCAACCCGTGTCAGGTCGTATGAGAGCCTGGTGTGAGCCAATTTGTGAAAGTTGATTGCTGATTTGACCAGCGGCTTGAAACAGACGTTTCAAGCCGCTGGTCCTTTATATGCAGGAGGACTCTGCTCCGGCTTTCTGAAGCGACGGGGAACTGCTGATTGTGTGACGTGTCAACGCATCGCTGCCGTAACTAAATTACCGGAAGCGATGATCTCCAGAAACGTGCGGGCAAGAACTATTTCCTTACGGTCCATTCATCACGCATTCTCGTTTCGATGACAATTGCCATTTGAAATTGTTGGCTTTCATCGATCGCGACCAAGGCTGGTGAAATTCAACTGCTTACAGCTTGACTGCCGCTAAAAAACCAGGTGACACTGGCAGACTAATAGCCGTTTGACTGTTTTGCATGGTGCGTGAATAGCTTCCCGCTGAAGTGCTTCAGGACTTGCTCGCCTGGCATTGGCCGGTAGAAAAAGTAGCCTTGGCCCCGTTCGCAGCCGAGTGTTCTGAGATGATCGGCTTCGGTTTTGTTTTCAATACCTTCTGCAACTGTCGAGTATCCAATTTCACGCCCCAACTGAATGAGGGACTGAACAATTGCGCGATCGGAACGGGATTTCATCATATCCTTGACGAATGATTTGTCGATTTTCAGGATTGAGAAGGGCAGGCTTTTCAAGTGGGTCAGCGACGAATAACCGATCCCGAAATCATCCAGGGCGACCCGCACGCCGGCATCCAGCAGATGTCTGAGCTGTTCAGTGATGACACGTACTGACGCTCCGAAGACCGTGGTTTCGGTCACCTCAAGGACCAGCCTGTTGGGATGCAGACCATAGCGTGAAAGCATATTGATAATCTCAAGCGAAAAGCCCGGTTGCCGCAGATCAGCGGCAGTCACATTGCAGCCAATCCGCCCCACTTCAAACCCTGCCTTGTCCCATTTGATCATGTCACAGCAAATCTGTTCCAGCATGTTCTTGCACAGTTCAACACATGTCTTCGGGTCGTCGAAAATTTCCATGAATCCTTCAGGTGACAGGATTCCCTGCTGCGGATGCACCCATCTGGCAAGGGCCTCCATGCCGCTGATCTCGCCAGTCTTCAGGTCGATGATCGGTTGATAAAAGGGAACAACCTGGTTGTGCGATAAAGCGCGACGAAACTCCTGCGTGACGACCACGCGTTTGCGGAAATTCTCCATCATTGCGGGGTTGTATTTCTGCAGGATCGCACTGTCATTGCGTTTGGCAGCGTAGAGTGCAAGATCAGCGTATCGCATAAGCTCTGCACTCTCGGTACTGTCCGTGGGAAACACTGCATAGCCTGCGCAGGCTGAAATATTGAAAATGAAATTCTCGACCACGACATCGAATTTGAAATTTGAAAACAATCTGGTCAGTTCTTCTTCGAGAGATTTCGGCTCATCGGTATGTTCTATCAAAACAGCAAATTCGTCTCCTCCCAGCCGGGAGAAATGGCACTGATCACCCATCCTTTTGCCAAACCACTCAGTAAAACGCACAAGAACCGTGTCACCCAACTCATGTCCAAACTGATCGTTGATTTCCTTGAAATTATTCAAGTCCACGACACAGAGCGCCACTTTTTTGGGGCTGTTGACTGGCTGATCCAGCAATTTTTCAAATTGCTTGTGAAAACCCGAGCGATTGGCGATCCCGGTCAGTGGATCGACCAGGGCCAACCTTTCCAGTTCCAGATGTTGCTCGCGTTCACGGGTGACGTCCTGATAGGTGCCAAACAGTCGGCGGAGCTCATTGTCGACGAACTCAGCCTCGCCGATGACGCGAACCCATCGTGAAATACCTGCATCCGTTACCATTGGGATGACAATGTCGAAGGGCTTTCCTGTTTCAATCGTGCGGTCAATCGCCGCCGTCAGTTGAACCAATGCTTCGCCTTTGTAGACGCTGCTTGCCAGTTCAAAGTCCAGGGGAGTGCCGAGAGGAATACCGCAGATGTTGTAGATTTCATCCGTCCATTCAACCCGGTTATCTGTCAAAGACCAACGCCAGGCGCCAATCTTCGCAACACGCTCAAACTGTGCCAGCAGGGTTCGCTGCAAGCGAGCTTCCCGGTCGATCACCTCCAAGCGTTCCCTCGCTGCCACCTCCATGGTGACATCACGAGCAACGCCACGATAGCCCAAAAAGGCTCCGGAGGTGTCAAACCGGGGTGATCCACTTGATTCAAACCATCGAATCCTGCCGTCGCTTGGCCGCAACGGATACCTGAAATGACTGAACGGTTGCTGCCGTTCCAAGATTTGACAATGTGCTGTCCAAATTTCTGAATCAGCTGAATAGTCATTGATTTGAGACCGTGATCTATTAAGAAACTCAGCTTTTTCAAGGCTGGTCAGACGTAAGAATTGGTCGCTCACGTAGGTGAGTATCAGATCAGTATCTGTTTCCCATGCCCAAAAATCTGCTTCTGACAGATATTCATTGATAACATCGTTGTCGGCCACTGGGGTCTTTTTCCTTAACTGCGTGAATTTATCACCATGTCTCAAGTATTTTGAGTATTCGTAAAAATATGCCCTTACAGGGTCTTTTAACGATACTTGGTTAACATATTCAAAGTGTCAATGGTCGTGTTTACCATAACCCACAGTTGTGGGTATCTGCCGAAATTCGATGGTTCAATTGCCTGTGCTTGGTGTTCATGGACAGGCATGGTATTTCGCCAAATGCTGTCCGCAATTTGAAGGTTTTGCCCGTGATACCCTGGATCCATATTGATTCCGCAGAAATGCCCGGTGGCGGGGAACTTCGCCTCAAGCAAAGGGGTAGCGAATTTTCCATCATGCTGGGCTCCATCGAGCTGATGAACAGCCGCCTCAGCGGGTCTGAAGAGGCACTGGCCACCATGTCCTGTAAAAGGATTGCTGGCCTGAAACGACCAAAGATTCTGATTGGCGGTCTTGGTATGGGCTTTACCCTGCGCGCCAGCCTTGCCGTACTCGGTGAAGATGCGCGCATATCCGTTGCGGAATTGGTGCCTTCCGTTGTTGTATGGGCGCGGGGTCCCATGTCGGGGATATTCGGTACATGCCTGGATGATCCGCGCGTCTCGATCATGGAGGAGGATGTTGGCCGGTCGATCAGTGCCGGCAAGGCAGCCTATGATGCCATCCTTCTTGACGTTGACAACGGACCTGAAGGACTCACGCGCAAGGCCAATGACGACATCTACAGCGTTGAGGGACTTAGGGCTGCGGGTTGGGCTTTGCGACCCGACGGGGTTCTTGCTGTCTGGTCATCGGGACCGAACAGCCAATTTACCCGCCGCTTGAGTAAGGCCGGCTTTGTTGTCGAAGAGGTGAGCGTACGCGCCAATGGAAAAGGCCGTGGTGCCCGCCATGTCATCTGGTTTGCGACCAAAAGGCAGCACTGAACCTGTTCAAATGTGCCCATTTGAACAGGTTCAGCTTCTGAAAATAATCGTTGCAATCAGCGCTTGCGGGCTTTTCGAGCAGCGTACCGCCGATCCCGTTCTGCCTTGCGCTCAGCCTCTTCAGCAACGGCTTTGTCCGCTTCAAGTCTGAGAGCGGCAGCGCGCGCTTCTTCTTCCGCTTTGGCTCTTTCGGCCGCTTCGATTTTTTCGCGTTCGGCCTTTTCCTTCTTCAGGCGCAGGTTTTCAGCGCGCCGGGCTTCGCGGGCGGCCGCAACGGCGGCCCTTTCGGCACGCTTTTCCAGCATTTCCGGATCCGGAGCGGCTTTGAATTTATTCAGCAGTTCAAGTTTGGCTTCAGACGCAGCCTTGCGGCGGTCTTCCAGGCCACTTCCCATAGGTTGTTTCATATGATGTCAGCTCATGTCGATGCAGTTTTCGTTGACTGACGTTAGCCGATCAGATGATGACCGAGCGTTGCTTCTTCGTTGCAAAACGTCAGATGAATGGCTTGTCTAGCCCATTGGCCGGTTTGAATCAATCGTAAGTCGTCAAGGGATGCAATTGATCCTATTAATCAGGTAAACCGCGACGAATTGTCAAACATGGCAAATATTGAATGTGTTAGTGTACGTCCATGGCTGGTGTTGGCATTTGTGTTTCCAGCAGATTGCCGAATGGGCAGTTTGAATCCAAATTGCGTCGAAACAGCACGATTATTGGAGCAAGGCATGATCAGAAATTCGCTACGCCTGTTTTTACTTGCGATATTCATGACAACACCACCGGCCCTGGCGGAAAATCTCGAGGTTCAGGTGGTCACGGGCGGCGTTTGGGCGCTGGTCGGTCCGCATGAACAGCGATCTGCTTCCAACCTTGCCAACAATGCAACATTTGGTGTTGTGGCGACAGGTGACGGTGTGGTGCTGATCGATGCCGGTGGCAGTTGGAAGGGCGCGGAGGAAATTCACGCAGCAATAGGATCGCTAACGGATGAACCTGTGAAATTTGTCATCAATTCCGGTGGGCAGGACCACCGCTGGCTGGGCAATGGCTACTGGAAATTGCAGGGCGCCAAAATCATTGCGTCCGCCCGTGCGGTGGATGATCAGGCGGAGCGTCAATCGATGCAATTGTCCATGCTCAAACAATTGCTGGGTGATGCATTAAGCGGGACTGAACCATCGCAGGCGGATATCGTTTTTGAGGATGCCTACAGTTTTGAACTTGGTGGGATGACTTTCGAGATCGTCCAGCCGGGAACGGCCCACACACCAGGTGACAGTTTTGTGTGGCTCAAGGCGAAGGACACCGTATTTGCCGGCGACATTGTATTTGTCGAGCGGCTGCTGGGTGTTCTGCCGCAGTCCAATGCCAAAAGCTGGATTGCGGCCTTTGAAACGATGGCGGCGCTCAATCCCGCCCATGTGGTTCCAGGCCATGGCCATGCCACGGGCATGCAGCAGGCTCGGGTCGATACCTACGACTATCTGGTCAATCTGCGTGAAAAAATTGCTCAGCACATCGATGCGGGAGGCGACATGATCGGTTCGGTTGGGGTGGATCAAACAGCATTTTCCGGGCTGGATCAATTTGATCTTTTGTCCAAACGCAATGCGCAACAGGTGTATTCGGAAATGGAGTGGGAGTGATCCGCAGCCGCGTTTATCCGTATCGATCTTTGGTATGAGCAGGCAATGACGCCACAATTGCAATCTTGGCATGTACGGTTCCAATAGCGCTTCACATTTGTTACTATTGAACGATCGTTCAATAGTAACAAATGTTGGTGAGGCCATGAAACACCCGGAATCCAAGAGAAAAACGGCTATTCCAAAGGACTGGAACAGGGGCGGCCTTCCCGGATGGACCTACCACAGTGATGCGTTTCTGCAGTTGGAAAAGCAGGCAATTTTTGGCAATCACTGGCAGATTGCCTGCCATGTTTCCGACATTCCGGAAAGGGGCAGCTACCTCGCATTTGACGTTTGTGATGAACGCGCACTGATTGTGCGCGGCCAGGATGATGAGATCCGGGCTTTTCACAATCTGTGCCGTCATCGTGGTTCGCGGCTGGTTTCAGATGAGGCCGGGCAATGCAAGAGTGCGCTGGTTTGCCCCTTCCACGGATGGGTTTACAACCTGGATGGCACATTGCGGGGCGCCGCCCGACCTGAAAGTTTTCCGGCTCTCGATAAAGCAATGTTTGGCCTGAAGCCCCTTGAACTGGAGATATGGAACGGTTTCATTTTTATTCGATTTGCAGCGGGTCCTCAGCCATCTGTCCGTGATCTGATGCAGCCTTTTGCCGAAGAAATGTCGCATTATCGCATGGCCGATATTCTGCCAACGGATGGAATGTGGTCGCAGACCTCGCCGGTAAACTGGAAATCGGTGCGTGATGTCGACAATGAAGGCTATCATGTGGCGCTTGCTCACCCGGCGCTTCAGGATCTTTATGGTTCCAGCTACTACGATGAACCATTCATCGATGGTGTGTGCCGTTCCTATGCCGAATGCAACAGCAATGGCGGACGTCGCTGGAGCGTCAAACACTACACAAAGCTTCTTGCACCCGGTGTGACCCTGCCGGAAACGATGAAAAGGTCGTGGATTTATTACACATTGTTTCCCAATGCGGTCATTGCCGTCACGCCGGAACTGGTGCAGTTTTATCAGGAGTTTCCTCTTTCAACCGGCCAGACCCTGCTGCGTGGAGCGATCTACAGGAATCCCGATGAGACACGGCAGCAACGGCTTGCCCGATACCTTGCCTATCGCATTGATCGCGATACGATGGCGGAAGACGTGCAGCTGACCCAATGGTCCAATGAGGCCATGACCTCCAGTGGTTTTGAAGGCTTCTACCTGTCTGATCTGGAATATGGGGTGAAAACGCACCATGATCTGATCCGGCGCGCCTTGCCGGTCTCAACGCTTGGTGAACAGCCCGGCGAAGATGCAATCAGGCCATTGAACGCAAAAATGCTGTTGCATGAGGCCGTCGGGGACGGATGATTAGCCGTTCCAGATCCCTTCTGATCGCAGATCATCCATGGTGCGCGAAATGCCCTCATGCAGAATACCGGCCATGTCATCAATCTGCGCTTCAGCAATAATGAGAGGCGGCGACATGACGCACATATGGATGAGGGGTCGCACCAGCAGGCCCAATTCCTGGCAATGACGATCGATGCGCGCGCCCACTTCGGTATCAAGACGAAGCGGATTTCTGCTCTCCTTGTCGGCAACGCACTCAATACAGGCCATCAGCCCCATGCCGCGGACCTCGCCGACAAGCGACAATTCTTCCAGCGACTTGAGCTTATCCTGGAAATGGGGCGAAACGGATCTGGCGTTGTCGATAATGCCGCCTTCCAGCAGATCAAGGTTTTTCAGTGCCACAGCGCATCCGACGGGATGACTGGAATAGGTCAGTCCGTGGGCATACATGGCTTCCGGGTGGTTGGAGGCGCGCAAATCCTCCATCAGCGCGGCGGAAACCATCATGCCGCCCAATGGAAAATAGCCCGAGGTCACACCCTTTGCGAAGGTTATGATATCCGGCACGACGTCAAACATTTCCTGTGACGCAAAGATGTGGCCAAGCCTGCCGAAGGCGGTGACAACCTCGTCTGCGATGAACAGGATTTCGTTTTGGCGGCAGATATCCCGGATGCGCTTGAAATAGCCTTCCGGCGGTACGATGACGCCGCCCGATGCCATGATGGGTTCCCCCACAAAGGCCGCAATATTTTCTGCGCCATGATCGGCAATCGCCTGTTCGAATTCCGCAACCAGATGGTCGGCAAAACCCGCCATATCCATTGCTTCAGGCCGCCTGAAGGGATCCGGGTTGGACAGTTTTATAAACATACCGTCCGCATAGTCCATCCAGTCCCGGTTTCTCTGGCTGCCGTTGAGCGAGGCCGAAAGATAGGTGCTGCCATGATAGCCGCCTTCGCGGCACAGGATCTTTTTCTTCGATGGTCTGCCTCTGACATTGTTGTAAAATTGCGCAAAGCGAAGGGCGCTTTCAATGGCTGTCGATCCGCCGGTGGTGAAGAACACATGCTCAAGGTCACCGGGTGCATGCTCTGCCAGTCGCGAAGCCAGTTCAATGGCCGGCGCATTGCTGGTATACCAGGGCGAATTATAGGACAGTTCCATCGCCTGTTTGTAGAGCGTATCGGCCATTTCCTCATTGCGATGGCCGACATTCGTACACCACATGCCGGCCGGACCGTCGATCAGCCAATTATCCTTGTCATCGCGCACATAGACGCCGCTGCCGGCACCTATGATGCTTTGCTTTGCACGGCCGATCGAACCGGCATAGGGCCATGGCTGGACAAGGTTTTCCGGCTGTGGTGCGTCTTTGGAAATGCTGGTCATTGGCCGTCTTTCTGATCAATCAGGGTTCCGTCCTCGCGAAAATGTTTCGGGAACAGGGTTCCAAGCGTTTTCAGGGAAGTCTCCAATGCCGTTTTGCGCTTGAAATCCCTGCCTGCCAGCATCAGCCGCAACCACAGTCCTTCCTGCAGTGCATAGATGGAGGTTGCTATGGCCTTCGGCTCGAAATTGTATCCGGCTTCGGTTTTCAGTCCCTGGCACAGATCGCGCAGGGCACCCAGAAAATCATCGTCACGTGCCCAGCACAGCTTGCGGTAGGCGGGGCGTGTCTTTGCCTCGGACAGGAAGGCAAACCAGGTGGCAATCTTGCGGGTATTGCAAACGTGGTTGTCAAAATCGGCGACAATCATTGCCCGCAGTTGCGCTGCCGGACTGTCCGCGGCCTTCTCTATGGCTGTTTTCCAGTGGAGGGCATAATCATCGGCCATGAACTGCAATGTTTCGATGAACAGCCGTTCCTTGCTTTCAAAATGGAAATTGGCAATCCCGCGCGACAATCCGGCGCCCTTGGTCACATGGGCCATGGTCGTTTCCGCATAACCGCGTGTGGCGATTGAGTCGATGGTCGCACCGATCAGTTGTTGTTGCCTGAATTCCTTGGACGCCCTGCTGCGCGCTGGCACGGCGTTGGGGCTGTGCTGCTTTTTTCCGGCGGGCAGCGAGGGCGCGCCAGTCGCTTCCGTCAAAAGCGGCTTTGTTGCAAACAGATGGGTCGGGCGGTGCTCGCCGCTATCCAGCACCACCAGCATGGCGGCCCATGTTTGAATGTTCTTGTCGACATAAGATTTGCCGACGGCCTCGCAGGCTGGCTCGTAGAGCGGCCCTTTCAACCGCTCCAGTTCAGCCCTTGCCGTCTTGCGATACCAGGCATTGCGGTTGACGCTTTTGATCTCGGTCAGGCCAGCCAGTTGCATGGCGCGTTTGGTGCGTTCGGGCGAAGCCATGCCGAAACTCAAACCTTCCGCCTTCAGATAGGCGCGCATGGCCGCTGAAGGTCTTCCATCATGGGAGGTCAACCAGTCACTGGCGGCAAACAAACCACCCGGCCTGATGATCCGGAAAATCTCTGCAAACAGGGCTTCCTTGTCTGCCACATGAACCAGCGCATCCTTGGAAAACACGATATCGAAAGAGCCGTCATCAAAGGGCAGGGGGCCGGGCTCCCCCAGGATGAAGGATGCCCGCTCCGTCAGGCCCTTGGCGATAGTGCGCGCGTTTGCCCGTTCAATGACAGGTTCTTCGACATCAAACCCGACAATCTGTGACAGGGGGTAGGTTTCTGCCAGATGAAGGGTCGCCCCGCCCGCACCGCAGCCCAGGTCCAATACGCGCGCACCTGCAAAGTCGAGATTGGAGACGATCCGATCAACCTCTTTTGAACCACCAGGAGACAGAAAACCCTTACCCCAGAGGGACTCGAGGAAACGGATGGCCTTATCGTCATATTCCGGAGCCTGGGTGGTTTCCTGTGCCACTATCGCTCCTGCATTTCCAAATTGCATGATGGGCCGTGCTCTGATGTAATCAGCGCAACCGGAGAGAATTGCCATGCTGCAAATCGCGTGCGAGTCCATTGAAGACGAGACACAAATGCGACTGTTGAACACACCGCCCGGGCCAGTACGTTCGGGTATTGAGCGTTATTCGGCCGCCATGCATTTCTACCAGAACGGCAAACTTTCCGCAGAGCTTCTCGAGATCTATCGCATCTGCTGCAAACTGGATCACGAGGATCCGATAAAGGTCGCACGGCTGGAAGGGGTGATTGCATGAAGGTCAATGTCCGGCCATTTTTGAGAACTGCTTTAGAAAGGCGACGCCTTGCACATCCAGCAGATCGTCCTGCGGCAAAGCCTGAGACGAGAGTTTGACGATGACAATTTGCGTTTCCGGATCAACAAAGAGCCATTGTCCATGAATGCCGATCGCCAGATAGGCCAATGACGGTCTTGCCAATAGATACCACTTGTTGCGATAGCGCCCACCGGGCAGGAAAGTGGAGAAATTGCCGTTTTCCCAGGCCGCTTCATCACCATTGTGGCGCATGTCATGGATCCATGCCTCTGGAATGACCTGAACACCATTTGCCGCGCCATGATCGAGCAACAGGTTTCCAAGCTTCAGCAGGTCGCGAGCCGTAACGCTGATGCCGCCTGCACTGCGCGGCGTGCCCTTTTGGTCAACCGTGATCAGGGCATTGGAATTTGCACCCATGGGATGCCACAGCAAATCCTCCATGATCTGCGCATAGCTGGCGCCCGTGCAGCGTTGCAATATGATTCCAAGCAAATCCGAATTGGGCGAGAGATACCGGAACGGACCGCCATGTGGTCCGGGGCCCTTGGCAATGGAGAGAAGCATGTCTTCGAGCGTTTCATTCGGCCTGCCGGCCAATGGCGGATTCCAAAGGGTCGCCCTTCGATAACGGGCATAATCGCCGTCCTCGTTGAGATATTCCTCGCTGAAATCAACGTTGGCGCGCATATCCAGCAGATGCTGCAAGGCGCAATCACCATAGCCACCTGACAGGGCTTGCGGCACGTAGTGGGACACCGGCTTTTGAAAATCGAGTTCGCCCAAATTCTGCAAAAGGCCGGCAAGGATGCCGGTGAAGGATTTGGAAATGGAGAAGACGATGTGCGGGCGATCTGCTCGCGAACAGCTGTCCTGCCAGCAAAGGATCGGTTTTCCTGCCTTGGAAACGAGGAATTGATCCGTATGGGAGCGCCGCAAAAACGACGAGACGGTCTCGGGCCTGTCGGACAGGCGGACCATCTGCGAAAAAGCCGGGTCTGAATTGTCTGCTTTAGGCTCATCTGCAGGCAGCCCGCAGGCACGTATGATAGAGGATGGAACAAGTTCAGCTACATTCTCAAAAGCCCATTTGCTGAAAGGGCGTTCCCGCCAATTGTGCAAACCAACGTCGCTGCGGGCAAATCCATATGTATTTTGAAAGTGTTCCATGCCTGCCTTTTCAAAGTGCCAGGGGCCCATTTGAGCCCCCGGCAATTTTTCTTATGACTTGAGTTTGGTCCAGACTTTCTCACGAAGATCCTTGGACGCTGGCGAGCAGGCCTTGAATGCTCTGAGCCGCTCATCATATTCGGCTGGCGTATTGACGGCCGGATCAGCTTTCAAATCGTCCTTGAGGAACGCGCCTGAGCCATTCACCGCATTGGAATAGCCTGTATAGTTCGACGCTTCGGCGGCAACTTCCGGTGACATCATCCAGTTCACGAAAACCTTTGCCGCTTCCATATTCGGCGCATCTTTTGGCACTGCAATCACATCGGTCCAGAAGGTTGTACCCTCTTTCGGATAGACATAGACAACATCGGCCTTCTTGGCCTTCACGCGGTGTGCGGCACCGTTCCACTGCATGTGCACGGGCACTTCACCGGCAACCATACGGTCAATGGTGCCGTCGTTGGAGTAGAGTTTCACAAAGGGCTTTTGGGCCATGAGGACATCGAGAATTTTCTGTGCTTCGGCAGGGTCTTCCGTACACTTGTCGATGCCGGTGTAATAGGCTGCAGCATTCCAGACATCGGACATTTCATTGAGCATGGCAATTTTGCCCTTCAGCTCTTCCTGGGGCTCAAAAATCTCTTTCCAGCTCTCTTCCAGTTTACCGCCCGGCACCATCGCAGGATCATAAGTGAAACCGGTCGTGCCCCACATGTAGGGTGCGGAATATTCTCGCTTTTCGTCACCGGCGATCGAGGTGAAGGCAGGCAGCAGATTCTTGAAATTTTCCATCTCGCTGACGTCGATCTTGGCCAGCATGCCCTTGTCGACCATGATTCCAAGGGTTGTGGTCCCCGGGAAGATGACGTCGTAGCCGCCACCGCCAGCCTGCAATTTGGCAAGCAGATCGTCTTCAGAAGCATAATTGTCAACCGTCACCTTTGTACCGGTTTCCTTCTCGAATTTTTCAATCAGCGCTGGCGAAAAATAATTCGACCAATTGTATAATCTCAGTTCTCCCTCAGCCGATGCACTGCCTGCAAAACCACCCAGAATGAGGGCGGTGGTTGCAAGCAAGTTGATCGTCTTGCGCTTGTATTGATTCGGATTTGACATTGTGAACCTCCGTCTTGTTTTCAGGCATTGGAATGAATTTTCCGCCGGGCCTGATTTACCGGCTCTGTTCTCGTCCCAAAAAGAGGGACAGGGATACGAGCACCAATGACAGCAACAGCATCAGTGAGGAAATGGCATTGACTTCCGGGGTTACACCCGTGCGTACCAAGCCGAATATGTAGATTGGCAAAGTGGTGGAGCCGGCGCCACCGAGAAAGAATGTGGTGACAAAATCATCAAGGGAAATGATGAATGCGAGGATGAGCCCGGATAGAACCCCGGGCAGGATCTGCGGCAAAGTCACCCGATAGAAAGCTCTGATCGGATTGGCATAAAGATCGGCAGCCGCTTCCGCCATGCGCGGGTCCATTCCTTCCAGCCGAGCCCGGATTGGCAGATAGGCAAAGGGGAGGCAGAAAATCGTGTGCCCGATGATGACGGTGCCAAGACCAAACGTGAAACCAACACTGGCAAAAAACATCAGGGTTGCGACGGCGGGGACAATCTCCGGGACGGTGATGGGAAGGGAAATCATGGCATTGAATGCCGTTTTGCCATTGAACTTGTCGGTTGCCATCCGCGTTGCAGCCAGTGTTGCCAGAATGGTGGCACTGATCGAAGAGATGGAAGCAATGATCAGGGAATTTGTTGCTGCGCGGATAATGTCACGGTTTTCGAAAGCAAGAGCATACCATTCCAGTGAAAAGCCGGTCCACACGGTCACGGTCCGATTTTCATTGAAGGATAAAATGATCAGGATGATGATCGGCATATAGACATAGGCAAAGAAGCAGGCCGTGGCGATGAAAATACCTGGCCAGTGACGTGCATCACCCTTGTAGGGCTTTTTGAAACCAGGCAGGCTCATTTGCCCACCTGTGCATTTGTCCGGTAGTTCCGTGCGTAGCTGGTCAGTGCGATCAAGACCAACAGCAGCAGGAACATGCCGAGCGCAGCGCCAAATGGCCAATTGCGGGCGGCACCGAATTGCAGGCCGATCAGATTGCCGATCATCAGGGTCTTGCCGCCACCAAGCAGTTCCGGCGTGACATAGGAACCCAGAGAAGGCACGAATACCAGAATGCAGCCGGCCACCATGCCGGGAAAGGCGAGCGGCAAAATGACCCGTTTGAGGGTCTGCCAGCGGCTGGCATAAAGGTCAAAAGAGGCTTCCACCAGGCGGAAGTCAATTTTCTCCAGACTGGAATAGATCGGCAGCACCATGAAGGGCATGAATGAATAGGTCAGACCGATTGCGACGGCCAACTGGTTGTGCAGCAAAGGCAACGGTTCCGAGATGACACCGAGCCACAGCAAGGTGTTGTTGATGGTGCCGTGATCACGCAGCAGCAGGATCCAGGCATAGTTGCGCACCAGAAGATTTGTCCAGAATGGCAGGGTCACCATGAAGATCAGGACCGCGCGCCAGCGTTGGCTGCGGGTTGCCATGAAGAGAGCAACGGGAAAACCGACAACCAGTGAAATGGTCATGGTCAGCGCGGACAGCCAGATGGATCTCAAAATGATTTTGAAATAATTCAGGTTCAGCGCAATCGTTCCGTCCAGTTCGCGTTCAAAAAACAGCCGCGTATAGGCGTCGAAACCGATCTCTCCCCAAAGGACTCCGCCGGAATAATCACGTCCCTGTATCGAAATCCAGCCCATCAGCATGAGCGGAATGACCATGAACAGGCACATGGCCAGTGCCGCCGGGCCAATCAGCAGAATACGGAACACAAGTGGCCGCGTGCTTGCTCTCACCTCTATTTGTCCTCCAGCACGGAGACAGATCTGGAATCGACGGACCAGCCAATCGCATCACCGGCAACAAACGGCAGGGTTGTCATGGTGGAATTCTGGCATCTGGCCCGCATGGCGGTGCCATTTGGCAAGGTGTAGTGATAGATCGTATCCGTGCCATGATAGACGATAGTGGAAATCGTGCCCGGAAGCGTGCCTTCTGCAGGCAAGCTCAGGCTGATACATTCCGGTCGGATGGCCAGCGTTACACTTTGACCTTGTTGAGCCGCCTTGCCCTCCTGGACGCGAATGTGGCCGGTCTGATCAATGGTATATTCACCGGGTTCACCAGCGGAACCGGATGGGCCTGCTTGCACCAGGTTGATTTCACCGATGAAGCCGGCAACAAAACGGTGCTGCGGACGATCATAAATATCTCTTGGGGTACCCACCTGGAGAATCTGCCCCTTGTCCATGACCGCAATCCTGTCGGACATTGTCAGCGCCTCTTCCTGATCGTGGGTCACGAATATGAAGGTAATGCCGGTTTCAAGCTGCAGGCGTTTCAGCTCCAGTTGCATGTCCTTGCGCAATTGCAGGTCAAGCGCTGAAAGCGGTTCATCCAGCAGAAGCAGTTTTGGTTTTGGCGCCAGAGCACGGGCCAGAGCGACGCGTTGTTGTTGACCACCGGAGATTTCGGTGATGCGCCGGCCGGCCATGCTTTCCATGCGAACCAGGCTCAGCATCTCGTCAACGATCGTTTTGGTTTCCGCCTTTGGTCGATTCTGCATTTCCAGACCAAAGGAAATATTCTGGGCAACAGTCATATGCGGAAACAGTGCATAGTTCTGGAAAACCGTATTGACGGGGCGTTTGAAGGGGGGCAGGTCGATGATGTTCTCACCGTTGAGCAATATTGTGCCACTGGTGGGTTGTTCAAACCCGGCGATCAGGCGCAGCAGGGTTGTCTTGCCGCATCCGGAAGGCCCTAGCAGGGTGAAAAATTCATTCTGTCGGATATTGATCGAAACATTGTCCAGAGCCTTGAAGGCACTGTCACCTGCACCAAACACTTTAATGAGTGAAGTTGCGGCTATCGCATCCGGCTTGCCTGTGGAACTTGCCGGTTCCGAAACCGCGTCGCCAATGATCAAGGATTCGTTCTCCTGAAGATGTTGATGTACAAATTTGCTACCTGTTTCAAACGCACTCCATTTGCGACGATCTTCGCCAAAAGGCTACTGAGGAACGTGCCATTTAGCAAGTCCAACGGGCCGTTTAACAGCAAATTATTGAACATCCGTTCAATAAATCGACATTTTTTTGAGCAATAGGTCGTTAATATAAAATGATATTAATCAATATGTTAAGGTGAAACATCGAAAATATTTGAGGCAACAAATGTAAATTATGTAAAAACTTCGGAGGGGTCGTCAAACAGGCCATTTCATGGTGGGGCCGGACACTCCTGGCGCTGATTTTTGGCATGCTTTCAGTCAGCTACACGTCAACTTGCAGCCGATCTTGAATAACAGAAATCATGCCCATTAGAATTCAAGAATTGTAAATCGAAATGAAATATTTGGAGAGCCGGTGAGGCCTGTTACGAGGGGCCCAACAGAAGTCATACGCCTTTGACTTTGACGAAATGCTGCAGGCAGTCAACGGCAGGGGACAACCTGAACATATAGCCGACGTGGTCGCCTTCCTGGCGTCCAATGATGCACGCTGGGTCACCGGCCAGACGCTGAATGTCGATGCAGGCATGGTTCGTCACTAAACATATTTTAGTAGCGCCCGTGATCGCATGTGATCGCATGTGATCGCATGTGATCACGGGTTGCTAACCTGCGCCATTGCAAGCAGGTTTTGATCGATCAATTTTCGCTCATCATCGCTCACCAGGTTCGCACCGAAGAGTTTCATGCTGTGCAGCCCCTCGATCACGAAATAAATTGTCAGGACATTCGCCAGTTCAGGCGTGTGGGCTTTCAGCCTGTCGAGCAACTTGCGCCTGAATTCGTTGAGCGGATAAAGGAAGTCGGGGTCCTCTGCCATGGCGGAAAATATCCATGCGGCCGGAGGATGGGTTTCGTCGCATGCTAACAACGACAACCTGACATAGGCGCTCATCAGGTCTTCACCCTTGCCTTCTGCGGGATTCGTGGCGGCTTCCAGGGCGGCTTCAAAATTGCGAAGATATTCCTCCACCAGTCCCTGCATCAACTTTGCCTTGCTGGGAAAATGATAGAGCAGCCCGCCTTTTGATACGCCAGCGCGTTTGGCAACCGCCTCCAGGGACAGACTTCCCGGCCCACTGTCATGGGCCAGATCGACGGCCGCTGCGAGTATCTTGTGTTTGGAACTGGGCCTTTTTCCGGCCATAGCTTACCTCCCGGGGTGTCTTGCTGTTTCCGAGTGGTATCGGTGGCAATGCCCTGTTGGCACCATCGTAATTCCAATTGACAATACCGTCCAGACGGTACAGTAAAGAATTGAAAATTAAATCGGCATTCCCGTGAGGGGATGGTTGTGCAATCTTAACCGTGCAACAGACCTTGGTTTCATTGAAACGATTGCCTGCTGCATGTATTTGGTGTTCACATTGCCTTTCGGAAGGCTGTTTCGCATTTTCCGGAAACGCACTTCATACTCTTCACAGGGGCTTTTCGTGATCAAGCGCTTTATTATCGCCTTCGTTCTGCTTGTACTGGTTTGTGGCGGCATTGTCGGTTTCAACCTTTTTCGTGACCAGGCAATCGAGCAGTTCTTTGCCAACCGCAAGGCGCCTGCCTCGACGGTTTCCACCATGGTTGTGGAACCGGTCACATGGACACCGGGAATTGACGCACTTGGCACGGTCGGCGCGGCGCAGGGCGTTGATCTGACGGTGGAAACATCCGGTATCGTCAAGGAAATCCTGTTTTCTGCCAATGAACGGGTCACCCAGGGCAAGGTTCTGGTGCAGCTTGATGACGCGGTGCAAAAGGCCGATCTTGCCGCGGCCGCGACACAGGCAGCGCTTGACAAGCAGACATTGGATCGCGCGCGGGAATTGAAGACCCGCGGTGTTGGAACCGAGGTCAGTGTCGATACGGCGCAGGCTGCCGCTTCTGCCTCGACGTCCCAGGCCGTGAAGTATCAGGCTGTGCTGGATCAAAAGCAGCTGCGCGCGCCCTTTTCGGGAACCCTGGGTATTCCGCGGATCGATACGGGCCAATATATAACACCTGGCAAGGTCATCGCGACGCTGCAGGATCTGGAGACCATGCGGATCGATTTCACAGTTCCGGAACAAAGGTTTGATGATCTGAAGATTGGCCAGAAGGTTGTCTTCGGCCTTTCCACGGACACCATGCCGTTTTTCGGGCTGATCACCGGTATCGATCCCAAGGTTGACTCGGTCAGCCGGCTGGTGTCGGTGCGGGCGGAAATCAAAAACCCCGATGGTCATCTCAATCCGGGTCAGTTCCTGCAGGTGCGTGTTGAGCTGCCGACGGAAGATGGGGTGCTACCGGTGCCGCAAACGGCTTTGGTCAGCAGCCTTTACGGTGATTTCATTTATGTCGTGCGCAAAGCCGAGAGCGCTACGCCTGCATCGGCTGAAACCGCGGCGCCGGATGCGGATGCCACTGAAAAGCCTGAGGCTGAAGCGCTGGTTGCGCGCCAGGTGTTTGTCACGGCAGGACGCCGCACAGATGGGATGGTGGAGATCAGCGAAGGCCTTTCGGCGGGTGATCAGGTCGTTACAGCCGGCCAGAATCGCCTGTACAATGGCGCTTCCGTGGTCATCGACAACTCGGTTGTTCCCGCTGTTGGCAATAGGTCCGAGGCGGCTGCGCAATGAGTTTCTCAGACATATTCATTCGCCGACCCGTCCTTTCGACGGTGGTTGGCCTGCTCATCCTGCTGCTCGGTTTCCAGGGCATTTTCAATCTCTCGGTGCGTCAATATCCGGAGGTGGACGAGACTGTCATCACAATCACGACGGTCTATCCCGGCGCCAGTCCGGACCTCATTCAGGGCTTCATCACCACGCCGATCGCAGCGGCTGTCGCCACAACCGAGAATATCGACTATGTCACGTCGCAAAGTCGGCCTTCGACCAGTGTCGTCACGGTTCAGATGAAGCTTGGCTCGAACCCGGATGTGGCGCTCACCGAGGTGATGTCCAAGGTCCAGCAGGTGAGGGGTGAATTGCCCAGCGACGCCAAGGATCCGACCATCGTCAAGGGAACGGGACGCCAGTTTGCGATCATGTATCTGGCGATGCAGAACCCGAACATGACGTCGGAGCAACTGACGGAATATATCAAACGGGTTATCCGTCCGCGCGTTTCAACGATCCAGGGTGTGGCGGAGATCCAGATATTGGGTGCTGCCAATTATTCCATGCGGGTCTGGATCGATCCGATCAAACTGGCAGCGCGCGGCATCACTGCGGCCGAGACACTTGCTGCCATCAATGCGTCGAATTTTCTCTCCGCGCCGGGCAAGACTGAAAACCAATTTGTTGCCTATTCCATCACCCTGCGCTCGACCCTGCAGACGGCTGAAGCTTTTTCTCAATTGCCGTTGAAAACGGACAACGGCAATGTGATACGCCTGCGCGATGTCGCCAAGGTGGAGCTGGGCGCCGAGAGCAATGATACCATTGTCAGTTTCAATGGCGACCCCGGCACCTTCATTGGCATATTCCAGACACCGGCGGCCAATCCACTCGATACTGCAGCAGCTGTGGTTGCCGAACTGCCAGCCATACAGGCAAGCCTGCCCGATGGTATGAAAATCACGCTTGTCTATGATGCCACAGAAACGATCAGCGCTTCGATCGAAGAGGTTTTCAAGACCATAGCAGAGGCCGTTGCCATCGTCGTTGTTGTCATTTTGCTCTTCCTGGGTTCATTCCGGTCGGTGCTGATGCCGGTTGTGACCATACCGCTGTCACTGATTGGCGTGTGTTTCATGCTTTTGATGATGGGCTACTCAATCAACCTTCTGTCCTTGCTTGCTATGGTGCTGGCGATTGGACTTGTGGTGGATGACGCCATTGTTGTGGTCGAAAATATCCACCGACATATCCAGGAGGGTATGAAGCCGATGGAGGCCTCCTTCGCCGGCATGAAGGAGATATCATCGGCTGTTGTGGCCATGACGATCACTCTGGCTGCGGTTTTTGCGCCGTTGGCCTTCACCGGCGGTCTGACAGGATCTCTGTTTCGGGAGTTTGCTCTGACGCTTGCCGGTGCTGTGGTCATCTCGGGTTTTGTCGCACTGACCATCACACCAATGATGAGTGCGCGGCTGCTCAAAGCCGGCGAACCAAGCCGGTTTGCCGCTTTCGTCGACCGCACGTTTGACCGGTTCGCCAATCTGTATGAGCGAATGGTTTCCGGATCGCTAAAGTATCGCCCGGTTACGCTGATGATTGTGATCGCGCTGGTTGGGGTGACCGCTTTCATGTTTACCAAGACGTCGGGAGAACTGGCGCCTGAGGAAGATTCCGGAGCACTGTTCTCGCTGGTCAACGCGCCGCGTTACGCAACCAGCGAATATACAGCTCTTTACACCAAGCAGATGCGCGAATTGACCGAGGATATTCCCGAACTGGAGGCTGACTTCCAGATCGTGGGTTTCGGTGGAGGCACCAATTCGGCCATCGCTCTTTGGGCATTCAAGGACTGGGGTGAGCGGGACCGTTCACAAAAGGAATTGCAGGCTGATATTCAGGGCCGCATTTCCAAGGTCGCCGGTGTTCAGGCCTTCGTCTTCGCACCTCCATCCCTTCCGGGTGCCGGTGGCGGATTGCCGATATCACTGGTCATTCAGGCGACTGGCGACCCGAGTCAGGTCTATGAGGTTGCAGAGCAGATCCGGCAACAGGCGCAGGCCTCCGGTCGGTTCATTATCGTGCAAAACTCGCTGGCCTATGATGCACCGCAGGTGACAATCACCATTGACCGGGACCGGGCAGCTGCGCTCAGCCTGCCGATCCGCGACATCGGCACCACGCTGGGGCTTATGGTCGGCGGTGGATCGATCGCTCAGTTCGACAGGGATTCCAACAGTTACGACATCATCATGCAGGTGCCGCAGCGCTATCGTAATAATCCGGAGAGGCTGGGGGAATTCTTTGTTCGCAGCATCAGCGGGGAGATGGTGCCGCTTTCTGCTGTCGTGACCATTTCGACCAATGCCTCACCTGCTGCAATCGAGCAGTTCAATCAGCTCAATTCGGCGACGATTTCGGCCTTGCCGCTGCCCGGAGTGACAACCGGAGATGGCCTCAAGACGATTGAAGATATTGCCCGTCCCTTGTTGCCGGCTGGCTTCTTTATCGAATATTCGGGCCAGTCGAGGCTGGAGAAAACACAAGGCAATACGATCGTGATCGCCTTTGCGCTCGCACTGGTGATCATCTATCTGGTGCTTGCAGCCCAGTTCGAAAGCTTTCGTGATCCGCTCATCATCATGATGTCGGTGCCATTGTCGATCTTTGGTGCGATCATCCCGCTTAATCTCGGGCTTGGTACGCTCAATATCTATACACAGGTCGGGTTGATCACACTGATCGGGCTGATTACCAAACATGGCATTTTGCTGGTGGAATTCGCCAATCAATTGCGCGAAGAGCAGGGGTTGTCACGGCGCGAAGCGATCATTGCATCGGCCAAGGTGCGTTTACGTCCCATCCTGATGACCACGGCGGCCATGGCGCTGGGCGTTGTGCCGTTGATCACGGCAGAGGGCGCTGGCGCGGCAGCACGCTATTCGATGGGCCTTGTGATCTTTACCGGTATTCTGGTTGGCACCATGTTCACCCTGTTTGTGGTGCCCATGTTCTACACGTTCATCTCGCGCAAGCACCTGGTGTCCCACGAGGTTGATGAACAGGTCGCCGATGGTGCCGTCCGGCAGGAGTGACGTAAAAGCAGGCCGGTTGGAGAATGCAGATCAGAAAAGCCGGAGGCTTTCCGGTCCTGCAAGGTGGCATGGAAATGTCACGCTGCGACCAGTGGGCACAGTGCATGGCCATATTAAATATTCTGAGATTCATATATAAAGCAATGTGACTCAGTTTTTGGAGGCTATGATGTCGGTTCGCACGGGATTTTCGGTGACGCAGATTCGTCTGCATTGGATCATAGCGGCGTTGATCGTCATTCAGTTTGTCTTCCATGAGTGGATGGTCGAGGCCTGGGAGATTATCGAAAAGGGCGGCACTGTCGCCTATAGCCCTCTTGTTGCATCGCATGTGTTCGGCGGTATCGCGGTGCTGCTTCTTGTCCTGTGGCGCCTTGTCCTGCGTTTCAGGCGGGGCGTACCCTTGCCACCGGAGAATGAACCTGCACTTTTGCAGTTGATGGCCCATATCGTTCACTGGTCGCTTTACGCCCTGATGATCCTGATGCCGCTTTCGGGCATGGCGGCGTGGTTCCTTGGTGTCGAGGCGGCGGCCGAAGCCCATGAAATCATGCGGATCTTCATGCTTGTGCTGGTGGCGATCCATATTCTGGCTTCGCTGTTCCATCATTTTGTCCTGAAAAGCGGCGTCCTTCTTCGCATGAAAAATCCATCCGAATGAATGCGACCCGTTTCTTCAGCGGGTACCCGGCGCATGGTCTTGTGTGACCCTGCGCGCCTCTACAGCAATCATGTCGCGCAGCCATCTGTGGGTGGGAGAAAGGTTGGTGCGTGTCGTCCAGTATTGGTAGACAGGCAGGTCGCCGGTAAACGGGCTCTCCAGTATGACAATGTTGTCGCCCAGGGTGTTGGCGAGTAGCAGCGGTATCGTTGCCACAAGATCGGTGCCTTCGATCAACCGTCCCACTTCGCTTGTACTCGGCAGGTCGATAATCACATCGGTGCTGATGCCTTCGGCCTCTGCTGCCTGTCGGTGTCCCGGTGACCATCCTCCCTGGTAGGAAATCAGCACGTGCTGCGCGGCGCCATAGTCTGCGGGGCTCATTGTTTTACCGCATAGGGCATGGTCCGCATGAACAACACAGACATATCGGTCCTCCAGCAGCAGGCGCCGGAACAGGCGTTCACTGCCCTGCAGGACGGGCGAAAGCAGCAGGTCACACTCACCACGGTGCAATTGCCGGTGACCGTCCACGCCTGACGGCATGATTTTCAGCCGGATGCCCGGCGCATCTTTGCGCAGGCGACGCACTATGGATGGCAGAACCACGGCGCGCTCGTAGTGATTGCATGACAGGGTGATGTCGGTGCGGGCCTGGCTGGCGTCAAACGCCGTCGGCTCGACCATGGCGGCGATCTGATCGAGGATCATCTCGACCCGGGCGACAAGCTCGGTGCATCGCAAAGTGGGTGAGACACCACGTCCCTGCCGCACGAAAAGGGGATCCTTGAACGCTGTGCGCAGGCGATCAATGGCATAGGAGACGGTTGACTGGTTTTGTCCCAGCTGTTCTGCCGCCCTGGAAAAGGAACCGAGGTCATGGACCAGTTTGAGCGTTTTCAGGGTGCGGATATCAAGGCTGCTTATATCGAATTCATGCATAATACCTATTGAATTCATCTGATTGATAAATGCAAGCAGAGAGCACTAATCTTCCATTTCATCGACCGGGAGTAACAAAGATGTTTGCTGAAGCGCAAGAATTGACGGCGGAGACCGTCGACTTCGAAGAAATGTGGCGCGATCCCTATCCGCTGTTCAAACGGCTGCGCGCCAACAATCCTGTCGCATGGGTGCCGCAGGCCAATCATTTCATGGTGACACGCTTCGATGACATCGTCCACGTCGAGCGCAATCAGGACACCTTCCGGTCCCTGGAGCCGCGCTCCCTCGTTCATAAAGTGATGGGGCACAGTTTCATGCGCAAGGATGGCGATGCGCATCTCGCGGAGCGGACGATCGTTTCTCCGAGTTTCAGCCCCGCTGCTGCAAAGAAAATCTGGGCGGAGAAGTTCAGATTGATTGCCACTGACCTGCTTGACCAGATTGAGGGAAAAGGCAAAGCCGACCTGTTTGTCGACTATGCGACACCAATGGCGGCGCGCTGTCTATGCGAGGTGACCGGGCTGACAAATGTCGATTGGCGAGACATTGCACGCTGGTCACAGGCCATGATGGATGCTGTTCAGAACTATGCTGGCGATGCGGAAATCGCCCGTCTTGGTCGGGAAGCCAGCGATGGCATCGATGCCGCCATTGACGAGATGATCGGGGCCAGACGCACGGATGAAGATAAGAGCCTGTTGGCGATGATGGCTGCCGGCGGCATGCCGCTGGACTCTGTTCGCGCCAATCTGAAGGTCATCATCGGCGGTGGCCAGAATGAGCCGCGTGATGCCAATGCGGGCCTGATCTGGGCCTTGCTGTCCAATCCTGATCAGCTTGCCGCAGTTCGCGCAGATGATGCATTGTGGATGCGCGGCTTTGAAGAATATGTGCGATGGATTTCACCCATCGGCATGTATCCGCGCACCGTTGACAAGCCTACAGAACTCGGCGGCGTCATGCTTCAACCGGATGACCGCCTGTTCCTGCTTGTCGGCTCGGCCAATCGGGACGAAGCCAAATTCGAGCAGGCTGACAGATTTGATCTTCATCGCGAAAAGAAGCAGCATCTGGCATTTGGTTCAGGTCCGCATTTTTGCGCGGGGGCATGGGTGGCGCGGATGCAGGTTGCCAATATTGCCGTACCCATGTTGTTTGCGCGGCTCAAGGGACTGGCGCTTGATGAGGATGATCCGGTGCGGTGCGGCGGTTGGGCCTTTCGCGGCGTGCTCAATCTGCCCGTACGTTGGGATAAATAGCGCGTTGGGACCGTTAGCATGCCTGTCAGCGTGTTTTGAAAGACCTGTAACCGGGAAGAAGCATAATGCCAAAGATTACTTTCATCACCCATAGCGGCGAACATCGCGCTGTTGATGCTGCCTTGGGCACCAGTGTCATGCACGCGGCCGTTGACAATGACGTGCCGGGCATGGTGGGCGAGTGCGGTGGTTCTGCCATGTGCGCAACCTGTCATTGTTTTGTCGATGCACAAGCCTTCCCGGCATTGCCACCGGTCGATGAAAATGAGGACGCCATGCTGGAGGGCACAGCCAGCGAACGCACGGCGGAAAGCCGACTCGGTTGCCAGTTGATCATCACAGAGGATCTGGAGGGGCTGATCGTTCAACTGCCTGACAACCAGATATGAGGTTTACACCCAGTGCCAACGCACCTGCGTGAACCGGAACGGAATTATTTATACATAACATGTTCATGATTTTCCGTTTTGTACGTCAAAGGCGATGCATGCGAGTTGCAGTTGTTCCGCTTTCTGTGCCATCCTGTTTTGATTAAGAACAGATCTGGAACGAGACGGCTCCATGGACACGCCTGCTGGCAATGGAAAAATGAAAGTGCGCCTGCGCAGTTTTTCCAATTCACTGCCGATGTCTCTGCTCAAGGCGCGTGAATCGGTGATGCAGCGTTTTCGCTCATCGCTTCGCCTTTTCAACATCACCGAACAGCAATGGCGCGTTTTGCGCGCTTTGAGTTCTGTGGAAAGTATTGAAGTGACCGTATTGGCGAAGGCCACGTTTCTGCTGGCTCCATCCCTGTCGCGTATTCTGAAGGATCTTGAGGAACGTCATCTGGTGATCAAGACACCGGTGGCCAAGGATCTGCGTCGTTCGCTGGTATCGGTAACGCCTGATGGACTCAAACTGATTGATGCGGTCGCGCCGCATTCGGAGAGGATCTACTCCGAAATTACCCAGGCCTTTGGCGAAGAGAAAATGAAGCTGCTGCAGGATTTGTTGAAGGAACTGGAAACGGACATCAACAAGCTCCCGGCCATTGTCCACGATGCGGCGGATCGGCAGATGCCAGAATTCAGCCAGACGACTGCAGGTTTGCCGCGTGGCAGGCCTCGCAAGTCGTAAAGCATTCTTTCAAATAGGCGACTCTGCGTCTCGACCGACTATGACTGTTCCGCGTCGGCTGCGGTGTGGCCTATATAGATGACATAGAGCGCGGTGAGGATACTGATTGCCGAAACGGTAAACATCATAAACAGCAGTGTTGAGGATGAACCTGTCGCGGCCACCATGGAAGCGGCTGCCGCTGAGATCAAGGCTCCGCCGCCCATTTGCACGCAGCCCCCAAGACCGGAAGCGGTGCCTGCGAGATTGGGGCGGACGCTGACGATGCCTGCAACAACGCTGGGAAGTGTAATGCCGTTTCCGAGGCCAACGAAGATCATCGGCCCGAAAATACTCAGTGGATGCTGAAATCCAAGCTCGAACAGGATGATGGCCAGCAGCACACCCAGTGTCGCAATGACGGCGCCGGCCAGTGCCATCGTATTTATACCCATTTTGGTGGCGAACCGACCGGAGGTGAAATTGCCGAGAATGTAGCCGAAAGTGACAATGATGAAATAGAGCCCGAATTGGGTCGGGGTCAGATGATAGACGTCATAGGCAACGAAAGGCGCGCCCGCGAGCAAGGCATAAAAGGTCCCGACACTGAAGGCTGCGGTTGCCGAGTATCCCCAGAAACGCCGGGAACGAAACAATGTTGGATAATGTCTGATTTGCTCGCGGAAACTGCTGTATCCCTGTGTATTGGTTTCCTTGAGTGTCAGGAATACTGCAATCGTAATGAGACTTCCCAAGGCGAACATTGCTATGAAATTGGATTGCCAGCCAAAATGCTCGTCAAGGAAGCCGCCCATGGTCGGCGCAATCATGGGCCCGAGCGCCATACCCATGGTGAGATAGCCAATCTGGCTCGCTGCCTGATTGGGTTCATAAAGGTCACGAATGATCGCCCGGCTCACAACCATTCCGGTCACGGCTGTTGATTGAATAATTCTTCCGAGGATCAAAATTTCGATATTCGGTGCAAACAGGCAAAGCAGGGTTCCCACCAGAAATATGACCATGGCAACCAGCATGACACTTCTGCGCCCATAGCGATCCGACAAAGGACCAACGATCAGCTGGACCACCGAAGACGTGGCCAGATAGATCTGAACAAGCAGTTGAATGACCGCGCTGTTGGTTGAGAAGTGGGCTGCCATCGCGGGCAGGGACGGCAGCAAAAGTGTCATAGACACGGAACCCAACGCAGTGGCGCTGATCAGAGTCATGATGTGTGGTTTGTGAGGAAGGTTCATGGTGGACAGCTTTGACCGGTTGTTTCTTTATTGACGTGAGATGGCTCGTCTTCTCAGCAAGGCCACCTCCTGATGCCTCATGGATGCGTCGCTTAAGTCTTCCTGTACCGAGGCGCATCCGATGAGTATAAGTACCCTTAGACTGGCTTGAGCCTTGTGGGAACCCACACTGTGATCAGGTGTTGTTATCAAC
This sequence comes from Rhizobiaceae bacterium, assembly GCA_029233925.1. Lineage (GTDB taxonomy): Bacteria > Pseudomonadota > Alphaproteobacteria > Rhizobiales > Rhizobiaceae > Hoeflea_A. Next base: position 40,698 of record JARGOX010000022.1, read on the forward strand.
AGTTGCGATTGGCTTGACGCGGGCTGCGCCGCTCAGGCAATACAGACAGGCGGTGTGTGCCGGAACAATGAAAACCTGAGATTTTGCGGAAAACACAGCGGATTGGGTCTGAAAAAAGCATGGAAAAAGCAAAAACGGCAATTGCCGCATTGGAAGCCTCGGCGGAGATCATCCGCCTGCCTCACGCCGATGGCCAGACCGTATGGCGAGTCTGGGGCGAGGGGCCTTCCCTGGTCCTGCTGCATGGCGGCTCTGGTTCATGGCTGCATTGGGTCCGAAACATCGAGGTATTGGCGCAGCGCTTCCGTATCTTTGTACCCGATATGCCAGGATTTGGAGATTCCGAAAGTCTGGCCAGCAACTCGGTGACGCTGCTTGCCAGGTCGATCGCTGATGATCTCGAGCGACTGCCGATTGACCCGCATTATTGCATTGCCGGGTTTTCCTTCGGCACCTGGATTGGCGGCCACCTGCTTGCCCATCATCATGACCGGGTCGATCGCCTGATCCTGGTCGGAGCTGCCGGCCTTGGCAGGACATTGCCGCTCAGTGCGGGATTGCGCAGTTGGCGCAGGTTGCCCGAGGCATCAGCCCGCCGCCAGGCGCACAGGCAAAATCTCGAACACATCATGCTCGCTGATCCCAACAGTGTGGATGCTCTGGCGATTGAAGTGCAAAGCCGCAGCGCTGAAGCCTGCCGCTTTCGCCACCGCAATGTCAGCGAAAAGATGATGTTGAAGGATTGTGTCGAACGCTGGCCGGTGAAATTGACAGCTCTGTGGGGCAAGCGTGATGCCTTTATCGGTGGCCATTTCGAAGAGCGCCACAAGGTTATGCTGGCGGTTGATCCCGGCGCCGGATTTCACCTCATCGAGGGTGCCGGCCATTGGGTTCAATTCGAGGCGCCGGATGCCACCAATCGTCTTGTCATGGCGGCCTGTCTTGGCGCTGCAGTGGACACCCGGGAAAAATGTGTCGTAAGTTTGGAAGAATGACACGCTGACCGATTGAAAAATTCACAGTAGGGCCGTTCCCATGACAACAGTACCATTCACTCTTGTGGGCATCGACCATGTGGTCTTCCTCGTCGATGATATGAAATCAGCGTTGCATTTCTACAATAATGTACTGGGGTGCAGTGCCGGCTATTCCTACCCGACCCTGGGCATGGAGCAGGTCTGGTGCGGCGCTGCTCTGATCGTCCTGTGGGATACGACCCACCCGGGTGCGGCAGATGCCGTTCCTCCGGTGGCAGGAGGCCGCAATGTCGATCATGTCTGCATTGCCACCAGTCCTTTTGATCACGAAGCATTGCGTGCCCATCTAAGGGTCAATGACATCGAGATCGAGCGTGAGGCGCTTCACGGCGGCGCACGCGGGATGGGCGATTCCTTCTATATCCGTGATCCCTTTGGCAACAAGATCGAGATCAAGGGACCGGCGGTCTATCCGGACGGCACAGACTGGTAGGCAGCCGCCAAATGCACCACGGAAATAAGGGCCGCCTGGAGCGGTCGATGCCTTGGGGACGCCTGGAACCGGTTCATTGATCCGACCAGAGGTCTCTCATGTTGTTCCAGATCTTTTCGCCGATCAAGCAATCGTAATCGGTCTGCAGCGCCGTTTTCAGCACAAGGTCGCGGGCTCTAAAGGCTTTCTGGTGGGCCGCTTTCTGGGGGGCCTGTTCCCGGCTGGCCAGTTCCAGCACCAGTTTTTGCCGGACTGCCGCTGGAAATTGCGCCCATTCACGGACCGGTATGACAAAGGACCCGGGACCACCGATAACGCAATGGCGATAATAGACGTCGAGGTCTTCGAGATGCCACTGGCTTCCCATGCCCTCGCGGGTCATCAGCGGCAGGCCATTGATGATAATGCCCTTGGCCAGCGTGTCGGTCCGTGCCGCCAGCACTGGTCTGCCATTGTTGTTGGGGCCGTCGCCCGAAATGTCGATAACCTGCCGGTTTGAAAAATAGCCATTGTCTCCAAAGAGCCTGGAACTGAAATCCATTGCGCCCGAGATTGATGTCCTGCGCATCGAATTTTCGAATTGTGCGGTGAGCCTTGCGGCAAAGGATTCCGCCTCGCTGCGGTTGCTGATGAGCGTCCAGTCGATGATGACATTCTGGGAGAGCGTGCCGGCCCACTCCACATAGGTGATGGCTATTTGTCCCAGCAGACCCTGGCGAATGGCATTGATGACCGGGTCACTGACAATGGCTTCAGCATATCCACGCCGCTGAATTTCCAGCTCGTTCGGCGTCATGGAGCGCGAGACGTCCACGGCAAGAACGAGTTCCACGTCGACCTCGACTTCACTGGCCTGCGCACGGGCAGACGCGCCTGTGAGTGTGGTCAATAGGACAAGCAGAAAGACAATGCGGTTCATCGGGCATCCTCCGGTTCTCATCATCCGCTATCATAGCGCATGCCCGAAGCAAGACCAATGCTGTCTCACTCATCGTCCGCGAATGCGCGGATCAAGAGCGTCGCGCAGGCCGTCGCCGATATAATTCACACTGAGCACGGTCAGGGAGATGGCCAGCCCCGGCCAGATCACGCGCTCGGGATATTGTTGCAGATAGTCGGTGGAATCAAACAGCAATCGTCCCCAGGTCGGAAAATCTGACGGGAAACCCAGGCCAAGGAAGGAAAGCACGGATTCGGTGATGATCGCATTGGCGATGCCCAGCGTTGCCGAAACCAGGATGGGTGAGAGAATATTGGGCAGGATGTGCCGGGTGATCATGCGCCGGGACGGCGTGCCGACCGACCGCGACGCCAGGACAAATTCCTGTTCCTTCAAAGCCAGCACATCACCCCTGACGATCCGCGCAGCCTGCATCCAGGATGTGATGCCGATGACAAAGACGATCAGGATGAAGATGCCCGTTTCCGGACCAAAGGCGGTGCGCAGGGTGTCACGGAACAGCATGATGATGACAAGCAGCAGAGGCAGCAGCGGCAAGGCGAGGAAAAGATCTGTCAGGCGCATCAGCAAGCCGTCGATCCACGAGAAAAACCCGGCGACAACGCCGATGAGCGTGCCAAGGAACAACGAGAGCACCATCGCCACAATGCCAACGGAGAGCGACACGCGGCCACCGACCAGCAATCGGGCCAATGTATCGCGCCCCAGTTGATCCGTGCCCAGTGGGTGCAGCAGGCTTGGCCCCTGGTTACGCGCGCGGATGTCGATGAATTGCGCATCAATACCCCAGATATAGGGTCCGAAAGCGACAGCCAGAATGATGAATATGAAAAAGCCCAGCCCCAGGACTGCGCCCCGATGGGTTTTGAACTGATCCCAGATGTCGCGGCCGGGGGAACTTGGGTCCTGATCGCCCTGCAGTGAATGAATTGTGGTCTCAGTCATATCTGATCCTTGGATCCAGGATGCCGTAGAGTACGTCTGCAATGAGATTGAAAAAGACGATCAGAACGGCAAATATGAATGTCAGTGTCTGGACCGTTGGGACATCGCCTGCCTGAATGGCAATGATCAGCAATTGGCCAAGCCCGTTCACCTTGAAAACCTGCTCGGTAATGATGGCGCCGCCAAAGACCTGCGGCACACCCAGCGCGATGACCGTGACGACCGGAATGAGCGAGTTGCGCAGCACGTGGACCAGGATGACGCTGCGTTCGCGGATGCCCTTGGCTCTGGCTGTGCGCACATAATCCTGATTGAGATTGTCGAGCATGGAGGCGCGCATGAACCGGCTGATCTGTGCGGCATTGTAAAGCGCCAGAACCGAGACCGGCATGATCATTTGTTTGACCTGCTGGAGAAAGCTGCTCCAGTCATTGACGACCAGTGTTGTGTCGTAAATTGATGGAAACCAGCCCAGCCAGACCGAGAAGATCACAATGACCAAAACCCCGGTAAAAAACGTCGGGACAGAATAGCCGACCATCGATACAAAGGTGCCGATCTGATCGAACCAGCTATACTGTTTGTAAGCAGAAAGAATGCCGATGGGCACGGCGATCAGAATGCCGACGATATAGGACATGCCGACAACCCAAAGGGTCTGCGGAATACGTTGAACGATCGTGTCGACGACGGGCGAGCGGGTTTGCCAACTCAGCACCCGCAACCGGTCGCCGCCAAAATCCCATCCCCACCATTGCTCGAGAATATTCAGGGTTTCATTGTAGAAGAACTGCTTGCACCACAGCAGGAAGCGGATGTGGAAAGCTTCCCCGAGGCCCAGCGAGATACGGATTTTTTCCCGGACTTCCGGCGGAATGGTCAAGGGCAGGTTGGCCGTTGGATCGCTTGGGGCAAGATCCAGCAACAGAAAAATCAAGAAACTGATGAGCAGCAATGTCGGGACCGCAAGCAGCAATCTGCGGATGGTATAATTGAACATTGTTCTATGACCTGTGCAGCTCTGGCAGAATTGAGTACCGCCCCGGAGGCCGGGGCGGCATCGATTGCTATTTCACGCGGTACCAGTCAGCGGCATTCCACAGTTCGGAATCCCAGGCATTCATCACAACGCCGCCCAGGGCATTGGATCGTGCCGATACGCGACCGCGATCAACAAGCGGCAGAATGATGTATTCCTGCATCAGCTTGTCATTCATCGCCTTGGCCAGACGGGCACGTTCCATCAGGTCGCCCGTTTTTGCCATTTCGGCAACCAGAGCATCATAGTCTTCGCTGCAGTAGCGCGGCATGTTGTTGCCCTGCCACTGTGTTTCAGGTCGTGGTGCCTGTTTGCATTCCCAGTTGGCCATATAGGATTCCGGATCCGTGCCATCGAAATTGTTTGCATACATTTCAACGTCGGCAAAAAATTTCTGGAATGTGTCAGGGCTTCCGGGGTCGCCGCCGAAGAAGACGGAGGAATCGATATTGCGCAGTTCCGTTTCGATGCCGATGTCACCCCACCATTGTTTGATCAATGCCTGGAAATCCTGGCGTACTGCATTGGTTGAGGACTGAAACAGCAGGGATAGGCGCACGCCATCCTTCTGGCGGATACCATCCGCACCGGGAACCCAACCAGCGTCGGTCAGCAGCTTTTTGGCCCCTTCAACATCCTGCACCAGACATCCGTCATTGGCTGTTGATTTGTAGATCTCAGGTGCCGGTAGAACATTGCAGCTCGGCTTGCCAGCGTCGCCGTAACCGATTTCCACCAGCAAATCGCGGTCTATCGCCATTGAGAGCGCCTTGCGGACATTGATGTCCGACAGGAAGGGATGGGGGTGTTTTGCCGTGGCGCGTTCGTCGCCCAGGGCAGGGTCGGGGTTGGTCATATTGATCATGACGCGTTCAACCAGTGTGCCAAAGGCGGAAACGATCTCGCCCTTGCCGCCAGCCTGCATGCCGGCAAGCACTTCCGGTGCAAGCTGCATGTTCCAGGCGTAATCGAACTCTCCCGTCTCCAGGACAGATCGCCCGGCCGCCGCTGCATCGCCGCCACCCTTGAAGGTGACAGTGGCAAAGGCGGGTTTTGCAGCATCGCGATAATGCGTGTTGGCGGCCAGTGAAATCACGTCATTGGGGCGAAATTCCGTAACCTTGTAGGCGCCGGTTCCAATGGGGCCAAAATTGGCATCGGTGCATTCGGGTGCCTTGGTGCCGAGGCAATCAGCAAATTGAGCGGCCTGCAGGAGCGGTGCTTGCGCCCCGACAAATGGACCATAGGGAAATGGCTTCGATACGCCGAAGGTGACTTTCACCGTAAGCTCATCCAGCGCCTCGACATTTGTCACATCATTGTATTTTTCACTCTGGGCGCAGCCGCCCTCGGGATGTGAACAATATTTCCAGGTAAAGACGGCGTCATCTGCCGTGACCTTGCTGCCGTCTGACCACAGCAAGCCGTCTTTCAATTTCCAGGTAATTGTTTTCAGGTCGGCCGACACGCCACCATTGCCAACGGTGGGAATGCTTTCTGCCAGCCAGGCAACCATATTGCCACCTTCGTCGTATCGCGCCAGTGGCTCAAGCACCAGCGAAGCAGCTTCCAGTTCCTTGGTGCCGCCGGAAAGGTAGGGGTTCATGGTGGACGGCGCCTGCCAATAGATGATCTTCAGTTCGCCGTCCGATCCTCGTTCGGCAAGTGTCGGTGAAGCCATTGCCACAATGGCTGCCGCTCCCAATAATAGTGCCTTCATTTTGTTCTCCTTTTCAGTTTGTGCTCAGTTTGTCGGGCTTGTCACCCTGTTGGTCATGGCTTGTTCACGCCACTTTGGTTGTTGATTCCAGCAAATGGCAGGCTGCAAATCTGCCAGGTTCTATTTCAATTGTCGCCGGTTCCACATGATGGCAAATGTCGATTGCCTTCGGGCAACGGGTGCAGAAATTGCATCCAACCGGTGGCGAAGAAGGTGAGGGGACATCTCCCTTCAGGACGATGTGAACGCGGGTATTCTGCCGCGCGGGGTTGGGTTCCGGCACGGCTGAAAGAAGCGCTTGCGTATAGGGATGCAGCGGGCTGTTGAAGAGCTGGTCGCGCGACGCCAGTTCCACAATCTTGCCCAGATACATGACGGCCACCCGGTCGGCGATGTGGTGCACCATGGACAGGTCATGGCTGATGAAAAGATAGGTCAATCCGAATTTCTTTTGCAGGTCTTCCAGCAGGTTGACCACCTGCGCCTGAATGGACACATCCAGCGCTGAAATGGGCTCATCGCAGACGATGAATTTGGGATTGAGGGCAAGTGCGCGGGCAATGCCGATGCGCTGGCGTTGCCCACCGGAAAATTCATGCGGGTAACGGTTGGCAAAGGAACGGTTCAGCCCAACGGCATCCAGCAACTCGTGAATGCGCGCGAGACGTTCTTCACGCGACAGTGACATATGTTCGTCCAGCGGCTCACCGACAATGTCTGCGACGTTCATGCGGGGATTGAGGCTACCCTGGGGATCCTGAAAGATCATCTGCATCCGGGGGCGAAACCGGCGCAGGTCTGCCTGGTTGATTTTGCTGGTGTTGGTGCCGTCAATCGTGATGGAGCCTGCCGTGATATCGTAAAGACGCAAGGTGGCTCTTCCCACTGTCGACTTGCCGCAACCTGATTCACCCACAAGCCCAAGTGTTTCACCTTCGAATATTTCCAGGGAAATGTCGTCGACCGCTTTGATATCGCCGACATGCCGGCGAAACAGCCCGGCATGTATGGGGAAATACATTTTAAGGCCTTCGATGGAGACCAGGGGTGCGGCACTGGTTTCAGACATTGCGCGGCTCTCCCGTCGCGCTGTCCCAGAAACAGGCTACATGATGCGCCTTTTCGGTGACCAAAAGCGCAGGATTTTCCCGGTTGCACCGCTCAAAGGCATGGGCGCATCGAGTACGGAACGAACAGGCTGACGGCCGCGCGTAGAGAATGGAGGGTTGACCTTCAACCGTGCGCAATCTTTCGGGGCGTTCAGCGCCAATATCAGGCACCGTTTCGATCAGGGCCCGTGTGTAGGGATGTTGCGGATTTTCGAACAATTCGCGCACCGGCGCCTGTTCGACAATCTGTCCGCCATACATGACCATGACCCGGTCAGCGATGCCGGCAACCACACCCAGATCATGGGTAATCCAGATAATGGCCATGCCAAGCTTGCGGCGCAAATCCTTCACCAGTTCCAGAATCTGCGCCTGAATGGTCACGTCCAGAGCGGTGGTCGGTTCGTCGGCAATCAGTACCTTTGGATCGCAGGCCAGGGCCATTGCAATCACCACGCGTTGCCGCATGCCACCGGAGAACTGATGGGGGAAATCCGACAGGCGCCGCTCGGCGTCCGGCATGCCGACAAGGTCAAGAAGCTCAACGGCGCGTTTTTTAGCCGCTGCCTTTTTCATACCCATATGGGTGCGCAAAGGTTCCATCAGTTGAAAGCCGATGGTCAGCACAGGGTTGAGCGATGTCATCGGGTCTTGAAAGATGAAACCGATCTTCGCGCCACGGACAGCACGCAATTGCTGCGCATCTGCCTTGAGAAGATCGATGTTGTCGAATTTGACGTAGCCGCCGGTGACCCTGGCCGGTGGTGTTGGAAGCAGTCCGATCAGCGACATCATCGTGACCGACTTGCCGGAACCGCTCTCACCGACCACGCCGAGCAATTCACCGGGTTGGAGAGAAAAACTGACTGAATTGACAGCGTGTATCGTTCCGCGACGGGTATTGAACACCGTCTCAATATTTTTGACATCCAATACGGCGGGACGGTTTTCTGGCATGGACACTCCGGACGCTCGGGCACCAGAGACGCACAGCAGGAATGCGAGTTCCAGAAACCACGCACCAATTGTTAACACAACTGTAAGACGCGTCAATTCCGCTAAGGCTCAACAGGAGCGATAAGTTTTTTGTGCAAGAATTATGGAGACGTGATGGGTATGATTTTTGTGGTCAATGTTCGCATATTGCCCGGTAATGATTGACCTTCTCATGCTCGAGTGCATGGCGAAATCACAACAGATCCAGTGGCTCTCTCATCCCAAAGTCTAAGGCCATTTTACATAAATGAGGCGGCTTTACTCCCCTTTTATCGAGACCAACTTTTGCCATGGGTCACCCGGCATAGTATCCTTCGCAGCCGGCACACGACGGCTGCGAAGCGCATCATCATGTATCCGTCTGGGGTGTAGTTTGCCGATTTTTGGCGAACTTGGCGTACCAGTCGATAATATCCGGATCCTTCATGGCTCCCTTGCTGACCACATCTTCAACTGCGGCGCCCATCAGCAGCTTTCGCACCGGAACCTCCATCTTCTTGCCGGTCAAAGTGATGGGAACAGCGGGTGTGGCAATGATCTCGTCGGGAACATGGCGCGGGCTGCGTTCTTTGCGCAGGCGGGATCGAATTTCAGCGATCAGCGTTTCGTCCAGCACTTTGCCCGGCACCATTTCGACAAAGAGCGGCATGTAAAATCCACCGGATTTATCTTCAATGCACACAATCAGACTGTCGGCAATCTCTGGAAACGTATCCACCGTGCGGTAAATTTCCGCCGATCCAATGCGAACCCCAAATCGGTTCAGGGTGGCATCCGAACGGCCATAGACAAAACAGCTTCCGTCGTCGTTGAACTTGACGCGATCGCCGTGTTTCCAGATGCCCGGGTAGTCCTCAAAATAGGAGCTCTTGTATCGTATGTTGTCCTCATCTCCCCAGAAGAACAGGGGCATTGAGGGCATCGGCTGACGCAGGACCAGTTCTCCGATTTCACCGGTGACGACATTGCCATTGTCGCCAAAGGCACAAACATCGACGCCCAGTGCTGCTGCCTGGATGACGCCTGCCTGAACCGGCAATGTTGGCGTTCCGGCCAAAAGACCGCTGCAGAACTCGGTTCCGCCGGACTGGGAGGTGACCCAGACGTTGTCTTTGACGTTTTTGTAGACCCAGTCAAAGGCTTCCGGGGTGGCGGGAGAACCGACCAGCAGGACACTTTGCAGCCGGTCGAAGGCAAAGTGATCTTCCGGCACATAGCCTTGCTGGCGCACGATCTGCGTGAAGGTCGGGTTGGTGCCGAAGACGGTTGCGCCGGTTTTATCGGCCAAAGAAAACAGAAGCGTTGCGTCCGGGTAGGCGGGATGGCCATCGTAGAGAACCACCTGTGCGTTCATCAACGGGCCCCACATGAGGGTGTTCCAGACCATCCATCCGGTTGTTGAATAAAAATACAGGCAGTCATTTTCCTTGATGTCGAAATGGAATGCCGCGGATTTGTAGTGCTCAACGACGATGCCGTGGTGTCCGTGAACAATCGGTTTGGGCAGTCCGGTCGTGCCGGAGGAAAACAGGATCCAGAGTGGATGATCCGAGCCAACGCGTTCGTATTGAAACGCCTCGGGCGCAATGGCGTCGCCGCTCACGGCATCTGCCCAGGAGGTTACCGGGCAATTGAATATGGGTTTGCCGTCGGTGTCGGGCAGGTAATCGAGCATGATGACGTTTTCAAGTGATGGCAGAGCAGCAACGATGTCCTGAAATTGCGCGGAGCGATCAAAATTCTTGCCGCCGTAGCGATAGCCATTGACCCCGAATATCAGTTTGGGGGCGATCTGACTGAAGCGGTCGATCACTGTTTGTGCGCCAAACTCCGGCGCAGCCGAGGACCAGACAGCGCCGACGGCTGTGGTTGCCAACATTGCCACGACTGCCTCGGCAATATTCGGCACATAGGCTGCCACGCGGTCACCGGGTTCAATCCCCATCTCACGCAGGTTTGTCGCCAAACGGCGCACCTGGGTTCCCAGTTCACCCCAGCTCATCTCCGACAACGCGCGAATTTCTGAGCTGTGTTTGATAACGGTGCGGGCAGGGTCGCCCGTCGTTTCGTGACGCAGAACGTGTTCGGCGTAATTCAAAAGGGTGCCTGTGAACCACCGGGTATCGGGCATTGGATCATCGGTGCGAACCGCATCGATCTTGCCGGTTGCCTGAATGTCGAAATAGTCCCAGATGGTCTGCCAGAAGGTTTCGGGCTCTTTCACCGACCAATCCCATAGGTCCTGGTATTCCGTCATATCCAGGCCGTGACGGGACTTCAGCCATGCACTGTATTTTGTAATATTGGCCCGTTTTGCGACATCGCGAGGCGCGCGCCAAAGAAATTGGCCTTCCTTTGTCATCGTCTGTCTCCTCCGGTCATGTCAGCAAATGTGCAAAGAATGGTCTTTCAGGCGGCTCTATTGGCAATCCACCGGTTGATCGGCAGATCCTACACGAAATCCTCTTAAGGGCGCGGCTTGATACTTGCAGATGGAGCCATCGGGTCCGGTGATGGCCCGGCGTCGGGCCGGTAGTTCGGGCTGCCCAGAACGGGGCTCTTTTTCGAGACGTTTTCGCGGCTTTCGCGCCAGACGACAAACAGGCCACTGCCGATGATGATGGCGGCACCAATGCCAACCCACTTATCGGGTATGTCGTTGAAAAATATGTAGCCAAAGACCGTGGCCCAGAGAATCTGGGAATATTGAATGGGGGCGACGAAAACGGCAGGTGCACCGCGGTAGGCCGCAATGATCGCCAATTGAGCCGCAATCACCAGAAAGCCGATCAGCGCCATGAGGCCCAGATCGGAAAGTTCGACGGGTTTGTAGACGAAAGGCAAAATACAGGCCATGACCAGCATGCTTGCCAGCATGGGGTAGAAAATCAGCACCGCAGTTCTTTCTTCCGAGCCGATACGACGCACAATGATCGAGGCAAGGGCGCTGCCACAGGCCGCCAGCAGGGCAGCGAGATGGCCGAGCGAAAATTCCGAATAGCCCGGTCGCAAAACCACCAGCATCCCGAGTATCCCGACAAAAACGGCGATCCACCGACGCATGCGCACGGTTTCGCCCAGCATGGGCACGGAAAGTGCGGTAATCAGCAGCGGTGTGACAAACAAAAGCGCATAGACTTCTGCAAGGGGCAGGGTGGTGAATGCATAGAAGGCGCAGGACATCGAAACCAGGGAGGCCAGTGTGCGGATGCCAACCTGCCAGGGGTGATGCGGTCTGAAGTTGCCCATTTTCTTGTCGGCGCTCATCATCACCGTCATGGGGACAAATGCAAAGAGACCTGAAAAGAAGATGATCTGGAAGACGGAATAATCCAATCCCAGCAATTTGACCAATGCATCGTGGGTGGAAAAAAGCCCGAAGGCCGCAAGTGCCATGATCAGACTCGACAGTGTTGACGATGGCGCAGGCTTGCTGGTGGACATGTTTGATCTTTGGCGGTTGGTGGCGTCTGGCTCACGATATCAGGCAAACCGGATGATTGGACTCCAGGGCCAGCCTGATGAGCTTATACCACATCCTTATGACACGGGGTGTTGATCATGCCAATACTTTGGTTGATGGACATGATCTCGATGCGTGTATTTTACCAGGTACGGCGCGTTCCGGTATCGATATGATAGTGGCCGGAGGAATAATGTTTGTATCCGCCGACACCCCTTTGTGATTTCAGGAAAGCGACAACGGATGCCGGATCGCCCCGGACCGTGAAATCGACGGCCTTGCATTTCAGGTGCATGGATTTGCTTGCGCCGCCCTTCCACCAGTTTTCCAGCCACCAGCGCTTGGTCGAATGGACCGTGACCGGACCATATCGGTCGGCGACGCGATTGAGCACACGCTTCAGGCTGCGCGGCACGCACCACTTGGTGTCATTGTAGGAAACGGAAGAAGACATTCCGCCCAGGCCCGTCAGGCTGGAGCAACCTCCGAGCGTCAGGCCAAAGGCCATCATCAGAACCGCCGGCAGAATTTTCATACGCATCATGGAACACCTGGTCATGGTTTTCGAGCAGGTGTTCACGATGGCGGAAAATCGTTAAAATTGTCATCAAAAACATGGTTAAGACGCAACCGAATTTCAGCAGACAATTGTGCCGAAGTGTTGATCGTGTCTTGCCATGTCAACCATAACAGCCGGCCAGTCGGGCACGTTGTTTGACCAGCGCCAGAACCGTATCCAGCGCCGGTGTCGGAACGTCCACCAGAACACCCAGTTCCTGAATGGCGCCGACAAGCGCATCGATTTCCATCGGTCGGCCAGCATCCAGATCCTGCAGCATGCTGGTGCGATGTTCACCCACGGCCTCGGCGCCTGCGATACGCTTGTCGATATCCACGGCGAAGCGGGCTCCAAGGCTTTCGCCAACAGCCTGACATTCCGCCATGATCGCGGCGACCAGTGAACGTGTCTGCGGATCATTGGCGATCTGGGCGAGTGTTGCACCGGTCAGTGCACTGATCGGGTTGAAGGATGCATTGCCCCACAGTTTGATCCAGATTTCGTCGCGAATGCGCGGACGCACGGGCGCTTTCAGTCCGGCTTCATTCATCAGTGAGGCGAGTGCCACAACTCTCTCACTGCGCTCTCCATCGGGTTCACCCAGCGAAAACCGGTTGCCCGAGCGATGCATCACGACGCCCGGTTCGGCAATTTCGGTTGCCGGATAGACAACACAACCGATGGCTCGATGCGGTCCGATCCCCTCCCAGATGCCGCCATCAGGGTCGACGCTTTCCAGACGGCGTTCGCCATAGGGGCCTTCCAGACCATGGAAATACCACCAGGGCATGCCATTGACCGCAAAGACGACAGCCGTTTTGGGGCCCAGCAAATGCTGCATGGGCTTGACGACTGCGGGCAGGGAATGGGCTTTCAGGGTGACGATCACATAGTCCTGCACACCCAGTTCCGCCAGATTGTCCGTTGCCGTGATCCTGGCATTGTGTGTCTGACCCTCTTCAATCAGGGTCAGTCCCTTGTCGCGTATGGCGGCAAGATGCGGGCCGCGTGCAATCAGTGACACATCGGCTTGTGTCGTTGCCAATTTGGCGCCGATGTAGCCACCAATTGCTCCGGCGCCATAAATGCAAATGCTCGGCATCATACCAGTCCCAGTTTTTCGGCAAGGCCAATGCGCTGCAATTTGCCGGTGGCGCCCTTGGGGATTTCATCCATGATGATGATGGTGGCGGGAACCTTGAAGGCCGCAAGCCGCTCGGATGCAAAGGCCCGGATGTCGGACACCTCTGCGGAGGCGCCTTCCTTGAACACGACGACCGCAGCCACCGCTTCGCCCAGCTTTTCATGCGGCATGGCGAAGGTCACAACCTGATCAATGGCCGGATGGGCCTGCAGCACGTCGTCAACTTCGCGCGGTGCAATCTTTTCACCACCGCGATTGATGATCTCCTTGAGGCGGCCCGATATGGTCAGATAACCTTCCGCATCGAGGTTGCCGAGATCGCCGGTGCGGAACCAGCCATCGGTAAAGGCGCTGGCATTTGCCTGCGGATTGTTCTCATAGGCTGCAAAGACATTGGGGCCGCGAATGACGATTTCGCCGCTCTCGCCCGGTGCCTTCAACGCGCCATCCTCGGCCATGATGGCAACCTCCGGTCCTGCGGCCAATCCGACTGTACCGGATTTGCGGGCCTTTGGCGGCAGTGGGTTTGACGCCATCTGGTGCGCAGCCTCCGTCATGCCGTAGGCCTCCACGACCGGGCACTGGAAGGTTGCTTCCAGTTCCTCCATAACGGGAGGGGGCAATGAGGACGAGGAGGAACGCACAAAACGCAGCCTGGAATGGCCAATGGCTGCTGCGTTGCGCGCCGCGCGGCTGAGGATCGCCTGATGCATGGTTGGAACAGCCGTATACCAGGTTGGTCTGACCGCATCGAACCACTGAAAGAATTTCAGCGCATTGAAGCCCGGTGTGCACACAACATGAGCGCCTGCGGTCATGGAGGACAGCAATGAGGCGATCAACCCGTGGATATGGAAGAGCGGCATGATGTTGAGGCCGACATCCGTCTCGTCCAGTTTGAGTGTCCTGGCGACATTGCTGCCCGAGGCCAGAACATTATCGGTGCTCAGCGGGACAACCTTCGGGCGCGACGTCGTTCCTGACGTGTGCAGAACCAGCGCTTCGTCTGTCGCAACGGACCAGCCGGGTTTGGCGGGCGTTCCTTGCATTTCATTGTCAGCAAAAAAGAAGAACCCGGCCGCGTCCGGCTGCGCCCACTGTATGGGCAGAACGGGAATGCCAAGCTCATTGGCCGCCTCTATCACCGGGGATGTGCTGCCCGTCTCCACAATCACGGCTTTTGCCTTCAGGTCATCGAGATAGAATGAAAACTCGTTGCTCTTGTAGGCCGGATTGAGCGGCGCTGCCGATGCGCAGGCGCTCACGCCGAGAAAGGCCGTGGCCATTTCCGGGCCATTGGGCAAGACGATGGCGACGCGATCACCCCGTCCAATGCCGCACCCATTGAGGGCATCAGCAATTTGCTGCAGCAAATTGCCCAGTTCTCCAAAGGACAGGCTGACGCGATCGGGTGCACCGATCGCCGGACTGTCGGATTGCTGTGCATTGACGATGTCAAAGATTGTTTTCATGGATTGCGTCCCCTCGCACCAGGCAGGCATTTGCTGCATTCTCACGTGATGGCTGTCTTTGTTTTGTGGCCCTATACCACCTTTACCTCAAGGTCACCCACACCATCCACATGGCCATGCAGCCTGTCGCCACGCTTTACCGGTCCGACTCCTGAAGGTGTGCCTGTCATGATGACGTCGCCCGCCTGCAAGGTGAACAATTCCGACAGGGTCGAGATCATCTCGGCAACTTTCCAGATCATCTGGTTGATATCTCCCTGCTGGGTGAATTCACCGTTGACCTTGAGCCAGATGGCGCCCTGTTGCGGATGTCCGATCGTCTCGGCAGGCACCAGGTGCGAGCAGGGTGCGGAATGTTCAAAAGCCTTGCCGATTTCCCAGGGGCGCCCCTGTTCTTTCATTTTGGCCTGCAGGTCACGCCGGGTCATGTCCAGCGCAACGCCGTAACCGTAAACGCAGGTCAAAGCCTGCTCGACCGGGATATTCTCGCCACCGGATTTCAAGGCCACAACCATTTCAATCTCATGATGGACGTCATCACTTTTTGGCGGGTAGGGGAAATCCTGACCTGCCGGCAAGAGATTGTCCGGATTTTTCTGGAAGAAAAACGGAGGCTCCTTGTCCGGATCGTGGCCCATTTCCACCGCATGGGCAGCATAGTTGCGCCCGACGCAATAGATGCGGTGGACGGGGAAAAGGTCATCTGTACCGCGCACCTTCAGTGTCGTCTGTTTGGGCGGTGAAAAGAGATAGGTCATGGATTTTGCTGCTTTCTTCACAATGAAAGCCGCTATGTAGCAGGAACATCTGCGATTTTCGAAGCGTTTTCAGCCGTACTGACCATTTTTGTCCCACACTGGACAGCGGCAAGCCGACCCGTCTCATTCGGCTCAACCCTTACCGCAGGGTCGGGTCAAAGCGGTCACGCATCCAGTCGCCGACAATGGAGATGGACAGGGTGGTCAGGACGATTGCCGCGCTTGGTACAAGCATGATCCATGGCGCCGACTGGATGTAGTCCCGGCCGTAGCCGACCATATTGCCGAGTGACGTCATGGGTGGCTGGACACCAAGACCGAGGAAGGAAAGTCCCGATTCGAGCAAGATCACCTCTGGGAAATTGAGTGTCATGGAAACAATCAGGGTGGAGGCGATATTGGGCAGAATGTGACGTCCATAGATGCGCATGGGCGAGGCGCCAAGATCGCGCACGGAGGTGGCATAACCCTGTTCCGTCGCGGCTATGGCCAGACCCCGGGCAATGCGGGCAATGCGTTCCCAACCGTAAAAACCCATCAGCACAATGAACAGGAACAACGAATTGCCCAGAAAGGCCAGAACAGCCAGGGCAATGATCATGAATGGCATGGAGGCCTGGGCGTCGATCAGCATCATGATCAATTGCTCCACCCGTCCGCGGAAATAGGCAGCCAGAAAGCCCAGGGTGATCCCCAGGGTTCCTGCAATCAATGTCGACAGGAAGGCGATCATCATGGAGACCCGGATGGATATGATCAGCCGTGACAGCAGGTCTCGTCCAAGCTCATCGGTGCCCAGGGGGTGGGCCCAGGTGCCGCCAAACAGCGCCGGTGGTGTCAACCGGTCGCGCAGGTCCATGGCCATGAAGTCATAGGGGGCAATCAGTGGCGCGGTGGCGACCACGAAGATCGCCAGCCCGATAAAGAACAGGGCAATCAGGACGATCGGCGGCCAGGTTTCGAAAAAGGCCCTGTAGCGGCCTTTGCTGGTGAAGAAACTGCCGCCGGATGGTCGGGAGACCTGTGAAGTCGGGTTCAAATTGCCGGTATCGATGGTCATGGGATCAGGTTCCTGCCTGCAAACGTTTGGTTCTCAGCCGGGGATCAACCCAGCCATACAAGAGATCGACAATGAGATTTGCGAGCACCATGGTGAAGCCGACAAACAGCAGGATCACCTGGACCACGGCCAGATCACGGTTGGCGACGGCAGTAACCAGAAGCCGGCCAACGCCCGGCCAGGAAAAGACGCTCTCGACAACCACAGCACCGGCAACCAGTGAGCCGACCATGAAACCGACGATGGTCAGTGTGGGGATTGCGGCGTTCGGCAGGGCATGGGCGACCACCACATCACGCCAGACAAGCCCCTTGGCTGATGCTGTTCTGATATAGGGTTGCCCCAGCACTTCCAGCATTGCGGATCGGGTGAAGCGGGCAATGACTGCGGCGCCGATCATGCCCATCGTGAAGATCGGCAGCACTGCATGCAACCAGGTGTCCGAGCCACCGGACGGCAGCCAGCCAAGTTTGACGGCAAAGATCATCGCGAGGACCAGACCCAGCACGAAACTGGGTACGGTGAAACCGAACACTGATAGAGTCATGATGAGACGATCAATGGCCGTATTGCGGTGCAGAGCCGCATATACCCCTGCAGGAAGCCCGATCAGAACCTTCAGGAACAGGGCTGGAATCGTGATCGCCAGTGTCAGCGGAATGCGTTCGCCGACAACCTGCAGGGCGGAGCGACCGTCGCGCATGGAATTGCCGAGATCACCGTGAAATATGGCGTTGAAATACTTCAGATATTGCACCCATATCGGCTGATCGAGGCCCCAGGCATGGCGGAACGCCTTGAAGGCTTCGGGTGGGGCTTCCGGCCCCAGAATGATGATCGCCGGGTCACCCGACAGGCGCAGGATCACGAAGGCGATCGAGACAATAAGTGAGACAGTCACCAAAGCGCGGGCAATCCGCAACAGGGCGTAACGCAGCATGGGATTACTCCGCGGCTAGTGGCGCTGATTGCGCGCTCTGGTGAATGGCGTGGCAGGCAACCAGGTGGTCACCGTCTCCGCTGAGCAGGGGCGTATCCAGTCTGCATTGGGTCATGGCCAGAGGGCAGCGGGTATGGAAGGCGCAACCGGGTGGCACATCAACCGGGCTGGGCGGATCGCCCTCAAGCACGATGCGCTCGCGGCGGCCTCGATTGCGCGGGGTGGGAATGGCAGAGATCAAGGCCTTCGTATAGGGATGCTGGGCGCGCTTGAACACGGCTTCCGGCGCACCCGTCTCGACGATTTTACCCAGATACATGACTGCAACGCGATCAGACATCTGGCGCACGACCTTCAGGTCATGGCTGATGAACAGGGCTGCAAAACCGGTTTGTTCACGCAGGTCATCCAGCAGGTTGAGCACCTGAGCCTGAATGGACACATCAAGCGCCGACACCGGTTCATCGCATACCAGCAGATCAGGGCTGAGCGCCAGCGCCCTGGCGATGACGACGCGCTGGCGTTGCCCACCGGACAGTTCATGCGGAAAACGCCTGGCCATGTCAGCGCGCAGTCCAACGGAATCCATCAGCGACAGGGCGCGCTCATGGCGCTGCCCGGCCGTCATGACCGGTTCATGGATGGCAAAGGGTTCGCCAATCTGCTCGCTGATGGTCAGTCGGCGGTCGAGTGCGCCCAGCGTGTCCTGATAGACCATCTGCATGCGCCTGCGCATCGCGCGCCAGTCGCTGTCATGGCGTGCGGTGACTGGCTGGCCGTCAAAGGCAACTGAACCGGCGGTCAGCGGTATGTGCCCCATCACAAGCCTGGCGGTGGTCGATTTCCCGCAACCCGATTCGCCGACAAGCCCCAGCGTTTCGCCCCTATTGATGTCGAAGGACAAACCGTCCACGGCCTTGAGCAGGGCATCGCGGCCAAAAAAGCCGCCAGGGACACGAACCTGATAATGTCGTTTGATATCGCGGACGCTCAGCAAAGGTCTCATGCCGGTTCCAATTCAGCTGTCACGGATTGGCGCGCCGGCGCCTTTGATTTTTCGACACGCATAGGTCCGGAATGGATACAGGCCACGCTATGACCTGCGTCAGGACCAACTGGCAGCAAGGCCGGAAGCGCCACATCGCACAGCGGTGTCGCATGGGTGCAGCGGGGTGCGAAACTGCATCCGGGAGGCAATTGGTCTGGTGGCGGCACGGTTCCGGGAATGGAGGCAAGCCTGCGCTTTGGCCCTTCCAGATCGGGCAGGGCGGCAATCAGTCCGCGCGTATAGGGGTGGGTGGGGTTGTCAAAAATCGCATCGGTGCTTGCAGTCTCGATAACGCGGCCGCAATACATGACGGCCACGCGCTCTGCCATATCGGCCACGACGCCCAGATCGTGGGATATCAAAACAAGGGCCATGCCGTTTTCGCTGCTCAATTCGCGCAAAAGGTCCAGTATCTGCGCCTGGATCGTCGCGTCGAGTGCTGTTGTCGGCTCGTCTGCAATGAGAATATCAGGCTCTCCGGCCAGGGCCATTGCAATCATGATACGCTGGTTCATGCCACCGGACATTTCATGGGGGTATTCATTAAGACGCTGGCGGGCATTAGCGATGCCGACGCGGTCCAACAGGCGCATCGTCTCCGCCGAGGCCTGTTCGCCCGTCATGCCACGATGCAGGCGCAGCGACTCGCCCAATTGATGTCCGATGCGATGAACCGGATTGAGTGAACTCGATGGATCCTGAAAAATCATGGCGATCTTGCCACCGCGCAGGCTTGAAAGTTGCTTCTCGGAAGCGCCAATCAGTTCTGTACCTGCCAGTTTGACAGAGCCGGACAATGTGGCGCGTTTGCCCAGGAGGCCAAGCGCTGCCAGCCAGGTGATGGATTTTCCGCAACCCGATTCACCCACCACACCAATTGTTTCACCGACGGCTACATCCAGTGACACCCCATGCAGGGCTCGGACAAATTGCCTGCCCTGATCAAAATCGACGGTAAGGTCACGGATTGAAAGCTGGGTTTCCATGCGGTTTCCATCTTGCGTTGGCTTTGTTGCATACACTTGAAAAAGCAAGCCGGGGCACAGGATGGTGTGCCCCGGCTGTATAGCGACTGGACCTAATTGGCTGGTGTTGAGATCACGAAGTTCTCAGGCCGGAAATCCATCGACTGCAAGCCGGACCACATCCAGTCGATATCCTTGCGTTTGCCATAAAAAATGGCGCTCTGGTGCAGGACGGTGAAGGCCGGGTCTTCACGTTCGGCGATTTCCAGCATACGGCGGAAAGCAGCGCGGCGTTGCTGCAGATCGGTGGAGGTTTCGAGCTTGATGCAAAGCGCATTGAACTCTTCATTGGTCCATTCACCGACCTGCTGCTGCTGGCCGTTCTGGCAGTGCTGATTGACGATCGAGGCCACCGGGTCAGGGAAGGGTGCGGAGTTCGACCAGTCGCGCACCATGCGTGGTCCGCTCGTATTGTCGAAGATCTGCTGCCAGTTTTCCTTCATCTCGATCTGGATGTTCAGGCCGATTTGTCGGAAGGATTCCGCGTTGATCTGCGCTGTCGAGACCTGATTTGTATAATAGTTGTTGAGCACGCGCATGGTGATCGGTTCGCCGTTGTAACCTGATTCCTCGACCAGTTTGCGTGCCAGATCCATGTCGTATTCCGGCACTTTCCAGTCTGCCAGATACATGTCGCTGTAATATTCCCACTGCAGTCCGGCAGGAACCTGTGTGCGACCACCCCAGAGCACTTCGACGATGGTGTCACGGTCGATGGCGTGGGTCATGGCCTGGCGGATCTTGGCGTTTTTCATCGGTCCGGTGTTCTTGTCGAATACCATCAGACGGTGATTGGTGATCGGCCCGCCAACGACTTCGAAATCGGCGTTGGATTCCACCGTGGCAATCTGGTCGGGAGGCACATCGGTGATGAAATCATATTCGCCGGAAAGCAGGCCGTTGACGCGACTGGCAACTTCAGGAACCACAACGAAGCGCAGGTTTTTGACCGGCGGCTTGCCACCCCAGTAATCTTCATGGGCTTCCAGAACCAGAACATTGTCCGGTTTGAAATCAACCACCTTATAGGGGCCGGTGCCGACGGGTTTACGGGCAAAATCAAGCCAGCTATCGGCCTCCTGATAGGCGCGCCTGGACAGAATTTCAGCGCCGTAGCGGGAAATACGCCCTTCAAGCGTCGGGTCTGCAACAGTTGAAATGAAGCGGACTGTCATGTCGTCCACTTTTTCAACGCGGTCGAGATTGGGCCAGGCGCGGTTGGCGACAGCGGCAACTTCTGCCGGCGGTACCTTGCCTTCGGTTGCGGTGCTTGCAGTCGCAGTGAACAGCGTTTTGCCGTCGGCACGGGCGGCTTCCTGTTCAGGTAACTGACCAAAGCGCTCCTTGGAAAAAGTGAAAACCACATCGTCGGCTGTCATCACATCGCCATTGTGAAACTTGACGCCGGGACGCAGCGTCAGTTCGACGGTTTTGTCGTCAATGCGTTTCCAACTGGTGGCCAGGCCGGGTTTCTGGGGCAGGTCCTTCTTCTGGCGGTCATAGTCGATCAGTGTTTCAAAAATGGAGTAGAAGACCCGGGCGCCGACATTGGATTGCTCGCGCAGGACGTCGAGTGCCCCTGCATTGACGATTTGCTGGACGGCGACCGTGATGTCAGGCCTGTCCTGTGAGAATGCCGGCGCGGTGAATGTTGCTGCGGCCAGAAATGTGGCGCCCACCAACATTGCGGCGTGCTTGCGAATAAGTGTCATGATCCGTCCTTCGAGGGCTCGATTGCAAAGATTTCATGCGAGAAACCGAATGGTTCCGCACTGCACAATGCTAGTCCCGCGAATGTGACGCCCGGATATAGGGAATGTGAATTTTTGTTGACACACTTGAGCAAATGCTCGCCATGCGGCCACCGTGTAAAAGCCTTCAATTATGCCTTGCAGGCCTGCAATTTGTTGTCACATCATTGAGATTATATTGAAATGATCCTGTCACAGGACCATGCGTATGGTCTGCCTCGTTTGCTGCAAATTGGGGCGCTCGCCATCGCCGATCGAAGGGTGGTGGACGACCAAATCGTGGCGACATCCAAAGGACATAACGAGGACCAAGAAATGAGCGAACTTCCTATTGTCGGCGCTGCCATGTCGCTTGACGACTATGAGAACCATCGTGATCTCATGCGCGAAAAACCGCGGGATCTTGAACTGCAGAGCTTTCACACGGCCGATGTTCTCAACAGTGATTGGCAAGGGCTTGCAGACCGGGCAAAAAAACTGCTGGACGGTCATTCAGGCCGTATCGGCATCCACGGACCTTTCTGGGGTTTCAACATCGGGTCCCATGACTGTGATATTCGCGCCATCATTCGTCGCCGCATGATGCAGGGCCTGGATGTTTGCGCCGCCATCGGCGCCGACCAGATGGTCATTCATTCGCCCTACACGACATGGGACTACAACAATCTCGATCTGTATCCGGATGCGCGGTCATCCGTGGTCGAGCGCACCCATGATACGCTGGACGAGGTTGTCAAACGGGCTGAAGACATGGGCTGTGTGCTGGTCATCGAGAACATAGAAGACAAGGATCCAGCCGTGCGTGTCGCGCTCGCCGACAGTTTCAACTCACCGGCTGTTGCTGTCTCCATCGACACGGGACACGCCCATTATGCGCATGGTTCGACCGGTGCGCCTCCCGTTGATTATTACGTGACGGCGGCAGGCAACCGTCTGCAGCATATTCATCTGCAGGATGCGGATGGATATGCCGACAGACATTGGGCGCTGGGTGAGGGAACTGTGCGCTGGCAGGCCGTTTTCCGTGCCTTGGCAAAACTCGAAAGCAATCCGCGTCTTATTATCGAGTTGCGTGACAAAGCGGGAATACCGGCATCGATTGCCCATCTGAAAGCCATGGGCATCGCCCAATAAGAAACGCATTGATCCGTTCGCACAGGGTTGTGCGAACGGATATTCTAACCCGATATGTTGAGCAGGTGGTTGTCCCAACCGTAGGGACCCCTGCTGGAAACGCCGGTTTGCGCATCACAAAGCATTCCGTTTCCGGTGGATGCCACGAAGTGGCCCCGGTTCACACTGAGGCCGCAGACATTGTCCAGATCGCGCTGAAGGATGATGTTCCCACTCTGGCCATCCAGCACCATCATCGTGTTGCCTCGCGGTGAGGTGACAGCGAAGGTTCCGTTTTGCGGGTTTGCAGTGATGGATCCAACATAGTTCCGGAGCTTCTTCAAATGTGCGGGCTCAGTCTGAAAAAGCCGCACAGGTTTGCCTGGTTGTGCATGGCCAAACAGAGGCGGTTGCTCGCGTGGCGATCCCTCATGCTGGCAGGCGAAATAGACACCGCCGGCGCCATCGCAGTCGAGATGGCGAATGGACAATTGATGCAGGGATGGCGGCAGGGCCTGTTTTTCTGTCAGAGTGCCGTGGACACTGTCCACGAAACACAGGCAAGGCTCCATTGTTGCAAGATTGAGCTTGGCCCGGCCGAAGTCCGGGTGGGTTTCAATGCCGCCATTGGCGATGGCAAGCGTTCGTCCGTCTGCCAGCATCATCAGGTCATGGGGCCCGATACCGCCGGACGGAAATTCGCCAATTTTGCTGAAGTGATGCCCGACGTCGTAGACACCGATCATTCCATTTGCATTGGCAAAATCATTCTCTGTCGCATAGAGCAATCTGCCGTCGGCAGAAAATACGCCATGGCCAAAATAATGGCGGTCGGGTGCTGCCTGAATACTCTGTGGTGGCGTATTCGCTCTCACGTTGAAGGCAACAGCAATGGTGCCGGGTCGCCGGGAAAAGACCACGGCATTTCCGGTTTCCGGGTGGCAGACGATGTCATGGCCGCGTACCGGCAGCGCGTGGTGCATGACGACGTGGCCGTCTTCGGCCATCAAGGCAAAGCCGTAGCCGCCTGACCGGTCCCGATAGGCCGCCGCAAACAGGGCGTCGCTTTGATTGATCTGACTGGCCTGTGCAGCCGACAATGACGCCAGGAAGGACGCGCCGGCGGCTTTCAGGAATGTGCGTCGCCCAATGAGGTTTCTGGCCACGTTCAATCCCCGTCCAGGCTGGAGAAATTCGACGTCAGGCCGAGCGCACCAGTCATGTCCATGCCGAAATTGTCACCAAGTCCGCGAACAACGGTTCTGACATAGGCAAGTTTCGAACGTTGCGGCGGATCCGCCAGAATATCAGCAATTGGACCACTCAGCGTATCGAGTGCTGCACCGCCGTGATGGAAGCCAAAACCGATGGCATCATCAATCCAGCCGGAGCCTTCGGGCAAAAGGCCCGCAAGTTTTGAAACCTTGTAAAATCGTTCAAAACCGGAAAAGCCCGCCTGCAACAGGGAAAGCGTATTGTCAGAGCGCCGGAACAGGGCCTGTCGTGACTGGTCATTGTCCGGTGTTTCGCCAAAAAAAGCCGCCATTTCGACTGTGTCGTAGTAGGCAAGACCATTGGCAAAGAGGCTGACCAGAGTGCTCAGGGCTTCGCTGCTGTCGCGGAAGTGCAGATGGTCGGGATCGGGGTTCTGCCATTGCGCTGCAAAGCCCTCCTTGGCCTGCCATTAGGTCAGTAAATCCTGCGAAATCCTGCTGATATTCGCACTGATGGCGCGCCCGTAACCACACCGAAAACTCTCCGCTTCCTGCGTCAACGTCTCGGCCCCTGTGCCAAACAGCACAAATTCCAGCGCGGCCAACCCTTGGGTGGCAACGCTCTTTTTTGCCAGACCTTCAGGATCCAGCGCGGTTGGGTCTTTGGTGACGAGCAGAGCCTGCACCTGCCGCAGTCCGATGCCGCGTCGATCCGGCCAGAACAGCAGGCGTTCAAGTCGATTGTCTTCCAGAACAGGCCCGATGCGAATGATGCTGATGGAGGACCAGGCCAATATGATGGCATCGAAATCATCGCGGGCCTGTTGAAGTTGCCCGGTGGATGGAGTGGCGCAAAGTACCGCAATGGTGTTTTCGAGCTGCGCTGCGTCATCGTTGAATTTTTGATGTGCCGGGACAATGAATTGCGCCACAGCGTTGCGAATCACGTCAGGAGGTTCCGCTGTTTGTGCATTTGCCGGAGAGATTGCGGGCCGCAAGGCGCAGAGCATGACGAGGCATGCGGCGAGGGCGGGCAGGCGCAGATGTGTCATCATTGGATTGTTCTTCGGTTCATTGTGTTCGATTTCACGATCAGGTCATCATGTCCCGATCACGCTGGCAACCCTTTGGGGATCACTTCATACCCCGACGCTTCAGGTTCATCATCGACAATCTCCGCCGGAAATCCCGGAGCCAGAACCCTGCAGCCCGTGGCCTCTTCCAGCCGCCGGATGATGTCAGGGGAGAATGCGCGGGACCCAAAGCGTTCTTCACCGTCTTTGAAAATGTCGATCATCAGCGGATTGATTTCCAATGGTACATTGAAACGATCGGCGACCTGCTGGAAAAGACCAATATCCTTCGAGACAAGATCCATGGTGAAATTGATGTCACGCGAACCATTCAGGATGACCTGGCTTTCCGTTTCATGCACGAAGGAATTGCCGGAGGAAATCCTGATCGCCTCATAGGTCGTGTTCATATCCATTCCGGCAGCTTTGGAGGTGACCAGCGCCTCGCTCAATGTGAGCAGGTTGGCGGTTGCCAGATAATTGGTCACCACCTTGAGGACCGACGCCGAGCCTAGCGGTCCCGTATGGAGAATGCGCCGTCCCATGGCCTTGAGGATCGGCAATATCCGCTCAAATGTGGGGCGATCACAACCGGCAAAAATGGCGATATTGCCAGTGGCAGCGCGATGGCAGCCGCCGGACACAGGGCAATCGACCGGCTCACCACCGGCGGCACTGACCAGGGCACCAAGGCGGATCACTTCCGCTTGGTCCGTCGTCGACACTTCTGCCCAGATCTTGCCTGCGCTCATGCCCGCTAGCAGCCCGTCTTCGGCTTCCATGACGGTTGCGGAAGCCGCCGGATTGGGAAGGCATGTGATGACCATGTCGCAATGTTCGGCCATTTGCCTGGGGCTGTCTGCCCAATGGGCACCCTGGTCAAGAAAGGGAAGGGCGAGAGACCTGTCCAGGTCCCGCACCGTGACCTCATGTCCATTGCGCAAAAGACTGCCAGCCAGTTTGCCGCCGACATTGCCAAGGCCGATAAAACCGATTTTCATGATTGTCTCCTTCGCGCGCCCTAGGCGATCGGGTCCATATCCATGGTCAGATGCAGGGCCGTGTCCGTATAGGGATTGGCACGCGCAACATCCTCATCCAGTTCAATCCCAAGGCCGGGTTCTACGGAGGGAATGACGTAGCCGTCCTGCCATTCTATCGGGGTCTTGAGAATTTCCGCCTGAAAACCATCCCACTTCTGGATGCTTTCGAGAATCAGGAAATTTGGCGTGCAGGTGGCCAACTGGATATTGGCGGCGCCAACAACCGGGCCGCAATAGAGATGCGGTGCAATCTGGGCGTAGCGGCTTTCTGCCATGGCCGCAATTTTCTTGGCTTCCAGCAGGCCGCCTACCCGGCCGAGATTCATCTGCAGGATGGACGCCGCTCCACAATCGAGCACACGCGCGAACTCGTATTTGGTGCAAAGGCGCTCACCGGTTGAGATCGGTATCGAGGTGAAGCGTGCAACCTCTGCCATCTGTTCGGGCATTTCCGGAGGAACGGGTTCCTCGAACCACAATGGATCATAGGCCTCCAAGCGTCGTGCCATGCGTTTGGCACCGGATACGGTGAATTGCCCATGGGTTCCAAACAAAAGGTCGGCCCGTGTTCCGACGGCCTGCCTGATCTGTTTGCAGAAAAGCACGGAGCGTTCCAGATCCTCCATGCGCGGCTGGTGCCCGTCGTAAACGGTGTAGGGACCGGCCGGATCGAACTTGATGGCGGTAAAACCCTGGTCGACCCAATGAAGGGCGACCTCTGCGGCGATATCGGGATCATTGTAGACATTGGGCCTATCCGGGTCAGGATAAACATGTTCATCTCCCGGCGGATAGAGATAGGTATAGCTGCGCAAACGCTCATGGACCTTGCCACCCAGCAATTCATAGACCGGTTTGCCGGCTGCCTTGCCGATGATGTCCCAGCAGGCCATTTCCAGACCGCTCAGGACGCCCATGACCGTGACATCAGGGCGCAGGGTGTAGCCGGCGCCATAGGTGCGCCGCCAGAGCCGCTCGATATGGTGTGGATCCTGTCCTTCGAAGATGCGTGCAAACACGTCTTCTGCCATTTGTGCGACAAGATGCGGGCCGAATGTGGCGCTGTATATTTCGCCCACGCCGATAAGGCCGCAAGAGGTGCGCAACTGGACAAAGATGAAATAGCGTCCGCCACGCGATGGCGGCGGATTGGCCACAACAAATGTTTCTATGGATTGAAGCTTCATGGTGACATCTCTTTGAAGGAGGAGTGACCGCGCTGTTGCAGCCGATGGTTCGTCATGATTCAGCGTCCGCTTGCTTTAAGGTCCTCAATGATCATATCTGCGCCCTTTTGCGCCAGCATGATCGTCGGGCCATTGGTATTGCCGGAAGTCACATTGGGGAAAGCCGAGGCATCAATGACTCGCAATCCTTCAATGCCGTGCACCCGCAGTCGTGCATCGAGCACCGCGTTCTGTGGTCCTGTTCCCATCCGGCAGGTGCAGGTCGGGTGATAGACCGTGGCGCTGCGCTCCCTGAAATCCTGCAGTGCTTCGGCATCATTCATGGTGGCGGGATCGGGTTGCCTTCGGGTCTTGATCAGGCCCTGCATCGCCGGAGTATCAATCAGCGAGCGCAGCAGGTGGACGCCGCGCAGGACGGAATTCCTGTCTTCTTCGCTCGACAGGGAGTTGGGCTTGATCAGGGGTGGCTCGTGGATGTCGGGTGATGCGATATCAATGCGTCCGCGGCTCGTCGGGCGGCTCGGCTGAAAGGAGAGGATGAAGCCTGGCTCCGGGCCGACCTTCGGCGGCGTGTCCACTCCGGTCGAATAGGTCACCGGGTTGCAGTAAATCTGCATGTCAGGCTGAGGTATATCAGGAGATGATCGGATAAAGCCGCCACACTGGTTGACGCTGAGACTGAACAGTCCGCGGCGTGTAAATGCGTATTGGAATGCGGCGGCCATGCGCCCCTGCAAGCGGCCCAATTGGCTGTTGATTGTCGGTTGCGTGCAATCATAAAGATAGCTGACAGCCAGATGGTCCTGCAAACCACCGCCGACTTCCGGCAGATCACAAAGAACATCAATGCCATGATCGCCAAGCAGGGCGGCCGGACCAAGGCCGGAGTGCTGCAGCAGCTTGGGCGAATTGATTGTTCCGCCACTGACGATAATTTCCCGTCTGGCCAGGGCTTGCCGTGATTGATCGCCCTGCCTGTAGGAAACTGCTGTGGCTTTGCTGCCTTCGAACAGCAATCGCTCCACAATCGCATGGGTTACAAGCCGCAGATTGCCGCGCCGCAGGGCCGGACGCAGGAATGCATCGGCGGATGAACAGCGCCAGCCATTGCGTGTCGTGTTGTGGTAAATGCTCAGGCCTTCGGGATTGGCCCCATTGAGATCATCTGTCATCGGCCAGCCGGCCTGGGTTCCGGCCTCAAGGAAGCGTGCTGTCACCTTGTGGGCCTGGTCTGCTTCGTTGGTGACCCACAGGGGTCCATTGCCTGTGAAGACCTTTTGGCCCTTCTCGCGTCGCACTTTTGTCTCCGTGCGCTCAAAGACCGGACGGACGGAATTCCAGTTCCAGCCGGTTGCGCCCGATGCGGCCCAATCATCAAAATCATGGGGCAATCCGCGGCAATAGACCATGGCGTTGATGGAACTGGAACCACCCAGAACACGTCCGCGCGGCCAATAGGCTATTCGGTTGTTGAGACCTGCATCCGGCTGAGCATTGTAGCGCCAGTTCACAGAAGGATTTTGATAGGTAAAGGCATAACCGATGGGCACACGGATGGACAATTTGCGGTCCGAGCCCCCGGCTTCCAGCAGCAGCACCTTTTGACGACCGTCTTGCGACAGCCGGTTGGCCAAAACGCAGCCCGCTGACCCGGCACCGACGATAATGAAATCATATTCTTCAACAGTCATGCGCGTTCCATCTTTTCAGGTGTATTGATACGCATAGGAGAGGGAACAGATAAAGCCTTTTCCCTTGGGTGACACAGATATTTGCGGGTATCCGGCACTATGGGCAGACAGGTGCGTATCAGGCTCGTTGTGATGCAATATTCATTTTCGCACCACTGCGTCGTAGGGAAGCGCTGACTGCCTCCCCAAGGGTAACTGCCACACACAGGTATATGTTGATTTACGCCTTGCCAGATTGTGTTACCGGTCGCTATGCAGGGCGTGCACTGTGCGGTGGAAGGATCATCTTTGGAACGATCAGGATTCTTGAGCAATTTTTTCTGGACCCATCTTCATCGCAGTGATGCCTGTGCAAATTTCCGCTGGGCAGCGGCTCTTTTCATCATGCTGGCTGTTTTTCCGGGAATCGGCAGTGCCGGAACCGGGTGGCTGGTTGCCATCTGTATTTCCAGCCTGGGTTACTGGATATTCGACCCGCAATGCCGCAGACTCATTCAACACGAACAAATTCTTGCTGGGGTGTGTACAGTTTATTTTCTGATCATGGCGGGCCTGGCCGCTTTCCATGGACCGCTGCCCGGGCAAGAGATCGGCTGGGGAAGCGTTCTTTCCAACCTGCCATTTCTTTTCCTTGTTTTTATCCTGCCGGTCTTGCGGCTGGCGGCGCAACCGGGATGGATAGGGTTGCTTTTCGCCGGCAATGCCTGCGGTGGTATCCTGGCCGCATTGATCATTTTGATTGCCGGCCACTATGCCCCGGACCATGCAAGAACTGCTTTCAGCGGCAATGAGTTGATACTTGCGCTGGGAGCGATGGTGTCGGGGCTATTGAGCATTCACGGCCTTTTGTTTTTCAAAGGCCCGATGCGCGGCCTCATGGCCCTGGGTGCTCTGGCCGCATTGTTTGCCTTGCTCAGTTCGGGCAGCCGTGGTCCACTTCTTTCCTATGGCGCCACGTTGGCCCTCTACGCGATGGTGATGGGGTGGCGCTATTTCGGTTTCGCCTTCATGACCAAACGTGCAGTGATTTGCGGCCTTTTGATCGCAGCATTCAGTGTGACGATGATCCGAACCGATCCGGAATTGTCGGGACGGGTCGAGCTTGTCGTTGAAAGGCTGGAAAATCCGTCGGGGCCTGATGTGGCCGAGGACAGTATCCTGATGCGGATTGCTCTTTACAAGGCCGGTCTGCATGCCTTTGCGCAGCGGCCCTTGACGGGATATGGCCGTCAGAATGTGATCGCTGTGGTCTCCAGATTCGATCCTCAACGCGCATCGCAATTTCCCTATACCCACCTGCACAATGGTTATTTGACAGACATGGTTGCATCCGGATTGCCGGGGCTGCTGTCGCTTCTGGCCGTTTTACTGGTGCCGCTCTATGCGCTGCGCAATGCCCAGCCGGTGGTGTTTGGCGGGGTTGTGTGTCTGTCATTGTCCTATCTGTTTTATGGTATGACCAATCTTTTGTTCTACCATGACACGGCCAATTTCCTGTTTTTGGGGATGCTTGCCGTATTCAGCACACTTTCGAACCTGCCGGAATTGCCCAGCAAGAACGAGATTACGACTTCGACACAACGTTGATGATCGTTGCAGCGCAGATGCGCAGATCAAACAGCAGCGACTGTTTTTTCATATAGGCGTGATCGCAAAGCGCCAATTCTGCCGGACGAGACATGTCGATACCGCGTATCTGGGCAAGGCCGGTAATGCCGGGCCTGATGCGAAATACATCGTGCTTGCGGCGCTCTTCAATGACCTGATGCTGGCCAGGCAGGCAGGGGCGAGGGCCAACCAGGCTCATGTCGCCGCGCAGCACATTGAACGCCTGGGGCAATTCATCGAGCTTTGTCCTGCGGATCAATCTGCCTATGCGTGTGAACTGGTCGGCTGAGATCTCGTGGGTTCCCAACAGAGGCGTGCCGCGCCGCATCGAACGCAACTTCCACATGGTGAAAGGCCTTTGGTTACGCCCGAGCCTGATCTGGCAATAGAGTGGATTGCCGGCGGTTTCCAAACGGATCAGCAATGCCAGCAGAGCAATCAGGGGCCACAGCAGCAACAGCGCGAGGGCTGCCACGATGATGTCAATGAGCCTTTTCACAGAGCACCTTCCTGTAAAGATCGAGATAACGATCACCCATGGTCGCGGCCTGGAACTCCTTGTCGAACCGCATGCGTGCAGCGCTGCCGAATTGAAGACGCAAGCTGGCGTCACCGTCCAGCTTGTTGACCGCATGGGCCAGGGAACGCGGATCATTGGGCGGGACCACAAGCCCGGTGACATTGTCCAGATTGACGAAGCTGGTACCTGTGCCAATCTCACAGCTGATCATCGGCTTGCCCATCATGGCTGCCTCCATCAGCGACAATCCATAAGCCTCAGAACGCTTGTTTGAAGGGAATATAAAACCGGCGCAAAGGCTGAGCAGTGCAATCTTGTCCTCCTCATCAATCGATCCGACAAAATGAACATTGTCCCGTCCAAGCCTTTGCTTGGTCGAAATCAGTTCGGCCTCGCTGGGGCCGGCACCGGCAATGACGAAATTGGCCGCGGTTTGCCCTGCTGCTTCAAGCAGAATGTTCAAACCCTTGTAATGACGCAGCACTCCGACAAACAGAAAAAATCTGTTGCCCAGGCGCTGCTGCCAGAGCTGCATGCGCGCTTGTGAAGCTTGAGGATAGGATGCCGGATCCAGACCAAGAGGGATGACCCGGGTCTTGTCAATAAAACGTGGCAGAACCGCGCTCGAGGCCAGATAGTTTTCAGATGTAGGCACGATGGCATCGACACTGGACAAAAACCTGTTCCTCAACGGTGCATAGCAGGCCTCAAGAACCGGGTTTGCCAGAGCGTCGGCATGGTAGGTCACGATGGTTGGTTTACCCGTGTTTGCCATGAAATACATCATGTCCATGAACGGCCAGGGGAAATGCAGGTGTATCAGATCGGATTCAGCGGCCAGATGTTTTAACGTGCCAAGGCAGTTGAAGGATATATCCGTCGATGAAATTGCCAGGTGCCTTTTGGCCTGATGCACAGTCTGACCATTGAAATGCATTGCGTCGTCATGGGGATTGTCACTCAGAGTGAGAATCTGGTGCACAGCACCGCCTGTAGCCGTTGTCTCGGCAATGGCGTTGATGGAGCGTTCCACACCACCGAATGTGTCGGGCCAATAGGTTTTGAAAAAGTGCAAAATGCGCATGTGGTTCTCTGGAGCCCTGATGGACAAGCCAAGCCTGCTCCATTCATTTGTCAAACCGACCTTATACGCCGCCAGTGAGTTGGTGAAACCCCGAAATGCATTCGGTTCCGGTCTGCAGGGGCAGGTTCAGGTGTGTGGATCGGTTTAAATGGTTGGTTCCTTCCACTTGCACAAAGGCGTTGAGGCTGGTAGCTGAAAACACCTTGTGCGCGCAGGAATTTTGATGATCGTCATGTCGAAACAACAAGTTTCCGACACGTTTGCCTTTTTCAGGAGGCGATGAAATGGAGCCGTCACTCCCTGATCATGTCGTGATTACGCCTGTTTTTGAAGACAGTGAGGCTGCCGGACAGATGTTTCACGCTCTGTCGGCGGCGATCGGATCGAATGTTTTTGTCATTGCAGTGGACGATGGTTCGGTTTCGCAGCCGTTGCATCAGGGCAGTATCGGCAAGGCAGGTCTCGACGGGATTGTCATTCGTCTGAAAAGAAATGTCGGGCACCAGAGAGCCATTGCAGTCGGTCTTGGTTATGCGGCCGAGCATTTTCCCGAAGCAACAACCATTGTCATGGATTGTGATGGCGAGGACCTGCCTGAACAGATAGAGGATCTGTTGACAGGCCTTTCAAAACCCCGGGTTGATGTTGTTGTCGCCCGGCGCAAAAAACGGCTTGAGACGACGAGCTTCAAGATTTTCTATTTTTTCTACAGGCATCTCTTCCGGCTTTTGACCGGGCGCAAAATCAGCTTCGGCAATTTCATGGTTCTCAGTCCGTTTGCGGTCAAGCGTCTGGTGGCCATGTCAGAATTGTGGATTCATGTGGCTGGCTGCCTTCTCGTTTCGAAATTGCGTATCCACCACATTTCGCTCGACCGCGGTCCACGTTATGCGGGTCAAAGCAAGATGAATTTCCATGGGCTTGTCCTGCATGGATTTCGCGCTTTCATGATCTTTGCGGAAGATGTGCTGGTGCGCGTGGGTGTGGCCTGTGCATCCATCGCGGCCTTGTCAATTATGGGCATATCACTATCCATTTTGCTGAAGTCGGCAGGAATGGCGTCGCCAGGCTGGTTTTCCATGGCGCTTGGAATTCTCGTGCTGGTCCTGATACAGACGGGAACCCTGATCCTGATGACCCTGATGTTGACCGGCATCGTGCGCAATGGCATTTCGGTGTCCATCAACTATTTGGATTTTATTGATGAAGTCTGTCCTGCTGAACGCCCGGACAACGTTTGACCAGTTGCGAAGGGGTGAATTCATTCGCTTTGTGGCCAATGGTCTTGTGGCGACGGCAGTTCACTACAGCGTGCTTTATGCCGGCGTGGTGATTTTCGGCCTGGAATCGGTTGCCCTGGCAAGTGTGATGGGCGCGGCAGTCGGCATCTGCAGTTCGTTTCTGGGTAACTATTTTTTCGTGTTTCAAAATCACTCACGGCCGCTTCTGGGACGGGTGATACCCTTCGTCACGCTCTATGCTTTTATGCTCTTCATGCACGGGACTTTCATGCTCATCTGGTCGGACTGGTTGGGGCTGGATTTCAGACCTGGTTTCCTGATTGCAACAGCCCTGCAGACCGGCTTCAGCTATCTCGCAAACCGCACCCTGGTATTTGCCAAATGAAATATATCTATGCCCTGGCCTGCACGGCGATATTCATTATTGTGTTGATTTCGATCTACCTGATTCACATCAATTATTTTGGCGTTGACGTTGTCCTGTATAGCGCGCTTGGCGACGCGGCCATTGCCCTTGTGGTGGCGGGTTTGCTGTTTCTTGTCACTTTTCGTGTGACGCCAGTTTTCAACGGTTTTGAAAAGACATTGGTATTGCTGATCTGGCTGCTGGGTGGCTACGCGTTTGCAATATCCATTCCGACCGTGCTGGACCGATCGTTGTCGTTTTACATATTGGAAAAACTCCAACAACGCGGCGGCGGCATCCGGGAATCGTCCATGTCGGATGTCTTCATTCATGAATATATACCGGAGTTTCGACTGGTTGACGTGCGTTTGACCGAGCAGTTGGAATCGGGAAGCGTCGTCATTGAGGACGGCTGTGTGAGATTGACTGAAAAGGGGCAAAGGCTGGCATCTTTCAGCCATTATTTTCGACGTCACTTTTTGCCGAAAAGGCGCCTGCTTGGCGGCCAGTATAGCGATGATCTGGTTGATCCGTTCAAGCAGGACGACGCCGTTGAGCGTGGTTATGAATGCTGATGGGGGAAGCAGCAGATTGGAAGCTGGTTGTTGCGTTTCCGACGCCAGAGCAACTGTTTGCAGCGGTGCATAGAGTTTTAGTCAGGTGTCAGCACATCGAATGCCATTTTTTCAGGCCCCGTTTCAGCTTTGCTGGGCGGATAAAATCGCTATCAATATTCCAGCCGGCGCGTCAGGATGATCGATCCAGTCCGGGTATTAACGTTGACTTTCGTAAGTCTGCTGATTGGGGCATGCAATAATTGACCGAACTTCAGAAGTCCGTGCCTTCAAAAAGCGCCTATGCAGATACCATGCCGTCCGGTCCCGGGCTTTACCTTGCACCTGCCATCATCCTGCTGGCAGTCGCCGTGGTGTTTTTCCTTCCACTCTTTACGGCCACGAACGACCTGCCCGGCGATCTTGGCGATACGCGACTCAATATTTTTATTCTGGAAACGGTCTATCTATGGATGTCAGGAACAGGATCGTCACTGCTATCGCCGGACGTGTTCTATCCCTTTCCCTTTACACTGGCTTTCAGCGATACGCATGCGGGGTCCGCGTGGATATACGCCCTTTTTCGCGTGGCGGGGCTGGATGAGTATGATGCTTTCAAGGGCTGGTTTGCAGCGGGTTACGTGCTGACCTATCTTTCGGCCTATTATGTCGGATTGCGGTTTTCGCTTGCGCCCTTCCTGGCATCTGTTGCCGCGCTGGGATTTGCTTTCAGCTTGCCATCGCTGGCGCAGTTGGGTCACGCGCAATTGATCAACATGGCAGCCACACCCTTTTGTTTTCTTTATATCAGTCGCTTTTCAGAAAAGTTCTCCCCACGCGATCTGCTCATGTTTCTTGTTGCCTTGTGCATACAGATATTGATCAATATTTATTCCGGGTTTTTCACACTTCTGATTTGTGTCATTTTCTTTCTTGTTTCCGTTGCCTTTCGCCACGGTCTGACCATCAGAGCGATAGGCCAGGCATGGTCTGCTTTTCGTCGAAGCATGCGTGTAGATCGAATAGGGATCCCTTTGTTGATCTGCACGTTTGTTTTCCTTGCTTTATGCGCCTGTGTTCTGGGGTTTCACAAATATACAGCTGATCTCTATGGACTTGGCCGAAATTGGTCGGAAATGGCCACCATGATACCGCGCGTGCAATCCTACCTGCTCATGGACACACTTCCCTATTGGGAGCAGTTCTCGCGGCGTATGTCCGGGGTTGCAATGCGCCATGAACATCAGCTTTTCATGGGTGTGCCCGTCGGTATTCTTTTTGCGTTTTGCCTCTATTGCCTTGTTCGCAGAAGAGCATCGCTTTCCCTGAAGATATTCACGGTTTCGATTCTGGCCAGCTTCCTGGTTTTTTCCGGATTTGGAACCGTGTCTTTCTATTGGCTTGTTGCAAAAATACCGGGATTTGATTCCCTGAGAGCGATTTCAAGAGTGCAATTGGTTCTGGCTTTCGTCACCGTCATGGCCATCGCCTGTTTCATGCGCGATCACCTGTTTGCCGGACGCAGCCGGACGTTTCAATTTGTTGCAACTGCGTTGCTGGCAGTCTGGTTTGTTTATGATTTAGCGGTAGTCGAGAAGAGTACTTTTTCCAGCGATGAGGCACGCAGCAGAATTGAAAAGCTGCACGCCAGAATTGATCCAGATTCAATTGCCGGCAATTCGGTGCTTGCCTATGGCGGGGATGGCAAACTTCCCTCCTGGTTAAATGATCTCGACGCCATTTTGCTGGCTCGAAGTCTGGGTATTTCCACGCTCAATGGCTATTCAGGACACAGCGTTCCAGGCTATGCCAAAGGGAACACTTGCGAGGATATTGCCCGGCAACTCGATACCTATGATCAATGGGCAAGGCAACGTGGCTTGATGTCGCTTGATGCACTGGATTTCAATCTGGTCACACTGGACATGGGAACGTGTGATCTGTCCAATTCTGATAATGAATGATTGGCGCATTGTCTGGAAATATTATTGCGAAGCGTCTCACGATGGCTTGAAATCACTTGTGATCAGTGACCAGTTGATAAAAGAGGGCTTCCATCCGCTCCGCAGATTTCTGCCAGGAGAACCTGGCAGCATTTGGTCTGGCTTTTGCGGCGAGGTCTTCATAGAGAGTGTCGTCATCCCAGAGGCGCTGCCAGCCTTTGGCTATATCGTCCGGGTCGAGTGGATCAATCAGCAAGCCCGCTTTTCCGGCCGCTTCCGGCATGGATGAAACATTGCTGGTCACAACAGGCAAACCATAGTGGTTTGCCTCGATGATGGGGATACCGAACCCTTCGTAAAGGGATGGCATGATCAAAAAACGTGCCTGACGATAGAGAGAATCGAGTGATTGATCGCTGACAAAACCCAATGCCGTGACGTGATCCTGCAAATTATGCATTCGGATCATTCCGTCAAGGTTGGAATGTCGCCATCCTTGCCCGCCGACTATGCGTAATTTACCCGTCAATTGACCTTTTATCTTGAGACCGGACAATGCCTGAAGCAGCCCGGCAAGGTTCTTGCGCGGTTCCAAAGTACCGACAAACAAAGCAAAATCACCAGTCGATCCGTTCGGGAGATCTGCAGTTGTGTCATTCCTGCCGCCTGCCAGTGCCGTGACACCGGGGTAAATGACATGCGTTTTGCCCGCATGTTGCGGATAGCGTTCAATAATGTCCTGTCTGGTGGATTGCGACACGGCAATGATTGCGTCGGCCCGGGCCATGGCGTGCGGTGCCAAAATGCGATCCGCCAACCAGCCGGACCAACGCATTGTCTGTGGGTGTTTTGCCCAGACAAGGTCATGAATGGTAACGACGCACGGGATAGAAGGATGCAATCGGGCGGGGAGGCGATGGGCCGGCCCCCAGAAGATGTCAGGGCGGGCTGCATTGATTTGTTTTGGTAGAATCGTGTGGGACCAGATGATGCGACCAAGGCTGCCGGGGAAATGGCTGACGTGGTCTGAGACTTCAACTGAACGTTTTCGCATTGCACCCGGATTCTCGGGCCAATAGTAATCGAGTTGAATGCCTCGCTTCTGAAGTTCATCGCAGGAACAGATAATGGTGCGGCCAATTCCGTTTCTGCTGTTCAAAATATTGCGCGCATCCATAGCTATCTGCATTGGGTCAATTTTTGCTGTCTTGTGGGTTTCATTTTATCTGGCATGCTTAAACGCCCGTTCTGCAAATCTTAGGACAAGAAGTGATGCACAATTCCGTTTCAATCTGAATTTGGCACCAATTTTGTTTGAATAATTGCAATCCGTGCAATGCGACCTCGGGATAATAGCTGTATCAGTGAAACCCAACACACGCCTTGTGAAAATGGTGTAGGTCGTACTCAATTGATGTTTGTCGGACGATTCCTGATAGCCTTTACTGACAATTTTTTACTGTTTCCATATCCGTTTTTTAAATGATCCCTGCTGTTTCAGACAGGAGTCTATCCCTCAGGGCTTTCGCGCTTTGCGCCCATGTCGACCAAGGCATTCCTTCTGACTTGGCATGCCTGTTTTCGTTGTACATATTCAACCATTTTTCAAGTGATGCGGCCAGTTCTTCAGCCGATTGTGCCTTGAAATAGCTGGCATAGTCCTCCGCAATCTCACGAAACACCGGAATGTCCCGCGCGATAATCGGTGTTTTATGCTTGGCGGCCTCAATCAAGGGTAGACCGAAACCTTCTCCATAGGAGGCGGCTATCAAACAGGAACAGGTCGCATATAGTTCTTCCAGGTCGTGATCGCTGATACCTTCCAGCCAGAAAAGATGTTTACCGCGCTCACTATGGGAATCAAGACGTTTTACCAGATCTTCCGTCATCCAACCTTGTTTGCCAACGATAACCAAACGGATTTCGAAGCCGCGCCGCCAAAGGTTTTCAAAGGCACTGAGAACCTGCTCGTGTCCTTTACGTGGTTCAAGCGTACCAACGATCAAGAAACTCGGGTGCTTACTGATTTGTTCTAATGTTTCCTGTGTTTCCTTCGAGACCTTGCCGGATTGCGGCGCTGTTTTCGTATCAATCAGGTCTGCGCCCAGATGGAACGACTCTATCCGAAACGGTCGCGGCTTCTTGTTATCAAGGCTCTCTATCCACTGGATCAAATCATCTGCCACGGCAGCCGAAATACAGAATGCGGCATCCATCTCAGTGACAATCTCTAGCCAACGCAAAAACTGTTCGGCGCTCCCGGGAACAAAAAATTGCGGCATCTGAATGATCAAAAGATCATATATGACGAATGATACGAAAACACCCTGGCGACGCATCGACCTCAAATAATCTGCATGGGTTACCTGCAAAATGGGCTGAAAGTCCAAACCCAGAAATACGTCTCCCGGGCTATGGTCGATTGGATCGTCGACCAGACCGCCAACAGGCCAATCCATAAGCCTTGCGGCAAAGCGACGGGCATAACGATAGCCGAATTCCGCTCCAGCATAAACTGGTTCGACCCGATAGCCTGCGGGCGGATTCTTCATCCATTCCACAAGGATGTTTCTGACGACCCGCTGAATACCCGATTTTGCATCGCGCTGTGACAGCTCCGAAATATCTAAAAGTAGTTGTTTTGAAGGGTATGCTTCGCCTACCAGTGCGAATTTGAGCGCTTCGGTACTCTGCGCCCAGGTTGACCAGCGCATCTGATCGGGTTTCGGCTGCTCCTTCTTTTGATAGAGCGCATACCAATCCTGGATGGCCTTTGCCAGGTCAGCTCCCGTGTCGCCGCCGAAATAATAGGCCGCCTTGCCTGCCACTTCGTGGAATACGGGAATGTCACGCGCTATTACCGGGGTGCCATGGTGCGCCGCTTCAATTAGCGGGAGGCCAAATCCCTCATTGATACTCGCCGCAATAAGGCAGGCGCTGGCCTCATACACTTTCTCCAGATATTCATCACTGATACCTTCAAGCCAGAATAGTCGCACGCCGTACTCGGGGTGTGACTTTATGCGTTGTACCAGCACGTCAGTGTTCCATCCCCGTCGCCCGACAAAAATCAGATTTGCGTCAAAATGCTGCTTCCAGAGCAGTTCGATGGCGTCCAATATTTGTGTCTGCGCCTTGCGGGGCTCCAAAGTGGAAACGCTCAGGAAACTGGGCCTTTTATTGATCTTTTCCAAGATTGATGGAGCCGTTTCAGGCACACCGCTCGTCCGCGACTTTATGTCGGTATCAGCGCCAATATGCACACACAGATTTTGGAAGTGGGGAGAGGTAACCAACCCGGCTTTGGAAATCCATTGAAGCATTGCGTCGGCGGTTGCCTGTGATATGCAGATCGCGCCATCTGACTCTGCAACCAGCCCAAGCCATTGTTCATGCAATTGTTTGGCCTCAGCGTCAATGAAAAGGCCTTCCAATTGAATGGGTAGCAAATCGTAAACCATAAATTTTACCGTAACGCCGTCCTGGCGCAGCTTCTGGTAGTAAGCGTGATGCTTCAATTGCACATGATGCTGCATGTCCAGCGCAAAAAATATATCCCCTCGCTGCCATTGGACAGGTGTATCGCAGACGCCGCTATTGCCGTCTCTCAAAAACTGTTGGGTGTACGCACGCGCATAAAAGTATCCATGATCCAGAGTTGCGTAAACGGGCTGAACGCGGAAGTCCTTGGGGGGCGATTGCAGCAGGCATTCAAGATAACTGCGGACCACACGTTGCACACCTGTTCCGGCGTCCCGCTGTGACAGTTCGGAGATGTCGATAAAGAGTTGACGCTGAACACCTGCCTGCTGGTTCAATGCAATATTGCCAGCGAGTGACATGCGGCTTGTCGCAGCCAGCTTAGTCGCGCGTGGTGCCAAGGCCCTATAGAGCCGATCTTCCAATTGAGATTGTGCAGAGTAGGTCTTCTTGTCCCCTAGGGGTATGGCTTCCCAGGCAGCGATTGCTCCTGTTGCAACCTTATCCCAGGAAAATTCCCTGGCGCGTTTCAAGCCGTGTGTTTGCAGCGTTTTTTTAAAATCACTATCCTCAAGTGCTTTGCTTATTTTGCTGCTCATGGAAGATACATCGAACGGATCGAACAAGGCAGCCTCAAGTCCAATCACCTCAGGCAGGCTCGCTGCGTTGGATGCCAGGACAGGCGCGCCGCAGGCCATGGCTTCCAGTGCTGGAAGACCAAATCCCTCATACCATGAGGGAAAGACGTATAGCTCACATAGATTGTAAAGCTGCCTTAGCTCTTCATCGCTGATATACCCGGTGAAACACAAATCATCAGGGCCAAGGCCAGCAGACTTGGCAGCTTTTTTGAAAATCTCCATATTTCCCATGGGCATCTTGCCGGCAAAGACGAGGTGATGGGACTGACGAAGTTCGAGTGGAAGCCTGGCATAGGCTTTTATGAGACGAGGCAGGTTTTTGTGATCGTCTGCCCCTCCCGTGTAAAGAACGAAAGACCGCGTCAGCTTGAATTTGTTGAGAAGATCGTTCTTTACATTTCTCGTGATTTCGACCGGTTTGAAATAGGGTTCAATTGCAGCCGAAATCGTCGTGATCTGCGCGGCTCGTACATCAAGATATTTGATGCCTTCCAACCGGGAATGCTCGGAAATAGACAAGAAGGCTGTTGCTCTTTCAAGATCAGCGAGTCTGTTGTCGTAAAAAACCTTATAGGCAGGATTTTTGCTGAAGAAATGTTCGGGGTTCAAAAGCGGAATCAGATCATACAGAATAAGGCTGACAGGTGTAATTTGATCAAAGCGCCCGATGCTTGTTACGCCGTCATCTGAAAAGCCTTCGAACAAGCTGCAAACATGAATGATGTCGGGACTGAGGCTTTGTAGAAAAGCCTCACGCATTATTTCCGCAATTTTCCGCCGCGGCTCATTTTCCGGGTGCCTATGCGATGCCGGTCCCTGGGCATGCCAAACACGTATGTTTTCTCTGGGTAGCAGGTCAGCAAATGCCTCACGTATCGCCTCGATGGATTGGGGAAACATACCGTTCAGGGCGAGAAAAATTTCATGTTCACCTCGATTGCGAGCAACGGCTTTGACAAACGACAACGTGTAGCGGCCGATGCCCCTGAAGCGGCTTTCAGTCTGCGCGCCCTGCATGTCAATGACGATACGCATTACGGTTTCAGTCTTTCATTTTCATCGATGGCAGCGTTGAGACTTTGGTATACGCGCCGTGCGTGCTGCGGAAGCCGCGAAAACTCCATGTCTTTTCCTGACCGGCCAAAGGCTTGGGTCTGTGAATATTTTAGCCCGGTTGCACCTGCTGTTTCATAGGGGGCATATTCAAGATATTGCCTGCTAATGATCGCATGCAATCTTGCCTGAACGGATTGCGGCAAAATATTGTAGAAACGCCTTGCAAGGCCTGCCAGTTTTGGTCTCGCGAATAGGAAGCGTACCATTTTCTGAATGATCTGGCGTGTAACGCGCCGCGGACGTGTTCCCGGTTTCAGGGCAATCCAGGCCCAAACTCCGCTGGCAAACCAGAATGCCCGGTCAAAGATATGTTGGATCATTTAGTGGCCATACTCTTTCGGACCTTTTTACAGGTCAGCAAAAATACATTTCGTCTCATTTTCATACCGAATGTACCAACATGTTTGTGTCTGGATCTGGAGCTTCGCGTGTCTGACTTTTCGAGGCGGACTTTGGCCGCCGCCTATAATGGCGTCCTATGGTGTCATTGGTTGCACGTTTGGCCGTGAAGGCCGAATGCCATCAATGCGGATTCATGACCCCTTGTTTCAGGGCTCGTCAAAGGCATCATGCGAGGTGCGGGGTATAATCTGATTGCGGGCAAGTTTTGGTTCGCGAATTGTACGAAATGTCATTACCATGACCTTTTGCCTCCAGACAATTCCCATAATTTCGCATACAAATCTCTGGTATAATCAAAAATACACAGAATTTGTGGAAACGCGATCATAGTCTGCCTTGAACATCAGTTCCGCCAGATCGGGCAGCGAAGTTCTGGATGTCCAGCCGAGTTCGCGCCTGGCTTTGGCAGGATTGCCCACCAATTGAATTTTTTCCGTCTCGCGAAAAAATTCTGGATTGACCCGCACCAGTTTTTGACCGGTTCTACGGTCCAAACCCTCTTCGGCTTCTCCCTGACCCGACCATTCTATTTCGAAGCCCGCCATTTTTGACACGCATTCTACAAAGGCGCGAATTGTATGTGTCTTTCCTGTTGCCAATACATAGTCTTCGGCGGTGCCATTCCTGACAATTGACGTCATTCCATCGACATACTCTGCTGCATACCCCCAGTCTCGTTGTGCGTCCAAATTTCCCAGTTCCAATGTTTGCTGCTGCCCGAGGGCAATTCTTGCAAGAGCAAGCGTAATCTTGCGGGTAACGAACTGAGATCCGCGAAGCGGGCTTTCATGGTTGAACAATATTCCCGTCGTTGCAAAAAGGCCGTGGAATTCCCGATAGTTTTTTGTCATCCAATGGGCGTATAATTTGGCAACCCCGTAGGGACTTCTCGGGTTGAATTGGGTTGTTTCCGATTGAGGAGAAACCTGTGCATTTCCAAAAAGCTCAGAGGTGCTTGCCTGATAGAAACGGGTTTCAGG
The DNA here is from genome assembly GCA_029233925.1 of Rhizobiaceae bacterium. GTDB lineage: Bacteria > Pseudomonadota > Alphaproteobacteria > Rhizobiales > Rhizobiaceae > Hoeflea_A. The sequence goes on from JARGOX010000022.1 coordinate 83,454, forward strand.
GGAATGGGTTCGTATGGCTTCCAGAATATACAGAGTTCCCAATCCGTCAGCCTGTGAGACATAGGCTGGACAATTCCAGGAGGCATGGACAAAGCTCTGGGCGGCAAGGTTGTAAAGTTCATCCGGTCTGGTTTCCTTGATGGAACGAATGATGCTTTCCTGATCCATGAGATCAAGTTCCAGATAATTTATCCTTTCGGCGATTCTCAATTCCTTGAGACGGTGATGCTTCCCTTCGGAATTTCGCCGAAGTCCCCCAAGGACGGTGTGGCCGCCATCCAATAAATTTTTTGCAAGATAAGCTCCGTCCTGGCCTGTAATGCCCGTAACAAGAACTTTTTTTTTGGTCATTACAATGCAATTCCGGCAGTAGCTGTTTATGTTCTCAAGTCTTCAACGATATTACCGTGCTCAAGGGATATGAGACTGGCGCCCATATCCTGCAAAAATGCGTGATCATGGCTTGCGAAAATGGCAATATTTGCCTTTGAAACAAATTCCTGGGTGCGAGCGATGACGTTTTCGCGAAAGGAAGCATCCCCAGCGCCGATACCCTCATCAACAAGCAGGATATCTGGTTGAATGGCCGTGGAAATCGCGAACCCCAGGCGTGAGAACATGCCGGCTGAATAGGTCTTGACGGGCAGCTCGAGAAACTTTCCAAGTTCGGTAAATCTGGCGATTTCATCCACCTTTGAATCGATCTCGCTTCTGGTCATGCCGAGAATGAAGCCGCGCAAATATATATTCTCCACACCGGTTGCCTCTGCGTCCATTCCCGATGCGGGATCAAGCAGGGCACCCACAGACCCCTCAATTGCTATCGTGCCGCCAGTGGGCTTGTAAATGCCGGCAAGGGTGCGCAGCAGCGTTGTCTTGCCGGCACCATTGTGTCCGGTCAGGCCGATACGGTCCCCGTGGTTGATTTCCAGAGAAACATTGTCGAGCGCTTTGACCGTGACCGCATCATTGGCGTTGCTGGCGATACGGCCACCGGTTGCCTGTGACAGGAGTTGTTTCTTCAATGACCTTGCATTGGAGCCGTAAACCTTGAACTCAACCGTCAGATTTCTGATGGAAATATGCGCCATGGTCAGAACCTCATACCCAATAGGGGATACGTGCATAGGCACGACGATAGAGCCATATGGCAAGTGGGAAGCCAGCCAGCGCCATGGTGATGCCAATGGCCCATGATTGCAACGGCGGTATATGGCCGAGCAGCGGGCTGCGGACCAGTTCCAGCAGATGGTAGAAGATGTTGAACTGGATAAAGGCGGTGCGATCCGGCAGGATCGTGGCACTCCAGAAAATCGGCGTGACGAAGAAAACAACCTGCAACAGGTTGGTTACGACCTGTGGTATGTCGCGAAATCGTGTCGACAGAATTCCGACGACCAGCCCCATCCAGGCAAGATTTATCAGGAAGAGCAGAAATCCAGGTAAAAACAGGAGCATGTGCCACGAAAAATGCGGAGGGAAAACAATGATGACAAGTAAGTAGATGACCATATTGTGCGCCCAGATGATGATATTGCGGGCAAAAACACGGTAGAAATGAACGCTGATGGGCATCGGTACATTGCGTATATAGCTTTCCCCGACAATAAAGGCCGTGCAGCCTTCACTGATGGTGGATGTCAGCAACCCCCAAAATATGATTCCGACAGCCAAATAGGGTAGAAACTCGGTCATATCCTGTTTGAAAAGTTGACTGAATACAAAGCCAAGTGCGCCGACCATGATGCCCATTGTCAAGGTCAGCCAAATTGGTCCCAGCGTTGAACGGCGGAAGCGCTGCTTGATGTCATGTGCCGCAAAGATCCACCAGAGTTCATAGCGCAGCAGGCCTGTCCACAGGTCCATTGACGCCATGGCGCGAACGCGGTCTGCTGAAATGATGGTTGTTGTGCCAGATTGTTTGCGGGAGAACATGAATAGTCTGAACCGATATCTGTCAGGTTTGCGTTTTATGTGGCTTTGATTTGTCGTGGCCCAAGGGGAGCAATTCAATGCCGTATTGCTCCAATGGCCCCAATCGCAGCCTGACCACTCCTATCGTAATTTGCATTGATTTCAAATGGCTATTAATTGGCACCTCGAATAGGGCTCGGTGACCGCCTCATGTCAGTTGGTATAATGCTTTCAACCGGCCCCAGGCTTTTCAAAAGCGAATTCAATGCAAATGGCGACTGGTCGTGATATTTTCTTTTGTGCAATGGGTCAGACGATTCCCTTTGCGTTGGATTGGATTGAAAATTGGCAACGGGTCAGAATATCGAATCGAAATATGGTCAAGTGCTGTCCGGTCAGTTCCAGAGGTCGATTTAAAGCCAGCGCATAGAGACTATCGAATATCCAATTTTATCAGATTGTGAAGTTTTTCTCATAAAGGTCCTTTGTTTCTGTGACATGTCTCTTCGTCTTTTTGGTGTATAAATGAAATATCCACGAGTATGTATTTCAGGAAATAATCGGTGTTAAGGATAGCTGTACCCTGGAGCCTCAGTCATTATATTCCCATTGGTGGGTACCGTCCAATATACAGGCCCTTGTTTGATCGCGTGCCTTCCAACATTTCCTTGTGTAGCTGGCACAATGTGAAGATATACAATTGTTTTGAAAGCAGTCAGAACAATCGCACGTTGTTGGAAAGGGCCGTATCGGAAGAACAAGGAAAACTTCAGGCCAACCCTGACAACAGTTTCATGCAATCGCCTGGCTGCTCTTTCTCGGCGGCGAACCGTGTCTTGACCAATATCCTGCCCGGAGACGTGGAATTCCACCATAGCGTTCCGTTTTCATCACAAACCCGCCCCTTTGTCTTTTATAGTGATGATATCTCGACGCTGGTTTCCTTCGTCGAAAACTCTGAAGCTGGCAGGATTGACCGACAGCACTATAAAAACCTGTTTACAGACAGGTTGTGTCTGGGTGTATTTTTCAATAATTCATTGGCATCAGAGAATTTTCAGCGGCATTTCCACGATAGTGCGATTGATGCAAAACTGCATTATTTGCCAACTGGGCCCGACGGCGGAACAGCTGGCTATGATGAGAATCCGCGTCCTTTGAACCTGGACTGCCCACGCTTTCTATTCATCAATTCAGCGCATCAAAATCCGATGGGTTTCATCGAGCGCGGCGGTCACATTGTGCTGAGATTTTGGAAAAACTTCATAATGCAAGGGCGATGCGGGCGTCTTGTCATGCGGTGTGTCCGGCCTGCTGCGGCGACATTGGAACGATTGCAGGTCGATGTTGGATTTGTTGAAGCTGAACTGGGCAAAAGCATTCTTTGGCTTGAAGACTATTGTCCCGATTATGAGCTGGATCGGCTGACGGCCGCGTCGGATTTTTACCTTTTGCCCAGCAAGACTGCCCATTTGGCTTCCGTTCGCAAAGCCATGAATGCCGGCGCTATTGCCGTGATCACCGATGGCTGTGCAAGGGGCGATGACATGCTGGATTCCAGCAATTCCATTCGGGTGAGCAGTTCTGCAGACGAATGGCCAGGCGCATTTGGCAACGAAGGAGACAGCTCTGGTCTAATGCCCTCGGTTGATCCTGCGACTTCTCTTGAATTCCTGATCACACGTGCTGTTGTTCAGTTGCTTGACAACCCGCTTTTAGCCCATTCGATGCGTGATGCTTCTCTTGCTGTGGCGAGGAAGACGTCTGCGAATTTGATCGATCCTGTGAAATTCTGGGAGAAAATCAACGACGTTTGTCAGGATATATCGCCTGGCAGTAAACGCAATCTATCGAAAGGCTCCGGCGATTTGTCTATGGCATTGGCAAATTGCCTGATGAGCAAAGCGGATTTTGAGCGGGTCTTTGATGGTCCGACACAACCCTTGCGCATCGTCAATACGGGGCAGGGCGTGGTCAACCGGATTGGCGGTCATGTGATGCTGACTTATGGCAATGAAAAGATGCGTACTGAGGACTGGTCAGTGGTCAATCAGTATCTGGATTCGCGTGCGCCGAGGGTGCGCTTTGCCAAGACAATGGCAGATCTGGATGGCAGATATATTTATGGCCCGGTAGCAATGAACACAGAGGGACCTGATCTTGCCATGGTAGCGAAAAGGGCAATCTCAGAGCGCCTGATGCCATACCCGAAGCTATATGGGGCGTTTTCGTGGGGCTATCGGATTTCGAAAAGAGTGTTTGGTAAGGTTTTTTCGACCTTGAGATCAAAAACCAAGACAGGCAGGCACGCACGGCACAAATCATTGAAACTGGTTCGTGAGGATATACTTGGATACAATATCATAGAGCTCTCAGGTCATTATTATGCCGCTCCTCAACATGCTGGAGCCTTTTCTATCGCAAAAGCGCTTGAAAGTAGAAAACCGTTTCATTTGAACGCGGTGTCGATTGAAGCAATTGAGCGCCTTATCAGGCAAAACCCGGTTGATACTCGTATTCGTGCTTATCGTTTGGCTGCCAAAATTCCTTTTCTTATCTCCTTTGCGAAGGTTATAAAAACACTGTTCAAAAGGGTCCTGAAAGGCCGCAGCGACAGGGGCATTTCTGAGTGACAGCAAATGGCAAACCAAGAATTCATCTTTGGATATTCAATCACCCATACCATGGGATCAGTGATCAGGTTGATTTCTTTACGGCTTCCTTCAGGCAAGCGGGCTATCTGGTTTCAGTCGATCGTAAACCCAGAAACGACGCATTGAATGTCTCGATTGAGAATTTTTCAGTTTCTACCCGCGATACGCTGATTGATTTTTGCACGAAATCCCAACAGAGGGTGGCTGTTGTGATGACTGAGCATATTGATTTCGATGAGGATAAGATTTTTGTCCACGGTCATCCATTGTGGAGCGATAATGACTATATGGATCCCGCAGTTCAGGTTGAACGACTGCGTTGTTTGATGGATTGCGCACCCTATGTTCGTTGCCTCATGGTTCTGGGAGATCTGCCTGAACTCAGAAACATGTCAGAACTTCTACCCGGAATGAATGTCCTGACGATACCTTTTCCCCGGTTGCAACACCTTGCCAAGAGTGAGGTTTCACACCGTCAGCAACCGGACTATGACGCCTTGTTCACCGGTGTGATCACGCAATACCGTAAAAGTTTGCTGAAAAAGATCAGAAATGAAGGGATTTCAACCTATTGCCCGGAGAAATTTGTATCTGTTGAACAGCGCGATGAGATGAATCGCAATGCCCGGGTTGTATTGAATATTCCGCAACGCATGGGTTGGAATTGGCTTTCCTTGATGCGTGTTATTGCAGCACTGCGGTGTGGACGGGCAACCGTATCGCTTGGCACATCAGACACGTCGCAAATTGCAGCGTGTACCTATCAGTTGAATATGGAAGATTCAGATTGGTTGAAATCGTTGGAAAACCTTGTGGGTGATTGGCAGGCTATTTATGATGAAGCTCACGACAACTATTGCGCGATGATTTCGCAGTTCGAGCTTGCCTACCCCTTTCCGCATGAGTTTCTTGAGACCTGGGCAATTACCGACAACGTTTAATTGACCGGTACACTGCTTTTAAGCCCAACCTGATAAGGTCCAGCAATGCTTAAGACGATCTCCTTATTGCTGCCGACTCGGGGCCGGCCCGAACTGGCAAAACGGTTCATGACAAGCGTTCTGGAACATAGCGCTCATCCTGAATTGATTGAAGTGATTGTCTGTGTCGATGACGATGATGTGACCAGCCATGGGATCTGTGTAGAAGGTCTCCAATCGAGCGAGATTATCGTATCGCGTCAAAATATGGGTGCCTATAATGCGCTCTGTCTGGATCATTCTAGCGGTGATGTCATTATTGCGGTCAACGATGATATGGTCATCAGAACAAGGGACTGGGATCAGCGGGTTCGCGAAATTGACGCCCGGTTTCCCGACGGTGTTTACCTTGCCTATGGAAACGACCTGTTCAAGGGTAAAGATCTTTGTACGTTTCCTATCATGTCCAAACGGGCATGCCAGATCATGACTGAACCTTTTCCGCGCGCCTATCGCGGGGCGTTCATAGATGTACATCTGATGGATATTTTCCAGCGCCTGCGCAAAGCCAATCATCATCGGATTGTCTATTGTGAGACGCTCGTGTTCGAGCATTTGCACTACCGCGTAATTCCAGGTGTCTTGGACAAGACCTACACTGAACGCCCGCGTTTTGCCGATGACTTGACCTTCATTAATCTTGCGGGACAACGCCAGTCGGAATCTGCCCTTTTGATTGCGGCAATTGAGGGCAATGAAGGGACTGCTGCTTTGCAGATGAAGACACCCAAACATTGTCAAAGCACCGATTTTTTTTCGGTTATTTCTCTGTGCCTGCGCCGTTTTGGTCTTGACAGGAAGTTGCCGGTTTCCTGGCGTTTCAAGCTCATGTTCTGGATGATTGCACGGTATTGCTATTGTCGTCTGGTGCTTCGCGCGCAATATGATGCAAGCTGCAATGCGCCTTGACACCTATTGACATGCACCCGGTCAGGGCTCTTAAGAGGCCTGAAGACGGTTTCAGTCCAGCCCGACGGCATACCCTATTCCATGCGAATTCCCCGAAGTGTGAGAAGGGCGGAATCGCCACAATTGGACGTTATGACTATTTTCAGAAACCGGATATCTACGGCACCCTTTAAAGTGATGGAATTCCAGTGGTCCGAGTTATCAGAACAGGTCAGATCTCCGTCAAAAACATCATGCCACCGGGATGCGTTGTTGCTTGCCGCTATCTGCAACGTTTTTGGTGCTCTGTCTGGGTGACCACTCTGAGCCAAAAACTCTAGATGACGCACGCTGCGTTGCCTTTTCATATCAATTATGAGCGATTGGGGAAAAGTCAAAGGCAAAGCTGCGTGCCAACCCGGGTTCGCGGCTACAGCCAATCCTTGAGCGCCAAAATTCTCATGCATGGAAGACGGAATGATTTCAGTGCATGCAATATCACTTACCAAATATTCTTTCCCGCGCAGTATATCTTTATTTAACCGGAAGGATTTTTCGGGGAACAGTATATCCGCCAGATTCAACGGGGGTGCCCAGCCGGAATTCTTGCGAATATACCCCGAATGGAACCAAGGAATTTCTGTATTGCCTTGGCAGTTTGCATTAATATCGTAATAAGCTTGGCTGTCACCAATGTGTTTTGAATTCCATTCCTTGACTGCATTAATTGTTTCATTTCGAGCAGGAGAATACTCGTATCGAAACTGTCTTCCAAGCGTTTTTACTGAGTTAGCGTTAAATAAAATAATAAAAACCAGACATATTTTTGAAGCAGCAGAAATAATTATATTTTTCTTGTATATTGTATTATCTATTTTATATTCATTTTCCAATGAGGTTTTATTACTCATTATCGAATACAAGATGAATACAAATATAAGGTTCGCTATGTAGGCGTAATATAGGTTGTTGTGGATTACGTAGCCGATTCCTCTCGGTACCGCACGTCCAAGGGCGATTATGAAAGAATAAGAGAACAGGAACAGTAAACATGTAGCGATGATAACTCGAAAATTTTTGCGGTTGTTGGCCGCAATATTTTTATTAACTGTTTCAATAGTCCACAAAATCGACAGGAGTAAAACAGTCAGGCAATTCAGAAGGAATGGAATGCCATGTGTTATTGAGCCTACAAAGTTGGCTCTGTCAGAGGCGGCAATTTTGTATCCTTCCGGCAACAACAATCCACCTAGCCAAAACCCCAATTGTCCAAGCGCATACCAGGTTGCAGCTGAACATGATGCCCATAGATCGATCATTGTTATCGAGGATGAGGAGGCCAGCGAGGACCGTGAAATGAGATCTGCAAAACTAATGAGAGGATAAGTTATTGCTGCAATGACAAATATGAGCCCAAGTTTGATATTGCGCAATTGTGGTAACGCAACCTGTAACGGCACTGTATATTTTGAAGCAAAATATCTGAAAAAGAAAAGCAGGCTGAGCATTACATTGACAACAAAACCCAATTCGTAGGTGAATTGCGCCAGAACTCCGAACAGCACGCTTAGCCAATAGTGTCGATATTGACCGGTCTGAAAAAACTTTTGCACGAAGTAAATCGTATAAATAAAAAATATGGAAAATAGAATGTACCCACCAAGATGGTGCCAAAATACCAATTCTGAGCCGAGAATTGAACTTCCGAAAAGCAAGGACAGCAAAAGTGGGTAGAATGTGGCGCGCAGTCTCCCTGATGCCAACAACGAGTGAACACCCAAAACGGCGACTAAATGCAATGACAGGTTTGTCACTTGCCACAGGAAGAAGTTGTATCCAAAAAAATAGTATGAGATTCCCAACTGAAAATACAATATCGGACGGAATAAAACCAAATCGCCCACACCATATTTTCTGTTCCAAAAGGGGCTACTTTTTAGAATTTCCCAAAAGCTATCAAATTGGTTGATACTGTGGAGGTAAATCAATTGATCTGCTCGCGGGACACCACCCCATAATCCATCCCAAAACAGTGAGATTAGGAAGGCCGCAATCGCCAGTTTCTGAAGCCACAGATTTCTGAAAATATGATCAGGCATAAGGAATTTCAAATCACCTTACGTTGTTCGGTTTCCAGAACCACAATTCTCTGAAAAACTGAAAATAGTAGGCTGCACCCCACTGGAGGACCTGAAGTTTCCTTTCACCGCCAATCCGTGGCGGCTCGTCACCTGGTATCTCTGATATCCTGAGTTTGGCTTTAGCTGCGCGAACAGACAAAAGAGGTTCCCAACTGATGTTGGTTCTAAAGAGTTTTTCCGCAAGTGCATGTGCGTCCTCGCGGTCCAATCCCAATTCGTAAGCCATCGCCTTTTTGTAAGCCCTGAAAATAACCATGACATCGGTATACTGGCCACCGTGCAATAGATTGACAGTACGCGTAAAAAGCCAATTGCCGAACCCGGTGACTATATCGTCGTCCTCACTCTTGGCGTCGCCAAGGTAACGTGAGGCTATGACCATATCGAAACCTTCGTCCATCCTGGCTATCAGGTCTGGGATCAACTCCGGAACCGAGTTGCCGTCAGGACTGAAAGTCAAGACAACGTCGCCCTTGATTAACGGCCAGACTTCCGTATAGGCGTGACGGAAGCCTTTTTGCTTCTGAACATAGACCTCGTATCCGTTTTTTCTGGCCCATTCGATGGTGCCATCGGTGGATCCACCATCCACAACGATGATCTGATCAACCCATAAGCGATCCACCTTTGGCATTATTACTTTCATGCCGCTGATTTCGTTTAGGGTCATGACCAGAAGGGTGGTTTTCATTGTAAATCCGGACTATTTTCTGAAGATTTTGTGGGCAAATTTTGCAAGTATCAGGAATGTTATGGACGCTGATATGATGAGAATGGCTCGTATGATGCTGTTTACCTCGAATTGCTGCGCCTCAAAGGTTTGTAACGTGTCGCCGATATAGGCAATGGCAATGGAAGGTGGCAGCAGGAAAACTGATGTCGCAAGGATAAATCCACGGTTTGAAAGGCAGGTCAGGCCTAAGAAGTAGTTGAGCGCGCCCGTCGGGACTATTGGATTGATCCTAGCAAATGCTACAAATTTCCAGCCATTGCGATTGAATTCATCCTGTACTTTTGCTGCCCATTTGTTGTCGAATTCGGACGCAAGAGGTTGCCCCATCAGCCATCGTGCCGCAAGAAATGATATCCATCCGCCTGAGGTTGCACCTATCGCGGAGTAGATGCCGCCAGGCAAACCGCCCCAAAAGTAACCGGCCGCAAGATTCAGTGGCAATGATGGCAATGCGGCGATGACTGAAACAGCATAAAGAAATAGAAAAAATATCAATGCACCAACCGGATGGCGGTCGCGATATTCCTCTATCATGACGGGAGTCAGCAAACCGTTTTGATAATAGTGCCACGCACTGAGGAAAAATCCGGTCATGATCAAAAACATGACAACCCGCTTGGGTCCCAAATAGCGTTGAAAATCTTGTTTCTTTGGAAAATGCATTGTAATAAGCAGTCACCCGTCACCACTGTTATTCAACCAAAGATAGTCACTATTAAGTTGTGATTCCCATAACAATACCGGTTATCAGGACGTGGTCGAAATGTACAGGCGGTTTACTAGTGTCGTGTCCACATCTTGTGGAGCGATGTGCGGGGCACCTCTGGATGCCGTTATAATTTGACATTGTCGGCAAGTAAAAAACACTTGCAAACAACAAAGGGACTTGTCGCTCAATTATTCACAGTGCCAAATATGATTTCTTATCTGGGTAAATCCGCCTGAGGCGGCTTGACCCGAATACTGCAACCTATATGGGTATGCCCATGAAGCTGGAAACTGTTTAATGGACGCGTTGTTCGTCACGCCTGACTCCTCGGCCAAGGCCTATCAGGAACTTGCAAAGGTTTTTTCTGCAATTGAGCCGCCGACCTGGTCGTTGCTGCTTGCCGAATCCTGCCGTTCAAAAGGCTTTGATGTCGGCATTCTCGATTGTGATGCCGAGCGCCTGACGCTGAAGCAATCGGTCCAGCGAATCGCCGATGCAAAGCCACGGCTGATCGTCATGGTGCTTTACGGGCAGAATCCGAATTCCGGCACCACGAGCATGATCGGCGCCATCGCGCTTGGCAAGGCCATCAAAGATGCTGGCCTGTCGGCACCTATCGTTTTTGTCGGATCACATACAAGCGCACTGCCGAGGGAGGTTCTTGCCCTCGAATGTGCCGATATCGTATTGCTCAATGAAGGCGTTTATGCGCTTCACAATCTGCTTGCATCCAACCTTTGCGGCGATCTTCCGACCATCAAAGGTATTGGCTACAAGGGAGAAGCAGGCGCAAACGGACCCGAACTCATCTTGAATGCACCGGAACGAATTGTTCCCCAGGACAGAATGGATGTTGATCTTCCAGGGTATGCATGGGATCTGTTACCCTATGGAAAACGTCCGCTGGATCTTTATCGCGCCCACTTTTGGCATGCGGAGTTCAGCCATGAAAAGCGCACGCCATTTGCCGCCATATACACGTCGCTCGGCTGCCAGTTTGCCTGTAATTTCTGCATGATCAATATCGTCAACAGAGTGGATAATGATGATCTGGTCAACGCTTCCCATTCCCGCGGCATGCGTTATTGGAGCCCGCAGTGGGTCATGCGCGAGATGCGCAAACTGGCCGAGATGGGGGTGCGGACCTTGCGCATCAGCGATGAGATGTTTTTTTTCAACCGAAGGTTTTATCTGCCGGTATTGGAGAATTGTATCGAAGAAGAATTCGGTTTCAACATGTGGACCTATTCGCGCGTAGATACGGTGCGTCCCAATGTGTTGGAAACCTTTAAAAGGGCCGGGGTGAACTGGCTGGCATTGGGAGTGGAAGCTGGCAATCAGATGGTTCGTCAGGAGGTTTCCAAAGGTTCTTTCAAAGAAGTCAATATAAGAGAAGTATGCAAAACCGTTCAGGCTTCAGATATAAATATAATTTCAAATTATATTTTTGGTTTTCCTGAGGATAATCTTGAGACAATGCAGGAGACCCTCGACCTAGCGCTCGATCTGAATACGGAAATGGCCAATATGTACCCCTGTCAAGCTTTGCCTGGTAGCCCCATGTATCATACGGCACTGGAAAATGACTGGGACCTGCCGGGAAGTTATGAGGGTTACGGTTTTCTGTCCTATGAGGCTGAGCCATTGCGCACCAAACATTTGACGGCTGCGGAAGTCATCAAATTTCGCGATGACGCGTGGCAAACCTATTTTACCAACCCGGATTACCTTTCCCTCGTGGAAAAGCGTTTTGGCGTGGTTGAGCGCTCCAATGTGGAGGCAATGACCAAAATCAAGCTGAAGCGCAAGCTTCTGGGGGATTAGGCTTTCCATGATCATCACAAAAACGCCCTTTCGAATCTCCTTTTTCGGCGGGGGAACGGACTACCCGGGGCATTATCTGGAACATGGCGGGGCGGTGCTCGCGACGTCGATTGACAAATATTGCTACATATCCTGCCGAAAACTGCCGCCATTCTTTGAACACAAGCATCGGATCGTCTACTCGGCAATCGAGAACGTAAATTCTCTTGATGAAATAAGGCATCCCGCGGTGCGTGAGGTTTTGCGATGGGATGGAACGGACTGTGGCCTGGAAATTCACCATGACGGTGATCTGCCGGCCCGATCAGGACTGGGGTCCAGCTCTTCCTTTACTGTCAGTTTGATCCAAGCCCTCAAAGCCTTACGTGGTGAGATGCACTGCAAGCGCGAACTGGCTGAGAACGCTATTCATATTGAGCAGAATCTCATCAAGGAGAATGTTGGTTCTCAAGACCAGATTACCGTTGCCTACGGAGGTTTCAACCGGATCGATTTTCATCGGGACGGGAACTTTGTCGTAACCCCGCAGATCCTAAAGGGGCACCGACGTACACAGCTCAACGATCATCTTATGTTGTTTTTTACAGGCGTCACGCGGTTTGCATCTGTGGTCGCTGAAGACCAAATTCGCAATCTTTCCAGCCGCAGGCAGGAACTTGAAACCATGGGTTCGATGGTTGGTGAGGCGGTTAGTATACTTGCCAATGAAAATACACCAATCGAAGAATTTGGCAGATTGCTGGCGGAGTCATGGCGATACAAACGCTCGCTTTCAGACATGATATCCACGCCCGCTATAGATACGCTTTATCAAACAGCTTTGGATGCGGGTGCCCTCGGTGGCAAATTGTTGGGTGCAGGTGGTGGTGGTTTTCTGTTGCTTTTTGCAAGGCCGCAAGACCATGCCAGGATTGCTGATACGCTTTGTGGTCTGGTTCATGTGCCTTTCAAATTTGACAATGCTGGCAGCAGTGTAGCGCTGTATGAACCCAATGGACTTTGACGGTTTCACAGTGCGTAGCGCGGGTGCGATGGGCTGCGGGGAATCAAAAACGATGGCTCGGAGTCGCAAGATTCTGCATCAACTTTTACCATTGCATGCAAATCTCTATCACAATCCGATCCTGCCCTGTGCAGATGTGTTGGCGTTTGATAGATCTTGGCCGATTCCATGCGAGAAGCAGCGCGGCTGGCGCCAGGGATTCATTTGCCCGGCGATGGTTTCATTTCCTTTTTCGGGTTCGGACAATTTCAGGGAAGTGGATATTCTGTGGTGATCGCAAATTCCATCAATTTGAGCGACAAGGCGCATTGGGTGTGGCGTGAAACGCTGGCTATCCACCGTCGGGCGCCGGAAACGCGGATTGCCTCCTCATTGTCGAGCATCGAAATATTCGTGGCGCTTTACTATGGTGGTATTCTTGAATTTGATCCACAAGAACCCTTTTGGGATATGCGTGACCGGTGCGTTATCAGCAAGGGACATGGCTCGATTTGCATGTACCCCATTCTTGCCGAACTTGGATATTTCCCCCGCAGTGAATTGCAGCGCGTTTGCCAGACCGGCAGTTTTCTTGGAGGCATACCTGATCCGGTTATTCCGGGGTATGAAACAATCAACGGGTCATTGGGGCATGGGCTGGGAGTGGCGACGGGCATGGCTTTGGGATTGCGGCGAAAGAAACATCCGCGTAGCGTTTTTGTGGTGTGCGGTGACGGAGAGTTGCATGAAGGCGCGAACTGGGAAGCCATCATGTTTGCCACGCAGCATGGGCTTGACAACCTGCATCTGATTGTCGACGACAACAAGACAGCAATGCTCGATTACACCGACAATATCCTATCGCATCAGGATCTTGCTGCCCGGCTTGAAGCTTTCGGATGGCAGACGGTTCGATGCGACGGTCATGATACCGACGCGCTTCAGACCGTTCTGTCACAGATGAAATCGACAAATTCTGGTCAGCCCAAAGCCCTGCTCGCCAGCACGATAAAGGGGCGTGGGGTTCCCGGTCTGGAAAACCAGCCGCTTGCTCATATTCTTAATCCCAAACGTGAGCTTCTGGATTCATTGTTGGGAGATTCCAGTGATGAATAAACCCCGCGCCATGCGTGATGAGTTGCTGGAGAATATCTGGCGGGCAATGGACAGCAACAAAGAGATCTTTTTTGTATCGGCCGATTTCGGCTCGCCGGTTCTCGACCGAATCCGCAGTGATTACCCGGAGCGGTTTGTAAATGTCGGCGTTGCCGAACAAAATCTGATCAACGTATCGGCCGGTCTGGCGCTCGAGGGGTTTCAGGTTTTTGCCTATGCAATCGCCCCATTCATCACCATGCGATGTTTCGAGCAAATCCGTGTCAGCCTCGCCCTGCTATCCGAAGTTCGGCAAATGAATGTCAATCTGATTGGTGTCGGTGCCGGTTACAGCTATGTCATGTCAGGACCGACCCATCAGTGTTATGAGGACATTACATTGATGCGGAGCCTGCCAAATTTCCAGATATTCTCACCAGCTGATCACAAGGTTGCCGGTTTGCTGTTCCAGCATTGTGTAGACCATAGCGGGCCCAAATATCTGCGGTTGGATGCACAAGTTCTGCCGACGATCTACGAGGATGCAGCGCCTTCACTGAAAAAGGGTTTCCATGTTCATCAAGCAGGTGACACCACCTGTGTCATGGCGACTGGTTATATGTTGCATACCGCCCTTGAAATTGCGGCCTCTTTTCGACAGCAAGGAATTGAATTGGGTGTCATTGATCTCTTTGATCTCGCACGATTTGATCAGACGGAGCTGATTGCCGAACTGCAGGAATATACGCATCTGGTGACCATGGAGGAAGGGTTTCACGGTCGGGGGGGAATGGATTCTTTGCTCTTCGAACTGATTGCGCGCCATGATCTTGACCTAAGAATGCTTAATCTTGGTATCGATGGAAAATACCGATTTGAGCTTGGTAGCCGTGTCGAGCTGCATGAAAAGGCCGGGATCGGGCCTGTCGCTGCCGCTAAAAGAATATCCGCCTTTCTGGAAAGATAGCCTACTGTCCGGTTTTGCCAAGCAACGAGTTGAGAACATATGAAATATCCATTGATGCGCAATAATCTGGCGCGTGAAGATCTGGACGCCGTCATCGAACACCTCAAGCAAGACGACCCGATCTTGACCAATGGCGCCAATGTGCGCGCCTTTGAGGCAGAATGGTCACAGTGGCTGGGAACCAAATACAGCGTCTTTGTCAACTCAGGTGCCTCCGCTAATCTGCTTACAATGGCATTATTGAAATTGAAGCACCCGGAGGGTGGGGAGGTCATCGTGCCGCCTCTTACCTGGGTATCTGATATCGCATCGGTGTTGCAGCATGGATTCACACCGGTTTTTGTGGATATCGACAGGCGCAGTCTGGCGATGGAGGAGACCCAGATTGTGTCTGCTATTACGGACCGGACGCGAGCCGTTTTCCTGACGCATGTCCAGGGATTTGACGGGCTGACGGATGGTTTGATCAGTGAACTGCAACGGCGCAATATTCCGCTGATTGAAGACGTGTGTGAATCGCATGGCGCGACCCATAGCGGCAAGAAATTGGGCAGCTTCGGTTGGGTTTCGAATTTTTCATTCTACTACGCCCATCACATGACCACGATTGAAGGCGGGATGATCTGTACCGATGATTTCGATGTTTATCAGCAGGCAAGAATGTTGCGTTCACATGGTATGGTGCGAGAAGCGAATGACAACGGGATAAAAGAACAATACATCGCGGAAAATCCGCAGCTCAATCCCGATTTTATTTTTTCCTGCTTGGCTTACAATGTGCGCAACACGGAGATTGGCGGGATCATGGGACGCAGCCAACTCAAGCGCCTTGACGCAAACGTCATTCGGCGGAGTGAGAATCAGGAGCGTTTTCTCTCACGTATTGATCCTGTCAGATTCAGGACAGATTTTAAAGTCGAGGGATCAAGCAATTACGCTTTCAACCTGGTTCTTCGGAGCGCAGATTTTGCACTTGCAGATCGGCTGATGGCGGCTATGGGTGCTGCAGGCATCGAGTTCCGCCGCGGGAGCGCAGGAGGTGGCAATCAGTTGCGTCAACCCTATCTGAAGGGACTGATTCCGGAGGACCACTACAAGGCGTTTCCGGAAACCGATCATATCCATTTCTTCGGGTTTTATATCGGCAATTTTCCTGAACTCACATTTGGCGAAATTGACGAAATTTGCGCAATATTGAATTCGGTCGACTAGAATCGCAAGAGATGGAGCCCAAAGACAGTGCAGGCAATCATTTTAGCAGGTGGCCAGGGAACACGATTGCGGTCATCGGTCCCCGATCTGCCAAAGCCGCTTGCCCCGGTTGGTGACCGGCCTTTTCTCGAACACCAGATGCGCTATTGGATTGCCCGGGGCATTGATCGTTTTGTTCTGTCCGTGGGTTACAAGGCACGCATGATCATCGATCATTTCGGTTGCAGTTTTGAAGGTGCAGGCGTGTCCTATGCGGTGGAAGAATCGCCGATGGGAACGGGAGGTGGTGTTTTTCTCAGCCTGGAGAAACTGACAACCCGTGAGCCGTTTCTTGTTCTCAATGGGGATAGTTTTTTCGATATCGATCTGACGCGGCTGCTCGCGTTCCACCGCAACCGGGCGTCCGACTGGACCTGCAATCTTTTCCGCACAAGTGTTGCCGGGCGTTATATGGGCGTGCGTATGACCCCAGCGGGGCGCATAACGGCGCTGAACACCGGCAACCAACTGGAAACACGGCTTGCCAATGGCGGTGTCTATCTTGTTTCACCGGGCGTTCTTGAGCGCTTTTCCCCGCAATTCACGGGCGCTGTATCTCTCGAAAATGACGTCATGCCGGCACTGCTTGCTGCCAGCCCCGTTTATGGCATCGAACAGTCAGGGCGCTTCATCGATATCGGCATTCCGGCCGACTACCACAGAGCTGCATCCGTGATGGCCGGCAAAGGAATGTAGCGCAATGAGGCCTGCCTATCGATCTTTGGCATTGCTGCGCCAGGGCACAGGAAAATCACTTACCGGTGTCGCGCAGGACGCCCGAGAGCTCAGGTCAACCACTGGCTGTTGCCCGCAAGAAAAGGAAAATTCTCATGAGATATAATATTTTGGTAACGGGCGGAGCAGGGTATTTGGGTTCAACACTGGTTCCCGATTTGCTGGCTGCAGGGCACAAGGTTGTCGTATTGGACAATTTCATGTTCAAACAGGCGTCCCTGAACCATTGTTGTCACCACGAGAATTTTTCTGTCGTGAAAGGGGATATTCGCAGTGAAAAAACCATGGCGCCCCTGATAAAAGATGCCGATGTCATTGTTCCATTGGCAGCACTGGTTGGCGCGCCCTTGTGCAATCTGGATCCGATCGGCGCGAAGACCATCAATCACGATGCAATCACCTTGATGCTGCGGCTGGTTTCGAAGAACCAGATCCTTTTGATGCCGACGACAAACAGCGCTTATGGCACGGGCGATGAGAACAATTTCTGTACCGAAGAATCTGCATTGCGTCCCATTTCCCAATACGCAATCGACAAGGTTGCTGTTGAAAAGGAACTGATGCAGCATCCCAATGCGGTGAGTTTTCGTCTGGCCACGGTCTTTGGCATGTCACCGCGCATGCGTCTGGATTTGTTGGTCAATGATTTTGTCTACCGGGCCGTGCACGACCGTTTCGTTGTTTTGTTCGAGAGCCATTTCAAACGCAATTATATTCATGTGCGAGACGTCTCCCGGGTCTTTCAGCACGGCCTGGCAAACCACGACAGGATGAAGGGGCAGATATACAATGTCGGTCTGTCCGACGCCAATGTGTCCAAGCGTGAATTGTGCGAGCGTATCGGGCAACAGATTCCCGAATTCATTTTCGTCGAAGAACAGATTGCCAAGGATCCAGACCAGCGCAACTACATTGTCTCCAACGAAAAACTTGAATCCACGGGCTACAGGACAGAGTTTTCGCTCGATCGCGGCATTGCAGAACTGATCAAGGGGTTCGTCATGTTGAAGAATTCGATTTACGGAAACGTATAAAACCCATCGTGAATGATTGCCCCAGCCGTCGTCGGGACAAACACGTTCGTTGCGCATTCCGGCTTTGTGCAATCGGGTCGCAGTCTCGTCGGCCGGGATCAACGTCATTCAGCATAGGAAAAATCGGGAACGCCAAATGACAGGTTGGGAGAATAATAGGGGTCGCTTATCAGTTTGGTCGCCCAGCGCTCCTGCATGTATTTCACTTCGCTCCTGAAGCGCCTGATTTTCTCGGGATTGTCCTCGGCCCCTCGCGAGGCGCTTTCCAGATGATACAATTCCGCATAGGGAGTCCAGACATTGCTGAAGCCGGCCTCCAGAACGCGCAGGCAGAAATCAATGTCATTGAAAGCGACGGTCAGGTCTGTTTCATTCAGTCCGCCGACCTGTTGGAAAAGCCTCTTTTTCACCATCATGCAGGCGCCTGTGACGGCTGAGTAGTTGTTGAGCACGATGGCCCGGCCAAAGTAACCGGGATGTCCCCGCGCCAGCCTTAGGTGAACATGGTTGGCGACACCACCAATACCAAGAACAACGCCGGCGTGCTGGACCGTATCGTTGGGGTAGTAGAGTTTCGCGCCCACACAACCGATATCGTCCTGTATGGCCCAGGAAACCATCTCGGTCATCCATTCCGGAGAGATGACTTCAATGTCGTTGTTGACGAGGGCCAGAAGGGAACCGTGCGCGCGGGAAACCGCGTAATTGTTGATCGCCGAATAATTGAATGCCTGATCGTATGCCACAAGGCGGATATTGGGTTGTTCCTTGATTTCCTCAAAAAACGCAAATGTCTCTTGTGCCTCGGATCGATTGTCAACGATAAGGATTTCATAATTTTCATAGGTTGTTTTCGCCAATATTGACTGAATGCAGGAACGCAACAGTTTCACATTGTCCTTCGTCGGTATGATGACCGAAACAAGCGGCTGTGGTTCAGGGACAGAAAACTTCAATCTGTAAAATACCGAACCGGCTTCCGCGCAGACCGTTGCGGGCAGGCCCGTTCTTGCGACATGGCTTTCCAGGGCCTTTTTGCCTGCGTCGAATGCGTAACTCTTGGCCGCACCGGATGCGGCCGTTGAGCCGTCCACCGCTCTCCAATGGTATAGTATTTTTGGAATATGGCGGATATCGGCAGCATGGACGCGTTCATAAATGCGAAGGTTCAGATCGTAATCCTGACTGCCTTCAAAACCCTGTCGCCATCCACCCACATCCCTGATATTTGCAGTCCGGTGAACGGTCAGGTGGTTCAGGTAGTTCTGGGATCGAAAAAGCTCGCGCGAAAAATCCGGTTTGAAATTGGGGTCGCTGCGGGTGTCGTTTTTGTCCAGTTTGTCTTCATCACTGTAGATGATTTGTGCATTCGGGTGCCGGTCGATCTCCAGAGCAACCTCAGCCAGAGCATGTTCGCGCAGAATGTCGTCATGGTCGAGCAAGGCTACAAAGGGTCCTTCAGCCAGTTCCAGCGCTGAATTGGACGCCAAGCATATGTGACCGTTTTGCGTCCGGTAGGCCACTTTTATTCGCGGGTCGCGGTTTTGCCACCACTGCAGTCGTTCCCTTGTTGCAGGATCCGTTGAACAGTCGTCCGCGATACACAATTCCCATTTTTCGTAAATCTGGCCGGTCACCGAGCCGATGGCTGCATCGAGCAGTCTGACCGGCGTATTGTACACCGGCATGATGACGCTGATGAGTGGTTTGTTGCCGAGCAGCGCGATTTCCGACTGCAAATCGGCTCTGTCGCGTTCCGGCCAATAGTCATATTTGGCGATCCAGTTTTCATAGCTGATTTCGCTGTCGCTTCCCTTTGGATGGGTGACGTAGAGAAAATGAGGGTTGCGCAAGTAGATTACGTAGTTGCGAAAATTGCGCAGCAATCGGGCGGGGTCGACAAGGGCCATCTTCAAAGCATGCTTCGCAATGTAGAGCAGCGCTTCAACTGCACTGCGCCTGCGGAGGGCAAACTCCTGGATTTCAAACCCACCTGATTTGCCGGACGCGGTCAGATCAAGGCGCACCGCGCGTGTCTCATCGGATAAATAGAAGCTGGCCGTGAACAGGTCGCCTTCACCTTTTTGCCGCAGTGGGACCGCATGACTTTCGCTAAAGCCCGTGCCCAGATCGAGATACAGTTTGACTTTGTCAGTGTGGCGACCAGTCAGGGTCGCCTTGCATCGGTACCATCCCGGGAGCAGGGGTCTTTCCAGTTCCATACTAATTTGTCGTCCGTGAAGAATTCCTTACCATCTGGATTCACTGATGGAATGAAGCTTT
>JARGOX010000039.1 GCA_029233925.1 Rhizobiaceae bacterium
TCCCATCACCCAAATGAGTCAACAACCAAATGTAAAAATATGACATTTTTATTTCTGTTCTGGTCTACTCGAAAAAAAGCCACGTCTTTGGCCAGCCAGACCTGCTTGGTGATGCACGATATTTGCGCCTGTTTGGCTTACCTTCCTTATGGCTGGCTTTCCTTATGGCTGGCTTTCCCGGCAACAGACATGCGTCGCAACAGACATTTCGTTTGCAGCCTGACAAGAGATCAAAGGCAACGGCAGGGTTCCCGCGACTTCTGGCCAAAGCGTCCGGACAGAATACCCCTCCTGCAATTGGGCCCAGGTCAACTGACCATCATGGCAATGGTCATGCCGACGACGATCAGCACCAGTCCGGCAACCAGCATTGGCAGCAGGCTGTTGTCTGCCGGCTCCTGCTCAATTCTGATTACCTTGGTTTTTTCAACATCATTGTCGTCACGTGTCATCTGACTTAATCCCGATTGGTTGCCTGCTGCTTAAACGGTCCCGCCAACGCCCTGATTGCCCGCCATTGAGCCATGTGCGTTGACTTGCAGATTTTCATTGCGGTATCGCGCGCCCCTTGCGAGCAAAACGCCCTGCCCGCCGGCAATGCCGAGTTCCAGGCTTTCCGCGATGCGCCTGGCACGCTCGATGAAATGATCTGCCGCCACAGGTGGACACACGTCCCGGGCCGTTTTCTCGAACAGCATAAGCCAATGATCGAAATGACGGCCATCCACCGGCAGCGGTTGATGTTTCGCCATCGGGCTCCCGTGATAGCGGCCCGATAACAGTGCCACGGATGACCAGAATGCGCACATACGCTGAAGATGCGCTTCCCAATCGGCAATCCGTGCTGCAAATATTGGCCCAAGCAGGTCATCCGTCGCAATTTTTGCATAGAATTGACGCACGAGCCTTTCAATCATGGCCTCGTCAATGCCGGTGGTGGCGACGATATCTGCGGTAATCTGCGCACGCCGCTGTGCCGGTGTCTGAGCTTCCTGCATCACTTTTCCTCAATGGGTATTTCAAATACCTA
The DNA here is from genome assembly GCA_029233925.1 of Rhizobiaceae bacterium. Lineage (GTDB taxonomy): Bacteria > Pseudomonadota > Alphaproteobacteria > Rhizobiales > Rhizobiaceae > Hoeflea_A. Next base: position 1,031 of record JARGOX010000039.1, read on the forward strand.
TTTATAGTCTTATAACGACGACTGCAAATGGATTTTGACTGGAGTGACAATGCGCCTCACGGCATTTACCGATTACGGATTGCGAACATTGATGCGGCTTGCCGGTGCACCGGAGCAGCTCTTCACAACAGACGAGATCGCGACCGAGTTTCAAATATCGCGCAATCATCTGGCCAAGGTCGTTCAGGACCTTGCCCGTGCGGGCTATGTAAAGACCCGGCGTGGCACCGGCGGCGGCTTTGTGCTGGCAGTGGCACCCCACTCAATCACCATCGGTGAAATTGTACGCTTCATGGAACAACGTCACGCGCTGGTCGAATGCTTTCGCAGCGATGGCGGCGCCTGCACGCTCAGCCCGCAATGTCGACTGAAGTCACGTTTCGCAGCCGCAAGTGAGGCTTTTTACAAGGAACTGGATGCAACGACTCTAGCCGAATGCGCCTACCCTGCCCCAGCAGCCTTTGCGAATGCTGGTGCAGCCGAAGAGTGATATTGAAGGAACAACCTTTATGAATGAGACCAAGGCACAGTTCGAATGGAAAGATGGCGCGATTCAGGTCGATGCGGATGTCGTTGCAAGCGGCCTCGGGATAGATTCGGCCCGCCTTCGCAATGAAATGCGCAACGGTAAGGTCACCAGTCTGTGCGAAAGCGGTATTGACCAGGACAGTGGCCGGCACCGTTTGACTTTCTTTAGCGAAAGTCGCCGCTTCCGCCTCGTTGTCGATGACAAGGGGCAAATTCTTCAGCGCTCCACAATCAATTTCGACGGGAAACCCCTGCCCGCTTCGGTGCGACGACCCGGCGGTTAAACGCCAGACCAGCAGAAAGTTTTCCTTCCCGTAGAGAGGGGCGCAGCGCAGCGTTCACGCCTCATTATTTGTTTTGTCCTATGAATTCTGCTGCATCAACAGACAGGCAAGACACGAGCCCAACACAAACATGGCACCTTCAGCAATTCGGGAAACAGATCTCTATGCCCCCATCAAGTTGCTGCTTGAGACGCAGGGCTATGAAGTCAAAAGTGAAATTGGCGCTGCCGACGTCGTCGCTGTGCGCGAACTGGAAGATCCTGTCATTGTCGAACTGAAGACAGGTTTCTCCCTTTCCCTGTTTCATCAGGCGGTCGAACGTCAGAAAATCACCGATGCCGTCTATGTTGCGGTTCCCCGCGGAACCGGAAGAGCTTTTCTCAAATCCATCCAGAACAACCGGACGCTGTGCCGGCATCTGGGTCTCGGCCTGATGACCGTGCGCCTGAAGGATGGATTGGTTGAAGTGCATGTCGATCCGGCCCCCTACAGGCCACGCAAGTCCAAGCGGAAAAAAGCCAGACTATTGAAAGAGTTTGCCCGGTTGGTCGGGGATCCCAATACGGGCGGTTCGACCCGGCAGGGCCTGATGACCGCCTATCGTCAGGACGCCTTGCGTTGCATGCACAGTCTCGCGGTGACCGGCCCGACCAAAGCGGCCAGGATTGCCGAGACAACAGGTGTCAAAAATGCCCGGCGTCTGATGGCCGACAATCATTACGGCTGGTTCGAGAGGGTTCAAACCGGAATCTATGCGCTCAGTCCGAAAGGACAAAGCGCAGCAAAGGAACATTCCGAAGACGCCTCGCAAATGGACGATATGGTTGCGAAAATGCCGCAGTCCGACTGAAATTCGGCAATTTTTTTCAATATTACCCGTGGGAACGTTATCACAAGCGCCGCAAAGCTGATTCGCCGGGCAACCAAAATTTCTCTCAGACGTTTCAATGTCACCGTTGAAACTGAAAAGGAGAAATAAGAAGCCATGGCCGACAAGCCAGAACAACCGTCCGTTGGTTCACTTGAACAACCCATTTCCCAACAGCAAGTCCGCGAAGATCTGCAGATCTATCGGCTCGTGCCGAGTGCAGCCCCGGACGATCCTCGCTGGGACAATGCGCCCAATCACGGTGAGATCATCGTCCGGGCGCGCTCCCCCGCTGACGCCCGCGTCGCCGCTGCCGAAGCCGAAGTCGACTTCCTTGATATTGATGCAAAGCCGAGCCACGGAACAAGCACCGATTTCGCCAGCCCCTTTCGCGACGACAAACTTTACCACGCCGTTCTGGAATCCGCTGATGGCGGCAAGGGTCCGCGCGGGATAATTTCGAGCAATCCAAAACCTGCCGGGCGCTAAGCTGATATTTTGACTGCACAGACAAGAGCCCGCCTGGTAGGCGGGCTCTTGCACAATTGATTGAGTAGCTGATCTAACCGAGCTTTTCTTCACGCTCCCAGAAACGCAGATCGCCACACATTTTGACGAATGCCTTGGCATCGCTTTTTTTAGACAGCGCCTTGCACCCATCATCGATATCAGACCAGACCCCGGCTTTTTCGAACAAAGGCTGGACTTCCTGCGTATAACCGATGAATTTGCAGTGGGCGAAAGCATCGGCAACGAAATCTCGGGCCGGCGGCGACTTGGCGAGCTGTGATGCCCCTTCTTTGGACGCCAAAATGGCAACCGCGTCGTAGAGAACCGAAGGACCGCCGTCGATCTTCTGCTGCGCTTCGATCCAACTGCCATCGCTGGCCTCCACGCCTCCCACCACTGGCGCAATGAACTCGATCTGAGCCCCCTCACTTTTGAATGCGCTCTTGAGGGCAGTCACCAGATCGATGTCCGCACCGTCAGTGAGCAGAACCCCCAATTTGCGACCTTTGAAGCTGTCCGGTCCATTCTCGATGATCGATAACTTGTTGGACATTTTCAGATCGGTGATTGTCGGTCGCGCCGCATCGGCGGCCTTTGGCTTTGATTTCAGACCCAGACCATCGGCAACTTTTCCGGCGAGGTCGTCATCGACATTCAACAGATGCGAAACAATGCGTTCGCGGATAGCGAGCGTTTCAACCTTGGACAATTCAAAGACAAAGGCATCGGCAATATGGCCCTGTTCAATCGCAGTCTGCGAGAGATAGAACTGTCGGGCCTGGCTGTAGTGATCGGCGAAAGTCTCCGATCTGTACCGGCCTTTCTGCCCATCCATGTCCTCTGCGTAGGTTTGAAAGCCTTTTTCCGGATTTTCGCGCGGTCCGCCATTTTTACCCCAGGAGTTGGGCTCGTAATTGGCCCGGCCCTGTGGGTTGTGAAACGCCATGTGCCCATCCTGCTGGAAATGGTGAAACGGACAGCGCGGTGCGTTGATCGGCAGATGATTGAAGTTCGTCGATCCCAGACGGCTCAATTGCGTGTCGAGATAGGAAAAATTGCGCCCCTGCAACAGCGGATCGTTGGTGAAATCAATGCCGGGAACCAGGTTTCCGGTCTGGAAGGCAACCTGTTCCGTTTCGGCAAAAAAATTGTCCACGCAGCGATCAAGGACCATCCGGCCCACGATTCTCACCGGCACCTGTTCTTCCGGTATGATCTTGGTCGGATCAAGAACATCGAATTCAAATGATTCGGCGAATTTTTCGTCAAACAACTGAAGACCCAGCTCCCATTCGGGATAGTCACCCATCTGGATGGCATTCCACATGTCGCGGCGGTGGAAGTCAGGATCGGCACCGTTCAATTTCAGCGCCTCGTTCCATACCACCGATTGCAGGCCCTGCTTGGGCTTCCAGTGGAACTTCACAAAACTGGACTTGCCCTGCGCATTGATCATCCGGAACGTGTGGACGCCAAACCCCTCCATAAACCGCAGCGAGCGCGGAATGGTGCGATCTGACATGATCCACAAAGCCATATTGATGGACTCCGGTGTCAGCGAAATGAAATCCCAGAAATTGTCGTGCGCAGTCTGGGCTTGCGGGAAGCCGCGATCCGGCTCCTGCTTGGCTGAATGGATCAGGTCCGGAAACTTGATGGCATCCTGGATAAAAAACACCGGGATATTGTTTCCGACGAGGTCCCAATTGCCTTCCTTGGTATAGAATTTGACGGCGAATCCGCGCACGTCGCGCGCCAGATCAGGCGATCCCCTGTTGCCGGCAACCGTCGAGAAGCGGGCAAACAATTCAGTCTTTTCTCCCTTGCGCTGAAAGATGTCGGCGCGGGTGATGTCAGAAAGCGATTCATAGGTCTCAAAATAACCATGCGCCCCAAATCCCCGGGCATGGACGACGCGTTCGGGGATGCGCTCATGATCGAAGTGAAAGATTTTCTCGCGGAGATGCTGGTCTTCCACAAGAGTGGGTCCACGCTGGCCGGCTTTCAGCGAATTCTGATCGTCTGCGACTGGAACACCCTGCTGGGTGGTCAGCGTCGGAACGTCACCACCTGCTGTCTGGTGAGTCTCTCCACCGGCTCCGCGAAAAATTGTCTGATCCCCAAGGACCCTGGTCTCCAGTTGGTCGCTTTTCCTCTTCGCCATGTCGTACTCCAATTCCTGTTAAGATATGGAAGTGGCCTGCCCACCGGGCAGCACGTTCATGCCAAACATCCAGCAGGTAAAACGTTGGAATCGGCCGTTGGTTCCGAGAAATCAGGGAGAATGTTCTGGCCGCAAGATCGGTGCCCCCACCAATCCATCTGTCAGCATAGACACAGTAGGCAGTGACAGTTGATCCGGCGCTTTTTGCCGCATTACGACGCAGTAATGGAATGTTGTTTGATCGCGGCTCCGTCAGCCGCTGGCGACCATTCCACGGATCGAAGCCGTCAATTGTTCGAAGTTGAATGGCTTTGCAACAAGAACTGCGGTCTCATCCAGAAAATCCAGTTGATCCCGGGAATAACCGGAAACAACGATATAGGGCACATTGGCAGCTTTCAGCCGTTCGGCAATTGGCTTGACGCTATCACCATTCAGATTGGCATCCAATATGACGCCATCGCAAGAGGCACTGTCCAGCACATCATGGGCCTCGGCGATGGTTTTTGCATAACCAACCACCTCACAGCCTGCGCCCAGCACCGCTTCTTCTATATCAAGCACGATGAGTGCTTCATCTTCGACAACGACAATGCGATTGCCCAAATCATCTATCTCCCAGGGATTTCAACAATTCTGCACCGCCGACAGCTGCGATCGCATTGACCGGCGCGGTCAGGACCCACCGGACCCCGGCAGGGGCGTAGAGCAACTCAACGTCACCATCAACCGAAATCGCTGCCATGCGTTCGATCACGGTACGGCCGAAGCCGCCCGTTTGCGGCTGCGTCACCAATGGCCCGTCCTGTTCGCTCCATCGGATCTGAAATGCCCCGCCGTCTTCCATTGTGTCCCACACAATTGAAACAGTTCCCACCGGGCCGGAGAGTGAACCATATTTCAATGCATTGGTCGACAATTCGTGCAGCGCCATGCCAATGCCCTGTGCGGCTGCCGGTGTCAGGACGATTTCGGGGCCGTCGATCGCGATTCGGTTGCCCAGCATTTCGTCTCCCAGGTGTTTTATCTGGGAAGCGACCAAATCCTTTACGCTCACGCCACCCCAGTTCCCCCTCACAATCAGATCCTGCGATCCCGACAGGGCCTGGAGCCGCTGGGAGAACCGGTCAATAAAGTCGGCCGGCGGGCTGGAACGCGCCGTCTGACGCGCCATCGACATGACCACAGTCAGCAAATTCTTGGCTCTGTGGTTCACCTCTCGCATCAAGAAGCGCACATGCTCGTCATATCTTTGTCGCTCGGAAAGATCGTAGAAATTGCACACAACGCCCAGACGTCCGTCCGGCATTGTAATGCGTTCAATCATCCAGTCGTAGGATTCCACGTCCTTGCTGTCTTGCCTGCTTTCAATGGTTGTGGGCGCATGATAGCGCTCTCCGGTCGCAAGCGTGTGTCGGAACAAGGCGATGGCCTCGCTGGCGAAAGGTTCTGGCCAGATGATCCGCATGGCCTCGGCCAGGTCGCGACCGATCAATGGGCGCACATTCGAAAATACCGATTGCGCGCCATCGCTCACATGCGCCAGGCGGAAGTCCGCATCCACCGTGTAAATGCCGAAGGGAGAACTGGCCACCAGGTTCTGGAATGTGTCGTGGGAGGTTTTCAAAGCCTCCACCATCGCTTTCCGGTCCGAGATATCAATGCCGGACGGGATCAGATTGACAACAGTCCCGTCATCGTCGCGCAGTGGAGAGAGCTGAAAATCGATCCACAGCAGGTGCTCCCCTGCGACCCGGACTTCAACATCATAACGCACGATTTCTCCCTCGCGCGCCCGCGCACAAGCCTCCTGCAACTGCTTCTGGATATCAGGCGCGTAACTCCACCAATAACAATCCCAGAATTTTTTTCCGATAACGTCCTCTGCCGTAATCCCGGCCACCTCCAGCGGCGCCCGATTGGCCTCGACAAGGGTTCCATCGGGCTCCAGCACGCCTACAAAGGCAAAGAGGTTATCCAAAACATTGCGGAGCCTTTTGTCAGCAAGTCGTTCTTGGGTGACGTCGCGATGAATGGTTGAGGCGCCAATAATCTCGCTTGACGCCGATCGTATGGGCGCGGCCGTCACGGCGATTGTCCGAAGCTCCCCGGATTTTGTTTGCCGAACAACATCGTAGGACCTGAAGGGGCTCGCTGCTATTTCCGCGATATAATCCCTTGCGCTGCGGGCCCATCCGGCCGGGTAAATCATTTCGATGGACCGGCCGACCATTGATTCACATTCATATCCATAGAGCTTCTCGGCGGCAGGGTTCCAACTGGTGATGCGCCCATCCAGATCAAACGCGATAACGGCATCCGGCATCGTGACAACGATTGCCGCGAGATTTCGCGTATTCTGCTCCGCATCGGTCAAACCAATTTTGATAAGTTGCTGAATGGTTATATTTCGGTGTGTGATCAGGGCGAACCGCTCTCCGTTCAACTCAAACGATGATGCCAGGAACTCGAACCAGCGTTTCTCCATTTCGGAATGGCAAGGATATTCAGCACGGAATTCCCCACCATCAGTCAGAACGCGGGAAAGCCCCTGCGCTATCTGCACCGCCCATTGGGACCCCTCGCCCGTGCTTTCGCGACAGATCTGAAGGTAGTTTTCGCCGAGATAGTGGTCTGTCAGATTGCCACCGTTATCACTGCTGAATTGACGCCAGGCTTGATTGACACATTCAATAGTCCCGTCCTGTGAGACGACGGCCACACCATCGTGCATGGCATCGACAATCGGCTGCAATATAGGCAATGCGGACACTAAATTGCTTTGCGTCATCGTTGAACCATCCCAAAGTCCAATGGAAACCAGCGTCGCAAAGGCTACTGGATTCTCGGTAGCTTGACTACAGTGGCCATGAACACGCTGCAATGCCTCATCGGGATTTTCTCATGAGGGATCCATGCCCCCGAGTTCAAGCAATTTCACCTGTCTCTTTTGCCTGTGCGTCAAAGGGCCGGGAGGTGGTCCAGCACATCCTCCAGATGAATGGGAAACTTCCGCGCTCGAAAGCCAGTCGCCTCATAGATGGCATTGGCAATGGCCGGGCCTGCACCACAAATGCCCAACTCCCCGATACCCTTGCTGCCCAAGGGATTGGCGTCTTTGGAAAAACCATCCAGCATATGGACTTCAAGATCCGGCACATCGCGGTTTACCGCGATGTGATATTCGGCAAGGTCCCGGTTCATGAAGCTTCCATAGCGTTCATCCATCAGGCTCTCTTCAAGCAGAGCACCGCCAATCCCGAAGATCATTCCACCCATCAACTGCGAACGCGCGGTTTTCTCATTCAGGATCCGTCCTGCATCGAACACGCCGAGCAGCCGGCGCACCCTGATTTCGCCTGTGTCGGCATCCACCGCGACTTCGCAGAACTGCGCACCATAGGAATATTGCGCTTTTCCATGCCCGTAATCATCCGGATCAACTGCTCCCTCGGCGTGCAGGCCATCAGAGTCCAATATGTCAGCAAGTGCAATCTCGCTGCTGCCGGCGACGATTCTGTTACCCTCTATCTTGAACCCATTGGCCGGTAACCCGGCTTGCGCCAAATGCTCGCCCAGAAGGGTTTTCAGGTTGCGGCAGGCATCCAGAAGCGCCGAGCCGGAACTCGCCGCTCCAAAAGATCCACCGGATCCGGCGGTTTCCGGAAAAGCACTGTCTCCCAGTTCAACCGAGACCAGACTTGCCGGAATCGACAATGTATCCGCAGCAATCTGAGTCAGGATCGTATAGCTTCCCGTCCCGATATCGGTCATGTCCAGTCGGGCGGTCAGTTTGCCGGAAGTGGAAAGCGCCACCTCCGCACGCGCCTCATTGAGCACATTCGGGCGGATGGCCACCGCCAACCCGCGCCCAATCAAGTTACGGCCCTTCGCCAGTCACTGCACTGGGAATTTCCTCTTTCAACTCATCGATGAGCGCCATCGCCGAACACAGCTGACCCGATGTGCAGAAGCCACACTGAAATGCGTCCTGTTCAATAAAAGCCTGCTGCAAGGGATGCATTGCCCCGCCATTTGCCAGACCTTCCACCGTTGTGACCTTGTCGCCTGCGTGGGAGAGGGCCAGTGACAGGCAGGAATTTGTCCGCCTTCCGTTGACGATCATTGTGCAAGCACCACATTGTCCGTGATCGCACCCCTTCTTGGGGCCCTTGAGGTGCAATGTCTCTCTGACGAGATCCAGCAATGTGCGGCGCGGATCGACCACGACGTCGTGATCCGTGCCGTTGACTGTCAGTTGTAGCGGGTACAAGGCGGCCTCTCTATCGGTCAAACGGGCGCCGGCTTGGCGCCGACATTGCCTGCTAAACTGCCCAGAGGCCGCATTGGTTCCGTTCGCAGATATTTTTTTCGGGGAAAACGTATCTGTGTTGGTTAATTCGGGCTACAAAGAACTGGACACCCGCATGTGCCCATGATCAACTTCGAACCTGCTGCTCATACAGCATTTGATTCGGTTCTACTCTTCCGCGATCAAGGTGCACCCATGGCAAATCTTGATCATATGTTTAAGCGCCAAGGCTATTGAGGGATATCAAATTGATGCATGCTTGCCAGTTTGGACGGTATTAATTCCAGTAGCGGCTAAATAATTTAAATAACTGGATTGACCGATAGACGTTGAGTTTGTTAACTCACGTTAACCAATAAGAAGTGAGCAATCGCATATGACATATGTTACATACTGTCAACAATTTTTCAGAACTTTTTTTTCAATTGTTATTATCAATCTAGTATTTTTTGCGGCTGTTGAAGAAAGCGCTGCGGACCCAGCTGATTCGATCACTTGTGAATCCTACACGGATAATAAGGACAGCAATCTTGGAAGAAGACAATCTGTGGATATGGCAGATTTGACACCAAAATCCAATGGATATTGTAAAACAGGCGCCGCAGCCCGAGGTTACATGACCCATGCTAATTTCGCTACGCATAATCACGACAACGCGAATTTCTTGTCATTCTGGAACAACGTAACTGAAGAAATGTTGACTTCTGATGCAAAAGGCGTGGCCATTGGGTTCGGCTCAAATATTACCGAAGTAACAATCAATAGTGTATCCCAACTCGGAACGCCTTTTTCAAACCTGGATGCTTCTTATGCTGCGTCATTCAGCTATGCCGTGGAATTTAAATATGATGGTCAACTATATGGTGTCACTTTTTCTAAAGGCGCCAACAGCGGAAGCATAAATGAATTTGAAATAGCGCCAATCAGTGATGCCGAGCCGCCGACGCTCTTGTCAACCTCACCTGCCGACGGGGCTACTGGTATCGCGGTCGGATCGAACATCACTCTGACCTTCTCGGAGGACATACAGGCAGGAACGGGATCCATCACGCTCTATAAGGCGGGCGGAACGCAGGTTGAGGTCTTCGACGTTGCGAGCGACGTCAGCATCTCGGGCGCGACGGTAACGCTGGACCCGACGGACGACCTTCTTGGCGAGACCGGGTACTATGTGCAGGTGGGTGCTGCGGCGATAGAGGACCTTGCGGGCAATGCCTATGCGGGAATCACGGACGCGACGACGTTCAACTTCGAATCCGAAGACCTATCGTCTCCCAACGTGTCGATAGACGGGCCTGCGGGATTGGCCACAGGAGATTTCATCGTCACGATTACATTTACAGAAGATGTGACTGGTTTTGATGCCAGCGAGCTGCAGGTGACCGGTGGTGGTGTGGTTGGTCCTGCCTTCGTCACACAGACGGGCAGCGTGTACACTATGAGGATTGTTCCAACGCTGGGTCAGGTCGTGAAAGTCAATCTGCCAGCATCTGTGGCGCAAGATGCAGCCGGCAACGACAATACTGCCGCTGAGGAATACTCGGTTCAGACAGGATCGGCGGCATCCGCTTTCGAACAGCGCAAAGACGAGATCCGCCGTATCGTCCGCAAGCAGGCAAGCGACCGGCTGACAACCCGTTTGCGTGCCAACCAGCGCATGCTTGCGGATGTGCGGGAACGCATGATCGTCGTGACGTCCGGCGAAGTCCAGGTAAGCGATGGTGAAAACAACGCATCTTCTTCATTGGCCGGCTATGCACCATTTGATATCAGCGGCACTGTCGACGCTGCGGCAGATGATAGCGGATGGTATCTCAATACCAAGGGCGTATTTGCAGGCCAGAGTGGCTTTCACGACATGGTCAACTGGCGGCTTTCCGGGAATTTTGGCGTTGTTGCCAATGATGGCGGTGGTGTGTTGGCGGCATTTGACGCGCGCATAGCGCGCGAGCAACTTGTACGCAACGGACTGATGCTCGGCACCTATCTGGGCGTCGAAGCCTCGACGTCTGACATCAGAGACAGTTTTACCGGCAAGCAGACGGACTGGGGTGTCTTCGGCGGTGCCTATGTCTCGGCGCGTCTTGTCGACGGGCTTTATGCCGACGGCTTTGCCTCGATCGGCTATGGGCAAAATGACCTGACCATGTCCAGCGACCTGAACAATGGATACGATCTCTCGGTGAATAGCACCTATGGCACGTTGACCTGGCAGGTCGGTGGATCACTCACCGGTGTTTTTGCCATGGATGGCTTTGAGTTCAGGCCCAATCTGGCAGTTGCCTATGGCAACACTCAGCTTGGCACGATCGGCTTCCAGGCCTACGCCTATGGTTTGACGGATGCCGTATCCCTCAATGCAGGCATTGTCGAGGTCGGTACGCTCCGCTTTACACCGGAGATCAGGTTTGCACTGGGTGACAATGATTCTCAAAACAGCACCTCAGTGCTCAGTCTGCTGCCCGTGGTAAGCTGTGAATATGCCACAGTGACAGAATACAAGACGTCCTGCGGTGGCGGCGGCGGCGTCGGTCTGCTGGTCGGCTCCAGAAATGGCTTCGGCGAATTGGCCACCAATATAGACTACGAGAGACTTGGCGGCACAGACCGCTACGGAGCCAATTTTCAGTACAATCGGGCGTTTTGAACAACCGATTATCCGAAAGGCGTCAGCGCGTCAGTGCGGTTTGCAGCAGCCCTAGCGCTTTCAGGCACCGCCCACTCTTTCATGTAAAAGCAAAGTCAAATCCGGGTGCGTTTGGAATGTAGGTTGAACAACTGCGGGATTCAGAAGCACTCAATGCAGACCTTCGCAATTGCCCGGGCGTTGACACGGTCGGGCTGAACCTTGCGGCCGGTTCGTTCGGTCTTCTGCCACAAGAAGGATCGCAGGAGCGGCGAGTTATAGCAAAGATCGATGATTATGCCCCATCGGATAAGCCCAGCCTATCCTACGGCAAGTCACGCGGCGCGGAGCGGCCTAGTTGGCCGGGCAAGCGAAGCAACGCCGTGCGACGGGTAGGCTGGGCTCACCTAAGGCCACTTATCAGCCCGCAGTCGCTGGAACTGTTCGCTGGATTATTCCAGCTCAATTCTCGATGATGCAGCAGGTCCATGTTTTTTTGCCGACGTCTGATGTTTCCGATCAAGAATTTTACCGTCAGCAACAGGGACTTCGACACCATCGGACGTTTTTGGGCTATATGTTTATGGCTCGCCGTCAGGAATACTGCCGAACCGGCGCCGTTCCATGCATCCCATGCTTGCACATATTGCGGCACCATAGGTTTGGCCGTAATTACTCACCCCCCAACATTTGAGCGTTTCGGGCATTGATTTCAGGATATT
>JARGOX010000023.1 GCA_029233925.1 Rhizobiaceae bacterium
TGCCATTGTTGTCATAGGAGAGCGCATTGGCCCCCAGCATCAAGGGCGCATGCGGGCGCGTTCCCGTGCCTGCCGGATAGATAAAGCTTCCTGCAAGACGCGTGCGGCCGAGCAGATTGCCGCCTGCATCATGGGCGAAGCTCTCGCTCAGGCTGGTATCGCCCTGATTGGTGGCCGTGATCAGTTCATCACGGTCATTATAGCTATAGGTCCAGCTTTCTGCGGCGCTCTGGCCGGTGATGGACAGGATCCGCCCCATGGCATCGCGCTGGTAGCTGTTATCCATCAGCACCGTCGTATCGGCCCTGGTTGTGGTAATGCCAATCATCCAACGGCGCTGCGGCGAATAGGTGAAGTCGGTGGTTATGCCATTGGCATAGACGATCTGGCTCGTCTGGCCATCCGCCTCATAGGCAATCGATGTGACCAGGGATGGAACGCTCTGCAACCTTCCATCAAAGCCATAGACCCAGGGGGAACTGGCAGAACCAACTGCAATGAGATGCGGATCATAGAGTTTCCAGATGGGAAGCTCACCCTGACCCTCGCCCATGAAGGTCGTATGGGTCGCACCATCAATCGTCACCTCATTCTTCGCTACATTGCCCGAGGCATGATAATCAATGGTTCGAATGGCGCTGCTGTTCGAGGCGGTCGTCAGTTGGCCGATATTATAGGCGCCAATTCCGACTACCTAAAGCCTCCTGTAGCATCGATAATAAGTGAGATGATTTTTGGGTTGATAAACGCTTACAATTTTTAGATGAAGGTGTTTTTTTTGGGGTTTCGGTGTCTGTCGCATATCGATCTGAAATTCGACTTTGAACGTCTCCCGGATGCCATCCTGACTGCTGAGGCCTTTTGCAGCGGACATGTCATCAAGGCTTCCACGCTTCAAAAATGCAATTCACCCGGCAGAAAGACAGCCGGGCGGACTCAGAAGATCTTGCCGATATTATCGCGCTTTTGTTGGCCGAGCTCGCTGACGATGGCGCCGATTTGCATCAATTGTTCTGACAGCGGATTGGTCTTTCTCCAGACCATGCCGATGGTTCTTGAAGGGGCCTGTGGCGGGAAACGGGCGACCGACACGTTTGCCGAACAGGTTTCCAAGGCCAGCGCCATCTCCGGAACAAGAGTCACGCCCATGCCTGCGCCGACCATCTGTACCAGTGTCGACAGAGAGCTGCCTTCCATCAACTGGCGCGGTTGCGCCTTGCCAAACTGGCAGAAAGACAGGGCTTGTTCGCGAAAACAGTGCCCCTCCTCCAGCAGGAGCAAACGCATCGATTGCAGCATTTTGGGGCTGGGAACAGGTTTTCCGGCGTCATCGGCGGAACGCACCAGGACAAAATCTTCTTCGAACAACGCGAATTCCCTGAGGGCCGGCTCTGAAATCGGCAGCGCGACAATGGCCAGGTCAAGCCGCGCCTCCAGCAGGTTGTCAATCAGTGATTTCGTGACGGATTCCCGCAGTTCCAGCTCCAGATCCGGAAACTCCCTTGATAGAGCCGCAACGATTTCCGGCAACAGATAGGGCGCCACGGTTGGTATGATGCCAAGCCGCAGCCTGCCGGCGAGAGGCCCCCTGGATGAGCGTACGAGTTCCTCCAGTTCTTCCACGCCAAGCAGGATTTGTCGCGCTTTTTCAATGAAATCCTCGCCAATCGGGGTCAATCGGATCTGTCGCGCACTGCGTTCCACCAGAGTGGCGCCAAACATGCCCTCCAGTTCTTTGATCTGCAGGGAGAGAGCCGGTTGCGAGATGGAACAGGCCTCGGCAGCACGGCCGAAATGCCGGTGCCGCGCCAGTGCTTCGAAGTATCGCAGATGTTTCAGTGTCAAGCCAATCATTAGCCCAGCTTATCGCAGCCTTTTGAATAATCAATTTGAATCTATCGGGCAGCATGGCTAGAACCATTCCAGATCAAACGATTGGCTGATTTTGTCGGACCGAATGGAGACTATTATGGACGGAAACGAAGTAAACCCCGCTGGCGGTTGCCCTGTCATGCACGGTGGCAATACCTCAATGGACAAGCCAGTGACCAGTTGGTGGCCCAAGGGACTTAATCTGGACATCCTGCATCAGCGCGGTGCCCGCACCAATCCCATGGACCCTGACTACAACCACCGCGAAGCGGTCAAGGCGCTCGACTTCGAGGCCGTGAAGGCTGACGTTGATGCGGTCATGACTGACAGCCAGGAATGGTGGCCGGCTGACTGGGGACACTACGGTGGCCTGATGATTCGTCTGGCCTGGCATTCGGCTGGTTCCTATCGCCTGGGAGACGGTCGCGGCGGCGCCGGGTCCGGCAACATTCGTTTTGCCCCGCTGAACTCCTGGCCGGATAATGCCAGCCTGGACAAGGCGCGCCGCCTGCTCTGGCCGGTCAAGAAAAAATACGGCAACGCCCTGTCCTGGGCCGACCTCATCGTTCTGGCTGGTAATCGCGCCTACGAATCCATGGGTCTCAAGACCTTTGGTTTCGGTTTTGGCCGTGAAGACATCTGGGGTCCCGAACTGGACGTGAACTGGGGACTGGAAACAGAATGGCTGGCACCATCGGAAAACCGCTATGGCGACCTGAATGATCCGTCGACACTCTACAATCCTCTGGCCGCCGTGCATATGGGCCTCATCTACGTCAATCCTGAAGGTGTGAATGGCACCCCGGATCCGGCCAAAACAGCTCTTCAGGTGCGTGAGACTTTCGCGCGCATGGCGATGAACGACGAAGAAACCGCTGCACTGACGTGCGGTGGACATACCGTCGGCAAGGCCCATGGCCGGGGCGCAGTCAACAGTATCGGTGCAGAGCCGGAATCCTGCGCGGTCGAATCCCAGGGCTTTGGCTGGGCCAACCCGGGCCAGGAGGGCAAGGCAACCAATGCATTCACCTCGGGCATAGAGGGCGCCTGGACGCAGAAACCCACCCAGTGGGACATGGGTTACTTCGATTACCTCTTCGACCATGAGTGGGCGCTGGCCAAGTCCCCTGCCGGTGCGTGGCAATGGGAGCCGGTAAACATGCCGGAAGAGGAAAAGCCGGTCGATCCGACCGATCCCTCGGTGCATCACAATCCGATCATGACGGACGCCGATATGGCGATGAAGGTTGATCCGATCTACAATGCGATCTGCCAGAAGTTCAGAGCCGATCCGCAGTATTTCGCCGACACATTCGCCCGCGCCTGGTTCAAGCTGACCCACCGCGATATGGGGCCCAAGTCGAACTACATCGGCAACGACGTTCCGACAGAAGATCTGATCTGGCAGGATCCGGTTCCGGCCGGCAGCACCAGCTACAATGTCAGTGCGGTCAAGGCCAAGATTGCCGACAGCCCTCTTTCTGCAGCCGAGATGATCGCGACCGCCTGGGATAGTGCCCGTACCTTCCGCGGTTCAGACAAGCGCGGCGGCGCCAATGGCGCGCGCATTCGCCTGGCCCCGCAAAAGGACTGGCAGGGCAATGAGCCTCAGCGTCTGGCCAAGGTGCTTGGTATCCTTGCGCCCATCGCTTCCGAGACAGGAGCCTCTTTGGCCGACGTCATCGTGCTGGCCGGCAATGTCGGTCTCGAAATGGCGATCAAGGCCTCTGGCCATGCCGTGGAGGTGCCATTTGCACCCGGTCGCGGCGATGCGACCGAAGCACAGACCGACGCCGACAGCTTCGACGTGCTGGAGCCGCTGGCCGATGGTTTCCGCAATTGGCAGAAGGAAAAATACGCGGTCAAGCCTGAAGAACTGATGCTCGACAGGGCGCAATTGCTGGGTCTGACCGCAGCTGAGATGACCGTGCTTGTGGGCGGGATGCGCGTTTTGGGGGCCAACCACGGCGGGTCCAAACATGGCGTCTTCACGGACTACGAAGGCCAGTTGACCAACGACTTTTTCGTCAACCTGACGGATATGGCCTATAGCTGGCACCCGGTTGCAGATAGCGGCACCTACGAGCTCCGTGACCGCAAGTCGGGTGTGGTCAAGTGGACCGCAACGAGCGCAGACCTGGTATTTGGCTCCAACTCGATCCTGCGTGCCTATGCTGAAGTCTATGCCCAGGACGACAACAAAGAGAAGTTCGTGCGTGACTTTGTGGCCGCCTGGACGAAAGTCATGAACGCCGACCGCTTCGACCTGGTTGCCTAAACCCTCTGAATGAAGCTCTGTCCGGGCAGGCTCCCTGCCCGGACACCCCTCCTCCAGCGACATTGCTGCCGCTTTCATTTATGGCTTGTTGCTGTACAGTTTCCTGCTGCACCTCATAAGGGGTACGCATGCTGTAGTCCTTCATTTCGCAGGAATGTTATCAAAAACGGAACGTTGTTTTGCGTTGGGCCTGCCGCGTCTTGAAACACATGGGCAGCCTCCGGTGCAGACAATGGCCTGGGCGGTAAGACATTGGAATTGGGAGCGGCCTAATGGTTTTGCCTGGCATCGTTCGTATTTGACGTTGATCAATGCCCAACAGGGCGATGGCCCTTATAATGATGGCGCAGAGCAGAATTGCTTTTGGAGGATCGACAATGACCGATCAGACGCCCTATCAACGCGCCCGCAAAAGAGCGCTAACCAAATTTGGTTTTTACAAACACTTCGCGATTTACTTTGGAGTGATAACGCTCCTGATTGTCATCAATCTGATCACGTCTCCACAATACCATTGGTATATCTGGCCCATGGTGGGATGGGGTGTGGCAATTGCAATTCATGCCGCCAAGGCATTTTTGCCTTCCAGCGAAGAAACATTGATCGAGCGGCTTACAGAAAAAGAGATCGAAAAAGATCAGTTCCAATAACATCAACATTGCCCACCTGACCGGCCATCAAATTGACAGACGCAGCATTGCTTTTATTGGAAGCCGCAAGCTTGCAACGGTCTGAGTGTTCGATGCAAACACCTGCTGCATCAATTGCATGACCGCACGCTTTTTTCAGTTGATCTGCGTCAAGACCACCCAACATCACTGCTGATAGAATTCTGACTTATCAGAAACAGAAATGGGTGATCATCATGTACAGATACCTGCTATCGGCTATCATTTTGATCATGGCCATTCATCCTTTGGCCGCAGAAGACAAAGAAGCATATTACGACTTTGAAAAAGATCGTTTTATGGCTGGAGCCACTGTGGTTCAGGATGCAGAGGGTGTTGACGATCTGTTCATGGCTGGTGAAACTGTTCGCAGTCAAAGCGATATCACTGGCTCGGCACATCTGGTCGGGCGCAAAATCATCTCAACAGGTGTTATCGGCAAGAATGCCTATCTGGCCGGAATGGACGTCTCATTGGATGGAAAAGTCGCGGGTGACGCCACTGTCAGCGGCTACAATGTAAAAGTCGGAGACGTGGCTGGCGACCTCAGAATTTCCGGTGCAAATCTCACCATTTCCGGCCCTGTTTCCGGATATGTGCTGGCTGCAGGGGACGAAGTCCGTTTTGAATCGCTGATCCAGGGCGACGTCAGCCTCACCGCGCGCGATGTAGAATTTGCCAATGGTGCCCGGATTGCAGGAAAGCTGACGATCTATGAAGAGCAAAAAGGCGCGTTGAATGTTCCGTCAGAGGTTATTGCCGAGGATCGGATTGAGCGACGTGAAATTGCCGAATGGTCTGACGCGGCCAAAGAAAGCCGGATTTGGAGTTGGCGTCGGGCATTGACCAGCTTTTTCACCGGTGTTTTGCTGATTGCCGGAATCGCCGCCCTGATTGCTGCATTTGTGCCGACAAAACTCGCGGAATTGCGCCGCAACATCCTTGATCAACCATCGCGCAGTTTGATCGTTGGATTTCTTACCCTGTCTGCGGTTATTGGATCAACCATCGTTCTGATGATGACGGGTATTGGCCTCCTGATTGCACCGGCTACTTTGATCCTGGCTCTGCTCAGTGCCTTTGCAGGTTATGTTGTGGGCGCCTATGCGGTCGGCGTGGGATTGTTGTTGCTCATCAAACGACCGGAGCCCGACAGCTTTGTGACCAGAGCTTTGGCGGCAGGCATCGGCGCTCTTGTTGTCGCTGTCATTGCCTTGATTCCGCTGCTCGGATGGCTTTTCGTGATGATGGTGGCGCTGGCGGGTGCCGGATCGATCGGCATCTGGCTGTTCCGGCCAAAGTTCTTTGCCCATGTGTAAATGATCGTTTCAGGCTTTTGGCGAAAAGCAAAGTGATGTGACGTCAAACGCAATGTTCATACCCTTTGCCGAAGTCACAAAATTGCCGGAGTACCGTCTGACTGTTTTGGTCGGGCGCATTATCGAAGCCTCCAACATCATAGTCCCGCATTTCATTGACCATTGGCATTACAGGGCAAAGCCTCATTTCGGATTGTCGGTCGGTTGCGTTGTCCTGGCCCGCTGACTGGCGATTTCCCGGACGGCGTCAGCGATATCGGGGTTGGTCAGCAGCAGGTGCTGGAAATCGCGGGCGCCAAGCACCAGCAGGTCGCAGGTGCGGGCCGCCACAACGGTGGCCGTGCGGTGCTGCCCTTCCGTGATCAATGCGATTTCACCAAAAAAGTCACCTTCTGACAGTAAGACCGGGCCGGAGGGCAATTCAATTTCCGCCTGCCCAGAGGTGAGGAAATACATGGCATCAGCCTCCTCACCCTTGGTCATGATCACCTCGCCTGCTGCCACCCGGCGCGCTGTCAACAGGCCGATCAGGCGGGCAATGGCGACGGCGTCAAGGCTTGCAAACAGCGGGACCCGCGCAACCATGGCAAAGCTGACGACAAAGTCGCGACGGCGGATCTGCTCCTGAAAGCTGGTGGCAATGATGCCCACCGGCAAGGCAAAGAAGATGATGCCGAAAATCATCGTCAGTCCGGCAACCATCTTGCCGGCCAGCGTGATCGGAACAACATCACCATAGCCGACCGTCGACAGTGTCACCACGGCCCACCACATGGCACTTGGCACGTCCCCAAGCTGCTCCGGCTGCACCGCTCCTTCGGCAAGGTACATGGCCACACCCGAGAACAAAAGCAGCGCTGCAAACAACAGGCCACTGCCGGCCAGCGCCCGCCATTCGGCTGCGATGACGCCGACAATCGTGGCAAGCACCGGAGAATAGCGCGCCAAGCGGTAGAAGCGGACGATACGCAGGATCCGCACCACGGCGAAATCCGCCCCCAAAAGCAATTCGACGAAAAATGGCGATATGGCGACCAGATCGAGGATGATCATGGGATTGAAGAAATGCGTCAGTCTGGCACGCCATGCCGGCTTGTCCCGCAAAGCGGGATGTTCAGGCGCTGTCCACAGGCGTGCAGCATATTCCACAATGAACACACTGACACAAAAACCGTCGAACCAGGACAATGCCTGCCCGTAGGCGGCATGCACATGCGGCACCGTTTCGGCCACGGATGCTGCCACATTGGTCAAAATGAGAAAAATGAGCGCCAGATCGACGAAACGGGAAAGCCGGTCTCCACGACGACCGCGCTCAAGCACGTCAAAGAGTTGGCGCCGGAAAGGCTCGGGCGGCGAGGCTGATGTCATATGCGTTTCCGAAAGTGTTCTATGACCCCTACCGTACATGAATCCACGGCATGTTACCACAATCGGAACGCTGGTCGCAGGCCCTTGTGCGCGGCTCCTTTCTCAAGACGAACACAGGCGCTTCCTGTTGGACAGTTCCGGAACATCCCGCCTTGAGGGGCAAGCCAGGTATGTTGCCAGCGCCAATTGCATATAGACCAGCAAATTGGCATGATTACTCGTAAGGCCCCTTGAATTATGAAACGGCCATTCCAAATTAGGAGACATGAACACAATGACTCATGCATCGGAAATTGCGACAGCCAGTCCTGGCCGGCCGCGCGGCTTTGACGAAGACGCGGTGCTGGCCATTGCCCTGCGGGTTTTCTGGGAAAAGGGTTATGAGGCGGCGTCATTGGAGGCCCTGACCACAGCCATGGGCATCAACCGGTCAAGCTTCTACAATTGCTTCGGCTCCAAACACGGTGTGCTGCTGGCGGCCTTGAAAAGCTACTCAGAGGGCGCCTTGAAGCGGTTCTCAGCCATTGCCGAGCCGTCCAGCCAGCAGACCATGATGGCGTTGCTGACGGCGCTCGCCAATCCTGCCGACGGTTCCAATGGCTGTCTGCTGGTCAATTGCATTACCGAACTGGCGCCGCATGATCCGGAGGTCTTGCGCCTGGGAGCGCGCCATATCGCGCAACTTCAATCGATTCTTGCCCGCAAGCTTTCTCCAAAAGACCCCGAAACAGCCATTGCGACAGCCGGCGCATTGCTGGCCCTGGCCATTGGCACCATGACCATGCGCAAATCCGGGCAGACGTCCGAACAGATCGAAGCCACATTGCGGCAGGCCGAACGGCTCACTGCAGGGTTTCTCCAACCGGCCGTGGAATGAATTGATTACGGCCAATTTTGAACCGAACATTCCAAAACCCAACAGGAAAAATACCATGACCACCGAAAAACTCTTCACGCCCTTGAAAGCCGGTGCTCTTGACCTTGCCAACCGCATTGTCATGGCTCCGCTGACACGCAACCGGGCACGCGCTGAAGATGATGCGCCCTATGATATTCACGTTGAATATTACGCCCAGCGCGCCAGCGCCGGTCTGATAATCACCGAAGCATCGCAGATCATGCCCGAAGGCAAGGGCTATGCCTGGACCCCCGGAATCTACAGCAAGGCACAAATTGACGGATGGAAAAAGGTCACCGATGCGGTCCACGCAAAGGGTGGCAAGATCGTCGTGCAGCTTTGGCATGTCGGGCGGATTTCCCATACATCCCTGCAACCCGGCGGCAAGGCACCGGTTGCACCATCGGCCATTGCCGCTAAAGCAAAAACCTTTGACGGCACAGCCTTTGTCGACACTTCCGTGCCGCGAGCCCTTGAAACAGACGAGATCGCAGCCATTGTCGATGCCTATCGTCAGGCTGCACTCAATGCAATCGAGGCCGGCTTTGACGGAATCGAGGTGCATGCAGCCAATGGCTATCTGATCGATCAGTTCCTGCGGGACGGCTCCAATCTGCGTGATGACATTTATGGTGGCTCGATCGAAAATCGCACGCGTTTTCTGGTCGAGGTGATGGACGCGGTGACGCAAGCTATTGGCGCGGATCGGGTGGGTATACGTCTCAGTCCGCTGTCGAATGCCAATGCCATTGCAGACAGCAATCCAATGGCGCTGTTTTCGCATGTCATCGACCGTTTGAATCCATATGGGCTTGCCTATCTGCATCTCGTCGAGGGACAGACCGGTGGCCCGCGCGAAACGCCGGAAGGTACGGATATCAATGCGCTGCGCAAGCGCTTTGAAGGCGCCTATATGGCCAATAATGGTTATACGCGCTCCATGGCGATTGAGGCTGTTGAAAGTGGCGCTGCCGATCTGGTTGCCTTTGGTCGTCCGTTCATCGCCAATCCCGACCTTGTCGCGCGACTGCAGCAGGACGCACCATTGAATGATCTGGATCGCGGCACGCTCTACGGCGGTGGTCGCGAAGGCTATGTCGATTATCCGACACTGGACAGTCAGGCCGCAGCCTGACCACTGACGGGCTGCGGCGGACAATGCCGCAGCCTTCTATCGCGGTCCTCCTCGCCTTGCCTCCCTGCATTATTTGGCATCTCCAAGCTTCGACGTCCCGGACCATCTGTTTTAACCATGTTTACTAAGGAGCAATTTGGACGCACTATGCTGTCCACGCAAAGACCTGTGGATCATTCAGTGTGATCTGAAGCAGGTTGAAGGGTTGGCAATTGGAATCGGTCAGGCATTGCTTCAGGCAAGTGTAACCGAACCCGTGGGAGGATGCCGTGAGACATATTTTGAAATCCGGGTGCCTGGCGCTTGCGATTGCAGTGCTTTCAACGGCGTCCCATGCTGAAACAATCGGCTCCATCATCAAGGAAAACATCACAGCCCAGCCAGGTGAAGAAAGCGAAGCGCAATCGACCGACTGGTATTTTGCCATGCAGGGCCGTTTGAACCTGATCGAGAACCGCCTTGTTTCCGACATCCAGCGCACCGAGGAAATTGCCCTGTGGTACGAGGAGCGCGACTATACGCCCATCTGGATTGCGGACGGAAAACCGACAAAATCAGCGCAGGAGGTCATTTTTGCGCTGCTGACAGCCTATGAAGACGGGCTGGTTCCCGTCGAATACCAGGCGGCGGTGATGTTTCCAAAATTGTCCATCGAGGGCGATGAGGGGCTGGCCGATTTCGAGGTTTCCCTTTCGCAATCGGTCACGCTTTATGGCCAGCATCTGCGCAGCGGCAGGGTCAATCCCAACAGAATCAATCGCGAACTGGTGCTTTACCCGAAGGAAATCAGCGCCGACCGATTGCTGCAACAATTGGCCGATTCAAACAACCAGCTCGAAACATTGCACAGTTTCGCACCGCGCACGGTACGCTATGAGCGGATGAAGCAACATCTGCAACATCTGACAGTATGGCGGGCCAAGGGCGGCTGGATCCAGGTGCCTGAAGGCGAATCGCTGAAACCCGGCATGAGCGGCCCGCGAGTCGCCGTGCTGCGCCAGAGGCTGATTGAATCAAGGGACTTGCCTGAGGATGCCCATGAGGGCGACCTCTATGATGGCAGCCTCGTCAATGCGCTGAAGTATTTCCAGTTTCGCATGGGGCTGGAGGCCGATGGGGTTGTCGGGCCGGCAACGCTCGCCCAGCTCAACACATCCGTCGAGGAGCGTATTGCCCAGGTTGAACTCAACCTCGAACGTCGCCGTTGGATGCAGGCCGATTTTGGCGATCCGCATATTCTGGTCAATCTGGCGGATCAGGTGCTCAAGGTCGTCAAGAACGGCAAGACCATTTATGCCGAGGTTACGCAGGTGGGCCAGCCCTATTACCGAACACCGGTGTTTTCCGACGAGATGGAATATCTGGAGTTCAATCCCTATTGGAATGTCCCCTACTCCATCGCCACCAAGGAATATCTGCCAAAACTCAAGAAGAACCCCTATGCCCTGCAGTCCAAGGCCTTTCGCGTCCTGGCCAACGACAAGGTGCTCGATCCGGGCCAGGTTCCCTGGCACAGCTATTCGCAGGGAGAATTTCCGGTTCGTCTGCGGCAGGACCCCGGCCCCGGCAACGCCCTTGGTCGGGTAAAATTCATGTTCCCCAACGAATTCAGTATTTATATTCACGACACGCCTGCCCAATCGAAATTCGACCGGGAATCGCGCTATTTCAGCCATGGCTGCATTCGTGTGCAAAACCCTTTCGGACTGGCTGAAGCGCTGCTCGGAATGCAGGGCATGTCACGTGCTGAAATCGACGCCATCGCCAATACGGGCAAGAGAACGATTGTCAAACTCGAAAACAAGATACCGGTGCATGTCATCTACCTGACAGCCTGGGTCAACAAGGATGGCGCCGTCCATTACCGCCGTGACGTCTATGGTCGTGACACGATTCTCGCCAAGGCTCTGCTGGTCGACGGTTGACGAGCAAACTATTCGCACGCGGGCAGTTCAGGGTGCGAAGAGCTTTGCTGATTTTCAGTTGGCAGCCGATTGACTTTCACTCTTTCTCAATTTGAAATTCAGGAATAAAAAAAGGCGCCTTTTCAAGCGCCTTTTCCGTATTCATTTGATATCGAAGCTTATTGCGGCAATTGGTCGTCGACGCCTTTGATGTAGAAATTCAGGCCGAGAAGTGTGCCGTCGTCAGCTTCTTCGCCAGCTTTCAGCCATTCCGTGCCATCCTGTTTTGTGATGGGACCGGTGAAAGGCTTGAGTTCGCCACTGACGATCTTTGCTTCCGTATCCATGGCCGCCTGTTTCACGTCGTCCGGCATATTCGTGTAGGGCGCCATCTGCAGGATGCCGTCAGCGAGGCCGTCCCAGATTGATTGTGTTGTCCAGGTGCCGTCCATCAGAGCCTGTGTGCGTTTGATGTAATAGGCACCCCAAGTGTCAACAATGGCCGTCAACTGGGTTTCTGGTCCGGCGTCGATCATGTCCGATGCCTGGCCAAATGCCTTGATGCCACGTTCGGAAGCAACCTGCATCGGGCCGGTGGAATCGGTATGCTGCGTGATGATGTCAACGCCCTGGTCGATCAAAGCCTTGGCCGCATCGGCTTCCTTGCCCGCATCGAACCAGGAGTTCACCCAGACCACCTTGATGGCAAAATCCGGATTGACTGATTGGGCGCCCAGCAAAAACGAATTGATGCCCTGGACAACTTCGGGGATCGGAAAAGATCCGATATAGCCTGCAACGCCGACTTTCGACATCATACCGGCAATTTTACCCTGAATGTAGCGTCCTTCGTAGAAACGCGAATTGTAGCTGGTGACGTTCTCTTCTGTCTTGTAGCCGGTTGCGTGTTCGAATTTCACATCGGGAAATTTCTTTGCAACTTTAAGCGTTGGTTCCATGAAGCCGAAGGATGTCGTGAAAATGAGTTCACAACCCGATCTGGCAAAACGCTCAATGGCGCGTTCAGCGTCCGGACCTTCTGGTACATTTTCCAGAAATACGGTCTCCACCTTGTCGCCAAAATGGTTCTGAAGTTCCTGGCGGCCGATATCATGGGCCTGTGTCCAACCACCATCAGTCTTGGAGCCTACATACAAAAAGCATACTTTGGTGGCAGCTTGCGCCGCACCGGATGCAACACTCAATATTGCGGCTGTTGAAAGAGCCAGAATCAGTTTTTTCATTGTTTTCACCTCTTGGTTTGATATCGAATAGCCTTTAGCGATCCGGTACGAAGGATTGGCCCAGTGAGGCCGGGGTATTCATCAGGGTCAGACGTCTGTTACGCGAAATGATAACAAGAACTATGATCGTTGCCAGATAGGGAAGCGCGGAAAGAAATTGGGATGGTATCCCGAAACCAAGCGCCTGAGCATGCAATTGGCCAATGGTTACAGCACCAAACAGATAGGCACCAGCCAAAACCCGCAGAGGACGCCAACTGGCAAAGACCACCAGCGCAAGTGCGATCCATCCGCGACCGGCTGACATGTTTTCTACCCATTGCGGCGTATAGACCAGCGAAAGCTGCGCGCCGGCCAGGCCGGCGCAGGCGCCACCGAACATGACAGCCAGATAGCGGGTCTTGATAACAGAAATACCCAGTGCATGGGCGGAGCCATGGCTGTCGCCTATGGCCCGCAATTGCAGGCCCAGCCGGGTTTTGAAAAGAAACCAACTGACGCCAAACACCGAGAAGATCGAGACGTAGAATATCAGATCCTGATTGAACAGCAGATTGCCGATCAAGGGAATGGACGACAGGAACGGAATGGCGATTTCGTCAAGCTGCACGCCGCGCTGACCGACAAAGCTTTCACCGATCATGCCGGACAATCCAAGCCCAAGAATGGTGAGCGCAAGTCCGGTGGCGACCTGATTGGCAACCAGCGTCAATGTGAGGAAAGCGAACAGCAGCGAAAACAGGCAGCCGGCAGCCATGCCGAAAAGCGCGCCCAGATAGGCAGAGCCCGTCAATTGCGCTGCCGCGAAAGCCACCACCGCCCCTATGACGATCATGCCTTCAACACCCAGATTGAGGACGCCGGAACGTTCGACCACCAGTTCGCCGATGGCCGCCAGCAGCAATGGTGTTGCCGCCGTGGTGATTGTCAGAAGAATTGCCTCTGCAAGCGTCATGATGCGCCCTCTCCCTCAGTACGGGCCTTGATGGCTGTGACCAGCCGCACGCGGTAATGAATCAGTGTGTCGCAGGCCAGAACGAAAAACAGCAGAAACCCCTGAAAGACCCGCGCGACCTTGTCGGGCAGCCCGATTGAAATCTGGGCTGCTTCACCGCCGAGATAGGTCAGGGCCAGGATGATACCAGCGGCGAATATCCCCAGAGGATTGAGACGTCCAAGAAAGGCGACGATAATGGCGGTAAATCCGTAGGCAGGCGATATGTCCGGTTGCAGTCGGCCAATGGCTCCAGACACTTCCGATATACCCGCAAGCCCGGCCAGGGCTCCGGAGAAAAGGAAAGCAAAAAAGATCATCTTGGTTGAGGAAAATCCGGCAAAGCGCCCGGCTCTGGCCGATTGTCCAAGCACCGACACTTCAAAGCCCTTGAGCATGTGACGCATCATGAACCATGTCAAAAGGGTCGCAATGAGCGCAAAGACGATCCCGAGATTTGCGCCGCCGGATGCAGGAAACAATTCAGGCAGGACGGCACTGTCATTGAAGGAGCGGCTTTCAGGGAAGTTGAAACCTTCGGGGTTCCGCCAGGGCCCACGCACCAGCCAGTCGAGAAACAGTTCCGCCACATAGACCAGCATCAGGCTGGACAATATCTCGTTGGTGTTGAAGCGGGTTTTCAAAAGAGCCGGTATGCCAGCATAAAGGGCACCCCCGATCATCCCCATAATCAGCATCAACGGCAGGACGACAAAAGAGTTCCACTCGTGAAAATAGATGGGAACGATGGAACCGACGACGCCCCCCATGATGAATTGACCTTCGGCTCCGATGTTCCAGTTGTTGGAACGAAAACACACGGAGAGACCGACCGCGATGAGGATAAGTGGCGCCGCCTTGATGAGCAGTTCGTGCAACGACCAGAGCTCTGTCAGCGGTTCAATGAAGAAACTGTAAAGTGCGTCAAACGGGTTCTTGCCCAGCGCCGTGAACAATATGGCTCCGGCGATGATGGTCAGCCCTAGTGCGATAAAGGGGGAAAGCATCGAAAACAGTGCCGAATGTGCCGGCCGTTTTTCAAGCTCAATGCGCATGTTGTGCCTCCACCTTTGTATCTTCACCGTGGATACCACCCATCAGAAGGCCAATGCGCTCCAGGGTCATCATCGAGGCCGGTTCGGCTTCCGACAGCGCGCCCTCGTTGAGAACCGCTATGCTGGTTGCCACTTCAAATATTTCATCGAGATCCTGGCTGATGACAACAACGGCAGAGCCGCTTTCGGCAAGGTCGATCAGGGCTTGCCTGATACGACTGGCAGCGCCCGCATCAACACCCCAGGTCGGCTGGTTGACGATCAGCACCGAAGGCTGCCGGTCCAGTTCCCGGCCGACGATGAATTTCTGCAAATTACCGCCTGAAAGCGACGAAGCGACCGGGTCTTCCCCCGACATGCGCACATCCATTTCCCTGACTATGCGTTCCGATGCCTTTTTAACCGCATCATAGCGAATGATTTTCAAGGGACCGCCCGTCAGAAAGACGTCTGCATCAGAATGGTGGCGTGCAAGGACCATGTTCTGTGACAATGTCATGTCTGAAACAGCGGCGTGTCCATGCCGCTCCTCCGGAACGAAGCCCGCACCGAGCAAACGGCGCGCTGATATGCCCATGCGTCCCACGCCCGTGCCGCAGATGCGCACATCGTCGGGGTCGGGGACGGTCTCCTCGCCGGAAAGCACATCAAACAACTCGCTTTGACCATTCCCGGCGACACCAGCAATGCCGATGATCTCGCCGCGCCGCACTTTCAGATTCACTTCCTTGAGTGAAACGGCAAAAGGCGTGCGTGCCGGCGCTGACAGGTTTCGGGTTTCAATGAGTATTTCGTCGGTAATGGCGCCGCCGGCATTGGAAACGGATTTCACTTCCGAGCCGACCATCATTGTTGCCAGTGATGCGGGCGTTTCCAGGCGCGGATCACAGGCACCGGTCAATTTGCCATGGCGCAGCACTGTGGCGCGGTCGCAAATACGCTGCACCTCTTCCAGGCGGTGGCTGATATAAAGAACAGAGCGACCCTCGGCACGAATTTTGGCCAGTGTTTCGAAAAGCCGGTCGGCCTCCTGCGGGGTCAGCACGGATGTCGGTTCATCGAGTATGATCAATTCGGGATTTTGCAGGAGTGTCCGCACAATCTCGATGCGCTGGCGCTCACCCACTGACAGATCGGCGACATGCGCATGGGGATCGAGGGGCAGTCCATATTCACGCGACAGCACCGCTGCCTGTTCTGCTATCCCCTCTATGCTGACGTCCTGATCCATCGACAATGCAATATTCTCTGCAACGGTCAACGCCTCGAACAATGAAAAATGCTGGAACACCATACCAATGCCAAGCGCCCGCGCCTGACCCGGACTGGTAATCCTGACGGGTTTGTCTTTCCAGAAAATCTGTCCTGAAGTCGGCTCCAGTGAGCCAAACAGCATTTTGACCAGAGTGGATTTGCCGGCGCCGTTCTCCCCTAGAAGGGCATGAATTTCATTGGATTTGATTTCAAGATCAATGCCATCATTGGCGCGAAGTTCGCCAAAGACCTTCGTCAGTCCACGCACTTCCAAGAGGCAGTTCCCATGCCCTGGTTGCTGATCTGTCACATTACCCTCCCCCGCTTGACGCGGATTTTTCTATTTTGATCCTAGGCGCAGTTATCATCAACCAAAAGACCTTGTGGCGATAAAGAGCTTCAAAATTTCGACTTATAATTACAGGCCGACTGCGATCTGTCATCCCCATGCGTGATTGAACCATGTATACAACAAGACATTTATGTTGCAGTGCGCAAATTTTGGTCGTCCTGCTCAAATAAAGGGCTGCGACATTCAGACTTGGGGAAACCTCGCAAGGTCGCCGCAGTTTGCTATATATACCCATCAAGTATTGTATTGTCGGCCTGCCACCAATCCTCAACAGGCGGTGTTCTTTGAGATTGTTTGTCTGACACAAAGGCAGAAACGGAGTTGAAATCAATGGGCAAGAAATTCGACGTCGCTGTCGTTGGTGGGGGACTTGCGGGCGCCAGCGTGGCGCTTGCAGCGGCCAATTCGGGTTTTCGCACAGTGCTGATCGGACCCAGATCAAGCGGTTCGGACGCACGCACAACTGCGCTGATGCTTCCCTCAATTGCCTTGCTCCAGGACATTGAAGTCTGGCCGCATGTCATTGATGTTGCAGCACCATTGCGTCACATGCGGATCATCGACGGAACCGCACGAATCCTGCGCGCACCGACTGTGACCTTTCATGCCGGCGAACTCGATCTGGATGCATTCGGATACAATATTCCCAATGCGCCTTTATTGGAGACGCTCTTTAATGCGATTGATTGCAAACCAGCGCTGGTCCATCTGGACCAAAACGTTGCAGACATAAAAGAAAATACCGAGCAGGTTGATTTGTTGCTGGCTGACGGAACGACAATATCCGCATCGCTCGTCGTTGGTGCGGATGGACGCAATTCGATTGTTCGCTCCAGCGCCGGTATTGCTGCGCGCGACTGGAACTATCCGCAGACGGCAATCGTACTCAATTTTTCCCATGAGATCGGCCACGACGATACATCCAATGAGTTCCATACGGAACATGGCCCTTTCACCCAGGTTCCCCTGCCCGGCCGCCGATCCAGTCTTGTCTGGGCCATGGCGCCAGCGGATGCAGAAGCTGCGCGGGACATGGCGCCAGAGGCACTTTCGCGCAAGGTTGAAGACCAGATGCAATCCATTCTGGGCAAAGTGCAGATTGAAAGCACAATCCAGTCATTTCCCTTCAAGGGCATGATTGCCCGTTCATTCGGTAAGGGCCGCATGGCCTTGGTCGGCGAAGCCGGACATGCCTTCCCCCCCATTGGCGCGCAGGGGCTGAATCTGGGATTGCGGGATGTGGCGGATCTGGTCAAGGCGCTTCGTGATGCCGGAGGCCCTGCAAACGCCTTGGAGGCTGTGCGCAGTTATGATCGCGCCCGCCAGAGCGATGTGCTGTCGCGGACAGCCAGTGTCGATCTTTTGAACCGGTCATTGCTGAACGGTTTTTTACCCGTTCAATTTGCCCGCTCAGCAGGACTGGCGGCGCTATCGGGCTTTGCGCCGCTGCGCAATTTTGCCATGCGCGAGGGCATGAAGCCGGGAAGCGGTCTGGAAGGCCTGCGGCGGATCTACCGCAGACCGTAGAATGGTGCATGGCATTTTCTCATGAACCGCTCCAGATATCGGCAGGCAACCAGCCATTGGTAATGGCATATAAAAGCAGGCTGACCGTTACCACTGACAGTGTTGTTGTCACCAGCACTGTTGCCGAAGCGCGCTCCACCCAAACGTCATATTGCTGTGCCAGCACGAAAACATTCGTCGCCGTCGGCAGTGCGGCCAACAGGACCGCCGTGTAAATCCAGACCGGATCAAAATCACCTACAAGCCCCATGGCAAGATACATCAGCAGCGGATGCAAGATCAGCTTTGCCGGCACGATATAGGACAATTCGATTGGAATGCGCTTGAGCGGACGCAAGGCCAAGGTCACACCCATGGCGAAAAGGGCACAGGGTGCTGCTGCCTGGGCAAGGTAGTCAATCAGCCGCGCGGGGGCGGCAGGAACCGGAATATGCAGCCACGCGACGAATATGCCGGCAAAGGTGGCCATGATGAAGGGATGCAGGACAATACGCCGGGCAATGAGAATGACCAGTGAACGGGCGCTGCGCTTCTCGCTGCCCGATATGGCCATCATAAGCGGGGCTATGGTGAAATGCATGATGTTTTCAAAGCAGAATATCAGTGCAACCGGTATCGCCGCCTTTTCACCGAAGGCCAAAATGGCAAGGCTTGGCCCCATATAGCCGATATTGCCATAGGCCGCCGCCAGTCCATGGATTGTACCGTCCGCTATGGTCACGCGGCGGATAACGATGGACAGGGCAAAGACAATTGCAAAGATGGAATAGGTGGACAAAAGGCTTGCCAGAATGAAGTCGGCACGCGCCAGTTCCTCGACAGGGGTTCTGGACAACAATTTGAAAAACAGCGCAGGCAAGGCGAGATAGATGACAAAAATATTCAGCCAGCCAAGAGAATCAGCCGGTTGGCGAACGATCCGGGCCGTGACATAGCCAAGGAAAATAAGGCCAAACAAGGGGAGAATTAGTGCTGCTATATCAGCCATCGACGTCCACTGTCATATCAATCAGGTTCATTGAGAAAGGTCATATTTTCAATCAGAGCTATCCTGACCCCGTCGTAAATGCACGCTGAAACAGAGATCCAGCTCAGCATTTTATTGGCGCTAGAGGATGAAACATATTGAATTTGTTATAGGCTTGCATCTATTAATAGGCTCAGGAGGCATATTGATATGCTCAAACAACGCAATGCAAAATTTCAAATAGGCCAAATGGTGAAACATCGCGTTTTCCCGTTTCGTGGTGTGATCTTTGATGTCGATCCGATTTTCAGCAACACCGATGAATGGTATGATGCCATTCCCGAGGATGTCCGGCCCCACAAGGAACAGCCGTTCTACCATCTGTTCGCTGAAAACGACGACACCGATTACATAGCCTATGTATCGGAACAGAACCTGGTACCGGATGAAAGCGGCATGCCCGTGCAACACCCGCAGATTTCCGAGATTTTTGAAGGTCCGAGCGAAGGACTATACCGGTTGCGCGAACCCGTAGGGCATTAAAGCGCCACTCCGTAGGGCTTTAGCTTTAGGTCGCCAGACGATCAGAATTTCTGAACGAACATCTATCAAGCCAAAACATAAAAGGCGCGGGTTTTCCCGCGCCTTTCGCATTCTTGGCCTGTCTCGTGGTCAGTTGGTCTCTTTGGCTTTTTTCTGTGCTGCCTCGAGTTTTTCACGTGCAGACTGTGCCTTGCGCTGCATTTCTTCCTGCAAAAGCCGCTGGCGTTCCTGCAGTTCCGACTGGGCAACCGGCTCACCATCGAAGGCGTCCGTAAAGCCCTTCAGGGAAATCTTGATGGGATTGGCAGCACGCTGATAGTTGACCGAAGTAAAGATGACTTCACCGCCGCGCTTGAACGAATCAACAATCGCATCGGTCAGCGGAACCTGTGCCACGCATTTATCAGGCATGCAGACCGAATAGGGTACGCGTTGCGCCTTGCCGTCGTCTATCTGCATGTTGACGCCTGGAGGAATTGTCCGCGCCGAAGGAACCGAAACCTGCAGCACCTTGTTGTTCACCTTGCCTTCAACAATGATCAGGCCAATGGCAGTCAGCAATTGTCCGGTGGAAGCCGTGACAATGTTCTGTACAACACAGACATCATTGTCTTCCTGTTTTGTGCAGACCTTGTACCAACCCTGTGTGGGGGTTTGGGCATGTGCCATGCCGGTCAGTGAGGCTGACACCGAAGCGGCAAACAAAGTTGCAACTGCGATCTTCGCGACATTTGAAATTCTGAAAGTCATCCGTCTCTTATCTCCTGGGCTCTCGATATATCACCTAGTTAGCTGCATGCCCCGCATACATGTGTAGCGCAGAGGCCGCCACAGC
Source organism: Rhizobiaceae bacterium (assembly GCA_029233925.1). Taxonomy (GTDB): domain Bacteria; phylum Pseudomonadota; class Alphaproteobacteria; order Rhizobiales; family Rhizobiaceae; genus Hoeflea_A. The sequence continues at coordinate 20,217 of JARGOX010000023.1, forward strand.
CACCATGTGGCCTTGAATTGCTGTGTCTGGCTTCCCAAACCCGTTCAGTTCTCATCCGATGGCCCCCGCCTGATGACCTGAGCACCCGGTCCGGGTCAATGGTCTATTCCCTGAGCGGCAATTAAGGCCATTGCAAGGCTTGTTGAATTGTCTAAGCGCAAACCTGCGTCGTGTCACCCTGTTTGAACAAAGGTTCCTTCAAATGGTCCACTTTTTCTGCATTTTCGATCAAAAGCACTAATGAATACGGTTAAGGACAGCGTATTGAATTCGCTTTGATCATGATACCGTTTGTCAGAATCAACCCAGAGGGCGCCATGCATCCGAATTCCCGATTGATCATCGCAATAATACTGTTTGCAGGCCTGTTGGGACCTGGCAGCGCAGCAGAGCAGCAACATGCCCTGGCCGCTCATGGCGTACCGGCACTGGCTGCTGACTTCAGCCATTTCCCCTACGTCAATCCGGATGCGCCCAAAGGTGGCCGTATTTCCTATGGTGTGGTGGGCACCTTCGACAATCTCAATCCGTTCATCATAAAAAGCATTCGCACTACGGCCCGAGGCATGTGGGACACGGAGTTTGGAAAGCTGACCTATGAAAGCCTGATGCAACGCTCGTCGGACGAGCCCTTTACGCTCTATGGACTGCTGGCCGAGACAATCGAAACCGATGAAGAACGATCTTTCATACAATTCAATATCAATCCGCTTGCTCACTGGTCGGATGGTGTTGCAGTCACTGCTGATGATGTCATTTTCACATTCAACCTGCTTCGCGACAAGGGACGCCCCCCCTTCTCCAGCCGGCTCGACAGGGTATCGAAAATGGAAAAGACCGGGCCATTGAGCGTCCGCTTCACTTTGTCAGAAGATGCCGGAAGCGAGTTTCCGCTGATATTGGGTCTCAGCCCGGTACTAGCTGCACACGCGACCAATGTCGATGATTTCGAAAAAACGACATTCACTCCAGCAGTGACATCAGGCCCCTATCGCGTCAGCGCCGTTAAACCCGGTGAGAAGATCACCTTTGAACGGCGCGATGACTATTGGGCGAAGGATCTTCCTGTCAAACGTGGCCAGGACAATTTTGATGAAATATCGATTGAATATTTTCTTTCCGACAGCGCCCAATTCGAGGCCTTCAAGAAAGGCGTCTATGATGTGAATCCGGAGGGCAACCCGATCAGTTGGTCGCGTGCCTACAATTTCCCTGCAGTTGAAAACGGTGACATCATAAAAGCGGAATTCCAGGCAGAAACACCTGCAGGCATGTACGGATTTGTATTCAACACCCGTCGGGAGAAGTTTCAGGATGTACGGGTGCGCCGCGCGCTGGCAATGCTGTTTGACTTCGAACTGGTCAACAGAAGCCTGTACGATGACGCCTACAGGCGCACAGAAAGCTATTTCCAGCATTCCAAACTCTCATCGATCGGTGTTCCGGCAAGCCCTGCGGAAAAGTTGCTTTTGCAACCATTTCCAGGCGCGGTAGAAGAATCAGTAATGGATGGCACCTATCGCGCTACGCGGACTGATGGCAGCGGGCGCGATCGTCTCGTTCAAAGGGCCGCCTTGAAACTGCTGCAGCAGGCCGGTTATCGGATAAGCAAGGGCACACTTTTAAATGACAAAGGTGCGCCTTTGACCTTTCAGGTGATGACGCAGAATGCCGGTCAGGAGAAAATCGCCCTTGCCTATCAGCGCAATCTTGCCGCGCTCGGCATTGATATGGCCATTCAGACCGTTTTTGATTCCCAGTATCAAAGTCGCACCCAGCTTTATGATTATGATATGATCATCAAGAGATACACAGCATCATTGTCACCGGGTGCAGAGCAGGTTTGGCGGTGGGGTAGCAAGTCCCGTGATGTTCAGGGGACTTTTAATTATGCAGGCGCTGCCGATCCGGCCATTGATGCGATGATTGAAGCCATGCTGGATGCCCGTTCGGAAGACGATTTCGTAGCGGCGGTTCGGGCTTTTGATCGGGTTCTTGTTTCCGGTCACTATGTCGTGCCGCTTTACTATCTGCCGGGACAGCGTGTAGCCTTTCGATCAAGACTTGAACATCCACATGTAACGCCCATCTATGGCTATCAACTGCCAACCTGGTGGGACAAGGCAGCAAAGTGATCCAAGACAAGCCCAGCAAGGGAGAAATCCAGTGACCGCAGTCAATGTCGATATCGTTTCCGATGTCATGTGCCCCTGGTGCTACATCGGGAAAAAGCGCCTGGAAGACGCCCTGGGCAGTCTTCCGAGCGAGCTGGAAGTCGACATCCGGTGGCGGCCCTATCAACTGGATTCAACCTTGCCGAAGGAAGGCAAGGATCGCAAACAATATCTCTCGGAAAAATTTGGTGGATCCGATGGCGCAACGCGCGCCTATGCGGCCATTGAAGAAGCCGGCAAGGATGAGAATATTCCATTTGATTTTAACGCTATAGCTGTATCACCCAATACATTGGATGCGCACCGGGTCATTCGTTGGGCCGCATCGGAACCACCGGGTGTCCAGGACCGTCTGGTGGAAATATTGTTCAGGGTCTTCTTTGTCGAAGGCAAGAATATCGGCGACAACACCATCCTGCTGGATGCTGCGGAAAAGTCCGGCATGGACCGGGCAATCACCGAAAGCCTGCTGCTGGGCGATGCCGACCGCACCGCGGTGGAACAGGAAATTGAAGTGGCGCGCAATATGGGCGTCACCGGTGTGCCCTGTTTTATTCTCGACAACAAATACGCCGTCATGGGCGCCCAGCCCGCTGATGTATTGGCCAATGCCATTCGTGACGTTGCAAAGGAGAAGGAAGCAGCGCAGTAGCACTGCTTACCCTCTGCAACGGTTTGAACTCTGCTTTACAGACCGAAGTCAGCTCGCGGCTGCTATTTCCGCCAACTGGCTCATGATCACCGCCGAGCCAGCCAGTCGTTTTTCCGGATCCGGCAAATTGCGGATAAAGACAATGCTCTGATCCGGACGGATTTTTGCCAGCGAGCCTTGCGTGCTGAGGTGAGCAACCAGCCCTGCCGGGTTGGGGAATTCGCCATTGCGGAACTGAACCACGATCCCCTTCGGACCCGCGTCGAGTTTGGCCACATTGGCCGCACGGCAAAGCGATTTCACATAGACGATTTTCAAGAGATGCTTCACCTCGGTCGGCATGGGGCCGAACCGGTCGATGAGTTCGGCGCCGAACTCATCGATTTCTTCTGGCGTCGTCAAATCACCAAGGCGGCGGTACAGGCTCAGCCGCAAATGGAGATCGGGAACATATTCATCGGGAATCATGACCGAAATGCCAACCGCAATCTGCGGTGACCAACCCGTATCGATCACCTCTTCCTCGCCCTTGAGTTCAGCAACAGCCTCTTCCAGCATATGCTGATAGAGTTCAAACCCGACTTCTCTGATGTGGCCGGACTGCTCCTCGCCCAAAAGGTTGCCTGAGCCGCGAATGTCCAGGTCGTGGCTGGCAAGCTGGAAGCCGGCGCCCAGCGTATCCAGCGACTGGAGCACCTTCAGGCGCCGGTCGGCGGTTGCAGTCAGCAGGCGATTGACGGGCAGCGTGAGCAGCGCAAAGGCGCGCACCTTGGAGCGGCCCACGCGGCCGCGCAGCTGATAGAGCTGTGCCAGACCAAACATGTCGGCACGATGGACGATCAATGTATTGGCCGTAGGAACGTCGAGACCTGATTCCACGATGGTGGTGGACAGGAGCACATCGTATTGACCATCATAAAAGGCATTCATGATGTCATCGAGTTGTCCAGGAGGCATTTGCCCATGGGCGACCGCCACCTTGAGTTCGGGCACATCCGACTGCAGAAAGGCGTGTACGTCCTCCAGATCGGCAACGCGCGGACAGACATAGAAACTCTGTCCGCCGCGGAAATGCTCGCGCAAGAGACTTTCGCGGATCACCAGCGGGTCAAAGGGCGAAATGAATGTACGCACAGCCATGCGATCCAGCGGCGCCGTGGTGATCAGGGAAAGGTCCCGCACACCGGTCATGGCCAGTTGCAGCGTTCGCGGTATCGGTGTGGCTGTCAGCGTGAGAACATGCACGTCCGACTTCAGCTCCTTCAGGCGCTCCTTGTGCTTGACACCAAAATGCTGTTCCTCATCGATGATCAACAGCCCCAGATCGGAAAAATGAATGGCTTTGCCCAGCAGCGCATGGGTGCCGATGACGATATCGACCTTGCCCTCGGCAATCTCCTGTTTGGTCGATGCCAGTTCCTTGGGCCCGACCAGCCGGGAGGCCTGTCTTATCTTGACAGGAAACCCGCGAAGCCGCTCGCTGAATGTCTTGTAATGTTGACGCGCCAGCAGAGTTGTCGGCACGACCACGGCCACCTGAACTCCGTTCATTGCTGCGATGAAGGCGGCTCTCAGAGCCACTTCCGTCTTGCCAAAACCGACGTCGCCACATATCAGCCGGTCCATCGGCACGCCGCTGCCCAGGTCACCGATGACGCTTTCGATCGCGCCCATCTGGTCTTCTGTCTCATCATAGGGGAAACGTGCTGCAAACTCGTCGTAAAGTCCTTCGGGAATATTCAGTTGCGCGGCTTTGCGTGTCAGTCGCTCGGCTGCAATGCGGATCAGGGCGCCGGCCATATCCAGCAACCGCTTTTTCAACTTTGCCTTGCGTGACTGCCAGGCGACACCGCCCAATTTGTCCAACACGGCCGCCGAAGAATCGGAGCCGAAACGAGACAGCAGCTCGATATTTTCCACCGGCAGAAAGAGCTTGGCCTGATTGGCGTATTGCAGCTCAAGACAGGCATGGGGTGCGCCTGCCGCCTCTATAGTGCGCAGCCCCAGAAACTTGCCGATGCCATGTTCGGCATGCACAACGATGTCACCCTCTTCCAGACCGGCAACTTCGGTGATGAAGTCGGCACCCTTCTTGCGGCGGCGTCCACGTCGCACCAGCCGATCTCCGAGGATATCCTGTTCGCCAATGATGGCGGTGTTCTTGATCTCGAAGCCGGTTTCGAGGTTGAGGATGGCGGCAGCCGCCTCACCCTTTTGCAGGTCATCCATTTCCGAGAAGGATTGAATGCGTCGCACCCTTTCCAGCCCGTGTTCAGCGAGCACCTGCAAAAGCCGGTCAAGCGACCCTTCCGTCCAGGCCGTGACCAGTATCTTTGTTCCATCCGCCCGTTTGACACCGATATGTTTGACCACCTGGTCAAAGACGTTGACCCGTTGGCCTTCACCAGTCGGCGCTTCGATTGTCGTGGCCCAGCGCGGTCCCGCACTTGCCTGCAGATTGATGACGCGCCGTGCGCCGGTCTCTTCCTCAAGGAAGGGCGAAATGCTGACCGTATTGACGTCGTCCAGAGCCTTTGAAAACTCTTCGGGCCGCAAATACAATTGATCGACCGGAACCGGGTTGTAAGGCGTGGCATGGGCCGTTGACGCCGTATCGGCGGCACGGGCACGCGCCTGAAAATGATCAAGTATCTGGATATGACGCGCTGATGCAGCCTCGGCGACGTTGCGATCAGCAAAGAATGAAAAACCCGTCAGATAGTCAAAGACGGTTTCCAGATTCTCGTAGAACAACGGCAACCAATGTTCCATGCCGGCAAATCGCCGGCCCTCGCTGATTGCCTGATAGAGAGCATCGTCGCGCTTTGCTGCTCCAAACAACGACAGATAATTCTTGCGGAACCGGCTGATCAACGCGTCATTCAGGGAGACTTCACTCATCGGGTTGAGTTCAAACGATCGCGCCTGTTTGGTCGTTCTTTGCGTTGCCGGATCGAAATTGCGAATGCTTTCCAGCGTATCACCGAAGAAGTCGAGCCGAACCGGTTCGGCGTATCCCGGCACAAAAGCATCCAGAATGCCGCCGCGGATTGCAAATTCACCAACCTCACGGACGGTTGGCACCCGCTCAAAACCATTGACTGACAAGCGCTGGGCAATGTCATCCATTTTTATCTGATGGCCCGGACGGGCCTGAAATCCGAGACCGGCCAGCACGTTGCGGGGCGGTATTCTCTGAATCAACGCATTGACGGAGGCAAGAACAATGATGGCATGCGGATTTTTCTGATAGGCAATCAGGGCGCCCAGCGTCGAGAGCCTGCGGGCGGCCGTATCAGCACTGGGTGATACACGATCATAGGGCAGACAATCCCAACCCGGGAGAATGAGAACCGGGATGTCGGGGGCAAAAAACTCCAGATTTTGAGCCAGATCGCCCATATGCTGGCCATCCGACAAAATATGAACAACGGATTTCCCCTTGCGCGCCGCTTCCGCCAGCACAAGAGCCTGCGCACCCGTGGGCACATTGGCCAGCGTGGTGGGCACACGGGCGTTGAAGACCTGTTCTATCTGCAGATTTTTCAGCATTGCTCTTCGCTCTGGCGATAGGCACAAATGCGTGCGAACAGGGGTATGTCAAATTCCGCAGGCGTAGGCACCTCCCCGACAACCCATTGGATCAAATCACGATCATCAACATCCAGCAGTGATTCGACAAATGTCAGCTCCTCGTTGCTGAGACCATCAATGTTCTCATCAGCAAATTGCCCCAGGATCAGGTCCATCTCCCGGATACCCCTGTGCCAGCAGCGAAATAGAATACGCTTGCACCGTTTGTCGAGGTCTGCACTTGTACGCTTTGTACCGGTCATGAATAATTCCTGTAAGTGATGCGTTTCTATAACGAAGCCAAACGGAATTGTCAGCCATGCGTTCAAAAGGAAAGAGGACTAAATGCGCCCCAGTATTCTAGATCCTCTGTTTGTACCCATTATCTCCTTTGCCGGCATCGGCCCGAAGATTGCCGCGCTGATTGCACGCGCATTGGGACGGGAAAATGCGGATGACACCAGAGCCATTGACTTGCTGCTGATGGCGCCGCACAGGCTGATCGACCGGCGCAACCAGCCCGGTGTTGCCCATGCCACAGAACATTCCATCGTAACACTCAAACTTTTCGTGGACCGCCATCAACCATCGCCCAATGCGCGCAGCAATGCCCCCTATCGGGTGTTTGCCTATGATGAAACGGGAGAAATCGCCCTGACCTTCTTTCATGCTCGCAAGAGCTGGCTGGAACATGCACTGCCGGTGGGCGAAACGGTTCTTGTCAGCGGAAAGGTTGACTGGTTCAACGGGCGGGCATCCATGGTTCATCCGGACCGCATGGCGCTGGCTGAAGACATTGAAAATTTCCCGATGATAGAACCGGTCTATCCACTGACCGCAGGGCTATCGCCGAAACTCCTGCAGCGCGCCATCGATGCAGCTTTGACTGCCATGCCTGAATTGCCCGAGTGGCTTGATAGACCGTTTCTTCAACGCAACGGACTGCCAACCTTCGCCGCCTCGGTGCAAACGCTGCATGCACCGCGTGACGAGCATGACATGTCGCCAAACGCACCGGCACGCCGCAGGCTGGCCTATGATGAGTTGCTGGCCGGACAATTGTCACTGGCACTGGTGCGTCAGCGCGTTCGCAAGCTGCAGGGCAAGCCGGTTCATGGTGACGGCTCCATCAGAACCAGGCTGCTTTCCCTGCTGCCCTTTCAACTGACCGCGAGCCAGACGCAGGCCATCACCGAAATCCTGACCGACATGGAGAGTCCGGAACGCATGCTTCGATTGCTGCAGGGCGATGTTGGATCGGGCAAGACGGCTGTTGCACTGTTTGCGATGGCGGCCTGCACAGAAGCCGGTGGCCAGGCCGTCTTGATGGCACCCACCGAAATCCTGGCCCAACAGCATTTTGCCACCATCCAACCTCTGGCCCAGGCAGCCGGAGTTACAGTGGACGTTCTGACCGGACGCACCAAGGGCAAGGAGCGCGCTGCAATCCTGCAAAGGATCGAGTCCGGTGAGACAAAGATGATCATCGGCACGCATGCCCTGTTTCAGGAAAGCGTGAATTATCAAGACCTGCTTCTTGCCGTCGTGGACGAACAGCATCGGTTCGGCGTGCATCAGCGCTTGCGGCTGACAGCCAAAGGGTCTGCGCCGCACATGCTGGTCATGACCGCGACCCCAATCCCGCGCACACTCGTTCTGTCGGCCTTTGGCGATATGGACGTCTCGCGGCTGACTGAGAAACCTGCTGGTCGCCTGCCAATCAAGACGGTGACGCTGGATGTCGATCGGGTGGATGAAATCGTAACGCGATTGCGTGATGCGGTTGCCAATGGCAAAAAAGCCTACTGGATTTGTCCACTGGTTGAGGATTCAGAGGTCTCCGATCTGATGTCGGTCGAGCAACGCCACGCATTTCTGATGCAGGAATTCGGAGCATTGGTCGGTATTGTCCATGGCCGAATGAATGGCGTGCAGAAGGACGCGGCCATGCAGGGTTTCAAATCAGGAAAGACGCGGGTGCTGGTTGCAACAACGGTGATCGAAGTTGGCGTGGACGTGCCCGATGCATCCATCATGGTGATTGAACATGCCGAGCGATTCGGATTGGCACAATTGCACCAGCTGCGCGGCCGTGTCGGGCGTGGTACGGAGGCGTCTAGCTGCATCCTGCTCTACAAGGGGCCGTTGAGCATTGTCGGCAAAGCACGGCTTTCGATCATGCGGGAGACGGAAGACGGCTTCAGAATTGCCGAAGAAGACCTGAAATTGCGTGGCGAAGGCGAATTGCTCGGGACACGGCAATCGGGCGTTCCAGGTTTCAGGCTCGTTGATCTGGAGGCCCATGGTGACCTTTTGGAGATCGCCCGGGACGATGCGCGCTATGTTCTGGAAATGGATGCGGATATGGCGACCCCGCGCGGTGAGGCGCTTCGGCTGCTGCTGTATATCTGGCGCCGTGATGAGGCCATCAGACTGTTGCGTGCGGGATAGAATGTCAGGACGTGCAAAGCACGCCCTATTGTCAGGCGGTACTGTATATTAAGGCTGTCAGCTTATCATGAGACAATCCGACAATCAGTAATTTGTCTAATCTGGAACAGAGACGCGAAAATCCATGAAAATACCGCACAAGATATTTGGCATAGCAATGCTGGTGTTTCTGATGATGGGTTCAACCATTCTCTATTCCACCTACAAACTCTATCTGGTTAGCAGGGAGGCCACTGATCTGGCGGAAATATTCATACCGCTGTCGGATCAAGTCGGCGAAATAGGCATTCAGGTTCTGCTCCAGGAAACCCATGTGGAGCGTCACCAAAAGCACCTCATCGAAGCACGCCTGATTGAGGTCAAACGCGACGAACTCATTGCCGCCGTTCCATCGTCGAGCAATCTGGTTCCTTCCGCTGACAATGACGACAGGATTGCGGAGCTGGAAAGTGACCATGCTGCCTTGATTGAGGAAATTGCCACCAATGAAAAAGCGTACGATGAATTGGAGACCAGGCTTGATGCTTCGCTGAGTCGTGCCGAGGCCGATGTTGAAAGCGCCATCGCTAACGCTGCGACGATCAACGGGCAAAACACCTTGAGTGCCCTGTTGCCGATGGTCCAGGCGATTGAGCAGCAACAGTCCAGTTTGAACGACCAATTGCGCCTTCTTGTTCAGACATTGAAAGAAGGTAGAGTTCAGCACCTGCAGTTGGAGGACCTGATTGAAGCCGAACAGGAAAAACTGGCCAGCCAACTGGACGCAACAGAGGATAAACTGGCGCATTACATGCTTGGTGCTTCAGGACGGGCCGAGGAGCACGAGCGTCAAGCTCTGCTTGTCAGTGTTGCGCTCACCATCGCTTCCGGTTTGCTGGCATTGCTGGCATCCGGCCTGGTGATCAGGACCATGCTTGTGCCGTTGCGACGTCTGATCGCCGGAACCAACGAGGTGGAGAACGGCAATCTGACAGGTGAACTGAAGGCCTTGACCAAGGACGAGATTGGCGACTTGACCCGCAGTTTCAATGGTATGGTTGAAGGGTTGCGAAAATCAGAGCAGATCAAGGTCAAATTCGGCCAATATGTTGATCCACGGGTGGTTTCTGCACTGATAGAGGAAACAGGTAAGGAACTGATGAGCGGCGAAAGGAAAGTCGTTTCGGTTTTCTTTGCCGACCTTGCCAATTTCACCGGCATTTCGGAACGTTTCACGCCAGAGGGTGTCGTGACCCTCGTCAACCACTATCTGGCGATGATGTCCGAGCCGGTTACGCAGCATCAAGGCCTGATCGACAAATATATTGGCGATGCCATCATGGCATTCTGGACACCCCCCTTCTGCGATGACGGCCAGCAGGCCACGCTAGCTGTCAGGGCTGCCCTGCAGGATGCCGCATTGGTCAGAATCTTCCGTCAGGAACTCCCGGCCCTCACAGGTCTGGCCCGTGATCTACCTGATATTCATATGCGAATCGGTATTGCAACCGGTGATGCTATCGTCGGTTCCATCGGATCGGAAAAATCGAAAAACTACACCGTTATCGGCGACACGGTGAACCTCGGCTCTCGGCTCGAAAGCGCCAACAGAATCTATGGCACGACCATTCTTGTTTGCAGGCAGACATTCGAGATGGCCTCGGGTGCATTCGAGTTCCGAAAGATTGACGACCTGCTGGTTTTCGGGAAAACCGAGCCAGTGTCCGTTTACGAACCCCTGGGTGCGGTTTCCGCGCTGGACAGGGATCTGCTCACCTACAGGGACCAGTTTGAAGAAGCTCTGGCCCTGTTCCACAAAGGCGCGTGGACAGACGCTCAAAACGCTTTTCAGGCGTGCAAACAGAGCAGGGAAAACGATTCTGCCTGCGACACCTATTTGAAGCGGTTGACCATGATCAAGCAGGATGGTCCACCGCCGGAATGGAATGGTGTATGGCACATGGACAGCAAATAGTCATGACGATTAAAACAGAGAACTCCCTCAGCAAGGCAATCCCCCAGCCATGGTCCGGATGCCTGCGTTGCCATGGGAAGATGCATTGATGACGCCGTTCCACTCCCGCGATGTCGCCCAGTTGTTTGACGATTGCCCAAATGGTGTGCGGGAGTCGATATTGGCCCTGCGTGAACTCCTTTTTCAAACGGCACAGGAGACCAAAGACGCCGGTCAGCTTGAGGAATCGTTGAAATGGGGGCAACCCAGTTACCAAACGGTGCGGCCCAAAAGCGGCACGCCGATACGCCTGGGATGGAACGACAAGACCGCCCTGGAGTGTTCCCTGTTTTTTCACTGCCAGACCAATCTGATCGCGACCTTCAGAGAACTTTATCCTGACACCTTTAACTATGACGGCAATAGACAATTGTCATTTTCAGCCGCAATGCCAATGTCGGTCGAACCGCTGAAACATTGCATGGCGCTGGCCATGACTTATCATCACCGCAAGCGGTTGAATGTCGCCTGATGTTTGAGTAATCAAGGGACGGTGACTGGGTGAAGGGCTTTGCGATTTACAAGATCGTCTTGCTGCTCAATCGGCCTATCCGAAAGAAATTGCTTTCATTTCCGGAGACAAACCATCGTGACAGTACCAAAGAGGGTCGTATTTGCAGGACTTGCGCGCGATTGTGGACACGCGCTGCCGGCAATCCTCCGTTCAATGGCTGAATTTGGGGAAAACCTGCAGGATTGGGGCTATATTTTTCTGGAAAACGACTCGGTTGACGACACAGCCGCATTGTTGAGCACCTTTGATGCACAACACCAACGCGGTATCGTGCGTTCTATCAGCAACAGCCCGGAGACCAAGATCGATCTTCGTACGGAAAGGCTTGCCGCGCTGCGCAACCGGTGTCTTGATGAAATATTTTCAGACGCACGTCTTGGCCAGTTCGATCATTTGATCATCATGGACCTGGATGCCGTGAATGAGTATTTTGACGCGTCCCGATTGCTGGAATTGCTCGATACGGAAGATCCCGACTGGACGGCTATTTTTGCCAATCAAAGTGAGCGCTATTACGATATCTGGGCATTGCGACATCCCGACTGGAGCCCGGATGATTGCTGGAAGCGGGTGCGTGAACGACCCGAAAGCATGTCCAAGGAAGAGGCCATCGCGAAATTCGTTGCCAGCCGTCGCGTCAAGCTCGACCTACAGGAAGGTTTTATCGAGGTCCAGAGTGCGTTTGGCGGCCTGGGACTCTACAAGTTGCAGGCGCTCAGAGACTGTCAGTATGTTGGCGTCGATGAAGATGGTTCTGAAATCTGCGAACACGTGGCTTTCCACCGATGTCTGACAGAGAAAGGCGGAAAACTCTATGTTGACCCACTGCTCATCAATGGCCGAGGCGATCATCGGCACAATGCCGGCATGTCTCTTGTGACGAAAGCCAAACGCAAGCTCAACAAGCTGCTAACGCGTAAAACTAAAGAAGTTTGAGGCAAACCTTCAGGATCTGCTGCAACAGCAATTCAGTCACTGTGCTGCGTCCTGTGTTTCCTGCATTGCTTCATCCGCCAATTCAGCAAGTTTTGGCTGGTATTCCGGCGCAACCAGACCCGCTGAAATCACCAGTTTGGCAGCCTCTTCAACCGACATGTCCAAAATGATGACGTCTTGCCTGGGGACGAACAGCAGAAACCCGGATGTTGGATTGGGTGTCGTTGGCAGGAACACCGACAATGTATCCATTCCGTCCTCGCGCAACAGCGAATCCACTTCTCCCTTGGTTTCTGTCGCCAGAAAAACCATCGACCAGATACCCTTGCGGGGATATTCAATCAGCCCGGCCTTGTTGAAGGAATTGGACTTTTCAGCCAGCACCGTCTGAAAAATCTGCTTGAGACCTTTGTAGACACCGCGAATGAGCGGCATGCGGTTGAGGATCGACTCCCCATAGGCAAGGATCGTGCGACCAATCAGGTTGGCCGTCAAAAAGCCAACCAGCGTGATGCCAACCAATGCGGTTACCAGGCCAAAACCGGGAACGCTGAAGGGCAGATAGGTGTCCGGATTGTAGATAGCCGGAAGATAGGGTTTCACCCAACCGTCAACCCACTTGATGAATGACCAGGTGAGATAGGCTGTGATTGCCAAAGGCGCACAGATAATCAGCCCAGTCAGAAAGTAATTTCTGACCCGTGTGGATGCTGACAGACGGGTTTTCTTTTCATACATTCAGCAAGCCATGTCCGGAGGGTAATCGTGGAAACCTATGCCTCGCAATATAGGATCAAGTGGTAATAGCAACAAGCATCTTTCTATCACTTTTAGTCGATATGGGCCTATTCAACCGTCACTGACTTCGCCAGATTGCGCGGCTGATCCACATCTGTCCCCATGAAGACAGCTGTATGGTAGGCGAGCAATTGGATGGGCAACATGAATATCAAAGGCATGATGAACTCATCGACATTTGGCAGGACAATGGTCGCCATCGTTTCCAGATTGCTTGCGCGCGCGCCATTTTCGTCGGTGATGAAAATGATGCGTCCACCGCGTGCGGCCACCTCCTGCATATTCGACACGGTTTTTTCAAAATGACGATCATGCGGCGCTATGACGATGACTGGCATATTCTCGTCAATCAGGGCAATGGGACCGTGCTTCAGTTCACCGGCCGCATAGGCCTCGGCATGGATGTAGGAAATCTCCTTGAGCTTCAGCGCGCCTTCCAGCGCCAACGTGTAATTGTTGCCACGCCCCAGATAGAGAACATTGTGAAACTTTGAGAGTTCGCGGGAAAGAATCTCCAATTGCGGCTGGATCTGATGCAAAACGGAACCCGTGATACGGGGAACTTCCGACAAGGATCGAACCATGTCCTTCTCCTCGGCTTCACTGAGCGTATTGCGGGCGCGCCCTGCCCCGATGGCCAAGGCTGCAAAGACAGACATCTGGCATGTCAGCGCCTTTGTTGATGCAACACCGATCTCCGGTCCGGCCAATGTTGGAAAAACCACGTCGGACTCGCGAGCAATCGTCGATTCGCGCACATTGACAATAGAGCCGATCCTCAGACCATTGTTCTTGCAATAGCGCAGCGACGCCAGTGTATCTGCGGTTTCACCCGATTGCGATACAAAGAGCGCGGCCTGTCTGCCGGGCAAGGGCATTTCACGATAACGGAACTCGGATGCAACGTCGATTTCCACCGGCAACCGTGCATAGCGTTCCAGCCAGTTCTTTCCGAATTGGCCGGCCAGGTAGGCTGATCCGCAGGCAGCGATCTTCAAACTGTCGATGTCTGCAAAATCCAATTGAGAGGAGACCTCCCGCACTTTGCCGGTCGCAAAATCGATATAATGGGTCAGTGTATGCGAGATGACTTCCGGCTGTTCATAGATTTCCTTTTCCATGAAATGGCGGTAATTGCCTTTTTCGACCTGCGCATAGGCCGATGATGCCTTGCTGCGCGGACGCTGCACAGTGTTGCCATCCGCATTGAAAATCTCGACGTGGTCGCGATTGAGTATGGCCCAATCTCCATCTTCGAGATAGGTGATGTCATCGGTGAAGGGCGACAAGGCGATGGCGTCAGAGCCGATGAACATCTCTCCATCACCATGACCTATGGCCAATGGTGGACCATTGCGAGCACCCATGATCTGCTCGTTTTCGCCCTCAAAAAGTACAGCCAGGGCATAGGCGCCTTTGAGCGACGACAAAGTGGCCTGCATGGCCTCTTTCGGCGTTTTGCCGCTGCGCAGCAGGCTTGCCAGCAATTGTGCAATGACTTCCGTATCGGTTTCCGTTGAAAAATGTGCCCCCGCTGATGTCAGTTGGTCGCGTATTTCAGAAAAATTTTCGATGATGCCGTTGTGAACAACCGCGACACCCTCACAAAAATGCGGGTGCGCGTTGTTTTCTGTGGGCGCGCCATGGGTGGCCCAGCGCGTGTGACCGATGCCGATCGTGCCGCCCAACGGATTCTCTGCAAGCACTTTTTCCAGATTGACCAGTTTACCTTCTGCCCTGCGACGGTCGAGCATACCGTCTTGCAAGGTGGCAACACCTGCCGAATCATAACCACGGTATTCCAGGCGCTTCAGAGCGTCGACGAGCAAGGGCGCAACACGGTGCTTTCCTATAATTGCAACAATTCCACACATAATAATCCCCTCAAAGCTCTGAATTTCAACACCTTTTTATAAGGAAGGCAATGTATTTCAAAACTTGGTTTTTCACGCTGACCTGTCGAAGAACCGTTTCATACAATTCGCGAAGCGCTGCACCACTTGATAGCTGTTTTACGGTGCGCCGCAATCAAACGCGTGTCACTTTCGGTTACAAAACAAAATTTGCCTTTATGAAGGGCGCAAAACGTCCGAACCCTATTGGCCCGAATTTTGACGGCGCTTCTTTTCCTCCATGCTGCGTCGACGCAGCATTGTTGCCAGGCCATCCTTGTTTGTCTGTGTCGCACGGCCAAATGCCAATGCCTCAGCCGGTACGTCTTTGGTCACGACACTGCCGGAAGCGACATAGGCCTCGTCCCCGATTGAAATTGGTGCGACAAGCGATGAATTGGAGCCAATAAACGCACCTTCTCCGATATCCGTATGGTGTTTGTTGACGCCATCATAGTTGCAGGTGATCGTACCGGCCCCCAGATTTGCACGGGCACCGACACGCGCATCGCCAACATAGCTGAGATGGTTGACCTTGGCGCCCTGGCCGATCACTGCATTCTTGACTTCACAGAAATTGCCAACCTTGGAGCCCGATTGAAGTTCGGCTCCCGGGCGCAGGCGGGCAAAAGGACCAACGGAACAACCCGCATCAACACTTGCACCTTCAAGATGACTGAAGGCATGAATCGTTGCACCTTCGCGAATAATCACACCAGGACCGATAATGACATTCGGCTCAATTGTGACATCCGCCTCTATCACAGTGTCATGGCTGAGAAATACGGTTTCCGGCGCCTGCATGGAAACGCCCGCCAGCATCATCTCCCGACGCTTTCTGGACTGCCATAGGGCTTCAATCTGGGCAAGTTCGACACGGGTGTTGATACCGATAAGTTCCTCGGCGCTGGCCTCGACTGCAACCGCATGGCCACCACGTTTGCGAGCAATCTCCACGATATCGGTCAGGTAATATTCTTTTTTCACATTGTCGTTTTGAACGGAATCGAGCAATTCCAATGCTTTGGCACCAGAAACGGCCATCAGGCCACCATTGCAAAATGTTATTGCCAGTTCGCTCGTTGAGGCATCACGGTGCTCGCGGATTGCCAGCAAGTCTCCATCGCCTTCGATCAGGCGGCCATAGCCGTCCGGCGTTTGCGTATGAAAACCGATTACAGCGACATCGGCGCCGTCAGACAGCGATTGACGGGCCTGTGACAGGGCGGCTGGCGTTACCAGTGGTGTATCGGCGAAAATGACCAATACATCGTCATAGCCCTCGGCAATGGCATCGCGCGCGGCAAGCACAGCATGGGCTGTGCCCAGCCGTTCCTTTTGAAACCACGATGAAACCGGCAATCCCGCATCTGCCGCCGCTGCTGTCACGGCATCAGCATCACGCCCGACAACCACTGCCACAGCATCGACTTCCGCGTCACGCGCAGCTCTGATGACATGGGTGATCATTGGAAGGTTGCCAACTGGATGCAGCACCTTGGATTTCGATGATTTCATCCGGGTACTTTCCCCGGCAGCCAACACCACTGCGAGACATGTGCGCGCCATTGCGTTCTCCATTTTGTAGACTGATCTATAATACAGGAGGTCTAAAGAAATATTGCTTCTTCTAAAAGCCCCCCGGCTCTATGAATGCCCTATGAGTTTTCCGGGAATCGCTTCATCCGCACGTAAGCCGCATATGACCATTGCCTATATGGTGATGGTGATCACGCCGTTGTTGTTTTCGACAAACGTCGTTTTTGGACGCGTCACCATATCCGAGGTCGCGCCCTTCACATTGGCGTTTCTGCGTTGGACATTATGCGCCGTCATTCTGTCCCCCTTTGTTATTCGCTCCCTGCCCCAATGCCTGCGACTTGTCAGGCAACACCCGGGCCGAATCCTGACTCTGGGGTTTCTTGGCATGTGGGTATCGGGCGGCGGCGTTTATTATTCCTTGCAATATACGACCGCAACAAATGGCACGATGATCTACACGACATCGCCGCTGATCATCATCCTGCTCGAACGCCTGTTGTTTCATCGACAAATCCGTTGGCGGGAAATGGTTGGTATTGTCGTTGCCTTTTGCGGCGTTGGCGTGATTCTGTTTCAGGGACGCATTGCACATCTTCTGTCAGGGTCGCTCAATATCGGAGACCTGGGTTTCCTGATTGCAGCATGCGCCTGGGCTGGATATTCCATATTATTCCGGGATGAACGGATGTCCCAACTACCGATTCTCGCATTGTTCGGTCTTGTCAGCACCGCAGGGTCGTTTTTGCTGTTGCCATTTGCAGCATTTGATCTGGTTCGTGGCGCGGCAATGCCGACGACCGCATTGGCCTGGCAGGGAATCGCCGGCATTGTGGTCTTTTCCTCCCTGCTGGCATTTTCCGGATTTCAGTTCGGCTTGAGAAATCTGGGCGCATCCGTATCCGGAATATTCATGTATCTTCTACCGGTATACGGCGTTGTTCTTGCCGTGGTTTTCCTCGGAGAAAAACTCCATACCTACCACTTTGCAGGGATCGCTCTGGTTCTGGGAGGCGTCTTGCTGGCCACCTTCCCGGTGGGGCGCATGCGAAAAATGCGCGTGCCAACCGCCTGACATGACCTCCAGGTCGCGTTTTGAGCCGGGCTAACCGATTGTCGAGAGCACCGGGAATGTCTCGAGAAGCCAGAACGCCATGCTCTGCATGCCACCGGTCAGGAACAGGATGCCGGTCAGCACCAGCAGGATACCCATGATTTTCTCGACGCGGCCGAGATGGCGGCGGAAACGGGTGAGAAAACGCATGAAAACGCCGGAAAATCCGGCAGCAATCCAGAATGGAATGGCGAGGCCAAGCGAGTAGGCAGCAAGCAGCAAAGCCCCTGCCCCGACTGTATCCTGTGTGCCGGCGACGCCAAGAATGGCGCCGAGAACCGGACCGATGCAGGGCGTCCACCCAAAGGCGAAGGCCAGTCCCATAACATAGGCGCCGGTCAGCGTTGCGGGCGTACCGCCACCCTGAAAGCGTGCTTCCCGATTGAGAAAGCCGATGCGGAACAGCCCGATAAAATGAAGGCCCATGACAATGATGACAATGCCCGCCGCCTGTGAGAGCAGTTCCATATGGGAACGCAACACCCCACCGATGGTCGATGCACCCGCCCCCAGCGCGACGAAAACGCTGGCAAAACCCAGGGTAAAGAAGAAGGAAGCCAGCATGATGGGACGGCGCGCCTGGGCATCGCTCTTGAAGCCAGACTGGAATTCCTCGACACTTACACCAGCCATATAGCACAGGTAGGGTGGAACCAGAGGCAGGACGCATGGCGAGAGGAAGGATAAGCCACCAGCCAGTATGGCGGCAAAAACAGAAATGTCAGCGATGTTCAAAGGTCTTTTCCGCGTTGCAGTTGCTTTTGTCATAGGCAAGTTGTCGTTCACGCACCAGTCACCTTTTAGCGCGCAAAAAAGAAAATTGAAAAAGAACGAGTCGCAGACCATTTTGCGGTTGACCCATGGGGACCGCGTGCATATGTTCCGCGCAATTCTACGGGGACGTTTCGCCCCCTGGGAGCCGATAGCTCAGCTGGTAGAGCAACTGACTTTTAATCAGTAGGTCCAGGGTTCGAACCCCTGTCGGCTCACCAAATTTTTCCGGTTCATACCGAAAATTTGGTTTGCATAGAGTACCAAAGACCGGTGCATTGTGCACAGGGCACGTCCATCTTCATTCCGCTGCGACCATCTGCTCTCAGTCCATCCTGCCGCGAAACGCCGGCTTTTGCAATTGCGTCGACGCGATGGACAGCCTCTCAACTCGCTGATCCTCAAAACCCGAACATCCGTGGCAACATGGTTGTGCCGCCATATTTGTGGTCATGCAGCAGCAGGACCGACAGGGCCATGATATGAAAGACGATCAGGATGCCCAGCCCCTGTGACAGGTAGGTGCGGTGCAGATACAATTTGCTGCGCATGACATGCCACTGATCATTTGCGCGTTCATGGCGTTTCCAGAATTGGATCCAAGCAATGGTCCCCTCAAAGGTTACGACTTGAATCAGCGGGAATAGGATCACTGCTGCAACAGAGGGAAAGTGCCAAAAGCCACTATAGGCAAAGACGCAGAAATAGCCGCGTATCCTGTTTCTCAATCCCCCGATCGGGAAAAAAACCTCATCACGAAAGAACGCCATGGCTTGAACATGCCATCGGCGCCAAAATTCCAGAATGTCGCGTGAAATCAATGGCCAATTGGAATTTTCAGGAACTCTGATCCCCATCAGCAGATTCATGCCGATCACGCCGTCACTCAGGGCCGATATAAACAGGATGAGCCGAAACATGAAAAGGTAGAGCATCAGCCACAAGTGGCCGGGATCTGCTGTCGACGCGTTTTCAAAAAGACCCTCGGCAAAGGGACCGAAATAGCCGTGTGGGTAGAAGAACTTTCGGTTTATCCAGTGGAAAATGACGAGATATTTGGCGATGGCAAGCCCGATACGAAAGAGCCCCTGAAGACGGTTTTCCCAGGTAAGCCGTTGCTTGCAGGTCTCCACTTCATCGTCGAACTGTCGAAATTTCTGAAAGGGACCGAACCGAAAGGACGCGAAATGGATCATGTACAGGATGTAATGTCTGAATGCAGGGGGTTCATGGGGATCAATGTGCCCCTTGCACGCCGCATGTATGTAATGAATGGATTTGAAAACCAGAAAGGCCGGCCCCCAGAAGAGTGCGACCTCGCCCCAGCTCATTTGGCCACGAAAGGGGGGCAATATGACAAAGAACACAGGCGCATAAAGGGCGTTGACAAAAAGCCATGCGGTGACAAGCGGCAATGTCTTTTCTCCACGCCTCTGCGCCCACCGCGACAACAGACGCGACAATGCAAAGACAAGACAGCATGCCAGGATGACTAGAAAAGTGAAGATCAGACCGGCGAAGACAATGAGACAAAAGACGCTCAGACACGTCAGTGCATCGCGGACCCGTGTCTGCGGTACGAATGGAACCAAAAACGCTCCCAAGATACCTGCATTGATTGCCAGTGGTGTGCGAAACAGCTCGAGCAAAGCTATTTTGTTGACGGACACGTCCCGTGCGGCTTCCAGTGCAAAAATGCCGTAAAGTAGAAAATCCCGCATAGATAATAAGGCCTGTCGCAACCCCGGGTGCGGGATCATCTTTAGCAAAATGGACTTTAAGTAAATTTACCCAAGCCAAATTTTGGCACCGGAAAACACGGCAAGTCAACGCAATAATGGTCATAAACGATCAACTGTACCGTCTGCACTCAAATATCCCGGAGAGAGTACAGCATAAAACCAACCCAATCTGCTTCACCATATTTGCTTCCGATCAGATCAATGGCCACCCACATTTTGCAGCAACCGCACGGACCGCCGTTGATTCATGTTCACGCGATCCCTCTGAATATTTGTATTTTTGGACCACCGGAGCCCGCACAGGTTCTTTTCTCAATAACGGACATAAACATGATTTACATATTCATGTTTATGTGAGATTGGTTTGACATCGCAAAAATCAGAGGAACCGCTGTGTCCAACCGTACCGTACAATCGAATGAAAATCAGAAGACCCTGAAATTGCTTTCCAGTTCCGCTGTCGCATTGATCCTGGCTTTATCCGCCAGCGGTGCAGTGGCCAACGATGCGTCATATCCTTTCATCATCGGTGAGCTTGAGCTGGAACTTGCAAATGACAATGTCTTTCGTTCCAATGATGCGGCCAGTGCGTTCAACAGCCTTAATCCGACTGTGGCACTCGCTGCGGAAATCGGATTGACACCGGTTTTCTCAACGCATCTCGGATTGACGTTGGAGCAGGTTTTCGACCCGACAGACGACAATTATTTTCAGGACCTGGGTCTCTATGTCGACACGTTGCATCTGCAGGCCAATCTTGGCGACGTTGAAATCATCGCAGGTAAATTCGCACCATCTTTCGGTCAGGCGTGGGACGTAACGCCGGGTCTGTTCGGCACAGAACTTGTTGAAGACTACGAGATCACCGAAATGTTCGGCGTCGGCTTCGCCCTTCCCCTTGACGCGGGCGAGAAGGGTATTCATACGGTCCGCGCCAACAGCTTCCTTGTCGATACGACCTTTCTTTCTGAATCAATGTTCCGCAATCGCGGTAGAGTATCACGTTCAGATGGCGGCCCTGCCAACACCGGAAAGTTGAACAATTTCACCGCAACGCTGGACGGTGAGAATATGGCCGTTTTGCCTGGCCTGAGCTACAGTTTGGGCTTTGCCTATCTGTCAGCGGGTGAAGGGGATCTCGCCAACGAAACCGGATATTCCCTCGGCCTGCTGCAGGAATTTGACTTGGACAATACAACAAAGGTGGGGATCAATGGGGAAGTCGCTCATTTCAACAATGCCGGTGGGAGTTTCGACGATGCGACTTATTATACGGCTGGGCTTTCGTTGGCCCGGGGTCCCTGGCATGGAGAAATAGCAGGCACCATCCGTGATACAGGTTTCGATGGTGGTGGTTCTGCAACCGCACAGTTCATCCAGTTCTCAAGCGGTTATGACTTCGGCAATGATCTCGATATCAGTGCCGGCTATGCCTACGGCGACGATGACGGAACCGATTCACATGTCTTTGGCATCAGGCTGACAAAAATCTTCGGCTTTTCATCACCGGGCGCCCCCGAAGAAGAACTGGATCTGCCGGAAACGCCGCGCAACCGTCCGACCGATATTGTCATCGTCCAATAGATCTCACAAGGTCTTTGATGCGCCTGGCCTATCAGGTGTGGAAGAAACGCCACCAGTTGCTGACTATGCGGGTTTTTATGACGGCTTAGGCGGTTTTCCAATGATACCGCCTAAGCCCTAACGCGCGGGTAATTCCCTGATCTGTTGCTCAATGAAACTTGCGACCCGGTCCGGACCATGGACCGCGATACGAATCAATTGATCAAAATGGCTGGTCAACGCCCTGATATGTTCGACTGAATTGACGACGAGATACATATTCCCCAGATAGACGGCAGCCCGCAAAGGTCCGAAAAGTGTGTAGGGGGCTGTATATGCTGCCCGACCATCATAGAGAAAAAGCCTGAAAGTCGGATATAATTCGTCGATCAGTTCAATCATATGATCAAGTTGCTGGTGCCGTGTATCAACGGAAATGCCCTCCCAGATACCCTGCCCCCGCGCAAATTGTTCCATGCGCTGAATGGGCATGCAGACCTCAATGTCGGACTCAGGTCGGCGCGAATAGGTCAATTGGTCTTTTGCCTGCCGGTCACGGGCCAATTGCGTATCTGTATTGTGGGCATTGAATTCGAAATTGCGGACAGCCTCTGTGCGCAGCAGATCCGGCAAGGCGCTGGGTGCATAGCGTATCTTGTATCCAATGGCCTCGCGGTGCCACTCGGCGATCTTGCGGCTGCCGGTAACGTCGTTGACCCGTTCGACATCCATCATGGGAGCTGTCTCTTCATCGAAGGTCTCGTTGGCAATCAAGCCCATCAACCAGTCCAGAGAAACACCATAGGTGCGCGCAATGGCGCACAGGGTTTCGGCACGCGGCAATCGTGTCGAATCAGGCGCCAGAAACTGACTCAGCGCAGAGCGGTCGATACCGATGCTCTTTGAGAATCGGCTGAGATTGAAGCCCTTCTTGGCGATCAGCAGCGCCATGCGATCACGAAAGACCTCGGCGACGTCGCGCTTGTCAGTGTGCTCCACTTTATCTTGTTGTGTTTTGTCTCCATTTTTCATTATTCATCACAACTCACATTGATTTCTACTTATTCTCACTTTTATTGGCGAATTCCCACATTGTCCAGCATAGCCCTGTTGCGAGATAATCCGATCCTGCATACAGGGGACAATCGAATGATATTAAAGAACAATCTGGAGTGGCGCACTGTCGCTCTGATCATATTTTGCTACGCAATCTGGTTGCTGTTGGTTTTTGGCCTGTCTCGCTATTCGATTGTTATCGCCTGCCTGGCTTTGATACCGGTCATTACATTGCATTCCTCACTGCAACATGAGTGCCTTCACGGACATCCGTTCCGTTGGTCTTTTCTCAATGACGCTTTGGCTTCTGTTCCAATCGGCCTGTTCATACCCTATTTGCGCTTCAAGGACTCCCATCTCAAACACCATCAGAATGCCCAAATCTGCGACCCTTTTGATGATCCGGAAAGCTGGTATCTCGAACAGGCCTTCTGGCATCGCCTGCCACGCGTTCTGAAATTCCTGTTCGATGTCAACAATACACTTGCCGGAAGGCTCTTGCTGGGTCCGGGATTCGTGCTTATCCGCACTGCGATCACCGACGGTCGGGCCATGTTTGGGGGTGACAGGATGGTCCTGCGCGCCTGGGCAATCCATCTGTCCTTGCTGGTTCCATTGGTGGCGATCATCGCACAATGGGCGCCCATGGCACCGGTGGCCTATTTGCTGGCATCCTATGGTGGCCTGTCTCTGCTGATGATGCGCACCTATCTTGAGCATCAGGCAGAAGAAAACGCCCGGGGACGCTCCGTCATCATCGAGGACAAGAGCCTGCTGAGCCTGTTGTTTCTGAACAACAATCTGCATGCTGTTCACCACGCCTATCCTGCTGTCGCCTGGCACCAATTGCCTTCGCTTTACCAACGAAACCGCAATCGTTTTCTTGCCATGAACAAAGGCTATTATTACCGCAATTATGCGGAGATCCTGCGACAGTTCGCCTTCCGCAGGAAAGAACATGTGCCCTTTCCGGAAAGCCTTGTCGCGGATCAAAGTCCCAAGACATGATGCACAGTGACACCCAGACGATTGCGGCACTACCGATGTACGACTGGCCTGAGCTTTTCAGCGCCCATGATGTCTATTGGTCCACTCTTGCGGAAAGTCTGAGGGCCTTTGGATTTCCGGCTCCACCAGAACTGACCCGCACCATGCCAGAGGAACTGCTGTGGTGCGATGAGCAGTTGCTGCTTTCACAAACATGCGGACTGCCTCTGGTGCGGGACCTGTCTCCTTGCGTTCAGGTGGTCGGGACACCGGCCTATGACATTGCATGCGGGGCCGGTTCCTATTTCAGTGTGATCGTCGTCAGACAAGACAGCACAGCGGATAAACTTGAAGATCTTTATGGCATGCGGCTTGCTTACAATTGCCGCAATTCACAGTCTGGCTATGCAGCGCTCGCCTATATGCTGCGTGGACAGGCGCAATCCGGTCGTTTTTTCAGCGAAAGCCGGTGTACCGGCTCGCATCGCGCATCGATCCGTGACGTGGCTTCCGGCAAATCCGACCTTGCAGCCATTGATGCGGTGAGCTGGAAATTGGCGCTGCGCCATGAAGGTGCCGCCCAGGCGCTGCGGGTTTTGGCCACCACGACCCCCACGCCCGGATTGCCAATGATTTGCGCCAAACGACCTGATTGGTCATCGGACCGCATCCATATGGCCGTGGTAGAGGCCATGGCGGCACTGGACACGGACACAATGGATGCTTTGCTCCTGACAGGTTTTGCACAAACCACACTTGCCGATTACGCGATCATTGCGCGCAATCATGCAATCGTAGAAGGTTTCACCATGTGATCTGCACGCGACCAGGATTGCCATGGTTTACAGTTGCCGCCGGAATGTTAGATATATGCAACAGCTGACCGGGACTGCCCCTGAACCGGCAACAAACACTTTGAAAAGCCAACACCCAACGACTGAGAAAAGAGAAACCCATGCCTCTCAAGCCAGCCTATGACGCGATTATTATCGGTGCAGGAGTCATCGGTGCCTGTACTGCTTTCGAGTTGGCGAAGAAGGGCTGGAAAACACTGTCGATCGACAAGCTGCCTGAGGCCGGCTACGGATCGACTTCGGGGTCCTGCGCCATTATCCGGACCTATTATTCGGCGCTGGAATCATGCGCCATTGCCTATGAAGGCTGGCACTATTGGCGCGACTGGGAACGCTATATCGGTGTTCCCGATGAACTGGGCCTGATCAAATATCACAATACAGGCTGCCTCGTTATCAAGACTGAACACAACAATGATCTGTCCAGGGTCTGTGAAATGATGGATCGTATCGGTTGCCCCTATGAGGATGTGCCGGTTGAGGCTATCAGCCAGCGCCTGCCCAATGTGGATACGCGACAATTCGAACCCGCCAAACGACCGGAAGATGCGGGATTTGGCGAGGCAACGGGCCCGAGCATCGGTGGGGCCGTATTCTTTCCCAATGGCGGATATGTCAATGATCCCAAATTGTCAGCCCATAATGCGCAAAGAGGCGCCGAGCAGTTTGGCGCGGAGTTCCTGTTCAATGCTGAAGTGGCCGAAATCACAACGGACAACAACCGGATTACCGGTGTTGTGCTGGACGATGGGAGGCAGATCAGTGCGCCGGTGGTGATCAATGTCGCCGGCCCACATTCAGCCAAAATCAACAGGATGGCCGGTGTTGAAGACGGCATGAAAATCAAGACCCGCGCCTTGCGGCATGAAGTGGCCCATGTGCCCGCACCCGATGGCATGAATTTCGAAAAGGACGGAATGGTCTATTCCGACAGCGACATTCACACCTATTGTCGTCCCGAAATAGGCAATCACATCCTCATTGGTTCGGAAGACCCGGAATGCGACGGCAAAGAATGGGTAGATGATCCCGACAATTACAATGATGATTTTTCCGAGCAATGGAATGTGCTCGTCATGCGCATGGCACAAAGACTGCCGCGATTGCATATTCCATCAAAGACACGCGGCGTTGTGGCACTTTACGATGTAACGGATGACTGGATGCCGATCTATGACCGCAGTGATCTCGACGGGTTTTACATGGCCATCGGAACGAGCGGCAATCAGTTCAAGAACGCACCCGTTGCGGGAAAAATGATGGCCGCACTCATTGAAGCGTGCGAAAACGGTCACGATCATGATCGCGATCCCTTGCAGTTTCACCTCGATCATCTCGAAATGGATATTTCCCTTGGCAGCTTTTCGAGAAACCGTGAAATTAATCAGGATTCGAGCTTCTCCGTCATAGGGTGAAGCAACAGAACATTTTCACCGGTGTTTCCGCCGACAGTGTAGCCGAGCGACTTGAGGTGCTCGACACAATCCTCTTGCCAGTGCTCCTTCAAGACGGTCTCAATCAGCACGGCCTTCGGCCATAGGGATTTGTTTTCGGGCGTCATGAGCGGCAGCAGTGCGCGGTCTTCAAAACCCTCGATATCAATTTTCAAAAGGTCAACATGATTGATCAGCCGGCTTTTCAACGCATCGGCCAAAGGCACGATCTTGATATCGACAAAAACCTTGGCGCTGGATGCATCCGGCACAATTGTTGCCGTTCCAATGTTTGTGCCGCCATTTGAATAGAGACGCATGCGGGATTTTTCCGGTCCGACCCCCAGATTGATGGCTTCTATCGATGAAAACCCGTTGGTTTTGCTGTTGAAAGACAGTTTTGCATAGGTTCTGGGATGAGGCTCAAATGATAGAATTCGTGCCTTGTCACCGCAGTTTTTAGCCACGAACAGGCTGTAAGTACCGATGTTTGCACCGACATCAACAAAGACCATACCCGGTTTGAGCAATGGCTTGATGAGCGCGCGCTCCGGTATTTCCGGAAGATGCCCCCGTCCAACTGCTGTTCTGTCGCAATAATTTTCCAGCGGGTAGGCCCGAATCTGGACACCTTCAATTTCGATATCGAACGGTCCGGGAAATCGACTGGCCAGTTTTTTGCGGATGATCTTTCGATAGCTGCGAGCAATGTTCTTGTGCGTGGCAAGAGTCCAGATCAAACGGGGCACAATCCCGATCTCCCGCTTGCCGAATTCGGAAATCAGGTCCAGTTTCCGCTCCTTTTTCAACGTCATCTACCTCTTACGCTCTCACGCTTAAACATGTGACACGACCAACCCATTGTGAATGAACATATACAATAGCGCGGCAGCGGGGCCAATGATGCATATGCACAATACGGACTGAATTTTCTCGTTCAAGCACCCGTTCATTGATCTGTTGGTGGATGCCTGATCAAAAAGCGGCGTTTCCATGACGATAATTCCGGCCTCAGCAATGCGCACAGCATCGATTGGCAATTGGGCATATGCACTTTCGCTGTGTTTAACGGTGGCATTTTGAGCTTCTGAGCCCTGAAACAGTGCCTCTATTGCCACATATGGTCAAATTCAGCGCAAATTCAGCCGATTACCTGTTGCCGGATGGTGTCTCGCTTCACATTAGAGCAAAAGGGCCGTGACATATGACCGACAACAAACTATTTAAAGTTCACTGGAATTAAGCCATTTGTAGCGCGTAGGTTCAAATATGAGGGAAATGCGGAGATGCTTGATTCTGGAATATCTGCGCGTTTGCAACCCTCTCTCTCCATCAATCGACATAAAAACGATGCCTGAAATCATGGCAAGTGGGAACCTGTGAACCAAGCCGCACATCTCATACTCTACGGCCATGATACCTTTGGTCTCGGACATATCAGGCGCAATCGCAAAATTGCGAGTGCGCTTGTCGATTGCTATGGTGATATTCGTGTCACCATTATTACGGGGTCAGGCCTGTCGGGTGAATATGCCTCGCATCCGCGTATCGATTATGTTGAAATCCCACCAGTTGAAAAGCTGCCGGATGGCCGCTATCAATCAGGTGAAGGTGGTCTGTCCTACGCAGAGACCATTGCAGCGCGCACGCAAGCCATTGGCGCACTGGCCCAATCTCAGCCCGCCGATATTTTCATCGCCGACAAGGAACCACTGGGGCTGGGTGGTGAACTCTCTGTTGCGATCAAGCATTTCAAGGCATCAGGCACCACAATGGTGCTGGGATTGCGCGACGTGCTCGACGAAGCGGTGCAACTGAAAAAGGAATGGCAGAAAAAGGGCTATTTTGGCGCTCTGGACAATCTTTATGATCAGATATGGATCTATGGATCAGAACAATTCTACAAACCGCTGGAGGGTTTGGGGCTGCCTGAACACGTTCTGGAAAAATGCCAATACACCGGCTTCCTGTACCAGCCAAATCTGGAATTTGACCTGACACCGGCGATGGGCTTGCCGAAGGACTATCTGCTGGTGACAACCGGTGGCGGCGGAGATGGTGACCCGCTGATGGACGCAGTGCTCAATGCCTATGAGAATGGATCCGAGATCCCCTGCCCCTCTGTGCTGCTTCTTGGGCCCTATTCTGACAGTGGATACGCTGAACAGGTGAAACAGCGGGCCGCAGGTATCGACGGCATTCATGTCATCGGTTTTGATTCAGAGCCGGAAGTCTTGATCAGAAATGCCAGAGCCGTAATTGGCATGTGCGGGTATAATACCTTTTGTGAAGTCATCGCCCGCAACAAACCGGTCTTGTTCGTGCCAAGACAAATGCCACGCATGGAACAGTTCATCCGGGCGAACCGGGCCAAAGAACTTGGTTATTGCGACGTCATTTTAAGCGCGGATGCTGCAAACCCCGATGCTATGGCCCATGCCATAAGACAGCTCATTGACAGTTCAAATTTGCCACCTGCAATACATGACTTTGATGCGGCGGGTCTTGAATATATCTGCGGACAGGTCGGCTCCATTTTGGAGGAGCGCCGACAAGAAACACTCAAGGTGGAGCCGGCACTTTGAAAGCCCACACGATAGTGGTGGTGCTGAAAGGCTATCCCAGACTTTCTGAGACCTTCATTGCCCAGGAATTGCTGGAACTGGAGCGCCGCGGATTTGATCTTCATATTTTTGCGCTGCGCAAACCCACCGACAAGGCGCGCCATCCGATCCATTCCGAGATCAAGGCACCGGTTACCTATCTTCCGGAATATCTTCATGAGGAGCCCCTGCGTGTCCTGAAAGGCTGGTGGGCGTCCCGCAAGAAATCTGGCTTCAGGCTTGCCATGCGGACATTTCTTGCCGATCTGCGTCGCGATTTTACCCGCAACAGAATCAGACGGTTTGGACAATCACTGGTTCTGGCGCGTGAATTGCCGAGCAATATTCAATGGCTTTATGCGCATTTTATTCATACGCCCGCATCTGTGACCTACTACGCCCATATGATCAATTCGATCGGATGGAGTTGTTCGGCGCATGCAAAGGATATCTGGACCTCGCCGGATTGGGAACTGTCTGAAAAGCTCAACGATGCTGCCTGGACGGTAACCTGCACCCGGAGCGGTTATCAGCATCTGCAATCCCTTGCCGACCGGGTCAATGCGGTTCATCTGGTGCATCATGGCCTGGACCTGAGCCGATTCCCGCGCATGGAGCGCCCTGCGTCATCACGCGATGGCAGCCAGCCGGATGATCCGGTTCACATAGTGACCGTTGGCCGGGCGGTTCCAAAAAAGGGACTCGACACACTTGTCGATGCGCTTGCCCTGTTGCCGCAGAACCTTCATTGGAAATGGACACATATCGGTGGTGGTGAGCTGTCAAAGCCAATCGCCCAACAGATCTCCAGACTGGGTCTCACCGACCGCGCGGAAATGCTCGGTTCAAAGCCACAGGAATTTGTCCTGCAAACCTATCGCGACAGTGACTTTTTCGTATTGCCTTGCAGAATTGCCGACGACGGCGACAGGGATGGGCTGCCCAATGTGCTTGTTGAAGCACAGAGCCAGAGCCTGGCCTGCATTTCCTCTCCCATTTCAGGGATCGTCGAGTTGATCGAAGACGGCGAGAATGGCCTGCTGACACCCCCCAATGATGCGGCGGCGCTTGCCAAAGCGATCGAGACCCTGATCACCACTCCGTCATTGCGTGCACGCATGGGCGAAAAGGGCGCGACAAAAGTTGAGAAACAGTTCGATCATCTCTCGCAGATTGAACAACTCGTCACCCTGTTCGAAGAGGCTGGTGTAAAGCACATTGGCCAAGAAGCGGCACAATGAGCCGACATCCCAAAATCCTCTATTATGTTCAGCACCTTCTGGGTGTCGGACATGTTTTCCGGACCATGCGCATTGTCCGTGTTCTGGTCGAACGGGGATTTGATGTCGAACTGATCTATGGCGGGGAGCAACTGCCCGATTTTGATGACCATGGCGCCAGGGTTCATTTCCTGCCGTCACTGACATCATCAAAAGGTGATTTCTCCAAGCTGGTTACCGGTGACGGTATCGTCGCAAGCGACGAATACAGACAGATACGAAGAAACCGAATTCTCGCGATCCTGGCCGAAAGTGCACCGGACATCATTGTGACAGAGGCGTTTCCTTTCGGTCGGCGCCAGATGCATTTTGAATTGCTTCCCTTTATGGAGGCCGCCGTCAGGATGGAGAAGAGGCCGAAGATCTTTGCCTCGGTTCGCGACATTCTGCAGGAGGGCAACAAACCATCCAAGGACCGGCAAACGGTCGATCTGCTCGATCGCTATTTTGACGGTGTGCTTGTCCACGGCGACAGGCACCTCATCAGTCTGGACAAAACATTCCCCTATACGGGAGAGATATCCGGCAAAATTTATTATACGGGCATTGTCACGCCGCAGACTGTCCCGACGCACGCCGACAAGGTCGCGCCGATGGCCGACAGGCATTTTGACGTCGTCGTGTCTGCCGGTGGCGGACTGTTGGGTCGCGAGCTGGTTCTGGCGGCGGCGGAAGCAAAGGCCGGTTCGTCACTGGATGATGCGCATTGGTGTATCCTGACCGGCCCCTATATGGACGAGGAAGACAGGCAAAGGCTCTCCGGCAAAGGCATCGCGGTCAGAGAATTTATTCCTGACCTGCATTTGGTCCTGGCAACGGCCCGACTTTCGATTTCACTGGCGGGATATAACACTATTGCCGATATCATGGCAGCGGGCTGTCGTGCCATTGTGGCTCCGCAATGGAACGACAAGGAGACGGAACAATTGCGCCGCGCCGAATTGCTGGCCGCCCGTGGATTGGTTGAAATGCTGTCGCATGAGGCCAAGACAGCCTCTGCAGTGCGCACGGCAATAGACCGTGTCATGGCAAAGCCATTGCCCGACTGGTCATCCATTCAGACAAATGGTGCCGCTGTCACCGCCGATATTCTACAAGGTGCATTTGACTGCGGCGACCTGAAGCCGTTTCAATAGCGCCCATGACAAAAACCAGGATCGCCTTTTACGCACCACTGAAATCACCGGACCATCCAATACCGTCCGGTGACCGGGAAATCGCCCGCCTGATGATGCGTGCCCTGCAACTGGCAGGCTATTCAGTAGATCTGGTATCTGACGTCATTTCCTACCAGAAACGGCCGGAGAAAGCGCTTTATGAGCACCGCTGGTCGGATGTCGCTGCTGAAGAGGAACGTATAAGGCTGGACTGGCAGCAGGACCCTGGCCAAATACCCGATCTCTGGTTCACCTATCACCCCTACTGCAAGTCTCCCGATTGGCTGGGCCCCGCGCTCTCGCAATCCTTCGGCATCCCCTATGTTACGGCCGAAGCCTGTCGTACCCATCAGGGCAGCGCCAGTGACTGGCTGAACGGTCGGGCGGCAGTTCAACAGGCGGTCCGGATGGCCAATATGAATTTTGTCCTGAAGGATTCCGACTGGCTGTATTTGCAGGAGGTCATTCCGGGCATGGAAAATGCCATGCGAATTCCACCATTTCTGGATCTCTCCATTCAGCCCTTGAAAACATCCGATCCGAAACCTCTCTTTGACAATGATGCGCCTGTCCTGCTGGCCGTTGGCATGATGCGCCCCGGTGCAAAAATGGCCAGCTACCAGGCCTTGGCAGAGGCTTTGAAAACGATGCAATCAGAAGCCTGGAACCTGGTCGTTGTCGGCGAAGGGCCGGAACGCAAAACGATCACCGGTCTTCTGGATTTCATTGATCCTGCCCGGTTGAAGATGACCGGCAGTATTGCCCATGAGGACATGTTCGCCCTGATGGATCAGTGCGACCTTCTGGTGTGGCCCGGCATTGGCGAGGCCATTGGCCTGGTCTACCTCGAAGCCCAGGCCCGCGGTCTGCCCGTTGCAGCACTGAAGACCGCCGGCGTGCCGTTGGTCGTCTCCAACAATGTGGGTGGCCTGCTTACTGATCCGGATGATGTGGTGGCCTATGGCGCAGCCATAGGGCGCCTCGTCGACGATGCCATCCTGCGCGCAGAACTGGGCAAGCAGGGACGCCGCTATGTTGAAGACAAACATGACGTCGCTGCGGTGGCTGCACTTTTCAAATCGACCATTGACGAAATTCTCAAAAAAAACCGCAATTCAATCACGCATTGAATCACGGTTTTAGTTTGATGTCTCAAGCTCGACTTATCCGAAAACCGGTGCCCACTTTTCGGGTCTCGCTCTTTCCTGAAGCTCGACGTGTCCGAAAACCGGTGCCCACTTTTCGGGTCTCGCTCTTTCCTGAAGCTCGACTTGTCCGAAAACCGGTGCCCACTTTTCGGGTCTCGCTTTAGTGGTACGGATCAGCCGCATCGCGCAGGCCATCACCCATGAAGTTGAAAGCCAAGATGACCAGTATCACCGGCACGACCGGTAGAATGAGCCACGGATAGAGCACAACCACGTTGATGTTCTGGGCTTCGTTCAGCAACACACCCCAACTGGTCACCGGCGGTCGCAGACCAATACCCAAGAAGCTCAGGGCCGTTTCGCCCAGAATCATCGCTGGAATGGTGATGGTCGCCGAGGCGATCAGATGGCTCATGAATCCAGGTACCAGATGGCGCAAGATGATGCGTTTTGGTTTGGCTCCCATCAATTGAGCCGCCAGCACATAGTCTTCCTCACGCAAAGACAGCAATTTCGAGCGCACGGCACGTGCAAGTCCGGTCCAGTCCAGCAGGCCCAGGATAACCGTGATCCCAAAGTAGATAAGGATCGGGCTCCAGGTTATCGGCAATATGGCAGCCAGCGCCATCCACAATGGAATACTTGGTATGGATTGCAGCACTTCGATAATGCGCTGCACCACGACATCCACCCAACCACCATAATAGCCGGCCAGGCCACCGATGGTAATGCCGAGAATGAAACTTACGGTGATACCAAGCAGGCCAATCGTCAGTGAAATGCGCGCGCCATAGATGATGCGTGAAAACATATCGCGACCCAAACGGTCCGTGCCAAACAGAAAGAGATTACCCTCACCTTCAGCACAAAACAGATGCGTTTGCATCGGTATAAAGCCCCACATATTGTAAGGGTCACCTTCGCAGAAGAATTTTACCGGATAGACCTCGGACTTGTTGTCGGAATATTCCCGTTTGAGAATTTCCATGTTGAGCGTTCTGACACGCTCATAGACATGTGGCCCGATATAGTCGCCGTCCTTGAAGAAGTGAACACTCTGGGGTGGCGCGTATATATCTTCGATGTGTCTGTGTGCCAGATCGTAGGGTGCGATGAATTCTGCAAAGGCAATCACGATATAGCAAAACAGCAAAAAGAGGCCGGAATAGTAGGCCAGTCTATGCTTCTTGAATTTCCACCAGATCAACTGGCGCTGGGAAGCAAAATAATACTTCTCCTGCGCCGGTGTAAGCTGTTCGGCTGCAAGTGGATCAAATGGATCAGACGACACAAAGTGGTCGAGCGGCTGTCCTGCCGCCGGAAGGGATGTATTGCTCATTTTTGCGCCCTTCCCTGCAAGCGAATTCGTGGATCAAGAAACGCCAGAGCGATGTCGGATATCAGAACGCCGATGACAGTCAGAAGCGCCAGGAACATGAGAAACGAGCCGGCCAGATACATGTCCTGGCTTTGCAGCGCCGAAATCAGCAAGGGCCCCGTTGTTTCCAGAGAGAGAACAATCGCCACGACCTCCGCACCGGAAACAACGGCAGGAAGTATGTTGCCAATGTCAGCAATGAAGAAATTCAGCGACATTCTGAAAGGGTATTTCAACACAGCCTTCATGGGTGGCACACCCTTGGCCCGGGCTGTTGTTACATATTGCTTTTTCAATTCATCCAGCAGGTTGGCTCGGATTCGACGGATCATCGCCGCCGTGCCGGATGTCCCGATCACAATCACCGGAATGGCCATATGTTCCATGATCGAGCCAAATTTGGCCAGACTCATCGGTTCGTTGATGTAGATCGGGTCCATGAGACCGCCAATCGACGTGCCGAACCAGACCTTGGCAAAATACATCATCACCAGCGCCAGCAGGAAGTTGGGGATGGCAAGACCCAGAAGGCCGGCAAAGGTGAAGGTATAGTCGCCGAAAGAATATTTGTGCGTGGCCGAATAGATACCAATCGGAAAGGCAATCAGCCAGGTGAAGATAATGGTCACGAAAGAAAGCAACATGGTCAGGAACAACCGGCTTCCGATCAGTTCCGATACCGGACGCTCATATTCGAATGAATAGCCAAAATCGCCGTGCAACATGCCGGTGGCCCAGCCAATATAGCGCTGCCACAATGGTTTATCGAAACCATATTCCGTCCGCAGGTATTCTATTTTTTGCGGATCAACCGTTTCACCCGAGGCCTGCAATTCTGCCAGGTAACTTTCGAAATAGTCCCCCGGCGGCAATTCCACGATGGCGAATATCAGCATGCTGGCGATCACCAGCGTCGGGATCATCGCCATAAAGCGATAGAAAATATATTTCAACATGTCGCAGTCTATTCCTCAAACCAGAATGTGTCCGGGCGGTAAACGCCGAAAAAAGCCGATGGCGACCAGGAAAATATTCCAGTTTCCGGAAGGTTACGCAGTTTTCTGTTTACAACAACAGGCTGGATTGCCTCGCGGGCAACTCCGATTGAAAAAACCTCTTCAGAGTATATTTCGAGCATCTCAGACCAGATCGCTTCACGCTCGACATTGTTGGTCGATTGTCTCCAGGACTGGTAGAGTTCCAGCAGGCGTTGAGCGGAGGGCAAACTTGGTGCCTCCCCGGCTTTTCCGCCTGTCTCCGTATATTGCCCCCAAACAGGCCAGTTCGGCTGAGCGGAGGATACCGGGGCCAGCTCTTCGGGGTTTGATTCCGGCGTTGCCAGACCGATATTCATACCCGTTGATATGGTCATCATTGTCTGGCCGGTCAGGAACCGGCGACGATGAATATCGCGTTGCAAAGACCGGGTGAAAACCTTTATTCCCAGCTCACCCCAATGATATCGAATGAGTTCCAGAGCATCGGTTTGTTCGGTGCTTTCACCGGCGCTTTCGACGATCATCTCCATGGGACGTCCGTCCGGCAGCAACCGGGTTCCATAGCTGTCTCTTTTCTGCAATCCCATTTCGTCCAGCATGTTGTTGGCAGCGGGTGCATCATGCTCGGTCCAGTTTTTGACGTATTTTTCCTTGAAGAGCGGAGAAACGTCGAGCACGGTATCGCCGCCTACCTTCGCAAGGCCGAAGAACAATTGCTCGTTCAGCTCGTGCCGATCGAGACCCATGGAAAGCGCACGCCTGAACTGAACATTCTGAAGCACCTCGCGCCATACCGGATCGGCGACATTCATATTGGGATAAAGTGAAATCTGCGAGGCAACCCCGCTTCGCCAAAGCAGCACCCTATAGTTCTGGTTTTTCTCGCCCTGCTTGAGGAATGTGTAATCGTCAAAACTCAAATAGCGGGCCTGTAGATCGCTTTCACCAGATCCGGATTTCGTCGGCACGATGTCGGTGGATCCCATCAGCAGCACAACCTCATCAAGATAGGGCAATTGCTGGCCGGTCGGATCTACGCGGTGATAGTAGGGATTGCGGGTGAAAGAATACCGCTTGGACGGTCCGTCAGTGGTATTCAGCCAGGGTTGCAGGGTCGGAAGTTCAGGGTTTTCCTGTCTGTATTGCCGCCCTTTGACTGTATGCATCGCCGACCAGTTGCGGTACTCCCCGTCCTCCACCATTTTGGCCAGTTTTACCGGGTCCACGTAGTTTTTGTGGAACTGTTTCATATAATGGGACGGTTGATAAATATAGGCGGGAGCGGGACCGGCCAGACCGAGTGTGAATGCCGGGTTTGGTGTATTCCAGGTGTAGCGGACGGTCTGGTCATCGATTACTTCGAAAACGGGAGGTTCGCCGTCGGACAGCAGGATTTGCGGTATGCCCTTGCCGGTCAGTTCCTGATCATTGGCCACATCCTCCCAATAATAGCGAAAATCCTCTGCGGTAAACGGGTGCCCATCGGACCATTTGTGCCCCTTGCGCAGACGCAGGGTGAAAATTCGGCCTTCCTCGACGTCAAAGCTCTCCAGAATATCCGGTTTGAGCTCAAATTTCTCATTGAATCCAACAAGCCGCGCATAGCCATAAACTGTCATCATGCGGATATCTTTGGATTTGCCCATGAGCATTCGCATGGTGCAACAATAGTGACCAATACTTTTGCCGCTCTTTTCAAAATCCAGAACCAGAGGCTGATCCGGCAAACGTTCCGACATGGGTGGAAGTTCGCCCGATTCGACCAAGGGTGCCAGGACCGGTGGCTCTTTGAGCGTTCCGATGGCATTGCCCGCAACGGCAGAAAATGAATAGACAAGCGCTCCAAATAAAAATGCGGTGATGTGTTTGTTCGTGATCATGCTACCAGCCTCTTCGTATCGCTGCCCGGCCGAACAAGAACATGGTGGTCCTTGCCTATTTCCAACATTTCCATAGCGGCACCCGGACCCTCTGGAACAAATCTTTTGTCCCATTTTTCGTCCGATCTGCTCGTCAGAATGTTTGTTTGGCCAAGCGCAAGTTGATGCGTCAAATCAATCGTGGGAATGGATTGCAACAGGTTTTGTGTATAGGGATGAATTGGATCGCGAAACAGAACCTCTCCTGGTGCTATTTCCACAATGCGACCAGCCTGCATAACGGCAACGCGATCAGCCACATAATTGACCACGGCAAGATTGTGAGAGATGAAAATCGTCGTCAGGTTCAGCTCGCGCTGCAGGCGTATCAGCAAATTGAGAATTTGCGCCTGAACGGAAACATCCAATGCTGATACCGGTTCATCACAAATCAACAGATCGGGGTCGAGAGCCAAAGCACGGGCAATACCAATGCGCTGGCGCTGGCCACCTGAAAAACTGTGGGGATAGCGATTGAGAAATGTTGGCGACAAACCAACCATGTTCATCAATTCACGTGCACGCTCCTTGCGCCACTGAGCATTTCCAATGGCGTGGATTTCCAGTGGCTCCGACAGAATATTCATCACCGTTGAACGGGGTGACAATGAGGAGAACGGATCCTGGAAAACCATCTGAATCTTGCGCCGCAGATCAAACAGCTCACGTCCACGAATCTTGGCCAGATCCACTTCATTTTTGCCATCATTGAAGCAGATCGATCCCTCCGTTGGAGTCAGTGCACGGCTGATGATTTTGCTCAATGTTGTCTTGCCGCAACCACTTTCCCCCACCAGACCAAAACACTCGCCATGGCGCACTGAAAAGCTAACATTATCAACGGCAATGACCCGGTCAGACTTCGAACTGAAAAGACGGCTGCCCTTTTTGGATTCAAAGCTCATTGACAGATTGTTGACATCAAGAACCGTTTCGCCGGGCTCATGACGACGAAGCTCGGCATTTTCCTTGAAGGCGGCAGGCAGCGGCTGGGTCACCTCGCGCAACGACACCAGGCGTTCACCGGGCTGCATGTCCAACTTGGGGACTGCGGCCAAAAGAGCTTTCAGGTACGGGTGTTGCGGCCTGTGAAAAATATCCTCCAGACTGCCCGCTTCCATCAAAGTGCCGTGATAAAGCACCAGAATTTCATCTGCCATATTGGCAACAACGCCCAGATCATGGGTGATCAGCAGCAAAGACATGCCCAGCTTTTTCTGGACATCCTTCAAGACCGCAAGAACCTGTGCCTGCACCGTTACATCAAGCGCGGTTGTCGGCTCATCAGCAATCAACAGCGCGGGATTGCACACAAGCGCCATGGCAATCATGGCACGCTGGCGCAGCCCGCCCGAAAGCTCCATCGAATACATATTATAGGCACGCGCAGGGTCAGGAAAGCCAACCAGCTCCAGCATTTGCTGAGTGAGTTCCCGGCACTCTTTGCGACTGACATCGCGATGCAGGTCCAGCGCTTCATCAATCTGATTGCCAATCGTATGCACTGGGGAAAGCGACGTCATCGGCTCCTGGAAAATGATGGAAATCCGACCGCCACGAATTTGTCGCATGGCCCGCGCATCCCGCGACAGCTGCACAATGTCGACAGGTTCTCCACCGTTCAAGGGGTCATAAAAATTGATCGACCCACCGGTGATTTCGGCGACATCAGGAAGAATCCCCATGATTGTCTGAGCTATTATGGATTTTCCTGAACCGGATTCACCAACCAAGGCAACTGTTTTGCCTTTTGGAATACGAAAGCTGATGCCCTTGACAACGTCCGATTGATGTTCCCCTACACCGATTGCAACCCGCAAGCCCTCAACCCGCAGAATATCTGAACCTTTTTCACTCATAGAACAGTTTTTCCCCTAGAACTTAGCGATCAGGACATTATATTCACGTTTTTATCATCCGCCCAACCCACAGCAATATGAACATACTTGCAGTATTTTTACACGGCTGCCAATGACCCTTTTGACCAAAGATAGATCTTATCTTGGGAAATCTTCTCGACAAGCGCTTTTTCCCGGTCAAGTGCACCCAACAGAAACAGGCAAAGCCGAATAATGCCTGTATGTGTAACAATCACTGTCGGTGAATGAAGGCTCTCGAGAAATCTCAGCATGGAGGGAACGCGGGCCGCGTAGCTCTCCCCTTTGTGAGGACAGAAATTCCAGCGGTCAGCATTGCGCCTGCGCCTTTCCTCGGGAAACCTCTTCTTGACTTCCAATGTCGTCAAACCTTCCCAATGGCCAAAGGATAATTCCTTGATGGCCGGTTCGACAACAATATCGTCCGGCGGACGCGCCAAACGCTGTGTTATGATCTCTGCGGTTTGTCGTGCGCGAAGCAGAGGCGACACAAAGAATGGAAACTCGTCTGCCTGCAGACGTCCCGCAGCCACCAGCTCGATCATGCATTGTGCGATTGCAGCCGCCTGTGTTTTGCCCGTGTCATTAAGCGCAATATCGCTGTCACCCTGAAATAGCCCGTGCAGGTTCCAGTCCGTCTGGCCGTGGCGTATCAGGTACACATCAGGCGTTTCACCCGGGTTGAAATCAGTCATTGCTGGAATGATACATGTCATACCATTCGACGAAGGCGCCAAGACCTACTTCCAACGGTGTATGAACCTTGAAATCAAAGTCCCGTGCAAGCGAAGACGTGTCTGCATAGGTCTCGTAAACATCACCATCCTGCATTGGCAAAAATTCCTTGACTGCTTTTTGCCCCAGCAAGTTCTCAAGGGTTTCGATCATCTTCATCAATTCAACAGGTTCTGAATTGCCGATGTTATAGAGCCTGTAGAGAGGCGCGATTTGCTGTTTGTCACCGGCAGAGTCTGAACCTTGCTTTTTGACCGGTGGTAAAAGCAGGACCTTGATGACCCCCTTTGCGATATCATCGATATAGGTAAAGTCCCGCCGCAGGGCGCCATTGTTGAAAATCCGGATCGGCTGACCGTTGCGTATGGCTTTGGTAAAGAGATAGGCCGCCATGTCCGGGCGCCCCCAGGGGCCGTAAACGGTAAAAAACCGAAGCCCTGTAACCGGCATATTCCAAATATGGCTATAGGCATGCGCCATCAACTCGTTGGATTTTTTGGTGGCGGCATAAAGACTGATGGGATTATCGACGTTCTGTTCGGTGCTGTAGGGAACATCGGGGCTGTTGCCGTAGACCGAGCTCGAACTGGCATAGACCAGATGCTCTACACCGTGGTTGCGACAGCCTTCGAGGATATTCAAAAAACCCGTTATATTGCTGTCGATATAGGCATGCGGATTCTCCAGCGAATAACGCACACCCGGCTGAGCAGCCAGGTTAACGACATGCGTTGGTTTGACTGCTTGGAAAATCGCTGCCATTGCGTCTTTGTCGGCCAAATCCGCCCGCTCAAAGGTGAAATTGCTGCGGGCAGTCAGTTGCGCCAGTCGGGCTTCCTTCAACGAGACATCATAATAGGGGTTCATATTGTCGATGCCGACGACCTGGTATCCCAGATCGAGAAGTCGGCGTGCAACGTGAAAGCCTATGAAACCCGCTGCCCCGGTCACGATAATCGGGGTCTTTATCTGTACTGCCATTTGATGAAGCTCGCCGTATTGAGTGTTCAGATTGACACAATGTGGTATGGCATTTTTTTGTGAAGTGTTTATACCCGCTCAGACCCTAATTGAAAACGCTGCTATTTGTCGAATGTCAAACAGGTGCATTCTTCCAACAGGTTAACTTCGTGAGGCTGTTTTGATCATAACGATTATTGGGACCGGCTATGTCGGTATTGTAACGGGTGCATGCCTTTCGGAGTTCGGGTTTGACGTTACTTGTGTGGATAACAATCCAGAAAAAATTGCATTGCTGAAAAACAATGTCAGTCCCATTTACGAACCGGGCCTTGAGCAATTGATACGTTCAAATGCCAATATGGGACGATTGCACTTCGAAGGCGATGTCTCACGCTGCGTTCCGCAGTCTGATGTCGTTTTTCTGGCTGTCGGCACGCCTTCCGCCGCCAATGGCGAAGATGTTGATTTGACCTATGTTTTCAAGGCTGTCGAAGATATCGCACCGCATTTGAAAAATGGCGCGGTTGTTGTCATCAAATGCACGGTTGTACCGGGAACCTCACAACGAATCAGGAATCTGATCGGCAAGCTCCGACCGGATCTCGATTTTTCCGTCGTCAGCAACCCGGAATTTCTGCGCGAAGGATCCGCAATTCAGGATTTCATGCGCCCCGACCGTGTGGTCATTGGTATCCATGACGAGCGCGGACGCAATGTAACGGCCCAACTCTATCGTCCGTTGAGCCTGCAGGAAACACCCATATCCTTCGTCTCAAATGTCGGCGCTGAACTGAGCAAATACGCAGCCAATGCATTTCTTGCCATGAAAATCAGCTTCATCAACGAGATCGCCGACCTTTGTGAAAAGGTAGACGGCAATATCATCGAAGTGTCGGAGATTATTGGCCTTGATGAGCGCATCGGTGACAAGTTTTTGCGTGCAGGCCCTGGCTTCGGTGGGTCCTGTTTTCCCAAAGACACGCGTGCGCTGGCCGCTTTTGCCCGCAGTGTGAATGCGCCCCAGGCGCTTGTCGAGGCGACAATTCAGGTCAATGAAGACCGCAAAATAGACATGGCGGCGCGTGTGCTTGCCGCCATCGGAAATCCGACGGGAAAAACCGTTGCTGTCCTTGGTGTGGCGTTCAAGCCGGATACGGATGACATTCGCGAATCTCCTGCGCTGCCGGTTTTGGACACATTGATCAAAAATGGCGTGAAGGTTCGCGCATTCGATCCGAAGGCAATGGAAGCGGCCGCCGTGCTTTACCCCGATGTGGTCTGGGTCGACGACCCCTATGAAGCCGTCATCGGCGCGCATGCCGTTGTGATCATGACTGAATGGAATGTCCTGCGGGCGCTCGAACTTGACCGCCTGCGTGATGCCATGGCCTATCCGTTGATGATTGATCTGCGCAATATTCACAAGCGCAAAGAGCCGACAAGACACGGATTTACCTACATGAGTGTCGGCCGTGATCGGGCAAAGCCCACATCCGTTGCCGAATAGAGGTTCTGCCTTCGCAAGGCGCCACTAAACCACGGTCAATCTGCTCTCTGGAAAACCAACGAAAACGCAAAGTTCCCACCTGCTTTTGTCACTTTGATCCATTGACAACATACCCGGTAGTATGTTCCTCTTGCTTCGGGAAGAAGACTGCTGGCGCTGACAT
Organism: Rhizobiaceae bacterium; assembly: GCA_029233925.1. Lineage (GTDB taxonomy): Bacteria > Pseudomonadota > Alphaproteobacteria > Rhizobiales > Rhizobiaceae > Hoeflea_A. The sequence goes on from JARGOX010000023.1 coordinate 61,987, forward strand.
TTCAATGTTATAATTGAAGTTGGTGCAGCACGCGGGAGGTCGATGCAGCGAATGTCAGTTTCGGCGACAGTGAATCCGGCACGTCACGGGCAAGAGGAAATCCTTGATGCCGCGGCACAGTGTTTCATGGATCGCGGCTATGCTGCCACCAGCATTGATGATGTTGCGCGCAATCTGGGTGCGACAAAGGGGCGGATCTACCACCACTACAGGTCCAAGGCTGATTTGTTTTTCGACGTTTATCGTCAAGGCATGCAGATGAATTTCGATGCGATTGCTCCGCTTGCCGAACAGAAGATCGGCATTGTGGAGAAATTGCGCGCCATGACCAAGACACATACATTGGCGATGATCCGCACGCAGCCCTATCAGCGGTGTGTATGGGAAGGCGTTGAGCTCCTGCTGCGCGGTTCGACAACTCCGGAGCAACGCATTGCGCTGGTCGAATTGCACAAAATGCGCACCGATTATGCAAACATATTTCGTGACGTGCTGGAACAGGCCAAACGGGAAGGCATTGCGCACTTTCATAGCTCCAGCATCACCTTACATCTCATGTTCATGTCTTTGAATTCACCTCTTTTCTGGTTTCAGCCCAGTCACGGGGTCGATGAAAAGACCATTGATGGAATCGCCAGCCAATGCACCGTTTTTGCTTTGCGTGGCCTTGGATTGAAAGAGGAATTGATCGCCGATGTCTGACATGAATTTGGGAATCACCGAAAAACTGGCGCCTCTCCTCGACGCCGTGCGCACCATGGTCCGTGATGACATTTTGCCCGTGGAAGAGGAATATCTTGCGGAAGTGGACAAGGGGGACCGCTGGGAATATACGCCGCGCCAGGTGGAAATTCGTGAAGGTCTCAAGGCAAAGGCACGTGAAAACGGTCTGTGGAATTTCTGGTTGACCGGGTCTGACAAGGGATACGGATTAAGCACGGTTGAATATGCCTACCTGGCCGAAGAAATGGGCAAGGCCCATCTGGGTCCCGAGATTTTCAATTGCTCCGCTCCGGATACCGGCAATATGGAGGTGTTTGAACGTTACTGCTCCGAGGAGCAGAAAGATCGTTGGCTGACGCCCTTGCTGAATGGTGAAATTCGCTCCGCCTATCTGATGACGGAACCCGATGTGGCTTCGTCCGATGCCACCAATATCTCCATGTCGTGCAAACGCGAGGGCGACGAATACGTTCTCAATGGCGAAAAATGGTGGTCTTCAGGCGCTGGCGATCCGCGCTGCAAAATCTATATCGTCATGGTCAAGACCGGCGATGAGAATACCCCTAAGCACCAACGGCATTCGATGGTTCTCGTTCCTGCCGACACACCCGGGGTGGAAAAACTTCGTGCGATGCAGGTTTACGGGCATGATGATGCACCCCACGGACACTTCCATATTCGCTTCAAGGATGTGCGGGTTCCCTCCGAAAACCTGATCCTCGGCGAAGGCCGCGGATTTGAAGTATCACAGGGCCGTCTTGGACCTGGCCGTATCCATCACTGCATGCGCGCCATCGGTCAGGCCGAACATGCGCTGGAGCTCATGTGTCAGCGATCCCTGCGGCGCGAAGCCTTCGGCAAGCCACTTGCACAATTGGGCGCCAATTATGACATCATCGCACAGTGCCGGATGGACATAGAAATGGCCAGGCTTTTGTGCCTGAAGGCTGCCTGGATGATGGATCAGGGCGATGCCAAGGCTGCGGCCCCCTGGATCAGTCAGATCAAGGTGGTGGCGCCGCTCGTCGCCCTGAAGGTCACGGATGAAGCGGTGCAGATGTTTGGCGCCCAGGGCATATCACAGGACACGCCGCTTGCTCGTGCATGGACGTCCTTGCGCACCCTGCGCCTTGCCGATGGTCCGGATGCCGTCCACCGCAGGCAGGTTGCCCGCAACGAACTACGCAAATATACGCAGGAGCGGGTTTGACCATGAAAGCTGTTGTCTGTGAAGAATACGGGCCGCTAAAATCGCTGGCCTACAAGGACGTGGCTGATCCTGTTGCACAGGGCAACGCGGTTGTAATCCGCGCCAAGGCCATCGGCGTCAATTACCCGGACGGCCTGTTGGTCCAGGGTCTCTACCAGATGAAACCGCCAACGCCCTTTGTGCCGGGCATGGAAGTGGCCGGGATTGTTGATTCCGTCGGACCTGATGTGACAGGGTTGGCGCCTGGAGACCGTGTCGCTGCGCTGATGCAGATGGGTTCCTATTCGGAATTGGTTTCCTCACCGGCAGCGGCCGTTTTTCCCTTGCCTGAAAAAATGGATTTCGCCGACGCCTGCGCATTGCTGTGCGCCTATGGCACGTCGCACCACGCGTTGAAGCAGCGCGCCAACCTTCAGCCGGGTGAAACAGTGGCCGTGCTGGGTGCGGCCGGGTCCACCGGCATTGGCGCCATACAGATTGCCAAAGCAATGGGTGCAAGGGTCATTGCCGTGGCCTCGACTGCGGAAAAACAGGAAGTTGCGAGAGACAGCGGTGCCGATGAATGCATTGGCTACGATAATTTGAAGGACGATCTGAAAAAACTGACCAACGGCAAAGGCGTCGATGTGCTTTTTGACCCAGTGGGAGGTGATGCCTTTGATTCCGCCTGCCGCGCCATGGCGCGTGGTGGACGGTTGCTGGTCATCGGTTTTGCATCCGGACGCATTCCGCAACTTCCGGTCAATCTCACCCTCGTCAAGGAATTTTCTGTTGTTGGCGTTTTCTGGGGTGCCTTTACAGCACGTGAGCCCGGTCAATACGCCAGCAACATGAAAGAGCTCATTGGCTGGTATATGGACGGGCGCGTCAAACCCCATATCGAAGGTTGCTATCCACTGTCTGAGGCACCTGCCGTTCTGGAGCGCGTCCTTGGACGTGGCGCCACCGGAAAACTGGTTCTGGTCCCTGAAGGAGAATGATGGTGCAGATACCCACAGAAACCTTCGCGTTGACGCAAAAGCAGGATGGCTACTCAGGCACGTCAGAAGGACTGACCTTCGAAAGCATGGATCCCTATCTTGAAGGCAAGACCATCGCCCTGCCGTCCCTGGCTGAAGGCCAGGTGCTGATCAAGATGGCCATGGCTTCGATCAATCCCTCTGATCTTCATTACATCAAGGGTGAATACGGACATCCAAGAGTCAAAGGTGCGGCTGCGGGGTTTGAAGGCGTCGGTGAAATCATTGCCGGTGCCGGCAACCATGCACAATCCCTGATCAGTAAACGCGTTGCGTTCACCGTCGGACCTGACGGCTCGGGCGCATGGGCAGAATATGCGGTGACGTCCGCAGCCGTGTGCATTCCGGTGCGCGACGACATGCGCAATGAGGACGCGGCGGGACATGTGGTCAATCCCCTCACCGCCATGGCCATGTTCGACATCGTGCGCAACGCCAAAAGCGGCAGTTTCATCATGACTGCAGCCAACAGCCAGCTCTGCAAACTGATGACGGCCCTGGGACGCGACAATGACATTGCGCCCATCGCCATTGTCCGCAGGGATGAGCAGGCGGCGCATCTTCTCGAATTGGGCGCGAAAAACGTTCTGAACAGCACCGCAGCGGATTTCAAAGAGACATTGCGCGATGTGATACGACAGGAAAAGCCGCGGATATTGCTGGATGCGGTTGCAAATCAGCTGTCAGCCGACATTTTTGCATCCATGCCCAATCAGGCGCGGTGGGTGGTTTATGGAAAACTTGATCCGCAACCACCGAAATTGCAGGAAATGGGCCAGTTCATCTTCATGCAGAAACAGATTGAAGGTTTCTGGTTGACCCGGTGGTTCATGGCGACCCCCAGGGAAGAACAGGTCAGGATTATTGGTGAAGTACAGGCCCGTTTCGTTTCAGGTCAGTGGCAAACCGAGGTGTCGGACACCATCCGACTAAAGAATGCGATGAATGATCTGGCACAAGCGTTGCGCAATACAACCGGAAAGGTCATGCTGATACCCTGATACGACCGGGAGAGGACTTAGGAACCTGTTGATTAATTTCACCATGTTCATCCACGAGAACGAGCAAAAGCTCAAGGCTTGGGAGGGCCAACCGAGTGGACATACTACAATTGATCGTAAGTGGCCTGGCGAATGGATGCGTCTACGGACTCATAGCTCTGGGCTTCGTTCTTATCTACAAGGCAACCGAAGCCGTGAATTTCGCCCAGGGCGACTTCATGATGCTGGGCGCATTCATCACGTTGGGCTTTACCAATGCCGACCACATGGGCCTGCCGTTCTGGCTTTCGGTCATTCTAGCAATCGGCATTATGGGCATTCTGGGTTACCTCCTCGACATGATCGTGTTGCGGCGGATGTTTGGCCAATCCCAGGTGGCAGTCGTGATATTGACCATTGCGCTGGGATTTGTAATTCGCTTCATTGCCGGCCTCATCTGGGGGCACGAGCCGCAATCGCTGGAATCGCCGCTATCAGGGCTTGAATTGCGATTTGGAGGGCTGGTGCTGGGGATGGACGAGGTCTGGGTGATCATTGTCACCGTTGCACTGACGGCATTGCTCTACGTGTTTTTTGCCCGCACCAAACTCGGCATCGGTATGCAAGCGTCATCGCAAAACCAGCTTGCCGCCTATTATATGGGTATCCCGGTCAAACGCATTCACTCGATGATCTGGGCACTGTCGGGTGTTGTGGCCGCCATTGCAGGCATTCTTTTTGCCTCCAAAGGCTCCATTGATCCAACCGCAGGCCTGCTTGGCATCAAGGCCTTTGCTGCTGCGGTGATCGGCGGGTTTGGCAGCCTGCCCGGCGCATTGCTGGGTGGCATCATTGTCGGTCTGGTCGAGCCATTCGCTGCACGCTACATGCCAGCTGGCTATTCACAGATTTTCCCCTATCTGATTCTGGTTGTGATGCTTGTGGTTCGCCCGCACGGCATATTGTCACAAATCCAGACCAAGAAAGTGTGAGGGGCAAACATGCGCATTGTATTCAAAACCTCATATGACGCAGATATCCGTCTGTTCAAACACAAGGCTCAGGCTTTCTGGTATCTGCTGTTGTTTGCTCTTGCCATACTGTTGCCCTTCCTGATCAGTGACTTTCTGATTGGCGAGGCCACACTTGTGCTGATCTGGGCCATATGCGGTATGGGCCTGATGGTGCTGGTCGGCCAAACCGGTCAGGCCAGCCTCGGACATGCGGCTTTCATGGCTGTCGGCGCCTATTCCAACGTGCTTTATCAGGAACATTTTTCCATGCCATTCCTGCTTTCTTTCCCACTGGCGGGACTGACAGCTGGTGTTGCCGGTGCGTTGATTGCCATGCCGATAACAAAGCTGCACGGTATTTATCTTGCCATCGCCACCCTGGCGATCTCGGTTCTTGCAGAAGATCTCATTGTCATCATGGAGCCGCTCACTGGTGGCGTGTCAGGCCTCTTTGCGCCTGATATCGAGATATTCGGCTTTGTTTTCAATCGATACGGCAATCCGGTCGAGCTCTATTGGCTTGTGCTGTTCATTACCTTTTTGATTGTCTATCTTTATCGCAACATGCTGCGCTCTCCCATTGGCAGGTCCTTTGCCGCCGTGCGTGACTCCGAAGTCTCGGCAAAGGCCATGGGCATCAATGTTGCGCGCACAAAGATGGTGGCCTTCGCCATATCCTGTTTCATAACGGGTCTCGGCGGCGCGCTGATGGGGCATTTTGCAACGATATTCACCAATGAGACATTCAACCTGATCATGTCGATCACATTGCTTCTGATCATTGTGGTTGGCGGTCTCGGCACAATACACGGGGCCTTTTTCGGTGCGATCGTTTTTGTCATGCTGCCCTTGGTCATATCACTGACAAGGGATGCATTGACGGTCTTTGCAGACTCCGGTTCGGTAACCATTCCAGGTCTTGAAAGCGGATTGTTCGGCATCATCCTCATCGGTTTCATCCTGTTCGAACCAATGGGCATCTACGGTCGCTGGCTGAAAATCCGCACCTATTTCGAGCTCTTTCCCTTCTACCGTAAGGACATGTTCCGCCGCCAGAAGAGTTACCTGAAAACGGAGCGCACAAGATGAGCCTGCTGGAACTCAAAAACGTTACCCTGCGTTTTGGTGGCCTGGTTGCCGTCAATGACGTGTCATTCAGCGTGGAAGAAGGTGAAGTCTTTGCGCTCGTGGGGCCAAATGGCGCGGGTAAATCAACGATACTCAACATGATATCCCGCCTCTATACGCCTGCTGAAGGTGATATCCTGTTTGAAGGCAAGAGCATTCTGGGAGCCGAGCCGCACGATGTACCGGTGCTGGGTATTGCCAGAACCTTTCAGAACATCGAATTGTTCGAGCAGGCTTCTGTATTGCAGAACCTGCTGGTCGGGCGCCATACGCATTGCTGTTCGAATTTCCTGACAGATATGCTGTTCACGCCATTCGTGCGCGCCCAGGAGCGCGTTCACCGGGAAGCCGTAGAGCATGTGATCGATTTCCTCGACCTGCAGCCCTATCGCCAGAAACTGATTGCAGGCCTGCCCTATGGCGTTCGGAAAGTCGTGGAAATGGGACGCGCACTGGCCGTGAAGCCCAAATTGCTGCTGCTTGATGAACCGGCGTCCGGACTTTCCGTGGAGGAAACGCAGGATGTGGCCTTCTGGATCGAGGACATCAAAAAAGTGATGGGCGTGACCGTTCTCATGGTCGAGCACGATATGCATCTGGTCAGTTCCGTATCTGACCGCGTCATGGCTCTGGCCGACGGCAGCATGCTGTCCATCGGCACACCGCAGGAGGTCCAGACCGATCCTGCTGTCATCGAGGCCTATCTGGGTTCCGATGATGGAACAGAAAGCGGAGAGGCAGCATGACCAGCGAACACAATCAGCCGCTTTTGAAAATCGACAATCTGGAAAGTTATTACGGCCCGATCATGGCCATTCGTGGTGTCAGCCTTGAGGTCAACGAGGGGCAGATCGTCACGGTTCTTGGCGCCAATGGGGCCGGCAAGACGACATTGCTCAAAACGATTTCCGGGGTCATGGATCCGGAGAAAGGCACGGTTGCTCTGTCCGGTGAATTCATCCAGGGATCAGCGCCAGACAAGGTCGTTCAAAAGGGGATTGTTCATGTTCCCGAAGGACGGGAAATCTTTCCGATTCTGACCGTCGAAGACAACCTCAAGATGGGCGCCTATACCCGATCGGACAAAGCCGGTGTCGCAGCCGACATGGAACTGGTTTATGACTATTTCCCCATCCTCAAGGAGCGCCGGTCGCAGGAAGCCGGAACCCTTTCGGGCGGACAACAGCAGATGCTCGCCATTGGCCGGGGCCTGATGGCAAAACCGCGCATCATGTTGCTTGATGAACCAAGCCTTGGATTGAGCCCCTTGCTGGTCAAGGAAATTTTCAGCATCATCCGCAGGCTGAACAGAGAACAAAATGTCACCATGATGTTGGTGGAACAAAATGCAAAGGTTGCGCTTGATGTTGCCCACTATGGATATGTCATGGAACTTGGACGTATCGTGATGAGCGGTGAAGCTGCAAAACTGCGCGAATCCAAAGACATCCAGGAGTTTTATCTGGGTGCACAACAGGACACGCAACGCGGGCAAAGACGCTGGAAACAGCGCAAAACCTGGCGCTGAGCCAGTCTAGGGAGGTATGAGCATGGGGAGTCTGGAGACCATTCCGCGGCAAACGCTCGTCAATGGTATCAGTCTGAATGAGGATCTGGAAAACGGTCCCTTTTATATCGACGGCTGTGACACGATAACCAAATTGTTTCTGCAACGATGCAAGGAACTGGGTGAGCGAACGTCCCACCGGGAAAAAGACTATGGGATCTGGTTGTCCTATTCCTGGAACGATTTCCATGAGCATACCAGACTGATTGCCAATGGGCTGGCAGCGCTGGGTCTACAACGTGGTGATGTTGTTTCCATCCTGTCTGAAGACAATAAGGAATGGGTCTATACCGACCTGGCCGTGCAATGCATGGGCGCTATTTCCTCCGGCGTCTACACGACCGATTCCGCAGGCCAGCTCTCCTATCTGGTGACGGATTCCAACAGTCAGTTCCTGTTTATAGAAAATGATGAGCAGCTCGACAAATATCTGACTGTTCGCGATGAGATGACATGCCTGAAAAAGGTTATCGTCTATGACCGAGAGGGCCTGCATGATTATCACGATGACCAGGTCATGTTTCTGGATGAACTTTACGATATCGGTCGGGTCCATCTGAAGAAGAACCCGGATCTTTTCGAGCAGGAGATAGCCAGATCCAAACCCACGGATCTCGCCCTGCTTGTCTACACTTCCGGTACGACGGGCCAACCCAAAGGCGCCATGATTTCGCAAGGCAATATCATGTATTCCCTGTCCGTGGGTGCCATTACACTGCCGGCCTATGAAACCGATGAACAGGTCTGCTTTCTGCCCCTGTGTCACATTCTGGAGCGCTTCATTTCGGTTCTTTCACCGATAGCCTCCAAATCCACGGTCAATTTTGCGGAAAGCCCCGAGACGGTTTTTGACAACGTCCAGGAAGTCAGCCCGCATATCTTCACGGCTGTGCCTCGGGTCTGGGAAAAAATCTATTCGAGAATTTCGATCATGATGGGGGACGCAACCCCGTTCGGCCAGTTTGCCTTCCAGCAGGCCTTGGCGGCAGGGGCGGCCCGGGCATCCTACCTGCGTGACGAGAAGCCCGTACCGCTTTACACCGCCTTGCGTTATCGTTTCTGGGATGCGGTTGTGCTGAAGAATATTCGGCGCATGATCGGCATGGATCGATTGCGTCGCGGCACGACCGGCGCGGCTCCAATCTCTCCCGACCTTCTATTGTGGTACCAGACCATCGGCATTGATCTGTTCGAGGGTTACGGCATGAGTGAGACAGCCGGCATCATTTCGCTCAACAGGTATGGACACAACAAGGTCGGTACAGTCGGGCGCGTTGTCCCGGGCGGTAAAGTCCGTATCAGCGATGGAAACGAGATCCAGTACAAGGCACCCAATGTGTTTGAGGGCTATTGGAACAAGCCCGCTCAGACAGAGGATACGATGACCACGGACGGCTGGTTGAAGACCGGCGATGTGGGTTTTCTGGACAATGAAGGCTATCTGAAAATAACCGGGCGCCTCAAGGACATCATCATTACCGCCGGTGGAAAAAATATCACCCCCGCCGAAATCGAGAACAAACTGAAATTTTCTCCCTATATCTCTGATGCGGTGGTCATTGGTGACAAGAAGAAATTTCTTTCCTGCCTGATCATGATCGATCAGGAGAATGTCGAAAAATTTGCCCAGGACCGCCGGGTTCCGTTTGGTGACTTTGCTTCGCTGTGCGCGACGCCGGAAGTCCAGGAACTGATCGGCGGCGTCGTCGAAAAGGTCAACGAAGAATTCGCACGGGTCGAGCAGATAAAGGCATTTCGCCTCATTGACGTTCTTTTGACAGCAGAGGATGACGAGTTGACCGCCACCATGAAGCTCAAGCGCAGCTTTGTGGAGAAAAAACATAAAGCGCTGATCGACACCATGTATGGATGATTATTTCACCAGGAGGAGACTACCAATGAAGAATATTATCAAAACGACGGCTATCGCAATGGCTCTGTCGGCGGCCATGCTGCCGCAGGCATTTGCGGAAACACAGGGCGTCACGGACACGGAGATTCTGATCGGATCCAATCAGGACCTGTCAGGTATTTTCGCCGCCTTTGGTGCACCGGCTATCGGCGCTGCCAATCAGCTGTTTGACGAAGTGAATGAAAAGGGTGGCGTACACGGTCGCAAGTTGCGGTTGATTGCAGAAGACCATGGCTATCAGATGCCAAAGGCCATGCAGAACATCAACAAACTGATCAATTCCGACAAGGTGTTTGTGATGCTTCTGTCGCTTGGCACACCGATGAATATTGCCAGTTTCCCGCTGCTTGAACGCAAGGGGATTGCCAATATCGGACCTCTGACAGCAGCCCGTCAGATGATCGAACCGCTGGAGCCCTACAAGTTTGCCGGTTTTTCGTCCTACTATGACCAGATCCGCGCCGGGATCACCTTTTTGAAGGAGAATAATGACGCAAAAACCATTTGCGCCATGTATATCCCTTCCGATTTCGGCAAGGAGATTCAGGAAGGCGCAAAAGACGTCTCTGCGGAATTGGGTATCGAATACAAGGCTGAAACCACCCACAAGCCGGATGAGCAGGATTTTGTCGGCTCATTGACCAAGTTGAGAGATGAAGGCTGTGACACCATTGCCATTGCGCTTGGTGTGCGTCAGACCATCACGGCTTTGGCCACCGCAAAGAAAATCGGCTGGAATGATGTGGATTTCGTCGGTGGTTCGGCCTCTTTCCATACCGCCATTGCAAAGGTTCCCGGTGGTCTCACCGAGGGTTTCTATGCGGCGGCCGGATGGCCCGATCTGACCACCCGGATGTCTGATCCGGTTGTGAAAAAGTGGACAGATGACTACCAGGCCAAATTCGGTGAATTCCCCGGCACAGGCGCTTTGCTTGGCCGTTCAGCAGCTGAAGGTCTTGTGATGGCATTGGAAGCGGCAGGCAAAGATCTGACTGCGGAAAACTTCATCACAGCCATGGAAAGCCTGGATTATATTGATCCGATAACAGGCGTGCGCACCAACTATTCTGCTGAAGATCATCAGGGTGGTGATGCGGTTATCGTCTCCCATATCGAAGACGGCAATTGGGTCGTCGTCGGCGAGCAGTAAGCTCTGAACAAATTCATCCGGCGCCTGTTTATCGGGCGCCGGATACCTGATAATTGCCAAACCACCTACCCAACCCATCCCAACTTGCTTTCGGTGAATTTGAATGAACGAAATTGTTTCCTATGCAGTCCTGCCTGATGAGGCCGGTGCCATCGCGGTCATCACGATTGACAACCCACCCGTCAACGCTGCCGGCCATGCCGTGCGCGAGGGGCTGGTCAAGGCTGCGAAAGCATTCGCAGATGATCCGTCAGCCAAGGTCGCTGTCGTCGTGGGTGCAGGACGCACATTCATCGCCGGTGCGGATATCAAGGAATTTGGAAAACCGCTACAGCCGCCGTCACTTCCGGAAGTCACCAATATGCTGGAAGCACTGGACAAGCCCACTGTCTGCGCAATACACGGCACCGCGCTTGGCGGCGGCCTGGAAACCGCCCTTTGTTGTCATTATCGCGTGGCCGTGAAATCCGCACGGGTGGGACTGCCGGAAGTCCATTTGGGATTGTTGCCCGGGTCCGGAGGCACACAGCGCCTGCCCCGTCTGGTCGGCATTGAAGCTGCGACCGACATTATCACCAGCGGGCGACACGTCTCGGCTCCCGAAGCGCTGAAACTCGGCATTGTCGATGCCAATGACGATGGCGACGATCCGCTGGCCGCTGGTATTGCCTTTGCCCGGCGTGTGCTGGCAGAAAACCTGCCGGTGCGCCGTACCAGCGAGATGAACGAAAAAATTGAAGCTGTGCGCGGCAACACGAAACTGTTTGATGAACTGCGTGCGGCTGTCAAAAAGAAGGCCAAGGGGCAGATCTCTCCCCTGACCTGCCTGGAAGCGATCATTGATTCCACGGAACTGCCGTTCATGAAAGGCATGGCTCGCGAACGCGAATATTTCATGGAACTGTTGAATACGCCGCAACGCGAAGCCATGATTCATGCGTTTTTCGCTGATCGTGAAGTCGGCAAGGTCCCTGAACTCAAGACCGGCCATGCACGGCCTTTGGACGGCGCCGCAGTGATTGGCGGCGGAACCATGGGAGCGGGCATAACAGTCTCCATGCTGTTTGCTGGTATGCCGGTGACGATGGTCGAACGCGATGAGGAAAGCGCCCAGCGTGGCCGGCAGAATGTCGAGCGTATTCTCGATGACGGGGTCAAACGCGGCAAGTTCGATCAGGCGCATCGCGACCATCTTGCAAACAAGCTCTATTCGGTCAGTTCGGATATTGCTTCTATCGCTTCGGCAGATATTGTTATCGAAGCCGCATTTGAAAACATGGACATCAAGAAGGACCTGTTTCGGCAGATTGATCAACACGCCAAGGCCGGTGCCGTTCTGGCCAGCAACACGTCCTACCTCAACATCAATGAAATTGCCTCGGCAACAAAACGACCACAGGATGTTCTGGGTTTGCATTTTTTCTCACCAGCCCATGTGATGCGCCTGCTGGAAATCGTGGTTGCAGACAAGACCCATGCGGATGTGGCCGCGACAGGATTCGCTCTGGCGAAAAAGCTCAAGAAGGTCGGTGTGCGGGCGGGCGTTTGCGACGGGTTTATCGGAAACCGTATCCTGGAACGCTATCTGTCGCTTGCCTCCTTCATGGTTGAAGACGGCACCAGCCCCTATGACATTGACAAGGCCGTGCTGAATTTCGGTTATCCCATGGGCCCCAACCAGATGGGCGATCTGGCCGGTCTCGACATTGGCATGGCCAACCGCAAACGCAAACGCGCAGAAGGCTGGAAAGGTCGCTATGCGTCCGACTATATGGACCGGATCGGAGAATTGGGCCGCTTCGGGCAAAAAACCGGTCGTGGATTTTACATCTATGAAAACGGCAGCCGCATCGGCAAACCTGACCCAGAGGTTCTGGAAATCATTGATCAGGTCAGAGCCGAAAAGGGCATTACGCCAAAGCCCCTCAATGAAGAAGAGATCATGCGGCGTTACATGGCCGCCATGATCAATGAAGGCGCACGCGTTGTTGAAGAAGGCATTGCACTGCGTCCGCTCGATGTCGATATCACCATGCTTTATGGATACGGCTTCCCGCGCTGGCGCGGCGGGCCATTGAAATATGCAGACATGGTGGGGCTGGACACGATATTGGCCGATATTCGCAGTTTCCAAAGCGAAGATCCGGAATTCTGGAAGCCGGCCCAACTCCTGATCGATCTTGTGGACCGGGGCGAAAACTTCGACACGTTGAACAAAAAAGCAAATTTCTAGAGGATATTGAACCCATGCGCGAAGCTGTAATCGTATCGACCGCCCGAACCGCGATCGCCAAAGCCTTTCGAGGCAGTTTGAACATGACCCATGGCGCGGAATTTGGCGGTGCTGCCGCCAGCGCCGCTGTGGAACGTTCCGGCGTTGACCCCGACTTGATTGAAGACGCCATCTTCGGGTGCGGCCTGCCTGAGGGGGCAACCGGCGGCAATATTGCCCGACAAATCGCCATCCGCGCCGGCCTCCCGGTGACCACGGCGGGTATGACTGTCAACAGGTTCTGCTCCTCCGGTCTCCAGGCCATTGCTCTGGCATCCCATTCCATCACCGTCGAAGGTTCTCCGGCCATGTTGGCGGGCGGGCTGGAATCCATTACTCTGGCCCAGGGACATGCCAATACCCATATGGCGGCAAGCCCTTGGATTCTTGAAAACAAGCCTGAAATCTATCTGCCGATGATCGACACAGCCGATATTGTCGCAGCGCGCTATGGTATCAGCCGCCTTGCCCAGGATGAATACGCCCTGGCCTCGCAGCAGCGCACGGCTGCTGCGCAGGAGGCAGGCCGCTACAGTGATGAAATCATACCCTTCACCACAATCATGGCTGTCAAGGACCGCGACACCGGCGAGATATCGAAAAAGGAAGTCACACTCAGCACCGACGAATGCAACCGTCCAACGACCACGCTGGAAGGATTGCAGAAACTTGAACCCATTCGCGGGGCAGACCAGTTCATTACCGCCGGCAACGCATCCCAATTGTCAGATGGCGCTTCGGCCTGTGTGCTGATGGAGGCCGGCGAAGCGGCGAAACACAATATTGAGCCTCTCGGCGCCTTCAGAGGCTATGCCGTGGCCGGTTGCGAACCCGATGAGATGGGCATTGGACCGGTGTTTGCCATCCCTCGCCTGCTTGAGCGAACCGGCTTGAAGATGGATGACATCGGACTTTGGGAACTCAACGAGGCATTCGCCAGCCAGGTGCTGTATTGCCGCGACAAGCTGGGTATTCCCGATGAGATTTTGAACGTCAATGGCGGCTCCATATCCATCGGTCACCCCTACGGCATGACCGGTGCACGCCAGGTTGGCCATGTCATGTATGAAGCCAAGCGGCGCGGCGTCAAATATGCCGTGGTGACCATGTGTATCGGTGGTGGCCAGGGTGCTGCCGGCCTGTTTGAAATCTATTGATCAAAGGATCGGATCATGGACCTCAATTATTCCGAAGAAGAACTGGCCTTTCGTGACGAAGTGCGTGAATTTCTGGCTTCAGAGCTGCCAAGCTCGCTTGCCGAGAAGGTCAAGACCGGCAAACGTCTGGTCAAGGAAGACATGGAAAGCTGGCACGCGATCATGAACAAACGCGGCTGGCTTGCCGAATCCTGGCCGGTTGAATACGGCGGGACCGGATGGAATGCCGTTCAGCAGCAGATATTCGACGATGAATCCTGCGCAGCCGGAGCGCCACGCACAGTTCCTTTTGGGCTGAAAATGCTGGCGCCGGTGCTTATGAAATATGGGTCCGAAGAACAAAAACGCACCTATCTGCCAAGAATTCTGGATGGGTCCGACTGGTGGTGCCAGGGCTACTCGGAACCGGGCGCCGGTTCCGATCTGGCTTCGCTCAAGACAAACGCAGTCCGCGATGGGGACCACTATGTGGTTAATGGGCAGAAGACCTGGACGACGCTCGGGCAATACGCCAACATGATATTCTGTCTGGTGCGCACGTCCAATGAAGGAAAACGCCAGGAGGGCATCTCCTTTCTGCTGATCGACATGAAGACGCCCGGTATCACGGTGCGCCCGATTGTGCTGCTGGAAGGTTCACGCGAAGTCAATGAGGTGTTTTTTGACGACGTTCGTGTTCCGGTGGGAAATCTTGTTGGCGAAGAAAACAAGGGCTGGACCTATGCCAAATATCTTCTGACCCACGAGCGCACCAATATTGCCAATGTCGGGGCCAACAAAGTGTCGCTGGCGCATCTCAAATATATTGCGGAAAACCAGAAGGTCCGTGGTCGGCCTTTGATCGAGGACCCGATCTTTGCTGCCAGACTGGCGCAGATCGAAATCGATCTGGATGCCATGGCGACCACCAATCTGCGGCTGCTTTCATCGCCCGACAGCGTGGCCAATGCGGGGCCCATGAGTTCGATGCTGAAGATCAAGGGCACGGAAATCCGCCAGGCCCTCAATGATCTGACACGGCGCGCCCTTGGCCCCTATGCCATGCCATTCGTTTCAGAGGCGCTTGAGACCGGGTATAATGAAGAGCCCATCGGGCCGGATTATGCGGCACCGGTCAGCCAGGAATATTTCAACAACCGCAAAATCACCATCTACGGTGGTTCCAACGAAATTCAACGCAGCATCATCACCAAAATGATGATGGGACTTTGAGGCAACCATGGATTTTAATCATACCGAAGACCGGATCATGCTCAAGGATATGGTCGCACGATTCATCGCCGACAATTATGGACTGGAAGAGCGCAACAAGGTCGCTGCCAGCGCTGAGGGTTTTTCCCGCGATGTTTGGGGGCAATTTGCCGAACTGGGTCTGATCGGCGCACTCTTTTCAGAAGAGGACGGCGGGTTTGGCGGCGCTGGTTTCGATATCGCCATCCTGTTCGAGGAACTGGGTCGCGGTCTTGTTGTCGAACCTTTTGTTGCCAGCGGTATCCTGGGCGGCACGATGCTCTCTCTGCTTGGCAATGACAGTCAGAAGGCGCTGATCGCCGATATCATCGCAGGAACGCACACGGTTGCACTGGCCCATGGCGAACCCACCAGCCATTACGACCTCTCCCACGTGGAGACCAGTGCCGTGCCCGATGGCGAGGGCTGGATTGTCAATGGCAGCAAGGCAGTCGTGCTCAATGGCGACAGTGCAGACAGCCTGATTGTCACGGTACGCGTTTCCGGCAACACATGGGACGAAGATGGTCTGTCAGCCTTTCTGTTGCCCGCGACAACCGAGGGGCTGGAAATCAGAGGTTACCCGACAATAGATGGGCTGCATGCCTGTGAGGTCTCCCTGAACAACGTACGGCTGGGTGCAGAAACATTGCTGGGTGATTCCGGCAAAGCCTATCCTGCGATCGAGATGGCGACGGCCCGTGCCAATGTGGCGCTGTCCTCCGAGGCCATCGGCCTGATGGAAGTCTGCCGCGACATGACGATTGAATATTTGCAGACGCGCAAACAGTTCGGCGTTGCCATTGGCAAGTTCCAGGCACTGCAGCATCGCATGGCAACCGTTCTGACCGAAATTGAACAGGCCCGTTCATCTGTCATCAATGCGGCAGGACGGCTAGACCTTGACCGGGTGGAGCGGGAAAAAGCCGTTTCATCGGCAAAGGTTCTGGCCGGGCGCATCGGTCGGCTTGTGGCTGAGGAAGCCATCCAGATGCATGGTGGCATTGCCATGACCTGGGAATACGGGCTGGCGCATTTTGCCAAGCGTCTGGTGATGATCGATCATCAGTTTGGTGATGTGGATTACCATACGGCCCGTTATGTCAGCCTGTCACGACAGGCTGCATGATGGGGCCCTGCGTTTGCCGGAAAGAGACTGCGGCGATCCTCGTGCCATGAAAGTCATTCAGAACCATACGGGCACGCAGAGCCTCATCGGCTATGCCATCGAGATCGACAATGGCTTGGCGCGCGCCATCCTCGACATGGACGCGCGTCATCTCAACCGCACGCACAGTCTTCACGGCGGCCTGGTGGCCACATTGCTGGATGCCGCGTCGGGCTATACGGCCAGCCTGTCTGTGGATGGCGAAACGCTCCCTGAAGTGGCCACCGTGTCGATGACCGTCAACTATCTGTCGAGCGCGCGATCAGGACGGGTGATCGCGACCGCAAAAAAGACCGGAGGCGGTCGCAAGTTGATCTTTGTCGATGCCCAACTGGCGACGGAAGATGGAACCCCTGTCGCCACGTCCACGGGAACGTTCAAGCTGCTTTCGTGAAACAATCAGAACTTCTTTCGGCCTTCACTCATTGTTGAAGGCCGCCAAGTCTTCCCAACCTGCACATTG
Source organism: Rhizobiaceae bacterium (assembly GCA_029233925.1). Taxonomy (GTDB): domain Bacteria; phylum Pseudomonadota; class Alphaproteobacteria; order Rhizobiales; family Rhizobiaceae; genus Hoeflea_A. The sequence goes on from JARGOX010000023.1 coordinate 78,979, forward strand.
CGCCCTATCTTTTTCCTTATAGGAAGCGAGGATGAGCCCATGCGCAGCGTTTTGACAGCCCTTATCGCCAGCCTGCTGATTGCCACCACGGCGATGGCACAGGATGGAATATCCACCGCACGAGATATCATTGAAAAACAGATCAGTGCCTTTTTGAACGATGACATTGAAACGGCCTATTCCTTTGCCGCACCGGGGATCAAGGCCGCCTATCCGGACCCCAGGTTTTTTGTCGAAATGGTCAAACGCAATTATGGGCCGGTCTATCGGCCTGGCAATTATGCCTTTGGCCGTGGTGTTTTGGGCACCGATGGAAATACAATCGCCCAGGAATTGCTGATCACCGGCCCCATGGGCAAGGACTGGCGGGCCGTCTATGTGCTTGAAAAACAGGCCGACGGCGCCTTCAGGATCACGGGTGTCCGCCTGTCGAAGCTCAGTGGCTCGGCCATCTGAAGAAGCGGAATCCGTGTAACTGCCTGAATGTTCGAATCAGAGTGCTTTGAGCGCCCGGTCGGCTGCCAGCATCTCGCCCCAGCGGAACGCACGTCGGGCCTTGGTCTCCACGTCTTCGCCCCATTGCTGGGCATTCCAGTCTTCATCTACATGGGCTGCCTGCCAGGCTTCCTGCGCCGTCAACTCCTCCTTGGCGATGGCAATCGACAGCAGGGCAGAGCCGGTCAGCGTGGTGAATGTGTGCAGGCTGGCAAGGGCAATCGGGCTGTCGAACGCAGCAACGTGGATGCCAAGGGCGTGGATGGTTTCCTTCGGCTGCTCCACATGGATCACGCCTTCGGCAAGATTGAACCGGGCGCTGAGGCTGGCGTGGGCCCAATCGATCAGTGGATCCCAGGCTTCATTCTGACGGTCGACAAGTTCTTTCGGACTGTCGGCGCGATAACACAGCAGATCGGTGCCGGCAAAGCGCAGAATGTCCTCAATGACAGCCTGCCGATCCAATGCAATGCCGTCTATGGCGGTATTGATCAGACGGGTGATCGGCATTTCAACCGGATTGATATTTTCTTTTTGTGCATTCCATTCGTCGCAGACCAGCAGGGCCAGTTCCTCAGTCGGCAACTTCAGAAGCATTTTTGCCGGTGTGCGTACGGTCTTTCCATCCAGTTGCACGGCGAAGCCGTCCTTCAGAGGCGCAACGCCGGCACCCTTGTAGAACCGTTTGGGAAGCGGTCGCTTGGCCTTTATCTGCGCCCGGCGCACCGGGTCAGTGTCACTGAGCATCTCGCTGACATCTGAGAGAATTTCACGCATAGGCTTGCCTTTCCGACGACTTTATCCATTGCAGCAGGTCTTGCGGCCTGTGCGCAACATCATGTGCTCCGGCATTGCGCAATGCCTGTTCATTGCTGTAGCCCCAATTGACGCCGATTGCCGTGGCGCCAGCTGACCTTGCCATCTGCATATCGTAGATCGCGTCACCAATTACAATTGTCGCAGCCGGATCGACTCCGGTTTCACAGCAGCATTCCAGCACCATGGCCGGATTGGGCTTCGACGGGCACTCATCGGCGGTGCGGGTGGTGATGAACGATGGTTCAAGCGCATGTTTTGCCAGCAGATTATCCAGGCCGCGTCGTGATTTCCCAGTCACCACACCCAGCAGGATTTCATCTTCCTTTCGAAGCACATCCAGAACGTCCCAGATGCCATCATAAAAGGGTTCATGGGCTTCACTGCCGGAGCGCATTTTCAGACTGTGATGTTTGTACCGACCAACCAAATGATGGATGTGGTCGTCGACCTGCCTTTCCAGCATTTGCGCGATCGCAATATCGAGAGTCAGGCCGATAATGGATTTTGTTCGGGAAATATCGGGAGCGGCATGGCCTGACTCCAGGAAGGCCAGTTCCATACAGGCATGTATGACCGCAGCGCTGTCGATAAGCGTGCCATCACAGTCAAACAGAACCAGTTTCATTCCTGCAATTCCTTGTCGAAACCAATCAGGTTCCAGCTTTGGACCATGTGCTGTGGCATCGGCGCTGTGACCTCAATTCTTGATCCGCCGTCGGGATGGGGAATGGAAATGCTGCGCGCATGCAGGTGCAGGCGTTTTTGCATACCGCCGGGGAAATCCCAGTTGTGGTCTTCCTCAAAATATTTTGAATCACCCAAAATGGGACAGTCCATATAGGCGGCGTGAACGCGCAACTGATGGGTTCTGCCCGTATAGGGCTCCAGCTCCAGCCAGGAAAGGTCCTGCCCGGCGCGCTCGATGATCCGGAAATTGGAAACGGCATGATCCGCTCCCTTCACGCCGTGGGCGCAAACGCGCATGCGGTCTCCATCCTCCGTCGGCTCCTTGACCAGCCAGGTGGAGATTCGTCCCTCCGGCCTTGCAGGAACGCCTTTCACCAGGGCCCAGTAGATTTTTTTCGTATCGCGTTCACGAAACGCCTTGGTCAGTGCCTGCGCAGCACCACGGGTGCGCGCAACCACAAGCACACCGGATGTATCGCGATCGAGGCGATGGACAAGCCTGGGTTTTTCACCCTTCTTGTTGCGCCAGGATTCCAGCATCTGGTCCACGTGGCGCGACAGACCGGAGCCACCCTGAACTGCGAGGCCGCTGGGTTTGTTGAACACAAAGACTTTAGGATCCTCGTAGATCAGCATCTTTGACAGCATCTCACCGTCTGCGCTCTGGCCACGATGGCGCTTTTCCGGATCTTCCGCAGCATCCTTTTCATCGGTCCCCATCGGCGGAATGCGGATCACCTGCCCGGGCTGAACCCGCGTGTCCGATTTCACCCGGCCTCCGTCCACCCGGATCTGACCGGAACGCAGCAATTTTTGCAATTTGCCGAAGGCCAGTCCCGGGTAATGCGACTTGAACCACCGGTCCAGCCGCATGCCGGTCTCATCTTCATCCACTTTGCGTTGTTCTACGCCTGCCATTTAAAAACTTCCAATTCTACAGTTGCTGTCAAGCCCAGGCTCTGCATAGCGCCAAACCGGCAAACAGCGCAGCAATCGACAGGACGACACTCGAAATCGCATAGACCGAAGCGGCCATACCGGAACCCCGCTCCCACAGAAAAACGACATCCAGAGAAAAAGCGGAGAACGTCGTGAAACCTCCAAGGAACCCGGTTGCAATAAGCAGACGCAGTTCCTGTGATCCTCCCAGACGGCGCGTCAGCACTTCCACCAGTACGCCCATCGCAAAGGATCCCAGAACATTCACGGTGAACGTTCCCCAGGGAATATTCGAGCCGAACAATCTCAGCATTGCCATGCTTACAAGGTAACGCATTGAAGCGCCAATGGCGCCACCCAGCGCGACATATAATATATGTGCCATGAAACAAGCGTTTAGTCGGTTTTGCCGGTGCAGAAAAGAAATAAACGCATATTTTGCAATTTGCATGCGCTCACCGGACAAACAGAACCGATCTTACCGCATCCTCTGCAGTTTTTCCCGCAATTGCCCGCCGCTGAGTTGCGGTGATTGCCCCTTGCTGAAAGCGTCTTCAACAAGGGCAACAATCGAACGGTTGATGGGCGCATCAGTGCCTGCATTTTGTGCCAGACGCACGACGGCACCGTTGAGATAGTCAATCTCGGGTTTTCGATGCTTCTGAAGATCATCCCACATGGATGAGCGGGCTTTTGCGTCCATCGACAACATCGCGCGGGCAACCCGTGCAAACAGCCAGTTCGGCAGTCGCAATATATGTGGAACAACCGACGGTCGAACGTTTTCTATCGCAGCGGGCCGGATACCGGATTTTTCCATCGCTGCAAGCGCTTCCTTCATCATTGCAGCAAGCACCAGCCGGTAGGCGCGGTCCGAAAGCTGTTGCACAAGCGGTACATCAGACAGGACATTGAGCGCATTGTTAAGGTTCAGGAGCAGTTTGCCCCATTGGACAGCCTGCATGTCGGAATGCACGCTTGCATCGATGCCACAGGATGTCAGCGCGGCTGCAAAGCTTCTGGTGCGCGGAGTGTCGTCCATCAGAAGTCTTCCCGCGGTGCCCCTGTGATATTGTCCGCCACCGGAACCAACCACGTTGAATGGCACCATGCCCGCACAGACGTTCTCCGCGCCCAGAACATCAGATAAAACGCGGGCATTATCGACACCGTTTTGCAATGAAATGACCAGGCACCCGGGCGAAATATGTCTGGCGATCTGCGCAGCTGCCGCTTTAGTATCCTGCGATTTGACACAGACCAGGATCATCTGACAACCGGCCACAGTGGCCGGATCTGTCGATATGGCAATGTCATGGGGCGCAACGCGAGCATCCGGCCCATCAAAACGGCTTAGCCTCAGCCCGTGTTCCGACAGGTCGCTTACGACTCGTTCGCGGGCAATGAAACGAACATTGGCGCCATCGGGTGTTATGTCGGCTTGCAGCATGCCGCCGACATAACAACCGATGGCGCCTGCCCCGAAGATAGCCAGCGTATCACCTGCCACCAGCAGCCTGCCTTTCCGCTCTCAGTTTTGCCCAATATTCCAGTCTTTTTTTCAGTTCCCGTTCAAATCCGCGCTCCTGCGGGGAATAAAACGTCTGGCGGCCCATTTTTTCCGGAAAATAGTCCTGCCCGGAAAAGGCGTCCGGTGCATCATGGTCATATTGATAGCCGCCACCATAGCCTTCCGTCTTCATCAGGCTGGTCGGCGCGTTCAGGATGTGTTTGGGTGGCAGCAGGGAACCGTGCGTTCTGGCGGCATTCATGGCACTCTTGAAGGCCGTGTAGATGGCGTTGGATTTCGGCGCCGAGGCGACGTAGACACAGGCCTGCGCCAATGCCAGTTCCCCTTCGGGCGATCCGAGGTATTCATAGGCATCCTTGGCCGCATTGGCGATCACCAGAGCCTGTGGATCGGCCAGGCCGACTTCTTCCGAGGCCATACGCACCAGACGACGGCCGATATAAAGCGGGTCCTCGCCGGCATCGAACATGCGGCACAGGTAATAGAGAGCAGCGTCCGGGTCTGATCCCCTCACGGCCTTGTGCAGCGCAGATATCAGATTGTAGTGACCGTCCTGCCCCTTGTCATAGACGGGCGCACGCCTCTGTACGATCTGCTGGAGGCCCTCAGCGTCAAAGACCTCATCGGCACGTGCAGATCGCCAGATCTCCTCCGCAAGCGTCAGGATGGCCCGTCCGTCCCCGTCTGCCATCCTGTAAAGGCTTTGGCGCGCATCTGCATCGAGCGGCAGGATCCTGTTTTCGGTTTCTTCTGCACGGCTTAACAATTGCGCCAGACTTTCCTCGTCATGGGATTTGAAAGTCAGCACGCGGGCGCGTGATAAAAGCGCCGCATTCAATTCAAAGGACGGATTTTCCGTTGTCGCTCCGACGAGTATGACCGTCCCATCTTCCATGACAGGCAGGAAACTGTCCTGTTGGGCGCGATTGAAACGATGGATTTCATCCACGAACAACAGAGTTTGTTTTCCCGACATGCGCCGTGCACGGGCCGTTTCAAAGACCCTCTTGAGATCGGCAACGCCAGAAAAGATGGCCGATATCTGCTCAAATGCAAGATCGGTTTCCCCCGCAAGCAAGCGCGCTACGGTGGTCTTTCCGGTTCCGGGTGGTCCCCAGAAGACCATTGACCCCAATGTCCCTGACGCAATCATCCGACTGAGAATGCCATTGGCCCCGGTCAGATGCTCCTGGCCACTGACCTCAACCAATGATTTCGGACGCAGACGATCGGCCAAAGGCCGCGCCTTGAGCGCGGCTTCATCCGCAACGCTGGCGAAAAGGTCACTCACTATCGCACCATCTGCCGTAAGCGATTGCCGTTGCGGTCCAGTTCAAAGCGCCATGCACGCGGTTTGTCTTTGACGATTTCAACCACATCAGTGGCGCGGCTTATCTGATGGCCATTGATCTCCAAAACAATATCGCGCGGACGAATTCCGTAACGGGACGCATATGAACCACGTTCCACATCCAGCACAATCACACCTTTCGCATTGCTTTGAATGTGCAATTCTTCAGCCAGTTTTGGATCCAGATCTGCCAGCAAAGCGCCGGAAAAGGGGTTTCTCCCGGTAATCCGGGCTTCCATATCCGGTGACCTTTGGCGTGGCGGCGCCAGTTTGATGGCGACCTTGCGGATCTTTTTGCGTGAGATGACTTCCAGTTCGGCAATATTGCCCACACCGGTTGTTGCCAGCCGGTAGCCCAAGGCATCCGGATGATCAACGGTCAGCCCATTGAGGCTCAGGACCAGATCACCGACCTTCAGGCCACCTTTATCGGACGGACCACCTTCAACGACAGCGGTCACAATGGCACCTGCTGCCCGGTCCAGCCCCAGGGCTTCTGCCATGTCCGATGTGACTGTTGAAAAGGTTGCGCCGATATAGGGACGGCGAAACGCGTCGTCACCATTCATGGCTGCATCGACGACGGCGCGGACCATATTCGCCGGAATGGCAAAGCCGATACCGTTGGAGCCGCCGGATCGCGAGAAAATCGCTGTATTGATGCCGACGAGACGACCGTTCATATCCAGCAGCGCACCACCGGAATTGCCCGGATTGATGGCCGCATCGGTCTGAATGAAGAACCCGAAATCAGAGACGCCAACGCCATTGCGCGCCAGTGCTGACACGATCCCGCTTGTCACTGTCTGGCCAACGCCGAAGGGATTGCCGATAGCCAATACGAGGTCACCGACTTCCAATCGATCCGAATCACTGTAGCCGAGCGACGCAAAGGCATCGCTGTCGTCGATCTTCAAAATGGCCAGATCGACCCGTTCGTCTTTTAATAAAAGACGGCTGGGAAACTCACGGCCGTCTGCAAGGGCCACCTTGATCTCATCCGCGCCATCAATGACATGATTGTTGGTTACAATGATGCCGGAAGAATGAACGATGACACCGGACCCCAGAGCCGATTGCTTGCGGGTGCGGCCGGGCATTTGCTGGCCGAAAAACCGTTCGAAAAACGGATCGCCGCCAAAGGGTGACTGCTGGCGTACCATGCGCTCGGCATAGACATTGACGACAGCTGGTGCTGCACTTTTGACCAATGGCGCAAAGGAATATTGCAAAACAGCTTGAGATGGCGGTGTCAGACGGTCTTGTGCCTGTTGTTCTGCCTGCTTGGGATCTTTTCCAAGTATCTCGGCAACGACGCCGCGAAGCTTGTCCACACCCGGCAATTCCTGCGACTGGGTTGCAGACCAAATCGAACCCGAGATGACAAGGGCAATGGCCACGATACCGGCCATTCTGAAACTGCGCATATAGTACCCTCCTGCGAATCGACAGTGTTATAGCAAAGCCCCTGACACTTGGGACCCTCTGGTATTGCATAGATAGGCAATGTCCTGTCATTCAAAAAGGGTCTGGATGTGGCATAGAGCCTGTCTTGCTCTCATTGATTCACTCTGCCAGTTGTTTTTTGTCAGGATCAAGTTGGTTCGTGAAGCGCGTACCTCAAGGTACGGGCAAGTGAAACGACGTCGATAATGGCTAAAAAACAGCTGGCCCGAAGGGTTCGCAACCAGAGGCCGCCCGCTGCGTCACCCGTTGTGTCTGGCGTCTCGACCGATGCGAGAGCATCGCTCTTTACCGCCTTCCTGGCGGATCGACTCACTGGATCACGAACAGAGTGGTTCAATGAAAGCAAGACAGGCTCCAGCCTCTGCTGACGTCTTACCACAGGTCAGGTCGATTGTCGCACCCCCAGATAGCAGACAGTGAATGCTGTCTGGGCAAGCAGACTGGTAAAAGCGCATACGAAAAAGGCCGGGCAATGCCCGGCCTCTTGATTACACGTGTTGCAGTTCTTACGCTGCTTCACTTTCTTCATTGGCTTCTGCTTCAAGGCGGGCACGATCTTTGGCGCCCCTTGCATCGACATCGCGGTCGACGAATTCGACAACAGCGAGCGGTGCATTGTCACCCTTGCGATAGCCGGCTTTCATAATGCGGATATAACCGCCATGACGATCCGCATACCGTGTCGCAATCGCATCGAACAGTTTTGCAACCATTTCAACATCGCGAATTTTGGAAATTGCCTGCCTGCGGGCATGCAAATCGCCACGCTTGCCAAGTGTGACAAGCTTTTCAACGATTGGACGTATTTCCTTGGCCTTGGGCAAGGTCGTGATAATCTGTTCGTGCTGAATCAGTGACGCAGCCATATTGGCAAACATTGCCTTACGATGACTGGATGTCCGGTTCAGCTTGCGGCCTGACATACGATGGCGCATGAGCCTTCTCCTTCAGTGCGGGGCTAAATGCCCGCGGGGTTCGGTTAATATTGATCCTCGTAGCGCTTGGCCAGATCTTCGATGTTTTCCGGTGGCCATGCAGGTACTTCCATTCCCAAATGGAGGCCCATGGATGCCAGTACTTCCTTGATCTCGTTCAGCGACTTGCGGCCAAAGTTCGGTGTCCGCAGCATCTCGGCTTCTGTCTTCTGGATCAGATCGCCAATATACACGATGTTGTCGTTTTTCAAGCAGTTTGCAGAACGAACTGAAAGTTCAAGTTCGTCGACCTTCTTCAAAAGCGCAGGATTGAATGCAAGTTCAGTTGCCTGAACTTCTTCAACTTCCTTCTGCGGCTCGTCAAAGTTGATGAACACGCCAAGCTGATCCTGAAGAATACGGGCAGCAAATGCAATTGCATCTTCTCCGGTTACCGAACCATCCGTTTCGAGCGTCATTCTCAGACGGTCATAATCGAGAACCTGTCCCTCACGGGTGTTCTCAACCTTGTAGGAGACCTTCTTGACAGGAGAATAGAGACTATCAACCGGAATCAGGCCGATAGGCGCATCTTCCGCCCTGTTACGGTCTGCCGGAACATAGCCCTTGCCATTTTGAACAGTGAACTCCATGCGGATTTCCGCACCCTCATCGAGTGTACAGATGACATGTTCGGGATTGAGAATCTCGATATCGCCAACCGTCTGAATGTCACCGGCGAGAACGGCTCCGGGACCCTGCTTGCGCACAACCATGCGCTTGGGCTCGTCGCCTTCCATGCCGATGGCGATTTCCTTGATATTGAGAACAATATCAGTCACGTCTTCGCGAACACCGGGGATTGATGAAAACTCATGCAGCACACCGTCGATCTGTACAGCCGTAACCGCTGCGCCACGCAGCGATGAAAGCAGCACGCGCCGCAATGCATTGCCAAGTGTCAGACCAAAACCACGTTCAAGTGGCTCTGCAACCAGGGTCGCCTTGGTGCGTCCTGATGCCGAGAACTCGATCTTGTTTGGCTTGATAAGTTCTTGCCAGTTTTTCTGGATCATATTGCTTTACCTTCCGTTCCTTGCCACCATCCAATCGTGACAACAGAGCTGGATAACCAAGAGGAGCGCTCAGGCGCTCTTCGGTTGTTAAAACGCAGATTAGACGCGACGCTTCTTGCGCGGGCGGCATCCGTTATGCGGGATTGGTGTCACATCACGAATGGAGGTGATGGTGAAACCGGAAGCCTGAAGTGCACGCAAAGCTGATTCACGACCGGAACCCGGTCCGCAAACTTCAACTTCAAGCGACTTCATACCATGTTCCTGGGCCTTCTTTGCACAGTCTTCCGCTGCAATCTGAGCGGCAAACGGTGTGGACTTGCGTGAGCCCTTGAAACCCTTGGCACCGGCAGAAGACCAGGCAATGGTATTGCCCTGTGCATCCGTGACGGTGATCATGGTGTTGTTGAATGTTGACTTGACGTGGGCAACGCCCGACGAAATATTCTTACGTTCGCGGCGACGAACGCGTGCGGCTTCTTTTGCCATTTTGACCCTTTCAATGATCTCTACACCGCCGTAATCCCAGCGGCTCCACCGGATGAGGCATTGCTGCCAAATCCAATCATACGCAAAAGGCCGGCCTCTTTTGCAAGGAGCCGACCCAGACCGGAATTACCGGCTGCTTATTTCTTCTTACCTGCGATTGCTCTTGCAGGTCCCTTACGGGTGCGCGCATTTGTATGCGTGCGCTGACCACGAACCGGCAGGTTCCGGCGATGCCGCAAACCACGATAGCAACCAAGATCCATAAGACGCTTGATGTTCATCGATGTTTCGCGGCGCAGGTCCCCTTCGACCTGATAGTCGCGGTCAATGGCTTCACGGATCCTGATCACTTCAGAATCTGCAAGTTCATTGACACGGCGCTCAGGTGCGATACCAGCTTTTTCGATGATTTCCTTGGCGAAGGTTGCACCGATTCCGTGAATATACTGAAGCGCAATTATAACGCGCTTGTTCGTTGGAATATTGACGCCAGCGATACGGGCCACGTCTGTTCTCCTTGACTGTCAAACCAAATCGGCTTGGCTGCTTCATTGCGCAGCGTCTAAGCCGCATGTTAACTTTAAACGAGGCACGTAAAAACGATCGCCCCGGCTCTCTCTCTCGAAAACCGCGCCAATCCCTCGACTATCTCGAATTGGGCGGTTTCTATCGGACTCGATGCACAAACGTCAACAGTCCAATGACTTAAATTCCGAAGGATTGCGCGATTTTTCCAAAAACCGACGCAAAATCTCACAAGGATGCAAGAATATCCTCAATCTGGGCCGTAACCTGGTCGATTTCGGCCATTCCATCGACGGGTCTCAGCAATCCCTTTGCATAGTAATAACCCAGCAAAGGAGACGTTTCCTTGTAGTAGGCCTGCAACCTGGTGAGAACCGTTTCCGGTTTATCATCAGGCCGCCTGGAAAATTCCGTAGAACCGCAATTATCGCAGACGCCCTCTACAGCCGGTTTGAGATTTTCATCATGATAGCCGGCACCGCATTTTGCGCAGGTATAACGACCACCGATACGACTTGCCAATATGGCGTCATCAACCCGAATCTCGATCACGCAGGACAGCGACATCTCCTTGGACGCCAGCATCGTGCTGGTCGCGTCGGCCTGTACCAATGTACGCGGATAACCATCCAGTATGAAACCGCGCTGGCAGTCCGGCTGATCCAGCCGCTCAGAGACAATCGCGTTGACAATGTCGTCAGACACCAGCTTGCCGGCATCCATCACAGCCTTGGCGCGCAGGCCGACCTCAGTACCAGCTGCTACCGCAGAGCGCAGCATATCTCCCGTTGAAAGCTGAGGAATGCCATATCTCTCGACCAGACGATGGGCCTGGGTCCCCTTCCCCGCGCCCGGTGGTCCAAGCAGAATCAATCTCATCGGCCCCTCTTTCCTCCCCGAAGTTTTGACTTTTTGATCAGTCCTTCATATTGCTGCGCGATCAGGTGACCCTGGATCTGTGCAACCGTATCCAGTGTAACACTGACAACAATCAGCAAGGATGTGCCACCCAGATAAAAGGGTATCCCCGTCTGAGCAATCAACACCTCAGGCAACAGACACACAAAGACAAGGTATAGCGCACCGATGACGGTAATGCGCGTCAACACATAGTCTATATATTCGGCTGTCCTATCGCCTGGCCGTATGCCGGGAATAAAGCCTCCATGGCTCTTCAGATTGTCGGCTGTATCCTTCGGATTGAAAACCACAGCGGTATAGAAGAATGCAAAGAAAGCAATCATCGAAGCATAGAAAACCATATAGAGCGGCTGGCCATGGCCAAGCGTGGCAAGAACCGTGGTCGCCCAGGGTGGCAGGTTGGTCGTTGCCGAGAACCCGGCCAGCGTGGCAGGCAGCAGCAACAAAGACGATGCAAAGATCGGCGGAATAACACCGGCTGTGTTCAGCTTGAGCGGCAGATGCGAGGCATCACCCTGGAACATGCGATTGCCGACCTGTCGTTTGGGATATTGTATGAGCAGACGGCGTTGCGCCCGCTCCACAAAGACGATGAAGGCAATGACCGAAATGGCAATGACAATGACCAGGATGATCAAACCGGTCGAAAGTGCGCCGGTCCGTCCGAGTTCCAGGGTTCCTGCAACCGCACTGGGAAGAGCAGCCACAATACCCGAGAAGATGATCAGGGAAATACCGTTACCAATACCGCGTGCCGTGATCTGTTCACCAAGCCACATCAGGAACATGGTACCGCCGACCAGCGTTACCACTGTCGAAATACGGAAAAACCAGCCCGGATCGGCAACAATACCATTGCCGGATTCCAGCCCGACGGAAATACCGTAGGCCTGCATGGTACCCAAAAGCACCGTGCCGTAGCGGGTATATTGGTTGATGACCTTGCGGCCCTGTTCGCCATCCTTTTTCAATTGTTCCAGCGTGGGAACAACCGAAGTCATCAGCTGCATGATAATGGATGCAGAGATGTAAGGCATAATGCCCAGTGCGAAGATCGCCATGCGCTCAACCGCACCGCCGGCAAACATGTTGAACAGCCCGAGGATACCACCACTTTGCTGTTGGAATGCCTGAGCAAATGCTTCCGGGTTCAGACCCGGGAGAGGAATATAGGTGCCTAGCCGATAGACCAAAAGCGCACCCAGGGTAAACCAGATGCGCTTTTTCAGATCTTCGGCCTTTGAAAAGGCTGAAAAGTTCAAATTTGATGCGAGTTGTTCGGCTGCAGATGCCATACGAATCTCCGCGAGACTTGTTACCTGGGTATCATGTCGATGAAAACACCAACCCGGAATCAGTCACAATTGCTGTTCAAAAAGCGTCTTTAAAACACAATCTGTTGCTTTGGGTAAAGCCGCTCCCGTCATTCACTCCCTTTCGGGACCACAGTAACGTGTTATCCATATGGGAAGAAAGTAGCCTGTTGCAAATCACAACAGGCCACAATTTATTCAGAAGCTTCGGCTGCGACTGCCGCTGCACCGATCAGCTTGAGCGTGCCGCCGGCTTTTTCAACTTTTTCAATGGCCGATTTCGAAGCACCGGCAACTTCCAATGTCAGCTTTGACGTCAATTCTCCATCGGACAGGATACGAACCCCGTCCTTGGGGCGACGAACAACGCCTGCTTCAACGAGAGCAGCAATATCGATGGCCTTTTTGGCATCAAGCTTTTTCGCGTCGATGGCCACCTGGATGCGGCCAACCGAAACGATGTTGAAGTCCTTGGAGAAAATGTTGGTGAATCCACGCTTGGGAAGACGACGGTAGATAGGCATTTGACCGCCCTCAAAACCGTTGATCGCTACACCCGAACGGGATTTCTGACCCTTGACGCCACGGCCACCAGTTTTGCCGGTACCGGAACCAATGCCCCGACCGACTCTCTTGCGGTCCTTGGACGCACCTTCATTGTCGCGAATATCATTCAGTTTCATGATGTTTACTCCCCTCAGGCTTCGTCAACGACGCGCACGAGGTGACTCACCTTGCGGATCATGCCGCGCACAGCTGGTGTATCTTCCAGAGTGCGCTGGCGGTGCATTTTATTCAGTCCCAGGCCAACCAGCGTCTGACGCTGATCTGCCGGGCGGCGAATGGGGCTACCAATCTGTTCGACGGTAACTGTCTTGCCTGTTTTCTTGTCAGCCATAACGTACCGTTTCCTATTCTTCGCTACCAACAATGGATGAGCGACGCGCCTGCAGTGTAGAGTATTTCATCCCACGCTGCGCTGCAATATCCTTCGGGTGCATCTGGTGCTGAAGCGCATCAAATGTTGCACGAACCATGTTGTAAGGGTTGGAAGAACCTGTTGATTTCGCAACAACGTCCTGCATGCCGAGTGTTTCGAATACAGCACGCATCGGGCCACCAGCAATGATTCCGGTACCGGCTTTTGCCGAACGCAGCAAAACCTTGCCGGCGCCATGACGGCCATGCACATCGTGATGCAATGTACGACCGGAGCGCAGCGGTACGAAGATCATGCCGCGTTTGGCAGCTTCGGTCGCCTTGCGAATTGCTTCTGGCACTTCGCGAGCCTTACCGTGGCCAAAACCGACGCGACCCTTCTGGTCACCAACGACAACCAAAGCGGCAAAACCGAAGCGGCGGCCACCTTTGACAACCTTGGCAACGCGGTTGATATGGACGAGCTTGTCGACAAATTCGCTGTCACGCTCATCATCTCTACCGCGATTATCGCGGCGTGATTCTCTTGCCATTGTCCTTTTCCTTTTTTCTTTTACGGGTGCAACAGGCAGATTGATTAAAAGGTTAAGCCGTTTTCGCGCGCAGCATCAGCCAACGCCTTGATACGGCCGTGAAAGATAAACGCTCCGCGATCAAAGACAACTTCCTTGACCCCGGCCTTCGATGCGCGTTCAGCAACCAGTTTCCCAACTGCCGCAGCCGCATCAATGTTCGCACCGGTTGCCAATGCCTTGCGCAGATCGGCATCCAGTGTCGATGCTGCTGCCAGGGTATTGCCGGCAACGTCATCGATTATCTGTGCATATATGTTCTTTGACGAACGGTGAACCGACAAACGCGGGCGACCGTTTGCGACTGCCTTGAGCTGTCGGCGAACACGCGCTGCACGATGCACAAGTACTTCTTTCCTGCTAGCCATTGCGTGGTCCTTACTTCTTCTTGCCTTCTTTGCGGACAACCCGCTCTTCGGCATATTTCACACCCTTGCCCTTGTAGGGCTCAGGTTTGCGGAAACTACGAATTTCAGACGCAACCTGTCCAACACGCTGTTTGTCGATGCCCGTGATGACAATCTCTGTCGGTCGCGGACAAGCAAGCGTAATGCCTTCAGGTGCCTCATAAACCACGTCATGGCTGTAGCCAAGTGCGAGCTGCAGGTTACTTCCCTGCATCGTTGCACGATAACCGACACCATTGATCTCCAGACGGCGTTCAAAACCGTTGGTAACACCACTGAGGATGTTTTCGATCATCGTGCGGCTCATGCCCCACTTCGAACGTGCGTCTTTCGACTGATCGACGGGAGTGACGACCAATTCGTTTTCTTCCAATTTCACCAGCACTTCGTCATTGACGACGTAATGCAACTCACCCTTTGGTCCCTTTGCAGTGACCTTCTGTCCCTCAACCGAAGCAGTGACGCCTGCGGGAACTGAAACGGGCTTTTTACCGATACGAGACATTGTTCAAACCTGTCTGACCGTTATGGAGGTTCTGCCAGATCAGAAGATCTGACAAAGAACCTCTCCACCAACATTCTGTTCGCGCGCCTCATGATCGGCCATCACACCCTTCGGAGTCGAAAGGATAGATATGCCGAGGCCGTTCGCGACCTGCGGAATGGACTTGACCGAGACATAAACCCGGCGGCCCGGTTTTGATACGCGTGATATCTCTCTGATAACGGGCGCGCCTTCAAAATATTTCAGTTCAATATTGATCTCGGCCTTGCCGTTATCAAAATTGACTTCGGAATATCCCCGAATATATCCTTCAGACTGAAGGACATCGAGAACACGTGCGCGAAGCCTGGAAGCCGGTGTGGATACACTCGACTTGCGGCGGCCCGTTGCATTACGGATTCGGGTGAGCATATCGCCCAGCGGATCAGTCATTGCCATATACCCGTCTCCTTACCAGCTGGACTTGACGATGCCCGGTATCTTGCCGTGTGAACCAAGTTCACGCAGAGCGATACGGGACATTCTCATTTTGCGATAATATGCACGTGGGCGACCTGACAATTCGCAACGATTGCGAATACGTGTCTTTGATCCGTCACGAGGCAACTCAGCGAGTTTGAGCGTTGCTTTAAACCGCTCCTCGATCGGCGCTTCCTGATTCATGATGATAGCCTTGAGTGCAGCACGCTTTGGTGCATCCTGCGCTACAGTGCGGCGACGACGTTTATTCTTTTCGACTGCGCTAACCTTAGCCATGCCAAATATCCTCTTTACGCTTGCCGTTACTGCCGAAACGGGAAGTTGAACTCTGCAAGCAGAGCCCGCGCTTCGTCGTCCGATTTCGCAGTCGTACAAACGATGATATCCATGCCCCACATCTGATCAACTTTATCGTAATTGATCTCAGGGAACACAATGTGTTCTTTGATGCCCATGGCAAAATTGCCCTGTCCATCGAAGCTTTTGGGGTTCAACCCGCGAAAGTCACGAACCCGTGGCAATGCGATATTGACCAGTCGATCCATGAATTCATACATGCGTACGCCGCGCAAAGTCACCTTTGCACCAATTGGCATACCTTCACGAACCTTGAAACCGGCAATTGACTTGCTTGCACGTGTGATAATCGGCTTCTGGCCGGCAATTGCTGCCAGGTCTGCAGCCGCAATCGCAGGTTTCTTTGAATCCGCTGTGGATTCGCCAACACCCATATTCAGTACAATCTTGTCAACACGCGGGATCTGCATGACATTGCCGTAGGAGAACTTCTCCTGCATGGCAGTGCGAATGCGCTCGCCGTATTCTGTCTTGAGCCGTGGCTCGTATTTTGCCTCAGCCATTGATCAGGTCTCCTGAGCGCTTTGCAATGCGTACTTTTGTGCCATCTTCATTGACCTTGATACCCACGCGGGTCGGCTTGCCGTCTGAATCGGCGATAGCCAGGTTTGAAATGTGCACTGACGCTTCCTTGTTGATAATGCCAGCCTGCTCGGTCTGGGTCTGACGCTGATGGCGCTTGACCAGATTGATCCCGCGGACCAGGGCCCGGTTCTCTTTTGGCATTACCTGAATGACTTCACCAGTACGACCCTTGTCCTTACCGGTGAGTACAACGACACTGTCGCCTTTACGGATTTTCTGCATCGTATTCTCCTTACAGAACTTCCGGCGCCAGCGAAATAATCTTCATATGGTTCTTGGCGCGAAGTTCGCGTGGAACCGGTCCGAAAATACGGGTGCCGATCGGATCTTTCTTATTGTCGATCAGAACTGCTGCATTGTTGTCAAAACGAATGACACTGCCATCAGCCCGGCGAATATCTTTGGCCGTACGTACGACCACCGCCTTCATGACGTCACCTTTTTTAACACGGCCGCGCGGAATGGCTTCCTTGATGGAGACGACGATAATGTCTCCAACGGATGCATATTTCCGCTTCGAGCCGCCCAGCACCTTGATGCACATGACACGACGGGCACCGGAATTATCGGCAACGTCGAGGTTTGTTTGCATCTGAATCATGTCAGACCGCCTTTTTAAGCTAAACCGAGGCTCCTGTTGTAGGCCCCGGCGGTTTTATTTCGTTTACAGATTGCTATAAGACTATTCGGTAACAACCGTCCAGCACTTGTCTTTGGAGATCGGCGCACATTCCTGAATGGAAACTGAATCGCCGGTCTTCTTTTGATTTAACTCGTCATGCGCTTTGTAGTTCTTCGAACGGCGCACAGTCTTCCTTAACATTGGATGGGCAAATCGGCGCTCGACTTTGACAACAATAGTCTTGTCACTTTTGTCGCTGACGACGGTGCCCTGCAGAATGCGTTTTGGCATTTTTTTGGTCCTTAGGCCTTGGCTTCTGCCGCCTTCTGGCGGGCTATTGTCTTGACGCGTGCAATGTCACGACGAACTTCCTTGACGCGTGATGTCTTCTCAAGCTGTCCGGTTGCCTTCTGAAAACGCAGGTTAAACTGCTCTTTCTTCAATTTGGCAAGTTCATCGCCGAGCAGGTCAACGCTCATGGCACGAATATCTACGGCTTTCATGGTTGTCTTCCTACTCTGCAATACGTTGAACGAAGCGCGTCTTGACCGAAAGCTTGGCAGCTCCGAGACGCAATGCTTCGCGCGCTGTTTCTTCATTGACGCCGTCAATTTCAAACATGATACGGCCAGGTTTGACCTTACATGCCCAATAATCAACAGATCCCTTACCCTTACCCATACGAACTTCCGTCGGCTTTGATGTGACCGGAACATCTGGGAAGATGCGGATCCATACGCGACCGGCGCGTTTCATATGACGGGTGATCGCACGGCGAGCTGCCTCGATCTGACGGGCATTCACCCGATCAGGCTCCTGTGCTTTCAGACCGAATGCGCCGAAAGTCAGCGCAGTACCACCAGGTGCAACACCTTTGATACGTCCTTTGTGCTGCTTGCGGTACTTTGTGCGCTTTGGCTGCAACATTATACTATTCTCCGAACTGACTTGCCGCGCGGATTACTACGCGTTTTCGCGGCGGCGGTTACTGCTGCCCTTGTTGTCACTTTCCGTAGCACGGCGCTCGGAAGCCATTGGATCATGTTCAAGAATTTCGCCCTTGAAGATCCAGACCTTGATGCCGCATACGCCGTAGGCAGTATGAGCGTCAGCGACGCCATAATCGATATCTGCACGCAATGTGTGAAGCGGCACGCGACCTTCGCGATACCATTCCGTACGTGCGATTTCGGCACCGCCCAAACGACCACCACAGGTGATACGAATACCTTCAGCACCCAAACGCATCGCCGACTGAACTGCGCGCTTCATGGCGCGTCTGAACGCCACGCGGCGCTCCAGCTGCTGGGCAATGGACTGGGCCACGAGGGTCGCATCAACTTCCGGCTTGCGCACTTCAACAATATTGAGGTGCGTTTCCGAATTGGTCATACGCGACAGCTTCTGACGCAACTTTTCAATATCCGCACCCTTTTTGCCGATGATCAGGCCAGGACGGGCGGAATGAATGGACACGCGACACTTCTTGTGCGGACGCTCGATGACAACCTTGGAAATCGCAGCCTGCTTCAATTCCTTGAGCAGGTATTCACGAATCTTCAGGTCTTCCTGAAGCAGATTGCCATATTCGCCTTTTTCAGCGTACCAGCGTGAATCCCAGGTGCGATTGATGCCGAGACGCAGACTGATTGGATTAATCTTCTGACCCATTACGCGGCCTCCTCTGTTTCCGTGACTTCACGCACGACGATTGTCAGATGAGAGAACGGCTTTTCAATCCGCGAAGCGCGACCGCGACCGCGGGCACGAAAACGCTTCATCACTACCGACTTGCCGACGTAGGCTTCAGCAACAATCAAAGTGTCGACGTCGAGATCATGGTTGTTCTCGGCATTGGCAATTGCGGATTCCAGCGTCTTCTTGACTGTCTCCGAAATACGCTTGCGCGAAAACGTCAGATCCGCCAGAGCGCTCTCTACTTTTTTGCCACGGATCATTGCCGCTACGAGATTGAGCTTCTGCGGGCTGACACGGAGTGTACGGGCAACTGCTCTTGCCTCGTTATCCTTGAGCCTGCGCTCGGCCTTGGCCTTGCCCATTGCTACTTCCTCTTCGCTTTCTTATCCGCGCCGTGGCCGTAATAGGTCCGGGTCGGGGAAAATTCACCCAATTTCTGACCAACCATGTCTTCCGACACGTTGACGGGAATATGTTTGTTTCCGTTATAGACGCCGAAAGTCATACCGACGAACTGAGGCAAAATCGTAGAGCGACGGCTCCACGTTTTAATCACTTCGTTACGGCCGCTTTCACGCACCTTCTCAGCTTTCTTGAGAAGATAGCCGTCAACAAACGGACCTTTCCATACTGAACGAGCCACTTGAGACTTCCTCTCTTATTTCTTACGCTGATGACGGGAGCGCATAATGAACTGATCCGTCGATTTATTTGAACGCGTACGCTTACCTTTGGTCGGCTTGCCCCAAGGGGTTACCGGATGACGTCCACCAGATGTACGACCTTCGCCACCACCGTGCGGGTGATCGACAGGGTTCATGACTACACCACGAACGCTTGGACGTTTGCCAAGCCAACGTGACCGACCTGCTTTACCATCATTGCGGTTTGAATTGTCCGGGTTGGATACTGCGCCAACCGTTGCAAGGCAAGTGCCTGACACAAGACGCTGCTCACCGGAATTCAACCGAAGAATTGCCATTCCCTGATCACGGCCAACCAGCTGAACATAGGTACCGGCTGAGCGGGCAATCTGACCACCCTTGCCAGGCTTCATTTCAACATTATGGACAATCGTGCCAACCGGCATGGCTTCCAATGGCATGGTGTTGCCAGGCTTCACGTCAACAGCAGATCGCGACGAGATGACCTTGTCACCCGCAGAGAGACGCTGTGGCGCCAGAATATAGGCCAACTCGTTGTCGTCATATTTGACCAGTGCAATAAACGCCGTGCGGTTTGGATCATACTCCAGACGCTCGACAGTCCCCTGCACGTCATATTTGCGACGCTTGAAGTCAACCATGCGATAGGTGCGCTTATGACCGCCACCCTGGTGACGCATGGTCATTCTGCCGGTGTTGTTGCGACCGCCTTTGGAAGACAAGCCTTCCGTCAAAGCCTTGACGGGCTTGCCTTTGTAAAGGCCCGAACGATCAACAATCACCAGTTGACGCTGGCTTGGTGTCGTCGGATTGAAAGATTTCAATGCCATCTGTCTTCTTCTTTCCTCTGAACTAGCCGTTAAAGACCGGTTGTCACGTCAACGGATTCACCGTCAACAAGTGTTACAATCGCCTTTTTAACGTCATTCTGCTTACCAATAGTGCCACGAAACCGTTTCACTTTACCCTTGCGAACCAGGGTATTGACAGCTTTGACTTTCACCCCGAACAAAGCTTCAACTGCCGCTTTGATTTCGGACTTGGACGCTGTCTTGGCGACATTGAAAACAACCTTGTTCTGTTCAGAAACCAGCGTTGCTTTTTCAGTGATCACCGGTGAGGTGATTACATCATAGTGGCGAAGATCCGTCATTTGAACCGCTCCTCAAGAGCTTCGACAGCAGCTTTGGAAAGAACGAGCTTTCCGCGGCGCAAGATGTCGTAAACATTAATGCCCTGAACCGGCAGGACATCCACATTGGGAATGTTCTGCGCAGCGAGCTTGAAATTGTTGTCCAGTTCAGCACCACCAATGAACAAGGCATTGGACAGGCCCAACTTATCCAGCGAACCGGTCAGCATCTTTGTCTTCGCTTCCTTGGAAGCGAGATCATCGATAATGATCAGACTGTCATCGCGCAACTTGGAAGAAAGCGCATGACGCAATGCCAATGCTCTGACCTTCTTGGGCAGGTCATGTTCATGACTGCGCACAACCGGCCCATGAGCTTTACCACCACCACGGAACTGAGGTGCACGTGCAGACGAGTGACGTGCGCGACCTGTGCCCTTCTGGCGGAACATCTTGGCGCCGGTTCTGGAAATTTCCGACCGACCCTTGGTTTTATGCGTACCCTGACGCTTGCGGGCAAGCTGCCAGCGAACCATACGCTGAAGGATATCATCACGCGGCTCAAGACCGAACACACTGTCAGACAGCGATACCTTGCCTGCGTCCTTACCTTCGAGGGTTGTTACCTTAAGATCCATTATTCGGCTCCCTCACCGACGTGTTCAGCCGGCGCACTCGCAGCGGCCACTGAAGCGCGCAAACCAGCAGGCTTTGGCGCATTATCAGGAACGGAAACCTTGATCGCGTCCTTGACAGTGATCCAGGAACCCTTGGAACCGGGTACTGCACCCTTGACCAGGATCAATCCACGATCATCGTCGGTTGTCACGATTTCAAGGTTCTGGGTCGTGATACGGGTGCTACCCATATGACCAGCCATTCTCTTACCCTTGAAGACCTTGCCAGGATCCTGACACTGACCGGTGGAACCATGCGAACGGTGA
The DNA here is from genome assembly GCA_029233925.1 of Rhizobiaceae bacterium. GTDB lineage: Bacteria > Pseudomonadota > Alphaproteobacteria > Rhizobiales > Rhizobiaceae > Hoeflea_A. The sequence goes on from JARGOX010000023.1 coordinate 100,412, forward strand.
GATACCGAAACACCATGCGTTGCACGCAGGCCTCTGAAATTGTGTCGCTTCATCGCACCGGCAAAACCTTTACCGACCGATGTACCCGTCACATCTACACGCTGACCAGCTACGAAATGACCCGGAATGATCTCCGAACCAACTTCAAGCATATTGTCAGCAGTAACACGGAACTCGGCAACTTTTGCCTTTGGCTCCACATTTGCAGCTGCAAAATGTCCACGCATCGGCTTCGTCGTGTTCTTGGCCTTGGCAATGCCAACGCCCAACTGAACCGCAGTATAACCATTTTTGTCTTCTGTACGTTGGGCAACGACCTGACAATTCTGGAGACGTAAAACTGTCACCGGAACATGCTCACCAGCGTCGTTGTAGACGCGGGTCATTCCCACTTTCTGTGCTATAACACCTGAACGCATTGGTTCGTCCTTGTCGTAAATTGGGTCTGGTCTCGTGCAAAATTCCGTATCGGATTATCGCAACCAGTCCCAGAGACCGCTCGTTAAAGCTTGATTTCTACATCCACACCGGCAGCAAGATCGAGCTTCATCAGCGCATCGACTGTCTGTGGTGTAGGGTCAACAATATCGAGAAGACGCTTGTGCGTCCGAATCTCGAACTGTTCACGGCTTTTCTTGTCGATGTGCGGCGACCTGTTTACCGTAAATTTCTCAATCCGCGTTGGAAGCGGAATTGGTCCTCGCACACTCGCACCCGTGCGCTTGGCCGTCGACACGATTTCACGCGTGGAGGCATCGAGAATCCGATGATCAAACGCCTTGAGGCGGATACGGATATTCTGGCCGTTCATTCGACTTATCCTTAGTTTCAAGACTGAAGGGACGTGCCCAGGTAATCAGTCCAATTTACGTTTTGGTTGCGGTTGTTTCCGCAGGTTTTGCAGGACGCGCCGATCTGGCGGCGCGTCCCAGACATTCTTATTACTCGGTGATGCTTGTCACGATGCCGGAGCCGACGGTACGTCCACCTTCACGGATAGCAAAGCGAAGCTTTT
>JARGOX010000024.1 GCA_029233925.1 Rhizobiaceae bacterium
ACAGATCACCGTCACCAAAACGGCAAACTGTCAGATCAAGTGTCAACTTCTACAGCTGATCGGCTTGCTGGTGGCGCGCTTGTTTGATCTGACTTTGCAATGCGCGGCGCTGACTGAGTTGTCTTTCGATCAGTTTTTGCCGTTGGTTCTTGTGCCGTGTGCGTGTTGCGGCGGCTTCGGCTTCATTAGACGCGCGGACTTGTTGATAGCGTCCGGTGATGCGGTGCCAGATGCCGCGCATCCCGCGTGGTCGACGTGAGGCGCGAACAATGTTCTCGCGATCCCACTCAGCCCTTTGTTTTGATTTGAGAGCAGCGCGCGCTTGCCGATGTTTTTTTGTTAGCGTCGCTTTTTGTTCGTTCAGCTTTTCAGATTGCTTTTGAAATGCAGCGCGGGACTCTTGAACATGACGCCGGATGGCAGGCGTCATGCGTTTGCCGATAGCTTCACGGGTTTGTTCGACGCTTGAGAGCGCGTCCGGCTTTCCGAGCCGAGCTGTGACGTCTTTGGTTTTGCAACCGACTAGGCGGGGAAGGGAATAGACTTCGCCATTGTAATCGAGCGCGACGTGTCCGCGCCGATCCCCTTTTGCGAGAAACAGGCCGTTTTCTTCGAGAGCCGTTGTGAAGGCACGAATGCTGTCTGAATGCGTCCAGGCTTGTTGTGCTACTTGTTTCAGCCAGCGCGGGTCAATACCTTGCCGTTGGGCCTGCTGCCATTCGGCCAAATTGAAGTTTGTTGGATTGCGTTCTGATGCACTTTTTAGGCCTTCCGGTAATTTCCAACCGTTCTCAAGATAAAGATCGCGTGATACGACTTGCAGCTTGTTCTTGAAAAACGAAAGCTGTTTAGCCGTCATGGTTTCGGCATCGATACGCGACCACACGCAATGCGCGTGACGGCGACCTTCCTTTTCATGGAAGACAATTGCGCGCGGCTGGCTATCGAGCCCGAGCCGGTCTTCGATCCGATTGATGGTCTCCTCGAAGACCTCCACCGGCACCTGTTCTTGTTCGGGCGGATTAAGGCTTAGAGAGAAAAGATACTGACGGCAATTTGTACCGCGAGAGATCGCTTCACTTTCTTTGAAAGCGTCTTTCAAATTCTCTGATGCAAATCCACGCAACTCGTGCAGCGATAAATGCTCATTGTCTTCGAGCTTCATGAGATGGGCAGCTAAATCCTGACCGCCGCCGCGTTGTGAAGCTTTCAAGATCATTGATTCGCCTCCTTCAAACCGAGTGCGCGGACGAGAAGGCGGCGCACTTCACGCACGTCTTGAACAGCTTTGAAAAGTTCGGCTTCGGTTTCCGATGTGACCGGCAGCACGCCAATTGAAACGGCGTTTGATATCTCGCCGAGCGACTTTGAAAGATTGCCGGAGCCGAGAAGGGCGAGAGCTTGAGCCAACGCTTGCCGGTCTTTGATAGAATAACCGGACCCGCGAATACGCAGAGGCGCACCGAGCGTCTTGGCTTTGATATACGCGCTTAGTGGCGTACCCTTAGCTTCATTGAGCAGTCGCGCGCGTTCAGTATCGCTCAATCGGATGCTGAACGGCGCCGGACGCTTGCGCTTTGGCTTATCGGTTTTTGGTCTGGCCGATGCCTCGAATCGATCTATTATGGACATCGCGGCACCGGAGGCTTTTGCTTAAGGTGCTCTAATTGGGTGTTCCAGTCGGCTAGAACTTCGAACAATTCGTTCGAGGTATCGCCATCAAGGCGCACCATTTCTTCAAAGGTCCATACCGGTCGATCCCCGACGCTGTTTCCAATTTCAGTCAGTATAAGTCTGTCCGCATCCATTGAAATTGCGGCAACGTGCCATTCCGATGCATCAAAGCCTTCACGAACATCTTTCAAATGCATGGCAATGCAGCCGCGGAAGCTGGACTGCGATCGTTCACCTTATGCCATTTGCGAGACTGATGCTGTAGCGTGTGTGCCTGCGCTCGCCTGTTCTGTTCAATGCACCCTTGGCGACGAGGTCCTGCAGGTCACGCGTGGCTGTGGCTCGGGAAGCCCCGGTGATTGCAATATAATTCTCGGCACTCAAGCCGCCTGTGAAGCCAGCGACGCCCTCGCGAAACAGGCGGGCTATGGCCTTTTCCTGACGTTGATTGAACTGCCCCTGGAATTGCTGGTGGAATTTGCCCCTCGCGACGGAGAACTCGACCCTTTCAAGGGTAAAGCGCTGTGCTGCCAGTATCGTCTTGGCAAAATAGACAAGCCATTGTGTGATCTCGTTTCCCCGCGTAGCGGCTTCAAGCATTTCATAATAGCGCTTGTGGTGATGTTCGATCGTATGGGCGAGGGCAATCAGGCTTGGCTCACCCAGGCTCTGCGCAAGGGCTTTTTCGGACAAGGCGCGACCGATACGTCCATTCCCGTCCTCGAAGGGGTGAATGTTTTCAAAATGCAGATGCGCCATTGCGGCGCGGGTCAGCGCGGGCAAAGGTGATCTGCCTTCCGGCGCGGTATCGTTGAACCAACCATTAAACACATCCATCTCGCCCGTGATGTGGTCGGATGGCGGCGCCTCGAAGTGAACCTTCGGATTGTCGAGTCGGCTGGAGACAATCCGCATCGGTTCGGCGTGCTCCCGGTATTTTCCGATGGCTTCGATGCGGCGTTCGCCGGACATGACCATCCTGTGCCAGGCAAACAGCATGTGATGATTGAGGGGCCTGGCAAAGTTCAGGTAAATTTCGGCCATCATCTCCGTGAGACCACGTTCTGCGGGAGGGATGCGGCGCGCATCCTTGACAAGTTCCAGTCCCAGTTGCTGCCGCAGAGACGATTGAATGCTCTCCCTGTTGAGATATTCTCCTTCGATGGCGGAGGTCTTCAGTGCTTCTTCGCTGATCAGGTCGATCCGGATCCGGTTCTGTTCGTCAGCGTTAACATGACGGAAAACGCCTAGAAATTCCCCTGAACGAAACAGGAATTCCTTTTCCAAGGGCTCCATTTTGCCGTTGTCATAGGTAAAATGTGGCCAGTCTGGTTGCTCCCAGTTCCAAGTCATGAGTGATAGAGCCTCTTTCTATAACTCATAATTCCACAAATTTTGAGTTATAGCAATTTCGCCATGCCTCACCTGACCCGTTGACTGGGTGTCCGAGAAGGTCGAGCCAACCCGCGCCCTATTTATCTAGCGTCTGTGTCGCCGCCTCGTCATCGCAATATCCCGCATCCAGCAGGTGTTTTGCGTAGACGCGTTCGACATTGAGTGCGAACCTGATCGAGGAGCAATTTTCAATGACACCCTTCAAGCATATGAAACCCGAAAAAAGGGACCGGAGCCGACACTATGGCAAGCTTGGGGTTTTACCAGTGGGGTGCTCGCGCGGTGATGATCGGGATGCAGCTTTTGCGGTCGCTTGGGCGTTTTTGAGCAGCATCATGGGGGGCGGATAACACGCAATCTGGATTTTTCAGGTGAAATGCGCATATGCTCAAAACGTGGTTAAAGGGCACAATTCAAATCAAGGTGCGTTCTATGGCTCACTACGTAAAATTGGCCGACGAGATCATCGCCGAAATACGCAGGGAATCCAAATTACAGGGCCATTCTGTTGCTGGACAATTAGCCCATTGGGTCAGGATCGGCCGCACAATTGAGAAATCGAAGGCCTTCGACTACAAGCGCATCTGTGATGCTCTCGAAGGCACGCTGTCGCCAGACGCGCTTGCACCTGTTGAGCAGGATGTCTGGTTTGATCATTTTACAGCGAATATGATCGCGTCTGGCGAGCAGGAAAAGGCGTTCTATGCAAAGCGCCAAAAACTCGGTCGCGGCGTCGGAATGTCTTGCTCTGGTGAACTTGTCTACGCAACCAAGGTCGCTGATGAGTCGGGATAGACGGCCAACTCTTATCATGCTCGCCGGGCCGCATGGTTCCGGTCGGTCTACGCTCCTTGAAACGCGCATTGCGCCCAGATTTGCAAAACCCTTGTGTGTCTCACTCCTGAATGGGCCTTGAAAATCTACGGAGCTGATCTGCTGGTGTAATTGATGATTTTGAACCGAGTCTCCTGCCAACGCCCCACCGTTTTCGCCTGATTTGGAACCAAAGCCTGCGCCGTTGGTTACCCATGCAAGTAAAACAGGAGACGGCATGGCCAGGATCACCACCATCAATCCCGCGACCGAAGAAAAAATTGAGACCTACGCGCTGATGAGCGAGAGCGAAGCGATCGACCGGGTGGACAAATGCCATGCGGCTTTTCTGCAGTGGCGCAAGCTGTCCCACAAGGAGCGGGGCGCCTATCTGACGCGGATCGCACAGACGCTGCGGGACAATGCAGGTGAACTGGCCGCATTGATGACCAGGGAAACCGGAAAGCTTCTGAAAGACGGCCATACCGAAGTTGAAATCTGTGCCGCGATCTTTGACTATACCGCTGCCCATGGGCCTGACGCGCTGGCCGATGAGGAGCGCGTCCATGGTCCGGGCAAAAAGCGCGGCGTGGTCAGCTACCAGCCGCTTGGCGTGATCTATTCGATCCAGCCGTGGAACTTTCCGCTGTACCAGCCGGTCCGCGTGTTGGCCGCCAATCTGATGACCGGCAATGGTTGTGTGCTCAAACACGCCAGCATATGCACCGGATCGGGCCTGCGCCTGCGCGAATTGTGCATTGAGGCAGGCCTGCCTGAAGATCTGTTCCAGGTCATCCTCATCGACCACGATACCAGCGACACATTGATCGCACACCCCAAGGTGCGCGGCGTGACATTGACGGGCAGCGACGGGGCCGGACGGCATGTGGGCGCGGTCGCAGCCAGGGCGCTGAAGAAGACCGTGCTGGAATTGGGCTCCAACGACGCCTATCTTGTGCTGGAAGATGCCGACATCGAAACGGCTGTCAAATTCTCGGTCATCGGGCGGCTCTACAACAATGGGGAGACCTGTGTTTCGGCCAAACGTTTTATCGTCACTGAAAAGGTCTATGACGCCTTCGTGGACGCCTTTGTTGCCCGAATGAAAGACATCAAGTTGGGCGATCCGACCGACGAGGATACGCAACTGGGCCCGCTTTCCAGCCAGGATCAGTTTGACACGGTCAAGGAGCAGGTCGAGCAAAGCGTCGCCAAGGGCGCCACCATCCTGTGCGGCGGCCAGGCGCCTGAGCGTAAGGGGGCATATTACCCGGCCACGGTGCTGGCTGATCTTGCCCCGGGCATGCCGGCCTATGATGATGAAATCTTTGGGCCTGTTGCGTCGATCATCCGCGCCAGCGATGATGAGGACGCCATGCGTCTTGCCAATGAAAGCCGCTACGGTCTGGGCGGCGGCATTTTCTGTCGGGATGAAGAACACGCCCTGAAACTGGCCCGTGACCATTTCGACACGGGCATGATCCGCATCAACTCCTTCGGTGCGGCGGATCCCAATATGCCCTTTGGCGGGGTCAAGGATTCGGGCTATGGGCGCGAACACGGCGGCTTTGGCATGAAGGAATTTGCAAATGCGAAAGCGATTTTTCTGCCATGATCACACTTCACGCCCTTCAGTTTTCCCGCGCAACCCGCGTGCTTTGGCTGCTCAACGACCTTGGGCAGCCCTGCAACCGGATCGATTACCAGCGCAACGCCCAATTTCGCGCGCCTGAGAGCCTGTCTGAGGTTCATCCGCTGGGCAAATCACCAGTGATTGAAGACGGGGATGAGATGATTGCGGAATCATCCACCATCCTGCGCTATCTCGATGCGAAATACGGTGACAACAGCCACCAGCCGCCGCAGGCTACACCGGCTTTCTGGCGGCACGAGGCGCTGTTTGACTATGTCGAATCCTCATTTGCCGAGGTGGCCCTGCAGGCAATCCTGCCGCTTTTCCGCGGCAAGGATGTGCCGGAAGCGACCAAGGCGGCATTGGACAAACACCTGTCCTATATCGAGCAGGAATTGTCGGAAGGCCCCTTGCTTTGTGGTGAGGATCTGACGCTGGCCGATATCCAGATCGCCTACATTCTGGCCCTGCTGGACCGCTTCGCGATGCTGGACGGACACCCGAAAGTGGCTGCCTATTGGCAGAGGTTGCAAAATCAGCCCGGCTATATCGCAGCCACCGAGGCCGCAGGGCCGATGGCGCCGCCCAAATAACCAAATCAAGGAAATCTATCCATGACCATGAATATCCTCGTCGCCGGCGCAACCGGCAAAACCGGCCGCCATCTGGTCGAAGACCTGATCAATCAGGGCCATAGACCCACGGCATTGGTGCGCGAAAGCTCTGACACCAGCGATCTTCCCGAAGGCGTGGACCTGCGTCAGGGTGACCTGACTGACCTGCAGCCCGGCGTATGTGACGGCATGGACGTGGTGATCTTTGCGGCAGGCTCCGGCGGGTCGACCGGCGCAGACATGACCGACAAGGTGGATCGCGACGGCGCACAAAAACTCGTGGATCTGGCGGGCCGTGCAGGGGTGAAGCGCTTTGTCATGCTGAGCTCGGTGGGCGCGGATCAGACCGACCCAAAAGGCGATCTGGCCCATTACCTGAAAGCCAAACACGCTGCCGACGAACACCTCAAGGCTTCCGGTTTGACCTATGCCATCCTGCGGCCGGTTGCCTTGACCGATGACGCTCGCAGCGATGATGTGATCCTCGGTGACGATGTGGACAAATCCGCCAAAGCCTCACGCGCCGATGTGGCGCATGTGCTGAGCCAAGCCGCGACGACGGGCCGCTTCGACGGCATGGCGCTGGACATGCAGTCTGCCTGAGTTGGCGAGGTGGACAAGGCAAGAAATTCGGGTGGACCCCGGATGTTGATACCGATTGGCTATCGGCCTGCAAGTGTCACTCTGGTGGTCAGTCGAATCCCTCGCGAAGCGCTATCGGCAGTTTCTCTGATGGCTGATTGCCCGGCCTTTCAATGCCCGGCCTTTCAATGCCAAGTCTTTCAATGCCAAGTCTTTCGATGCCTTGCCCGCCGATCCCTGGCCTGCCAATCCCTGGCCTGCCAATCCCCGGCCCACCAATCCCCGGCCTGCCAATGGCCTCAATGGAGTCCAGGAGCGCTTTGCTGAAGCGTTCAGGCGCCTCAAGTTGCGGCATGTGGCCAATGTTCTTCAGTTTGATGAAGCTTGAAAGATTGATGATTTTCGCCAGTTCCTCGCCCTGTCGTATGGGCGTGACCTGATCCTGTTCGCCCCATATGAGTGCAACGGGCATCTTCAATTTACTCAGGTTTTCACGCTGACGACTGAAGGCCGTTGGGTCACCGGCAAGAAATTGCCCAAGCCAGATGACCATATGTTCCGTATTGCCTTTCAGAGCCATGGGGCGCTGCAAAATTTCAACATGGCGCGCTGTCAGGGCATCTTTCTGGTGCATGAACTGCCGCGTCAGAAAACCGGTCAGCAACGGATTGGTGATTGTCGCCGATACCAGAACCTCGGCGAGCCAGGGCACGTTCAAAGGAAAAGGCACTGTGTTCTTCACGATATCATCACCTTCACCGGCCAGAACCATGACGGGACAGATCAGGACAAGGCCTGATAGCTGATCAGGGGAGCGCAATGCCGTTTCGGCCGCGACGCCACCACCGTATGAATGGCCCACCAAAATGTAATTCTGCAAACCCATGGCTGAAACAAGGCTGGCAATTCTCTGCGCTTGTCTGCTGCGCGAAAAATCCGTGTCATCGCGGTCTGAAAAGCCGAAAGGCGCTTGATCGACAGCGATGACCCGATAGCCATTTTTGGCAAGCGTAATGGCCGTTTCTTCCCAGAGCCCGCCCCAGGCAGCCATGCCATGTGTCATGACAATGGGCTGGCCATCGGCCTCGCCCCAGATCGAAACATGGATTTTGCCATAGGGTGTTTCCACAAATTTCCCGTTCGTCGGTGCCATCTGATCTGCGGATTTGGCCTCCTGCTGCCAGGCATGCAGGCGGAATCCGCCAAGAACAGCGAGGGCCACAATCAGCAGAACCGAACATATTTTGAAAACCAACTTGAGCATGCGGTAAGTCCTGCGTCTTCCATCGGGGTTTGCACGGGTTTAAATGTTCATCATTTCCTTTAAGGACTATTGAGACAAATGCGATTCGCTGACGACGTACCGAGATGAATGGGGGTAATCATGGGTGATTTTACCAGGAGGTCGCTGCTGCTGGGTGCAGGCGCCGTGGCCGGGGTTGCCGGTTCGCAGTATATTTCAAACGGGCAGATTCCCCATGGCGCGAATTTTGGTGCAAATCCGGGCGACCTTTCCGAAAACGTCCTCAATGACGCAAGCCTCTTGAGCCCGACGAAAGTTGCCAAACATATTGTCTTGAACAATGGACTGGATGAGCAATTTCTAACCGCCTTGCGCAAGGAAATCAAAGAGGCGAAATCGTCTTTCAGACCATTCGTTGCAAGCGCGGCCCGCCATTCCATGGGCGGACAAAGCCTGGTGGGCTACGGAACTGCGGTGACGTTGGAACAGCACTTTCTGGAAGCCGACATCGCGTCACAAACCTATCGCGTTGCACCCGGCATGCGCTGGCATCAAGTCATCGATGAACTCGACAAGATCGGCTATTCGCCGAAGGTCATGCAATCGAACAGCGACTTTGCTGTCGCCAGCACCTTCAGCGTCAATGCCCACGGTTGGCCGGTTCCCTTCAGCGCCTTCGGCAGCACAGTGCAATCCATCAATCTCATGCGCCATGACGGTGAAATCATCACCTGTTCGCGCTTTGAGAATGCGGACCAGTTCAATCTGGCGATGGGTGGTTATGGTCTCAATGGCGTGATTACCGAACTCAAGGTCGAAATGGTGCCCAATGCACGTTTGCAACCGAAATTTGAAATTGTTCCAGGCAAGGAATTCGGAACACGATTCGTTGCAGCCCTGAAGGCGGATCCAGAGATACAGATGGCCTACGGCCGCATGGATGTCACGATTGACGGCTTTTTCGATGAAGCCCTGATGATCACTTATACGCCAACCGAAGATCAAGAGAATATTCCAGCAAGCGCCGGGTCCGGCTTCCTGAGCAAGGTATCGCGTCACATCTTCCGCAATCAGCTGGACTCTGATCGTGGCAAAAGCCTGCGATGGTTCGTTGAAACCGAAATCGGCCCCCGGATTGGCAGCGGAATTTCCACCCGCAGCAGCTTGATGAACGAGCCGGTCGTGACGCTGGATGACAATGATCCTTTGCGTACCGATATCCTGCATGAGTATTTTGTGTCACCGGAACGGTTCGGTGAATTTGTCGAAGCATGCCAGGATGTGATTCCGTCATCCTTCCAGCAATTGCTGAACATCACCTTGCGCTATGTCGACACCGACAACGACAGCGTGCTGGCCTACGCAACACAGCCGCGCATTGCCTCGGTCATGTTGTTCAGTCAGGAGATGTCCTTGCGTGGCGAGGAAGACATGCGCCGCATGACATCGGCTTTGATTGAACGTACATTGGCCATTGGGGGCACCTACTATCTGCCCTACAGGCTTCATGCGACAGACGCACAATTCAGGCGTGGATACGCGCGCGCCGGTGCCTTTGTGGAGGGTAAACGCAGCGCCGATCCTGATCTGGTCTTCAGGAATACCATGTGGGATCGCTATATGGCGAAGATCTAGAACGCACGACAGATCAGGACAGGAAATTGGGAATAGCAATATGACAAATCTTCGATGGATTGCTGTAATTTACGCCATTGTGTTGCTCTTTGCGGCGAGTCTCAACTACATTCCCGGCCTGACCGACGGCCAGGGCCGGTCGTTTGGAATATTTGCCCTCGATATTTTTGACGATCTGCTGCATGTCGCCTCGGCGGCCTGGGCAGCAATTGCGGCCTATATTTCGACACGCGCATCAAGGGCGTTTCTTCTATATTTTGGAATTTTGTATTTTGGTGACGGGTTTTTGGGATTGATCACGGGCTCCGGCTATCTTGATCTGGGCATCATCAATTACGGTATTCAGAACCTGCCCTTCGGCTTCAAGATTCTGGCCAATCTTCCACATCTGGCGCTGGGAGGATTCGCAATCCTGTCCGTCCTGCTGTTTGGCAGAAACGCCGATGCTTAAGCGCATTGTCAGGGTCGGAAAATGGCTTGCGGTCTCGCTGCTGGTCGTTGTCCTTTTGCTTTTGTTGCCGGTTGGATACATCGAGACGTTCTGTCGGGCAGATTCCGAGCAAGACCACTATAGTACCAAAATAGCAGACCCGGATTTTCTGCGCCAGGAAGCCAACAGCTATCTGACCTATCCTGAATGGCACATTGTCTATGCCTATGAGGGATTGGCGAAGGTTCTGCAAACCGGAGACGAACACCAGTTCGGCTATATCTCCAGCATCGCGGGTTTCTGGTCGTCCTTTTGCGCATTGAACAAGGTTGCAAACCGTCACGGAGGCGGTGATTTTGACACCCGCGGAACTGTTCACACGATCGGTGTGAGCTTTACCTTCGAAATGCTCATGAAGGCCTTTTACGAAGAAACAATCGGGCGTGTGTTCGCTGCATTTCGTGGTGCCGACAAAGCACCCCAAGATGCGTTTGCCGCCGAAATGGCCGCCGATTATGCGCAATTTCTGCATCAGGTGCCCTGGTACAAATATGATTTTGAAAATGCGGTCCAAAAACTTTGGGAACAACCGGTAATCGCATTCGCCCGTGGTTGGGAAAGGCGTCTGGCACTTGGTGGGGAATGGAAGGCAAAGGCCGCCTATGCGGGTGTCATCGCCAAGGCCGTTGAAGCCGCAGGTCAGGCGCCCTTGCGCATTCGATCTGTTGTCAATGGCATGACACGACTCGAGCTGCTGTCCATTGCCGAAGTTGATGTTGTCGAGCAGGGTGACAACCATGTGATGATCGAAACACCCCGCTACAGAAAATTTACAGGCATTCTGAGTCAGATCATCGATAGAGGCGGTCGTATTGTCGAGATCGCCGGAAACGACGAGATCCTGCTTTCGGCCATCGGTCCTGACGTTGGCGATGATCTGCAAGCCGGGGAGCTGGTGTCGCGTATCGGCCGGGACGGCCATGAGGGACAGCGCTATCTGGTCAACGTGAGGCTCGATGAATTGGCGAATATGCTACGGGTCTTGGAGCAAAAGGGTCTGACGCTTGAGCATATCTATGATTATTGAGGATGATGCCAATTGCTGCCGTTCTTCGCAAAACTAGTCAGGATTGTCCTGGTGTTGACGACTGTTCTGCTGATCTGGTTTGGCGCCATGGCAGCTGCGATGTTCATCCCCAACAATGATTTTGCAGCGCTTGCGGTGATCCAGGACGAAACAATACTCAATCGATTGCCACAGGGAACCAGATTGGTCCGCAGCGGCAATCACACAATGGTCTTTGCCAGCACCAATCGATATTACGTGTTCGATTTATACGCCGCAGGCGCCTTGCTGGTGCTGCCATCTCTGCGCAACGGCTGCCTGGACCTGAGCAATGCCCTTACTCAGGTCCGATAGGTCTTGCAATGCAGCGGGCGAATCCCCGCCTGTCTCAAGTCAAACAGGATGGCCACGTGCCGACGCGCCGATCAGGCGTAGGCGCCGGCGGAATAGGTCAGCTCATAACTGTGGCTGTATAATTCGAACACGATACCGAATGGGTCTTCGACATAGACCATCCGGTAGGGCTTTCCACCGGGAAAATATTCGCGAACCGGCATGCGCTGCTTGCCGCCGGCCGCAACGATCCTGGCCAGCAGGCCTTCCAGGTCCGGGTCCTGAATGGCGAAGTGGAAAGTGCCGTGCTGGCGAAAGGACAGATTGTCCTGCGGAGCATGATTGTCGTCGAATTCAAACAGTTCGAAACCGATCCGGTCAGCGGTCGCCAAATGCGCAATGCGCAGACGTTTCCAGTCTGCTCCGAAAACATCGGTGCACATCTGGCCGATGTCGCTGTCGTCCTCGGTCACTTCGGTCGGTTGCATAATCGTATAGAACCCAAGAACCTGCGTGTAGAATTTCACAGCCGCGTCCAGATCCGGGACGGACAGGCCAATATGGGAAAACGTGCGGGGTGTCGGTAGCATGGAATATTCCTCTCAATGGGCTGTTGAGACATAGGTATGACACTTCCAATTGCTTTTAAAATTATCATTTCAATGGATTTCAATAAGGTTTAGTAATGATGCATGTTGAATGCTCAATGGCTCGAAACCTTCACCGTGCTTTGCGAAACCGGGCACTTCACAAAGGCCGCCGATCGGCTGGCCATGACGCAGCCAGGCGTGTCGCAGCACTTGCGCAAGCTTGAAGATCACGTCGGGCAGGCGCTGATCTCGCGTCAGGGAAAAAGCTTCATCCCGACCCCGGCAGGCGAGGCAGTATGGGCGCTGGGTCGTGCCCGCCGGGACGAGGAGCGCCAACTGCGCAAGGTGATACTGAGCGACGATGCCGATGTCGGCGAGGTCGCCATCGCCTGTTCGGGAAGCTTTGCCATGCTGCTATACCCGCAGCTTTTGCCCCTGATGCAGGCCGCACCCCATCTTGATATCCGGCTGGAGGCGATGCCGCAGGAAAGTGTTGTTCAAAATGTCCTGGAGGGACGCTTCGATCTGGGTGTGACGGATCACGCGCGAAGCCACCCGCGTCTGGACGCCACCCGGCTTGGGCGCGAGGAACTATGCCTGGTGCTTCCGGCAGATGCTTCGCCCCTGCCCATCAGCTTCGAAGCGCTGGAAGAACGTGGCTTTATCGCTCATCCTGACGGTTATGCCTATGCGGATGAGCTGTTTTCCCTGAATTTCCCCGACTTCTTCAGGGGGGCGGACCGGCTGCGCCAGCGCGGTTTCGTCAACCAGATCGGTCAGATTCCGGCGCCCGTTGCGCAGGGCATTGGCTATACGCTGCTGCCGCGCAGCGGTGTGATTGCCTATCCCGACAGGCAACGGTTGCGCGTGGCAAAGCTTGCCAGAAGCCGCCACTATGATCTTTGGACAATCTTTCGCCGTGGTCGTATTCTGCCCAAAAGGGCGCTGCGCATTTCGGACCTGATCCAAAAGCTCGCGGCCCGGCTTGAGACCACATGACAGGCGTTGCCTGAGGTGGAATGAGAACGACCTTGCCCACGTGGCGTTTTTCCAGAAACGCCCGCTGCGCTGCCGCGATCTGCTCAAGCGGATAGGTCTTGTAAAGCAAGGGGCGAATCTCGCCGCGCGTCACATAGGAGATCAGATTGGGAAACACCGGCTCATCCCAGCCCGTGCAACCCAGCAGGGTCAGGTCCTTGAGATAGAGGGTCCGCATGTCCAGTTCGACCATCGGTCCGGCAATCGCCCCGGAGGAGACATAGGTGCCGCCGCGCCGCAGGACCTCCAGCATGGCGCCAAAACCGGGTCCAGCCACATTGTCGACCACGATGTCGACGCTGCCTTCGCCCAAAAGCTGCACAAGGTTGGCATCCCGATCGATCAGTTGATCGGCGCCGATGGACCGGACCAAATCATGTTTTGCCGCACTTGCCATTCCGATCACATGGGCGCCGCGCCGTTTGGCCAACTGGACGGCGGCAGATCCGACGCCACCCGAAGCCCCGGCAATCAGCACGCGTGATCCCCGGCTGACACCCGCCCGGTGCAGCATGTTCTCTGCCGTGCCATAGGCGCAGGGAAGGGTCGCGAGCTCGGCATCGCTCCAGTCGCAGTCGACCGCGAAGACCTCCGAAGCGGGCACCTTGACGAATTGCGCAAAGGCCCCGTCGAAATCGGACCCCATCCAGATGTTTTCCGCCGAGGCAAAGCCTTCGGGCCGCATGCAGGCGCGCACCAGCACGCGGGTTCCAGGCGCGGGCGCCTCGGTGGCGTCCCCGACGGCGACAACTTCGCCGCAGCAATCGGTGCCCTGGATAAAGGGAAAGGGGGTGGCCTTGCTCCAGCCGCCATCCGCGCGCCCCTCAGATGGTGCGCCCGCGGTTTCTTGCGTTCCGGTCTTGACCGAGGCCGAATACCATCCCAGTCGTGTGTTGATCTCCGTATTGTTGACGCCTGCCGCCAGCACCCGCAACAGGACTTCGCCTGGCTGCGCAACGGGCACCGGCACGCTGCGGTAGGCAAGCTTGTCGTAGCCTCCGGTTCCCGTCGTGACGACCGCGAACATGTGGCTTGCCAGTCCCGTGGCGGCGGCGTGTTCATGATCAAGTGTCACTGGAGATTCCTTCTGATTGTCCGGTATTCAAAAATGACAGTGTATGCCAAAGCTGGATGGCAAATGAGATGCCGCCATAAAAGCGTGTTTGAATCGCTTGCGCTTCAGCTCTTCGAGCCATGAGACCATCAGTCATACAGATGCGTGCGAACGCAAACAATCGCCGCTGGCCACCACTTTAGCGTAGCAATGCGCTGTCATGACGCCATTGCTCATGATTTGCCCTTGGATTATACGAATGCATCCCTGCGTTTCTCAAGTCGTTTTCCTGCAAGGGTGTGCAATACAGGTCCTGGAATCAATCGTCGATTCCAGAAAGAATACCTGGTGCGGTCAGATGAAGGATATTGAACCGATGCCTGAAAAAACTGCGGCGCCATCTGATGGCAAGGCAGGCCTTGCGCCGCCGGCCGAGCTGAAATTTCCCCATGCCCAGCCACCGGAAAACGGCAAGCTCAAGGAAATAGCGCCGGGAATTCTGTGGCTGAGAATGCCGCTGCCGTTTCAGCTCGACCATGTGAACATCTATCTCATCCGCGATGGCGATGGCTGGGCGGTACTCGATACCGGAATCAGCAACGACGTGAGCAAGCAGGCCTGGCAGCAATTGCTCGGCGGAGAACTTGCCGGTGAAAAACTGACGCGGGTCATCGTCACTCATTTCCATCCGGACCATATCGGACTTGCCGGCTGGCTGTGCGCGCAGCATGATATTCCGCTGCTGACCAGCTATTCGGCCTATCTGGGTTGCCAGAACCTTTCTCTCGATCCCAAATCGCTGGAATCCAGGCAGAGTTTTGATTTCTACATGCAGCACGGCATGAGCGAAGAGACCGCCACGCTGGTCAGCACGCGCGGTCACGAATATCTGCACCAGGTCGAACCGCTTCCCACGACCTACCTGCGCTTGCTGTTGGGCGACATGCTGACAATCGGCGACAGACGCTTCAGGGTCCTGAGCGGCGACGGCCATGCACCCGAGCAGATCATGCTCTATTGCGAAGAGGACAAGCTGTTTTTTGCCGCCGATCAGGTCATTGCCAAGATTTCACCCAATATCAGTGTCTGGGCCGGTGAGCCCAATGGTGACCCGCTGGGGCACTATCTGCGTTCGCTTCGCTGGCTTTCCGCCGAGATGCCCGGGGATGTTCTGGTGCTGCCGGGGCATCAATTGCCATTTTTTGGGCTGCACACGAGGTGCGCAGAACTGGTCAGGCATCATGAATTTCGCTGCGACCAGATCATGAGCGCCTGTGCCGAGCAACCAAGGACAGTTGCAGAACTCGTCCCCGTGCTGTTTCCGCGCCCGCTGGACCCGCACCAGATGAGTTTTGCCTTCACCGAGACACTGGCGCACGCAAACCGGCTGGCGCGCCGCGGTGACGTGGAATGGGAAAAACAGCAAAGCAAAACGCTGTGCCGGTTGAAAGAATAGAGCCGATCCACGTCAGTATCGCGGGTTTTTGTCCGAAATAGTAGGAACAACATTAACGATCTTTAATTATAGTTCAGGTCCACGATGATGGTACAGGGTCACGTGTTTCGTGAATAGGCAGATGTTTTGCCTGATGACTGATTGGATGCCGCATATGTCAGGGAACTTGAAGAAAGCCGCAAGGATCATGGCGGCGCTTGCCTTGCCACGGGCGATCAGCGATCGGGCCAGCGCGCTCAGGGGCACGGCCTTTATGGCGCGCTCAGCCATGCGGTCCTGGTTTGGCGGGAAACCGCCATTTGTATTGGTCAATATCGGTACCTGCGATGGCGTTCTCTATGATGATGTGACGCCCTGGCTGCACCGCATTCGCAATTCACGCGCGGTGCTGGTCGAACCCATTCCCTATAATTATACCCGTCTTCGCAAAAATTATCCCGATGCCGACCGGCATGTCATTGAACCGGTGGTCATCACCCGCGAAGCCGGGTCGATGATGATGCGAACCTTTGACGAAACGGCACTGGAAGCGGGCACTTTGCCGATGGAATTTGTCGGTTGCTCCTCGGTCAAGGATACCAATCTGGTGTCCGGCATGGATGCCTGGGGAGAGCAGGACCCGAATTTCCAGAATTTTACCGAGCATCTCAAGGAAATAGAGGTTCGCTCCGAACGACTGGAAACCATTTTGCAACGCAACGGCGTTGATCACATTGATGTCTTTCTCGTCGATTGCGAGGGGGCGGACTGGGAAGTTTTCGAACAGCTTGATCTTCAGCGCTGGCATCCGGCCATGATCAAAATTGAAATCGGCTCCCTGACAGCAGAAGATGTCGGCAATACCCTCCTCAAGCTCAAACGCGCAAAATACCGTATAGGCCTCAATGCAGAAGACGTCTGGGCCTTTGCCGCCTAGGTATTCTCGTAAAAAGTTCACGAGTTCGTCGTTATCAACCGGTATCGCGTCGCACGGCCCTCGCCGATCCGCTCAAAGCGCTTCAGCCCAACCAATTTCCTGATGGATGCTTCGATCGTTCTTTGCGGGTAGCCCAAAGCAGCGACGGCATCTTTGCGACTGAATTCCATCAGGGCTTTTTAGGGTGTAAAGGGTTTCTGTCTGTTCAGAACTGAAATGCAATCATTTGCACAATCTGTCTTCCTGCCGGGTCATTTGACCATCACACGTGGGTCGCATGGGACATAATGTGAGTTCATGTGAGAAATATCCAGCATCTTTTAGAAACAGGAAAATCATGCAAAGGCTGCTCATCTCACCGTGAACAGGCTGGGACTTTAAGCGTAATGTCTTCCATGCACAAACCACTCTAAAACAGGCTTTCGCATATCCGGCCCTCACATCCTGGAAATTGTGCCATATATATGGGGTCCAGTTGATAGTTTCCGGCCCGGTGGCGGGTGCCTTGCGCCGTCCGAAAGCAGGAACCCCCAGGAGGTCAGGAAATGAGCGACACGGCAGGCAATGACGGCCCCGGTTTTTATAGCCGGCTTGCGGCGCAGTCGCGCTTCGATGACCTGACGCAGGGCACATCCTATACGCCGCTTCCCGATGACTGGTTCGTGGGAACGGCCGATATTGTCGGATCCACCCAACTGATCGAGGCAGGCAAGTACAAATTGGTCAATACCATCGGTGCTGCGGTCATTTCGGCGCAGATCAATGCGGCGCAGGGGCAGCAATTGCCCTTTGCCTTTGGTGGCGATGGCGCGGCCTTTGCCTTCTGGCCGCAGCACCTTGAAGCCGCCCGCGCGGCGCTTGCGGCTGTCCGGCGTTGGGCGCTGGATGAATTCGGCATTGATCTGCGGGTCGCCATTGTCTCCGTTTCGCAAATCCGTTCTGCCGGTCACAATGTCAGCGTGGCGCGTTATCAGGCCTCGCAGGGGGCCGATTACGCCATGTTTGACGGCGGTGGTCTTTCCTGGGCCGAACTGCAGATGAAACAGGGCCACAATGCCATTGAAGCAGCGCCCGCCGGCACCATGCCGGACCTGACAGGCCTGTCTTGCCGCTGGACACCGATGCAGGCCCGAAACGGAAAAATTCTCTCTCTTGTGGCTTTGCCGGCCCCCGGCGCCGCGCCACAAACTGTGGCCTCCGTCATGCATGAGATTGTCAAATGCGCGGAACGGCTGGAGCGTGGCGGCCATCCGGTGCCGCCACAGGGACCGGGCTATGCCTGGCCACCGCAGGGGCTGGACCTCGAGGCCAGGGCTACACATGGAGAGATGTCTGTTTTCAGGCGCAAGATTCAACTGCTGGGTGAGACACTGCTGGCCTGGTTCTTCTTTCGCACCGGCATGAGCGCCGGCGGTTTCAATCCGGTGCATTATGTGGAAACCACCGGCAGGAATGCCGATTTCCGCAAGTTTGAAGATGGCCTCAAAATGACGCTCGACTGCGATGCGCAGACACGCATCGCGCTGGAGACGATTTTGGACAATGCCAGCCGGCAGGGTGTGATTGTCTATGGTCTGTTCGAGCAGGATGAGGCGATCATGACCTGCATCGTGCCGTCCATCACCCAGGATGATCATATCCATTTTATCGATGGCGCCGCCGGTGGCTACGCCCGCGCCGTCGCGCAGCTCAAAACGCGATAAACGGTCGGTCCTGCGCCCCCGATCTCGCACCCATCCGGAAGGCGCGGATGATTTTACGTGTGGGACAAACCGCTTGCAACCGCACATCAATCAAGCCAGACTTCCCTGACTGACAGGCACTCTGTCATCAAGGGAGGATGAAACATGTCTGATACACAAGCTGAATGCTGTACGGGACCGGGTTATGCATCGCCTCAGGAGGCCATCAGGGCTCCCCGGGAAAAACTCGTCTACACCATATGCATCTATACCGGCACCGGAGTTGAAAAGCCGGATTATCTGGCCACGATCGATGTGGACGAAGACAGCCCGACCTTTGGTCAGGTCATTGCCCGCACACATATGCCGATTGTCGGCGACGAATTGCATCACATGGGCTGGAATGCCTGTTCATCGTGCCACTCGGACAGCGGCATGGCGCGCAAATATCTGATCATTCCGGGCGTGCGCACGACAAATTTCTATATTGTCGATACCGCCACCGATCCGCGCAACCCGACGCTGTTCAAGACCATTGACGGTGCGGAGATCAAGAAGAAGACAAATCTCTCGGCGCCCCACACGGTTCACTGCCTGGGGTCCGATATCATTGTCTCCATGCTGGGCGATGCCGATGGCAATGCGCCAGGTGGTTTCCTGCATCTCAACAAGGATTTCGAGATCATGGGACGCTGGGAAAATGATATCACGGGTATGAATTTCAACTATGATTTCTGGTACCAGCCGCGCCACAACATGATGGTGTCAACCGAATGGGCTGCGCCCAATACATTCATGCCGGGTTTTGATCTTGAGGATGTCGGGAAAGGCAAATACGGCCAGCATATCCATTTCTGGGATTTCAAGAACAAGAGCATCACACGCACGGTCGATCTGGGCGGTGACGGCCTGATCCCCCTTGAAGTGCGCTTTCACCACAATCCAGATTCCACCCATGGCTTTGTTGGTGCGGCCCTGTCGTCCAACATCTTTCACTGGTTCAAGGATGAAAATGGCGCGGTGCATATTGAGAAGGTCATTGATGTCGAGTCGATAGATGTCGCCGATTTTCCGGTGCCGATGCCCGGCCTCATCACCGATATTCTGGTGTCGATGGACGACAAATATCTGTATTTTTCCAACTGGCTGCATGGCGATCTCAGGCAATACGATATCAGCGACCCGTCCCATCCGGTTCTCACCGGCCAGGTCTGGATTGGCGGGCTTCTGGGCAAGGCGCCACAGGTCAATGGTCGTGCCGTGACCGGGGCGCCGCAGATGATCCAGCTGTCTCTGGACGGCAAGCGTCTCTATGTCACGACCTCGCTGTTTTCGACCTGGGACAATCAGTTCTACCCGGATATGAAACAGGCTGGCGGCGTCATGGTGCTTGTCGATTGTGACAATGAAAACGGCGGCATGGCGATCAATGAGACGTTTCTTGTTGATTTCGGCCAGGAACCCGATGGCCCGGCCCGTGCCCATGAAACACGTTATCCCGGTGGCGATTGCTCGTCCGATATCTGGGTCTGAAACCCTGGCGCCGCGCCGGGGCCTCATTGGACGGCGCGGTGCCACAATTCTTCTTTGTCGTCGACCGGAGGAAGCCCATTGCCGCGTTTCCGCGTCACCCTGAAAAACCGCAACAACCTGACACTCGAGGTTGGTGATGACGAGGCGATCATCGACGCCGTTGAAACGGCCGGCCATGTTCTGCCCATCGGTTGCCGCTATGGCGGCTGCATCACCTGCGCCGCCAGACTGATCGAAGGCAGCGTTCGCCAGCCCAATGGAACAGCGCTGAACAAACGCCAGTCGCAACTGGGCTATGTGCTGCTGTGCGTGGCGCGGCCAAAAACAGATTGTGTACTGGAGGTCGGCGTGGAAAGTCACGACCAGCTCTATGTTAATCCATTTGCCAGCCCGGGAAAATTCCCGCTTCCTGCTGGACCCGGAAAAGCATGAGCAAGGGCTCCCCGGGACAGGCGCTGATGCCTTGTGCATTCAAGCCGGCCCGCGCGCTTTTGATCCTTCTGGTCGCGACCGGCTGGCTCTTCATGACGATCCAGTCTCTGGAGCTGTCGATGCGCGGCACTGTTGCCGATGCGGGCCCGGGCATGGTCCTGTTTTCCTTCCTCACGCCGTATTTTTCCGGACTGCAGGTGCTCTATTCGATTTGCGTCACCCAGTCGGTTGACTGGAGTGTGGTCGATTTTGCCAAGGCGCTGGCCATGTGGCTGGCGATGGTGCTGGCGATGATGGCGCCGACGCTCCTGCCAGGCTTTCAGCGGCAGCAACGGCCCTTCGGTCCGGCACTGCGCTTCGTCACCTTCTACCTGCTGGCCTGGCTGGGGTTCTGTCTTGTGGCGGTCGGCCTGCAATGGCTGCTGCGATCCTCACAGATTCTGGATGCCCATATGGTTTCAACAGAGCGCGTGCTGAACGCTGCCGTGCTGATATTTGCCGGAGCCTTTCAACTGACCGGTACGAAGCGCCGGCACCTTACAGCCTGCCAAACGTCACTCAAGGGAGCACCAGGGGATATGTCCGCTGTGCGGTCCGGTTGGACCCACGGCGTGCAATGCGTCAAATGCTGCTGGCCGCTCATGCTGACAATGTTTGTATTCGGTCTGATGAACCTGCTGGCCATGGCCGCTTTGACAGGGCTGATCGTGATCGAGAAGACCCAGGCTGATGCCGGTTGGGTGGTCAAGTCTTCCGGCATCGCCTTCATTGCGGCAGGTGTGGCGGCAGGTGTGGCGGCAGCCCTGGCCTGATGCGGCCAGAGGACGTGACGAAGACGCTCGCCGTGAGCGGATATCAGGCCTTTTTCAGATAGGCCGCAAGAATGTCACGCGCCGCTTCCAGATCGCTGCGGTGGATCATTTCGGTGACCGTATGGATGTAGCGGGTGCCGACCACAATGCCGACGGCTCTCGCGCCGGCAGCGGCCTGCTGTGCGGCTGCACCGTCCTGACCGCCGGCGCGTAGCATGGTGCGCTGATGGGGGATCTTCTGCTTGATGGCGATGGCTTCGATCTCGGCGACCAGTGCGCGGTCGGCAATGAAGCTGGAATCCTTCACATGCAGGCCGAAGCCCTTGCCCTGTTCGGTGGTCCGGTCCTGTTCCGGCACGCCGGGTGTGTCGCAGGACAGGGTCGTATCGATGCCGATGCCGATATCCGGTTTGATGGAGAAGGCCGCAGTGCGCGCACCGCGCAGGCCAACCTCTTCCTGACAGGTGAATGCCACGTGGATTTCGCAGGCATGTTTGCTATCGCCCAGCGCCCGGATTGCCTCAATGCCGAGCCAGCAGGCAACCCGGTTGTCGAGTGCCTTGGAAACGATCTTGTCGCCGATTTCGATCAATGGTTCATCCATGGTCACCATATCGCCAACCTTGACGTGGTCCTTGGTGGCCTCGCCCAGGCCCATATCAATGATGAATTCGCTGACCTCCGGTACTTTCTTGCGTTCTTCCGGCGTTGCGATGTGGACCGGGCGACCACCGGGGTTCATCACGCCCTTCAGGTCTCCATCATCAGTGGAAACCAGCACCCGGCGGGAAAACAGGTTGCGGGCGTCAAAGCCGCCCACCGGCTGGACGTAGATGAAACCCTTGTCGGTGATGTGCGACACCAGGAAGCCGATCTCGTCCATGTGACACAGCAGCATGATTTTTTTGGGATCTTTCGACGCCTTGCGCGCATCACGGCGGCACAACAAGGACCCCATGGGATCAACCCGCACCTCATCAAAAAGCGGCTCGATTTCCGATATAATGAGGTCACGCACCCGGTCCTCATGGCCCGGTACACCCGGCGTTTCACAAAGGCGGCGCAGAAGATCAATATTCATGATGGACGGTCCTTGAAATCGTTCGTGGCAGGCGAATCTGGTTCAGCCTTGAGCATAGACGGTCTGATTTGCCGATAACAGAGAAATCAGGGGCAATGCCTCATGTGGTAAAAATCTGGCGAAAACGCCGTCAATTGCGCCCGGCTGCACTGGTTCTTGCCTTCATTTGCCTATATGCAGGCCGCAACGCAGATGAAGCGCTTGACCCTGGCAGGCACAGCCGCGCAGATGACGGATATTTCCATGCAGGACCTTATCATTCGCCGCCCCGATGACTGGCATCTCCATCTTCGCGACGGCGATATGCTGGAAGCGGTTCTGCCGTACAGCAGCGCACATTTTTCCAGAGCCATCATCATGCCGAACCTGGTGCCGCCGGTGACCGATTGCGCCTCTGCCAATGCCTATCGCGCCCGTATCGAAAAGGCGCTGCCCAAGGGGCATGATTTCACCCCCCTGATGACGCTCTATCTTACCGAGACAACCGATGCCGATGATGTTGTTGCCGGCTTCGAAAGCGGTGTGATCCGTGCCGTCAAACTCTATCCGGCCGGGGCCACGACCAATTCGCAAAGCGGTGTGCGGGATATGGAGAAGGTCTATCCGGTGCTGGAGCGCATGGCGCAGGCGGGCGTGCCGCTGTGTGTTCATGGGGAAGTGACCGATCCCGATGTTGATATATTCGACCGTGAAGCTGTCTTTATCGAACGCGTGCTTGAGCCGACCCGCAGGCGTTTTCCGACGCTCAGGATCGTCATGGAGCATATCACCACACAAGAGGGTGTCGCCTATGTGCGTGATGGCGCTGAGGGTATCGGTGGCACCATCACCACCCATCACTTGATCATCAATCGCAACGCCATTCTGGTGGGTGGCATTCGCCCGCACTATTATTGCCTGCCCATTGCCAAGCGCGAAAGCCACCGGCTGGCGCTGCGGGAAGCGGCAACCTCGGGCAACGCGCGGTTTTTCCTTGGAACCGATTCAGCGCCGCATCTCGATCCGGCCAAGGAAAGCGCCTGTGGCTGCGCCGGTGTTTTCTCCTCGATCAATACGATGGCCTGTCTGGCGCATGTGTTTGAACAGGAAGACGCCCTGGACCAGTTGGAGGCCTTTGCCTCGCTCAACGGACCGGGGTTTTACCGATTGCCGGTCAATGAAAACACCATGCGGCTGACGCGGCGTGAAACACCGGTCAATCTGCCGGACAAAATCGAAACAAAATCAGGAGCCGTGACGGTCTTTGATCCGATGTTCCCGATTTACTGGGATGTCGACGCAAAAGCGTAAGAGTCGGCCCATCTGAAAACAGAGGGATCCAAATGTTCTCAAATACCTATCCGGACCGTGCAGTGGTTGCCGAAATGGTCGCCAAGATGCTTGTCGAGATCAAGGCGGTGCATTTCCGTTCTGACAAGCCCTATACATTCACCTCAGGCTTGGCCAGTCCCGTCTATATCGATTGCCGCAAGCTGATTTCCTATCCGCGCATCCGTTCGGCCATTATGGATTTTGCCGTGGGCACCATCCAGCGCGGAGCCGGTTTCGAGCAGTTTGACAGTGTGGCCGGCGGCGAAACGGCGGGCATTCCCTTCGCCGCATGGATCTCCGAGCGCATGGGGCTGCCGATGCAATATATCCGCAAGAAGCCAAAGGGTTTCGGTCGTGATGCGCAGATCGAAGGCGACATGCCGGAAGGCAGCCGGGTCATTCTGGTCGAGGACCTGACGACCGACGGTGGCAGCAAGATCAAGTTTGCCGAGGCCATTCGTTCCGCTGGCGGCACGATCGACCACACATTCGCGGTCTTCTATTACGACATATTCAAGGATGCGCCGGAGCGCCTCAAGGCGCATGGCATGACGTTGCATTATCTGGCAACCTGGTGGGATGTCCTGGCCGTCTCGCGCAAGAACAAATATTTCGACGAGAAGACCCTGTCGGACGTGGAAGCCTTTCTGAACGCCCCCCTGGAATGGTCAAGCCGCAATGGCGGCATCAGCGAACTTCCACAAAAATCATCCTGAAACTAAGACAATAGGGGACAAGCCTATGGCAAAGTCCAATCTTCTGATCGTCGGCGCCGGAGGCGTCGGCCAGGTCACGGCCAACAAGGCTGTGCAGTTCCGTGACGATTTTGGAACGATCACGCTGGCTGCGCGCAATCAGCAAAAACTCGATGCAATAGCGGCAGATATTCAAGCGCGTTGGGGCCAGGCCGGTGACGGACCTTTGCTGGATGTGCACACCGTCGATGCGCGCGATCCTGTCTCGATGGTCGGGCTGATCCGCGATCTCGATGCGAAGATCGTGCTGAATGTCGCCTCTTCCTATTGCAACGCCACCATTCTGGATGCCTGCCTTGAGACCGGTGCCAGCTATCTGGACACGGCTCTGGCCGAACAGGAGTTTCTGGAAGATATTGAATCACCCTGGTATTCCTATGTGGAATGGCCGCGCCGCCCCAAATTCGCCGACAAGAAGGTCAATGCTTTTCTGGGAATGGGTTTTGACCCCGGCGTCGTCAATATTTTCTGTGCCCATGCCAGAAAGCATCTGCTCGATGAGGTCGACACGATTGACATTATCGACGTCAATGCCGGTGATCACGGGCGCTATTTCGCCACCAATTTTGATGCCGACATCAATCTGCGGGAGGTCAAGGAAGATGTGATCACCTGGGAGGCGGGGGCCTGGAAAACCATACCGCGCCATTCTGAATGGATGGACGTGACGCTGCCGCAGGTTGGCACCCACCGTGTTTATTCCATGGGCCACGACGAGATCCAGTCGCTGGCCGTCAATTTTCCCGGCACCGATCGCATCAGCTTCTGGATGGGATTTGGCGACCACTATCTCAATGTCTTCAATGTACTGGACAGTCTCGGACTGACATCGTCAATCCCGGTGGAGGTTGATGGTGTCAAGGTTGCGCCCAACCGTCTGGTCAAAGCCCTGCTGCCTGATCCGGCCTCCCTGGCAAAGGATTACACAGGCAAGATTTGCATCGGCGTGGATGTAAAGGGTCGCAAGGACGGCGAAGAAAAGCGTTTCTTCATCTGGTCCAATTGTGATCATCAGGACAATTACCGTGAGGTGGGAAGCCAGTCGATCTCCTATTCCACAGGCATTCCGGTCATCACAGCGGCGCGGTTGATAGCCGATGGCACATGGAACCCGCAAACCATGACCCATGTGGAAGAACTGGATCCCGATCCCTTTTTGGCATTGATGCCGCAAATTGGCATCGACTGGCATGTGCAGGAATTGCCGCTGGATGGAAGCTGGCCCTGGCCGGGTGAGGCCTGAACCGACCATGACCCACGCCTTTTCCCGTTTTGACCCCGCGCGCGTGCCCAGCCCCTGCCATGTGCTGGACCTTGTCCGGCTGGAGGAAAACCTCAAGCGGCTCAAGCGGGTTGCCGATGAAAGCGGCGTCGAAGTGCTGCTGGCCCTCAAGGCCTTTTCCTGTTTTGCCGTGGGTGATCTGATTTCCGGATATCTGGCGGGAACGGCAGCAAGCGGGCTTTACGAGGCACGGCTTGGAAAGCAGCGCTTTGGCGGGCAGGTGCACGCCTATGTGCCGGGCCTCAAGGAGCAAGAGATTGACGAATTGCTGCAATACGCAGACCATGTAATCGTCAATTCCCTCGGGCAGTGGCAGCGCTTTCGTGGCAAATTGCAGCAAAGCGCTGGTGTGTCTTTCGGCCTGCGGATCAATCCGGGGCACACGGAAGTGGCCAATCCGCTTTATGATCCCTGTTCCCCCTGGTCGCGTCTGGGTGTGCCGGCAGGCAATGTGCGACCGGAAGATCTGGAAGGTCTTTCCGGCATCCATGTCCACGCCCTGTGTGATCATTCCTATGAGGCCTTTGATCGCATGCTGGGTGCCGTTGAAAGCCATTGCGGCCACCTTTTTGGCGCCATCGACTGGATCAATCTCGGCGGCGGACTGCTGATCACCGAAGAGGATTTCCCGCTCGACAGGTTCATTGCAAGACTGGTGGATTTTCGATCACGCACCGGCCTGAAGGTCTATCTGGAGCCGGGAACAGCCGTTGCCCTGCATGCCGGCGCGCTGGTCAGCGAAGTGCTGGACCGCGCCAGCAATATCGGTGAACTGGCCATCATGGATGCCTCGGCCACTTGCCATATGCCCGATGTCATCGAGGCACCCTTTACGCCCGATGTTCTGGGGGCTCAAACGCTGCCACGGGATACGGCAGCGCGTGCTGGCAAGCCTGACGTCATTCGGCTGGGTGGACCAACCTGCCTTGCCGGCGATGTCATCGGGACCTATCGGTTTGATCAGCCGTTGGAGGTGGGCGACCGATTGGTGCTTCTCGATCTGGCCTATTACACCATGGTCAAGGCCACAACCTTCAACGGCACGCCGCTGCCGGCTCTGGCCCTGTGGGACAGCCGGACCGATGCGCTGGAGATCGTTCGGGAATTTTCCTACGAGGATTTTGAAACACGTCTGTCGTGATTGTGCGTTGCAACATAATTCGTTTTATGAAAAATGAAGTGCTGCGTTGGTGAAATAACATCCTTCTGATAAATATAAGGTAATTCCATTATGCTGCAAAAATGTTGCACCTCGTGTGCGCAGCATTTTTGCAGCAAAACGGCTTGTGCAATCTAGCGAAACTGTTCTCGGTTCTGCTCGGTTTGCTCTGCGATAAAGTCAACGACAGCCTTTATGCGGCGAATGTTGCGCAGGTTTTCGTGGTAGACAATCCAGTAGGTACGATCGACCTGCTTGTGCGGCAAAATGGGCACCAGGTCTTCATGCGGGCGGGCAAGAAACTTGTGCAATATGCCGATGCCGGCCCCGGCGCGAACGGCTTCCACCTGGCCCAGCACCGCCGATATCTCGAAATCCGATTGCCAGTTGCGCACGAAGTCAGAGCGATAATGCAGCCGCGGTGAAATGATCAGGTCCTCGACATAACCGATCAGGCTGTGGGTTTTCAAAGCCTCGTCACTGTCGGGCGTACCGTTGAGTGCCAGATAGGCTTTTGAAGCGTAAAGCCCCAGCGCATAGTCGACCAGTTTGCGGGTGATCAGTCGGCCCACATCGGGGCGTTCGACCGTGATCAGAATGTCGGCTTCGCGCCGCGACAGCGAAAAACTCTGGGGAACCGGCACCAATTGTATCTTCAGACCGGGATAGCGTTTGGTCAATTCGCCAAGGCGCGGCGCCAGAAATGCAATGCCATAACCATCTGTCGCACCGATGCGCACCGCGCCGGTGACTTCCGTATCCGTCCTGCCGACGGCAGCGCGTGCCGACAGCATTTCGGATTCCATGCGTTCGGCCGCCTGCAGGAAAGCTTCGCCCTCGGGGGTCAGATCGCAGCCATTGGTGCGCCTGACCAGCAGTTTGGATTGCAACTCTGTCTCCAGGGCGCTGACCCGCCGCCCGACCGTTGCGTGGTTAAGCCCCAGCCGCCGGGAGGCAGCGAGGATTTGCCCGGCGCGGGCAACAGCCAGAAATATGCGAACATCGTCCCAATTCATGCCAAATCTCCCATGCTCTAGGGGCTATAATCCATGCACAACGGTTGCGATAGCCTGCGCGTTGATTTTCAGAAATTAAAGCGCACAATAGGTCAACTCAATCTGGAGGTTTCAAATGCGTGATATTGGACATTTCATCGGCGGCAAGCATGTCGCCGGAACAAGCGGGCGGACAGCGGATGTGCTGCAGCCCATGGACGGCACAGTGCAGGGCAAGGTGGCTCTTGCCAATGCGGAAGAAATGCGGGCCGCCGTAGAAAACGCCAAGGCTGCGCAACCGGCCTGGGCAGCGACAAACCCGCAGCGCCGCGCCCGGATCTTCATGAAGTTCCTCGATCTCGTGCATGCCGAATATGATTCACTGGCCGAATTGCTGGCACGCGAACACGGCAAGACCATTCCCGATGCCAAGGGCGATATTCAGCGCGGCCTGGAAGTCGTCGAATTCTGCATCGGCGCCCCGCACCTGATGAAGGGTGAATTCACCGATGGCGCCGGTCCGGGCATCGATGTTTATTCCATGCGCCAGGCGCTCGGCGTTGTTGCAGGAATCACGCCCTTCAACTTTCCAGCCATGATCCCCCTGTGGAAAATTGCTCCGGCGCTCGCCGTTGGCAACGCCTATATATTGAAGCCCTCCGAGCGTGATCCTGGCGTGCCGATGCGCATTGCCGAACTGTTCATCGAGGCCGGTTTGCCTGCAGGTATTTTGAACGTCGTCAATGGCGACAAGGAAGCCGTCGACGCGATCCTCGATGATCCCGATGTCAAGGCAATCGGCTTTGTCGGCTCGACACCGATCGCCCATTATATCTACAGCCGCGGCTGTGCGAACGGCAAACGCGTGCAATGTTTCGGTGGCGCCAAGAACCACATGATCATCATGCCCGACGCCGATATGGATCAGGCCGTTGATGCGCTGATTGGCGCCGGATACGGTTCTGCCGGCGAGCGCTGCATGGCTGTTTCGGTTGCCGTGCCCGTTGGCAAGCAGACCGCAGACCGCCTGATCGAAGCGCTGGTGCCGCGGGTTGAAAGTCTCAAGGTTGGCCCGTCAACCGATCCTTCTGCCGATTTCGGGCCCCTGGTGACCCAGCAGGCTCTGGACCGCGTCAAGGGCTATGTGGACCTCGGCATCGAGGAAGGTGCGAACCTTCTGGTTGATGGTCGCGATTTCAAGCTTCAGGGCTATGAGAATGGCTACTATATGGGTGGCTGCCTGTTCGACAATGTGACGCCGGATATGCGCATCTACAAGGAAGAGATTTTCGGACCGGTTCTGTCCGTTGTGCGTGCCGACAATTATGAAGACGCACTGCGCCTGCCAAGCGAACATGAATACGGCAATGGCGTTGCCATCTTCACCCGTGACGGTGACGCGGCCCGTGATTTTGCCTCCCGCGTTCAGGTCGGCATGGTCGGCATCAACGTACCCATTCCCGTACCGATTGCCTATTACACATTCGGTGGCTGGAAAGGCTCAGGCTTCGGCGATCTCAACCAGCACGGAACAGACGCTTTCCGCTTCTACACAAAGACCAAGACGGTCACATCGCGCTGGCCTTCCGGTGTGAAAGACGGCGCGGAATTTGTCATCCCGACCATGGGCTGATCAACGTCTGCAGATGCAATGGAATTCTCAGCGCCCGCCTTTTTGGCGGGCGTTTTGGTTTGGGGCAGGACAGGTGTGGCGCCGCTGCGATGGTGCGGCACTTTTTGAGACCATGCGGCAACGTTTAAATGCGGCCTCAGGCAGATCAGCACATCACTGAAACCGTCATCATCTCATGTCTCTATGGCCGGGTCGCTATGGCCGGGCAAGTTCGCTGGCCAGCATGTCAAAAACCACGCGGATGCGTCTGCTTGTATTCAGCTCGCGGTGGGCGACCAGCCATATGGGAAACATCAAGGGTTCAAGCGACGGAAGAACCTGGCGAACAAGCGGTTCCGCATCGCCGATATGGGCATCCAGAATGCCAATGCCGAGCCCCTGTTTCACCAGTTCCCACATGACCAGATAGTTCTCCGTCATGATCGGAAAATTGTCTTTGGTCAGGTTCAGGCCGAGTGCATTCAGACCATTCATGAATAGGTCGCCGCTGCTGATGCTGATGAAGTCAGCATGCCGCAGGTCATAGGGAAGCTTCGGATTGCCGATGCGCTCGAGATAGGCGGGCGTGGCATAGAGCCGGGCTGGAACGTCCCGGATCTTTTTGGCGACGAGATCAGGCTCGCTGGGGCGGAAATTGCGGATCGCAATGTCGGCCTCGCGTCGCCGCAGATCGCTTGTCGCATGGGATGCGACGATTTCGATGGTGATCCCGGGCTGCGCCGCACGTAATTTGGCGATGATCGGTGGCAACAGATGCGCTGCATAGACCTCGCTGGCGGAAATGCATATGTTGCCCTCGATGGATTGTGACTGACCGAATGCCGTCAGCGAAACGCGGTTTGCAGCTTCTCCCATGGCGCGCACGTGGTCCAGAAGCTCCAGACCGCCGGATGTCAGGACAAGCCCGCGCCCCACCCGCTGGAAAAGCACGATGCCCAGTTCCTGCTCAAGGGCATCAACCTGGCGGCCAAGTGTGGGTTGGGTCATGCAAAGCGCCCGTGCCGCTGCCGAAAGAGAGCCCTCTTCTGCAGTGACGAGAAAGGCTCTGGCTCTGTTCCAGTCGAATTTTGCTGCTTTCCAATCCATACAAAATTGCATAACACGATTACGAAATTGGTCAATTCCATTTGCAAATAGGCATAGGTATATTCCGGGCAACCGCAGCAAAGAAACATTGGAAGCGAAAATGAAAGCCATCACCTATGACACCTACGGCCCACCGGATGTCTTGAAATCAGTGGAACTGGAAAAGCCGACGCCTGCAGACAATGAAGTTCTGGTGAAAATCCAGGCAACCAGTGTGACAACGGGCGATTACCGGGCAAGAAGCCTCGACATGCCCGCCGGTTTCGGGCTGATCGGCAGACTGGTCTTCGGTGTCTTTGGCCCGAGGCACAAGGTTCTGGGCACGGAATTTGCCGGTGAAATCGTCGCCATCGGCAAAGCCGTCAAACAATTCAATATTGGCGATGCGATCTTTGCCTATCCCGGCGCCGCCTTGGGGGGCTATGCGCAATATGCGGTTCTGGCTGAGGACAAGGCCATTGCGCGCAAGCCGGCGAATCTGACCAGTCAGGAAGCCGTCGCTCTTTCCTTTGGAGGTGCAACGGCGTTGAATTTCCTGCGCGACAAGGCAGGAATTAAACCCGGTGACAAGGTCCTGATCAACGGCGCGTCTGGCGGCGTCGGCACGGCTGCCGTACAATTGGCAAAACACTTTGGCGCCGAGGTGACAGGGGTCTGCAGTACGACCAATCTGGATCTGGTGCGCTCCATCGGCGCCGATATCGTGGTGGATTACACAAGCGAGGATTTTTCCCGCAATGGTCAGAGCTACGACATCATTCTTGATACGACAGGCACCTTGTCCTACGCAGGCGCGGAAAAAAGCCTGAAGACAAATGGTCGGTTTTTGATGGTTGCAGGCAGCCTTGGGCAAATGCTGAAAATGATCTTTGCTCGAAAAAAGGACGGCAAAAAGGGTATTGCCGGCTATGCACCTGAACTGGCGGAGGAGTTGCGGTTTCTGGCCCATCTCGCCGAGACCGGTGCTTACAGGCCGGTGATTGACCGCTGTTATCCCATGGACAAGATCGTCGAGGCCCATGCCTATGTGGATACGGGCCGCAAAAGGGGAAATGTCGTCATCGCGGTGGATTGAAGCCGATCGAGATTGACCTTTCAGTACCGCCACAGGGCCGGGCTGAACATCACCAGCACGGCAAAAATTTCCAGCCGGCCGAGCAACATCAAGGCAGCCATTACCCATTTTGCGCCATCGGTCAGATTGGTAAATGTGCCGGCCGGTCCGATCTCTTCCGTCATGCCCGGGCCGACATTGCTCAGGGCAGTCAGTGTCGCCGAGAAACCGCCGAACAGGTCCATGCCCGCCAGGGTGAGGGCGACTGTGCCAACCCCGATCAGGAAAAAATAGGCGGTGAAAAACAACAGGGTAACAATCTGTATGCGTTCGGGAACGCTGACCATGCCGGTGCGCACATTTTTGACCGCATTCGGATAGATGAACAGATCCAGTGCGCGGCGTATCATCTTGTAGCCGATGATCCAGCGGTAGGCCTTGATCCCGCCTGAAGTAGAGCCCGAACAGCCGCCGACAACCGTGGCGAGCATCACCAGCGACATGGCAAATCCGCCCCATTGAATATAGTCGGTATTGGCATAACCGGTCGTTGTCACCAGTGAGACAATGGTAAAGACGGCCTTGGTGAAACCCTCCTGGATATCAACAATGCCGGCCAGATCAACCTGAATGGCCATGGCGAGCGCAAGCACGGTGACCATCGCCAGCATGACGGGCACCTGATGGTCGGCAAATATATTGAAGCGCCCCTTCAGGCCGATGAGAATGAGCGTGGTGAACGGCATGGCCCCAAGCAGCATGAAGACAATGCCGATCCATTGTATCGATTGCTGTTGGAAAAATCCGAACGACGCATCATGGGTGGAAAAGCCGCCGGTCGATACGGTCGTCATGGAATGATTGAAAGCATCAAACCCCGACATGCCGGCAACGAAATACAAAACAGCGCACAGCAAGGTCAAAGCCACATAGATCAGCAGCATGTTGAAGGCATAGGTGGAAAAACGCGCAAAGGGGCGCTCGTTGCGATCCGATGATTCCACCCGGAAAACGCCCGACCCGCTGACCTTGAGGAAGGGCAGTATGAACAGGCCAAGGGCGATCACGCCAAAGCCGCCAACCCATTGCAGGATGGATCGCCACAGCAGCAGGCCCGGCGGCATTGTATCCAGTCCGGTCAGCACGGTTGCCCCGGTGGTGGTAATGCCCGACATGGATTCAAAAAATGCGTCGGCAAACGACATTTGCATGGTTGATTCCATGAAGGGCACGGAACCGACCAGTGCGAAGGTCAGCCAGAGCATGTTGACCAGAAGAAAAGTGAACCGGGTCGAATTGGTGGGTTGACTGCCGCGGGAGGCAACGGCCACCAGAGCGGAAATTGTGCCAATCAACAGCGCGGACAGGCCGAAGACCTTCCAGTCCGGATTGTTCATTGCAAAGTCCACTGCCGATGGAATCAACATGGCGGCGGCAAGATAGAAGGCAAATATGGCGCAGATATTCAGACTCGCACGAACGATTCCGGCGTTCATGCCGAGTGGCTCTCGTCAAAACAATCTGCACGCTGCCAAACAAAGGCAAAGCAGCAATGGCATGTCAAATGGTGCGGCACGTGTATCCTGCGCATGACTGCACTTTCCCGCAGGAGAATGTGCAATTGATTTTACCAGGCATATGTTCTCTTTGACACATGGTGTGCATCTTCCGACCATAGAGCAAGACCTGCTCCAGGGTCGCGATGGGTATCATCGGTGCAAGAGCCCTACTGGATTGCAATGCCGAAATCAATATTCTTGTCATTCATCAAAGTGCACAGATGACTATCCGGCCAGTGTGGCCGGATCACTTTTAACGCGCGCTATGGCAGAAGAGAGTCTGTCCTTGCGCAATGGCGGGTATGATCTTCCCGAAGTCTGCGAAGAAGACAGCTCCTTTGAAGAAGACAGCTCCTTTGAAGAAGACTGGCCCCTTGATGAAGTCTGGCCTATACGGCGCCGGTATATT
The DNA here is from genome assembly GCA_029233925.1 of Rhizobiaceae bacterium. Lineage (GTDB taxonomy): Bacteria > Pseudomonadota > Alphaproteobacteria > Rhizobiales > Rhizobiaceae > Hoeflea_A. The sequence continues at coordinate 33,256 of JARGOX010000024.1, forward strand.
CACCACGGGCCGGATAGTTTTTGTCAATGGCAAAATCCAGTGCGCCGACAAGTTCCGAAAAATGCGGTCGCACAAATGGCATTGTCTGTACGGACGCATAATAGAGAGTCTGTTGCGGCGTGACCATGAACAGGCCGGGTTCCGAGAAAAGCGCAGGCTCTTCTATGCCGATGGAGGTTTTGCCGCGCGAGGTGGAAATGTAGAGACCCCATTCGCGGGCTTTGGCAAGCGGCAGATCATAGGCAAAACGCAGCGTATCGGCGCCTATCTTGTCGGCCATGGCGCGGGTGCGCTCCTCACCATCGGAACTGATGGCGATTGTGTTCGCTCCGCGCGCAGTGAAATCGGAGACGCGTTTCTGGAATTCAGTCAGATAGGTTGCGCACAGGGGGCAATGCAGGCCGCGGTAGAAGCAGATGATGGTGCCGTGTTCGGATTTGTCTTTGGACAGATCAAAGGTGCCGTGATCAAGTGTTGGCAAGATCAGGTCGGGCGTTTTCTGGCGGGGTATCAGCATGGAATCTCTTTCATAAATTGGGTTGCCTCAGCACAATACCGATATTACTGTCTGTCAAACCCTGAAAATCAGACAGAAAATCCTGAATGTACAAGATTGACAGACTGACGACGCTGATGGACCGGTTCAGCCTGAGCGTGAAAATGGCACCTTTGAACGTGGCAACGCTGGTGGTTTTGTCCGGTGTCGACGGAAAACCGGGCCGGTTGCGTTTTCGCACCGACTCCGCCGGGTTCGATATTCCCTCCTCCAACATTGTGTTTGCCGCAGCGGTCGATTGGGGCGGGCAATCCAATCCGCTGATTGCCGCTCTGCCCGATGTGGTTGAGCTTGACCTGTGTCAGGATGAGGAAACGGTTGCCCTGATTGGTTTGATGCAGTCGGAACTCGCCGCCCAACGCTGTGGCGGCGGCTCGGTGATCAACCGGCTTGGCGAGGTTCTGATTGTCAGGATGCTGCGCTCGCAGATCGAACTCGGATCGACCCGTCCGGGATTATTGGCCGGACTTTCGGATGTGCGCCTCAGCCGTGCCATTGTGGCCGTTCATGAGCAACCGGGACGAAACTGGTGCAATGAGGATCTGGCGCAGATTGCCGGCATGTCGCGCAGCCGGTTTGCCGAATTGTTTCAGGCGACCGTCGGAGAGCCACCCGTGGCCTATTTGCGCCGCTGGCGCCTGATCCTTGCCCGGCAGGATGTGACCTGGGGTGACCGTGTGGATCACATCGCCCGCCGCTATGGCTATACGTCGCCGGAGGGGTTCTCACGCGCCTTCAAACGGCACTATGGGAAAAATCCCATCTCGCTTCGTGCGTGAGACGGCTCAATTCGGTTCGATTTGCCTGGCCGGATTACCGACGACAGTCGCACCGGCAACAACATTGCGGGTGACGACACTCCCCGAGCCGACAATGGCATTGTCTCCAATGGCAATGCCCGGCAGAATGATCGCACCGCCGCCGATCCAGACGTTTCTGCCGATGGTGACAGGTTTGGCGATCTCCAGGCCGGCAGCTCTTTTCTCCGGTTCCTTGTGATGCTCGGCGCAATAGATCTGTACTGCCGGACCAAACATGGAAGAATCACCAATGGAAACCCGGGCCGTGTCCAAAATGGTGCAACCGGCATTGAAATAGACCTGATTGCCGAGAATGATATTCATGCCATAGGCACAATGGAAGGGCGCTTCCAGATAGACGTCATTGCCCACGGACGCCATCAGCTGTTTGAGCGCAGGGGCCATATTGCCGCGCTCTTGCGGCGCCATCGTATTGTGTGCGTGAACAGCTTTGCGTGCCCGGTCCCGCAGCGCCTCCAGTTCCGGATCGATGCAGCTATACCAATGGCCGGCACGCATTTTTTCCAATTCGCTTGAGACCATTGGCTCTATCCGCACGCGGCAAGCATCAGCTTTTGCCCATTTTCTGAAGGTAGGCGACCAATCCCGCCGTGGAGCTGTCGTGGCCTTCTGCGTCTTGCTGCCCTTCGACGACAGGAAGCAGGGCGGTTGCAAGCTCCTTGCCCAGTTCCACGCCCCATTGGTCAAAGGCGTTGATGCCGTATAGCTGGGCTTCGACGAACACCCGGTGTTCGTAAAGGGCGATCAACCGGCCGAGAACGTAGGGTGTCATCTTCGCATGGACGAGGGTCACGGAAGGCCGGTTTCCGGCAAAGACACGATGTGGCGCCAGCGCGTCCTGCGCCGCGCCGTCTTTCTCTTTCAATTGCGCCCGCGCCTCTTCCAGGGTGCGGCCCCGCATCAGCGCTTCCGATTGGGCAAGGCAATTGGCCATCAGCAGCTTGTGCTGATGCGTCAGTTCCGGTTCGTGTCCGTTGGCCGCAATGATGAATTCCACCGGGATGATATCGCTGCCCTGATGCAGAAGCTGGAAAAAGGCATGCTGGCTGTTGGTGCCCGGTTCTCCCCACACAAGCGGACCGGAGGGGCCGGTGAGGGGCGATCCGTCCATCTGTACGCTCTTGCCATTGGATTCCATGTCCAACTGCTGCAGATAGGCAGGCAGCCGCTGCAGACGCTGGTCATAAGGAATGACCGCGCGTGACGGATAGTTGCAGATGGCGCGGTGATAATAGCCGATCAGGCCAAGCAGCATGGGCAGATTGTCAAGAATGGGCGCGGAACGAAAATGCCTGTCCATGTCATGGGCGCCCACCAGAAACCGGTTGAAGCTCTCGGGCCCGATGGCCATCATCAGGGGCAGGCCGATGGCCGACCAGATGGAGTAGCGGCCGCCGACAAAATCCCAGAAGCCGAAGACCCGGTCCGGCCGCACGCCAAAGGCCGCAACCTTGTCGAGGGCCGTCGATACCGCAACAAAATGGTGTTTGACCGCCTCCTCGCCCAAGTGCTCGGCAATCCACCGCCGTGCTGTGGCTGCATTGGTCATGGTTTCAATGGTGGTGAAGGTTTTCGAGGCAATGATGATGAGGGTTGTTGCCGGGTTGAGTGGGGCAAGCGTATCGGAAATATCGGCCCCATCGATATTTGCCACAAAATGGGTGCGTGGCCCATCGCAATAGGGCGACAGCGCAAGACAGGTCATTGCCGGTCCAAGGTCCGACCCACCGATACCGATATTGATGACATCCGTAATTTTTTGCCCCGTCGCGCCGACAATCGTGCCATCGCGTATCTGGTCGCAATAGGCCCCCATCGCCTCCAGCACGGCGATGATGTCCGGCATGACATTGTCGCCATTGTCATAGACCGGGTCGCCGGTCATGTTTCTCAGCGCCGTGTGCAAGACCGCCCGGTCTTCGGTGATATTGATATGTTCGCCGGCAAACATGGCCTCGCGCTTTTCTTCCAGATTGGCCGCCTCGGCCAGCGCTTCCAGCAATTGCATGGTCTCGCCATCAACAGCACATTTTGAATAATCGAGAAACAGGTCATCAAGGCTGGCGGAGAACCGGTCGAACCGATTGGTCTCGGCGGCGAAGGCGGCACGCATGTCTTTGGGGGCGGCCTGTTCGTGATGCTGTTCTAATTGGCTGAGGATCTGCGTAAATTCGGAATTCATGAGATAGCCTGTGCGATTGGAGAGCCGCGTCCATTCATGCCACCGCCCCGCTTTGTGTTCAAGTAAGCTATAGAGCGTTTCATGATCAAATGATTCCATTTGATCATGAAACGCTCCAACATATCCGGCCCGACAATGGTGTTCCGTCAGACCGATATTCCGGGTTGTGACGGGGCTGTTTGCGAAAAAGGCACCAGCTGGAGGGCTGGTGCCTGATTGATGCAGACCGGATCACAGCCGGCGGGAAGGGCAGGGCCCGTCAGGTGTCGCGCAGTTCACGCCTCAAGATTTTACCGACGTTTGTCTTCGGCAACTCGTCGCGAAACTCTATATGTTTGGGACGCTTGTAGTTGGTGAGGTTTTTGGCGCACCAGGCTTTGACATCGGCCTCCGTCAACGACGGATCGGATTTGACCACAAAAAGCTTCACCGCTTCAGTGGAATGTTCATCCGGTACGCCGATGGCCGCAGCCTCCAGAATGCCCGGATGACTGACAGCCACTTCCTCGATTTCGTTGGGATAGACATTGAAGCCGGACACAAGGACCATGTCCTTTTTCCGGTCAACGATACGTATATAGCCACTTTCGTCCATATAACCCATGTCACCGGAGCGGAAATAATCGTCGCTGGTCATCACCATGGCTGTTTCTTCTGGGCGGTTCCAATAGCCCGCCATGACCTGCGGACCACGGATGCAGATTTCACCCACTTCACCCAGCGCCATCGACACGCCGTCATCGTCTCGGATATCGATATCGGTGGACGGCAGTGGCAATCCGATTGTGCCGGTGAAGCGGTCGCCGTCAAACCGATTGGCGGTTGCAACAGGTGAGGTTTCGGACAGGCCGTAGCCCTCAGAGATGATGCATCCGGTCAGCACTTGCCAACGTTCTGCAACGGGACGCTGCACGGCCATGCCGCCGCCGATTGTCAGGCGCAGTGCGGAGAAATCAAGTTTCTGAAAATCCTCATTCGCCAGCAGGGCATTGAACAGCGTATTGAGGCCAGGAAAGATATGATATTCATATTTGCCCAGTTCCTTGACAAACCCCGGTATGTCCCGCGGATTGGGAATCAGGATATTTTGCGCGCCTTCTTCCATTCCCATGATGGCATTCACGGTCAAGGCGAAAATATGGTAGAGCGGCAGGCAGCAGATATAGACCAATCTGTCTGGAAGGTTGCCTTTTTCACGCAGTGCAGAAAGCCAGATGTCATTCTGCGCAGCGTTTGAAAGGATGTTGCGATTGGTCAGTGTCGCGCCTTTCGAAACACCGGTCGTACCGCCGGTATATTGCAGAAAGGCAACGTCCTCAGGCTTGCAGTCAACCGGTTTGAAGACAAGGCCTGAGCCTTTTGCCAGCGCACTCTTGAAGCTCGTATGTCCGGGCAATGACCAGTCGGGGACCATCTTCTTGACTTTGCGAACGACGAAGTTGACCAGATGTCCTTTCAGACCGAGCATGTCTCCCATGGTTGCAACGCAGACATGTTTGACATCGGTCTTGTCGATGACCTGCTGCAATGTGGTTGCAAAATTCTCGATGATGAAGATCGCCTTGGCGCCGGAATCCTTCAACTGGTGTTGCAATTCACGCGGCGTATAAAGCGGGTTGACGTTCACGACGACGAGGCCAGCCTGCAAGATGGCGGCGGCGACAATGGGAAACTGCAGGACATTGGGCAGCATGATGGCGACACGGTCACCCTTTTGCAGTCCGCATGTTTGCAGCCAGGCGCCGATCTGGCTGGCATAGGTATCGAGTTCGCCATAGGTGATCGTCTTGCCCATGCAGGTGAAAGCCGGTCGGGAGGCGTATTTTTGACTGGAGGATTTGATCAGGGCGCCGACCGATGTGTGGCGCAATTCTCCGATTTCAGCCGGTGTGCCCTTCGGATAGGATTTCAACCAGATTTTTTCAGACGCAGCGGATGGCTTTGTTTTTGCCGCTGGCTTGGCGCTTGCCGCTGGCTTGGCACTTGCAACTGGCTTGGCCTTTGCTGCTGGCTTGGCACTTGCCGCTGGTTTGGCTTTTGCCGCTGGCTTGGCCGTTGCTGCTGGCTTGGACTTTGCAACTGGATTGGCCTTCGCAACCGGTTTGTCACTTGCAGCAGGTTTGGCGCTTGCAACTGCCTTGGCCTTCGGCTCGGCGGCAGATTTCCTGGCGGCTGTTTTTTTCTTTGGCGGTGTCGTCATCTTTTCCTCCGAAACGGTGTTTAACCGACATTATCACACAATATGCACACCCGTGCCGATCCTCACCCGGCGCACCATACACGCAACTTCCAATCACAATTGATGATTTATGGTCAGGCAGGCATTGAGGCAAGCATCATTTTACGTAAAAGTAAGAATTAAAAGAGGGGGTGGACAGAGAAATATGGCACTCTGTCGATAGCCCGACCGGCTTTGCGGCAGCTGTCCGTTTGCAGTCGCTAGTTTAGAATATATCTAAACTATTGATATTTATTGATATTTTATATATTGCCATTGACATTCAAGTATTCAAGCTGTTTTACAATGCGCCCAGACCCGCTGGACGGGAGCAGAGATAAGTCGACGACCGGGACGGATTGTTTGCATGAACATCCCATTTCAGGACCGTCGGTTTCATTTCCAGGCAGATTGAAAATCAGGAGTTTGATCATGATTGCATACCTCAACAGGATGGCCGCAGTTGCATCCATGGCCTTCGTTATGGTGGCTTCCTCAGCGCCGGCCCATGCGGATGTGGATGGAAAGGCTGTCCTTGAGACCTATGTTGATATTGCCCTTGCCAATTATTCCGATGCGCTGATGGCGGCCAGGAAACTGGAAGATGCAATCGCAGCACTGGTCGCAGAACCGGATGAAGAGACGCTGCACAATGCGCGCGCTGCCTGGAAGGCCGCCCGTATCCCCTATCAGCAAACCGAAGCCTTTCGTTTCGGCAATGCAATTGTCGATGATTGGGAGGGGCGGGTGAATGCCTGGCCGCTTGATGAAGGTCTGATTGACTATATTGATGCCAGCTACGGCACGGAATCGGATTTGAACGGGCTTTATACGGCAAATATTATCGCCAACAGCGAATTGATGTATGACGGCAAGAAAATTGATGCCGGCACCATCACACCACAGCTTCTGGCAGGCCAATTGCACGAAATTGGTGGTGTTGATGCCAATGTGGCGACGGGTTACCACGCCATTGAATTCCTTCTCTGGGGCCAGGACCTCAATGGAACAGATGCTGGTGCAGGCGACAGACCCTTCAGTGATTTTGATGTGAAAAACTGCACGGGTGGCAATTGTGATCGGCGCGCCCAATATATTTCCGCTGCGGCCACATTGCTGGTCGATGATCTGGCGGAAATGGTTGCCAATTGGCAGACAGACGGACCAGCCCGTCAGGCCGTGCTGAGCGGAGACACAAACCAGGGCATTGTCACGATCCTGACCGGAATGGGGTCCCTTTCCTATGGGGAACTGGCGGGCGAGCGCATGAAACTCGGACTCCTTCTTCATGATCCTGAAGAAGAACATGATTGTTTTTCCGACAACACCCATATTTCGCACCTTTATGACAGCATTGGCATGCGCAATGTCTATCAGGGCTCTTACAAGAGAACTGACGGAACCATTGTCAAAGGCCCATCGGTTTCGGATATGGTCAAGGCAGCAAAGCCTGAGGTCGACCAGGAATTGACGGACCGGTTGAACGCCACCGTTGGTGCCATGACATCCATCGCCGATGCAGCCGAAAATGGCGAAGCCTATGATCAACAGATTGCCGAAAACAACGAGACCGGCAATGCAAGGGTACAGGCGGCGGTCGATGCGCTGGTCAATCAGACCAGATCAATTGAGCGGGCGGTCGCAGCGCTCAATCTGGACGCGTTGGAAATTGAAGGCTCGGACAGCCTGGATAATCCCAATGCCGTCTTCGACTAGGCAGGATTGACCTGCATGCGTCGAGCCCAATCCACGGCGAAACATTCACTGTGGGTAGCGGGACTGTTTTTGGTGGCGCAGGCGATCAGCCTGGCTGCCGAACCGTTGCGCGACGATCTCGATGCGGCAGATCGACAACGCGTGGTGGCGGTCACCGCACCGACAGATGATTTTTCGCGGCCCGAAGCTTTTGAAGCCATGTCGGGCGGTGCGGGCACATTGACCAGAGCGGCGGCGGAACGGGCCTTTTCCCATGCCAGCAGCAAGATGGCCTTTGCCCGCCGTGAAGACTTCCATCTGGGTGAGGCGCTGTTTTCCAAACTCTGGGTATCCGCGCCCGCTTCGACGCAGGCCTCGGATGGGCTTGGCCCGCTGTTCAATGCTCGCGCCTGCAGCTCATGTCATCTGCGCAATGGCCGTGGCTTGCCACCGGACGGTCACGGCGACGAAGCAACCTTGATACTCAAACTGTATGGCAGGTATGACTTTTCCGATGCTGGCACAGGCGAGATGGCCGTTCAGGTGGCGACACCTGATCCTGTCTACGGACAGCAATTGCAAACCCGCGCCGTTCAGGGGCAACAGGCTGAAGCTGTCATCGAGACCACCTATCAGGAAACGGCCTTCGCCTTTGCTGACGGGACAATGGCTAGGCTTCGCCGCCCCTTAGTGCATGTGCGCAGCCTGGGTTTTGGACCGCTTGCTGCAGATACCATTGTTTCGCCGCGTATCGGCCCGCCTCTGCATGGTCTTGGGCTTGTTGAACGCATCGCTGCTGGCGATCTGCAAGCACTGGCGGACCCCGATGACCGCAATGGCGATGGCATTTCGGGTCGTCTTGCCCGGGTCATTGATCCGCAATCAGGAGAACCCGCTCCCGGACGCTTCGGCCTGAAGGCAGCACAACCCACCATCAGAGCGCAGGCCGCAGCAGCTTTTTCCAGTGACATTGGCTTGTCCACGTCGCTTTTCCCCGCCCATGGTGGTGATTGCACAAACACACAGACGGCGTGCATGAAGGCGCCGCATGGCGCGCAGGCCCGTCTCGACCCCCATGAAGTGCCTGATAATGTGCTGGACCTTGTAACCTTTTTCTCAGGCAATATTGCCGTGCCCGCAAGACGCGATGTGTCGGATCCGGACGTATTGAGGGGCAAGGAATTGTTCTACCGTTCCGGGTGCATTGCCTGCCACACACCAAAATTCGTGACCCAGCGCAGCACGCAATCGGACCTGAACGCATTTCAGTTGATCTGGCCCTATTCGGATTTCCTGTTGCACGATATGGGGCCAGGGCTTGCAGATGGTGCTGACGGCGCTGGCGGCGCAAGTGAATTGGCGCGGGAATGGCGCACGGCGCCCCTGTGGGGCATGGGCCTGACAAAGGATGTCTCCCCACAGGCCGGTTACCTGCATGATGGACGGGCGCGCGATCTTGTCGAGGCGATCCTGTGGCACGGCGGCGAAGCCTTGCGCGCCCGCGATGCCTTTGCAGCCATGAAAAAAACTGACCGCGACGCGCTTCTCAGGTTTGTCCGTTCCCTTTGACAACGCCAGTGTTTTTGCGCTTTGTTGCGCGTGCGCTGTTGGTGAAAATTCCCGATCGCATGAAATCAAAGCAAGACATGTTCTCGTTGGTTGACACCGGCCTTAATCAAACGTTTAATTAATGGGAGGATTAGCCTGACGTCGGACTGAAGGCGGGCAGGCTGGGGAAGGACACGATTTCTGGGAGGAAAACTTGTCACAAGCGCGCGAACCGGTGCAGATAAGGCAAACAGATAGTCGTACGGCTATTCTGGAGTCTGCCGAGCGCGCTTTTGCGGATCAGGGGTTTGGCGGGGCTTCCATTCGCGCCATAGCGCGCGAAGCCGGCGTCAATCAGGCCATGGTCCACTATTACTACCAAAACAAGGATCAGCTGTTTCGTTCCGTCGTCGCGCGCCGTTCCGGCCAGGTCAATGACCGTCGCAATGATGCACTGGACGCGCTGTTTCAAGATGGCATCCCAGGCCTGGAAGAACTGATGGAGGCCCTGTTGAGGCCGACCATAGAAATTGGCCATGATGATGCGCACGGCGGGCCTGCCTATGCCCGGCTGATCGTTGCATTCAACAATGCTGCCGATGAACGTTCGCAGAATGTCGCAAAGGAATATTATGACCCCATTGCAAGGCGTTCGATTGATGCGATGCGCCGCGTCGTTCCCGCTCTGGGCAAGGCGGAGGCCGTTCGCAGCTATCTGTTTGCCATCAGTCTGGCTTTGTCCCTGATGGCGAAAACAGGACGGGCCGCAAGGCTTTCGGATGGTCTTTGTGATGATTCCGATACCGAAGAAACCGTCGCCAATGCGGTTGCTTTTGCCTGTGCCGGGATACGGGCACTGGCCAATAAGAATAATATCCAAAACCGGCAATCCGGTTGAGGCAATGAATCTGACGACCGAATGTGTCCAATGACACGCAAATCAGCAAACCCTGGGAGGGAAATATGAAAACACTTATTTCAACTGTTCTGGCAACCGCGCTTTTGGCGGGTGCAGCGGTCTCGGTAAAAGCCGAAACCATCAATGTGACAATGGCAGCCGGCCACCCACCGGTATTTCGTTGGGTCAAACATGCCAGCCAGACTTTCATTCCAACCGTCAACAAGGCTCTGGAAGGCACCGACATCACACTGAACTGGAGCGAACAATATGGCGGTTCGCTGGCCAAGGTGGGTGGTGTTTTGGAAGCCGTCGAAGAGGGACTTGCCGAAGTCGGCATCGTTTCCAGCCTGTTTGAAGCGGCCAAACTGTCACCTCAAAATGTCACCTATTTCACGCCTTTCGTATCAAGTGATGCGACTGCAATATCCAATCTCATGGACGAATTGCAGATCGATAGCCCGGAAATGCGCCAGGCCTGGGAAGACAATAATCTCGAATATCTTGGCGGTGCCAACGGTATTGATGATTATCTGTTGATGACGAATTTTCCGGTCACCTCGATCGAGGATCTCAATGGCAGAAAAATCGCCGCCCCCGGGCCGGCGGTCAACTGGCTGAAGGGCACTGGAGCAGTGGGTGTTTCAGGCAATCTGACAACCTACTACAATGAGCTGAAAACCGGCGTCTACGACGGGGTCATCGTTTTTGCCTCTGCAGCATTGCCGGGCAAGCTCTACGAGGTGGCTCCCTATATCACCAAGGTCGGTTTTGGCGCGCAATATGCCGGTGGCATTGCAGCCAACAAGGACTGGTTCGACGCACAGCCTGAAGCACTGCAGGCGGCGTTGAAGCTCGGCGGCGTTGCCCAGCGTGAGGCCTATCACGAGGATCTGGCAGCTGCGGTGAAAGTGGCTTTTGAAACCATGGTCAAAAATGGGGCAACCATTACCGAAGTCAGCCCTGAAATGCGCCTGCAATGGGCCAACGGCATGGACAATGTTGCAAAGGATTGGGCTGCGAAACTGGATGACGAAGGCAAGTCCGGCACCAAAATCCTGTCTCTCTACATGGATGCCATGCGCGAATCCGGCGCCAAGCCGGCGCGCGAGTGGGACAAGGAATAGTCTTCTTCGATATTGGTTTTGAAGTTTACCCGCCGGGATGTCATCCCGGCGGCACCTGAACGACTTCTCCAGCGCCAACAATGGAAAGCATATGGGACAGGCTTTTGAATATGCACAGCGTGTCATTGATCGCGTCACAATGGCACTCAATGTCGTCGGCACATTGCTGATTCTCGCCCTGATGTTGCTGATCAATGGTGATGTCCTTGGTCGCGGGCTGTTTGACGCGCCGATTTCAGGTGTGCCCGAACTCGTCAGCATGTCGATTGTTGCAATTGTTTTTCTGCAAGTTGGGCAGGCTTTTCGCATGGGCCGTTTCACCCGCACCGACGCCTTGATCAGCGGTCTTTCCCGCTCGGCTCCGCGCGTGCGGGCATTTCTCGAAATGATCTATTGCAGCGCCGGGCTGGGCATCGTTCTGGTGCTGCTGCAAGCCAGTTACCCGCTCTTTCAAAAATCATGGGATCGCGGCACCTATGTGGGCACCGTCGGTGATTTCATTGCGCCGATCTGGCCGGTAAAACTGACCATTCTGGTCGGCTGCAGCATTCTTGTACTGCAACTCTTCATGGCTGTGATCCGTGCATTAATGCTGGTGTGGTCCGGAAGTCCTGCGCAAACGGTGGATGGAGTGAGCCCACATGACGCCCTTTGAAATAGGCATGGCTGCATTGCTGGTGATGGTGGTGCTGGTCTATGTGGGCATGTATGTTCCACTGGCGCTGATGCTGGTTTCCTACGGTGCCGTGTGGATGATCAAGGGGTCACCGGTGCTCGCCGGAAAACTCCTCGCGCTCGCCGCATCCGAAACCATATCAAGCTATTTTTTCGGTGTCGTGCCGCTCTTCGTTCTGATGGGCTATATCGTCTCCGTGACGGGGATGGGGCGTGATGCCTTTGATGTTGCCAACCAGATGTTCAGGCGGGTACGCGGCGGCCTTGGGATAGGAACGGTCGGTGCCAATGCGATCTTTGCGGCCATCACCGGTATCTCCATTGCATCGGCTGCCGTATTCACCCGTATTGCTGTCCCCGAAATGGTGCGCCATGGCTATACCAAACGGTTTTCCGTTGGCGTCGTCGCCGGCTCCTCGGTTCTGGGCATGCTCATCCCACCCAGCCTGCTTCTCATTCTCTACGGGCTGCTGACAGAGCAATCGGTCGGCGATCTCTTCATTGCCGGCATTATTCCCGGCCTGTTGCTGGCGCTGGTCTTTGGTCTTGGCGTCTACGCCATGGCGCGTTTCTGGCCAGGTTTTGTCGGCGAGAATCTGTCCCATGACGACGAAGCGTCGCTCAGTTCCACAGAAATGCTCCAGAAAGGTCTGCCGATTGCCGCTCTGATCATTCTGGTTCTGGGCGGGCTTTATGCCGGCTGGTTCACCCCGATTGAAGCTGGCGCAGTTGGATGTATGGGGGCGATCATCATAGGGCTTTTGCGACGCTCGCTGAGCTGGAAGGATTTCTGGAGCGTGCTGACCGACACCGGGCTGGTGACGGCGTCGGTGTGTTTCCTCATCATCGCTGCGCAAATGTATTCGCGCATGCTTGCCCTGTCCGGTGCACCGGGAGAGTTCGGACAGTTTGTGGCGACAGCCGATATCGGCTTCTGGGGTGTGGTTCTGGCCTATGTCCTGCTGGTGATTGCTATGGGCACGATACTGGATTCATCCTCCATCATGCTGATCCTGGTTCCCTTGATGCTGCCGGTTCTCCAACCGATGAATATTGATCTGATCTGGTTCGGGATTGTCACTGTCCTGGCGGTGGAAATAGGTCTGTTGACGCCGCCATTCGGCCTGTCGGTCTTTGTCATAAAATCCACGCTGAATGACGATTCCATCACACTTGGCGACATTTTTGTCGGGGCAGCTCCCTTTGCCCTGATGATGCTTTTTGTTCTGGCGCTGGTTCTGGTGTTCCCGGTTCTGGCAACCTTTCCTCTGGGCTACTGACGGAGAAAAATCATGCCTCGTAGAATAGTTGATCTGTCTGTGGCTCTGGAAGTCGGCATTGCTTCGGATCCACCACCGATGTTTCCGCAAATCGATTACCTGGACCATAAATCCACAGCCGAACAGGTGGCGAGTTATTTTCCCGGCCTCAAAAAGGAAGATCTGCCGGGCGGGGAGGGCTGGGCCGTCGAGCAATTGCGCATCACGACCCACAATGGAACCCACCTTGACGCGCCCTACCACTTCCATTCGACCATGAACAATGGCGAGCGGGCGATCACCATTGATGAAGTGCCTCTGGACTGGTGTTTTCAAAGGGGGGTCAAACTTGATTTCCGCCATTTTGCCGATGGCTATGTTGTGACGGCCAGTGATGTGGAGGCAGAGCTTGCCCGCATTAATCATCAACTCCAGCCGCTGGACATCGTTCTGGTCAATACGGCTGCGGGTGCCCGCTATGGTCATGCAGACTATGTCTCAACGGGCTGCGGCATGGGGCGCGAGGCAACGCTCTATCTGCTTGAGCGTGGTGTGCGTGTCACCGGCACGGATGCCTGGAGCTGGGATGCGCCCTTTGTTCATACGGCACAGGAATTCCAGAAAACCCATGATGCCAGTCTCATCTGGGAAGGTCATCGGGCGGGAATGGAAATCGGTTATTGTCACATCGAAAAACTGGCCAATCTCGAGACTTTGCCGGCCACCGGTTATGAGGTCTCGTGTTTTCCATACAAAATCAAGGGCGCATCGGCGGGCTTCACCCGTGCAGTCGCCATTTTCCAGGATGAGGAATAAATCATGGCTCTTAAAATGAAGAAAGTCATCATCACCTGTGCCGTCACAGGTGGTGTACACACCCCAACCATGTCTGATGCATTGCCGGTGACACCCGATGAAATTGCCCAGCAATCCATTGATGCGGCAGAAGCCGGTGCCTCCATCATCCATCTGCATGCCCGCAATCCCGAAGACGGTCGTCCGACACCGGATCCGGCCGTCTTCATGCAGTTTCTGCCGCGCATCAAACAGGCCACCAATGCCGTGATCAACATCACCACGGGCGGCGGTCTGGGCATGACGGTTGAGGAACGGCTGGCGGCCCCACTGCTGGCGGAACCGGAAATGTGTTCGCTGAACATGGGCTCGATGAATTTTTCACTGCACCCGCTCGCCGCCAAATATCCGAGCTTCAAACATGACTGGGAAAAACCGTTTCTGGAAGGCAGTGAGGATTTCATCTTCCGCAACACATTCCGTGACATTCGCGCCATCCTGCAACATCTGGGGGATGGATGTGGTACGCGTTTTGAACATGAATGTTATGATATCGGCCATCTCTACAATCTTGCCCATTTCGTCGACGCCGGTCTGATCAAGCCGCCCTTTCTGGTCCAGTCAATCTTCGGGATTCTGGGCGGGATCGGTGCCGACATGGAAAATGTCCTGTTCATGAAGCAGACGGCTGACCGGCTGTTTGGTGACGATTATGTCTGGTCCGTGCTGGCAGCCGGACGATTCCAGATGCCCTTTGTCACACAGGCGGCCATGTTGGGCGGCAATGTGCGTGTCGGACTTGAGGATTCGCTCAATATCGGGCGCGGTGAACTGGCCACGTCCAACGCACAGCAGGTCAGAAAGATAAGGATCATTCTGGAGGAACTGGGCATGGAAATAGCGTCTCCCGATGATGCCCGCGACATTCTTCAACTCAAGGGCGGTGACCGGGTCAAATTCTGATCAGGGCAAGTGAAAGGTACGACAATGACACAGATGCCAGCCGAGGCGATTGTCCAGTTTGACTGTCATGGCACCGCCGTTGGAAAAATGCGCAACGAACTCGACATTCACATGGTGCAGCCGTCTGAAGAACATTTTCAGATGGCCAGTGACGAAGGCCCGTTCCACGGCGGGGACGCCACCGCACCGCCGCCGCTGGCCCTGTTCGTCGGCGCTTTGACCGGTTGCATCATGACCCAGATAAGGGCCTTTGCAAAACGCCTTGGTGTGACGCTGAATGATCTGCAGGTGGACACGCGGGTACAGTGGAACTGGAAAGCCGTCGGGCGTGTCTATGAAACAGCGCCCCGAAGCTTTGAGATCGATGTGACGATTGACAGTCCCGATTCCATCGAAAAGGTGCTGGAACTGGTCGAAACGGCCAAAAAGGGCTGTTTTCTCGAGCAGACCCTTGGCGTCAAAAACACCATCCACCACCGTATCAAGACAGCGGACGGGTGGCTTGATGCTTGAGCACTAACGATACATCAGCGGTTGGTATCAGTCTCGAACAACCAGGACCGATTGCTGCGCGTGCCGCACGACACGGGCGGCATTCGGGCCCAACAGGTAATCCTTCAAAGCCGGTCGGTGTGACCCGATGACAATGAGATCGGCTTTGCACTGCCTGGCCGCCTCAAGGATCTCTTCGTAGATATTGCCGTGGGCGACGATATGCTGGAGGCGGATGCCTGCAGGCACATGTTTGCTGGTGAATTCATGCAAGGCCGCCGTTGCCTGCTGGATCATGCTGGTTTCATGGTTCTCGGGAAAGTAGGTCCCGACAACACTCAAACCATAATCGGGAACCACGCAGACCACGTGCAGGCTGTTCACATCATCCATGACTTCAAGGGCCGCCTTGACAACGCGAACGGATGAATCCTCATCTTTCAGGTCAATGGTTGCAAGGATATGTTTGAACATATGCATGGACTTATACTCCCTGTTAGGCGGTTTGCGGTCCGGCTGTATCCCGCCGCCGCCGTTGCAGGAAAAAGATCAGGCCCAGCAACGCAAGGGCCGGAATAAAGAACAATGTCTTGGGCGGTTGATTGGTCGGAATGAGAACCTGTGTCACCACCTGATCAAATTCAAACCCGGCTGCCTGAGCTTTCGAATCATAGGCGGCATTGTCGACAATCATCTTGCCGTCATCCTCAAGCAGTTCGAGCCCGTAGGCCTCCAGTCTTTCTGCCCCTGAAGGCTCGTCACCCACTTCAATTTCCATGGTCAGGGTGATCGGATCCCCAACACTGTCAAAACCATCAACGATAACCCGGACATCACTGCCCGGCTCCACCTTGCCAACCGCATCTGCAAAGCTGATCGGGTTCACGCTGGTATAGGGTGAATAGGCGTAATCCATCCAGAATCCCGGCCTGAAGAGTGTAAAGGCGACCAATATGAGTACAACGGATTCCCACAGGCGCGAGCGCACGATGAAATAACCTTGCGTCCCGGCGGTAAATATCAAGAGCGCCGCCGTCGCCGTAATGAAGACGAATACGCCTTGCGCCCAGGTCACATCAATCAGCAACAGGTCGGTATTGAAGATGAACAGGAACGGCAAAAGGGCCGTGCGCATCGAATAGAAGAACGCAATGAACCCGGTTCGTATGGGGTCGCCGCCAGAGACAGCCGCCGCTGCAAAGGAGGCCAGTCCGACAGGTGGCGTCACATCCGCCATGATCCCGAAATAGAAGACAAAAAGATGCACCGCGATCAGTGGCACGATGAGGCCGTTTTGTTGTCCGAGAGCCACGATGACCGGCGCCAGCAGGGATGATACGACAATATAGTTTGCTGTTGTCGGCAGCCCCATGCCCAAAATCAAGCTGAGGATGGCCGTGAAGATCAGGATCAGCATGATTTGACCCTGCGACAGAAACTCGACCAGCGCCGCCAGAACAGCGCCGACACCCGTTTGAGAAACGGCTCCAACGATGATGCCGGCAGCGGCTGTAGCGATGCCGATGCCAATCATGTTGCGCGCACCGGCGATCATGCCCTCAATCAGTTCATTGAAGCCCTGATTGAACGTGCCGGCCTGAGGCTCTCCGCGGAACCGCGCAAAGAGGGAGCGCTGGGTCAGCAGGATGAAGATCATGAAGGCCGTCGCCCAGAAGGCAGACAGGGATGGGGACAATCGTTCCACCATCAGGCACCAGATCAGCACGAGAACGGGCAGCAGGAAGTGCAGCCCGGATTTGACCGTTGGTCCGGCTTCAGGAAGCCGCACAACCGGTTCATTAGGATCGTCGAGTTCCAGGTCGGGATAGGCTGAACAGAACTTGATCAGGCCCACATAGGTCAGGCCGAGCAAAGCAGCGATTACCCAGGGCGTTGCTTCGCCTGCATAGGCGCCGAGTGTCTGCACCAGATAGAATACGCCGAAGGCGCAAATCACTGTCAGACCCAGAACCAGGCCGCCGGTTGAAATGACCTGTGCTCTCTTGTCCGCCGTCAGCCGCGTGTTCAATACCGCAAAAAAGGCAAAGACCAGACCAAGCACAATGGCCACCGCCAGCAGCTTGCTGTCGGCGGCCTGCAGCGCCTGAAACATCGCAAACAGATAGTATATGGCACTGGCAGCAGCCATGATGACCGCCATGGTGATGCCGAAGGAAATCAGACCCCATTTCAGCGGCTTGGGCTCGTTGGCGCGGGGCAGACCGGCCATGCCCATCTTTTTGGCTTCCAGATGCACGATATAAACAAGAGCGATATAGGAGATGATGGCCGGAAGAAAGGCGTGTTTGACCACCTCAAAATAGGAAATGCCGATATATTCAACCATCAGGAAGGCGGCCGCACCCATCACCGGCGGCATGATCTGCCCATTGACGGATGACGCCACTTCGACGGCGCCGGCTTTTTCGGCACTGAAGCCAACACGGCGCATCATGGGGATTGTGAATGTGCCCGTTGTCACCACATTGGCGATGGACGAGCCGGAAATCAGGCCAGTCATGCCGGAGGCAACCACTGCGGCCTTAGCCGGACCGCCACTGTAATGGCCCATCAACGAGAACGCGACCTTGATAAAATAATTGCCTGCGCCCGCCTTGTCGAGCAATGCTCCAAACAGAACGAACAGGAACACAAGATCGGTGGAAACACCCAGTGCTATGCCAAAGACGCCTTCGGTCGACAGCCATTGATGATAGGCGACAGCGTTGAAACTGGCGCCTTTCCAGGCAAGGATACCTGGCGCATAGGGCCCCAGAAACGTGTAGCCAAGAAAGACGATGGCGACCACCATCAAGGGTGGCCCAAGCGCTCTGCGCGTGGCCTCCAGCAGCAGGATGATGCCGATGACGGAAACGATGACATCCATGCTGTTGGGATTGGCCGGCCTGTCAGACAGGCGCGTGCCCATCAGGTTCTTGACGATTTCCGTGTCGAAGAAAAACAGATAGAGCGAACATAATGTTGCAATGATCGCCAAAATCCAGTCCATGGACGGAATGGTTCTGCGCGGTGAACTTTTGAAAGCCGGGAAAGCCAGATAGGCAAGAAACAGTGCGAATGCCAGATGGATGGGGCGCGCTTCGCCGCTGGAAAAGACACCAAAACCGGTCGTATAGGGCAGGGGGGAAGCGATCCAGACCTGAAACAGTGACCAGACAAGGGCGACGCCCGCTATCAGCAGGGCGACATTCCGGTTGGATGGATTGCGACCACCTGTATCGGACGAGGCAACCAGATCTTCCAGTTCAGCGTCGCTCAGTTTTGCTGCGTTCGCATTGCTGTCGGACATTCGACCACCCCCGGGTATTCTGTTTTGAATCGGATTATAATTTTGCGAATAGACAATTGAGGGCGGCACAACAGCCGCCCTCAAAACAGGGTTGGATTACATCCAGCCGCGTTCCTTGTAATATTTGACAGCGCCGTCATGCATCGGCGCAGACAGATTTTTCTTGATCATGTCTTCTTCCTTGAGATTTGCAAAGGCCGGGTGCATTTTCTTGAACCGGTCAAAATTCTCAAAGACAGCCTTGGTGATCTCGTAGACGATCTCTTCGGATGTTGCTGTTGACGACACAAATGTCGCCCCGACACCGAACGTCGTGACATCCTCATCCGTGCCGGTATACATTCCGCCAGGAATTGTCGCGACCGCATAGAACTCGTTTTCGTCGACAAGTTTCTGTGAAGCTTCGTTGTTGACATTGATCAGTTTGGATTCACACGAAGTTGTTGCTTCCTTGATCGAGCCGTTTGGATGGCCAACAGTGAAGATGATTGCATCGACCTTGTTGTCGCAAAGGGCTGCGGCCTGCTCTGAAGATTTCAGTTCGGATGCCAGGGCGAAATCGTCCATCGTCCAGCCCATTTCCTTCATCAGCACTTCCATCGTGCCGCGCTGGCCCGAACCCGGATCACCAACATTGACACGTTTGCCCTTCAGGTCATCAAAGGAATTGATGCCGGAATCAGCCCGTGCCACCACCGTGAAAGGTTCCTGGTGCACGGAAAACACCGCACGCAGGCCTTCAAACTTGCCGTCCGGAAACTGGTCCGGTGCGGTGCCGTTGTAAGCGTGATACTGCCAGTCGGACTGGGCGACGCCGAGATCAAGATCGCCTGCGCGGATGCCGTTGATATTTGCAACCGAGCCGCCCGTCGTGTGCGTGCATTTGATTTCGTGGTCTTTCGAGCCACGGTTTACCAGCCGACAGATCGCGCCACCAACCTGATAGTAAACACCGGTTTGACCTCCAGTTCCGATGGTAACGAACTTTTCTTCGGCTATTGCGCCACCACTTCCAATCAGTGTGAGCGCCATGGCTGTTCCAGCCACCATACTACGTAAAAACATTAAAAATACTCCATGTTCAACTTTGGTCGATCACCGGCCAATACTCACCGAGCCGGTGGTTATTCAACTCCACAGCTTCAAGACGTCGACGCACGTCCGGTCCTGATCGCCGAATGATCATTCCCATAAGGGATTCCAGAAGTGCAAGTGTCGCAATGTAGGAGGAGAAGAATTGCGGACTGTCAGTCGGGACAGTGAAAGAGTGCCCGGCAAAACGATAGGCCGGACAGGAATTCGAGTCGGAAATGACGATGACAAAAGCCCCTGATTCACAGGCGATCTGGGCCGCGTATATTGATCGCTTCGCGTAGGGTTCCATTGTGATCACAAGGACGGCGTCTGCGCCTGTCAGGTCTGTCAGCGCCGTGGTCAGCGAAACGCCATTGCTGCCGACAACCTGCCAATGGGTAAAAGCCAGATTGGCCATATAGCCAAAATACTGGGCAAAGCCGGCCGAGGCGAGACATCCGACAACAAATACCCGTTCGGCCACCACCAGACCGTCCGCCGCAGTGCGCAATCGGTCCAGGTCCAGGTCATTGGCAAATTTTTCGATGTTGCGGATGGCTGCTGCCGATTGCATCAGGGCGAAGGGCGTTCTGGTCCCACTGTCGTCCTGTGCGATTGCTGACTGAAGTCCGCTGGCCTTGTCGGCGAAACTGATATGCCGGGCACGGATTGCATGGCGACAAAGCTCACGCAACTCCTCATAGGATCCAAGGTCAAGTGCCTTGGCCAGTCGCGAAAAGGTCGGCGGATTCATCTTGCTGCCTGTTGCAACCGCGCGCAACGAGCGGCTGGCAACATCATCAAGATGGCCCATCACATGATCTGCCGCAATTTTCAGTTGCGGGCTGAGTTCCTCATAGTGATGCGCGATCAAATCATTAATCGTAATCCGTTTGTCCACGCCCAAAACACCCGTTATCCGTTTGGATACAGACTGTTTCAAACAAGATGCTCATTGTCAATCTGGCAAAATATTGTTTGGTGAATTGAAGTATCTTACACCGGTAATATCACTGAAATGGCAGTGGATTACTAGCCTCACTATTTCAAGCGGCCTTTTTTGCGGCTAGATTTTACTGCAATGCAATTGCAGTTATCCCATAAGAAAAGCCTGTCGAAAGTCGTTCTCGAATATGGAATTCACAAATGAAACAATTTGACCTGAGCCGGGTCAGTCAAATTTTACGTAACCTGAATAACCCAATTTGGGACCTTCTACGGCCGCAACCAGATTGATGAGACCCTTTTTCTCGACGACCGGCTTTTCATATTTTTTCATTTTCAATCCCCACAGGTGTTAAATAACATAATATGACCCTATAGAAATTATATCAAAATGCAACTAATCACACGCAATTTCGCTCACCGGTACCAAAGTTTTACAAAGCCATCTTTGGTTGCTCAGAAGACGGGGCAAATTGCAGGAACTGCGTCTCATGGCGGTGGGGGTGCCGCCGGAAGTGACTGCCTTCAGGTCAACTACGGCTGTGCAATGGCGGATGTTTCCACGTTTGACAATGCGCGGCTTTTCATAGGTTTTCATGTCGAACCGCAATAGTGGTGAAGGCGTACCTTATACCAAAGATGGATTATAATCATCGATCTTTGGTACAATGACCCCTGTCCTTTGATGTATATCATGTAAAAAATACCCAAGCTTCTTGAAGGGCCGGCTATATTCTGAAAAGGATGTAATCCGCCAAGCAAGACAGATTGTCCTGATTGGTTCTGTCCGGCGTCACCCGATGCCGCGAAATGTGTAGATCTGCCGAAGGGCCGAGTTTGACAATGCCGCAGCCCGACAATTTCCCTCTTCTGGACGCATTCCCGGCGTCAGCACAGATCATCAATGTGCGCAGTGGTGAAATCATCAGGCGCGATCAACTGCAAGAGCGGGTGCGCGCTGCCGCTGCAGCTATTGATTTTCAGACCGCTCAGCGCAACGGGCCGGTGGTGGTGGCAGAGCCTGACGCCTTGGACATGCTCATCCAGTTGTTTGCTGCCTGGGCTGCGGGCCGGGTGGCTGTTCTGGTCAATCCCGGTTTGAGTGGCGAGGAGCAAGTGAACGTCATCGCCCATACTGGTGCCGTGGCTTGGTATGGGCCTCTGCGTTGCGATTTTGCAAACCCTGATGGCGTAGCCGGAGCAAAGCGTCCGGCGTTGACGTCTGATGAGCCAGCGTTGATCCTGATGACTTCAGGCACCACCGGCATTCCAAAAGGGATCGTGCACTCGCTGCGAAGTCTGTCGGCCCGCCTGACTTTGAATGTTGCCCATATGGGCCGCGAACCGCTGGCGCGCAGCCTGTGCGTTCTGCCCACTTTCTTTGGTCATGGGCTGATCGGCAATTGTCTCACGCCGCTGGCTGCCGGTGGCTCCCTGCACCTGTGGTGCAGCCCCCAAATGGGCGAACTGGCATCTCTGGCTGGCATCATGGACCGTTACCACATCACATTCATGAGTTCCGTACCATCTTTCTGGAAAATGGCGGCGCGCATATCAAGGTCTCCGGCTGAACCGCCCTTGCGCCTGCATGTCGGCTCAGCGCCCCTGTCCATTGAGCATTGGCGCGCCATTTCCGCCTGGGCAGGCACAGACCAAGTCTATAACATGTTCGGCATGACGGAGACGGCCAACTGGATCGGTGGCGGGTCGTTGCACGACAGTCAGGGACGCGATGGTTATGTCGGCGAAATCTGGGGCGGCCAATTCGCCGTTTGCAATGAACAAGGCGTTATTGCCGAAAAGGGAAAAGGTGAAATTCTGGTACAATCTCCCAGCATGATGATGACTTACCTGAATGCCCCCGGCGTCATGACAGAGTCTTTCATGGGAAACTGGTTTCGTACCGGCGATATCGGAGAAATCGATGCTGCAGGTTCGCTGACACTGGTCGGACGGACGAAATCCGAGATCAACAGGGCCGGGATCAAAATCCAGGCAGAGGAAATCGATATGTTGCTGGAGCGGCATCCGGATATCACGGAAGCCTGTGCATTTGCCATTGAAGATGCGGCCAGCGGACAGGCGGTGGCTGCAGCAATTGTCTTGCAGACGCAGGCCTCAGTGACGGGTCAGGATATTCGGCAATGGTGCAGAGACCGCGTCCGCGCTGAAGCTGTCCCTTCCGTGATTTACATCCTTGATGCCATACCCCTCAATGATCGGGGAAAAATTGTGCGCGATCAGGTTCGTGCCGCAGCGCTTCAATCGGTAAGCCCCTCATGAAACGGCAACGCAAGTCAGTCCCGGAATTGAGCGAGACGATCCATACGGAACGCTTTTGGCTCAAACCTGTGGGGAAAATTCGGTCTGTGCAACTCTTCACAAAAATGCAGGAGGATGCAGAGATTTTGCGGCAATTGACCCATAGTGATCGCAGGGCGAACTGGTGGAAACTGTTCCGCACGCGCAAGTTGCCAAACCACCGCTCGCGTTTCGTTCATGAAATTGTCGATTCTGAGAATGGTGGTTGTATTGGCTATCACGAAGTGCGGTTGTATCCTTACAAAAGCGCCTCACTGGGGGTGGTCATCCTGGATCGCGATTGGTGGGGGCAGGCCGTTCCTGTCGAAGTCCGATTGGCAATCATGGCGCAGTTTGCCAGACATGCGGGCGTCGAGCGTTTTGTCGGCAACGTTGCGTCACGTAATTTTGCTTCCATCCTGAACTATAAAAAACTGGGCTTCAAACACAGCGGGACCACGCACCGGAGCAATTTTGATACGATTGCGCAGCAGCCCGTTGACTATTTCAGTTTCGAGTTACTGAAAGAAGATTTCCCGGCACATTGGCATGAGACGAAGGCATGAGCAGCTTGGACGAGGCCAGGAAAATTGTTGCTGAGGCAACCAGAACGCCCATTGAGACATTGCCGCATGATGCAGATGTTCTTTCCTTGTCAGCCTGGGACAGCATTGCGCATGTCAATATCATTCTGGCCATTGAAGCCAGAACCGGACACCAGTTGACAGCAGAATCCATTGTTGGCATTCATTCAGTGGAGACGGTTGCACAGCTTCTGAGCGAAGCCTCGCGGTCACCTGACGCACCATGATGCAAACTGGCGAAGGTCTTGAGCAGGGCGCGCGGGCGGATCATGCCATCAAGCGGCTTCTCTGCCTCCTGGCCGATCCACAAAGTCCGCCCCCACCCGAGGCGCGTTTTGCCCATGTGCAGCCGGAAGCCCTTTTCGAGGCGATAGGTCACCACGGCATAGGATCCATCGCCATGCCAAAGCTCAATGAGACTTTGCGCGATGACCCCCGATACCATGACCTGCTGGAAAAGCAGAAAGAGCAACAGATTGGCGCCAACGCGCTGTCGCTTTTCCTTGAGGCCTATGCCGATGAAATGGTCGTCTCCATGCGTCAAGCCGGAATTGCGGCCGTCATTGTCAAAGGGCCGGTTTTTTCCAAGGCACTCTATGCGCGACCATCGGATCGCCAGTTTACCGATATCGACATTCTGGCCCATCCCGATGCGCGCGAAAAAATTGCTGTCCTGTTGGCGCAAATGGGTTTTCGTCAGGATGTCCGGCCATTTTGGGACAAGTCGGAAAGCAACATGGAGCAAAAATGGGTGCACCATGAAAATTCCGGCATTCTCATCGAATTGCATGGAAACCTTGTCCACTATGCCAGCCTGAGACGGCGCATATCCTTTGGATTTGAGGAATACCAAACAGCATCGGGCGACCATGTGCATCCCGCCATTGCCTATTTCATGACCGCCGTGGTTCATGCGGCGGCGGGGCATAAATTTCACCGATTGAGCTTGCTGGTGGATGTGTTGCAGGCGCTGCGGCATCTTGGTGAGCGTGATCTGGATCGGCTCGCAGACGTCACGGACGCGCTTGGCATGCGTCTGGAAGTGCTGCTCTGCCTCGATCTCGTCGCCAGTCTGTTTGATGAGGCCGCCGCTCAGGGTGCTCTGGCGCGCCTTGAACCTGGCCGCAATTATGCCTGGACACGTCGACTGATCAATGGCGCTGCCGTGCTGAATACCTGGCGTGATGCGGGCCATCACTCCCGGATTCGCCGTCACGCGTTTCGGTGGATGCAGCATATCGTGCCGCGTGGTTGATCCCGGGGGAGCCCCGAAGGAGCCACAGACTGCTAGTCCCCAGACTTGCCCAGCGCCGCGTGGATGGTTCTGGCTGCCTGCTGGGGGCTGCCGTTGATTTCAAGCCTGTAGGCAGGTGTCGTTGCCAGCATATTTGAAAAGAGGTTCAAGCGGTTCTCATTGCCGGGCAAAAGGCCGTTGGGACCAAGATTGATGTTGTCATCCAGCATGCGCCAAAGCGCTTCGGCGCCGCTCGGCTCTTTTGCAAACCGCATGGGGCCGTCGGTGCGGGCAAGAGCAATCACGGCGGAAACGGGTTTTGGCGTCTTTTCGGCAAGATATCCGTGTTCGGCAAGCCTGGCGCGGTGTACCCATTGTTCGCCATTGCTATCCCAGTCCCCGTTTGCCACAAGCCGTGAGAGCCAGTCGAACATGTTGCCGGTTTTACGATGCACCTTCAGCGCGCGCGGGATGCCGTTTGCATTGGTCGTTCCATCCCGCCCGGCAGACAGTATCGTCGCATCATCCGAACTCAGCCGATATCCCATATCAATGAGGGCGATTGCTGTTGTGGTTTTGCCGGTGCCGCTGGGCGCGTGCAGGAGCAACCGGCTTGATGCGTCCGGCGTTTCCATACAGGCCGCATGCGCAATACAAAGTCCCGATTGGGTTACCGCATGGTCGAGGGCAAAGCTGCTCGTTACACCCAGCAATGACTGTCTGCATTGAGGGCTTGTAACCATTCTTGCCCTGGTGTCATTGTTTGAAAACCGCACGGCCACCTCGCCTGGCGCCGTCACGCTCCAACTGGATTCACTCTGGGCCAATATGAAGGGGCCCTCTTCCACGATCTTTCCCTCAAAAATGGTGGTTTCATTCTCTGGCCGGACGATGTCCTGCCCACCCACCATGGATATTTCAAGGGTTGGTCTGTCAGGCGCCATGGCATCATACGAAGATTGGCGCGTTTCCCATTCACCGATCAGGCCCCGCAAGGGCTCGATCATGGCGTCTGTTTCGCACGTTACATCGAATGCCTGCCCCAGAAGATCAAAGCTGAATGTCTTCATCGGGCCTTCGCATTCGCAGTGCCATGCACGTGAATCTCGACCATATCGTCCATGATATCGCTGATAAGCGGCTGGTCATCAAGCACGACCCAGCAATGGGCGTTAACCAGCGGTGCATCGAGACTGCCCGGAGCGATGCCGAAGTGCAGCGCAGGTTCATATCCGGCTTTTTTCAAAAACCGATAACCCAAAAGCCCCTGCCTGAAGCAGCGTCTGTTGCGCATCAGCCATGGCCGACGTGTGACCCGAAGCGCTGCCGATGCTATGGTTCCCGGTGCGATATCGCGGTAGGGCGCTGTGCCATTGCCATCAGCGAATTCGAGTGTGGATTCCAGATTGCGCCCAATGATCAACAGTGGAAGCAGCCGCGCCGTCAGCCAGAGTTCCAGATAAAACCATCGCCTTGTCAGGCGCTTTTTCAAGTCCGGTACAAGGACAGGCTCAATGTCAGTCATCGACAGGCTCGAGAACATTCTCGGACATCAGATAGACAAGCAATTCTTCCATGTCCGCAAGCAATTGCAACTGCGTTACATCAAACTCCGCGCAGATCGCATCTGCCGTTGCCTGCAGCGAACGCTTACCGTCTGTCAGTCGCAGGAACGCCTCGGCGGTGCTGTTGCAGGAATAAATCTGCCCGGTATCGGTTTTGAGGATGACGCCGCTGTCGCCAACAGATCTGAACGTCGTTTTATCGGCCATCCTGTAAGTCGCATTCGCATCAAGTGTCATGGGTCTGTATCCTGCCGGAGTCCGAAATATATGAACGATCATGGGAATTTATCAGGGCAGGGTTAGATATGAAACCGACAAAAGTCCATTTCTCCGGGTTTTTGTGCTTTGCTGTGAAGTCTGCCCGGCCATGCCTGGGGCATGGACAAAAATTAGTCGCGCTCAGTCGGCGGATGTGTTTTTTCATTGGCAAGCAGGTTGCAATGTTGCAAACAGATCGGTGCCGAATGCGTTTGGTATTCGCCCCTGGATTTTGCTGGAAGTGATAGGACATTGATGAAACTCCCGATGATCATGGTTGCTCCCAATGGCGCGCGTCGCGGCAAGGCAGACCATCCAGCCCTTCCTGTGACCATTGCCGAGACCGTGGAGACGGCAAAGGCCTGTTTTGACGCAGGGGCCAGGGGCATTCATGCCCATGTCCGCGACGAAAACGGTGCCCATGTGCTTGATGCCGGATTGTACGTCGAGCTGATTGCACAGATGGAAAACCACGTGCCCGATATGGCCGTGCAGATTACCACAGAGGCCGTTGGTCTCTATGCGCCGGCGAGTCAGCGGCAATTGGTGCGCGATGTCATGCCGAACGCCGTCTCGATCGCCCTGCGCGAGATGCTGCCCGATGACGACGAGCTTGATGCTGTGCGCACATTTTATCACTGGGCCGATGAGGCGGAGATTGCCGTTCAGCATATTCTCTATACGCCCAAGGACGTCGCCGACCTGTTGGAATATGTCAGGCGCGGCATCGTGCCGAACAACGATCTGCAGCTTCTGTTCGTGCTTGGCCGCTACGCCAAAGACCAGCAAAGCCAGGTCAAGGACATGGATCCCTTTCTGGACGTTCTGACCACACGCGGCAAATCTCCGGAAAAAATTCAGTGGGCGCTATGTGCCTTTGGCCGCAATGAAACCGATTGTCTGGCAGCAGCCGTCAAACGCGGAGGCAAGGCCCGCATCGGCTTTGAAAACAGCCTGTGGAACCGGGATGGCTCGCTGGCTGCAGACAATGCGGAGCGGGTCCGGGAATTAAGCGCCGCGATCGGTGGCTGACTGAGGTTCAGGGATCTGACTGTTCGGCGAGCTTTTCACGCAGGGCCGTTTTGAGCACCTTGCCGTAATTGTTCTTTGGCAGTGCCTCTTCGAACAGATAGGCCTTGGGGCGTTTGAACCCGGCTATATGCGCCCGGCAATGGGCGTCGAGTTCCTCGGCGCTCAGGTTCTCTGCCGATGTGGCGATGACGACAAAGGCGACCACCTCTTCGCCCCATTCGGCACTTGGACGGCCGACAACGGAGACCTCGCTGATGGCCGGATGCAGCAGCAGGGCATCTTCGACCTCGCGCGGATAGATGTTGGTGCCACCGGAAATGATTACGTCCTTGGAGCGGTCACGCAGGGTCAGATAGCCATCTTCGTCGAGACTGCCCATATCGCCGGTCCATAGCCAGCCGTCACGGATGGTGGTCTGCGTGGCAGCGGGGTTTTCCCAATAGCCGGGCATGACCGGCGCCCCTGAGGCGATGATCTCTCCAATCTCGCCAATGGCCCTGTCGCGGCCTTCCGGGTCGACAACCCTTATGCGCACACAGGATTGCGCGACGCCAACGGAGGCAAGTCTTTGCTGCCAACGGGCATGGCGCCTGTCCATGATATCGCTACGGGGCAGGCAGGTCAGCGCCATCGGACATTCACCCTGTCCGTAAATCTGCACGAAGCGATCCCCCAGCTGATCGCAGGCGGCCTGGATATCGGGCAGATACATCGGCCCGCCGCCATAAACGATGGTGCGCAAACCCTCGCCGCGATAGCCCAACTGTCTGGCCGCGCCGACCAGCCGGTTGACCATGGTCGGGGCGGCAAACATGGTAACGTTCTGCAGGCGTGGCGCCAGGGCGCACAGTTCCGCTGCATCAAAGCCACCTGACTTGGGAATGACATGACGGCTGCCGCGCAGGACATGCATGAAATTGTAAAGCCCGGCGCCGTGTGAAATGGGCGCGGCATAGACAGCCGCATCCTGTGGCAGGACATCATCCACATCGACGAAATAGGCGTAGGTCATCGCCTGCAGATTGGCAAAGGTCAGCATGACGCCCTTCGGCTTGCCGGTGGTTCCCGATGTATAGAAAAGCCAGGCCAAGTCACTACCCGCCCTTGGTTCGGGTGCGGCGAGCGGATCGCCTGTCTGACCTGCGATGCCGGGATCGAGACCTTCTTGCGCATCGATGGCGCGCAGAACGCAATCGGTTGGGAGGTTTTCAGACAAGACTTCCGCGCCTCCTGATACAAACACCAGGCGACATCCGGCATTTTCCAAAATGTATCCGGCTTCGCGCGCATGCAGTTTGGCGTTGATCGGTACGGCAACGGCACCGCAAAACCAGATGCCATAGAGCAGGGCAAGATAGTCCGGACAATTCTTCATGAAGATGGCCACCCGGTCGCCCGGTTGGATGCCATGCGCCTGGCGCAGCATTGCGCCGATGCGCGCCGCACGCTCGGCAAATTGGCCATAGTTTGCGACCACTTGCTCTCCCAGCATCAGGGCCGGTGCTTCAGGGCATCGGCGCGCCGTTCGCACCAGCCATTCCGAAACGTTCATGATCTGCCTTTCAGCGGTTCAGACATTCATCCATGCCATGAGGTCTGAAGTCCTTGCGATTGATTGGTTCATCAAGACCCGGTTTTGAGTGCGTTTCTTGCATCATTCAGAATAGTGCGACCGGCCTGCATGAGGAATGCCTGATCGGTGCCCAGAACAAACAAATTGCTCCCGGCCTCGGACCATGCGCGTGCTGCTGTGGGGTCAGACAGGAACATGCCTGCAGTCGCACCGGCGGAGCGCGCCGCCGCAATGGCCTGACGACACTTGGCCATGACATCGGGATTGGATGTATCCGTCATCCCCATGGAAACAGCCAGATCAACCGGCCCCACAAGCAGTGCGTCGACGCCATCCACCGCTGCAATCTCCTGCGCCTCTGCGACAGCACCCTCATCCTCGATCTGACACACAAGCACTGTTTCTCCGGGTTGCCGGGCGAGGTGATCGGCGATCCCGCGGGTGCCATAGCCGGCACCCGGTGTGGAGGGCGAGAATCCCCGTCCTTCGGGGCCATAACGCATTTTGCCGACCAGTTTTTCGGCCATCGCCGCGCTGTTGACCTGCGGCACCATGATGCCGGCGGCCCCGCAATCCAGCGCCGTGGCAATCCAGTGCCCGTCCGCATCGGGGATCCGCACCAGAGCTGCAAGGCCTGCTGCTCTGGCGGCGATCATTGCCATCGCCATGTTTTCGCGACCGAAGGCCGCATGTTCCGCGTCCAGGATGACAAAATCAAAGCCCAGAGCCCCGAGCATTTCCATGACGGCCGGATCACGCAGCTTGACGAAAGTGCCCAGAAGGGTTTCCCTCGCCCGCAACCGGCTGGCAAATTTCTGTCGTGCGGGCATTGGGTCAGACCTTTCCATAGCCGCCACCGCCGGGCGTGATCATGAAGACTTCATCATCAGGCTGCATTTGGCGTTTGCGTGTGTCAACCACGTCCTCGCCATTGATCCGGAACACCCCGGCTGCCCCGTCACCCCCGCCGAACAGGCCTTCGGGTGCCTGTGACAGCCTGCTGGGAATCGTATTGAGCAACCACGGTGATTGGGTCCGCATGCGATAGCCAATGCGCTGACCATCGCCTCCAGGTTGTTTTCCGGCGCCACCCGTGCCGTGCTCAAGTTCCTTGCAGGTAAAGGCGATGGGATAGGAGGCTTCCAGAACTTCAACCGGCACGGCTGATACGCCAGTCGGATAACAGATGGCGGAAAGGCCGGGTTTTGTGGCGCGCGCACCCATGCCGCCGGAATAGTTGAACATCGAGCTGGTGAAAGGCTTGCCCGCCGCGTCGCGCCCCTGCACCTGGATGGTCCAGACCGCACCGGAACCTTCTGCGATCACCGCATCGGGTACAATCTGGGCCAGCGCCTTGAGGATCGGGAAAGGCACATACATGCCCACCACATGCCGGGCATTGACCGGGGAGGGGTAGCGGGCATTGACGACGCATTCATCCGGCAGCTTGATCTTGATGGGCGCCAGCGAACCGGCATTGTTGGGAAGGTCCGGATTGAGCGTCGAGCGGATGGCAAATGTTGCATAGGCATGTGTATAGGCAGGCACGACATTGATGCCCATGGCGCTGGGGCCGGAGGATCCCTCAAAATCAATCATGATTTCACCGGCCTCGGCATCCACCGTGACTGCTGTCTTGAGTTCGATGATTTCACCACCGGGCACATCAAACCGCGATGATCCGTGATAGGTGCCGCCCGGCAATTTGCGGATGGCATCGCGCGTCGCCTTTTCGGAGCGTTGAATGATTTCTTCCGAAAGCTGGGCGATATCGTCGAGACCATAGCGATCACACAGCGCATTGAGGCGATCCGAGGCGATCATGCCGCTTGAGACCTGCGCTCCCAGATCCCCCATCAGGGCATCGGGTGTGCGCACATTTCGCTTGATGATTTCGAACAGGGTTTCATTGGGCCGGCCCTCCTCATAGAGCTTCATGACCGGGATCCACAGACCTTCTTCGTGGATGTCGCGCGCCCCCGAACCAATGCCGTAGCCACCAATGTCGCTGTGGTGAATGGTGGAGCCTGCATAGCCGATGATATGGCCGTCGCGAAAGATCGGGGACAGGACGGTGATGTCGAAGAAATGCCCGGCCGACATCCACGGATCATTGGTGATCAGAACATCGCCGGGGCGAAGTGCCTTGACATCCGTATGGGCAAGCAGGTTGCGTGCGGCGGCTGCCAATGAGTTGATATGTCCGGGGGTGCCGGTCACTGCCTGTGCGACCATGCGCGCTTTGGCATCGAACAGGCCATTGGCCAGGTCTCCGGCTTCACGCACGATCGGGCTGAAGGCAATGCGCTGCAGGGCGCGTGCCTGTTCGCTGACGATCCCGATCAGGTTGCTCCACAGGATCTGAAGTTCTACGCCGTCCATCAGCGGGCTCCCTTGTCTTTTTCGGCCACGATGCTGGCGCTTTCGTGCAGGCTCGCAGTCCAGTTTTTCAAAATGAATATGGTTGTCTCGCGTTCTTCAATGATCGCCGGTCCGGGGATGGAATGTTCAGCCGTGATGGCCGATCGATGATAGACGGCCACATCCTCTGCCACGCCGTTGATGAAAACCGTGCGGCTTTCTGCATCCGGAACAGAGGTTGGTATTGTTTGCCGGGCGCCGGGTCGGTCCGGCTGCGCGCTGCTTGCGGTGACCAGCCAGTTGACGATCTCTATGCCCATTCCGTCCAGCTTCAAGCCATATTGGCGATGGTATTCGGCATCGAACAGGGCATGGATCGCATCGGCATCGCGGTTGATGCGCACTGCTTCGGGCAGGTTGATCCGCACCTCCGATTGCTGGCCGACATAACGCAATTCGACGGCAAAGGAGAATTGGGCATCAGCCTTGGCAATGCCGGCCTCTCCCAGTGCCTCACTGCCTTCGTCGACCATGCTTGACAGGATGGCGTCCACCTTGTCCCAGTCCATGGCGTCCAGCGGCGATACAAGGCTGCGGATCAGGTCTATCTGGGCTGGCGTGACCAGAGTGCCGAAGGCTGACAGGACGCTGGCCAAAGGCGGATAAATGACCTTTGTGCTGTCCGTCAGATCGGCCACCATGCAGGCATGCACGGGGCCTGCGCCGCCGAAGGCCAGCAGCGGCAAGCCGCGATAATCAATGCCGCGTTCGGTGGCATGGGTGCGTGTGGCGGCGGCCATCTGTTCGCAGACCACCTCGAAGACACCCCAGGCGGCCTGTGTACGTGACAGCCCCAGCCGTGCGCCCAGATCATCGAACGCGCGGCCTGCGGCCTGTGCATCAAGCTTCATGTCGCCGCCCAGAAACCGGTCGGGGTTGAGAATGCCCAATATGACATCCGCATCGGTGACGCATGCATCTTTGCCGCCGCGACCGTAGCAGGCCGGTCCCGGCATCGATCCGGCGCTCTCCGGACCGGTCTTCAGCAGACCAAGCTCATCGACCGAGGCGATGGAGCCGCCACCTGCGCCGATTTCGATCATGTCGATCGACGGAACAGTGATCGGCATGCCGCTGCCCGGCTTGAAACGGTAGCGGCGATCCACCTCGAACGTATTGGTGACCAGTGGCTCGTGGTTCTGCACCATGCAGGCCTTGGCTGTCGTGCCGCCCATATCGAAGGAGATCAGATCGGGAATGTTGAAGATACGCGAGAAGTGGCAGGCAACCAGAGCGCCGGCGGCCGGTCCGGATTCGATCATCCGGACGGGGAAACTGCTGGCGCGTTCTGCGCCGATGACGCCGCCGTTGGACAGCATGATCAGCGGCTGCTGGGAAAATCCGCGTTGTTTCAGTTCGGCGATGAGCGCGGACAGATAGGGCCTTGTGATCGGCACCGTATAGGCGTTGATCGCCACAGTGGATGCGCGCGGGTATTCACGCATCTGCGGTGCGATCACACTGGACAGCGAGACATAGATGTCGGGCGCTTCCTCGGCAAAAATACGCCGCACCTCTTCCTCGTTGGCGCCATTTCGATAGGCGTTGAGCAGGCATACGGCCACCGAGACAATGCCTTTTTCGCGGCATTGTTCCACTATGGCGAGAACCTCCTGGCGATCGATCGGCGTGCCGATGCTTCCATCGGCGTAGGCACGCTCGCGCAGGGTGAACGTACGATCAGCCGGGATCAGCGGCTCGGCAAATTCGATCTGCGGGTCATACATGTCATAGCGATGTTCTTCGCGGATATAGAGGATATCGCGGAAACCTTCCGTCAACAGCAGCGCCACCGGAGGACCCTTGCGTTCGATCAGTGCATTGGTGACGATTGTGGTTGCATGGACGACGACATCATCAACGTCACCCGGCGCGATGCCGGCCTTGCCCAGCACCAGATCGACGCCACGGAAGAAACCCTCCAGCAGGTTGTTGTGGGTTGTCAGCGTCTTGTCGACAAAACTGCGGCCATCCGAGGCCAGCAAAACCGCATCGGTAAAGGTGCCGCCAATA
Source organism: Rhizobiaceae bacterium (assembly GCA_029233925.1). Taxonomy (GTDB): domain Bacteria; phylum Pseudomonadota; class Alphaproteobacteria; order Rhizobiales; family Rhizobiaceae; genus Hoeflea_A. The sequence continues at coordinate 66,795 of JARGOX010000024.1, forward strand.
TCGATGGCGAGCGCGTATCGTGTCATATCGGGTACTCCGTGCATCCCAGATCGGCAGAGATTGTTCTGGCCGCTTGCGTGACAGCTGCACATTGGGCAGCGCTTGGTTTGGGCTTGATGTCCTGCACCGAGCCCGCGATGGTGATTGTGGCGACAAACATGTTTTCGAGATCAAATATCGGCGCCGAGATGGCATTGACCCCGCGCAGGGTCTCTTCAGGCGCCACGGCCCAGCCGGTCTGCCGTGCCCTGGCGACTTCATCCTTCAGGCGGTCGATATCGACTGTGGTCACGGGGGAATAGGCGATCAGCGGGCTTGTTTCCAGGGCGTTCCAGAATTCCGGCCTGCCGAAGGCCAGCGCCAGTTTGCCCTGCGCCGATGCATGAAAGGACAGCAATGCGCCGGGCTTTGTGATGATCTGGACCGGCGAATCCACACGCACGATATCCACCACGCGCATGCCGCCGTCTTCCGGGATGGACAGGGTCGTTGTCTGGCCGGTCTGGTCACGCAATTGCGCCATGATGGGGCGCGCCGTGCTGGTCAATTGCGTCCCGTCGGCAATCGCCTGGCCGACATGGAACAGCTTCAGCGTCAGGCGATAGCGCTCGCTTTCCGGGTCCTGGCGCACATACCCAAGGCTGCACAGGGTCTGCAGATAGCGGTAGACCCGGGCACGGGGCATTCCCAGACGCCTTGCAAGGTCGGTGACGCGGGCCGCTTCGCTCATCGGCGCCATTTCCTCGATGATGCGGAAGGCGGCTTCGGTCGACTGGTTGGTGGTTTTGCTGCTGCTCTCGCTCATGATGATCAGCCTTTGAACAGGCCCGGGAGGGCCAGTGTGAGGAACGGAACGAAGGCGACAAGGATGAGGATGACAAGGCAGATGCCGATCATTGGCAGGACGGCCTTTGCAACCTTTTCCAGAGACACCTTGCCGATGGCCGAAACAATGAACAGGCACAGCCCGACCGGTGGCGTGATCATGCCGATCATCAGGTTCAGGACAACCATCACGCCGAACTGCACCGGATCGATGTGCAGAAGCGGGAAGATCTCGTTGAGAATCGGCATCGCCAGGACCAGCGCGGCGAGCGGCTCCAGAAACAGCCCCAGCAACAGCAGCACCAGATTGAGCAGCAGGATGAGGATCCAGGGCGACGAACTGATGTCCAGCAATTGTGCGGCGATGGCCTGCGGAATGTTCTCGATGCCAAGAATGAAGGAGGTCATGCTGGCCATGGCGACAATCAACATCACCCCGGCCGTCATGGTGGCCGTCTCATAAAAGGCGTCAACGATCTTTTTCACGCTCAGCGTGCGGTAGAGCAGGGTACCGATCGCCAATGCATAGACGGCAGCAACGGCTGCGGCCTCGGTGGGCGTAAAGACACCGCTGCGAATGCCGCCGACGATGATGACAGGCAGCAAGAGCGCAGGCAGGGCCTTGAGCGCCAGTCCGCGCCGTTCTTCATCGGGCACGCGTGCCGGCACCGGATGGCCTTCGCGACGCGCCTTGAAAAGCACATAGATGATCAACACGCCGCACAAGAGGAATGCCGGCACAATGCCCGCAAGGAACAGATCGGCGATCGAGGTGCCGGTCAGCACCCCATAAAGGATGAGTGACAGCGAGGGCGGCACCAGTGGCCCGAGGATCGACCCGGCTGCAGTCAGGGCTGCTGCATATTCAGGCTTGTAACCATCGCGCCGCATGGCCGGGATCATGACGCTGCCAATGGCCGATGCTTCAGCAGTGGCAGCGCCGCTGACACCGGAAAACATCATGCTCGCCACCACGTTGACGGCAGCCAAACCGCCCTGAACACGCCCCACCAGCATTTGTGCAAAGCGCACGATCTGCTTTGTCAGGTCGGCTGAATTCATCAGGTTGCCGGCCAGGATGAAGAAAGGAATGGTCAGCAGGACAAAATTGTCGATCCCGGCAATCATCTTTTGCGGGAAACCGATCAGCAGGTGGGTCTGGTCATTCATCACCAGATAGGTGATGGAGGCAAGTCCGAGGCTGAAGGCCACCGGTATGCCGACAACCATGAAACCCAGAAAGGCGATGAGATAGAGCGTCATAGTTCTGCGCTCCCGTTCGCCGATGTCATATCGGCAAGTGTTGCACCGGTCCGGATTGCCCAGGCGTAGCGGATGATATCGATCAGAATGCGCAGACCCAGCATGCCAATGCCGAGCGGCAGAGCAAAATAGACCCAGAAAACCGTTGGTGCGGTCGGTGCGTTGGCGCCGAACAGGTCTTCGTAAATGAAACGAATTGCCGGAATCGGTTGCCCGCCGGCCAATTTTGCATAGATCAAACCATAATGGACCAGGGTGATGCACAGCAGCAGGGACAGCAAGCCGCCAATGATCGCCAGCACCAGTGCACCGACCCGCGGCAGCGCGTCTGCAAGAAAGGTAAGGGCGGCGATTTCACCGCGTTCATAGGCGAAGATGATGGCCAGGAAAGAGATCCAGATCAACATGTAACGGCACAGTTCCTCAGACCATAAAAGCGAGGAATTCAACCCGTAACGGTAGACGATCTGGGCGCTCATGACGCTCAGCAGTCCGATCATCAGCGCCACCAGAACGCTCTGCAGGCCGACGCGAAAGATAGTGTGAAAGGCATGGACGTTCACGTTATCACCTCTGGTTTCCAGGCTGAGATCAGGACACAGACCGTCCATCTGTCCGGCGCATTTTCGCCGGACCGGCGGTTCTCCATCAATCAATCAGGATTTCACTCAGTCGAAATCAGCTTCCTGATATTCCGTCAAATGCATGTAGTCGGAACGCAGGGGTGCGAAGACATCAAGGTTGACCGCGACTTCGTCTCCAAGTGCCTCTCCGCAATGCACGACGTCGGGCGGAATGCGCAAGACTTCGCCAGCGCCCACTTCAACCACGTCATCACCGATTTCAAAGCGCACGCGCCCCGAAAGAATGAAGGCCAGTTGCTCAAAGGGGTGTGAATGAGGCTTTTTCTCCATGCCTGGCTCCAGCCAGTTCATGACCATCATCGCATTGTCTCCCCGAAAGGCGGTTCGCGAGACACCCTCGCGAACCACTTCCTTGGGAAGACGGCTCCATTGGTAGACCTTTGGTGCCGTCGCCATGGATCATTCTCCCTTGGCGAAAGCGTCGTCAAACGCTGCGATCATCGGGTCTTTTGCGGCCCACATGACAACAACCGGCTCGGTCAGCGAGCGCATGTTGTCGAGGTCTTCCAGCTTGTTGATGGTCACACCATTGGCTTCCAGAAAGGCAAGCGTGTCGGCTTCCTGGGAGGCGGCAAGCGCATAGGCTTCTGCCGTGGTCTCGCGTCCGGCCTCTTCAAAGGCTGCCTTGTCGGCATCGCTGAGGCGATCCCAGGCAGCGCCTGACATCATGATGGCGCCGGGCCAGAAGTAGTGGCCGGTCATCGTGACCTTCTTGGCGGCATTGTAGAGGCTTTCCGACTGGATCGAGGACAGGTTGATTTCAACCGCGTCAATGGTTCCGGTTTCCAATGCGGAGTAGACTTCACCATAGGCCATGCCGATCGGGTTGACGCCAATGGCTTCCCAGATGGCCTTGTGCAGCGGGATCGGCACAATGCGTGTTTTCAGTCCCGCAAAGTCTGCAACGCTTTTGACGTCCTTTTCACGCGACAGAAAGTGTCTCTGGCCAGCTTCGACGAAACCCAGGCCCTTGATGGATTTTGCATCCAGCGTCGCCAGCAGCTCCGCGCCCATGTCCGATGTCAGAGCATCCGAGAGCTGCTGATAGCTGCCAATGACAAATGGCTGCTGCAGTGCGTCAAATGAACTTGCGCCGATGACCAGCGGCAGGGTGGCGGTGGAAACCAGCGCACCATCAATCAGGCCGATCTGCAGACCCTCAAGCAATTGCTTGTCGTCGCCGAGCTGGCGGTCGCCATAGACTTCAACGGCAACATTCCCGTTGGTCTTTTCGGCAACCTTCCTGGCGAAGATTTCCAGACCCTGATGGAAAACATGTTTCGATGAAGCCGCATGGCCCATCTTCAACGTCACTTCCTGTGCAGAGGCGGAAAGCGGAAGCGCCAGAAGCGCGATTCCGGCAAATAAGGCGAGTTTATTCATGTTTTGGTTTCCTCCCAATTTGTTTCACTGTGCAAAACACATCATCGTAGAGTGAAACATGTTGTGATTATTGTCAATATGATCCGGTAAAAACCGAATTGGTGGCTGACGGGCACCGGTTAGGTTCACTGGAAATGTCTGGTGAACAATATCGCGGCCGCATCGTCGATTCAGAGGCATGCCGCCTGTGGAGAGGGCGTAAATGACTGAATGGATTGGAACGAGAAGCAGAGACGCCGCCGCTGCAAACGCCACAACAGGGTCCATCCTTGCGGTGTATTCTTCGGCAGATGTTCCTCGTGTCCTGATCACCTTGCGCGATACAGATTTCGAATCAGCCGGGTGATGGCAGATCGGAAGTTCTAAAAAAAACGCGTGAAATTGCCGCCGATTGTCCACAGTTTTTCCACAGGATTGCATTTTATTGATGTTCATTCAGCCGTTTTTGCGCGTCTATGTCCGCACCGTCAGGCGAAAGAAAAGCAGCCTGTTGCGCGCCTTTTCGCGGGTTGGCCTATACCCGTTTGACCTCTCGGGCGGATCATTTGTCCGCCAGGCAGACCCCAAAACAGTCATGATCAACGAAACTGTTGCGTGTTTCAAAAACTATGCATAAAGTGTCAGTAATTGAAAGGTTGTGAAATGCGCGATCCAAGTCCTGTCCAATCAGAAGACCCGGTCCGGTTCGGCGCGGCCGAGTTGCGACGTCTGGGGCGTTACCTTCACGAACAGCGTAAGGCAGCAGGGCTGACCTTGCAAATCCTGTCCGAACGGGCTGAGGTTGGCGTGGCGTCGATCCGGGCTTTGGAGGCAGGACGCACATCGCCCAGCCTGACGACTGTGCTGCGCGTCGTGGGGGCTTTGGGTTTGACCATCGACCGGGTTGTTGCTGAAGCAATGGCGACAGATGCGCGTGTCGTTGTGACACGCGCCGCGAAATCGCACGGTCAGGCCGGCCAATCGCTGTCCGAGGGACTGGAGGATGCGACGCTCAATGCACGCCGCGTCGAGCTTGCTCCCGGCGGCTTGTACAAATTGCCGTCGTCGCTTTCGGAGGCACCGTCTTTTTGCATGGTCATTAATGGCACGCTCGTTGCTGCGACGGGTAAGGCGGATCGGGTGCGCCTGAGCGCCGGTGACAGCTATCTGGCGCGACCCGGCGAGGTTCAGGCCTGGGCCAATACCGGAACTGAGCCGGCACATCTGATCTGCGTGTCTGACAGGACGCCACGCGACAATGGGACACGATAATCCTATGGAAGGAATACGAATGGCCGGGACCGGCGAAACGAGCTATCTGGTAGCAACCGATGTCGGGGGCACTTGCACCGATACGGTTATCTTTGGCACCGATGGTGTCATCCATATCGGCAAGGCGCTGTCGACGCCGCCGGACTTTGCAACCGGCGTGTTGAATTCCATTGTTTCGGCAGCGGAACCGATGGGGCTCACCCTGGAAGAGCTGCTGGGGCGTACGCATCTTTTCATTCACGGCTCGACTGTGGTGGACAATGCGGTGCTGACGCGTGACGGTACGCCAACGGGGCTGCTGACCACGCAGGGGTTCGAGGATACGCTGCATGTGACCCGAGGCGCCTACGGTCGCTGGTCGGGGCTCACCGAGGAGCGCATCAAGAACCCGGTCCAGACCGACCGCGCACCGGCGCTTGCTCCGCGTGATGCAGTTGTGGGTATTCCCGAACGGATGGATTGCGACGGCGCTGTTGTGCTGCCTCTGGATGAGGCGGCGGTAGAGCAGGCCGTGCGTTTTCTGGTCAATGAAAAGCAGGTTGGCGCCATCGCAGTGTCGTTCCTGTGGTCCTTCCTCAATGCTGATCACGAACGCCGGGTTCGTGACATTATCAATCGTGTGGCGCCTGGTGCCTATGTCACCCTCTCCTCCGATATCGCTCCGAATCTGGGCGAATACGAACGCACCTCGACCGCGGTGATTAACGCCTATGCGGGTCAGATCACCAATGATTACCTGACCTCGCTGCAAGGCCTGCTGGCGGAAAAAGGCTATGATGGCGCCACCATGGTCATGCAGGGATATGGTGGATTGCTGCCGGCTGCCGAGGCTGCTGATCGCGCCGTGGGCATGATCGAATGCGGACCGGCTGCAGGGGTGATCGGGGCCAAGTTCCTCGGCGACCTGATGGGCGATCCTGACGTGATTGCGGCGGATATGGGTGGCACGACCTTCAAGGTCGGCGTGATCCAGGACGGCAAGCTTGAATATGCGCGTGAGCCGATGGTGGATCGGTTTCATTACCTTGCGCCCAAGATCGAAGTGGTTTCGATCGGTGCTGGCGGCGGCAGCATCATATCGGTTGATCCGCGCACCAAGGTGCCACATGTCGGACCGCGAAGCGCGGGTGCACGACCGGGGCCTATTTGCTATGGACAGGGCGGTGAGGAGCCGACGCTGACCGACGTCATGCTGTTGATCGGCTATATGGATCCGGGGCAGTTTTTGAACGGTTCAATAACCCTGGATCGTGAAAAGACCGAGCGCATCTTCAAGGAAAAGATCGCCGATCCGTTGGGTATGTCCACGCAGGAAGCTGCCATAGGGATCTACCGGATCGCCAGTGCGCAGATTACCGACCTGATCCGCGAGATCACGGTTGAGCGAGGCCTTGATCCACGCGACTTCGTGCTGCATTCCTTTGGCGGATCTTGCGGTATGCTGGCGGCGGCCTTCGGGCAGGAGCTTTCGGTGCGCCGGGTGATCATTCCCTATACGGCGTCTGTCAATTGTGCCTTCGGGCTTGTTTCGGCGGATGTGGCGCATGAATATTCCGTCACCCAGAACCTGCCTGCAACAACCAGTGCCGCCCAGATCAATGCCATCTTCGCGCCAATGGAAGAGCGGGCTCGCGCACAGCTTGCCGCTGAGGGTATTGAACCGGACCGAATGCGGATGGAGTGGTCGGTCGATCTGCGCTACTCGCGCCAGGTTCACGAGGTAACCACCGAAGTGGCCGCCAATACGCCGCTTGATGATGCAGGTGCGGCGCGGCTGGTGGACGATTTCGAAGCGCTCTACGAACGCAAATATGGTCGTGGGTCGGCCTATCGCGAGGCCGGCATAGAAATGACCATGTTCCGCCTGACGGCGCGTGGTCTGATGCCGCGCCCAACGCTTCCCGCAGAAGAAGAAGGTTCGGCCGATGCTTCTGCAGCGCTGATCGGCAACCGCGAGATCTATGTCGAAACCAAAGGCGGCATGGCGCCGGGCGACATCTATGATTTCAACAGGCTACAGCCTGGCAACAGTTTGAAGGGGCCGGCCGTGATCCATACGCCGATCACCACCATTGCATTGCCTGACCGGATGACCGCCAGAATGGACCGCTGGCGCAATATTGTGGTCGAATTCGATGCAGATTGAAAAGGAATCCACCATGGACCCGATGACATTCTCGATTATTCGTCACAGACTTTTCCGCATCGTGGATGAGGCCGTGATTACGCTAAAACACGTCTCGGGCAGCGCCATCACAAATGAGGGACACGACCTGATGGTGTCGCTTTACCGTGCGGATGGCACGCTGCTGATGGGCGGCGTGGGGTTTCTGCACCACTTGACCAGCGCTGCCGAGGCCTGCAAATCGATCATTCGCCGCTTTGAAGGCGATATCCACGAAGGTGACATCTTTCTGCTGAATGATCCCTATACGGCGGCTTTGCACACTTCGGATATCTATCTTGTCTCGCCGATCCATCATGAAGGTCGTTTGGTGGCCTGGAGCGCATGTTTTGTCCATGTCTATGACATCGGTGCGGTCAATCCGGGTGGCTTCGCGCCGCAGGCTCCCGATATCTATACCGAAGGCTTCAGCTCACCGGGGATACGGCTGGTGGCTGGAGGTGAGATGCGCCAGGATGTGCTGGATACGATCCTGAATATGGTGCGCTCACCCGAGATGGTGACGCTTGATCTGCGCTCGATGATTGCCTGCAACAACGTCGCGCGCGACCGGATGCAGTCCCTGATGACAAAATACGGGGCCAAGGAGGTCGACGGCGCCTGTGCCGAGCTCGTCAACCAGTCTGAAGATCTGTTCCGCGCCCGGTTGCGTGAGTTGCCGGACGGGCAATGGCAGTCGCGGCAGTATCTGGACGTCAACGGCGAGACCGCACGCGTCAACCTGACGATGACCAAAAAGGACGACCGACTGATCTTTGATTTCTCGGGTTCCGATCCGCAAAGCCCTTACAGCATCAACTGCACCAAATGGGCGTCTCTGGGCGGTCTTTTTGCGCCGCTTTTTCCCCTTCTGTGTTATGATATCACTTGGAACGAAGGGGTCTTGCGTCCGGTCGAGATGATTGCACCGGAAGGCAGTATCGTCAACTGCACCCGACCTGCTCCGGTTTCGGTCGCGACGGTGGGCGCCATACAATCGGTCAATAACGCCGCCTGTTCGACCATTGGCAAGATGTTGGGTGCGAGCGAAAAATATCGCAACCAGTCAACCGCTGTCTGGCATGCCAATCATTTCGCGATCTTCAAGTTTGGTCGCAACCAGAAGGGTGGTGATTCCATCGGCATCCTTACGGAAACCTTTGCCGGTGCAGGCGGCGCGCGGTCTTTTGCCGATGGTGTCGAGATCGGCGGCGAGATTCCCAATCCAATCAGTCGAATGGCCAATGTTGAAACCGTCGAGGCGGCCTTTCCCGTGCGCTATCTGTTCCGTCGCCGTGCGCCCGATAGCGGTGGCCCGGGCGAATATCGCGGTGGCACCGGCGGTGAGTTGGCGCTGGTGCCCCACAAGGCGCCGGACGGTGGCATCAATTATGTGATTTCCGGCAAGGGTTCACGCCATCCGATGAGTGAAGGACTGGCCGGCGGTTATCCCGGCGCGCCCAATTCCTATGTCTGGGTCAAGGCCCCGGAGGATGGCGCGAACACACCTGTGACAGCGGCGGGTGGACTGGACGCGATTTCCGGCACGCAGGAACGTGTGTCCTGGGGTGTTTATCCGCTGATGGGGCGCGATGCGCTCTATGTACGCTGGAATGGCGGTGGTGGTCATGGCGACCCGATCGTTCGTGATCCAGAAGCGGTGCGCAGTGATGTCGCGGCAGGGCTGGTCACACTGCAGAGCGCCGGTGATATCTATGGCGTAGCGCTGCGCGATGGCGCGGTGGATGAAACGGAAACCATGGCGAAGCGCAAGTCCATCCGCAGCGCGCGTTTGCAACAGGAGGCGAGTGAATGAGCGGTCAGGATCGAATATCAGCCTCGGTGGCTGTCAAGGAGGGCCAGGCAGTCTGTGCGGCTTGCGGGCATGATCTGGGGCCAGCGACGAAGCCGTGGAAGGACCATGCGCAGCGGCGCGAAATCCCTTTGGCGCAGGCTGGCGGACAGGCCTATGATACCGGTCACGAAGGTGTCCTGTTGCGGCATTTCTATTGTCCGGGCTGCGCCGCCTTGCTGGATACCGAAACCGCCATGGCCGGAGATCCGGCACTGGACGACATTCTGGCGGAACGCGGATGAGCGTCTGGCGCCTCCAGAGCACGCCGGCATTTGAGGGGTTGGGAGCCCGGCTGCGCGAATTGCGCCGGGCCCGCGGATTAAGCCTTGACGATCTGGCAGCCATCAGCGGCGTTCCCCCAAGCACGATCAGCAAGATCGAAAACCGACAGATGAACCCCAGTCTGGTGCATGCGATCAACATGGCCGAGGCACTGAACGAGAACCTGGGCTTTCTCATCGACGACAGGGTGGGCCGCGATGTGGCGTTCACCGTGGTGCGCAGCAACACCCGAGCCAAGCTCGATCTGCCGGAAATGTCACTGAGCCTGGAGGATCTGCATGGCGATTTCGCCCCCGGTATCCTTGAGGCGCGGCTGGGCACGATTACCGCGGGGGCTACATCCGGCGAAGAACCTATGCGCCATGCCGGTGAGGAATTGTGCCACGTTCTTGATGGGGCCATCAGATATATCGTGGACGGTCAACGCTTCGATCTCGGTGTCGGCGACACGATCCAATTTAAATGCAGCGACCCGCATTTGTGGGAAAACATCGCTCCCGGAACGACCCGCGTGTTGTGGGTCTTTTCCGAGGGGCTGAGCTTCTAAACAGACAGGAGGAATCCACCGATGCATCAGGCAGGTATCCGCGAAGAAATCATTGAACGTGTTATCGCACGGCGCGGCAAGTTACACCTTTACGACCAGTTCGATCCGGCGCGCACTGCCGTGGTCGTCATCGACATGCAAGGCACGTTCTGCGACGAGGGCAGCCCGGCAGAGGTGCCGCTGTCTCGGGCGATCGTCGAGCCCATAAATCGGCTCAACGCCTTCGTCCGCAATGCGGGCGGCCGCGTCATTTGGGTCAACCACGCCAATCAGAGCACCGGTGACGGGGGCAGTGACTGGCGTCAGTTCTTCGACAATTTTGTTGCCGACGATCTGCGTGCCCGCACCATTGAAAGCCTGTCGCCAGGCGGTGCCGGTCAGCAGATATGGGCCGGTCTGGACGTCCGCAACGACGATATCCGCCTGCTCAAGAACCGATATTCCGCGCTCATCCCCGGTTCCTCAACGCTGGAACGGGTGTTGCGCAGCCTTAATATCAGCACCTTGCTGATTGCAGGCACCAAGACCAACATCTGCTGCGAATCCACGGCCCGCGACGCAATGATGATGGATTTCGACGTTGTGATGGTCTCGGACGCCACAGCCGCCCTGTCCGATGACGAACACCGCGCAACGCTGGAAACAATCATCCAGCAATTTGGCGATGTATTGAGCGTCGACGAAATCGCGGAGCGCCTGACACCAAAAGACTGACAACCAGAAGCAACACCACGGCGTAACAAATTGCGCCACAACTCAACCAGGAGTCTACAATGTTTAGATCTGTCCTTATTGTCGCACTCACGATCGTGATGCCGCTTGTCGCGGTTCCGGCCTTTGCCGATACCTTGCGCATTGCACTCGTCCTGCCAGGATCCGTAACCGACGGCACCTTCAACTCTGCCGCCAACACCGGCATCCAGAGCGCCAAGGAGAAATACGATATTGAGGTCTCGGTGCGTGAGAACACGGATTTCGCCGAGATCCCCGAGGTGCTGCTGAGCTATGCCCGTGAAGGTTATGACGTTGTCATTGGCCACGGGTTTCAATTTGCCGAACCGGTAATGGAAATACACGCCGACTATCCAGACACCTGGTTCATCGTGAACGCGGCGCAGGTTGCTGCGGAACCCAATGTCGCCTCATTCGACAATCGCTGGGGTGATGCGGGTTATATCGCAGGCACCGTCGCCGCTATGGTGACGCAGACCGGAACGATTGGCCATATCGGTGGTATCCCGGTTCCGGTTATCGAGGACTACAATGCCGGTTTTGCCAAAGGTGCAGCGTCAGTCCGTGACGACGTGAAGGTCCTGTCGGCCTATGTAGGATCATTTTCCGACATCGCCCGCGGCGCCGAGATCACGACATCGCTGATCGAACAGGGTGCCGATGTTGTCACTTCCACAGGCAATGAAAATGTGGTGGGGACCATTCAGGCTGCCGAAAAAGCCGGCGTGATGGCAATCGGCACAGCTTTTGACAGTTACGAGGCAGCGCCAGATACAATCGTGACAACGGCATTGATAAACATGGGTGAAAATATCGACCAAGCTGTCGGCAAGGTGATCGACGGTAGTATCGAGCCCAAGGTCTATGTCCTTGGCCTGAGCGAAAATGGTATCGGCCTGGCCCCGTTTCGCGGGCGTTTCGAAACGATGCTGAGTGATGCACAGAAGGCCGATATCGATCAGATGCTGGCCGATATCGAAAGCGGCAAGGTTACGGGCCAGCCGGAATGAAGCTGATCTGTCGTGCGGGCCGCAGAGCGCAGGCCTGGTCCGCATGACCGTGCCGGTCCTCGAACTGACGCGCCTGTCCAAGCGCTACGGAGAGGTGACCGCCGTCGCCGGGTTGAGTCTGAAACTCGAACCCGGCGAGGTTGTCGCGCTGCTGGGCGAGAACGGCGCAGGCAAGAGCACTGTGGTCAATATGATCACCGGCATGACCCGTCCCGATACGGGACAAATCCACCTGCAGGGAAAAGAAGTACATCTTGATACGCCGCGCGATGCGCTCGACCGGGGTATCGGCGTGGTGCATCAGCATTATGCCCTGGTTGGCAATTTCACCGTTGCTGAGACTTTGGCTTTGGGCCGTGCGGGACCAGGGGTGCTTGACCGAAAGGTGTTGCATGCCGACGTGCGCCGCGTGGCGGAACGGATCGGAATGCAGATGGACCCGGCAGCGCTGGTCGGCTCCCTGGATGTGGCAGGGCAGCAAAGGGTCGAGATCCTCAAGGCGCTTTCGCGCAAGGTCAGTCTGCTGGTGCTGGACGAGCCTACCGCCGTTTTAAGCCCCGAAGATGCCGCGCGCCTGTTTGATGTGGTCCGCGCGTTGCGCGCTGATGGTGTAGCGATCCTCATGGTGACGCACCGCCTTGCTGATGTTTTTGCGGTTTGCGACCGGGCAGCCGTCATGCATTCGGGCCATCTGGTCTGTGACCTTCCCGTGGCCGATGCAACCAAACAAGGACTGATCTCTGCGATGATTTCAGGTGACACCGACACGGCGCAGATACCGGGATCGCCGGGACAGGCGAATGTTCTGCCGGATCGACCGCCGACGCCGGTATCTGACACACCGATCCGTGTCTCGGTGCGCAATCTTAAATTGCTCCGGGCCAACGGATCGCAGGCGGTGCAGGGGCTGGGCTTTGACATACGCGCTGGCGAGATCATGGCGCTGGCAGGGATCGATGGCAATGGCCAGTCGGAACTGGTGCAATGCCTCGCGGGGTTAAATCTGCCTGTTGATGGTACGGCTGAAATCTGCGGCTGTCGTAGCGATGGACACTGGACACCGCGCCTGCTGCGCAATGCAGGCGTCGCCCATGTGCCCGACGACCGTCGCCGCTACGGTATCATCTCGGATCTGTCGCTTAGCGCCAACATGATGCTCAGCCATTTCTTTTCTCCGCGCTATGGACGCACTGTGCTGGATCGGGCTCGGGCGCGTGATGACACGCGCCGCGCCATTGACGAATATGACATTCGAACGACCGGACCGGATCAACCTATTGGTCGTCTGTCGGGGGGCAATCAACAAAAACTGGTGTTGGCGCGCGAGTTGCTGGCAGGGCCAAGGGTCATTCTCGCTGCGCATCCCTCGCGAGGGCTCGATATTCGTACGATTGGCGCAGTGCAGGACATCTTGCGCAGGCAACGCGATGCGGGTGCTGCAATTCTTCTGGTATCGGCCGATCTCGATGAGATCCGGGCCCTGGCAGACCGCGTGGTGGTGCTGGCCGCTGGAACCGCTTTCGGCCCTGTCGCCATGGCAGACACTGATATGGCGCAGATCGGCGCCTGGATGGCGGGACACGCATGAGGTCGAAGCTGTACATGCTTGTTCTGGATCGCGATAGCCGTGTGGCCCTCATGGCGCTCATAGCCTGCGCCTTGCTGCTGCTTGGCCTGATTGCGCTGGCCGGAGAGTCGCCGCTGCGCGTTCTGGCGATCCTGATCGGCGATGGCTTTCTGACGCGCGCCGGTCTGGCCGATGCACTTGTGCGCAGCATTCCGCTGACACTCACCGGGTTGGGTGTGGCGCTTTCCTTTCGGGCGGGGGTCTTCAATATCGGTGTCGACGGGCAACTTCTGATCGGTGCGGCGCTGGCAATGGCCTGCGCGCCGCTGCTCGGCCCATTGCCTTCGGTCCTGGCGCTGCCCCTGCTTTTGCTGGTCGGCACTTTGGGGGGCGCAATCTGGGGCGGTATTGCCGGGATTCTCAAGGCGCGGTTTGGCGCCAACGAAATCATTGCTACCATCATGCTCAATTACATTGCGATCCAGATGGTCAGTTGGCTGATCCGCGGTCCGCTTCAGGAGCCAATGGGGATATTCCCGCGCTCGGAAAAGTTGGCAGCATCGCTTCGCTTGCCGGTTCTCTTCGATGGCACGCGCTTGTCGGCCGGGCTGATCGTGGCGGCGCTGGCATGTGTGGCGGTCTGGTTTCTCGTGGCGCGCAGTCGTTACGGCTACGCGCTGACCGTCACGGGAAAGAATGCCGACGCTGCACGATATGGCGGTATTCAGCCCGCGGTGATCGCTTTTTCGGTCCTCTGCCTGAGTGGTGCATTGGCGGGGCTCGCCGGTATCGTTGAGGTTTCCGGCCTTCATGGTCGCCTGCAGGAGGGCTTTGCCGGGGGCATTGGCATTACCGCCATCGCCGTAGCCCTTTTGGCGCGCCTTTCTCCACTATGGGTGCCGGTGGCCGCCTTTGGCTTCGCCGGACTTTATGTTGGATCTGATGCCATTGCGCGCTTGACGGCGGTTCCTTTTCCTCTGGTCCATGTGATTGAAGGCACGATCGTGCTGGCCTTTCTCGTGCTCCAGATAATGCCGAAGGCGAAAGACCTATGAGCCGAAAGAGCCGATCATGGACCTGATGTTATTGACCGGATTGCTGGCCAGTGGAGTGCGCTTTGCCATGCCACTGCTTTTCGCGGCTCTGGGCGAGACGATGGGACAGAAGTCAGGTGTCCTGAACGTTGGTCTCGAGGGCATCATGCTGGTTGGGGCCTTCCTGGCCGTCGCCTTTTCCGTCGCCACGGGCAGCCCTTGGGGCGGGCTTCTGGCCGCAACTCTGGGCGGCGCAGCAATGGGCCTGCTGCACGGGTTCTTCGCGGTGCGGCTCAAGGTCGATCAGATCGTTTCGGGACTTGCTTTGATTCTTTTGGGCCTCGGGCTGTCGGGCTTTGGATATCGCCTGGTCTTTGCCGGCCACCAGTCGATACGTGTGCCCGGTTTCGAACGGCTCGATCTGGGGCCGCTTTCTGACCTGCCGGTCTTGGGCCCCCTGCTGTTTTCGCATCATCTGCTGGCCTATGTCGGAATTTTCATGGCGGTTGGTTTGTGGTGGATCCTTACGCGGACCGGGCTGGGGCTTACCATTCGCGCAGTGGGTGAGAATCCCAAGGCCGCCGACAGTGTCGGTATTGACGTGGACAAGGTTCGGATGCGTTGCTCGGCATTTGGCGGTGCCATGGCCGGTATCGGCGGTGCCTATCTGTCCACCGCTCAACTGGCCGGATTTGTCGAGGACATGGTCGCCGGACGCGGCTTTATCGCCATAGCTTGTGTGGTTTTCGCGCGGTGGAATCCGCTGGGTGTATTGGCGGTGGCGTTGATCTTCGGGATCGCGGATGCCGGTCAGATCCGCCTGCAGCCGTTTTTTCCGCAGATCCCCTACCAGTTCTTCATCATCCTGCCCTACGTGCTGGCGCTTGTGGCGCTCGCCGGATCGGCAAAGTCGGCAAGCCTGCCGGCGGCATTGGCGCAACCCTACCGCAAGGCTTGATAATTGCCGCTACTGCGATGCATTTGTGAAACGCCCAAATTTTCAAATACCGAAAAATATATAAACAATTTGAAAGTTGCCCTCTGTCTCTGCTAGATTGCCCGAAGGAGAAAATGTGATGAAGATGACCGACATTGAGGTTTCCGAAAAAGGCACGACAGGCTGGATCACGATCCGGCGCGAGGATCGGCTCAATGCGCTGCGCATGACCGTGTCGGACCGCGAAATTGTCACCGCCTTGCGTGATTTCTCGGACCGAAGCGATATTCGCGCCATCGTCATCACCGGTGCCGGTGAGCGAGCCTTCTGTACCGGCTGGGACATGGAAGACATCGGTGAGTCGAACCTGACCGATCTGGAAAATATGGTACGCCGCAATAGCGAGTTGTTCGATGCGGTCTGGCGCCAGCGCCAGCCGGTGATTGCCGCCGTCAATGGCCATGCCGTGGCCACCGGTGCCGCACTGGCAATGGCGTGCGATCTGGTCATCGCATCAGACACGGCGCGTCTGGCCGAACCCGAGATCCGTCACGGCGCGCTTTCGCCTTTTCTGATTTTGCCGTTCCTGACACATGCCCGGGCTGTGCATGAATTCTATCTGACCGGCGATGCCATCGACGCGGACGAAATGTTGCGCCTCGGATTGGTAAACAGGGTTGTCCCGCAGGCCGACCTGCTTGCCGAGGCCCAGGCCATGGCTGAACGTTTGGCGCTGGTTCCGCGAGAAGCGCTTGAGCTGAAAAAACGTAGCCTCAAGGCGGCTTATGACGCCATGGGACTGCGTTCCGCGACCGAACGCCATACCCTTGCCGACACGATCATGATCGGCGCTGATCTGCCGTGGAAGCGGGCGCTTGACACCGCGATGCGTGAGGGCGGTATGCGGGCATTTCTTGATGCCCGCGATGGTCCCTTCAAGAGGCGTTCGTAAATGGCGCCCCAGGCAATGAGCGTCAGCGCGGTTCTTGCCAGGCGCGCAGCCATGAGCGGAACCGGTCGTGCGGTGATTGCCGACGACGGAAATTGCGATTTTGCCGGGCTCGAAGCAGGGGCTGCACGAATGGCTGGCGCATTTGCTGATTTGGGGGTCGAACCGGGAGATCGGGTGGGGCTGTTGCTGCCCGCCGGTCTGGGTTTTGCGCAGGCGTTTTTCGCCCTGGCGCGGCTGGGGGCCATTGCCTGCCCGCTTAATACCCGGTTGGGCGCCGGCGAATTGGCGGATATTGTCACGCTTTCCGGGCTGCAGCTGTTGTTGCATCATCAGCAGTTCGCCACCATAGCCGACGCCGTGCTTGTGGCCTGTCCCGATGTTCAAAGGCAGGAGTTCGACGCCTTCAATCGTCTGGCTCACCAGGCGCATGTGGCTCCACATCATATTTGTCAGCCAACGGACCCGGTCCTGCTGGTATTCACATCAGGCACCACGGGCAGACCCAAGGGCGTTGTGATTACCCACGATCAGATGCTGTGGTCATCATTGACGATGGTACCAACACTGGACATGCGCCCGGGCGATGTCCACTTGCTGCCGGTGCCCCTGTTTCACGTCGGGGGCCTGTCGTTTCTTCTGCATTGCGTGCATCTGGGCATGGTGCTGGCGATTCCCCCGCGCTGGGAATCGGAAGCCGTACTGACGCTTATCGAGCGTGAGCAGGTGGCGCATTTCTTTGCGGTGCCGCTGATGCTGGCAGATTTGCTGGATGCGCCGGGTTTCGCTGCTGGGCGACTGCAATCCGTTCGTTGGGTCATGGGTGGCGGCGCTCCTGTTCCAGTCGCTCTGATCCGTCGATTCGCTGATCTGGGAATTCCCCTGCTTCAGACGATGGGGGCAACTGAAACCTGTGGTCCGGGCGTCGTGGTGGATGCAGCAAATGCTTTGCGAAAGGCCGGTAGCGTCGGGCGTGGTTTTTTCCATACTGAATTGAGATTGCGCGACGAAACCGGCAACGAACCCGCAACCGGCGCACCCGGCGAAATCCAGTTGCGCGCACGTCACATCGCCAGCGGCTACTGGAATGACCCTGAGGCGACGGCACAGTCTTTCATGCCTGACGGCTGGTTTTGTACCGGCGATATCGGTCTGATGGACGACGAAGGCTTTGTCACGCTGGTGGATCGGGCGCGCAACAAGATCATAACCGGCGGCGAGAACGTCTACCCTGCCGAGGTTGAGCGCTGTCTTGCTGATCTGCCGGGCGTGGCGGATCTCGCCGTGATCGGGCTACCTGATCCGCGATGGGGAGAGGTCGTGGTCGCCGTGATCGTGGCCGACGGACTGCCGCCTGCACTGGAGACCATCAAGGCTGCCTGCGATGGCCGACTCGCAGGCTATAAGCACCCGCGCAGACTTGTCCTGCGCGCCGCGCTGCCGCGCAATGCAACCGGCAAACTGCTGCGGATGCAGTTGCGCGACGACGTTGAACGGAACGGGGGCTAACGGATGGCCTCGCAGTCGCACAGCCCCCGATCAGGTCTGAGTGGTTGCTCTGCGAAACGCGGTTTTCATATCATTTTGCAGGTCCGCGTCACACATGATGTCGATTGCGGTCATTGCCATCGCCTTGGCTGCATCGAGCATTGCCGTCATCGCCACATCATCTGCGCAATGCTGGGCGAATTGCGGTGTGTGAAAGGCTGTACCGCGCGGCACTGTCGCCATCATCGGATGAATCGCCGGGATGAGATGGCTGACATTCCCGAAATCGGTACTTGCCACGTTGCTTCCCGACAGATCCTCTACGGCTTCAAATTCGCGGCCAAGCCCTTCGGCATTGGTGCGGAAACAATCGGCAAGAGGGGTATTGGAAATCAGCTCGTGATATTGCACGGGATCGTCAACGATCTCGACCTGCGCACCGGCGGCCATGGCGCCAGCCTGAAGGCAATCCTTGACACGGATCTTGAGCGCTTCCAGTGCCTCGCGGCTGGGCGCGCGCAGTCCGAAGGCGCCGACGGCGCGGTCAGGTATGATATTGGTTGCGGTGCCGCCCTCGCGGATGATCGCATGAACCCGGTGATCGCCGGGCACCTGCTGGCGCAGGGCTGCGATGGCATTATAGGCGGTAACAAGCCCGTCCAGCGCATTGATTCCTGCCTCGGGCGTGGCGGCGGCATGCGCGGAACGGCCATGGAATGTGGCCGTCATCCACGCAGCGGCGATAAGCGGAAAGCGCGACAGGTTGCGATCAGCAGGATGTACCATCATGGCGCAGTCCAGCCCGTCGAACGCGCCCTCACGGGCCATGAACACCTTGCCACCACCACCTTCTTCAGCCGGTGTGCCGAGCAGACGAATACGGCCGGGCAGATCATCGCCAAGATCAGCCAGCCCCAACGCCGCGCCAAGTGCGGATGTACCGATAACATTGTGCCCACAGGCATGGCCCAGCCCAGGCAGCGCGTCGTATTCCGCCACGATGCCCAGAACAGGGCCGGTCGTGCCGAATTCGGCCGCAAAAGCCGTATCCAGTCCGTAGGCCGGAAGCGTTACCTCCAGCCCCGCTTGGCGCAGGCGGTCAGCCAGCGCTGCGGCAGAGCGTACCTCTTCGAAGGCGATTTCGGGATGCGCGTGCAGGTCAAGTGCACATTCGATCAATGCAGCAGCGCGGGTATCGATGGCCTGGCAGACACGTACCTTGAGGTCTTTGGCCCGGTTGGACCGCTTGGGATTAGACATTCTCTCTCCGATCTGAACGTTGGCCAATCATGCCGCTTGACTCCGGGGAAATTTATGTGCAGATTTTATTATGTGCAAAATGCATAAATGTAAAGTCCCACTTAAATTCCGGCGCGTCACGACAGACGCACTGCAGCGAATTTTGGCAGGGAAGGAACGCACAAGAATGGTACATCGACCGCATCTTTACACCTATGTATCCTATCGGCTTGAGCTTGTTTCGCGCGCCGCACGCAGTGCCGCCGATACGGTCTACCGGCGCGAATGCGGCTTCGACATCCGCCAGTTGCGGGTCATGCGCATCGTGGAAGAAACTCCTGATACGACGGTTTCCGAAGTGGTTGAGGCGACGCTTTATGAGCGCACGCTGGTGTCGCGGCTTGTTGGCGAATTGGCAAAAGCAGGGATGCTGACACGGCGCATCTGTGATGTGGATGCGCGCCAGACGCGTCTTTCCCTGACCGACGCAGGGCTGGTCGTGGTGGAGCGTGCAAATCGCATTGGCGACACGATGAACGAAGATCTGCTGTCTGTGCTCGACCCTGAAGAACGAGTCATTTTCGATGCCTGTCTGGAAAAGCTGACCAAATGGTGGCCGGATTTGGATTCCCTGGCTGGTGAAGCAAAGGAAGAACCCAGCAAGACAGGAGGTGCTAAATGATTCCCCTCAGCCTGCTGACTGGTTTTCTCGGTGCCGGCAAGACGACGCTGCTCAACCGGGTTCTGTCTGAAAGTCACGGCAGCAGGATGGCCGTGATTGTCAATGAATTTGGTGAGATAGGAATCGATGGTGCTCTCGTGGAGGGTGCGCAAGGTGGAGTGGTGGAGCTGGCGAACGGCTGTTTGTGCTGTGCGACGCGCGGGCAATTGCTGGTGGCTATCCATAAGGTTCTTCAGGCCGATCCCGCCCCGGACGCAATACTGGTTGAGACCAGTGGACTGGCCGATCCCTTTCCTGTTCTGTCGGAGTTGGCCCATTCCAGTCTGGTCGAGGCGGTGCAGGTCGACGGTGTAATAACGGTGGTCGATGCCGAGAATTTCGACCGCAATCTTGATAGTGCCGAGGCGGCTTTCCGGCAGATCACTGCAGCAGACATATTGCTTGTCAACAAGACGGATCTGGTTGGGCCGGACATACCCGGTCTGATCGAGCGCGGCATCCGCACTCTTAATCCCTCGGCCCGCGTCCTGGCCTGCGTCGCAGGCGACGTGCCCCTTTCCGTTCTGATCGGAACACGCACGGGCGCCAAGCCGATACCTGCGCAAGCCGCCCACGGCCACGATGGTTTCGAGAGCACGGTGCTTGATGCCGACAACCCTCTTGACCCTGAGCTGCTCAAGAAGTGGCTGGGTGCGCTGCCCGGTGACGTCTTTCGCACCAAGGGTTTTATCCGCTCAGCACCCGACCGGAGCCGACTGACGGTCAGTGCGGTGGGAACACGTTATTGGCTATGTCCGGCGGTCTCCGCGGATGCCGCTGATCGCCTCGTGGTGATCGGTCGAAACCTCAATCGGGCTGAGCTTCAAGCCGGCCTTGACGCCTGTCGCGCCTGACCTGAAAGGAAATGGAATGCCTCTTGAATTCTGCCCCGACAAGATCCTGACCAATGGCCGGATCGTTACCGTCGATGACGGCTTCTCCATCGCCGAAGCCGTGGCGATATTTGACGGAAAATTTGTCGCCGTAGGCAAGGCCGATGAAGTCATGGCCCTTGCAGGCTCGCGCACGCAGATCACCGATCTGGAAGGCCGTTGCATCGTTCCGGGCCAGTTCGACAATCATGTCCACATGCTTCTGGCAGGTCTTGATGCCCTGGGTGGACCAAAGGTCAATATCGCAACACTGCCTTCCATCGATGATATCCTTTCTGCCATCGCCGAGCGTGTGGCGGTGACGCCAAAGGGCAAGTGGATCGGCACGTCTTGCATGTATCGTGGTGCGCTGAAGGAAGGACGATTCCCCAACCGCAAGGATCTGGACAAGGTTGCACCTGACCATCCGGTCTATATTTTTCAGTCGGGCAAGAATGTGATCTGCAACAGCCTCGCACTGGAACTTGCAGGTATCAATTCCCAGACGCGGCAACCCGAAGAGCCTGAAGGCTGGATCGACAAGGACAAGGAGGGAGAGCCAACGGGCCATCTCATTGCGGGCGGCGGCGACATGGCCCGCATGGCTTGGTGGCGCCACGAAGGTCTGCCGAAAAAACAGTGGGATTTCCTGTATTTCGACCGCGAAGCCCAGATCGAGGCCATTGCTGCCCAACAGGCGATTTATCACGCTTGCGGCATTGTTGGCGCGCGCGAGATGGGCAGCTCGATTGATGAGCTGGAAGCTTTCATCGAGGCTGATCGCCGCGGCATTCTCAAGACCCGTATGGACATCATCCTTGGGTTGCCCATGCGCTACATGGACGAGGACGAGATCGGCAACGCCATTGAGACCTATTTCGGTCCGAAACAGCATGTCGGCAGTCCGATGCTGCGCATTGCCGGGATCAAGCTGGTGATTGTGAATGACGGATGGTGGGCCTTTTCAAAGGAAAAGCTGCGCAAGATCATTCTTGAACTCAACAAACGCGGCTGGAACATGGCGATCCATGTCAATACCGGTGGCGGCGAAGAGCCGGCCGAGGTGGTGCTGTCGGCGTTGGAAGAGGCCAATGAAGATTTGCCGATCGATGGACGGCGGTTCAGCTTTGAGCACGGTTTCGGCCTGTTCAAGCCGGACCACATCGAGCGCGCAAAAAAACTGGGTATTGTGTTCGGGGCCAATCCGCTGCTGGCCTGGTACGCCTCAGCGCGCTCGCTTCGCATGAACGAGATCATGGAGCAGGTCCGTATCGCCAAGCTGTCGGAAACCGATCCCTGGAAGCGCACCGTGCGTGACTGGGGCATGCCCCTGCGCGACTGGATAGATTCGGGCGTCGTGGTCACCGGAGGAACCGATAATCCTGCCGTCGTCTACGACCTTGAGCAACCCTTCCTGTGTCAATATTCGGCGACAACGGGCCAGACGCTGGCCGGCGTTCTTCTGCCTGGCCAACACGCCACCCGCGAGGAAATGCTGCGCATGTTCACCATCAACAATGCCTGGTCGCGCTTTCAGGAGGATATTCTGGGTTCTATCGAGCCGGGTAAATACGCAGATCTTGTGGTTCTGGACCGCGATATCCTGACCTGCCCCGATGACGAGGTGAAAGACATACAGGTGTTGCAGACCTATGTCGGTGGCGACCTTGTTCACGACAAGCTTTCGACCTGAAATGGCTGGGCTCGTTCTGACAGTCAATGGTGAGACGCGAAGCATTGATGCCGCGCCGGGTGCCGTGCTGTTGGACATCTTGCGCGACGATCTCGAGCTCACCGGCGCCAAGGAGGCCTGCGGGCGGGGTGAATGTGGCGCCTGCACGGTGCTTGTCGGCGGTCGTTCCGTTCTGTCCTGCGTGACGCTGGCGGCGGTCGTCAACGAACCCGTGGAAACAGTCGAGGGGCTGGTCTCGGAATCGCTGCCGTTGCGCGAGGCCATGGCCGACCTTGGAGGATTCCAATGCGGTTATTGCACGGCGGGTATGGTGGTGCGGGCAACCGAACTGCTGCGTGCGGGTCTGCCGAAAGACGATGACGCCCTGGCGCATGCGATGGCGGGGAATCTTTGCCGGTGCACTGGTTACAGGGCAATTCTGGCAGCTGTACGTCGGGTGGGCCAGCCATGACCTTCGCTCGCATCCGGCATCCCGAATGGGAGGCGCGCACAACCGGTCAAATGGACTATGCACGCGATATCAAGCTCAAGGATCTTCTTGTCGGGAAGGTCCTGCGCTGCCCCTATCCTGCGGCGCGGATCGTTCAGCTTGACGTTGAGGCGGCGCGCGGCGCGC
This sequence comes from Rhizobiaceae bacterium, assembly GCA_029233925.1. GTDB lineage: Bacteria > Pseudomonadota > Alphaproteobacteria > Rhizobiales > Rhizobiaceae > Hoeflea_A. The sequence continues at coordinate 89,867 of JARGOX010000024.1, forward strand.
CCGGTGTCGTCGCCGTCCTGGTGGGAACGGATCTGCCGGACCGCAACTATCTCGACTACGGCCAGGCAGACCGACCGTCTATGGCGCGCGAACGCGTCGTCTGGGCGGGACAGGAAGTGGCGGTGCTGGCTGCCGAAACCGAAGAACAGGCATTGGCCGCTCTGGCGCTGATTCGTGTCACATGGGAACGTATGCCGCATGTGACCTCCGTCGCGCAGGCATTGGCGGTTGGTGCACCCGCCGTTCACCCCGATCGCGCCGTGGACAATGTGGCCACGCAGGCCTCCCGCAGCTTTGGCGATCCGGCAAGCCGTGGAGCAGCAACACGGCAAATAGGCGCAGCCTATGGCTGCGGCCCTCAACATCACGCCTGTATGGAACCCCATTCGGCGCTGGCTCAGTGGGATGCTGCAAATGGCACACTCAATTTGTGGACGCCTACCCAATCACCGCGCAACATCGCTGCCGAGATCGCGCAGATGCTTGGTCTTGCGCCTGCTCAGGTGCGTTTGCGCCGTTCTGGCGTGGGCGGCGATTTCGGCTCGCGGGTCAAGGCGGGCGACATAGAGGTGCTGGCAGCACACCTGTCGATGAAAACCGACCGTCCGGTTTCCATTCGGCTGAGCCGTGCCGAAGACTTCGCCTATGCCAAGCGTCAGCATGAAACCTGGGTTGATGTGACCAGCCATTACACGGATGAGGGACGGATTCTTTTCCGTGAGGGGAGGGTGACCGTCGACAACGGGGCCTTCATTCAGGGCGGCTCCAACCAGATGAATTACTGTTCGATCCTGCTGGGGTCGCACTATCGCCTTGCCGGGGCGCAGATAGAAGGGCGGTCGGTTTACACCAATCTGCGGCCTGGAGGCGCCTTTCGGGGGGCAGGCGGGCCACAGGCGATTTTCGCCATCGAAAGCCAGATGGACGAAATCGCGGCGCAACTGGGTGTCGACCCGATCGTATTGCGCAAGCGTAATCTGCTGCCTTCCGGCAGCGAGACCATCACCGGTTGGAAGATCGCCACAACGGCGGCCGCCGAATGCCTGGACGAGGTTGGCCGGAGGCTGGACTGGGACAGTGCCCGCGCAACCGGGGCCAATCCTGATGTTGTGCGTGGCGTCGGAGTGGCGTTGGCCATGCATGTTTCCGGTGCCATCGTCACACCAGCCACCGGCAAGGCCGGAGCGGTGATCGAGATTGGCCAGAACGGCGGAGTCATCCTTGCCTCGGGCTGTGCCGATCCAGGCACCGGCGAATATGCCGTGATTGTCCAGCTTTGCGCAAAAGAGCTGGGAATTAATCCCGGCGACATAGAATTGCGGGCGATGGACACGGCGACCACTCCCTTCGATCCGGGCGCCGGATCGAGCCGCGGAACCATGGTGACGGGCGGTGCAATTCTGGCAGCATCGCGTGAAATCGCCGAAGAATTGCGCAGACAGGCAGCGGAAATGGCCGGATGCGCCGCGCAGGACGTGGTGCTGTCCGGTGGAAGCGCCCGCGCGGGTGCAAAGGAATTTACATTGGGTGAGGTTGCAGCCGCCCATCCGTTTGCCAGCGGAGGGACTCTGCGGATCGAGCGGGAAACAGCAGTGAGCATTCCCCCCGTGCCGATGACCCACACCGACAGCGGCCATGGCCACCTTTCCCCGGCCTATGCCTTTGCGGCGCACGGCGTCGAGGTCGAAGTGGATCGCGCCACCGGTGCCGTGCGCGTGTTGAGGGTGGTTGCAGTGCATGACGCCGGTACGGTGATCAATCCGGTCGGGGCTGAAGGGCAGGTTGTGGGTGGCGTGGCTATGGGGCTGGGCATGGCGCTTGGCGAACAATTGCTGTGGCAGGACGGGCGACCGCATGTCACCGGCTTTGCTGATTATGCGATGCCGCGCGCTGATGGCGTGCCACCGGTCGAAGTGGTGTTCGTGGGTGCGGCGGATCCGGCCGGTCCAATGGGCGCCAAATCAATCTCTGAAGTGGCGCTGATGCCCGTCGCCGCCGCAGTCGCCAATGCCGTGGCCAATGCCACCGGCGTGCGATTGCGTGACCTGCCCATGACGCCCGACAAGGTCCTCGCGGGCCTTGCCGACCGACCCCGCACACACCCGGCGCCGATCTGGCGACGCCCGGAACACTGGTGGTCTGCCGCCGTTCGCCAGGCCTATCCAAGCGGGCTCTTCGCAGCCCTCGACCGCTACGGGCCATCGCGGTCGACCAGCAAAGTGCCGTCCATTGCGTCGGTTGAACGCCCTGAACAGACAGAAACGGCGCTTGCGCTGCTCGCTCGACCGGGGGCCGCCCCGCTGGGTGGTGGAACAGATCTCTTGCCAGCCCGCTCTCAGGGCTTGGCCGCACCCGAACATCTTGTGCAGCTTGCAGGCTGCAACGACCTTCGCGGGATCGAAGACCACGACGGCGTATTGACCTTTGGTGCCGCCGTGACACTGGCCGATGCCCAGGCCTATCTTTCGCGCGCGACGCTGCCGGGCGACCGGGCACTTGCAGCGACATTGGATGCGATTGCCACGCCGCAAATCCGCAACATGGCAACGCTGGCCGGAAACCTTTGCCAACAGAACCGTTGCTGGTTCCTGCGCAGCGGGATGAATTGTTTCAAGCGTGGCGGGGTCGGGCGACCCTGCTATGCGGTAACCGGCGATCACCGGTATTTTCATTCGGTCGTGGACGCCGGGCGCTGCCAATCGGTGACGCCCTCTGATCTGGCCACCATGCTGACCGCTCTGGATGCAGAGTTTGTGATCCGCGGACCCAAAGGGCAGCACGTTCTTTCTGCCGCTGCTTTTCACACCGGACCTGGAGAAAATGCGCTGCGACCGGGTGAAATCGTCACCGCCTTGCGGATACCAGCCGCAGCCAGGTCAGATCATGCCGCCTTTGGAAAACTCTCGCTCAGCTCGGATGGTTTCGCCATCGTCTCGGCTGCGGTGCGCTTGCGCCTCGACGCCGACGGACAGGTGCAGACGGCGCGTATTGTTCTGGGGGGCGTTGCGCCAACACCTTGGCGGGCTGCGTCGTCCGAAGAGCGTCTTCTGGCCCGGGTGCCATTGGAAACAGATATCGCGGCAGCGGCCGATGCGTGGACAACCCGCGCCCACCCGCTGCGCGACAACGAATGGAAGCTCGCCGCCGGCGCCGGGCTTTTGAAACGCGTCCTTTCACAGGCGCTCGACAACAGCCGGACAGTAAATGCTGCTGAAACCTGATCCAAAAGCGATCACAACAAGGAGACGAACATGATACGGACCTTTGCAGGATTTTCCGCCGTGGCGCTCGCTGCCTCACTTCTCGCCAGCACGGCCTGGGCCGAGCGGGTTCTGACGCTCGAAACCTACGCCGGGCCGAAACACGCGGTGAATGCCGCCGGACTCGACATCTGGGCCAAGCAGGTCGAAGAGGCCAGCGGCGGCGAGTTGAAGATCAACATCACCTATCCGCCGGTTGACCCACGCGATCTGATGGATCGGGTGCGCACCGGCATCGCCGATCTGGCCTGGATGACCCATGGCTACACCACCGGACGCTTCACATTTACCGACATGATCGAGCTGCCCGGAAACGGCGGCAATGCCGAACAGGCTTCCCATGCCTACTGGAAGGTCTATACGGAAGAAATCGGGATGCGTGAACATCGCGGCGTAACACCCATCGGCTTGTTCACCCATGGGCCGGGCATGATTCATACGGCCGAACCAATCACGTCGGGCGAGCAGTTCAAGGGCTTGAAAATCCGCACCGGTGGCGGCGTTCAGGCAGCCATTGCCGAGGGGCTTGGACTTGTCACCGTCGCTGCTCCAGTGACCAAGGCGCAGGAAATGCTGTCGCAGGGGGTTGCGGACGGGGTGATGTTCTCGATCGAGACGATCAAATCGTTCAACCTGGGTGATCTGGTGACCAACCATTATCACTACCCGGGCAACCTTTATGGCTCCAGCATGGCGATCATCATCAACACCTCGGTGCTTGAAAGTCTGACCGATAGCGAACGCGAAGCCCTGATGTCGGTATCGGGCGAGCATCTTTCGGGCCTGATCGGATCTGCCTGGGATGGTGCGGACAAGGTCGCCATCGAGGCGTTCGGACCTGACAGCGTCACCGTGATGGAAGGCGATGTTCTGACGGCTATGCAAGGGGCGACTGCCGGGCTTGACGAGGCCTGGATTGCCCGGGCCAAGGAAGCGGGTCTGGAAGATCCAGCTGCCGTGCTGGCCAAACTGCGGGCCGAGATCAAAGCTCAGGGCGCTGAGTGACGATGACGTCTTCGCCTCGACTTCACCGATGGCGCGACCGGTTGATCAGCCTTTCGGGGCTGACCGCCGGAGCCTTTCTGGTGCTCATGATGCTGGTAACGGTGGTTGATGTCGTAGGCCGCTATTTCCTGAACGCGCCGTTGCCCGGCGCGTTCGAGATGACGCAGTTTCTGATGGCGGCGATTGTTTATGCCGGTCTGCCGAACGTGTCACAACGCGAAAGTCATATCACGATTGACTTGCTCGATAATGTTACTCCCGGTCGCCTCGTACCCTTTCGTGACCTCGCGGTGAATCTGCTTTGCGCCGTTGCTTTCGCAGTCCTGGCCTGGCGGCTCTGGTTGCTGGCCCAGGAGGCTGTCGAATGGGGCGACGTGACACAATATCTTGGTTGGCCATTATACCCGATCATTCGATTCGGCTCGGCCTTGTGCGCTGTCACGGCCGTTATCCACCTGGGCAAGGTCTTTGATATTTTGCGCCTGCCAACCCGTAGGACCTTGCCATGATTACTGCCCTTGCCGGTTTCTTCTTCGTCATGTTGATGGTCTTCGTTCGCGTGCCCATCGCCATTGCTATGGGTGTGGTGGGCTTCGTCGGTTTCGCACTGCTGCGCGACTGGATGCCGTCGCTGGCGCTGGTCGGCCTGGTCGCGCGCACCACGGTGGAATCCTATGAACTGTCGGTCGTGCCGCTTTTCATTCTGATGGGGAATTTCGTCAGTCGCGCCGGGATCTCGGATGATCTCTATACCGCCTCCTATGCTTTTGTCGGCCACCGCAAGGGCGGTCTGGCGATGGCAACGATTGTGGCTTGCGGCGGGTTCAGTGCGGTCTGTGGGTCCAGTCTGGCAACGGCTGCGACCATGGCGCGAGTCGCTGCGCCGCCGATGAAACGCTACGGCTATGCCGATACGCTGGCCGCCGGCTCCATCGCCGCTGGCGGGACGCTGGGCATATTGATACCGCCTTCCGTGATTCTGGTGCTTTACGGGATCATGACACAAACGGACATCCGCGCACTCTTCATGGCCGGTATGATCCCAGGTCTGCTGGGTGTCGCATTGTATCTGCTGGCAATCCGCTGGGTCGTCTGGCGCAACCCCAAAGCAGGCCCGGCCGGCGAGCGTCTGCCGATCGGCAAGAAGCTTGCCGCTTTGCGCGGCGTCTGGCCGATGATCCTGCTTTTCGTCATCGTTATCGGCGGCATATATGTGGGAATATTCACCCCGACCGAATCCGCCGGGATCGGTGCCTTCGGTGCCTTGATCTTTGCCGTGGTGCGCCGGCGATTGGACCTGCGCGGTTTTGTCAACGTCGTCGTGGATACCGCTGTGACAACGGCTTCACTGTTCATGGTGCTCATCGGCGCGCTGATCTTCGCCAATTTCGTCAACGGCACAGGAATGCCAACGGCACTGAAGGAATGGGTTCAGCAGGGCGACATGTCGCCCATGTTGGTTCTTTTTCTGATTGTGCTTGTCTATCTGGTGTTGGGCTGCGTGCTGGAAAGCATGTCGATGTTGTTGCTGACAATCCCTGTATTCAGCGGCCTGGTTGCCTCGCTCGATTTCGGGCTCGGACCGCAGGAAACGCTCATCTGGTTCGGGATAATCGTTGTAGTGGTAACCGAAATCAGCCTGATTACGCCGCCCATTGGAATGAATGTGTTCACCCTGTCGGCCATGCTGCCCGAAATATCGACCCGCGATATTTTTCGGGGGGTGACGCCCTTCTGGTGCGCCGACATTGTTCGATTGGCACTGTTGATTGCGATACCCGCCCTGTCCCTGATCGTGCCGTCTTTGTTGTAGGGGGTGGCTGGCCACAGGAATTGAAGCTTCTTCACGGGGAGGTTTCATGCATGCAAATTACGGTGTCCTTGCAGATCAGCTGTGGTTTTCAAGGAAACCTGAACGCCTTGGTGAACCGACCGATCATGGCCCGGCAGGTATGCCTATGCAAAATTGATTTCCGGATACTTAAACCATGCATTGTTGTGGATTACGCGCACAGGCAGTCCATGGGGGGTGAGAGAACGTTTCGACGCGTGAAATTCGATGTTCAAATGCATCCGTGATTGGAACACGCGGGACGACTTATACCGTGCGTCCAATGGCCGTTTGCTATCGCTGTAGAAGTTTAGCCGCCAAACTATCCTAGCGCTGATGTTGCCTCAATGACGATTAGTGATTTTTCGAAGCGCGCTCCTGGATTTCTTGTTGGGTATCGATCGCCACCCACATGTTTTGTGTCAGCGAATATTCGATGTAATGTGAACCTCCAAACCCTTTAACTTCGGAGAGCATGTCGTTCAGCGCGCCGTTTCCGGTCTTCGCGTCCTCCACCAGTAGTTCATGAAGATGATCAAGGATTAATGCGTAGTGTTCATGGCTTACCCCTTCGGGAAAAATGCACTTCACGGACCGCTCTTGATGATCTCGGATTTGAATGGAAAAAATTATGCTGCGTCTGGCTTCTCGCGCTTCGGGCTTGGGTCCAAAGAGCCGTTCAATCAGTTTGAGAATTCCCGATTTGAGAGTGATGTAGCTGTCTTTTCCCGCTTCATTCAAAAAACCTTCAAAATAGGGCTTGGCAAGATATGCAACGACGATAGTCGAAACTGCCCATTCAAAAGCTGCATAAACCCCGACTGGTCGCTCGCGGGATTGGACTGTCAAACCGCTTTTCACCAGTTCCGAAACAAGTTCATTGATCGCTTCCTCAGGAACATCGGTCTGATACCAAATTCCAATGTCAAAATCTTGCATCGAATACCTCTGTATCAGCCCTTAGTGTAAAGCGCGGCATCACAAATCCTCTTCCCAATTTTGCCCGCCGTAGAACAGGCGCAAGATGGTGACGGTTTGATATGAAACCATGAATGCGATGGTGACGCGCCTTTCAAAACCGATGACACGCAGGCCTGTCCGAACATCATCGCGTGCATCACCGCGTTCAGAAGCGATGTCGAAACCGTTGCAATAACGTTCGATGCGCTCAATGTAGGTCATCGCAACCTCGGGACTGGCTTTGGCGCTGATCCATTCATAGAGAGTCAATAAATCCGCGCGCGCTTCTGGCGCAAAGATAATGTCTCGCTGTTTCACGCGGAGCCTTTTGTCTTTTGGGTGTGCAGAACTCGGATATTATCAAAAACAGATTTTGCGGGAATGCCGCGCGACGGATCGGCAAGCATGGCATCATAAGTTGGGGCAACCTGATTGCGCAGCCAGTCTTCAGCAGCACGATCTCGCTCTTGTAGAGCGCGCAATCCCGCGCGAATAACCTCACTTGCCGAGGCGTAATCACCAGAACGGACTTTCTGATCGATATAGTTAGCATGCTCATCGGGAAGGCTGATTGTTCGTTTGTCCATGATTGATCCCTTCTTCAATAGGATGTCAAAAAGTATGATTATTTCATACCACATTCTGATGAGTTGTAGAATGCGTTTTTATAACTCATGGCGGATCTGTATTTCCAAGCAATTACCCGAATTACCGATTTGGCTGCCGGTGAGTTGGCGGTGGATCGTCGGTAGTCGGGACGGGTTATCACCCCCGTATCAGGAGGAAACATCTATGAAACGTTTTTACATTTGGTGGTGCTTGGTTTCGCGGCCTATGGGCATATTTTATTTGGCATTGTTCATGATGCGATGGCACAGTCTATCCGAGACTCTTGGGGCAATCCGGTGCGCCGCAGTTTCCAGTCTCCCAATCTCGCACCTGTTCGCTTCTCCTGGGAGGTCAAGCGCATTCTTGAAAACCAAACAGACTTCCATGAAAAGAAGAAGGGTGTGGTTCAACCAGAAAAAGTCCATATGCTTCTGACGCAGCCGTTCTATGCTGGACATATCAACCATAGGAACTTTTACCTGCGTCTGATCAAGGGGCATCACGAACCACTGATCTCGCTCCGCACATGATAAAGGATCAAGGCGACTTGCTGGGCAATGCCAAAGCACCAGCCCGTAAGGACAGAGGTCTTGCCACTTTTGGGGTTTGCCAAATGCGGGGATTGTGGTCATCCTTATAGCCTGCTGGTCGGCAGGGAAGGCGCGCAAATACCCGTATTATGCGTGTGATACTTTACGCTGTGTCGGCTATCGTAATTCCATCCCGCGCCATGTTCCAAGCGGTACGGGATCACCGCAATGCGCAAGCAGGGGAGATGGCGGCGCGACCTAGACGCGATCTTTCTAAACTGGATACCCAAACCAAAGGGTTTTTGGACACAATCATCGTGGCATCGGATCCGTCGGTCATCGCCGCCTTTGAAAAACGCATCGAGGCACTCGATACGGAAAAGCGGCTGATCGAGGATAAGCTGAACCAATCGCCAAATCCAGCCCGAACCTACGCTCGAATTACTCTCAAGCCTCTGGAAAATATGGGATTCCGGTTCACTAAACAGGCGGGGATCGGTGCTCAAACTAGCCTTTGCAGATCGTTTAGATGCGACCGCAGAACAGGTTATCTAACACCTGAATTATCATTACCATTCATGCTGTTAGGAAAAATACCCATGAACAAAAAAATGGTGCCGCTTACGAGCACCGATATGTCGTATCATGTAGTTTTATTCCGTCTCATATATCTCGTTAAATTATTGAATACAAATAATTAATTGAACCACTCTGTATCATACGATATCATGCCATCCAACGTATAAGGGTGGATTGAAAGGTGGATCAGATCGCATGGCTGGCTTGCATAAATTGACAGCAATCGCGGTAAAGTCGGCCGGGCCTGGAAAGCACAATGATGGCCATGGCCTATGGCTGGTCAAGCGGGCTGATAATCGTGGGCAATGGGTTTTACGGCTGGCAATATTTGGTCGACGCAGAGAAATGGGGCTCGGCAGCCTTGCCGATGTTTCACTCAAACAGGCTAGAGACAGCGCTGCACATTGGCGAGGCATAGCGAAGAGTGGCAAAGATCCCATTCAAGAGCGCACGAGGCTTTCACTCGAAGCGCGATACAGCGACACATCGCTAAGAACGATCGCGATTGAAGCATTTGAGGCAAGAAAGGCTGAATTAAAAGGAGATGGCAAGGCTGGCCGCTGGTTCTCACCTTTGGAACTCCATCTCTTGCCAAAGCTTGGCGACACGCCGGTAGGCCTTATCCACCAGAATATCATAAAGGACGTGTTCGCACCGATCTGGCATGTGAAGGCAGACGTCGCTCAAAAAGCCCTCAACCGGCTGAGCATCGTGCTTCGCTATGCGGCGGCCAAAGGCATCGACGTTGACCTGCAGGCGACGGCAAAGGCCAAGGAATTGCTCGGACGAAGTCGGCACAAGATTCAACACATTGAACCGCTCCGAGATTGTCTGAGGCAATTTGGTTTAAGTTATGCTGCCATGGCTGGTTCGTCCAGCATGGCGTAGTAGCGTTGTTCGGTTTCAACTGGCGGAATGTTTCCGATGGGTTCCAGCAGGCGTCGATTGTTGAACCAGTCAAC
>JARGOX010000003.1:0-27441 GCA_029233925.1 Rhizobiaceae bacterium
AGATCACCGTCACCAAAACGGCAAACTGTCAGATCAAGTGTCAACTTCTACACATGAAGGATGGCTTCATCTCAACCGTGAACCATGAATTGCGGACACCACTGACCGCCATTCAGGCTTCGCTCGGCATGTTGAAGGCAGCATGGAACAACAATGCCGATGAAAAGAGCACCAAATTGCTGGATATTTCCTATCGCAATTGCGAGCGCCTGACCGATCTCGTCAACGATATCCTCGATATGGAAAAAATTGCCGCCGGCAAAATGTATTATGATTTCGAATCGACCGATATCAGCGGGCTGGTTGAGGAAATAATTGTACAAAATCAAAGCTATGCGGATAAATACGGCGTCCGCTACGTGCCCGGAAAAATTCAGGAGAATTTGCGCGTTCAGGTCGACAAGAGCCGGTTCAATCAGGCCCTGGTCAATCTTCTCTCCAATGCAGCCAAATTCTCGCCGGAAGGTAGCCAGGTCACAATATCGGTCGCCTTGGCGCGAAACCATCTGGTGAAAATATCGGTGAGCGACAACGGAGCAGGCATCCCCGCGGATTTCCATGACAAAATCTTTCAGAGATTTGCCCAGGCAGACGATTCCTCTACCCGCCACAGGCACGGCACCGGATTGGGGCTGAACATAACGAAATCAATTATTGAAGCTTTTGGCGGCACCGTCAATTTCGAAGCAAACCCGGGCGGCGGAACAACCTTCTATTTCCTGCTGCCCATCAGCGACGGCAGAAAAAAGTTACTGGACGCCTGAACTGCAAATCGAGTGGAGCGTTTCGAGTGCTGTGTTGTATGACTGGCAAGACAGCAGGACACCTGCTATCACCAGCCAAAGACAATCAATCCGCATTGGTACACGATGACGCTCTACTCACTCCTTGACCTCGCCCCCATTCCAGAAGGCGGCACCGCACAAACCGCCCTGCGCAACATGGCCGAGTTGGCCCGACATGCGGAGGCCTGTGGCTATAACCGCTACTGGCTCGCAGAACATCACAACATGAGTGGCATTGCCAGCGCAGCCACATCCGTGCTGATCGGGCACGTGGCGGGCGTTACGAAAACCATGCGGGTTGGTGCCGGTGGCGTGATGTTGCCGAACCACGCACCGCTGGTGATTGCGGAACAGTTCGGAACCTTGGCTACGCTCTTTCCCGATCGCATTGACCTGGGCCTGGGCCGCGCACCGGGAACAGACATGGCGACCGCAAGAGCACTGCGCCGCAATTTGCAATCGGGAGACAACTTTCCTCAGGATGTTGTCGAACTTCTCGGCTATTTCGCCAATGCACAGCAAGGTGCGCAGGTAAAGGCCATACCGGGTGTCGGCACACATGTTCCCGTCTGGATTCTCGGCTCAAGCCTCTATGGCGCGCAACTGGCAGCACACCTTGGCCTTCCCTATGCATTTGCCTCGCATTTCGCGCCCGCCGCACTTGAACAGGCCATCGCAGTTTATCGTGAGACATTTCAACCTTCAGACTCTCTGAAAAAGCCCTATTTCATGCTGGCCATCAATGTGTTTGCCGGATCTGACGACAAGGAGGCGCATTACCTCATGTCGTCCATGCAGCAGGCCTTTGCCAATCTGCGCAGCGGACGTCCAGGCCCTCTGCCGCGACCGGTTGAGGATATCAACGCCCATCTCGACCCCGCCCTGCTGGCCGGGGTCAATGAGGCGCTTTCCTGCTCGGCAGTCGGATCGAAAGACTCAGTTCGCAGCGCAATTGCATCGCTTTTAAAGCGCTATGAACCCGATGAAGTGATTGTGACCAGCCAGATCCACGATCACACAGCGCGCATGAGGTCCTTCGAAATTGCAGCGGAAACATTGCAGTCCCTGACGATTTAAAAACAGCCGACCCCTGACTACAATTGACAAAAATTGGAGGACAGAAAATGCATCAGGCAATTCACGAAGGTCATGTGGCGGTGATTACCGGAGGCGCATCCGGCATAGGCCTGGCCGCAGCGCACCATCTTGCAGCGCAGGGCCTGAAGGTCTGCATCGCCGACCTGCCCGGAGAAAAACTGCAACAGGCGCGGGAAGCCCTGCTGGAAGCGGGCACTGCGAAAAGCAAAGCGATCGCGATTTCTGCCGATGTGGCAGACGCCGACCAGTTGATGGCGCTCGAAGCCCGCGTGACGACAGATTTCGGCCCAGTCAACGTCCTGATGAACAATGCCGGTATGCAGCCGGGAAGCAGTATTTTTGACAAGGAAAAAAACTGGCGCCGCATCATGGATGTCAATATGTGGGGCATCATACAGGGTTCGCAGATCTTCGCCCCGGGCATGGTGCGATCGGGGCAGCCGGGCCTGATCATCAATACAGGCTCCAAACAGGGGATCACCACCCCGCCGGGCGATCCCGCCTATAATGTATCAAAGGCCGGCGTAAAGGCGTTCACTGAAGCGCTGCAGCATGAATTGCGCAATGCGCCGGACTGCAAGGTCGAGGCACGATTGTTCATTCCGGGTTTCGTATATACGCCGCTGACCGCAGGAAGCCGAACGGAAAAACCACAAGGCGCCTGGACCGCGGAGCAGACCGTCAGCTATCTCTTCGAGGCTGTCGAGCGCGAAGAATTCTACATTCTGTGCCCGGATAATGACGTGGACCGTGCAACGGACGCCAAACGAATCCTGTGGGCTGCCGGCGATATCGCCGAAAATCGCCCTCCCCTGTCTCGCTGGCATCCGGACTTTGCCGATGCCTTCAGCGATTGGTTGAAACGCTAGAATATCCGTTGCGATCAAGCAAAATAGCAGCCCGCAGGTCCTGCTCTGATCCGGTAACCGGGGTCCATCAAATGTCATGCGTATCCATGCTGAATACGCATTGATGACCGAGTTGTGTATATTTGTATGGACAAAGACAGACGAAGTCTGACAGGTTGTCTTGACCAAAATCCTGCTTTCTTTGTATCGTTCAGCCAATTTGACGCAGTGCAGGAACTTCGATCCGCAAAGACAATGGCGCTATTCATGATCAACTCGATCAAATCAATCGTTTTCAAACCGGGCGCGATGGCCCGGTAACACGAACGGAACTGCTCCGATGCAGCCCCCAATCAACAAAGGAAGAACAATGACCAAGCCCAGCCTTCGCATGGCCCTCGATGCAGGAGAATTTGTCTGCGCCCCCGGCATCCACGACATGATCGCAGCCGTGATCGGCAATCATGTCGGTCTGGATTTCGTCTATTCGTCGGGCTACTGGGGCACTGCCTCGGCGCAGGGCATTCCCGATGCCAGCATCACCACCTATTCGGAAATGCTGACACGATTGCAAACCCTTTGCGCAACGTCGGAAGCCAGCGTCATTGCTGACGCTGATACCGGCTTTGGCGGATTGCTGAATGTGGACCACACGGTGCGCGGCTATGAACAGGCCGGCGCTGTCGGAATACAGATCGAAGATCAGGAGTTTCCAAAGAAATGCGGCCACACGCCGAACAAACGCGTGGTGGCCACATCCGACATGGTGGAGAAAATCAAGGTCGCCTGCGCAGCACGGGAAAATCCGGGCGAAACATTGATCATCGCGCGCACGGATGCACGCCAGATCGAGGGATTTGATGGCGCGGTTGAACGCGGACTGGCCTTTCGTGACGCCGGTGCCGACGTGATCTTTCTGGAGGCGCTTCAAAGCGAAGATGAAATGCGCCTTGCCTGCGAGAGAATAGACGCGCCGATGATGGCCAATATGGCTGATGGTGGCCAGACCCCAATCCTGCCAAAAGCAAAGCTGCAGGAAATCGGCTACAGCATGGCTATCTTCCCGGCGATGACTGGTCTTGCGGCCGCGGCGGCAATCGAAAAAGCACTGCGGCTACTCAAAAATGAAGGCACATCGCAATCACCCGATCTCGACCTTTTCAGTTTCGCAACCTTCAACGAACTCATCGGCTTTCCCAAGATCTGGGAATTTGAAAAAAAGTGGTCGACTCCAAAATAATCCTGAATCACCGCCCCGAAACAGAATGAAGGCCGCCCCTTTGCAAGAGGCGGCCTTTTTCATGGGATCAGCGACTGCGGATGAAACTTACTCCTCAATCTGCAGATCAAGCAGACATTGCGTGCCACCGGCAACGGCCGTGAGCGCCTGGTCGATGGCTGCCGGAAGGGCGGATATATCCTTGACCGTAATGCCCTTCCCGCCATGCGCGCGGGAAATGGCTGCATAGTCAGGCGAAGGCGATAGGTCCGCAAGCAACATGCCATCGTCGCCTGCTGCTGCGCCCTGCGGATACATGGCAAGGGTTGAATTGCGCACTGCGCCCCAACGACGGTTGTTGAAGATGACGGACAGGACCGGCAATTTGTGCGCTGCCGAAGCCCAATGACAGGCAACCGGATTGTTGAACATATAGGCACCGTCACCCAACATGGCGACAACCGGACCGCTGGCCTCGGTGCTGCGCGCGTTCGCAGCCGCAACACCCAAAGCCGCACCGAAACCGAACCCAAGCCCGCCAGCCGGTGTAAAGCCATAAAACTGACCTGGTCGTTCAAAGCGTGCCAGCGCGGTGCGGAAGGTATATTCATTCACCACCACCGCATCGCCGGGCAGTTGCGCCGCAAGGACCGCACTTGCAGATTCGGCTGTGAACCGGCTCATATCAAGCATCTCTGGCGTCAGGCGGAACGCCCTTTGGCGCGCAATCGCAATGCGACGACGGTCAATCCGTGTCGTGTCATCGCGACCTGGCTCACCCAGGGCCAGAGCCAGTGACGTCAGGGCAGCTGTCGGCCCGGCAATAATCGATTCAACCGCTGGAAAGCTGCGCAAGGGATAGCGTGTAAACAGCGGATCGTGATCAATTTCCCATAACTGAGCCGTGGGGCGAGGTCTGGTGACACTTGGTACCCATGGCACATCACAGGCAAGGGAAATGATCAGGTCCGCAGGTGCCAGCAGGTCCCTGGTGTCAAAGCCAACGGCCATCGGATGGTCAAAGGGAAGATTGACCGAACGGGCATTGTACTGGATCACCGGCAAGGCCCACAGTTCCGCAAGCGCGGCCAGTGCCTCGGTTGCGCCCGGATCACGCCCGCTGTTGCTGGTAACGATCATCGGATATTCGGCCTTGCGGATCGCATCCGCCAGCCTGTCGATGGCAGCCGCGTCTGGCGCCGGGGCGGACACATGCGAGCGTCGACGCGCTGTATCATTGGGGCTGACTTCACGCGCCAGCAACTCCCGTGGCAGCGAAAGATAGACAGGTCCCGGCGGTGGCGCCTGTGCAATATCCAGTGCGCGAATGGCCACATCTTCGACCTGCTCGGAGTCGCGCAACTCATAGTCCCATTTGACGGCCTCGCGGATCATGCCGCCCTGGTCAAACATCTCCTGCGCCCAGTGAATGAAGCGCGAACGGGTACCAGGCGCGCCATCTTCGGTCAGCGGCGTACGTCCGGCACTGAGAATGACAGGCACGCCATCGCGGATCGCATTGAGCGCTCCGCAAACCATATTGGCTGTTCCGACACTGACATGCACCATCGCTGTCTGCGGTCGCCCCGTGTGCAAAGCGTCACCATGCGCCATGGAGACAGCCAGATTTTCGTGGGGTACGGTATAGGGCCGAGGCAATTTTGCACCCGTTTCGGGTGCACGGGCATAGGCCTCTATGACGGATGGAAAATCGGTCCCGGCAACGGCGTAAAGCGCATCAACGCCACCATTGGTCAGTGCTGTCAGATATTTTTCCGCAGCCAAAATCGGAGGCTTGGTTTCAGGGCGTGCTGTCAAGTCAAATTCTCCTTCGATGAGTTGTCCAAACAATATGTGGAGTAATGACCTGCAGCAAGTCCCAAGATCGAACAATCAAGTAAAAATTGCACGAGACACCGCAGAAATTTGCATAAAAAACCCTAGATAATGGGGAATTCCTGTCGATTAATCATCAAAAGAGTTTGTCAGGACAAATCAGTCGGTCTAGGATATGATCAGCTCCGCACGGCAATGTACGGACAGACGGCAAACAATATCTGGCCAACATAATTTGGAAGGACACACATCGATGACAAACTTCTTCGCATACGGCAAGACGACTCTGGCTGCTGCCTTGGTTCTGGGAGCCGCCGCATTCGCCGCACCAGCCTCCGCCCAGGTATTGGGACTGGGTACGACCAAGGGTGGCGCGACTGCGCAGATCAGCACGGCTCTTGCCCAGGTGATCGCGCTCAATTCCGATCTGCAGGTAATCCCGCAGGTCAGTGCAAACTCATCTCAATATATTCCACAGGTTGATTCAGGCAAACTGGAAATGGCAATTGCCAATTATCCCCAGACCTATTTCGCGGTCACTGGCACGGGCATGTCTAGCCAGCCTTCAGAAAACCTGCGCCTTGTCGCCACGCTGTTCCCGTTCAAGATTGCTTTGGTTGCAGCCGAAGCGGACGGCATCAAAAGCTACGCCGACATCAAGGGACATAATGTGCCCCGTTACGCAGAAAACTCATTGGGTGATTTCATCGTGCAGGCCGCACTTGCCGCCGGCGGCCTGACCTACGACGATGTGACGAGTGTACCGGTCGCTAATTTCCCGCAGCAGTATGAGGCGTTCAAGGACAAACGGATTGACGTCTCCATTGCCACGATCGGCTCGCAGGCAGGCTTCGATCTGGAAGCCTCACGCGGCGACATCCAGTTTCTTCCGGTTCCCGAAAGTGGGCTTGCCGGTGTTCAGAAGTTTCTGCCAGGCGCCTATCTTGAGGATGTTCCAGCCGATGACGTCCTGCCAGGCCTCGACGAAGCCACGACCATTATTGCCTATGACTATCTGCTGTTTGCCAACGCCGGCGTATCAGACGAAATCATCAGCAAAGTCACGGAAGCCATCTATAACGGCACGGAATTCCTGAAAGGCACGGGCCCGCTCTGGAACGAATTCAATCCGGAAACGATCGGCAAGAAAGGCGACATCGCCTATCATCCAGGCGCAATTGCCTTTTTCGACAAGGCCGGTGTCCCACACTGACTTGAAAACACATTTTCACTGAATGCAACCGGGGCCATCGCGCCCCGGTTTTTCTTTGCGCTTTTGTCCCATCCGCTGCATGCAAATGAACCATCAGGGGATCACAAATTCGGGTTCAATGACCACAGGTTTTCGCCAGCTACATCCGCTGGGTGAGCTCAACCTTTAATGGTCAATAGTGTACCAGCGCCAACCCGCCAGCCTCACCTCACCTCATAAACCGGATGCGCCGTTCAATAGCGCAGGCGCAATCTTCAGAGGCAAATCTATCGGGCGAAGAAAATGTTGCCGTGGAGTGCATTGCCTGCGCAAACCGCAGAGACGCATTGCGGTAATTTCCGGATACCATTCAGGATCTTTCGGAACGCACTCGGATTGATCAGCCTGTGCCACCATTGTCTGAAGCGACAGTGGCGCGTGCCACCCAGAAATAGGCGCCCAGAACAGCCAATCCAAAGACTGATACGGCAAATTCCAGCCCGACCGGACCAAATTCGTGTAACGGTGCGATAATCAGCAATCCCGTCACCACCCAGAGAATCCGCGAAGCACTGCCAAGGCGCACGCGCGCAAAACCGATCAACCCACCGGAAACCAGGATCAAGGCAACCACCGCACTGATGAAGACATAGGCAATATCCTGCCATGTGCCGATCATCAGCAAAGCGGGTTTGTAGATGAACAGGAAAGGCAGAAAATATGCGATCCAGCCAAACCTGAACGCCTGCACGCCGGTCTGAAATTGCCCGCCACCCGAGATCGAGGCCGCAGCGAAAGCTGCCATCGCTATGGGCGGCGTGATCATCGAAAGCATGCCAAAATAGAAGACGAACATATGGGCAGCAAGCGGCCGGATTCCCAATTGAACCAGCGCCGGCGCTGCCAGCGATGCGAGCAACAGGTAGACACCGGTGGTGGGCAGCCCAAGTCCCAGCAGTATGCCGACCAGGGCAGTGACAATCAGCAGCGCAAACAGATTTTGTCCGCCAAAACTGATCAGGAAGAACGACAAGGAAAAGCCCAGGCCTGTCATGGACAGGAGACCAATGATCATGCCTGCAGCAGCCGTGATCAGCAGCACATCGCAGGTTGAACTGCCTGCCCGTGCAATGCTGGCAGCAATATTTCCCACACTCTGCCGGGGTGTGCCACGACCGAGAATGTTCAAAAGAAGCGGCGCGAAGATGAGCGCGCCCATGCCCCAGATGACAGCAATCTCCGGACGCAGATTAAAGGCAAATATGCCGCCCAGCAGAAAGACGAATGCGATCATCGGCAACCAGCCCTTTGACAGCACTTCACGAAATTGCTCTCGTTTCATCCATCCGGCGGCGCCATGTCCGTCGCGCCGCGCGATGAAGTCGATCTGCGCATAGAGTGACAAATAATAAAGCCCCGCAGGCATGACGGCCGCCAGCAGGATTTCGCGGTAGGGTATCTGCAACAGTTCCGCCATGAGAAAGGCCGCCGCCCCCATGACGGGTGGCGCCAGTTGCCCCCCGGTGGAGGCCACCGCCTCAATCGCTCCGGCCTGCTCGGATTTGAAGCCCGAGCGCTTCATCATGGGTATCGTCAGAACGCCTGTCGACATGACATTGGAAACCGCGCTACCGGAAATGGAACCAAAAAGACCCGATGCGACCGTGGCGACCTTGGCCGTATTGCCCGGTCCGTTTCCAACGATCCGCATGGCGATCTGGGTAAAGAACTCGCCCCCGCCAACGGCCAGAAGCAAGCCCCCAAAAAGAACAAAAATCACGACAACGAAAGCTGCGATCTGCAGCGGAGCGCCCCAGGTTGCAGCGCTGTCGGTGCCCAAAAAGAGCATCACATCCGCAAAAGGCAGGTTGCGCCCCCGAAGCGGACCGGGTACATGGCTGCCGAAAAGAGCATAGAGAAACATGGCCAGCGTAATGAACACCAATGTCAAGCCAACGACACGACGCAGCCCCTCAAGCACCAGGATCGACACGATGATCCCCAATATCAAACCTTCGGTGGGATGCAGATGAGCACCCTCCGTCAGCACCGGAAAGCGCACAAAGACATAGAGGCCAAGTCCGATGGACGTGAGAGCAAACAGCGTGTCCAAACTGCGTTGCATGGGGCCCTTGTTAGCCATATTTCGGGCATAGACCACGCATAGTGCCAGCCCCAGCATGACGGCGGCCACCTGTTCGGGATAAATCAGAAATCCCATTCTCTGCGGCACGGCCAACACCCATGCGACGGCCAATAAAGGTACGAGGAAGGACAGGAAAGCGGCCAGCCGATCAAGATATGCCGGAGAGGAATTTGTCATCG
The DNA here is from genome assembly GCA_029233925.1 of Rhizobiaceae bacterium. GTDB lineage: Bacteria > Pseudomonadota > Alphaproteobacteria > Rhizobiales > Rhizobiaceae > Hoeflea_A. The sequence goes on from JARGOX010000003.1 coordinate 9,304, forward strand.
TTCAAGGGTGTCCTAATCCGTTCTGGTAACGACCGCCCCCACCATGGCAGGGACGGCATTTCGTGTCTACTGAACCTTATTTACATTCATCGGCGGGTGCCGAAGCAAATTTGGTCCATTCGCCACCCTTGATTTCGATGACATAGCCTGGCAGTTCGGCATCATGTCCGTCGAAACAAATGTCATCGGCCAGAACGCCTGAAAAGCGAACGCCTTCCATGGCATCGACAATGGCTTCGCGTTCTTCCGCCAGCTTGGCCGGATCACCCGTTACACCAGCCGCTTCCATCACCTGCTTCAGCAGAAATACGGCGTCATAGGCCTGTGCATCAGAGTGATGCGCGCCGAGTTTGTGGATACCGCGTTCGGCCGCACGTTTGATGAACGCGTCGTCAAAGGCCTGACTTTCTGGTGTGCGTCCCTGCCAAAAGCCGGCAACAACAAGCGTCCCGTCACCGGTGTTACCCAAAAGCTCCACCAGGTTTGGATCGGCAAAAATCTGTGAACCGATAACCCGGCCTTCAAAGCCCTGACGGTCCAGTTCAGCGATCAGTTTGGATGCGGATTCAGGCAGTCCGGCCAGTGCGACAATATCCGGCTTCTTCTGCATGATCTTGGCAACCTGCGCCGACATGTCGAAGGTTTTATACTGAACCGGGATTGGGTCGCCAGCCTTGATACCGGCTTTTTCCAACAGTGCAGGATAGAGCTGCTTGCCTGCCGCATTGGACACGACTTCTTCCGAAACAAAGACGATCTCTGCAACATCGGACTTGATGCCCTTTTCTTTCATTGCTGCCAGCAAACGGCTGAATTGCTTGCTCTCGTCCTCAGTCAGGCGCCAGCCATACCGATGCCCCTCGGTCAGACCAGGCTTGGACGCTGCGGTTGGTATCATCAGAACCTTCAGACGATCCGCATCATTGAAGGCAACAGCCGACTCACCCGAGGAGAACGGTCCGAGAATGGCCAGAACACCTTCGTCCTGCGCCAATGTTCGTGTGCCGACAGATGCCTGTTTCGGGTCAGACGATGTTTCAAAGCGGATCAGTTCGATCGGCTTGCCATTGATGCCGCCAGCCGCATTGATTTTTTCAACGGCCATGTCGAATGCCACAAGGCTGGGTTCTGAAACGCTTTTCAAAAATCCGGCCGTTGCGACAAGATTGCCAATTTTGATGGTGTCCTGCGCCAGCGCAGTGGAGCAGCTGATGGCCAGCGCCGCTGCCGCGGCAAACCATTTTGTTTTCATTGTTGTCATTATCCGTCCCTCTTGGGTTCGACTTGGTTTATCGGGCCGGGGCCCGCTCGTGTTCCGATCCTTCTTGATCGGTATCTTGCCCGCCGCCCAGATAGGCCTCGGTCAATGCGGTATTGGATGAAAGCGCCGCGGCGGTGTCTTCAAGCAGAACAGAGCCGAGTTCGAGAACATACCCGCGCGACGCAACGTCCAGAGCCATGCTGGTATTCTGTTCAACCAGCAATATGGCGATATCATCACTGTTCAGTTCGGCCAGCAGATCAAACAGGCGCTCGACAAAAAGCGGTGACAGGCCCAGTGAAGGCTCGTCCAGCATGATCAGTCGCGGTCGACTGACCAGCGCACGACCAATGGCCAGCATCTGTTGTTCACCGCCGGAGAGTGTTTTGGCGCTCATGTGCCGACGCTCGGCCAGATTCGGAAAGCGCTCATAAATGGCCTCGATATCGCGCGCTATATCCGCATCGCTGCGCAGATAGGCACCCATCTGAAGGTTTTCATGAACGCTCATGGAGACAAATATCTGCCTGCCTTCCGGCACCAGCACCATGCCGGACCGCACGCGCGCGGCCGAGCTTTGGTTTGTCATGTCCTTGCCGTCGAAACGGATTTTTCCACCAGATGGGCGAACCGCCCCCTGAAGTGCCCGAAGCAATGAGGTTTTCCCCGCACCATTGGCGCCCAGCACGGCGACCACTTCACCCGCAGCAACTGTCAGGCTGACGCTTTTTACCGCCCGGGTTCGGCCATAGGTCACATCCAGATGACTGACTTCAAGCATGGGCATTCTCCTGCGCATGACGCGAGCCGAGATAGGCCTCGAGGACAAGCGGGTCCTCCTGAACGTCGCGGGTCAATCCATCATAGATCTTGCGGCCAAAGTTCAGCACGATCGCCTGGTCGCACAGGCTGCGCACCAACCCCATATCGTGTTCAACGATCAGGATGGTTGTGCCGGCCTCGGAAATACCCATCAGAAAGTCGCGCAGACTGGCGGTTTCATTCGGATTCAACCCGGCAGCAGGTTCGTCCAGCATCAACAGCTTGGGATTTGATGCCAGAGCGCGCACCACTTCGATTTTCTTGCGGATACCATAGGGCAGCGTGGCAACCACCTCCCCCGGATAGGTCTCGAGATTCATCCGCGCCAGAAGATCCTCGGCCTCGCGCCGCCAGCGTGAGCGGCCCATCAGCGGTGTTGCCATGCTGAGCAACCCGCCAGCCTGGGACTGTTGGCCAAGCATGATGTTCTCGACCACCGAAAGATGCGGCATCAACCTGATGTTCTGGAAACTGCGCGCCAGCCCAAGGCCAATGCGTTTGCGCGAGGGCACCAGGCTGATCTCCTGCCCGGCGAAATTGATTTGGCCCTTGTCGGGCGTATAGACGCCTGAAATCAGATTGAATATCGTCGTCTTTCCGGCGCCATTCGGTCCGATCAGAGCCATGCGTGCGCCTGCAGCTATGTCAAAACTGACATCTGTAATCACCTGCAGGCCAAAAAACCCCTTGGACACATCCTTGAGGGAAAGCAGCGGAGAATGCGCACTCATTGTGTCACCCCGCGACTGACGGGACGCCAGAATTGCAGTCGCTCGACCATCGTTCGGGTGACAAGTCCCTCCGGACGGAAGACCATCATCAACACCGTCAATGCCCCAAGGATGACAAAGCGCCAGGACTCATCGGGCGGTGCGACAATGCCCGTCTCGCCAAACAGCGTCACAAGGAAGTTTTTCGTTGCAGGAAGCACCGAACGCAGCGCCTCGGGAAGCAATGTGAAGAACGTCGCGCCGACCAGCGGACCCCAGGCTGTCTGGGTGCCGCCGAGCAAAACATACAAAAGCACATAGATCGACACCAGCGCGTTGAAGCCCTGAATCTCGATATAAGAAAATGAATGGGCGTAGAGACCACCTGAAAGTCCCGTCAAGGCTGCACCGATACCGAAAGCGGCAACCTTTACATTGCGGACCGACACGCCCATCAGATCTGAAACGTCCTCATCATCATGAATGGCGCGTATGGTCAGGCCAAAGCGGGTCGCCATCAGATAGAACACGAAGACGGTCACCAATCCGGCAAATATCACCGACACATACCAGTCGATATAGCCAGGCACAGAGATGCCCATTGCGCCGCCAAGCGGTTCGGAACTCAGGATCGCCCCGGCAATCACCTCGGCAAAGGCAAAGGTTGCAAGGACGAGATAAACGCCTTTTGTCCGCAATATTGGAAAGGCGATCAGCACGCCGATCACACCAGTGACGATAATGCCGAAGGCAATCGTCACCGAAACCGGCAATCCAAAACTGGCCGACAACCAGCCTGCTGAATAGGCGCCAACGGCCTGGAAGCCCGCACCACCCAGATTGAGCTGCCCCGATGCAACAGGAATGAAGATCCCGTAGGCGAAGATAATGTTGATTGCGAGGATCGAAAGGATCCCGGCCCAATAACCACTCATCTCAAAGTTTCCCTTTGCCAATGGTATTGTGGCCAAGCAATCCGCTTGGATAGGCAAGCAGCGTCAGCAACAGGGCGCCCCAGACCATCACCTGCACGGTGTCAGCGCCAAAAAAGTGCACCGTCATCATTTCTATCAGCCCGACGATAAGCCCGCCGAGGACCGCGCCCCAGATGGAACCGAGCCCGCCGATCACCATGCCTGCGATGGCCTTGGTTCCGATATCCTCACCCATGGCAGGTGACACTTCGCCATAATTGATCGCGAACAATGCGCCCGCCAGACCACACAGAAGGCCGGTCAAAATGAACACCACCGGCACGATACGCCGTGTATCCACGCCCAGAATATTGGCCGCATCCGGATTCTCGGCGATGGCACGCAATCCGCGCCCGATGCGCGAATGCTTGATCATCATGGTCAGCCCCAGCACAATCACCACCGTGACAGCAAGACTGACAAGCTGCGGGACACGGACAAATATGCCGCCGATGTTCATGGTGAGGTCGGCGTCAGGCCCTTCAAAACGACGCGAGTCCGTGCCGTAGCCGATGCGCACCAGATTTTCGAGCACAAGCAGGAAACCCAGCGAACTGACCAGCGGAATCGCGTGTTCAGTCGAATCGCCATATTTGGTCTTGAGATAGCGAAAGGTGAACCGCTCAACGATCAACGAAGCAATGATCGTCAGTACAACAGCCCCCATCAGCGCAATCGGCCAGGGCAGCGGACCGGACAGACCGAGCGGCAGCCCATAATAGGAGAGCGCCCAACCCATCATTCCCGCGATCATGAAGAGCGTCGGGATGGTAAAGTTCAGAAAATTCAGAATACCGATGGTCAGCGTAAAGGCTACGGCAACGGTCACATAGACACTGCCAAGCATGATGCTGTTCACGAACTGCTGCAACAGGAGCATTAAATCAGATCCCCCACACAATATTTGTATACAAAGTCATGTCGATTGCGAGAATTTTGATACTTTGTCTGGTCAACCAGAATCGCAGCGTACCGACCTGATAGCCGATGCAAGACACACCTGTAATGCCTGTTTTCTCGAACCATTTTCGTATCCCCGTTATTATCAGGCGCTTCTTGTGAGGCCGTTTGACAAATTTTATTCACATATTTGGACAAAAGTCTATTGATTTGTCCGTATCACTTGTACACATTGAAAGCCGTTCAGTTGCTTGTCAAGAAAAATACATGGAGGTTCAACAAAGATGCCTGACGCCAAAGAACGCGTATTGATCGTTGGGGCAGGTCCCGTTGGACTGGTGGCCGCTGCAAATCTGGCGCAGGCGGGTATCCCGTCGATTGTGCTGGAATCAAGCGATGCCCTGCCGAAGGATCTCAGAGCATCAACCTTCCATCCGCCGACACTCGACATGCTTGATCGGTTCGGCATTTCGCAAAAACTCATCGACCGCGGGCTGATTTGCCCACAGTGGCAGTTCCGCGACCGCAACGAAGGTGTCGTTGCCCAATTCGACATGGGCATGATTGTCGATGAGACGAACCACCCCTATCGCCTGCAGTGCGAACAATGGAAGCTGACAGAAGAACTGCGCGAGCAGATTGAAGCTTCCGACATGACCGAATTGGTCTATGGTGTCGAAGGTATCTCGGTCGCACAGGATGAAGACAGCGTCTCTCTTGGCCTGCGCCACGCCGATGGATCTGAAGAAATAGTGCAGGGCAAATATCTCATTGCTGCCGATGGCGCCCACAGTCAGGTGCGCCGTTCACTGGGCATCGACTTTGAGGGTCAGACGATCCCCGAAATCTTTCTTTCGATGTCCACGACCTTTGAATTCCCCGATGCCATTCCCGATCTTGCCCCCATTGCCTACGTCACGGATCCGGACGAATGGGCCGTGCTGCTGCGCACACCGAGCCTCTGGCGTGTCCTGCTGCCGACGGACCCGACGCTGAGCGATGCACAGATCAAGGATCCGGACGTCATGGAACAGCGGCTGCAGAAACTGTGTCCCAAAGAGGGGCGCTATGATCTGGTTCATTCCACCGCCTATCGTGTGCAGGAACGGGTGGCAAAATCCTATGTTCACGGACGCATTTTCCTCGCCGGTGACGCGGCGCATGTCAACAATCCGCTGGGCGGCATGGGCATGAATGGCGGCATCCATGATGCCATCAACCTGTCCGAGAAGCTTGCCGAGGTCTGGTTTGGTGCACCTTTGACACTGATGGGCCGCTATGAGCGCCAGCGGCGGAAAGTTGCCATCGAAACCGTACAGGCCCAGACCTTGCGCAACCGCAAGATGATGGCAGAGGGCGACCCGGCAGCCCGCCAAGCCTACCACGACGAATTGCGTGCCGTTGTCAACGATGACAAGACACACAAGGCCTATCTCATGCGTTCTTCAATGCTTCAGTCACTCAAGGATATGGAAACGGTCGCTTGATGCGATCAAGGCCATAAGGGGATATATCATGACAGACAGTCTCGGCTATCGGATGAAATTCGGTGTTATCGCGCCATCAACCAACACATCGGTCCAGCCCGAATTTGATTCGATGCGCCCGGTGGGAATCACAAACCACTTTTCACGCATTGTCATCCCGGACAATCCCGTTGGCAGTGATGATGATTTCAATGCATTGATCGCCGACATCCGCAAGACCATGATGGATGCCGTCGACTCAGTCATGAGCGCCAGCGTGGATTACCTGGTCATGGGCATGTCGGCCGAGACCTTCTGGGACGGCATGCAGGGTTCGATCGAGCTGCAAAAGCGGGTCGAGGAGCGCGCTGGCGTCAAGGTCGCCATGGGGTCTGATGCCTGTCAGGCCGCCTTGAAAAATTATGGCGATATCAAACGGATTGCAGTCGTCACGCCCTATATGCCTGTAGGCGACGATCAGGTGAAACGGTTCTTTGCCGATTGCGGTTATGAGGTCGTGCATCTTATCGGCCTGAAATGCCCCAGCCCCATGCAGATCGCCCATGTGAGCGAAAGGGAACTGCGCGATACCTTGATCGAATTGAACGATCCGTCGGTCGAAGCCATTGTTCAGGTGGGCACAAACCTGGCCATGGCGCGGCTCGCCGGAATAGCAGAATTCTGGTTCGACAAACCGGTTATTGCCATCAACACGGCAACCTATTGGTGGGCATTGCGCCAGAACGGCATCAATGACAAGATTCAAGGCTTCGGCTCACTCTTGTCGCATTATTGATCGGAACTGCCATGCATTACGATTTCACACCCATGCCGCAACGCAAACCGCTGGTTTGGCCGAACGGCAAACGCATGGCCGTCATTCTGACGATCAATTTTGAATTCTGGGACAAGGTCCAGGAATCGGACAAGCCCTATTATCCGGGCGGTCCCGGCATTGTCGGCGGTAATCTGCCCGGCAATGTCTATGACAATCCCAATTTTACCTGGCGTGAATACGGTCAGCGGGTCGGTGTCTGGAGGTTGTTCGATGTATTCGATGCCGAGGGCGTTCCGGCAAGTTGCACCATGAACGCAAAAATGGCGACTGAACGCAGTCAGGTGATCGATGCAGCGCTGGAGCGTGGATGGGAGATCGTCGCCCACAATTACGTGCAGGATGAACTTCTGACCGACTATATGTTTGACGAGGCCACAGAGCGTGACGTCATCCGGCGCACGCTTGACACCTACGAGCAGGCTGTCGGGAAAAAGGCCAAGGGCTGGCTTTCCAGTTCCTTGCGTTCAACCCTCAACACGATTGATATTTTGGCCGAAGAAGGGCTTATTTTTACTACCGACCTGCTCAATGATGACCAGCCCTATCTGATCAAGACCAGATCCGGCAAACCCATGGTGTCAGTCTCCTATACGTCTGAAGTCAATGATTTCAGTTTCCTCAGGCAGGGGCTGTCCGTGGATACGGGCTTGCAGATGTTCAAGGAACAATTCGACTGGCTCTATGGGGAAAGCGAAACCAGTGGCCGGTTCATGAATATCGGGCTGCACCCGCATGTGATCGGTCAACCTTTCCGCATACGGGCAATCCGGGATTTCATCCGCTATGCCAAACAGTTCGATGACGTCTGGTTCGCAACGCGCGAGGAAATCGCCGAATGGTACCTGCAGACCCATCAGGACCATATAGAGCCGCCGGCATGAGCCTGAACGAAACAAACAGCGCCATTCAGGACGCCGATTTTGCCGATGACCTGAATATTGGTGACATCGAACGCCCCGCTGAACGGGCCTATCAGGGCATTCGCCGCGCCATTTTGAAAGGCATATTGCCCAGTGGTGCGCATCTGCGCGAAGAAGCGCTGGCGCAGATGACCGGGACAAGCCGCACGCCGGTGCGCGAAGCATTGCGGCGCGTGGTGGCCGAGGGACTTGCCCGCGCCGATAACCGCCACCGCTATGTCTCCGATTTTTCCTTCAAGGAAGTCAGCATCGTCTTTGATATCCGCATCCGGCTTGAGAGTTTTGCAGCACGCGTTGCCGCCGAGAATATAACCGACAGCGAACTGGCGGAGCTCGACCATATCCTGGCCGAAATTGATCGCATCGAAAACGTCGGGCAGCCGGCCGCCACCGAACGGTTTGCTGAACTCAACTCGCGTTTTCACAACACCATCATAAAGGCAACCAGGTCAATGCAGATGCAGACCCTGAGTGCCCAGGCCGTGTCGCTTCCGCTTGAAGTCATCAAGCAATTTGTCTGGGAACAGACGGTCAATATAGCGCAATCAAATGATCAGCACCGGGTTATCGTTACGGCTCTGAAACAGCGCAACCCCGATTGGGCGGAAAACGCCATGGCCGGCCATATTCTTTCCACCAAACCACACCGACCGTCGATCATGCCGCGTGGATAAACCGAGGAATTCCCATTGAACCAATTTAGAGCTGATCTCGAGCGCGCACCCCGCCAGGTGACAGGCTATGTCGCCGGTTCTTTCGTTCCGACAGGTAGCACGGGAATTGACGTGATCGACCCGGCAACCGGTCGCATCGTTGCAATTCTCAACGAATCCACACCCGACGATGTCGACCGGGCCGTCGGCGCCGCGCGCAAAGCCTTTGAAACCGGCGCCTGGAGGAGCAGCTCTGTAGCTGAGCGCCAGACCGCCCTGATGGCCATTCATGATGCCATCCTGGAAAACGTCGACGAACTGGCCGCGCTGGAGACGATCAATACCGGACTGCCGCTGAAGCAGACGCGGACCATCCACATAACCCGGGCTGCTCAGAATTTTCGTTTCTTCTCCGAATTCATCAATCAGGATGGAGGAGATGTCTATACCCAGGAAAAGGGCTATATGAGCCTCGTCACCTATGATCCAATCGGGGTCTGCGCGCTGATAGGTCCGTGGAACATGCCATTGGGCCTGACCGCCATGAAGATCGCCGGCGCCTTGGCTTTCGGCAATACCTGCGTGGTCAAACCCTCAGAGATTACCCCCTTGACCCTCGCCCGGCTCTTCCAAATCATCGATGAACGCGGCATCCTGCCTGAAGGTGTGCTGAACCTTGTCAATGGACGCGGTCAGGTCACCGGTGACGCCATTTCCAGCCACCCCGATATCGATATGATATCTTTTACCGGCGGAACCGAAACCGGAGCACGCATTCTCAAGGCGCTGGCCCCCGGCATCAAGGGCGGCGCGATGGAACTGGGCGGCAAGTCTGCGTCCATCGTCTTTGCTGACGCCGATATCGAGCGCGCCCTGGACGGCGTCATGCTTGGCAGCTTCATGAACAATGGACAGATGTGCCTTGCCGGCAGCCGATTGTTTGTCGAACGCAAGGTTGCCGACCCTTTCATCGAACAATTCGTCGCCCGCACCCGTGCGCTGCGCATTGGTGATCCATTGCTCGAAGCAACTGAAATCGGCCCGATGATCAATCAGGCCCAGATGGACCGCGTCATGCGTTATGTCGACAGCGGCAGCGGCGAAGGCGCACAACTTCTGGCAGGCGGGCGGCGCCATGGTGAATCAAATGATGGCCTCTACATTGAGCCGACGATCATGCAGGCCCCGTCCAACAGTCTTGCCATCTGCCAGGAGGAAATCTTTGCGCCATTTGCCACGCTGCAGATTTTCGACGACGAAGAGGACGTGATCGCCCGCGCCAATGACAGCGCCTTTGGGCTTGTTGGCTACGTGTGGAGTCAGAATCTTGAACGCGCCATGCGCAGCGCCGCGCGGCTTCGCACCGGCACTGTCATGGTCAACAGCCCGATCATGCGGGATCTGCGCACCGGTTTTGGCGGCGTTAAACAATCCGGCCTCGGCCGGGAAGGCGCCAAAGGCTCACGGGCCATGTTCACCGAAATGAAGTCCACCATCATCGCACTCGAAGCGCCCGCCCTTCCCCGCATGGGGATTGCAGACTAGGAGAGCAGCCTATGTTCAGACATCCTTCACTTGAAGGCCGCGTGGTCATCATCACCGGCGGTGCCCGCGGGCTTGGCCGCGAAATGGCGCTTGAACTGGCTGAAGCCGGCGCCAGTCTGGTGTTGACGGCGGCATCGCAAAGTGACGCCATGGACGAGACTGTGGCAGCCATTGCGCCTGGCCGCGTACTGGCTCAGGTGGCCGATGTCACCGACTTTGCAGCCTGTCAGCGGGTTGTCGAAGCCACACAGGCCAAATTCGGTCCTGCCGACGTATTGGTCAACAATGCCGGGCGGGGCATGCGGCTGATCAGCGAAACCTTCAACACGGTTCCCACGCCCTTCTGGGAAACCGACCCCGAGAGCTGGCGCTCGATCATCGACATCAACGTCAATGGCGCTTTTAACATGGCCCGCGCCCTGGCCCCGGGCATGGTCGCCCGTGGCTTTGGCAAAATCATCAATATTTCGACATCGGATCAGACCATGGTACGCCGTGGTTATTCTCCCTATGGGCCATCAAAAGCGGCTCTGGAAGCGGCGTCGCGCGTCTGGGCCCAGGATCTGGGCGGCACCGGCGTCGATCTCAATGTCTACCTGCCCGGTGGCGCTGCTGATACCGACTTGCTGCCGCCCAGCCCGCAAAAGAAGGGCGCGGACGGAAATCTGCTGCCTGCATCCATCATGCGCCGGGCCATCGGCTGGCTATGCTCGGACGCGTCCAACGGGGTAAGCGGCGCCCGCTTCATCGCCCGTAACTGGGATCCGGAACGCGAACCGGAGATGGCCGCCAAAGCATCACAGAGCCAATCGGTCGAACGTCCGGCGATCATGTGATGGCTGCGCAGGCTCTAGGATGTGCGACACTCAGCAGGATCATCGATATTGATCCTTTTGCCCTGCCCTTCACCTTTCTGCTGCCAGAGGGCAATATTGATGCATTGCGCCATGAAACCGCGCTGCTTTCGCCCCATCATGTGGATTTTGAAACGGATACAATCCTTTTGGGTCTGCACAGTTTCGTTCTGCGTGTCGGCGGACTGACAATCCTGATCGATACCTGCGTCGGCGAACACAAGCCACGCCCGCGCCGCGCCGATTGGCATGAGCGCCGCGCCAGCGGCTACATGGAACGGCTCGCCGCCGATGGCCTGACCCCGGCTGATATTGATATCGTCATGTGCACCCACCTTCACGCCGATCATGTCGGCTGGAACACGCGGCTGGAAAACGGCAAATGGGTGCCGACTTTTCCCAACGCGCGCTATGTCATGGGGCGCCATGAACTGGACCATTGGCTGGCCGAAGAAGCCGTCGCGTCGAACGTGCACAATCATGGCGCCTTTGCCGACAGTGTAAGGCCGGTGCTCGATGCCGGTCTCGCGGAACCGGTGGACGACGGCTTTGCCCTGTCGCGCGGCCTCGATATCTTGCCACTGCCCGGTCATTCACCCGGGCAAATCGGGCTGTTGCTGAATTGTGGCGGCGGCGAGCAGGCGCTGTTTTGCGGCGACGCGATTCATTCGCCGGTCCAGGTTTTTCACCCCGGCTGGAACAGCGCCTTCTGCCATGATCCGGCACTTGCAGCCAGTCAGCGCCGTGACCTGGTCACCCGAGCCGCCAATGATGATCTGCTGCTGTTTCCGGCTCATCTGCGCATGGCCGATGGTATGCGGGTGCGCCGCGATGGCGACGATTTCCGCCCAATTTTCTCATGATGAAAACAAGAGAGCCGTTTACTCGGACGGCTGTCGATTGCGCTGTATGCGCATGGTGTAAGCCATACGTTCGGCCGGATGCCAATTGACCGAAACGATCAGAACACCAGAAGCGGTGAGATAGCGGCGCATCAGCTGCAGCGACCAATCCCCGGGTCGAAGCCCCATCAGCCGGATAAATTCGTTGGGCATCGGCATGGCCCGGATTTCCTGCTGAACTTCTTCGATGGCCTCATGCGATTCGCGTTCAAGCATTGCAAAGAACGGGCCTTTTGGCGCGTCAAATTCCGGTACGAGCTTTTCGAAACGCTCGGGAATGTAACTTTGCACATAACAAAGCGGTTGACCGCCGGGCTCTGTCCAGCGCACGCCATCAATCCTGATCCAGCGTTCTCCAGTCTGCCCCCCCACCAGCACGGCGAGCTTTTCATCCAGGGTGATCTTCTCGCTATTCATCAGAACGTAGAAGGTATCGACAGCAATCTGGAACAGTTCTTCCAGTGAATCGAAGGATTGGAAAAAATTCGACTGCGGCTCAACCGAGATCACCCGGGTTCCAACACCCTGTCGCCGCTCCACATAACCCTGTTCGGTCAGATTGCGCAGTGCTTCACGCACTGTGAAGCGGCTGGTATTGAATTCTCCGGCCAGATCGACTTCCGTCGGCATCAGACTCCCGACAGGAAATTCCCCTTCCTTGATCCGTTCGACGAGGATCCGGTGGATGCGCGAATAACGCGGTTCCTGCTGACCTTGTGATGCATCGCCCTGTCGTCCCGCGTTCGAAGGCGGGACCTTGGAGCTTTTCACTTTACGGCTCATGCATATTTCCTTGGGATTGAGAACGCTTCCAGTCACCTATTACCAGTTCGACTGATTGAGTCCAATCCACCCGAGGCTGTCGGTTCAGGGCATGAACCCTCCGCCGTTGATCCACAGTGTTTGTCCGGTCATGAAACCGCTATCAGGGCCCAGCAGGAAGCGAATGGGTCCGGTGATGTCTTGCGGTTGCGCCAAGCGGGCAAGCGGCGTTGCCTTGCGATAGGCTTCCAGATCGACAATCGACTGACCGTCTTCGTTTGAACGCCCGGTACCGCCGCGCAGAAAAGCGGTATCGACAAGGGCCGGCGCAACGACGTTGACGCGGATGTCCGGCGCGCACTCAAGAGCAAGTGTCTTGGTCATTGCGATCACGGCAGCCTTGGACGCCGCATAGGCCCCATAGCCCGGACGCACATTGGTCGCCAGGCCAGAGGCGGTCATCACCATGCTGGCGCCCGGTCGCCCGCGCATCTTTGGCAGCGCGTAGCGTGCGGCAAGATAGGCGCCGCGCAGATTGCCTTCGACAACCTCATCAAAATAGCCGGTTTCCATCTCTGCCAAGGGTGTCAAAGCGGCATTGTAACCTGCAAGATTGACAAAGCCGTCAATGCCGCCAAGCTTTTCCATCGCTTGCCTGATGGACTCTTCATCACGAACATCACAGGCCAGGGCTTCGCCATCGCTCATGTGACGTGCGAGCGAAGCGGGCAGGTCGAGAACCACAGTCTCGTGTCCCAGCCCGCGCAATTCGGCGATCAGCATCCGGCCAATGCCACCGGCACCACCAAGCACTGCAATGCGTTGCAAACCATTCATGTCGGCTCCTCCATCAGTGCGACCCCAATCAGTGCGCCCCCACACAGAAGGCCGATCATCACTCTTGTTGCATCAATCCTGTGCGAATTTTTTCTCAAATTCCCAGACATCCTTGAAACCAAGCAGCTCATTGAATTCCTGGAAATTATAAAGATCGATCTTGTCGGTGGTTTCACCATGTTCTTTCAGATCGCCATAGGCTGAACGAAGCGCTGCGCCCATCGACAGGAACCCGATGGCGGGGTGTATGCCGATGGCATATCCCAGTTCCTTCAGACGGTCGGCAGACAGCAGCGGCGTGCGGCCGCCATTGACCATATTGGCAAAGAGCGGCGCGTCGATGGCATCGGATACACGCTTCATTTCCTCTTCTGATTCCGGCGATTCGACAAACACCACATCAGCGCCTGCCTTTGCAAACGCCTGCCCGCGGCGGATCGCTTCATCCAGACCCAGGCCTGTGCGTGAATCGGTGCGCGCGATGATCAGGAAGTCATCGCTGCGACGGCTGTCGACGGCAACTTCGATCTTGCGAACCATGTCCTCCAATGGAATGACCCGGCGGTTTGGCGTATGGCCACATTTCTTTGGAAATTCCTGATCTTCAAGCTGGATGGCGCTGACACCCGCCTGTTCGTAACCGCGCACCGTGTGACGCACATTGAGCAATCCGCCATAACCGGTGTCACCATCGGCGATGACAGGCGTCTTGGTGCGCTCGACAATGGTCGAGATACGATTGATCATGTCCGAATAGGTAGCGATGCCGGCATCCGGCAGGCCAAGATAGGACGCAACGGTGCCGTAACCGGTGACATAGAGCGCCTTGAAATCCATACTGTCGGCAATCAATGCGGAAACCAGTTCGAATACGCCCGGTGCGAGAATAAAATCGCCCGAGGAAAGTGCGGATTTGAGTTTGGGATCGGCCATATGGGTATTTCCTTCGTTCTCTGATTGAAAATGCTTTAATGGTCGGCCAGAAGACGGCCGAATGTTTCGAAACGATCATCCACCCCGGCCGCCCTGAGCATCGCCCAGAAGGTGGCCTGGTTCGAGGTGACAACGGGAACGCCGAGTTCAGCCTCGAGGCTTGCAATGAGGGTCAGCGCCGGGAAATCGGTGCAGGTGATCAGCAGCGCATCACTGCCGGGCACAAAGGCGGCGCGGGCATGGTCAGCAACCGCCTGTGACGCCGTGCGGGCGATGCGGGGATATTCCTGCGGTCCACCGGCGCCGATACCAAGACCGATCAGCCTGAGCACCTCGAACCCGTGCGCCTCCAGAAAATGCTTTTCATGGGCATTCAATGCATCGGCGTAAGGGGTGGCGACCGACAATTTGCGAACGCCCAGTGCGGTCAATGCGTCAACAATCGCCGCTGAAGTGGTGATGCAACATTGCCCTGTGCGAAGACTGAGTTCTTCGGGCAGCGACTTTGCCGGTGTCACCATTGAGCCTGCCGTGCACGCATAGGCCACGGCGTCGACATTGGCCTGCGCCAGCATGCCCACCGCGTCATCGAGATCGGCAAGAAGCGCAGCCCGCCCCGCAGTGCTCTCGGTATCGCCATGCAACGCCATCCTGTGCGTATGAAAGGTCACGCCATCGGGCACCATCCGCATCCATTCAGCCTCGTTCACCGTATTGGTTGGCGGTACGATCAATCCGAGCTTGGCACGCGCAGAATAGGTTGACTGGTGTTTTTGGAGCATCTGGGGTCGTTGTCCTGTGTAGATCAAGACCAATTGCCATGTATGGAGGGCATTTGTCCAGACCAATCAATATTTAAAAGCCCTTTGCCCCCATCAAAGAGCCGGTCGTTTTCAGATTTAAAGGACAATTGGCATCCGACGCATTTCCAGGACTGAAGTAAAGGCAGCCTGTGAACGGACATCTTATCAGGGACGCATTTGCATTACGGTCCTGACTGCGGCATCATTCAATGCGGTCGCAGCCTTTTATCGGTATCGCATCGGTATATTCATGGCGGTCAGACCTGGCAACGAGGAGTGTTGAAATGCCCGCTTCCACTGGTGTTTTCGGAATCTGTTCGACAGTTGATCGCAAATATGCAGATCCCGTGAAATGGCTCAAGCGAAGCGGAAGGATGTTCTCCTGCCTGCTTTTCAGCCTTTCTTTGGTCACAATTGCCAGCGCTCCAGCCAGCGCCCAGGCACCGGAAATATTGACCGGCGAAGCCATTGTCAGTCAGTTTTCAGGAACGCGATTGCCGCCATCCGGCGGCACTGAGCCTGTCCTTGACCCGGACGGCATCGTCGTACAAGCCGTTGATTTGCGCAATCCCGCTACGCCGCCAATGGGGCGGCCTTGGCGCAATGCGCCGACAAAACTGCAGATCGACGCTGGGCAGGTGGGCCAGGTTTTCGGCATTGCATTTGACGATCAGACGCCACCCAATGTCTATTTGAGCGCCACATCGGCTTTCGGTCTGCATTGGGACGAAGCTGCAGGAACCTGGATGGAAGGCCAGTGGGGACCTGGCGGCGATCCCGGTACGGTCTACAGGCTTGACGCCAGCAACGGCTACCAGCCTGCCATCTTTGCCTTGCTTGATGTGGACGGCCGGGCAAATTCCGGCGCCGGACTTGGCAATATTGCCTTCGACCCACAAAGCAGCAATCTCTATGTCAGCGACCTTGAATCCGGGCTGATCTTCCGGCTCGATCTGGACGGCAATATTGTCGGCACCTATGACCACGGCGTCGAAGGCCGAGCGCAATTTACTGATATGGCCACCGGTCAGGCAGGCAGCCTGCCGCCAATTGCCTTTGATCCTGCTTCTGATGCGCAGGTGCAATCATGCAGCACGGGTGTCTTTTCAAATACGCCGCAATGCTGGAATATTGCCGATTTCCGTCGGCGTATCTGGGGCCTGGCCCCGCACACAGATCCCAGCGATGGCCAGACACGGCTTTATTACGCCCTCTGGGCCAGCCAGGGCTTTGGCAACCCGTTGTGGGACGTTGACCCGACCGAGCAACAAAACAGCATCTGGTCGGTCGGGCTTGCCGCAGATGGATCCTTCCTGACGGAGGATGTCAGGCGGGAATTTTCCATGCCCGGATTTTTTGCCACTCAGGAAGATTATACACGCGCCGGCGGCAGCAATCCGGTGAGCGACATTGCCATTTCAGCAGATGGTGAAATGGCTCTTGCTGAACGTGGTGGCATGCGCAATCTAGGGTTTGGCGCAGATAATCCTTTTGCCTGGCCCGATGAGTCCCGCACCGTTCGGGCAAGGAAGAACGAAGACGGCATCTGGGTTCCCATCGGCAGACACGACATTTCCTGGTACGATCGCAAGGATCTGGGACACCCCTATTTCAGGGCCGCCGGCAGTGGCGGTGTTGATTTCGGTTTCGGTTATTCGCCGACAGGAACCTTCGAAACTGTTCAGCGTGATGCCTTTGTCTGGTCCTCAGGTGAAGGCCTGTGTCGTCCTGAAAGCCCCTGTGACAATGTATCCGGCGACGGCGCCGATATCCTCAACGGCCTGCAGGGCCAATACGCCGACATGATCGACGAACTCTACCCGAATGCCGCCTATGCTGATTATCCCGTTTCCGGGCCCGCAACACCGGCCGAAGGCCCTGCCGGGTCCTATTTTGTGCAAATTTTACCCGATGAAATGTCCGGTGGAATGGGCGACCTTGAAATTTACAAGGGCGCAGGCTCCCTGCCCCTTCCAGGTGAGCCCGAACTTGCCATTTCCAAGGATATGCCGGAATTCTGCACGCGCGGCGGCCTGTGCACGGCACGTATTGAAGTCACCAATCTGGGTGGCGGAGATTGGAATGGCCCGGTCTTTCTGCGAGACGTCACGGCACCTCAGGCGCTCGGCTTTGTCGCTGCCGGGGCACCGTGGGAATGCGCCGTCATCGGCGCCGAAACCATGTGTTACCACCCGCAACTGACCTTGAAACCCGGCCAGAGCCTGCCTCTGGTTCTTGACATCGCCATTGCACCCGCTTTCCCCTATACCAATCTGACCAATTGTGCAGCCGTCGATTGGCCCCTGTCCAATGCGGATAATCCGGCAAATATTGTCAGAGCGGTTCAACATACACTGACGCTGTTTGGCTACGACCCCGGGCCGATTGATGGCGCGATGGGACCTAAAACAAGTGCAGCCATTGCCGAGATGCAATCCAATCTCGGCATCGACGTGACCGGTGTCATCAATGCCGATCTGCTCAATGTCCTCTATGCCGGAAATGCAACTTGGCCAGGTGATGCCAACGCCGAAAACGACGAGGCCTGCGACAGCACGCAAATCATCGGCACGCCTCCGACAGGCGGCATACATCTGCCGGTCGGATCGCGGCCTGGCCATTTGGCGCCAGCTTCCATCCATCTGCCCATGGGATCAAATCCGGGACATCTGTTCCCCAATTCCGTGCATCAGCCCATCGGATCGGGACCTGCCCATGTTTTCCCGAATTCCATCCACTTGCCGATCGGATCAAATCCCGGACATCTGTTTCCGCAATCCATCCATCTGCCCATCGGCTCCATTGGCGGGCACCAGTTCCCCAATTCCATACATTTGCCATTGGGATCGGGTGGCCATCTCTTCCCGCAATCCATCCATCTGCCGATTGGTTCTTTTGGCGGACACCAGTTCCCGCAATCGATCCATCTGCCGATAGGATCCAATCCGGGACATCAGT
>JARGOX010000003.1:27541-318369 GCA_029233925.1 Rhizobiaceae bacterium
TCCCGCAATCGGTCCACCTGCCGATCGGCTCCAACCCGGGACATCAGTTCCCGCAGTCCATTCATCTGCCCATCGGGTCCTTTGGTGGTCACCAATTCCCGCAATCGCTGCATCTGCCAATCGGATCCAATCCGGGACACCAGTTCCCGCAATCGGTCCACCTGCCGATCGGCTCCAACCCGGGACATCAGTTCCCGCAATCCATCCATCTGCCCATCGGGTCCAACCCGGGACACAAATTCCCGCAATCCATCCATTTTCCGCTTGGATCGAATTTCGGACACAAGTTCCCGCAATCGGTGCATTTGCCCATCGGTTCAAATCCCGGGCACAAATTCCCGCAATCGCTGCATTTGCCGCTGGGCTCGAACCCCGCGCATCAGTTCCCGCAATCAATCCATTTGCCCCTTGGTTCAAATGCCGGGCATAAATTCCCGCAATCGCTGCATTTGCCGCTGGGCTCGAACCCCGCGCATCAGTTCCCGCAATCGGTCCATCTGCCGATCGGCTCCAACCCCGGACACCAGTTCCCTGCATCGCTGCACCTGCCGCTCGGTTCGTTTGGCGGGCACAAATTTCCGAATTCAATCCACTTGCCGGTTGGGTCAAATCCGCAGCATCAATTGCCCAAATCCATCCATTTGCCCATTGGCTCGGGCGGCGGACATCAATTCCCGCAATCAATTCATCTGCCGTTAGGCTCGGCAGGGCATTTCCCGGTCGGCTCCACCCACATGCCGGTCGGTTCGGCTTTCACACCCGTGCCACCCAACCCCATACACAAACCTGTCGGCTCCAAACTGAAGCCAATCAAGCCACTGCAACCGATACACAAACCAATCGGATCGAAAATCAAGCCCATCAAACCACGGCCACCGATCCACAAACCAGCTGGCTCCATTCAGATTCATCAGCCAATCGGATCCAAACCGCTGGTCATCAAACCGCAGCCGGTAAAACCCAGGCCACAGGTCCATAAGCCCCGCGGTTCGGTGCAGGTCATCAAACCGCAGCCAGTAAAACCAAGACCGCAGGTTCATAAGCCCCGCGGTTCGGTGCAGGTCATCAAGCCGCAGCCTGTAAAACCAAGACCACAGGTCCATAAGCCCCGTGGTTCAGTGCAGGTTATCAAGCCGCAGCCAGTAAAACCAAGACCGCAAGTTCATAAGCCTCGCGGTTCGGTTCAGGTCATCAAGCCTGTGAAGCCAAGACCTCAGGTTCAAAAGCCACAGCGGGTCAAACCCAGACCGCAGGTCCACCAACCGCGCGGTTCTGTGCAGGTGATCAAACCCCAACGATTGAAGCCGCAGGTTCTGCAACCCAGGCCGCAAAAAAAGAAGGATCCGCAGGGGGAACCAATAATTTTGTTTGAGTTGAAAAAGAAATAGATCGGCTGACCTCGCTGAGAATCGGGTTGGAAAGGTCGGCAAGCGCAACATGCCGCAGCTTGTCGACTGGCTCGCTCCAATCCATAGACCCGGAGTCTGTGATTGTCTCAGGGATGATCATGGGCCCAGGTAAAATCACGGAAAAATTGACCCCAATTGAACCTGCGATATAGTCGGCCGCAAGAGCGGCTGGCTGCAACATGGACACAATTCTGATGAAAGCATGGATAATCTCGGCAATGGCCCTTGGCCTGATTGTTTCCCAATCGAACATTGATGCCGCGCAGGCTCAAAGTGCCCATTCCGCACCAAAAATTGCAACCAATCAGCAGTTCCTGGAAAACCTGGGCATGGATTCAAGCATGGATATCAACAATATCGGTGCGGTTTTTGGCCATATCCTTTCCGAACTCCCGGATCGGGTGCATGTTCTGCCAACAGAGAATTATTATTATTTCCGCTTTTTCCAGAACGGCGTTGAATATGCCGGCAATATCCGACTGGCCGCCTCCGACCGTGATGAGGGCCTGGTGCATTTTGCCTATTTTCCTGCCGCAAATGCCGGTCGCCCGGAAGGAGAGATGAACTACAAGCTCCTGAGCGCGGATGATGGCGTGGCGATTGCCCGCCTCAGCGATCTATCCTATTCCATCGGCTATCAGGGAAGAACTGTCGTTTTCGATCTGAACGACCTGTCAGACGTCACGCCACCGGCTGACAAGCTTGCCGATGCAGAGCTATATCTGGGGCCAGTCTATGATGAATCCGGCATTCAGTTTTATCTTGTTTACAATCCACTATTGAAAATATTCCATTATGTGCTCAACGAAGCACAGACGGTCCCCGATCAATTGATCCCGGCCTCCTATACCGACCGCATCGTCATCGGCAGGCGCAGCGGTTTTGCCTTCTACCTGGATGCCCGACTGGATCGCAAAATCCTTATTGGTGTTCTGGGCGCCAATGTGGCCATCAACAATTATTATGATGGCCCCTTTGACCAATTGCCCGACAATTTCAACCACGACAAGAAATTGCAGATGGCAATAGAGGAATCAGACCCTTCAACAGCCGGCCTGATCGACCGTTTCGGCTACTACAAAAGCGGCATTGGGCGCTACCTTATCGGACCCTATACGCAATATTCAAAGGAACAGGAGCTGGTGAATTTTCACCTGTGCGCCACCAATCCGGAACTGGATGAAAGCCTTTATTACAGTTGCTTTGCCATTCAGGGCGGTGGCGGGACTTAACGCGCCCTACCCCAGATGTTACGGCAAGTTTTGTTTGACGGTTATCAGAAAGGCAAGCAAAGCCTGCGCAGACCTTGTAAGCTGATGACAACCTGATTCACGTAGGCAAAACGCCATTGTTTGCAAAGTGTCCTGCAGGAAGGTTGGCGACAGGAAACAAAGCCTGGGCGCTATTGTGTTTGATGAGGCGATGGAATGACAACCACATTGAAATCATGCCTGTCGATCCTGTGCGGATCGCTCTTGCTGAGTGGCTGCACAAAAAGCCCGCAGTCCATCCAACCGGCTCGGGTGGCACCATCGATTTATGCCGACCGGGACTGCGCATGGCTTGATGCGGAGGCAAGCCAAGTCAATGACAAACTCGCTGCAGCCTCAAGGCAGCAACAGCGCGCCCATGATAATGAACGGGACGGTTTCCTCCTGTCCGGCTGGCCGATCTCGACCCTGAGCGGCGACGACATCGCCCCACAGATTGCCCGCCTCAAGGGCGAACAACAGGCCGTACAGCGGGCACGGGAACGCAATGGCTGTGAGATTGCCACAACGGGGTGATTGCTGCCACAAGGATTTTTTTAAATATTCCGGCAGATTGCTAGAACAGGTTGGTATGCGCCATTTCCAAAGAGCAGCGGCGCAGATCGTTGATCGTTGATTGCTGGGCGTCACTGTTTTCAAAAGAGGCTGTCGTGTCGGAAATTCCAAGGACTGCCTTGACGTCACCCTCTGCCTTGAGTGGGACAGCCACCCCTGTCACACCGGCTTCAAATTCACCGTGAACCACCGAGTACATGTCTGTGGCGCATGTGCGCACGATTGCGCGCAGCCCATCAGGATCAACCACTGTCTGCGGCGTATGTTTCTCAACGTCTGCACTGGCAAGGATGGTCGCTGCCACATCGGGATTTTCGCACGCAAGAAGCATGCGCCCGATGGCCGTTTGAAAAAGAGGCAGGCGACTGCCGACCGTAAAGCCGAAAGAGACATTGGACGTGTGCAGGGTCGATTGGGCAACGATCAAGGCGCGTTCCTCATCGCGTATGGCCAATACAATGGCCCTGCCGATAAGGGCGGCATGCCTGTTCAAGACAGGCTGAACCAGACGGCCAAACTGGTTGGCGCCCAAAAAGCTGCCGGCCAGGACCAGAACCAGCGGGCTCAAGGAAAAGGTCCTGGCCGTTTTTCGCACGTAGCCGATATGCACCAGGGTCAGCAACAGTCTGCGTGTTGTCGCAGCATCAAGATTGGTTTTGCGCGACAGGTCTGCGATTGTCATATGCCTTTGGGTATCATCGAAAGCCTTGAGCACCGACAATCCCTTGAGAAACGTCGTTGATATATTGCGGTTCTGTTCCATCATGCTCCTCCCGGCCTTGTCCTGCGGTCGCTTGATCAAATCCCTTTAAAAGATATTGACGCTATAGCGCAAATCCACCGGCAAGGATAAAGGAATTGTTGAATAGTCATATTTTGTGCGTTATACGAGATATCTATCAGATAACGCACATAAGAAGATTCTGCAAAACCATGTTCAAGGACGTTTTACTCGCCCTGTCTACAAAAGCCCCGGATGCGACCAACGCCCGGAAAGACTGGAACGATGCCCTGTGGCAATACGATAGCACCGTCGATTCGATGTCCAATGCGACCGCTACACCGCGCAGCAATCGCATTCGTTTTGGCGGTCGGCTGCGTGCACCAGCACACATGGATAATGCAGCGGCCCGGATACCGGACGACCAATGAGATGGACCAGCGAAGCTGGATCGGGAGGCACCGTCCGGCAAATCCCGCGAGCCCGCCGCTTCCGGCTACAGGCCGTAATGTCCACGAACCTGCCTTTTGGCGGCCCCATCGCATTGCATCTGCCGGCGTGTGATCGTGCTGCCTTTGCCAAGACGCCCCATCACCGATTGAATAACCTCACTGAAACAACCGGGGTTTGACCCGTCAAGCGATTCAACGAGATTGAAAGGAAGCCAGATGATCAGCCAGGAAATGAACGACAAACTCACCCTCACCGGCCCTAAGGACCCGGCGGGAAAGGTTTTGCGCCGATACTGGCAACCGGCTGCGCTCTCCGACGAATTGCAGGTCAAACGGCCCGTGGTTCCGGTCAAATTGCTGGGCGAGGACCTAGTGCTCTTTCGCGACAGTGATGGAGAACTCGGATTGATTGATCGCGGCTGTCCGCATCGTGGCGCCGACCTTTGTTATGGACGCCTCGAAGACAACGGCCTGCGCTGTCCGTTTCATGGCTGGCACTTCAATCGTGATGGCCAATGTGTCGAACAACCGGGGGAGCCCGAAGGCTCCAGAATGCACGAGAACATCAAGACCAAAAGCTATCCGGTCGTGGAAAAAAATGGCATCATCTTTGCTTATATGGGGCCTGGAGAGCCTCCGGAATTCCCCAATTTCGATTGTTTCCGGGCCCCTGAAACCCATGTTTTTGCCTTCAAGGGCCTTTGGGAGTGCAATTGGCTACAAGCCATGGAGGTCGGCATCGATCCGGCGCATGCATCTTTCCTTCACCGCTTCCTGCAGGATGAGGATCCGGCCGACAGCTATGGCAAACAGTTCCGCGACAAGGCAGCCGATACCGACATTCCCATGACCAAATTGCTCCGCGACTACCCGCGCCCGGAGATCAGTGTCGAAGAAACCGAATACGGCATGCGGTTGATTGCATTGCGCCACCTGGACAATGGAAAAACCCACGTGCGCATCACCAATCAGATATTCCCGGAAACCATCAGCATTCCGATGTCCCGTGAGATGATCATCACCCAGTGGCACGTGCCGATCGATGACAAGCATTGCTATTGGTATGCGATGTTCACCAGCTTTGACAAACCGGTCAACAAGCAGTTGATGCGCGAACAGCGCCTGAAAGAACACCGCCTGCCCGATTACGCACCACTCAAGAGCAAGCGCAACGGCTATGGCTTCAATCCGCAGGAGCAGGAAAACGAAACCTACACAGGCATGGGCCTGGACATCAATGTCCATGACCAATGGGCGGTGGAAAGTCCCGGACCAATATTTGACAGAACCAAGGAACATCTGGGCAAAACTGATGTGGCGATCATCAAATACCGCCGGATCATGCGTGCAGCGATTGATTCACTTGATGCCGGTACAAGTGATGGGCTGCCGATGCTCAATGGCATCGATGTAAAAACCATTTACGGGCCGATTTCCAATGATACGATTGGTGGCCGGGAGAGCTGGCGGCATGATTTTGAGGAAAATGACGCCAGCCGGCGAGCAGCCTGTGCGGGCTGGGATGCAAAGGTGTAGATGCGGTGAACAACACAGCAGACAAGATTTCCCGGGGCGCGCTTGCCAAGGCAGGCCTGCTGGATGCACGGACCATAAAGGCCGCTACCGAACTGATCGCACGCGTAGAGGGCAGCGAGCTTGAAACGCTGCGCGTTCTGTTTGCCGATCAGCACGGCGTGTTGCGCGGCAAAACCATTGTGGCCGGGGCGATCGAATCCATTTTTAGCTCTGGTATCGCAGTGCCTTCGACATTGCTTTTGAAAGACACCTCGCACCGCACGGTCTTCCCCGTCTGGTCATCAAGTCCAGGCGTTGACGGTAACGCGATGGTCGGGGCCAGTGATATCCTGATGGTACCGGATCCAGCGACGTTTCGCGTGCTGCCCTGGTCACCCCATTCTGCCTGGATATTCTGCGACACACGCTATAAATCAGGCGAGCCCATGCCGTTCTCTCCACGGGACATGCTGAAAAAGGCCATTGCCCGCCTTGATGGGCAGGACATGAAAATGCTGGTCGGGCTGGAAGTCGAATTCCACGTGTTCGATATCGTCGATCCGAGCCTTGAACACGGGCAGGCGACCATGCCGGGGCAACCGGTTCGCACACGCAATCTGGCGCAGGGATACCAGCTGTTGACCAATGAGCGTTATGGCGCCCTGGAAAACGTCATGGATGATCTCAGACGCAATTGCCAGGCCCTTGGCCTGCCCATCCGGTCGATGGAAGTGGAGATGGGCCCAAGCCAGTTCGAATTCACCTTCGACCCGGCAGATCCGCTGACCCATGCGGACAACATGATGATGCTGCGCGCCATGGTCAAAGAGGTCTGCGCAAAAAAGGGTCTGCATGCCACATTCATGTGCCGACCCAATATCGACAATATTGCCGCCAGCGGCTGGCACCTTCATCAATCGCTTGTCAGCGCCACGACAGGCGAAAACCTGATGATGCCGCTGGCCGATGGCAGCCTGAGCGATACGGCCCATGGCTGGATCGCCGGCCTGCTGGAACACGCCTCGGAAAGCTGTTTGCTGACGACCCCGACCGTCAACGGCTACAAACGCTATCGCCCGCATCAACTTGCTCCCGATCGCATACAATGGGCACGGGACAATCGCGGCGCCATGATCCGCGCCCTGATGACGCCCGGCGACTCTGCCAGTCGCATCGAGAACCGGGTGGCTGAAACAACCGCCAATCCCTATTACTTCTTCACCAGCCAGATATTGTCGGGCCTGGACGGGCTGGAACGCGGTCTGCGAGCGCCGGAAGCCGATGAAACCCCCTATGACAGCAATGCCGTCGCCCTGCCCGAGAGCCTGCTCAGCGCCATCCAGTCCTTCGAGAGCTCAGACTTCTACCGCGCTGCGCTGGGCGATGTCTTTGTGGACTACCTGTCACGCATCCGCCGAGCCGAATGGGACCGTTACCATCTGACCGTCTCGGAGTGGGAGCAGGCCGAATATTTCGGTCTTTATTGAGATGCCGCATTTCATCATCGAACATGGCAACGCTTTGCTGACGCAGGCAGACATGCAGGAGGCAATGGAGATCGCCGCCACCTGCGGCGCGCAATGTGGCTTCATTCAGCCCGACGACATCAAGGTGCGCATGACGCCCTACGCGCATTTTCTGGCGCTGGATGGACGCACCAGTTTTGTCCATATGACGGTGCGACTGCTTGCCGGACGCACCGGCGCGCAGAAGGAAGCCCTGGCAATTGCCTTGCGCGCTGCCATGGTCGCCCGGTTCCCACAGATTGAAAGCATCAGCGTTGAAGTCTGCGACATGGATCCGGTCAGCTACAAGAAGCATCTGGCCTGACGTCAAAGCCCACTGTCGATCAATCAGTTTTGAGCCACCACAGCGCGGGCACGCATTCGATTGAGAACACCCAGAGCAACCGCCGCTGCGATCGCGATCCAATGAACCGTCGCGACAGGCGAAATCAGTGCCGCTGCAATGGCCAGTCGCATGGCGGTCTCAGACCAACCCAGCCGCTGCGCATCAAAACGATTGGCCGCCGACATCAACATCCAGATCAGCAACAGGGTGCGGATCATGGCCATCATGACACCGAAGAATCCGGCATCCGAGGCCGCTTCCGTCAACAGCAACATCTCCGGATTATAGGCGAACATGAAGGGCAACGCGAAAATGGCTGCGCCAATCCGCACGGAGGCAACACCCGTGGAAATCGGATTTCCGCCGGAGATCGAGGCGGCCGCATAGGCGGCGATCGCCACCGGAGGCGTGATCGCCGAGGCCACACCGAAGTAGAATACGAAAAAATGCGCTGTCAGCGGCGCAAGACCCAACGTCATCATGGCGCTGCCGCTGATGACGATGATTGTGAGATAGGCCGGAAGGGTCGGCATGCCCAATCCCAATGCGATACAGCCTATGGCTGCCATGATCAGGGTCAAAAGCAAGCTTTGCGATGCAAAGGCATCAAGCTGCAAGGCAAGCATGGTTGGCAATCCCGTCGACGAGAGCGATGCGACCACGATGCCGATGGCCCCGACAGCCATCATCAGTTGGGCAAAGCTCAAACCGCCGCGCGCAAAAGCCTCTATGAGAGCAACAGGCCTCTGGCGAACGGCGGGGTTGATGAAACTCATCGGAATGAGCACGGCAAGCGCCGTCAAGGCTGCGCCCGAGGGTGATGCCCCCCGGATAAGCGCCACGATGACCACGGCGAGTGGCGCCCCCACCAGCACAAGGTTGCGCCAGTCCTGAGCCGTCACCTTCATGTCTTCTTCGACAACATCCACGACATCGACATCGAGACGGCGGCATTCAAAAACGACCGACGCAAAGAGCGCCGCATAATAGGCGAGTGCCGGAATAAGTGCGGCAACGATGACCGTGAGATAACTGACGCCAACTAGATCCGCCATGACCAGGGCCGCGGCACCCATGACCGGCGGCATGATCTGGCCACCGGTTGAAGCGGCCGCTTCAACGCCACCTGCGAAGGCCGCTGAAAAGCCCCGTTTCTTGATCAGTGGAATGGTAATGACGCCGGTGCCGACGACATTGGCGACCGCCGATCCGGAAACTGCACCGAACAGGCTGGAGGCGAGAATTGCCGCATGCGCCGGGCCGCCGCGAAACCGCCGCATGGCATGCAGGGAGACACGGATCAGCGAACCACCGGCCCCGCAGCCCTCGAGCATGGCGCCAAGAATGATGAAGGGGAACACGGTGCTCAGCACGATGTCCATGATATTGCCCAGCACCCCGTCGTCCAGAACCATCCACAGGTTCTCGGTCGTCGCCTGGACGAAATCGCCACGAAAATCCCAGAGGAACCATGCCAAAGCCACACCGGCAACCAATGCCAGCGGCGCGCCCCATATCCGCCATGTCATGATCAGGATGACCGTGCAGCCTGCCATCGAGGTCCAGGCCTGTGATGGTTCGAAAAACACGATACTGGTATGCATCGCCCTGACATCAACGTAGAAGCGCCAGCAGGCCCAGGCACCAACGGCAACCAGAAGGATATCAACCAGTCCGCCGAGCCATCTTGCCTTGCCCTTTGCCTGCAGTCCGAATGAGGCCCACAGGACGCAAATGAGGATACTCAACGCAAGCACACCACCCCTGAGTGGTTCGGCCTCAAAGGGACCGATGCTCGGCAACGGCCCGAAGGACGGCATCTTGTGGCCAAGCGGTATCAGCGCCATCAAAAAGGCCAGGACAAGAGCAACCCGCCTGGCCAAAGCCAGGCGGGTGTTTTCTAAGACTGTGTTGTTCATGACGGTCTGGTCCGTACTGGCTTCTAGACTACTCGCTCGGCGCTAGTGATGACGGAATGGCAATGCCCATTTCCGTGTAGTAGCGCGCCGCACCGGGATGCAACACGATATTGTTGCCCGCCAGCGGCTGATCGGTTGGAAGCTGCGCCAGCACCGCCACTGTTTTTTTGTAGTCCTCGACATTATCCCAATAGGCCTTGGTGATTTTATAGGCCAGATCGTCGTCCATCGCCTTGTTCACTGCAAAGACCATGGCATAGGCCGCAGCACGAATATCCGTGTCGTTATTGACCTGTCCATCGTAGGTTCCAGCTGCGACAGTTGCATTGGTTTCGCCCATCCGGTCGAGATAGTCGGCCCATGCATCTGTTGCGAGGATATCTTCGGGCACGCTGATCAGCCTGATCTTGCGCTGCAGGCTAAGCTGCTGGACCGCAGCCGCACCAATCGGGAAAGCACCGATAAAGACATCGAATTGGCCATCCTGGAAGGCCTGTACGCCTGCACCCCAACCCAAACGGACCGGATCGTAATCCGTGTCGACTTCCAGATTGCTGGAGAGTTTGATCAGGCCGGTGATTTGGCGATTGGCAGCACCGGCCGGTGGGCCGATGTATATCCGCTTGCCCTTCATGTCCTCCCAGGATTCTATGCCTGAGTCGGCCCAGACGATGGGTTGAAAGACACCGCCGGCGAAAGGAAAGAGAGAGCGAATATTGGACGCTGCTTTTGTCGCCTGTTCGCCGGCTTTCTTGTAGGGGCCGGCCGCATGGACCATGGCATTATAGGCGGGCGGCGGGACGATGGCCGCATCGATGCGGCCCGTTCCAAGGCTCAAGGCCGAGCGTGTCAGCGTCTGGTCAGCATTGATCTGCAGCTCGACATCCATGGGGGCCAGAGATTTCGCCATGAGTTGAGGTATGAGCGTTGTCAGTCCGGCGGCATTGCCGGTTTCCATTTTCAATGATTGTGCCAGAGCGCTTCCGGCACTGATGGACAGCGCAACTGCAGCCAGCACACCCAAGGTGCCACGATAAATACGATTCATGTTTTCCTCCACGTAACGCGGCCTGTCTTAGA
Source organism: Rhizobiaceae bacterium (assembly GCA_029233925.1). Taxonomy (GTDB): domain Bacteria; phylum Pseudomonadota; class Alphaproteobacteria; order Rhizobiales; family Rhizobiaceae; genus Hoeflea_A. The sequence continues at coordinate 38,315 of JARGOX010000003.1, forward strand.
CCGATGCTATCGACAAAGCGTGACACAGGATTGCACGCAATTCAATTGTTTTTTGTTGCAAAAAACTCAAAAATGAGCAAAATCGGACCGTAAATTGTCATAAACAGAGAAGATTGCATGCAATCAATGGAAAGCCGTGGATCGAATAACACCGAAACCGTAACGTCGCGCCTGCGGGAACTCATCATGGATGGCACGCTTCCGCAGGGCGAGAAAGTAACGGAAACGGGTCTTGCAGCACTGCTGCAGGTCTCGCGCACGCCCGTGCGGCTGGCGCTCGCTGCACTCGAGCAGGAAGACCTGGTCAGGGGCGCGCCAAACCGGGGTTTTCATGTCCGCCGCTTCACCATCGACGACATGCGCGATATCCTCGACGTGCGCGCCACACTGGAAGGAATGGCAGCGCGCCTTGCGGCGGAAAAAGGCCTGACCGGTGACGAGGAGGCCCAACTGCGCAGCTGCATTGAAGATCTCGGCGCCCTCATTGCCACGGGGCACCACGACCAGCCCGCTTTCCGCGCATTCTCGGCAATCAATATCCGGTTTCACACACATATCGCCCGCATCGCCGGCAATGCCGAACTCATCAGGCTGATGGAGCGCAACCCGTTCCGCTCGGCTCCGCTTTTGCATATCCTTCCCGCTGAAGAAGGACTGCAGGTGCTCAGGGAATCGCAGCGCGACCATATCCGGTTGTTGGAGGCGATTTTGCAGGGACAGGGAACCCGGGCCGAATTTCTGATGCGCGAACACGCTCTTCTACCGCTTTCGAAGGCAACACAGCTTTTCGACCATATCAATACAAATACAGCTATGCGCTCCAATCAAAAGGCGGGCTGACACTTGAAGGAGCAGGCAATGCGCAAGCCGAATTTTCTGGTATTCGTGACGGATCAGCAACGGGCCGACTGGTTAGGCTGTTATGGCCATCCGGTGGTTAAAACACCCAATATCGACGCGCTTGCCGCCCGGGGCACCCGGTTCGACGAGTTCCACACGGCCATGCCCGTCTGCATGCCAAACAGGGCTTCCCTGCTGACCGGACGTTATCCGTCCGTTCATGGCCTGCGCCACAATGGCTGCGTATTATCGGAACGCGCCAACACTTTTGTCGATGTTCTGGCCGCCGGTGGTTACCGCACGGCCGCCATCGGCAAAAGCCACCTGCAGCCCTTTACGGACTTGCCGCCCAAAGGCCGGCCGGCCTTCGAAACGGGTCCCATCGCAGAAGCATGGAAACCCGAAACATCCACCTACAACCAGGAGCAGCCGGCAAGCTATGCCGACGACACACCCTATGCCGTCGACACGCCCTACTATGGCTACCAGCATGTGGAGATGGTGACGGGCCATGGCGACCGATGTGGCGGGCACTATGGCCAATGGTTCCGCCGGACCCATCCGAACTGGAAGGCGTTGCACGATCCGGCCAATGCCCTGCCACACAATTACACCTGCCCGCAGGCCTATCGAACACCGGTTCCGGAATCCAGCTATCCGACCGCATGGATCGGCGAGCGGGCCGCCGCATGGATTGACCAGCAGAAGAGCGCCGAAGAGCCGTTTTTTGCCTTCGTGTCATTTCCCGACCCCCACCATCCGTTCAATCCGCCAGGCCGTTACTGGTCGATGTACGATCCGGAGCAGTTCGAGGTGTCGCTGCCTTATGACGCCCACAGGAACCCGCCACCGCCACTGCGCCACATGCGGGAAAAATGGGAACGCCAGGAGGTTGAAGCCACCTCACAGGCCGCCTTTTACGCCGATGATCAGGCCTTGCGCGAGGCCATGGCGCTGACTGCCGGCATGATCACCATGATTGATGATGAAATCGGCAAAGTGCTCGGGGCACTCGACGCATCCGGTCAGGCCGACAATACCGTGGTGATTTTCACCTCCGATCATGGCGATTATCTCGGCGACTTCAATCTCCTGTTGAAGGGCTGCGTGCCGACCCGTGCACTGACGCGTGTGCCCTTCATCTGGGCAGAACCGAAAGCCTCACAAGCAAAGACCTGCACCGCCTTGGCCTCGACAATTGATATTTCATCCACCGTGCTGGACCGGGCCGGCCTGCGGCCCTTTTGGGGTATGCAGGGACGCAGCCTGAAAGATTGCATAGAGGTCGGCAGCGCCGCCGAGGGCACACCTCGGGATGCACTCCTGGTCGAGCACCATGACGGTGGACCGCGCATGGGATTTGAAAAGGCTGCACGGGTCCGTTGCCTGCTGACCAACCGCTGGCGCCTGACTCTCTACAAAGACCAGGATTGGGGCGAACTCTATGATCGTGAATCCGATCCGGGCGAGACCTTCAATCTCTGGGAAAGTCCGAAGCATGCGACCATACGCGCCGAATTAACCGAACGTCTGGCACAGGAAATGATCAACACGATGGAAGAAAGCCCGAGAGCCGACCTGCTCGCCTGACCATGGCGATCCTGGGAGGACGGACCTGCGGGTTCGTGTCTGCAGATAGGGTGATCGCGAAAGGGTGAAGCGGCGAACTGCCCATCAATGGTTTGACGGGCAAATCGATTGTGTCGACGCATCCCCGTAAAACTACAATATGGTCATTACCTTCTCGGCAATTGCCTTTCCCAGATCGGCATTGTTCTGTTCTGTGAAATGGATTCCATCGCAGCCATCCGTGGTGACAAATTCACCCGCATTGAGAAATGCACACTTCATGAAATCTGCCATATCCCGGTATTGCTGACCGAGTTCTGCAGTTTTTTCATGGCCCCCACCAAACATTCCCCGAAAGTATGGATGCTGCATGGGTGTCAGGGGCGGCGGCGCAACGACAAGGGCTTTTGGCGCCGGATAGGGCGTACCGATGCCGCCGGCACTGGTGGCGATCTGCACAACCAGCTTGGACATGCCATAGGCAATATCATAGGGGGTACGGTTGAAAAACGGCTTGGTATCATTGGTACCCAGCATGACGATCACCAAATCGAGCGGCAGGTGACTGGCCAGTGCAGTCGGTAGATATTCACTGCCGTTCAATCGCGGATCATTTGGATCATCAGCGCTCGTCGTGCGTGCGCTCAGCCCCTCTTCGATGATATGAAAGCCATCGCCAAGATGGGACGCCATCTGACCGGTCCAGCGTTTCTCATAAGGGTAGCGATAGGTGGGCGCACCCTCGACAACAGGGATCCAGCCCCAGGTCAGTGAATCTCCAAAGCAGAGAATTGATTTTTTCTCAGACATTCCTATCTCCTCGATGATTAAGCGTTCAAGTTCTGGATTTTGCGGTTCGCAGGCCATAGAAAATGGCTGCGAGCAAGATGATGAGCCCCTGTGTGATCAGCTTTCCCGATTCGCCAATTCCAAAGGTCGTCATGACGACAAACAGCAGCGCGAAAGAAAGAACGCCGAAGAAGGGACCCCAGACACCGCCCTCGCCTCTGCCAAAGACCACGCCGCCCAGAATGGTCGCAGCAACGGCCAGGATGGGCAGTTCATGGCCCACCCTGACGCTGCCCACGGCAATCGATGCCGTCTGGACGAGCGATGCCAGGGCGGTCATCAAACCGGCGATCGTGTGGGCGACAATGACTGTCCTTTCGACAGGCACGCCTGAAAATAGTGCGGCAACCGGATTTGCACCAACGGATGACACATAGCGACCATAGACAAACCGCGACAGGAACAGCGACATGATGAGCGCCAAAGCCACCCAGAACAGCACAGGCGTCGGAATCAACCAGAGTTTGGTATTGTAGATGTCACTGAATATCGAAGGCACATCACCCGGCGGTTTGCCACTTGCCAGAAACTGCACAATGCCAACCAGCACGATGTTGACGGCCAGGGTTACGATGACTGCTGACACACGTCGCTTTCCAACCATGTAGCCGTTGAACAGCCCTACAGCCAGGCCGGTTGCCAATGAGATTGCCACGAAAAAGGGGAGCGAGGCGCCCGGGAACATGCTGGATGAGATGTAGAAATTGATCAGAAGCAGAACGCCTGCTCCCGAAAGATCAATCGAGTTCACCCGGATGACCAGCATCTGCCCAAGCACCAGGATGCCTAAAGGCACGACCTGCCGGATGAATATGCCCATGATGTTGATATTGAGCATATGCGGCCGCGCGATCCACAGCACGATCAGAAGAACAGCAAACACGAAATAGGCAGGCGGTATTCTGGAAATACGATTGAAATTGGTTCTGTTGAATAAAGCTGCCATGTCACAGCCCCATCTTTTTGCGTGACTGCAAGCCGACAACCAGCAGGAGGATCACCCCCTTGATTGCGGTTTGTACGAAGGCCGAGATATTGGCGCTGTTCATGCCGTTTGCCAGCAGTGCCATCACCAATGCGCCAATGACTGTTCCATGAAGACTGCCGACGCCGCCGGAGAGTTGCGTGCCGCCAATGGCCACCGCCGTTATGGCGTCCATCTCGAACAGAAGTCCCACATTGGGATCGCCGGAAACAATCCGGCCAGCCAGGAATATGCCCGCCAGCGCTGCAAAGCAGGAGCAACCCACATAGGCCAGCAGGATCTTTTGCTTGTCTGCGACACCAAAATTGTGCGTGGCCTCATCCGTGCCGGAAGCGATACCACCGCCAATCGCGAAGAGATGCAGCCCGAAACGCGAACCGTGGATGATTTTCCAGGCGATCAGCACCGTGACAATGCCCCAGAAAACCGGAAGCGGTATGCCGTAAAAAGAGCCTGCAACGGCATCGATCACGATCTGCGGCACGTCGCCTCCCGATACCGGACGCAGAATTCGGGTAATCCCCAGAACAATGAACTGCATCGACAGGGTGGCAATGATCGGGTGGACATTGAGACGGGTAACCGCAAGGCCATTGATCAGCCCAATGCAGGCTGCAAGAGCAAAGACACCCGGAATGGAAATCAGCGCGGGGGCCCCGAGGGCCAGGATCGCTGTGGTGAAACTGATGACCGAACCGACGCTCAGATCAAGACCGCCGACCAGAACCACAAGCATCATGCCAATGGCTGTAATGATCAGTGGCATGGCCTGGGCGACAAGATTGAACAGGTTCTCCGAAGTCAGAAAGCGCTCGGTCGTCAACCCCAGCCAGACGATGATGGCCAGGGCAATCAACAGCGCGAAAAACCAACGCCCCTGCCGGCTGTCCTTTCCCGTTAGCAGTCTCTTCATCGTCCGGTTCATGGTGTGGTTTCCAATCGGACCTGGCTGGCCTGACGGCTCAGGGCGGCATCCAGAATGTTGTGTTCAGTGGCGTTTTCCGCAGCCATTTCGCTGACGATTGTATCGTCATGGACGACATAGAGACGATCACACAGACCAATCAGCTCAATGGTTTCACGCGACAGGACCACGACGGCCCCACCCTTGTTCGCAAAATCCCTGAGCAACCTGTAGATTTCCGACTTGGCCCCTATATCGACACCGCGCGTTGGCTCTTCGACAAGCAGGATCGACATTCCTGCCGCCAGGTAGCGTCCCAGCAGCACCTTTTGCTGATTGCCACCAGACAATGCACTGACCAGTTCCGCCGGACCACTGGCCTGTACGGACATGCTGGCCATCGTCTCGCGAATTTTTTCCCCATAGCCATCGGCAAGGGAGAATTCGGACTTTCTGCTGTGCAGTCCCATCGCAATATTGTGTCCGATGGAGAGCGTCAGAAAAAGCCCCTCTTCCTTTCGGTCTTCAGGAACCAGCCCGACACCCAGAGACTGCAGATAGCGGATGCCGCCATCCTTGCTGACGGGGAATTTCAACGCCTTCCCCCGCACCGAAACCTTTCCCCCGAAAGGTTCGAACTGGCCGACAAGAGAGCGCAGAAACCTCTGCTGCCCCTGTCCCTCCAGGCCTGCCATTCCAACGATTTCGCCCTTCCCCACAGTCATGGAAAATGGCTCGGAACTGGCCGAAATCCTGAAATTCTCAACGTCCAGCATTGGTTCGCCCGGTTCCGCGTTGCGTTCGGGAAACAAATCTTTCAGTTCCCTTCCCACCATCATGGCGATGAGCGAATGCGGGGTCATTTCGGCAAGAGGTTTTGTTGCAACCAGTTCACTGTCCTTGAGGACCGTGACCATGTCACAAATCTCAAAGATTTCATCCATGCGGTGCGAGATGTAGACAATCGCCTTGCCTTCATCACGAAGCCGGCGGATATGCCTGTTCAGTACCTCGACATCAGCGGCATTCAGCGCGGCGGTCGGTTCATCCAGAATGAAAATACTGGCGTCGGCTTTGATGCCGTGCGCAATCTCGACAAATTGTCGCTCGGCAATCGTCAATTCGGAGACCATTGTTTTCGGATCGAGATCCAATCCCAGTTCTGCCAGCGCCTTGGTGGTTTCCCGGTTCATCGTCGTATAGTCGACCGTTCCGAAACGCAACGTTGGCTCGCGCCCGAGAAACATGTTTTCCGCAATCGTCAGATTTGCCAGAAGGGACAGTTCCTGAAACACGGTGGAGATGCCGAAATCCAGCGCCTCCTTCGGTGTTGCAAACGTCACCGCACGTCCGTCTCTGAAGATTTCACCGCTGTCCGGCTGGTGAACCCCTGCCAGAATTTTCATCAAGGTGGATTTGCCGGCGCCATTTTCGCCCATCAGGGCATGAACCGATCCCTCCAGCAGCTCAAATGAGACATTCTTCAGCGCGACACTGCCGCCAAACGCCTTTGATATTCCTGACATTTCGATGCGTTTTTTCACGTCGCCCCCAATTCTTGTCGCCGCGACCTGCATAAGGCTCTTGATGTTCCTGCGGGGAGCTATTGCCCCCCGCAGGATTGGTATGGACCGCAAGTCCAGGGAGAAACTATTTTTTGCTGTAGAGTTCCTGCAGCTTCTCTTCCGGCAGTTCCGTTGGCCACCAGACATTGGCCGACAGGTCATCACGATAGTAGGTTTTGGCCTTTTCCACATCCCAACCGTCGGGATTATAGTCATAATGTTTTTTCAGTTCCTTGCCTTCAAGCAAGGCCACCGCGGCGCGCACACCGGCAGCACCCTGGGCCGGAGAGTATTCTGCAGAAATCGAAGCGAAACCATCCTTGATCCACTGACCAAAATAGCCATTGTTGCCCTCACCGGAAATCGGCGGGATCGTGGCACCAAATTGCTTGAATACGTCAACGCAGGCACGGGTCATATCCGCTCCCGACGACCAGATTCCATCGACGTTCGGATTGTTCAGGTAGAGTGTTTCACAGAGCTTTTTGGTCTTGTCGTATTGCCAATCACCATGTTCTTCCACCAGGATTTCAATATTGGTGCCTTCAAGGGACTGCTTCAGACCGTTGTAGCGGTTGGTGTCCTCGGGATGCCCAGCAAGACCGCGAAGCACCCAGATCTTTCCATCCTGGCCAACACTTTCCACAAGCCAGTCCCCCATGACCTTGCCGAAATGCTCGGCGCCGCCCTGAATCTCTGTTGTAAAGGCGTCGGATTCAATGCGACCGGTATGCAGGACCACGGGAATGCCGGCAGCAATGGCCTTGGCTATGGAAGCATCGGCGGATGTCGATGTGACCGGCTGGACGATGATGGCGTCCATTCCCTGGGCAATTAGATCCTCAATGTCAGCCACCTGTTTCTTCTGATCAAAACCCGCATCGAGCAAAACGAATTTTTCGATGCAGTCGACAGCGGCAGCAGCGCCTTGCGATTCATGCGCAACCTGAACGGTCCAGGTGTTCGCATTGACGCCGAAATGGCTCATGCCAATCTTCCAGCCGCAGTCCTTTTTATATTTGCCGGCGGGAACAACCGGGTTGTCACCGGCGCGTTCCGTTACGCCATCCATGATATTCACGTCTTGCGCAAAGGCCGGAACCGACAGCGCCGTTGTTGCCAAAAGCGTGACTGCGGCAAATGCCTTTATTGAATTTTTCATTGAGCTAACCTCCATGTTGGTCTCAGATTTCCAATCCCGTTCCCGGTGGTCGAAAGATCTGAAGACCCTCTTCCCCGGATGCCAGATGGCTCGTTCCAAACAGATTGAACGCCACAATCGGCAACGATGTACTGGTTGTCAGGCCTGATCAGTGCGTTGCTCGTGAGCAACCGAACCAAAGCACAAGAGCAAATTTCGAGCTCGCTCCCTGCGTCTGAAACATCATTTCAGGACCTCCTCCCACCGTCAAAAAATCACGCATCAAGGCACCTGTCAATAGATATTCATGTAGAATGATTATTATACAAAACCCTCTCGATGTTGCTATTTGTGACGATAGCTGCCATCATGAAAATAAATAAATCACCCATTGAGCACCCGTAACACACTCTATTTATTGCCATTTTAGACAGGAAGAAAATGCGCTCTGTTCTTTGCTTCGGAGATTCCAATACCCACGGGCAGATGCCGGGGGGAACGCCTCTGGATCGGTTTGGTCCTCAGCAGCGCTGGCCTGGCGTGATGGGTCGTGAGCTTGGTCCAGGCTGGCACATCGTTGAGGAAGGCCTGAGTGGCCGCACCACGGTTAGAGATGATCCGATTGAAGGCGCGCACAAGAATGGCCGCACCTATCTGACGCCGTGCATCCAGAGCCACACGATCCTTGATATTGTCATTATCATGCTTGGCACCAACGACCTGAAGGTGCGTTTCAATCAGCCACCCTCTGAAGTCGCCATGGGCCTGGGTTGCCTCATCTACGACATCAAGGAGTTGAGCCCCGGCCCGGGAGGAACAATCCCGGAAATCATGATCGTTGCTCCGCCTCCGATGCTTGATGACATCAAGGAATGGGAATCAATCTTCAAGGGCGCACAGGAAAAGTCGCGAAAACTGGCCCTTGAGTTCGAGATCATTGCGGATTCCCTTGAGGTCCATTTTTTTGATGCCGGCTCCGTTGTGGCCTGTGATCCGCGTGACGGATTTCACATCGGCAGGCAAGCCCATGAAGATCTGGGCGTCGCCCTGGCCCGCGAAGTCGAAGCAATCGGGTGGGCAAACGAACATGTTTAAGCCATCTGAATTGCGCAGCCGCTCTATGCCTGGCGACAGGTGCCAACAAGCCAGCACGGGAGGTCGTGCTCTTGCCTGACATGAGATTTGCGCCCCCCAACCCGCTGCGCATCGCCGATCGTGCAAGCGGATTGAACGCGGTGAGTGTACGCAGCTATAACGAACGCTTGCTGCTGTCCCTGCTGTTGCAAAATGAATCGATCTCCCGCTTCGAGATCGGTGTTAAGACCGGCCTGTCCGCCCAGACGGTTTCTGTTCTGGTCCGATCGCTGGAACAGGAAGGATTGGTCGCCAAAGGAGAAGCGCAAAAGGAACGTGGCCGGGTGGGACCTCCGACGGTGCCGATTTCCCTCAACCCGGAGGGTGCCTTTTCTGTCGGCGTGAGCGTCGGTCACAAACACACGGATGTCGTACTCATCGATTTCGTCGGAAGCGTCAGGTTCCACGCCACGTTGCCCAATCCGGCACCCGATCAAAACAGCAATCATTCCGATTTCCTCGAAACAGTCAAAAAGGCCATTGAACTTCTGCCCGGTGAAACCCACCAAAGACTGGCCGGCATCGGCCTGGCGCTGCCTGAACCGGGCGACGGGGCACACAATGACCCCACCCCGCCGGACCTGAGATTTTCGGCCCTGCAGGAGGAGATGGAAAATGAAATCGGGTTTCCTGTCTTCGTCCAAAATGACATCACCTCGGCAGCAGGCGGCGAAAGCATGTTCGGAGCGGCCAAACCTCTGTCCGACTATCTCTTTTTCTATCTCGGAGCCGAGCTTCACAGCCGGCTTATCTTGAATCATCAAATTTACTACGGAAACTCTTCACTCAGTTTCGACGTTGGCATTGCCAGCCTTGAACGATGTCTGCAGGATATCAACTGCCCGACGGAACCGCTTTGGGATCGCGCGGGTGCCTGGCCCGACTATGGCCAGATCAAGGAAAGCTGGGAGACGTCACTTGTCGACCAGATGAAGCGCTCTTTCAACGCTCTGGCGCAGTTCGTCGAAATCAAGACCATTGTTCTGTCATCCTATGCACCGCAAGACATTTGCGGAGCCATTTGCGAAAATCTTGAAAGCAGCTTGATTGGCGTCAAGGCCATCGCCGGCATTATCACCCCCTCTCCCAAGGCAATAGGAGCCGCCAGCCTTCCCTTCAGTTCCCGTTTCATGGTCGAGAATAAAGAGAAGTAATCGATTGGGGTGGCGTCCCTTTCCAGCTTTACCATTTGATGACAATCGACGCAGGCATTGCCCCTGGATTTCCCGTCGTTGCACGGATTCCCGCAACCTTCACTACGGGATTGTCACGTACTGACAGGCGCATTTCCCTGCCCGGGCATGGCCCGACATGCCTGCGAAAAACCGATCCACTAGCAGCCTGTCTTGCTTCGGATTTTCGCAAATTTTCCTGTACCTCTGCGTGATCTGATGCAATAGTTAAGGAATTGCTCCCGGCACACGACAAGGGGTGCAATGGTTCAGCATGCGCGTGACGATACGTAATCGATCAGATTGGCGGTCTTGGGGACAGACCGTTGATTGTCAAAGAGTGCGTAAAGACAACCCGCGCAGGATCAGAACCATCAAGGGACTGTCTCCAGGGATGGGAGACAAATCTATCGAGTTCAAAAGAGAGGGATATGACGATGTTTTCACATTTGAAGTGCGGTTTGCTGGCTTTTTGTCTGGCTTTGTTCGGCCAGACCGCTTGGGCGCAAGTCAATGAAACCGTCTACGCCCACGTGCGTGGATGGACAGTGGTGACAGCCACGGAATATGGAAATTTTCAGGGTTGCGGGATGTCACGTGGCAATGGCGCTTTTGACATTATTCTTGGCATTGACAATGCGGGCAACTGGAACATCGGCTTCCCCTCCAGCACACGGGAAGGCGGACGCGTTAACGTCGATATGGATATCGATCGGATGAGCGACGTGGTGACCCTGCAGGCGAAAGTAGGCTTCGCTTTTGGACTGACATCTCCCGATTGGGTGGGCGCAATAGCCAGCGGACGCCACATGAGTGTGCTGATGGAAGGCCGCAGGCACGACATTTCCCTGAACGGCACAACCGCTGCCATTCACAAGGTTGAAGAATGTGCCGGCCGATATGTCCGGGTCGCTTCGATTGCCCGCAACAACCGCGCGGCTGCACCAAAGGCCCCGCAGCAGCGCGCAGTCGCCCCGGTTGAGCGTGATGTGGCCAGGATGGGATCCGGCTGTCCTGCCTATGGCAGCCTGCGTTCACCCAATGTACAGGACTGGGGTGAGGTCAACTTCACCAACCGCACGGATCGCGCCCTGAACATCGCCTGGCTCGACTACCAGGGAGACAATGTTGATATGGGTGGCATTCTGCCTGGCGAAACGCTGTCGCTGAACTCCAATGCCGGCCACATGTTCATTGCAAAAGATTTCAGTGGAAGTTGCATCGGCGGCGTGTGGACATTGGGTGTGGGTCAAAATCAGTTCGATATTTACCAATAGACCCACCGCTCACTCCGCCTGAATTCTGGCTGGACCCTATCACAAGGACCAGCGCGGCTTGGTATGAGCCGCGCTCTGTTTGCGTCCTGGACCGTATCGTCAGACTTGGTCCGAAGAGGATCAAGGATGCGATATTGGCGAACGCTGAAAGGACCTGGTGATCGCAGACGCGCAAGCGTGGATTTATGCCATACTCGGTGATTGACGTTTGATGTTGCCTCATCTGTGACGCTGAAGAAGATATAATCAGTTTTGCCGCAACCAACTTGCGCTCGTTTGGTAGGGCGAAAGCAACACCCTATCACGATAAGTTGTGCGATGTTTGCGCGAAGAATGGGCTGCTGATCCACTTTTATCACGATCAATTGCGATACGTCGCCAGCATCAAGATGCACTTACTCCGCCTGCGCGCGGCACCGCAGTCTGATCGCATCTGCTTTGGAACAAGCGATTGATTAATCAAATTGAATCCCATGGCGTTATCGATTGACTCTTGACCCAGGATACTCAACTACTGGCCCTTGGAATATTATTGTGGGGGAAAGTGCGTGAAGCGCTATGCTGTTGTTTTGTCTATTCTCCTCATGTCCGTGGGGTGCGCCAAGCGCCCAGACGCGATTACGCCTGTGTCAATGCCCAGCGATGTCTATACATTGATGGGGTGCAGCAAGCTCAGTGATGAACTCACCCGAGAACAGCAGAACCTGGATACGCTTTCGCGCGCTCAAAACGATGCGGCCACCGGCGACGCTCTCGGTGTGTTTTTGGTCGGCCTGCCCCTCGCAAGTGCGACTGGCGGCGACAAGGAAGGGCTGATCGCAGTATCGAAAGGCAAGGTGCAAGCGCTCGAGAGCGCGAAGCTGCGAAAAGGCTGCTGATTGCATCTGCGTGATCGATGCATCTGTTCACGCAATCACCTTGAAATCAACGGACAGTGCCTCTCTCGCTCTGCCAGATCCTGGTAAGCCCGCGCCTGCATTTCTGTCAAAAAGCTCAAAGTTCCGGCCACTCAGCTTACTTTTTGCGAACGATCAGGTGAAAATTCCAAGCGCCCTACGATCATCCTCTGCAAGCAAATAGGTATCGGCGCCAGACCACGTGTTCCCAATATCTGAAAAATAGCCAAGTGCCTCCAAGACAGGACTGGCTGCCAGGACGCGAGCAACCATTTGCTCTACGGATCGTGCGTAATCAGATGCAACAAATGTCTTTGATGCCCAACGCTGTGCATTTTCCCCATACGACATGATCAGGTCACGATCATGCAAGAGTTTTGTCAGGCAGAGCGAAAGATCATCTATTTCGTTTTGTGGCAAAATTTTGAAAATGCAATCATCAGGCAGCTCCGCATAAAAGCCTGCGTCTGTGCATATCACTGCCTTGCCATAGAGCATTGCTTCAATCGCCGAAGCAGATGCCGCTTCAAGCGTGGGCCATCGCAAACAACTGACGACATCGCTGTTTGATATCGCTTGAGCCAGCTCCGTGTCGTCGACCTGTCCCGAAATAACGAGTTTGACACCCAACCGCCGGGCAAGAGAAGAAAGTGCCAGTTCTACTTCCTGTTCAATAAATCCAACCAACGTGTACGTGATATGACGTTTGAGATCAGGGTTCGAACTGATGGCCCGGATAACACTCTCGACGCGCTTGTTGGCATTGACGTGCCCGATTGTCAGCAGGTTCAATGATTGATCCAATTCCAACCCTTCTGTCTGAGCAGGTGCCAAGGCAGTGAACCTGTTATAGGCAAGCGGAACGACGCACACTGGCCCCGCGCAAGCACTTAACACCCGCCTGCAACCCCATTCACTGTGCGTTATCACACCGAGCGCCATGGAGGATATCCATTCCGTCATCGGCGAGATTTCATACGTGTCTGCGATAAATTCAGCAGGATTGGCCGCGTTGAAATAACTCTCTGCTGCAGCATCTCCATAATAATACCTCAGGATGCTGTCTGCTTCGTCCCGCCGCGATTCAGACCATGCCCAGAACAGGCTACCCAGAAAAAAATCATGCAAACAGACAATTCCCGGCAACTTTGGCATCCAGTGCAGGCATCCTTCATGATAGCTGTAATTGTCACCAACTTGATATATGAATTGATCGGCTGTCTGAATTTCCTGGGTGCGGTCGTGCAATTCATTCCACGGAACGAGAGATACACCAAAGTCGTGCGTTTCCTGGTCTTGCAGCGAGATCGATTCAGTGCGAACAACCGTCACCGCATGACCTTGCGCAATGAGTTCTCTAACAATCAGTGCCGCCATCCGGCCAATTGCAGAACGCTTTATCGTCGGGGTAAAAAACAGCAATTTCATCGCAGAAGTTTTTCCACGGTTGTCGGCCAGTTCGCTTCCATGCTGTCCCATAAATCCTTTGCTGCCATGCCAAAAGCCAGTGTTTTCGTGTCATTTTCATAGACGGCGTTCATCGCAGCCGCCAATGATTCTGCGTTGGGCTGCGCAACCCAACCTGTTTCGGCATTTTTCACCAATCCCAAAACACCGCCGCTATCGGTCGCCGAGATCAACGCCTTTCGGGCCGTAGCAGCCTCCATGGAAACGTAACCCAGGGAATCCTCGTCAATTGGCAAGTATGCCACAGCTGTCGCATCGTTGATGTAGTTGGCGTATTCGGCGCGTGGAAGAAACCTCAGGTCAAGTTTTACGCGGTCCGATAGTCCAAGCTCTTCAACCCTGCGAATTAGCTGCTCGCGGTCATTTGGAGCGTCAGGTGGCCCAGCTATCACCAATCTGACACAACGATCAGCTTTTGCCATTGCGTCCAATAAAAGATACTGACGTTTCATGTCGTTGATGCGGCCACCGGCAAAAATATATCCCTGCGGGGCACCCCCCGCAAACAATTCCGGATCATTGATCGGAGGCAATAGAACCTCTGAGTCGAAGCCATTGTATTTTTTCAAACGTCGGCGTGTCACTTCCGAGATTGTGAAAATACGGCGACTTTCCGAGAAGCCTTCATTATCCGCTCGCCGTATCATTTCCCTGAGTGTCCGACCTTCGGAATCTGCAGTGAGATTTGTATGCCCCGCGTCAAAGAGATCAAAAGCCTGTCGATATTGATGCACCAACCAGAGCGTCTTATGGGGATGACGAATTAGGTAAGCCGGGAATTTCAGCGCGATAACATGGTCGACGTTCCAAAGTTCAAAGGCACGTACCATCATCATCTGTGATGGTATCCGGGTTGCAGGCTCCCATTGAAACGGAATACGCAGTACCTCGGCCTCGTGCCCCGCGAGCACGAGGTTTCTTTGCAGATGAACGGCCAACTCTTCAGCTCCACCCCAAATAAAGGGCGCCATGTTGGTAACGACAAGAACCTTCACGCCAGCAACCTGTTGAGAACATGGTGCCAGCTGATATTCAAGGACTCCAGCTGGTTGACAGCATTTTTTCCCATTTGAACGGTTTTATGACGGTCAAGATAAAGTCTGTCCATCGCTTCAGCGAGGGCTTTGGCGGTCGGCTCAACAACATATCCATTCAAGCCATTGCTAACCAGCTCCAGCACCCCGCCCGAGTCCGATGTCGTCAATATGGGCTTGGCTGCATGGCTGGCTTCGACGGATGGATATCCATAGGAATCTTCGTCAAATGGCAAATAGGCGGCGGCAAGGCAGGATGCCAATTGCTTCACTTTTTCTTCCTCGGAAATCCAACGGTTCTCCAAAACGATCCGATTGGCAAGCTTCAGTGCGCGAATTTTCTGCACAAGTGCGCCAGCATATGCCTCGCCAGAGCCGACCCCAGACAATCGAAGTCGAACGGGTGTCTTGGTATATTGCATTGCCTCTATGAGAAGATCCTGGCGTTTGTGGGGTTCCAGCCGGCAGATACACACTATTTCGTCGGAAAATTCCGTGCAATGGAAACGGTCTGATTGGTAGACTGGCGGGTAAAGCACTTCACTGGAAATATTGTTGTATTTTTTCAGGCGGTTGGAAACCACACGACTGTTGGTGAATATTGCGCTGGCTTCCGTGAGAGCAGCTGTATCAACACGGCAAAGCGCGTCACGCACGCCTCGGTTTTTCGCATTATCTGCCAAGCCATATGGGCTATCCCACAGATCGTAGTAAGCGCGAATATGGTGGATAAACCAGACAATCTTGCAGCGATGCGAGATCAAATGCGCTGATGGGCGAAAGCAGATAACCCGATCTGCCGCATCAAGGTCTATCCAACGAAAAGCCATGAGCTGCTTGAACAACAGTTCCGGAGCATCCATCTGCGGAAGATATACGCGTTCAACCGAGTGTCCCTGCCTTTCAAGCATGGCCTGCAGCCATTCAACTATATTGCGAGCACCGCCATGCAGAAAGGGTACATAGGTGGAAACAAGTGCAATTTTCATGAATCGCCACCCAATGACTGGTCCAGGGCATCGCGGACTCTTTCCACGTCAGCCAGTCTCATATGCAGATGGGTGGGCAGATTTATTCCCCGCTGAGACCACAGGTCTGCGACAGGATAGCCGGACTCCTCACGATAGGGTGGGAGAACATGCATGGGATAGAACACCGGACGCGTTTCGATGCCCATAGCATCCATCCGCACCATCACTTCATCGCGCAGATGCGCGTCCCCCTCACGCAGAAAAATATTGTACATCCAATAAACGTGCCTGGCCCATGGCGCCTGCGATGGCAGAACTATTTTTTTACGCAATGATTCAAGAGCATTGTTGTACCATCCAGCCAGGCGGTGGCGTTCTGACAAGGCACAATCAATATTTTCGAGCTGCGCCAGACCGATGGCTGCCTGGATATTGGTCATCCGGTAGTTAAAGCCCACCACCGGAAACCAGTACCGGCGCAGCGGATCCATTCCCTGTCCGCGGTACAAACGCAAACGAGCCTCCAGCGCGTCGTCATTGGTGGTGATCATGCCACCTTCGCCTGTCGTAATGATCTTGTTGCCATAGAAACTGAATGTGGCGCAGGTTCCAAGGCCACCAACGTTCTTGCCATGCACTTGCGCACCATGCGCCTGCGCAGCATCTTCGAGTACCCATAATCCGTGCCTGGCAGCCAGGGTGTTGATTGCATCCATATCGACCGGATGGCCGAAGAGGTGTACCGGGATAATTCCTTTTGTTCTCGATGTAATCTTTTTTTCGATCTCATCGGGGTCGATATTCACAGTCCCGGCGCACACATCCACCAGAACGGGGGTTGCACCGCAGTAATGCACCGCGTTGGCGGTCGCGATGTAGGTTACTGTGGGAATGATGACTTCATCGCCCGGCTGCAACCCGAGACCAACCAGCGCAAGATGAAGGGCTGTTGTTCCATTGTTTGTTGCGATTGCATGTTTGACGCCGCAGAAACGGGCGAAGCCCCTCTCAAACTGCTCAACATATTTGCCATTGGAAGAAATCCAGTTTGTATCGATACAATCGAGCACATACTCCTTTTCTCTGGTGGATAATTTTGGTTCAGCAACTGCAATCCGTTTCAAGAAGAATAACCTATTTGTTTTCAATGTGTTTGGCTGGAACACCAAAGGCTGTTGCTCCGGCAAGTATATGGGAGAGAACAACGCTCCCGGCACCGATTACCGCATTGTGGCCAATAACAATTTCAGGAACAACTGTCGTCCCGATCCCCAGGAATGCACTATCTCCCACCTGAACATTGCCCGCCAAAGCAGTTTGTGGGGAAATATGCACTGCGCGCCCAATGATGCAATCATGATCTATTGATGCACCCGTGTTTACGATGGATAAGTCACCGACAGTGGCATCGGCATTGATTACGGCGCCGGCCATGACGGCTACACCGTGACCAATCTTTGCACTGGGAGAAACGACGGCGCGGGGGCTTATTGCATTTTCCAGAACATAGCCCTGTTTCATAGCAAGATCGGCCAACCGATTTCGTATTTGGTTGCAACCGATGGCAATAAATATTCTGGTATAGCCCTGTGAACGCAAGCGGGTGATATGTTCATCACCTTCAAGCACTGGAATACCAAGACATTGCTGAGGGCTGCCCTTTGCGCCGACACAAAAGGCAACATGTTTCCCCATTGCCCTTAGCAGTTCGATACAGACTTTTGCATGGCCACCCGCGCCAACGAGTACTAATTCTTTCATGAATCTAGTAATTTACCCCACACATCAGAGTCGGCCTTGCTGATCAAAAGGTTCGTAGATTCGCAGGAAAAAAGCGTGCTGTCCGGCCACGTCTCCAACGCTCCTGTTTGATCGTTAATGACCTTATATTGCAATCCCAAGCCATGAAAAAAGCCCAGCCAAGCGTCAGGTGATTGTATGTGACGCGGACAAAATTCTGCTATAATCGCCAAATTGTTGTTGTTTTTCAGAAAAGCAGCCGCGCTATCCATGACTTCCAATTCTGCACCCTCAGCGTCAATTTTCAAAACATCAATGGACTTCGTTCTGGCAAAAACCTTGTCCAGCCGGACGTTGGCGACATCTATCGAGGCTTGAGCGCTGTGGTTCTCTTCATTCCTGTCGAAAAGAGAATGGTGCCCGGATGTCTCACCAAGAAACAGGCTCCTATTCCCCGTTGTGTTGGAGACCGCCGCCTCCTGAATTTCGACAATATCGGAAAAGCCGTTGAGCCAGATTGTTCTCTCAAGCAGGCGTTTTGTGGGTTCGAATGGCTCGAAGGCTATGATCTCCCCCTGTCCACCCATGGCGCGCGCAGCAGCCAGCGTATGCAGACCAATATTTGCACCCACATCTATGAAACAATCCCCGGGCTTGATCAGTTTTTCAATCAGCAAACGTGTGCCTGGCTCCCATTCGCCAACTTCAAGCAGGCACGCCAAAAGAGCATGATCACGTGCACTGCAAAGTACATAGCCAACGCTGGTACGCAGCAGAACTTCGTCCTGACCGCAATTGACAGCTGTTCTTCTGGCAGCTGCGCAACTGTAACTTTCTATTCGGTCCAACCGCTGTAGAATTTTTTTTTCCAGTTCCTCAACGACAATGGCCCTTTCCGTCAGAACCATCGCCCTGGCCTCCCGCGCGGCCGTTTCGACCGCCTGTTGAAGTTCGCGACGCCATGCCTGTTGTCTTTCATGGCGCATTCTTTTCCACCGCGTTCGCAGACCAAGGATATAGGGCAATCTGCGTGCACGATCGAACAGCATGGACATCTTTTGTTTCATCGGCCGCATATAACGTCTCACCCCCGGCTCGATACCGGTCTCGTCTTGATCCATGCGTTTTGCTGGTTTCACCGGTTGACGACGAGAGAAATGCTGGAAGGCAACGTCGATATCCACACCATCTCTCAAAGATTTTTTCATCTAAATGTCCCGGTCATAAGGGCAACGGCAAAAGGGCAAGTGTCATGAACAATAAGTCCTACACTGTCACAAGCACGAACGCTACATGCACACCATTGCCAAAAGGACAGCATCCCCGATGCACAAAAATCGCCCGATAGCGCTCGCAACTGTTGGCGCTCTCTCGTGACAGCGGAAATTAAAAGGCTGCGTTCAGGCAACATTCCAGATTGCGGAAATCAGGGAAGTCAGAATTTTTGCGCACCGTGCGCCACCGATGATTTTTGACAAAATGGAAACGTTCCCGCGTCAAAGCGAATGTCACATCTTGTCGGCGACCGAGCGACCGAAATCGGCGAGTCCGCGCTGGCGCATCCGCAACGGCCAGAGTTCGCTGATCTCTTGCGAAGCCTGGCGCAACGCCTCGGCCAATTCTGTCCAACGACCCTTGTGAATGCGAACCAGCGGGCCGGCGATGGAAATCGTTCCGGCAATCGGATCATCTTCCCCGGGGCCCGAACGGAACGGAACGGCGAGCGCCGCCGTCCCTGCCTCTGCCTCTTCCACCGAAATGCCAAACCCCAAAGCACGGGTTTCGTTCAAACGCCCGCGCAATTCGTCAACATTGCGCGCACTGTTGGGACCAAGCACGCGGTCTGTCCTGAAGCCGCGCGAATAGACAATGGAAAGCGCCTCTTCCTCGGGCAGTGTCGCCAACCAGGCCTTGCCGTTTGCCGTTGCATGCAGAACAACCTGCTGCCCCATATCGGGATCATAGCGCAGCCCAGTGACGGCTCCCTGCGCACGCGCGACCCAGACAAGGTCTTGTTTCTCCAACATGGCCAGACGACAATATTCCCTGGTGTTTGCCGCCAGTCGGTTCAAAACCGCCTGTATCACGTCAGGGACATTCCGGCTGTCCAGATCGCGGAATGCCAGAACGCTCATCTTCAGCGACAGCGCATATTTCTGGCTCGAAGGCTCCTGAATGACCCATCCATGATTGGCCATCGTCGTCACAAGACGGTGGGCGGCGCTTGGCGGAATATCCATGCGAGCAGCCAGCTCGGAAAGCTCGAGCGCTTCGCGTGCACCGGCGAGAATATCCAACAGATTCAAACATCTGGAAACGGCTGCGACAGTCACTGAAATTCTCCTTATCCTGAAGATATATCAGTTTCATTCCATTTTGGAAACTATTTCTAATTTACCTCTATCGGTTTTCGAAAGGACACATCATACAGCAGGGCACAGTGCTGGTTTCACGCAAAACCCGCAATAATTGGCGATTATACGATGATTTTCTCCATATGTCGGTGATGCCGGGACCATTAAGCAGCGCTTTTGGATTCCATTTTTGCGTTGACACACAACACTGAATCATGATTATGGAATCATATTCCAAAAAGGAAGGGTGGAAAACATGAAACTTCTCAACATACTGGCTGCAGCCGCATTTATAGCGCTGCCCTGCACCGCATCAGCAGATCCGATAAAGTTGGTCTGGGCGGGACCTGCACCGGAAAGAGACTCTCAAGTCCAGGCCATCGAACTCATGGGGGATTATCTCGAACGGTCTGCCCCTGGCGAATTTGACATCGAGGTCTTTGCCGGCGGCACATTGGTCAAGCAATCCGGTGTCTTGCCCTCTTTGCAGACCAGCGCCATCCAATTGGCCTATATCAATGCATTCGACGTGTCATCGCTGGTCCCGGAATATGGCGCGCTGACAGCGGCCTATTCGGTGCGTGATCCATTGCACATGTGTTCGGTACTCAATGGCAAGATCGGCGAAGAATTCAGTCAGGCACTGGAGGAAAATGCCGGCGTGGTCTCCCTTGGCGCGACATTGTTCGGTTTGCGCCACGTGGCCCTGCGCAAGGCAAAAGAGGTCAACACGCCAGAAGATCTCAAAGGCATCAAGCAACGCGAGCCGAATTCCGAAGCCTGGCAGCTTCAGGGTCAAGCGGTGGGGGCCAGCCCGACACCATTGGCACTGGGCGAACTCTTTCTGGCGCTTCAGACAGGCACGGTGGATGCCCATAGCCTTCCCATTCCGTCCAGCTACAGTTTCAAACTCCAAGAAGTCACCGAGCAGATCGTGCTGACTGGACATTATGTGAACCATCTGGTCCTGGTGATTTCCGCCGACAGCTGGAATGCACTGGACAAACGTCAGCAAGAGCTACTGCGCGAGGCGGCCGATGTCGCACGCATATTCAATGACCGCGCCAAGGTCAGGGGCGAAGAGGACCTGAAAGCGGTCTTCGAAGAGGCTGGCGTCTCGTTTTCCGTTCCGGATATTCCTGCTTTCATGGCCCACGCGGAGAAGGTCTATGCCGACTCGGATTTCTCCAAAACCTGGAAAGCGGGGCTTGCTGCAGAAATGGCCGCGACGCCCAGCGATAACCCCCGGTGTTTTCACCTGATGCCCTGAAGATAACCAATGGCCCGGCCGCGATCAGCGTCCGGGCACGTCTTTCCAAAGGGCCACACAATGCCATCGCTACAAATTGTCTCCAGGCTGATTTCGGCATCGTTCTTTGCTGTATCCATCATTGCCATTCTGCTCCAGGTCATCTTTCGTTATCTGCTTCAGTGGCCTTTGGGGTGGACAACAGAAGTTGCGATCAATGCATTTTTGATCGGATCCTGGTGGACCATCTGCCTGAATGTGCGGTTGCAGGATCATGTGAAGATAGGACTGGTCTTCGATCGTCTGCCTGTCTGGGCACAACATCTCAGCCAGATTATTGCCTGCACATTTGCCGGTTGCATGTTGCTCCTCGCCCTGCCCGGAAGCCTTAAATATCTGGAGGTGGTAAATCGGCTTGTCACCGGTGTGCTGAAGGTTCCGCTCTCCTGGATCTACGTTGTCTTTACATTTTTCCTTGTTGTCGTCGGCTTTAGGCTTTTGCTGAATGCTGCACGATGCCTGCGCCTCTTCTATATCGGAGCCACAAAGTGAGCGTCGAATTTGGTGCCATGCTGGCACTACTTGTTGCAGGCGCGCTCATGCGCCTGCCGATCGGTATCGCGCTGATCTCAGCCTCCATTGCCTATCTCTGGATGCGCGGTCTGCCCCTGGTGGCCGTGACCAACACAGTCATGCAGGGCTTTAGCTCGAATTTCGTTTTTCTGGCGATACCTCTGTTTATATTTGCGGCACAGGTGATGAACGTTGGAACCATCACCGACAGATTGCTGGGTTTCGCGGTGGCTGTGGCTGGACGCACCAAGGGCGGGCTGGCGCAGGTCAACGTGATCACCAGCCTGATCTTTTCCGGAATGAGCGGAAGTGCAACCGCCGATGCTGCGGGTGTCGGCACCGTGCTGGTCAAAATGATGCGCAAAAATGATCGCTATCCGGCAGGTTTTGCTGGGGCGGTCACCGCAGCATCCTCTGTCATAGGCCCGATATTTCCGCCCTCGATCCCGATGATCTATTACGCGATATCCGCCGATACATCGGTCGGCGCCTTGTTTTTGGGAGGGATCATTCCTGCACTGTTCATCACGGTGGCGATGATGATCCTGAATAGCGTGATTGCCACGCGCCGGAATTTCCCGATTGAGCCTGCGCAATCTTCTTCGGAAATATTCACCCAGTTGCGCATTGCAACGCTTCCATTGCTGACACCCTTCATTTTGCTGGGTGGTATCTATTCCGGTATCATGACGCCAACCGAAGCGGCGGCGGTTGCCGCAGCCTACGCAGTCATCGTGTCAATTTATTACCGGGCGCTTGGGTTCAAGGCTTTTTTCCGGGCACTGGAGGAAAGCGCTCGAAAGTCTGCCGTCGTTGTGATGATCATCGCCGGCGCCTTCATGTTCAGCTATGTCATCGCAATCGAACGGCTTCCCAACACGCTTGTCGCATGGGTTTCTGATTGGGAAATCTCGGCAACAGCATTTCTGTTGCTGATCAACCTGATGATCCTGCTTTTGGGAATGATCATGCCCGCGGCAACAATTCTGCTGGTGATTATTCCGGTGCTGGTTCCTGCCACCATGGCCATGGGTATCGATCCGGTCCATTTCGGTGTCGTTATCGTGATCAACACGATGATCGGTCTCATAACACCGCCCTATGGGGTTCTTGTCTTTGTAACGTCCGCTGTCAACGACATCGATGCATGGAGCATCATTCGCGAAATCGTTCCCTATATCGGTGTCTTGCTGTTTTGCCTGCTGATCCTTTCTCTCTTTCCAGAGATCGTCCTTTATCTGCCGAAAACCTTTGGATACAGGCCATTGTGATGGGTCCCAAGGTGACTGAACCCCCATCACAAGACCTGTCTTACAGATCATTCACCTCGTGTGAAACGCAGCGCTGCAATATTTTCAGCATTGAATTCAAAATTGGAGAGAGTTGATGACAAAGCAACCGAACATCGTCTTCTTGATCACGGATCAACAACGCTATGACACGATCAGCGCTCTTGGCTATCCCCATATGGATACGCCGAACCTCGACCGTCTCGTTGCCGAAGGCGTTCATTTGACAGGCTGCTATGCGGCGGCTCCCTCATGCGTTCCAGCGCGTGCGTCGCTTTTCAGCGGCTATTACCCGCATACCACAGGCGTTCTCAACAACGCCGCATCCTGGCAGAAGGGTTGGATAGAGGATCTATCAGCGGCAGGATACGATTGTATCAATGTCGGCAAGATGCATACCCAACCCATGGATGCGCAGGCCGGTTTCCGCGCCCGGATGATCGTCGAAAACAAGGACCGATCGATGGCAAAGCGCGGTCGCGATTTTGTCGACGAGTGGGACAAGGCCATCAAGAAAGCCGGTTTTGAAAAGCCCGGGCTACCAACCTACAGCAAATTGAACGATTATGCTGACCGGCTGGGCGCCTTTGACTGGCCACTGCCGCGCGATCTTCATTCCGATGTATTTGTGGCCGATCTGGCGATCGACTGGATAGACAATGCGCGCCTTGAGGCGCCGTTCTTTTTGCAGGTCGGGTTTCCCGGCCCTCACCCGCCCTATGACCCCACAGAAGAAGACGTTGAACCCTATCTTGGCAGGGACCTGAAAATACGCCCCGTGTCTGATGGCGACCTGCAAAGCCAACCCCTCGCTTTCCAGCGCCTGGCGGCAAAACATGCAGCGGGCGACCATGACGCGGTGCGCCACAAGATTGATGCGCCCGAACAGGAGAGACATCGCCAGCGGGCCTATTATCTTGCAAATGTTACCATGATCGACGCTCAGGTTGGCAAGATCATCGATGCATTGGAAAGAGCCGGGCAATTGGACGACACAATCATTGTCTTTACCTCCGACCATGGGGACAGTCTGGGAGACCATGGTCACAGCCAGAAATGGACCATGTACGAAGAGGTCATAAAGCTGCCCCTGATTATATGGGGCCCTGGCTCATTCGATGCCAAAGGTGCTGTTGAAGGCCTGGTCCAGCATATGGACGTGGCGCCAACATTGTTCGAATTGGCCGGAATTGATTTCCCGGAAGGCAAGGAGGCGCTTTCCTTTGCCGAGGCGCTGAGAGGAGAACCGTTTGAGGGTCGGGAGGCAATCTATTGCGAACAGGGTCTCGATGTCGTTTTCCAGTTCAGCAAATTTGTCTCCATGGTCCGAACCTCTCGCTGGAAATATGTCCATCTCATGGACGAGGATTTTGGACAACTCTTCGACTTGCTGGAGGATCCGCTTGAAGAGAACAACCTGTGGGGTGATCCGGACAAGATTGCAATTCGCCAGGAAATGCACGAGCGACTGTTCAACTGGCGTCTGGCAAGCGGCTATCAGACACGCGATTGGGCAGAATCGGCGAGATGACCGAAGAACCAATTTCTCGCCAGTTCGCACCTTGAACTGGCGGGATGTGAGGTGAGACAGAACGTTCCACTGACCGGTTGGAGAATGCGCCGGTTTTGATTGATTTGCCCTTGGCAGCTTCGGCTGGCGGCAACAAAACCCTGGGATCAAACAGGTCGAAGGCGGATATGGGCTGTTCCCGATGCCGGGTGCAGCGACGACATGAATGCACTGACATTGTTTGGGAACTGAAGGTTCACAAAACTGACCGGCGGAACGCAACAACGGCAAGTCTTCCAATTCATTCACCATTTTTATGTAACATCGAAACCGGCGGTCACTGGGGAGAGTTGCACATGTCGTTTTTCTTTGGATTTAAGGGGCAAATTGGCAGAGCAAAATACTGGCTCCTGCTGCTTTTCTGGGCAGCTGCCATCGTTTCAACCGGACCCTTCCTGATCAAACTGGTTGATCAGGAATCCACCACATTGCAATCCGTCATTTTATTCGCACTGTTTGCCCTGGTATCAATTTCGATCATGTCCATGGTCGTCAGGCGGCTGCACGACCTGGGCAAATCCGGCTGGTGGTACATCCTTTATATTCTTGTCCCCAAGACCGGAATCGCTTTTTCCAGTGCCTATCCTGGAACCGATACGCAAACCGCTGTTCTCGCCGTTTGCGGCATCATTGCCCTATGGGCATTTTTGGATCTGGGTTTCGTCAGAGGCAAGATGGGCGATAATAAATATGCTTTTGCCAGTGATGTGATTTCTGTGCACCCCTAGGTCAGTTTTTTGGCCTGTTGCGCAAGGATCTTGTGGCGACTTCATCGACAGAGCGAAGTCCGTTCAGATCGGGGGCGTTCAGGGCAACCTTGTAGACGTCACGTGCTTTTTCTGCCGTCAGCCAACCGGCGTTGACCGATGTCGCCACACGGGCCGGATCCCTGTCCAGAGGGTCGCCATAACCCCCACCGCCGCACGACAGGAACATCATTTTTTCCCCATCCTTGCACAGTTCCTGATTGAATGCCGTAAGGTCAACCACCTGACCATTCGCCAGCATTTTCTGGCTGGCAGTCGGCGCGGCGTCCTTGCCGCCCAGCACGCCGCGCGGCGGAAATGTCGTTGCGTCCGCCGCATACATGATGGTCATGTCATGATCGATGGGATAATAGGCTCCCTGCACCCCGGGCGCACCTTCAAATTCGCCATAGCCCTGACTGTCGGGACGCACCTCGCGGCTTTCGATGATGAAAGGGTACATGCTTTCATCGACCTCGATTGAATCAAGAGTGATCAGACCGCCATTGGCCGGGCCGCAATAGGTCAGCCAGCCATCATGACCGTTGTTGGCCCCGCCACCGGCATAGCTGACAAAGATCTGGTTTATATAGACTTGCTCCTCCTTGAAGGGGTCCTTTCCGGAAACAACCGCCATGCCAACCGGCAGGTGCGGCCCACCCTCGGCCTGACCATAGGGTTTGCCCATTTGCGAAAAGACTGCGTTTCCAGCCGTGGTCAGTCGGTCGTTGACATTGGTCGTCGCCACCGAAGTGCCCGCCGGATAGACCGGCTTGCCAATGGCAGAGCCTTCGCGCATCAGAACCTTGATCTGATTGGCGCTGCCGTGGCAATGGGGCAGGCTGGCGTCGAGATTGTTGAACACGCCAATCCGGCAAGCGCCATTGGTGGTGTTTTCCGACAGGTTCAGGCCGCCGGGCACACAATCAATGTTATCGCGTACATCGACGGTGATTTCGCCCGCTTCCGGATCAACGATGATCTTGAGGTTGATCGGTATGCCCGCATCAGCAACACCTGGGACCGGGTCATGGTTGATCCGGTATTCATATGCGCCAGCGGGCAATTTGCCAATTTCGGCTTTGGCGCGGCGTGCCGCGTAGTCGAACCAGTCCTCGACAAACATCTGCAACGTGTCAACGCCGTATTTCTCGCACAGTTCGATCAGGCGCTTCTCGCAGGTTCGCACCGCCCCCATCTGGGCGCGCACATCGCCCAACCACAAATCCGGCACGCGGTTTTTCAACATGCCCATGCGCAGAATATCCTGCTTTTCCTTGTAGTTTTCCGCGATACGCACGCAGGGCCAATGCATGCCCTCCTCATAGATGTTCTTGGCATAGGGCAGATAGGTCGAGGGTTCCGGCGCTCCGGTATCGGCGTGATGCGACAGCGCGACAGCCCAGAACAGCGGTTCTCCGTCAAAGAACACCGGCATCGACAGGATCAGATCGGCATGGTGCGTGCCGCCGGTAAAAGGCGAGCTGTTCACAAACATGTCGCCCTGTTTGATATCATCAAAAAGCTCGGTCAGGGGGCGTGTCGCCACATCCATCGAAGTGACATGAATCGGCAGCGCATCTTCGGTCGTGACCAGACGATGGTCATAGGTCAGAATGGCACAGCTCAGATCCTTGGCGTTCTTGATCACCGCTGAGCGGCTGGCCTTGGTTACAACCAGGGTCATTTCACGCACAATGCTTTCGAAACGGCTTTTGAGCACCGACATCAAAAACGTGTCAAGGTTTCCATCAGCCTTGTTCTTTGTCGTGTTCATTTCCTCACCCCCGGTTCCGGTTTTTGTCGACAAGCAGATTGCCGTAGGCCCCCTGTGTCAGGGAAGTTGTCCACTGCTCTATTTTTCTCTATTTTCAGGTGGGCGGGATAGGACAATGACATGGGATATTCACCGGAGCGTAAGTCAGCGGTACTGAAGCGTATGCTGCCGCCGCACAACGTAGCCATTCGGCAGTTGGCGCATGAAGAAGGGATATCGGAGGCGACGCTGCATAAGTGGCGCGCTGAGGCTCGTGGCAAGGGTCAGCTTCTGCCTGATGCAAATGCTGGCCCTGAGGGCTGGAGCTCGCGCGACAAGTTCGCTGCGGTGCTGGAAACAGCGGCGCTGAACGACGCCGATCTGTCGGCGTATTGTCGCCAGCGCGGGCTTTTCCCGAGCAGATCATGGCATGGCGACTTGCCTGCGAGCAGGCGAACGACTGGGACCGTGCGAGCACGGCTAGAATGAGCCAGATCACAAAGGAAGAGAGAAAGCGGATCAAGGGTCTGGAGCGTGAGCTTGCTCGCAAGGAAAGGGCTTTGGCCGAAACCGCAGCCCTTCTGGTTCTCAGAAAAAAGGCATCAGCGATCTGGGGGGGCGACGAGGACGCATGATCAGCACCCCAGATCGCCAGACCGCAGTTACCCTGATCGAAGAGGCCGTTATTGCTGGAGCGCGCCGTTCCAAAGCCTGCGCTGAGTTGAATATCAGCGAACGCACCTTGCGCCGCTGGACGACAGGTGGCCAGGTTGGAGCCGATCAGCGGCCGCTTATCGCGCGCCCTGTGCCGCGCAACAAGCTTAGTGAGCAAGAGCGCACAGCCGTACTGGACATCTGCAATTCTGCGGAATTTGCCAGTTTGCCGCCTAGCCAGATCGTTCCAAAACTGGCTGATCAGGGCAAATATCTGGCCTCTGAAACCAGTTTTTACCGCATCTTGCGCACCTATGGGCAACAGCATCACCGTGGCCGGGCCAAGCCGCCGGTGCGGCGTAAACCACCGGCCAGCTACAAGGCCAGTGCGCCCTGTCAGGTATGGACATGGGACATAACCTGGATGCCTGGACCGGTCGCGGGGATGTTCTTCTACCTCTATCTGATCGTGGACATCTTCAGTCGAAAGATTGTGGGCTGGGAGGTCCATGAGCGCGAAAGCGCGGATCTCGCGGCGAAGCTGGTCCAGCAAACCGTCTGGGCCGAAGGTTGCGTCTCTCAACCGCTCGTTCTGCATGCCGACAATGGTAGCCCAATGAAGGGCGCGACAATGAAGGTGACAATGGAAAAGCTGGGCATCACGCCATCCTACAGCCGCCCCCGCGTAAGCAATGACAATCCCTTCTCCGAAGCGCTATTGCGCACCTGCAAATATCGCCCGGACTGGCCAGGCAATGGCTTCGCAACCAAGACCGAAGCGCAAACTTGGGTGAAATCCTTCGCCAGATGGTATAACGGCATGCACCTTCACAGCGCGATCCGCTTCGTCACACCCAACGCACGCCACGCAGGGCTTGACCGCGAAACTCTCGCAAGCCGAGCTATTCTTTATGCAAATGCCCGCGCACAGAAACCAGAACGCTGGTCAGGACCTCCGCGCAACTGGCAGCCCGCAGGCCCCGTCTGGCTAAACCCCGAACGTGACAACAGCGACGCCGAAATCAGAGACGCCGCATGAAACCGGCGGAAAACTTGTTTGACAAACACCGTCGATCATCCTGTAGATATTAGTCGGCTTGTTTACGCCAATGCAAATGCCATTGTTTGCATGTTTTGCGTTTTTCCAGGGCCTTCCGCCAGGATGGATACACACCGTCCCTCAGCAGACGTCATCGGATGCCTGGTTCTGCACATCAGGAGATCACGACTACTTTGGACTAATATCCTCGAGCTACGCTATTTGTTATCGCAACCGAAATATTTCATGCGCCGCCATGGGTTGAATGGGATGGATAACATTAAGGAATCTCGAAATGGAGCACCGCAGCACTTGCTGGCCCATTGCCTGCCCTGGCATGGAAATAAATTGGAAGGCTTGCAATGAGGCGGGGTATGAAGGTTCGGAAAACAGAAGCGGAATTGCAAATCCTGAATAGGGGATTTCACGATAAGTCATTGATGCCAAATCCGTTTTACAAGCAACTCATGCAAGCAGGATTTGCATATCGCAATTGCATTCTGGTCACGCTTTTTCCTGATGGAGAGACGTCCTGGTTTGGCGTCATTATAAGACAGGATGGTCTGGTCTTCGAAATCGATCTGGATTTGCATGACCCGGAATACTCCGATTGGACTGATATCAGCGAGCCTTTCCGTAACAAAGCACTCCGCTTGCGGGACATGAAACCCTGGCTGAAAGAAGTCGTTGCCTTCAAGCAATTCGAAGCAATGCGAAAAGAGCGGCCCGTCACAGGTTCATCAGGTCCTTGCATCACTCATTGACGAAGATCGATAGATTGAGCAACTCCGGTATTTCCTGCGGCGCCATTGTCGCCGCCCCCATAAGGGCAACAGCAGCCACAGGGTTTTCAGGCGCTGCAACGATGCGAAGACTCTGCGGATCTTCCAGAAACGCTGCCACGGCGGCCAGAATCATGCTGGAAAATTCGGCGTTGCCGATTTTTGCCAATTCTGCTTCAAGCTGTCTGAGGCCCACTTCAACGATGATTTCCTCCGGCATATTTTGAGACATAGCAGCCACCGATAAAGCCGCCTTGAGGCCCCCATCATCCACCAGTTCAAATTCTGCAGACTTGAAACTGGCCGTAAAAATCGCTGATTGGAAGATTTTCTCTGCCTGATCCGGGTGTTCAAAAAGCGCCCGTGGCACACCACCGAACCTGACATTGGCGCGCACCGTGCCGATGTCCCCCACATCAATCATCACATCCTCAACGACCAGGTCTTCGCTCGCCTCGTCCCAGCGCAAGCTCAGGTTCTGGCTCAAACGGATTTTCTCCAGCCCCATCAGCTGAAGCATGGCAGCCACATCCGGCTGCTTGAGATCAGACAGCGGCATTTCCCATCCACTGATCGACATGTCCAGCGTCGTCGGAACCGGTGGCAAAGTGCTGTTCAATTCCAGCGCATAATGATCCAGCGTGATATCAGACCCCGTTTCCGGATTGATGGCAAAGAGATCGGACAGCTCAAATGCCATGGACGTCGGTGTGAAGAGACGCGCAACGGCCATCGGATCTGGCTTACCATCCACATCAAAGTCGGCAATATAGTCGCGAATGGGTCCATAGGCCGGAAATTCTATTGGACCGATATGAAACCCGCCAATGGAGGCAATTTGATCTGCCCCGCTTGTGACATTCACATCGCGCACCGACATTTTGCCCAGTCCGCTGGAACTCACATCAAGCCATTCCATCTCGCCCAATTCAACGCCGAACATGAACTCCGGCAAATCGGCCGAGGCTGTCATTTCCTCCACATAGACGCGTTTGACAGCAAATGAACGATAGAGATCAAGAACGGCAATCAGCGCCTTTTTGAAAAGCACCTCTTCCGGCTCACTCCCCTGCGTCGCCGCCAGATACAATGCATCAGCCATTGCCATCATGTTCGTTTCCGGCAGTCGAATGGACGCACCTTCAATACCCAGCCGTTTTATCCCGGTTGTCTGCGTGCCATCGTCCGTTTGCTGGTCCTGGACCTCGTAACGATCGATATAGGGGCGGTAATCCCGCGTATTCGTCCCATCCGAATTCAGCACATTGACAAAGGCGAGATAGTCCAGGCCCATCAGGCTGGTCTGGCCCGTCTGCGTTTTACTTCTGACAGGTTGACCATCCGGCACCTCGATAATGGTTTCCTGAATGGACCCGCCATCGCGATATTCTGCGAGGCGTCCATCAATCATGCCTTTTGCAAAAGCATCCCGGCTTTCAATATGGCCCATGATTGCGGCCACATCCTCACCCAGACCGGCAAAGGTGAAGTCTATGGTCAACAGACTGTAGCCGCCCAGATCAAGCCTGTAGTCCTTTATGACCTCCAAATAAGGCATCCACCGGCTGATTGGCCGCTTGGGGCCCGTGTCAATTTTCGGGATGCGCGGCCAGCCATAACCATTCAGCACATAATCTTCGATCGTGCCTTGCATGTCCAGAATGGTCTCCTGCGCCTGCCTGACCTCAAAACCGAATGTCGTATCGCTGGAAAGCGACATCGTGTCGGCAAAAAAACCATCATCATCCGCAGTGAGGCCGGTTGCTGTCAGCCGCGGCGTGCGCCACCGAAACACCAGATCGACCGGCCCCTGCAGGTTGGAGGTTGCTTTCGCGTCAGGCAATTCAAATGTCGTGGAAAAGGAAAAGTGCAGCCCTGACACAATCAGCGTATCTCCTGCCGATTCAACCGCATCATACGAGGATTCAACCCCAAAAGCCCGCTGATCCTCCAGCCATTCATCCAGCGCCGCTTTTCCAGATTGCTGCGCATGGGCGGGGTTCAAACACATTGCCAAACCGAAGATAAGCGATAGCATCCGAATTTTCATGGTCATCCATTCTCCATTTCCGCGATGAAGATTGCAGATTTTGGGGTGCTTCACCACCCCTTAATACAGCCTCCTGATGCAACCCATGCACGGGCGTGTTTATCTGTTCAATGCCTTCAAGGCTGGCCATGCCGGTTTGTGCCGGGACAAAACAGCCTGGACCAACCAAAAATCAAGACGAAAAATTTCATTTCTGCTGCAGAGGGCGCGCGCCCTGTCGAGAGGAAGATGCCAAGCCGACCAATGCTGCAGTGGAGATCGAAAAATTTGCGCTGATGGAACTTGTAGCCAACTGACGCGTTTATCGTTTGAAGGTTACAGACGCCGGAAAAACGCAAAAAGGAAGACCATCATGCACAACATACTCAAAGTCGCTGCTATCGCTTCACTGG
Source organism: Rhizobiaceae bacterium (assembly GCA_029233925.1). GTDB lineage: Bacteria > Pseudomonadota > Alphaproteobacteria > Rhizobiales > Rhizobiaceae > Hoeflea_A. The sequence continues at coordinate 70,313 of JARGOX010000003.1, forward strand.
CATTTACGTCAGTGACATCAATTGCCAATTCTCAAGAATCGGGCATTCAACTCGGACAGTTGACCTGTGATGTGGAAGGCGGCGTTGGTTTTGTTTTCGGCTCATCAAAGGACCTGACCTGCACGTTCATGCCTGCAAACGACAGTTTTGCAGAGGAAACCTACACAGGCACAATTGACAAATATGGCATCGATGTCGGCGTCACCGGCAAGTCGGTGATTGCCTGGACAGTGGTCGCTGCAGAAGAAGAGATTTACGCGCCACGTGCTCTCGCCGGTACCTACAGCGGCGCCACCGCATCTGCAGCATTTGCCGCCGGTCTTGGTGCCAACATCCTCGTTGGTGGCTCGGACAGATCCTATGCGTTGCAGCCGCTCAGCGTCTCTGCCTCTGAGGGAGTCAATGTTGCGGTCGGCTTCGCACAGATCAAACTGAACTGAACGAGAAACGCATCTGAATGCATTCCGATGGCTTGAGCTGCAGCCCGACAATTCGGGCCCCAACAATACGGGCCCCAAAAATTCGGGCCCCAAATATTCGGGCAAAGCAGTTGGGCCATCGGTGATCAGATTGTATTTTTCAATTTCGTTGAGCGTCAATCTCCCTCGGTAAAGTCACTGGAGAAAACCCATGACCGATAAAGATATAACCGTCATCAAGAGCGGCTCTGGTGGAGCAGGATGGTTTCTGGTGGGGGCCTTGTTGGTCATCGTCGCCATCGGTGGCTACGTCGTGTACGGCGGCGGACTTTCAGGCGGTGATGCAGACATCAGCATTGACCTCAATCTACCTGCAGCGAATTAACCAGGATTCTTCATGAAACCGGCGCAATGGCTGCGCCGGTTTTTCCGCGACAGGAGCAAACATTGGGGTTAACGGCGAATGCCACCAAGCGAGTTTTTTGAGTTCAGCTCCTACCATATTGCCGTGACGTTCATCGGTTTCATCATCATACTGGCATCCTGGTTGCCGCGAATTTTTTCCAAACGCGAGCCTGCCGCTGCGCCATTGATGATTCTATTCGGCGCCGCCGCCACCATGCTTTTTCCCGATTTTCCGTCCTTGCCCGATCCACGTCAGAACCCATTGCCATGGGAGCTGGTCAGTGAGCTTGCCGTGATCATTGCCTTGTTTGGCGCGGGCCTGCGGATCGACAAGCTCAAACCATGGAGCCGCTGGTTTCCCACGCTGCGCCTGTTGTGTATCGCCATGCCTCTTACGATTCTGGCGATCGCATTTGCAGGAACGATCATCACGGGTCTGACAGTCGCAGGGGCGATATTGTTGGGCGCGGTCCTCTCGCCAACAGATCCCGTCCTTGCTGGAGATGTACAGGTTGGCCCGCCACAGGAGGGCGCGGAGCATCCGGTTCGGTTCACGCTGACAACAGAAGCCACCCTGAATGACGGCCTGGCTTTCCCTTTCGTATATCTGGGGCTTGTTGTCGCCGCCCAGGGTTTCAATCCGGGTGCCTGGTTTGTCGAGTGGATGGTATGGGATGTATTTTACCGGATCATCGTCGGTGTCATTGCCGGATCGCTGGGTGGCCGCGCCTTGGGATATATACTCTTTACCGTTCCGAAGGGCTCGTTGCTTGCGGACACCGGTTCAGGAGTCGTTGCTTTCGCCAGTGTGATTCTGTGTTATGGATCGACTGAAATTGTTGAAGGTTACGGTTTCATCGCGGTTGCCGTCATGGGCCTGACGCTGCGACGTATCGAAGAACATCACCCTTTCCATCGCCGTCTACACGACTTTTCAAACGCTATCGAGCACACAATCACTGCCGTATTGCTGGTGGCTCTGGGTACGGTCATTCCTGCACTTTTCATAGATCTGTCCTGGAACCATATTATATTGGCGCTCTTATTGATCATTGTGGTGCGCCCCCTGTCTGCTTGGGTTTCCCTTGGTGGCAGTTCACTGGACCGCAAGAGTCGCGCGATCGTGTCCGTCTATGGCGTTCGGGGTATCGGTTCAATTTACTACCTGTGTTACGCCGGATCTCACATGGAATTTGCGAACGAGACACAGATCTGGTCGCTGGTCGCTCTCGTCATACTTTTATCGACGATCATGCACGGATTTACAGTTGGCTGGGCCATGGATACCCTGGGCGTTGAAGATAAAGATTCCAAGGGTGGATGAACAGATAACCGGAGTGCGATGCACCGCCGGGTGCATTGAACCGCCCCTGCCACAGATATCCATGGTTCGCGCTTTTTTATTGATCTCACTCGTATGGCTGTGATGCAGATCAGCAAAGAAGCATTACAGGCCATCATCCTCAGACGGACCCAGAATGAGTTGTCCTTGGTGTGGCATGAGGCATCAGGTCCAAATCGCGCTGCGGGCACGCGCTCTACGCTTGACCGGCATAATTAGAGACAGCGCATAGGCGGATGCTTCAAAAAGTACAGGTATGAGCCTGCCGCCTGGTGACCTGGTGCGACAGGCCGAGAACGACAATGTCAATTGAACGAGCAATTGATGATTTCTGTTTTTAGGGATTTAGTGAACTGTCACCGGAATCCAAAGCGCTGAAAATCATCACCTCCAGGCCAGCAAGGCACCAGTTCGAAGCATGAGGCACCCGCCTTCAGGCGTTTCCGCAACTCCGGATACCCTCAGAGGCAAAAAATACTTGATCCGCAGGCCTGATCAGGCGATATACGTGTCAGATGGCAGGCCACTTGGGGAATGTCGGATTATCGGCTTCTCTTGCAGGTAGGGAAAAGAATGTAACCGGTGTTTCGTTTCCTGTGCGATCTGATTCACTCGACGGATTGATTTGCGGGGGAGGTCGGGTATTCGGGGACAGGCGGGGTTCTGCGACGTTGACGAATTCCATGCGCGGCTGTGCAAGGCTTTCTCCCGATCCGCGACCGTTTCACGCCAACACCGCGTCACGTATCGTGCTCTCCAAGATTTCCAACGGCCAATCGGCACCCACCTGATGCCGGGCAACACCAAACAGCGGGGAATATCTAAGATGCAAACCCTTCCGATTATCAGGCGATGGCTCTCTGGAGGCGCCCTGTTGGCGGTGTCCGTCTTCATCGCTTCGGCCGGTGTCGTGGTCGCAGCCGAGTCAAACCCGATCATTATTGGCGTGGTCGAGAGCAAGACCGGCTTCATGTCTGCTTATGACGGACCGCCGAGCCAAGGTATCGACCTCGCTGTAAAACACATCAACGATGCAGGTGGCGTATTGGGGCGGCCCATCCAGATTATCAGTTTTGACCAGAAGACGGACCCAGCGCTCGCGGCTACCGGCGCGACGGCGCTGATTGACCAAGGCGCGGTGGCGATTGTCGCTGCATGTGATTTCGATTTCGGCTCGCCCGCGGCGGTCGTTGCGAATGCGAGGCAGATACCGGCAATCTCAACCTGTGCCGGAGATCCGAAATTCGGCGTTCAAGGCATCGGACCCTATGCGTATGCAATGGCGCTTGGCTCGAACTACCAGGCCGCGGCGCTGGCCGAATGGACATATGCCACAAAGAACTGGCACACTGCCTACGTCATCACCGACACAACGGTCGAGTACACCAAGGGCCTCGCCAGGTACTTCAAGGATTCATACGCCGACTTCGGCGGCATGATCGTCGGGGAGGCCAACATTTCGATGAAGGACCTTTCGATTGGCGCGCAGATTAACAACCTGAAGTCGCTGGATCCGGCGCCAGACCAGATTTTCATAGCATCCTTCGTACCGAACCTCACGAGCGTCGTTAGCCAGATCCGGGCAGCCGGCGTGGAAATCCCGATCGTTGGCGGTTCGGGCTACGATGGCGAGGAATGGGCGCTGGCGATCCCGAACCTTTCCGAAGTCTACTTCGGGGCTGAGGGATATACCCTCGGTCCGGCAGTCCCGTCCCAGTGGGCACTTGCGGAAAAGTACAGGGAGACCTACGGATCCGCGCCGACGAGCAGCACGTTCCTGACCGGGTACTCGGTGATCCAGACATTCGCGGCCGCGATCGAGCAGGCTGGCACGACCGATGGCCCGGCGGTGAACGACAAGCTGAGCAATCTGAAGGAAGAGCCCACGATTCTGGGTTCGCTGTCCTACACTCCTACTAATCATTCGCCGCTGAGGCCCATGGCGCTCAACGCCTTCAGTAACGGCAAGGTCATCTTCCTGGATTTCATCACTCCGTCCAACTTGCGGGACGCCTTCGAGAAGTAGCCCTGCGTATTCCTGAGACGAAGGGTGCGCTCAAACGAAGACGAAGGCTGGAATTCCGGTGACAGTATACTTAATCTCTTAATTGGACCAAAATTGTCTCATGGCTCGCTTTGCTCGCCGTGTTGTTCCCGGTCTGCCGCATCATGTCACCCAGCGCAGCAACAGGCGCGGTCAGGTGTTTTTGAAGAAACCGACTATGCGCTGTCTCTGAACACGCTGGCCGAAAATGCAGAGCGCGCCTGATGCGAGACCCAGGCCTGGTGCCAAACCATGTTCGTATCACTGCAAGGGCGAGAACCACGGGACATCTGTATCAGGGACGCTATAGATCGGTGGTGATGGACGAAATGCATCTGTCTGACGCCTTCCGTTATGTCACGCTCAATCCTGTGCAGGAAGGCTGGTCAAACGCCTCATGGTGGGGATTGGGCATGGTCGCCTGCCCGTGCCTATCTGGCAGGCGATGATAATGACGCTGTAAAAGCGCCACCCATGCTGGAGCGTGTGGGAGATTTTGCACAGTTTCCGGGCGAACCCTTCAATGGAGATGCTGGAGAAGCAAACGGGCCGGGTTCTCATGCCGTAAAAGAGGGACAGAAAGCCAAATAAAGGGATTGAGTAAACTGTCACCGGAATCAATCCTGTGCAGGAAGGCTGGCCAAACGCATCAGGGTGGGCGTGGGACTGGGCATGGTCGCGTGCCCGTGCCTATCTGGCAGGCGATGATAGTGACGCTGTAAAGCGTGCCACCCGTGCTGGAGCGTGTGGGTGATTTCATCCAGTTTCCGGGCGAACCCTTCAATGAAGATGCTGGAGAAGCAGACGGGCCGGGCTCTCATGCTGTAAAAGAGGGACAGAAAGCCAAATAAAGGGATTGAGTAAACTGTCACCGGAATCGAACAGCCGCAATGCTAAATATTGCACATCTGTGAACGTCAGCCATATCGAGTCAGACTAAGACTGGTTGCGCCGTATGCCTTGCCAATCTTTTTCGCTGAATTCATTTTCAAGGTTAAGCAATCGCAAAAATGATGGAATAACATTGCTATCACGGGTACAGGCTTCATCGTAGTCCACAACAATAACATTATCCTGACCGAACGTCGTTCTATAAGCTTCGAGGCGCTGCTCGTAGTCGATCATCCAAGTGTCCGATTGCATATAGGCATGGGATGTCTTGTCCGTAATGCCAGTGATGCCGACTTTGCTGAGTTGGTTTGCATGGGATTGAAGATAGTCCTCCGGATTGCGCAAATATGCGATAATCTTGACATCAGCTGGCATAATAGAAGCCAGCTTTTCGACCTCATCAACGTAGCGAAGCAACGACAACCCTTCTGCGGAAAATACAGCCGTTCCATTTTCTATTTGATCAAAAAACGCATTCACTCGCTTGCACGTTGCTTTCAGGTATGAATCGTCAAAAACGAGGTCTGACTTCATCCGGAATGTTGACGTGCGATCAGGGCGCATGGTTGCCGCATGGAGCTCTACGTGATTTTCGTCAATGTGCAGGCCATGGTAGAAGCAAAATCCAAGGCCTTGTAGGCGATTGCGGTTTTCTCGAAGGAAGTGCTGGATCGAAGTCGTGCCAGTCTTGTGCAGGCCAATGTGGACAATGCAAGAAGATTTTTTACTCATTTCAGATACTTGTCCGATTCAAGGTAGTGGTCGTCAAGCCAGTTGTCCAAGGGGATACCCGTTATTTTCGACACCGCGCGAATATCAGAGTGGAACAAATCCATCAGAAACACGAAGTCGGCCGTGGTGATTTGATCGGGTATATCTGTGCGCGCAGCGATTATATATTCCCATTCGGGATCAAGTTCTTCTTTTATGTTCAGAAATCTCTCGACCGCATTCAGGGTGGATTTTGGCTCAAGCCACAGCTGGTCAGTCGTTGCAATGTGAACTTGTGAATGCGGATAATATTGTAAGATGCGTTTAATTTGCTCCGCATAAAAACCGCGTTCGATATACGAGTAGACGCGATGAACACCGCCCGGTGCCTCTTTTACGCGGGATCGACCTCCACGGATGGCTTCGGGAAACGAGAGGTTTTCCGCACCCCGCTTTGTCTCCATACGCCAGTGAGAGTGCGCCCGAAAAACTGGATGCCTTAGCAAAACAATGATCTGGGCGCTTGGATCATAGGTGTGTAGGCGCTCGATACTATCCGGCCAATACATATAAATAGGGGTCGCCTCGCCACAGATTTTTCCGGTGGAACAGCCCATGCCGGTTTCCAGCAACTTGTAAGACGGACGTTCCCAATCACGTGTCTCGTTGTCGAAGAAGTGTAATTCCTTTTTCACCGAGAGCGAAAGTTGCGAGTGTCTAGCTAAATACTTATGGAGAGCTGTGGTTCCAGCTTTTTGCGCTCCAACAATAAAAAACTTCTGTGGCAAACTGAATCCATTAATATTGAGCTTCAACCTATATCCCCCAGATAGGGCTGCCGGTCAACTCTGCACCTATCCGTGCTTCGTACTGGGACCTGACCTTCTACGCGCCGGGCGCGAAGGTCCGGAATGAGCCGGAGTTTCGAGGCCAAGTTTACGGCTTGCCCCAGAGCGGACATTGGTGACCGTCGCACCAACATGCAGTTTGGGCTCTAAGCGGAATTTCGCCTATCTTTTTGCGACAATGTTTTGCGACACCTAAGCCATTGAAATCATAAGGCGCAAAAAACCGTTGCAAAAACCTTCGTTTCTGCATCAGGTGCACATCTGCAAGGCGGAGGAAGGGCGCTTCCGACCCCAATCTGCCATTCTGTGGCGCCAATCCAGTTGTTGAGGCGTGACAACTGCAAAAGGACTCTGCGATAATCCAAAGCATAAAAATATCTTTCCATCATTGAGCTATGTTTGAATTGAATGTTCACATGTATTACAATTGCAATGCAGCTCATTCCAGAAGGCCCAAATATTCCTGAGGCGTTGGTGAACGCCCAAGCAGACGGCACAGTGGTGTTCTTCTGTGGAGCTGGCGTGTCCTTAGACGCAGGCTATCCGCTCTTCCCCGGATTGGTTGAACAACTCGAGAAACGAAATCCGATTACGTCCACTCAAGAACTAAAGGATGCTATTGCTCAAAAAGACTACGACTTTGCGCTGTCCATCATTCAAAAGAAGCTGGCAAAGAACGAATTCCGGTGACAGTATACTTAATCTCTTAATTGGACCAAAATTGTCTCATGGCTCGCTTTGCTCGCCGTGTTGTTCCCGGTCTGCCGCATCATGTCACCCAGCGCAGCAACAGGCGCGGTCAGGTGTTTTTGAAGAAACCGACTATGCGCTGTCTCTGAACACGCTGGCCGAAAATGCAGAGCGCGCCTGATGCGAGACCCAGGCCTGGTGCCAAACCATGTTCGTATCACTGCAAGGGCGAGAACCACGGGACATCTGTATCAGGGACGCTATAGATCGGTGGTGATGGACGAAATGCATCTGTCTGACGCCTTCCGTTATGTCACGCTCAATCCTGTGCAGGAAGTCATGCCAAACGCGTCATGGTGGGGCTTGGGACTGGGCATGGTCGCCTGCCCGTGCCTATCTGGCAGGCGATGATAATGACGCTGCAAAGGTGCCACCCGTGCTGGAGCGTGTGGGTGATTTCGTTCAGTTTCCGGGCGAACCCTTCAATGAAGATGCTGGGCCGTATTTTCGGTGACAGTTCACTCAATCCCTCTTTACAGATTTTCTGCTTCGCATTTCCAACACCAACAAGCGCCAATATCTCCCGTTACCAACTCTGAGGTTTTTTCTGCGCACCCAGAACTACAAATTCAAAGCGTGTTGTCTGCACAGGCCTGTGTGCTTATTGCGCGCCGAATTTGAAACAAAAAGCGCTTGACATAGTGCGCAACCTCGACCGGTTCGCCACCCATGTCTCGAGTGCTACGCGCACCCTCTGTCGCCGGGTCAGACAATAAAAATTGGTGGGCCCGGAGGGACTCGAACCCCCAACCAAGCGGTTATGAGCCGCCGGCTCTAACCAAATTGAGCTACAGGCCCCACCAGGCGGATTGAACCGCCGATCCGAACGCAATATGGTGGAAAATTGCGCCAGCGGAACCCGCATAGACCAATTCTCCGCCCCCGACAAGACATTGCCGCAATGAGTTCATAAATAGTGCAGGCAACATTCACAGCTGATTGGGAACATTCATGATTTTTCACCGCAACATCGCCTTCATTCTGGCCCTGGCGCTGGCCCCTGTCCCGGCCTTTGCCGACAATTCCGAAAAACCCGGCATGATCTCGGTCACCGGTGAAGGCACGGCCAGTATCACTCCGGATATGGCTGTCATCACCATGACGGTGATGCGCCAGGAGAATACAGCGCGCGAAGCGCTGGATGCCAATAATCAGGCCATGGCACAGGTGCTGGCCTCCATGGTCGAGGCCGGCATTGCCGAGCGCGACCTGCAGACCTCCAGCTTTTCCATCGACCCGCAATATTTCTACCCCAAGAACAATGGCAATGAACCGGTTACGCCGAAGATCACCGGCTACCGCGTTTTCAACTCGCTGACCATCCGCATCCGCGATCTCGACAAGCTGGGCTCCATCCTGGATAAATCCGTCACCCTCGGCGCCAACCAGGGCGGCCAGATTCTCTTCACCAATGATGATCCCTCAGCGGCAATCACCGAGGCGCGCAAACAGGCGATGATGGATGCCATCGACAAGGCGAAGACCCTGACCCAGGCCGCCGGCGTCGGCCTCGGGCGCATTGCCGAAATCAATGAACAGCGCAACAATTCATCGCCGGTGCCGATGATGCGCGCCGAAATGGCGATGAAAATGTCTGCTGATGCCTCCGTGCCTGTGGCATCAGGCGAAAACCAGTACCGCGTCAGTGTGAATGTGACGTTCGAACTGACGCAATAGAGCACAATACACAAATCCCGGCTGGACCCTGCTGATGCGGGGCTCCTGGCCGGGACGTGCTGTGCGATGTCGATGGTAGCGTCTAGCGTCGGGCGATAACCGGGCAATGCTGGCGATTGGCAAAGATCACCCGTGTCGGACTGCCACGTCTCCAGCCCTTGACGACAACACGCTGATTGTTGGCGCGTATCACGCGTGCATGACGAACACCCATATTGCTGGCCTTTCGCACGGCGCGCTGTGGCCGGCAGGACCCACGGTTGCCCCAATTCGGGCCGCGGTTGTGACCCCAGTTCTGGCCATGTCCCCAGTTCTGGCCATGTCCCCAGCGCGGGCCATGGCCGTAGCCGTTACCAAAGCCGCCGATCTGAAATTCGATGCCGACATTGGCGGCGGATGCCTGTGTTGCGGAAACGCCTGCGGTGCCGACGGCAACCATGGCGATGAGTGCTGTTGTCTTGATGATCTGAGTGAACATTGTGCTCTCCTTCGTGGCTCTTTCATCGCCTGATTGCGATGGACTGACCTTAGGAGGATGCGGCTGAACCGAATTGAAACCGCCCGTTCATCTACGGTTCATGCGGATAGAAAAACATTTATCCTATTGTTTTGAAATGGTTTTTATTTGAAATTTCTTTTATCCAGAACTGCATGGGCTTTTGTGTTTCACCCGGGTTCCCATTATCCCTCCAGGAAAATTGCCCGATGACCCCCTGCATCGGCCGATAGCCACGGCGGTGCCAGAAGGAATCGAGCGGCACATGGTCCTGTGGGCGCATCGGGTGGTCCGAGGGGCGAATCACGCTGCAAAAGACGACCCTGTCGAATCCCGCATCAAGTGCTGCCCTTTCCCGCTCGGCAAAGAAGCCAACGCCAATGCCGCGACCGCGAAAGGCCTGCAGAAGCACCGATTCCCCAAAATAGAACAGATCCTCAACACGGTAGCCTGCCGCAACCAGGGGCGCAGCAAAATCGTCAAAATGATCCTTCAGCGGCGCGCCGGTGGCAGCGCCCACCATCTGATCGCCCTCAAAGGCGCCGATGATGACGGCGCCCTGCGATGCGGCGAATTTTGTTATATAGTCCCGCTCATAAATTGCGTCCCCATCATAGAGATAGGGCCATTCGCGAAACACCGTCAGGCGCAAGCTGGCCAGATTATCAAGCGCACCCTGCAGCAGAGCGCCTTGCAGCCGGCGCAGGCGGATGTCAGCCATCGCGCCCGTCTTTTTCGATCTGGGCGATCCAGTCCTGCAGATTGTAGCAGGTCGTCACCCGGCTGATCTGGCCGTCATCGACTTCGAAAAAGATGCCGGCGGAAAGAGAGTAGGTCTGGCCCCGCGCGGCGGGCAGGCCTTCTGCGGTTTTCAGGTAGCTGCCTTTGACGGTAAATTCAGCCGCGCCATGATGACCGTCTGCTGACACCATGATGACGATATCGCTGAGTTCTTCGCGATAGTGCTGCGCCATCATGGCATTGAACCAGCGGAATTTTTCACGGCCGATTTCGCGCCCGCCCTGGTTGATGTCATGCACGACATCCTCATGCAGCAGGGCCACCATGGCCTCGCTGCTGCCGGCATTGAAGGCTTCGAGATAGTCGGAAATCAAGGTTCTGGTACGCTCTGGCACGGATAAATCCTTTGTCATCATAGGTCTGTTTGCTGGTGGTTCATGGCAGGGCACCGTGTCATCGTGATGGCAGGGCGGCGCGTTTTTCGCGCAGATGCCCGATTGCTGCGAAAGAAACCGTGCCCATGGCAGTCAACTGCAGATCACCAATGAGACGATGGATTTCGTTCGGGTTCGACAGCATCATTGCTCTCCACTTTGCCTCTTTCTGCCTCACAAATATTGCCCTGTGCAAGTGGTTTGGTTTTGGCAGGTCCGAAGGCCAGGGCCAAAATTTGCGCAAATGAAAAGGACAAGCGGCACCGCAGAATGAAGAACGCATCAGGCTCCAAACAGGGTCGGCGGATCACCCGGCACCCATTTGGGATATTTTTCCATGATCGCGGCAAACCGTTCGGAATTCTGAAAATCCACCAGCCATTTGGAAAGCCTGGTCCAGCCCATGGCGTCAAACCAGTCCCGGTCCACATTGGCAAATTGCCGCACAAAGGGCGCGATGGCCATATCCGCAAGGCTTGCCCGTGCACCGAACAGATGTTTCGTCTGGCTGAGGCGATGATCCAGTTCAAACAGGAATTCACCTGCCGTCTGGCGCTCAGCCAGCGGATCCACCTGTGGATGGCGAGTGTGGTACTTGTAGAGGTCCAGGCTGGTCTTGAACGGGCCGTCCGTGGCATGGATCAGAGCAAGCATATCGTCCAACATGCCATTTTCCGGCGTCAGCCAGCCCTCCGGGTCATTGTTTTCCAGCGCCCACAGCATGATGTCGAGACTTTCATCCAGCACCTTGCCACTGGCCATCACCAGCGCCGGGACCGTGGCCGTTGGCGAGACGGCCAGAAAGGCTTCCGCCTTGTCGCGCAGCACGATCTCCCGCAAGACGACCTCGGTCCGGCTGGATTGCACTGCCAGACGCGCCCGCATGGCATAGGGGCAGCGCCGAAAGGAATAGAGGATGTGGTTATCGCCACGGGGCCAATCTGTGTCAGGGTGAGACATGCAACACGATTTCTCTTCTGTGGGGCGCCCTGCGGTGTTCGAACAGATAGATGCCCTGCCAGGTGCCCAGCACCATGGCGCCCTGCGTTATCGGCACGCTGAGGCTGACCTGCGTCAGCGCCGCCTTGATATGCGCCGGCATGTCATCAGGGCCCTCCAGCGTATGGGTGAGCCACGGCATGTTCTCCGGCACAGTGCGGGCAAAAAACCCCAACAGGTCGCGTTGCACATCCGGATCGGCATTTTCCTGAATCAGCAGGGAACAGGAGGTATGGCGCACAAAAAGGGTCAGCAGGCCGATATCAAAACCAGCCGTATCGACAAAACGCGCCACGTCCCGGGTGATTTCATAGAGCCCCTGCCCCGCCGTTTGAATGTTCAGTCTGGTTTGCACAAAAGCCCTTTCGCAGAAGCCGGAACCGGGTGCGCTTGGCAAGTATAGACAGCGCACCCATCAAAAAAGGGCGTATCCCTGCCCAACTGAACAGTTTGATACGCCCTTTGTTCTCAAATTCCCGGCTCAAATGCCGCCCCGCCATTTCCGAGCGAGCGGCATTGAACAATCAGCTGTCGAGGAAGCTGCGCAGCTTGCGCGAGCGGCTCGGATGTTTCAGCTTGCGCAAGGCCTTGGCCTCGATCTGGCGAATACGTTCACGCGTCACCGAGAATTGCTGACCGACCTCTTCCAACGTGTGGTCGGTATTCATGCCAATGCCGAAGCGCATGCGCAGGACACGCTCTTCACGTGGTGTGAGAGAGGCCAGCACCCGCGTCGTGGTTTCGCGCAAATTGGCCTGAATGGCCGCATCAATCGGCAGGATCGCGTTCTTGTCCTCGATGAAGTCACCCAGATGCGAATCTTCCTCGTCACCCACGGGTGTTTCAAGGCTGATCGGCTCCTTGGCGATCTTCAGCACCTTGCGCACTTTTTCCAGTGGCATGGCGAGTTTTTCCGACAGTTCTTCCGGTGTCGGCTCGCGGCCAATCTCGTGCAGCATCTGGCGCGAGGTGCGCACGATCTTGTTGATCGTTTCGATCATGTGCACCGGAATACGGATGGTGCGCGCCTGATCGGCGATCGAACGGGTGATCGCCTGCCGGATCCACCAGGTGGCATAGGTCGAGAATTTGTAGCCACGACGGTATTCGAACTTGTCCACCGCCTTCATCAGGCCGATATTGCCTTCCTGAATCAGATCAAGGAACTGCAGCCCGCGATTGGTGTATTTCTTGGCGATCGAAATCACCAGCCGCAGATTGGCCTCAACCATTTCCTTCTTGGCAATGCCCGCTTCCCGTTCACCCTTTTGCACCATGTGCACGATGCGACGGAACTCGGAAATGGAAATGCCGGTCTCGGTGGCCAGATTCTGGATCTCGGCGCGAATCGCCTTGATGGTCTCTTTTTCGACGCGGTAGAACTCTTTCCAGCCCTTGGCTGTCAGGTTGGAAATCGATTTCATCCAGTTCGGGTCAAGTTCTGCACCCTGATATTGCTGAATGAAGTCGGTCCGCTTGACACCGTGTGATTCGGAAAGACGCAGCATGCGTCCTTCATTTTGAACCAGCCGCTTGTTGATCTCGTAAAGCTGGTCGACAAGCGCGTCGATGCGGTTCTGGTTGAGCGCCAGCGATTTCACCGCAGCGATCAATTCTTCCTTCAACTGCTTGTAACGGCGCTCCTGCGACGGAGACAATGTTGTTCCCGTTGCTGCCAGCCGGCCTTCAACCTGCTGGTCCTGCAATTTGCGCAGTTTCTTGTAGGTCTCGGCAATAACGTCGAATGTGTCCATGACCTGCGGGCGCAGTTCCGCTTCCATCGCGGCCAGCGACAGATTGGATTCATCGTCATCATCATCGTCGTCATCGTCGCCAATGCCTTCGCCGCCGACATCGGTGATGTCATCGGATCTGCGGGCTTTCTTGGCAATTTCCTTTTCTTCGGCGGCCTTGCGGTCCGCTTCAATCTTTTCTGCCGACTGGAACTGCGGAGCAGCCTTTGCTTCCGGCCCCGAATAGGTCGTTTCAAGGTCGATGACCTCGCGCAGCAGCGTATCGCCCTCGATCAGCTCGTCGCGCCAGATGATGATGGCCTGGAAGGTCAGCGGGCTTTCGCACAGGCCCGCGATCATGGTTTCGCGGCCAGCCTCTATGCGTTTGGCAATGGCGATTTCGCCCTCGCGCGACAACAGCTCGACCGAACCCATTTCGCGCAGATACATGCGCACCGGGTCATCGGTGCGGTCGGTGGGCTCTTTCTTGCGCGTCGTCGCGACCGCTGTGGTGCCGGTCGTGGCCAGTTCACCGCCGGCAGCTTCGGCATCGGCAGCAGGCGGCGTCTCTTCCGCCTCTTCTTCTTCTTCAACAACATTGATGCCCATGTCACTGAGCATCGACATGGTGTCTTCAATCTGCTCCGAAGTCACTTCTTCCGAAGGCAACACCGCATTGAGCGCATCCATTGTCACGTAACCGCGTTTTTTCGCGGCCTTGATCATTTTCTTGACAGCATTGTCTGAAAGATCGAGGAGCGGACCATCGCTGGTCGTTTCACGTTCAGCTTCAGCTTCCTCGTTTTCCTTGACTTTGGTTGCCATATATACCGTCACTTTCCTGAGCGCATCACATCCGTTCGGTTCTGCCTTGCCTGATACCGCCAAACCGAGTAGCTGGAATCAGCTATGAACTGAATATGGGATGATGCTTAATTCCCGATTAACCATGGATGGTGTCATCGCCTTTTTTCGGGCTGCACCTGTCGCGCCTGATCCGCTGATGTTGCGCCAGTGGACAAATTTCCAATTTGCTTGACCAAATAAAACTTCTCGCCAATAGGGTGATTCCGCCAATTTCTCCATCCGTCAAGCGCATCCGGCCAAAAAACGCGTTTTTTAGTGGATAATGACTAAAAACACCGTTTTGAACGGACAGACCGCCTTTAAGAAGGCAAGAGGTGACCTGAGTCAACACCAGCAGCTTTTCCTGATTTCCAAAGCAAGACCCCAGCACTGGTCCACTTCTGCATGAAGATTCATTTAAGACTTCCTCACGGAGATTCATTTAAGACACACAATGCACTTTACAAGGGCCTGTCGTCCTATTTTCGCGCGGCGCCCTTGACCCGTCCCGACAGGACGCCGAATCCTTCAATAATGGCTTCCTGTTGCTCTAGCCTGTCGAATTCATGCTGGACGGATTGCAGCGATTGAATCAATTTGGGAATGGCCTCAAGGTCGCCTGTCTCCGTCGCTTCACCAATATCGCGTTCCAACTCGTTTTTCTGCTGTCTGAGCGCACGGCTGCGTTTGTAAAGGGCAAGCGCCTGCACAAAGGCTTCATAGGCATCTTCAAGAGCGGCCTGCGGTGTTGACGTCCATTCGCGGGCAAACCTGATCTGCTGGGACAATTGACCAATGAACTGCTCGTGTCCCTGATCGTACAGACGCTGCAGGACCGCTTCGCGTTCAAGGCTCAGACCGTCCGAACACATGGCCAGCAATTGCTCGAGCAAAATGGTCAATTGCTTGTTGTCGAATTCGATATTCCCGACCTCGTCAAATTCACTGGTCAGCAATTCTGGATGATTGATCAGCGTAAAGACCAGAAAAGTCTCCCGCAGCGCCGGCAATGCGGATGCGCCACGCACCATCGTGGACCGCGCCAGCTTGTCCGATATGATATGCCGCTTGGCAGCTTTTCCGGCACGGCCGGCACCAGCACGCCCGCCATTGTTGCGGTAGCCCTGCCACTTGTCGTCGCCGCGTGGCGCACCATTGCGGCGCCCGGAAGAACCCGAACCGGAATTTTCGAAAAAGGCGCTCAACCGGTCGCGAATATCCTGCACGTAATGGCGGCGCACATTCTCATCGCTGATGGTCGCCGTGATGCGTTTGAAATTGTTTTCCAGCGCTGCGCGCCTTTCCGGCGTGTCAAACACACCCGACGAGGTTTCGCGCATCCACACCATGTCGGCCAGCGGCCTTGCCGAATGCAAAACAGCATCAAGTGGCGCCCGGCCGCCGGCACGCACCAGATCATCGGGATCCTGCCCGTCAGGCAAAACGGCAAAACGCACGGAGCGGCCAGGCTGCAAACCGATCAGTGCGAGATCAACGGCGCGATTGGCTGCGCGTGTTCCGGCCTCGTCGCCGTCAAAACACAGCACCGGTTCAGGGCTGATGCGCCACAGGAGGTCAAGCTGGTTTTCCGTCAGCGCCGTTCCAAGGGGGGCGACCGCATGCTGGATACCGGCCTGATGCAGCGCAATGACATCCATGTAGCCTTCGACAGCGACAACGCTACCCGCACCATCAGCGCCCTGTGCGGCACGCCGGGCGCGGGCAAAATTGTAGAGGATCCTGCCCTTGTGAAACAGTTCCGTCTCGTTTGAGTTGAGATATTTCGCCGGAATATCCGACGACATGGCCCGGCCGCCAAAGGCAATCACTTTTTCGCGTGCGCTCAGAATCGGGAACATGATCCGGTCGCGAAACCGGTCATAGGAAACGGCAATGGTCGGACCGTGGACAACCAGACCGCAATCTTCAATCTGCTGCTTGTCGACACCTTTCGAGGCAAGATATTGCTTCAGGGCATTGTTGCCGTCCGGCGCATAGCCCAGACGGAAGGTGGCAATCGTGCTGCCTGACAGGCCCCGGTCGCGCAGATAGGCCCGCGCCTTGGCGCCCTCGGCGGACTGCAATTTCTCCTGATAGAAGGCCGTTGCCATTTCCATGACATCGGAAAGGCTGGCGCGTTCCTTCTCACGTTGCGCGGCCTGCGGATCATGCGCCGGCATGGTGACCCCGGCGGCATCGGCGATCTGCTGCACGGCCTCGGGAAAAGAAAGCCCTTCGAGTTCTGTCAGAAAGCGGAAATGATCACCTGAAACGCCACAACCGAAACAATGGTAGCGGCCCTTTTGGTCTTCGCAATGAAAACTCGGTGTCTTTTCGCCGTGAAAAGGGCAGCAGCCCCAATAGTCGCCCCTCGACACATTGGTCTTGCGCTTGTCCCAGGCCACGCGCCTGCCAACAACGTCCGATATCAGAACCCGATCGCGCAAATCGTCGAGGAAGGAACTGTCAAAACGCATCAAACTCTGCTCCTGGTCCGGCACCGGTGCGAACCCGCCGGAAAGCAATTTTAACTGAATGATGGAACCGGGCTGGCCTGCGCACAGGTTCCATCGCCTCGGCTTATACAGTCAATGCGCGCCGCGCACCACGCATGGTTTGCGCCATGCCCGTAATTCACAGCCCCTGCCCTATCGGCAGCCAAAACCAAAATAGGGCTTGATCACAATTGACGTTCTAGATCCAGCCCTTGCGAATCGATTTTGCCACTGCCTGCGTCCGGTTGACGGCATCCAGCTTTTTTGTGGCACTGATGAGGTAATGATTGATCGTATGTTCGGAAAGCGAAAGGATCGTCGAGATTTCGCTGCTGGTTTTGCCAGCCGACGTCCACTTCAGGCACTCCAGCTCCCTGTCCGTCAGCGGAGACACTTCCCGCTCGTTGCTGAAGGTGATGTTGCTCAGCCGATCAAAGACATGAATGGCGATCATGCTCAGTTCCAGCAACTCGCTGCACTGCAGCGCATCACGCGAACCGGCGAACCCGACCGAGCCCCGCAGGCTGCGCGAATCGTGCACCGGAAAATTGGCGCCGCGCAAAAATCCCTTTTCGCGGAAGGATCCATTCAAGTCAGCCAGTTCTTGCGAGATCCTGTGCGTCAGCACATCATCCACATGCCAGACAATCGGCGTTGTGGCCCGTCGCAGTGCTTTCATCACCGGGCTGATATTGATCAGATCCAGCCGGTCATAGGCGGTGATCAGTTCCGGTGGCCAATTGTTGATAATGCTGTGACTCTTGAAGCCGCCCGACATGTCACCAGGCATTGCAAGGACTGAAAAATACTTCAATCCATAGCGCTCGGCCGCCTTGCGAAGATATTTGAAGATATCAAAAGACGTTTCAAGCTCATTGATATCGGAATGAATATCGGGCCTGATCAACTCAACTGTCATGACATGTCATACAAAATGCGATTATCTTGTTCCCTGGCTGTTGCGGCACACGGTCCGTTTTGCTGTTGCTAGATCTGCAGCCGGGGCGCGATGGCGCGCAGGAGCACCCATCCATCTTTCCCGGCCCTATATCGTTGGGAGCCCTTATATCCTTGGCGGCCCTTATATCGTTGGTGACAAGACACGCATCAGCCAATTTCGCCCCGAAGGTCAAAAACAGCCTATTGTTATCAATATAGCAGCATTTTAATCAAAAGTGATTGAAAGCCTGCAGGTGCCATGATTCATCTGGTGCAACCCGGCAGATATTTGGCCGGTTGTGCCCACCAGGTGCCACGAATCAAAACGACACCCGATTGGGCGTCGTTTTGATGTGCTTGATGTACTGTGATCGCAAATCAGGACGGAGCGATACCGCCTTAATCGTGATGAAGGATCGTCTTCACCACGCCCGATGCCTTGGAAAAATCCATTTGGCCCGGATATTCGGTCTTCAGAGCATTCATGCATTTGCCCATGTCACGCAGACCCTGCGCACCGGTTTGCTGCACGACCTTGCGGCAAGCCTGGTTGACGTCATCGTCGGACAATTGCTCCGGCAGAAAGCTGCGGATCACGTCAATTTCTTCACGCTCCTGCTGGGACAATTCCAGCCGGGCAGCCTCTTCAAAGATCCGCGCGGATTCTTCGCGCTGCTTGATCATTTTTCCAAGAATCAGCATGATGTCCTCATCGCCAACCGGGTCTTTTCCCGCTCCGCGATTGGCAATATCCCTGTCCTTGACAGCAGCCAGTATCAACCGGATTGTGCCAACACGACGGGCATCTCTTGCCTTCTGCGCTTCTTTAAGGGAAGCAACCAATCTTTCACGCATTCTGCTATCTCCAGCAATTTCTGGCGGACAATATTCCGTAACGCCCACCAATGCAAACAAAACCCAACAGTCTAAGCTGCTGAATTTGCTGTGTTTTTTATTTAAATCGGCACCAGGCTCCAGATTGACGCATTGCAGGACCTTGTTTATGTTCCCACATCTGCATAGACAATCAAAAACAGGCGGAGCGGCTGAATTGATATTCAGGGTGCTTTCGCCCCATAAGGTGGTATGCCCGACTGCATTCGTCAAGTCCGGGCCTTCAAACTGGCCGCAAGGGCCTGATACGGAATGAAATGACCAAAACATCAGTCTGGGAAAAACGTAAGCCAACCGCCCTCCTCGTCCTGTCTGACGGCACAGTGATCGAAGGCCATGGCCTTGGTGCAACCGGTACGGTCGAGGCCGAAGTGTGTTTCAACACGGCCCTGACCGGATATCAGGAAATTCTGACCGACCCGTCCTACACCGGACAGATCGTCACCTTTACATTTCCACATATCGGCAATATCGGCGCCAACAGCGAGGATATTGAAGATCTGACGCCTGCCGCACGCCACGGTGCAGTCGGTGCCATATTCAAGGCGGACATTACCGAGCCTTCCAATTACCGTTCAGGCGAGCATCTCGATGCCTGGCTGAAAGCCCGGGGCATTGTCGCCCTGTGCGGCATTGATACACGGGCATTGACGGTGTGGATTCGCGAAAACGGCATGCCCAATGGCGTCATCGCCCATAACCCGAACGGTCAATTCGATCTGGATGATCTGCGCCAGCGCGCCCGGTCCTGGCACGGACTTGTAGGACTGGATCTGGCAAAGGAGACCACAAGCGGGCAATCATCGCAGTGGACACAAACGCCATGGGTCTGGAACGAGGGATACAGCGACCACAAGGCCGATGATCACGATATCCATATCGTCGCGGTCGACTATGGGATCAAACGCAATATCCTGCGGTTGCTTGCCGGCCTTGGTTGCCGCATCACGGTCGTATCGGCCAGGATGGGTGCAGACGAGATCATCGCCTTGAAACCGGACGGCGTGTTTTTGTCGAACGGCCCGGGCGATCCGGAAGCAACCGGCATCTATGCCGTACCGGTCATCCAGGCCTTGCTGAAATACGACATTCCCGTTTTCGGCATCTGCCTTGGACACCAGATACTGGCGCTGGCGCTGGGTGCAAACACGACAAAAATGCATCAGGGCCATCACGGCGCCAACCACCCGGTCAAGGATTACACCACCGGAAAGGTGGAGATCGTGTCGATGAACCATGGTTTTGCCGTCGACGGCAAGACCTTGCCGGCCGAGGTGGAAGAAACCCATGTCTCGCTGTTTGACGGCTCCAATTGCGGCCTGCGCGTCAAGGGCAAGCCGGTGTTTTCGGTGCAACACCATCCCGAAGCCTCACCGGGACCACAGGATTCACATTATCTTTTCCGCAGGTTCATCAACCTGATCCGCGAAAAACGCGGCGAAGCAGCACTCGCTGAATAGAGCGCTGCTGCAACGGTTTGCGGCAAGACGGCGCGAAACGCTCTAAACCGGGCTGTTGAAGGTGTCGCAGGCATCCAGGCGCCCGGTTTGAAAGCCCTTGGTAAACCAGTCCTTGCGCTGTTGCGATGTGCCGTGATTGAAACTGTCCGGCACCACATAGCCCTGCGTGCTGCGCTGCAAAGTGTCATCGCCGATCTGGTTGGCCGCATTGAGCGCTTCCTCCAGATCACCGCCCTCAAGCAGCCCCTTCTGGGCTGTGAAATGCGCCCAGATTCCGGCAAAACAATCGGCCTGCAATTCCACCCGGACAGACATCCTGTTTTCCTCGACCTTGCTCAAGGTGGCGCGCATCTCGTTGAATTTCGGCAGGACACCGATGAGGTTCTGCACATGATGTCCAACCTCGTGGGCCAACACATAGGCCTGCGCAAAGTCACCGGACGCACCAAAGCGACGCTCCAGTTCATCGTAAAAAGTCAGGTCGATATAGACCTTGCGATCAGACGGGCAATAAAACGGCCCTGAAGCTGAGCTTGCAGAACCGCAGGCTGACCGGACCTGGCCACTGAACAGCACCAGTGTCGGATCCTCGTAGGCCGCGCCATTCGCCTTGAAAATTCCGCGCCACGTGTCTTCCGTTTCCGCCAGAACAGTGGAAACAAACTGCGTCATCTCATCCTGGCGCTGCGGCGATACCTGCTCCGCCGGCGGTGCCTGAACCTGCTGACTGGTGGGTGACCCACCATCCATGCCAGCCAACAATGCCGATGGATCAATGCCCAATGCCTTGAGGATGATATAGCCGACGACCAGAATGACGATCATCGAAATTCCGCCGCCGGATGCGCGTCGAACCCGCCGACCGCCGCTTGGCAGGTTGATATTCCCGCCCCGACCGAAGGGATTGCGGCGCGGTGCGGCACCCTGACTTCCACGACGATCTTCAATATTACTGCTTTGGCGACGACCCTTCCAACGCATTCAACAACTCCGCTTCAAATCAAATTCGGCAGGCAGATCCCCTGCCGGGGCGCCTGCAGATGCACAGGGTTTTGACCTGTCCGAGGTCCAACCCTACATGGTTGTAATCTATGTCACACAAATGGGGTAAAATGTCATGATAATTACGCCGGATGCTTCATATTACTGAACAGGTGCAGGCCATTGACTTCTGAAGACTTCAAACGTTGGCGCAAGGCGCTCAAGCTCAATCAGAAAGATGCTGCGATTGCCCTGGGATTGAAGAAACGGGTTATCCAGTATTACGAGAAAGGCAAAAGAGACGGTCGCAAGGTGGAGATCCCCCTGACGGTGTCATTGGCCTGTTATGCAATCGCCCATGGCGTTTTCAACTACGACGCATCCGAACTCGAATCCGAGCCCGGTTCATAACCCGGTTCTCCACGCTGACGCATGACGCCACCCCTTCGGGTCACGGCCCACAGCGACGGCCCCTGCGAGAATCTCCAAAAGGGCTGAAAAACCCGCTAAAACGGGGTTTCCCTGTCTGTTCCTTTGTCCTATAAGGCCGCCTGTACCTAGGAGCATTGACAATGACCCAAACAGACGGCCTCCCAGCGCCACTGGAAAGTCCACTGGACGGGAAGAATCGGCGTAGCGGTGCAGGGCAAACCCCGGTGAACCGGCATCCATGCAAGATGGCAGCCAGATCTCCCCTGCCCCGTAGCGTGATGCGACGATCTGCATCGGTCACAATCAATTTTTCTTGATATTGGTCCACACAACAATTGCTGCTCACAGTCCTGATGCCAACGGGGCCATCGTGATGCCTGCCTGCCGGATGAAAACACATGCCAAAACGCACCGACATCAAGTCCATCCTCATTATCGGTGCCGGACCGATTGTCATTGGTCAGGCCTGTGAATTTGACTATTCCGGCACCCAGGCCTGCAAGGCGCTCAAGGAGGAAGGCTACCGGGTCATCCTGGTCAATTCCAATCCCGCCACCATCATGACCGATCCTGACCTGGCCGATGCGACCTATGTCGAACCCATCACGCCTGAGGTCGTCGCCAAGATCATTGCCAAGGAACGCCCGGATGCGCTGCTGCCGACAATGGGTGGCCAGACGGCCCTCAACACGGCCCTGTCGCTCAGGCGTATGGGGGTCCTCGACCGCTACAATGTCGAAATGATCGGCGCCAAACCCGATGCCATCGACAAGGCGGAAGACCGGGCCCTGTTCCGTGAGGCCATGGCTGCGATCAACCTTGAAACGCCCCGCTCGAAACTGGCCAATGCCACGGAGCCCAAGGAACAGGACCGCAAGGCCCATGAGGCCAAACGCGAAGAACTGAAAGCACGCTTCGGCGGCGCTGAACTCGACACGGCACTGGATGCGCTGGAAACCGAATGGCAACTTGGCGAGACCGACCGCAAGCAACGGTATATCGGACACGCCCTTGGTGTTGCCGCACAGGCACTGGATTTTGTCGGCCTGCCTGCCATTCTCAGACCCTCCTTCACCATGGGCGGCACCGGCGGCGGCATTGCCTTCAACCGATCAGAATTCTTCGAAATCATCGAAGCCGGTCTTGACGCATCGCCGACGACCGAAGTGCTTGTCGAAGAATCCGTGCTTGGCTGGAAAGAATATGAAATGGAGGTCGTGCGCGACACGGCAGACAATTGCATCATCATCTGCTCCATCGAGAATATCGATCCGATGGGCGTACATACCGGCGATTCCATCACGGTCGCCCCGGCGCTGACACTCAGCGACAAGGAATACCAGATGATGCGCAATGCATCGATTGCCGTGCTGCGTGAAATCGGTGTCGAAACCGGCGGTTCAAACGTGCAGTTCGCCGTCAACCCGGCAGATGGGCGACTGGTCGTCATCGAAATGAACCCGCGTGTATCGCGTTCCTCTGCCCTTGCATCCAAGGCCACCGGGTTTCCGATTGCCAGGGTCGCCGCCAAACTGGCTGTCGGCTATACGCTCGACGAACTGGAAAATGACATTACCGGCGGTGCGACACCGGCGTCATTCGAGCCATCCATCGATTACGTCGTCACAAAAATTCCGCGCTTTGCTTTTGAAAAATTCCCCGGCGCCGAACCGCTTTTGACAACATCAATGAAATCCGTTGGCGAGGTCATGGCCATTGGCCGGACCTTCGCCGAATCGCTGCAAAAGGCGTTGCGCGGCCTGGAAACCGGCTTGACCGGTCTTGATGAAATCGAAATACCCGGACTTGGCGAGGGCGATGACCGGGACGCCGTGCGTGCAGCATTGGGAACACCGACGCCCGATCGCCTTCGGATGATTGCCCAGGCCCTTCGCCTGGGTGAAAGCGAAGAAATGGTGCATGAAAGCTGCAAGGTCGATCCATGGTTCATTGCCCAGATCAAGGCGATCACCGACATGGAGAGCCGCATTCGCGAACACGGACTTCCCGATGACGCCGAAAATCTGCGCATGATAAAGGCAATGGGTTTTTCCGACGCAAGGCTTGGCTCATTGACACGCCAGCGCGAACGCGATGTTGCCCAATTGCGGCAGTCACTTGATGTTCATCCGGTCTACAAACGCATCGATACCTGTGCTGCGGAATTTGCTTCGCCAACCGCCTATATGTATTCGACCTATGAAGTGCCGTTCGCCGGCACTTTGCGCTCCGAGGCCGACGTTTCGGACCGCAAGAAAGTTGTTATTCTGGGTGGCGGTCCCAACCGTATCGGCCAGGGCATCGAATTTGACTATTGCTGCTGCCACGCTGCCTACGCGCTTGATGATGCAGGCTATGAATCCATCATGATCAACTGCAACCCGGAAACTGTATCAACCGATTATGATACGTCTGACCGGCTCTATTTTGAGCCCTTGACCGAAGAAGACGTCATGGAAATCCTGCGCACCGAGCAGCAGCGCGGCACGCTGCACGGCGTGATTGTCCAGTTTGGTGGCCAGACACCCCTGAAACTGGCCAATGCCCTCGAGCGCGAAGGCATTCCGATTCTCGGAACCGCCCCGGATGCGATTGATCTGGCCGAAGACCGCGACCGGTTTCAAAAGCTTCTGACGAAACTTGACCTGCTTCAGCCGAAGAACGGCATTGCCCACTCGGTGGAGCAATCCAGGCTCGTTGCCACCGAAATCGGCTTCCCGCTGGTTGTGCGTCCCTCCTACGTTCTGGGTGGTCGCGCGATGCAGATCATCCGCGATGAGAGCAATCTTTCAGATTACCTGCTGGGAACGGTTCCAGAACTCGTACCGGAAGAAATCAAGGCCCGCTATCCCAACGACAAGACCGGCCAGATCAACACATTGCTTGGCACAAATCCGCTGCTTTTCGACAGCTATCTTTCCAATGCAATCGAAGTCGATGTCGACTGCCTGTGTGATGGCGAAAATGTCTTCATATGCGGCATCATGGAACATATCGAGGAAGCCGGCATTCATTCGGGTGACAGCGCCTGTTCGCTGCCAGTCTATTCCCTTTCGTCCGAGACGCTGGATGAGCTGGAGCGGCAAACCACCGTGCTGGCCCGTGCGCTCAATGTCGGCGGGTTGATGAATGTTCAGTTCGCCATCAAGGATGGCGACATCTATATTCTGGAAGTCAATCCAAGAGCATCGCGCACCGTGCCCTTTGTCGCCAAGACCATCGGCGCGCCCGTTGCCAAGATTGCCGCCCGGATCATGGCCGGTGAAAAGCTGGATGTGGCGATCGCCGCCTATGGCAAACGACCCGACCCGCGCAACCTCAACCATATTGCCATCAAGGAAGCGGTCTTTCCCTTTGCCCGTTTCCCCAATGTCGACACATTGCTGGGACCGGAAATGCGCTCAACGGGTGAGGTCATCGGCCTCGACACTGATTTTGCACTTGCCTTCGCAAAGTCCCAATTGGGCGCCGGGGTTGAACTGCCGCGCGATGGCAATGTTTTCATTTCCGTTCGCGACGAGGACAAGGAACGGGTATTGCCGGCGGCAAAAATACTGAACGCCAGTGGTTTTGCCATCATTGCGACAGCTGGGACAGCCAGCTTCCTCATTGAAAACGGCATTCCGGCAACCAGGATAAACAAGGTCATGGAAGGCCGCCCCCATGTGGAGGACGCCATCAAGAACCGCACGATCCATCTGGTCATCAACACAACGTCCGGTGCAAAGGCCATGTCGGATTCCAAATCTCTGCGCCGGGCCGCGTTGATGCAAAAGGTTCCCTATTATACGACGATGTCGGGCGCGACCGCAGCGGCCAGGGCCATTGCTGCTCTGACAGCGGGAAATCTTGAAGTCAGACCACTGCAGGACTATTTTGCGGCATGACATTCATCGCCGCGAAGGCGCTTTTGGCTTTTGATGCATGTGGAAACAACATGATCAGCCGAGCGCGCCACGCGTGTATTTGACAGGATAATGGCCCGCGCGCAAACACATGATGCCGGGTCAATGAAAATACTGGATCATTGCCCCCATATGCTGCTATGCTTAAGCCATTATTAGGAAAGACGGTTCCGGATCGATGATTTGGGGGCCGTTTTCTTTTGCGTTTTCGTGCCTTCTCCCAGGGGCGCGCAACGCCAAAAAAGACGGAGAAGGACATGGTAGAAAAAGTCCCAATGACGCAAGGCGGGTATACCAAACTCGGCGAAGAACTGCGCTGGCGCAAGCAGCAGGAGCGTCCGCGCATTATTGAAGCCATTGCCGAGGCAAGGGCCCATGGTGACCTATCGGAAAACGCCGAATACCACGCCGCAAAGGAAGCCCAGAGCCACAATGAAGGCCGCGTTGCCGAACTTGAGGATCTGACCGCCCGCGCCGAGGTGATCGACCTGACAAAATTGTCTGGCGATACCGTCAAATTCGGCGCCATCGTCAAGCTGGTCGATGAAGACACGGAAGAGGAAAAAACCTATCAGATCGTCGGCGACCAGGAAGCCGATGTCAAAGAAGGGCGCATTTCCCTCTCGTCTCCCATTGCCCGCGCTCTGATCAGCAAACAGGTCGGCGACAGCGTTGAAGTCAACGCTCCCGGAGGCGCCAAAGCCTATGAAATTCTTGCCGTGAGCTGGAGCTGACGGCAAGCCATCGATCGAGAATGTCGTATAGAGATGGGCACCGGTTTTGCGATGAATTTCACGCTCAATCAAAGGATGAAAGCAGGATCGCCGGAACGTGTTTGGGCCTCCTGTTTCATCCCGGCGGCGCACAAGCAGTCTGCACATCATGCCAAATGACTTTGAACTGATTGTTACCAACATGCATCGGAATTTCACCGGTGTGTCGGCTACAGTATCGGCCGTCGTGCGAAAACAGGCGACACTTTCAAAGGTGCAGCTGGTCGGGCAGTCTTTGCCCGGCTGTCCCCGTCCGATCACCTATCGTGATGCCGTCAAATTGACCCGTCAGCGCCTGTCTGATGGCGCTCGGGTCATCTGGCATGTGCGGCGAAACAACGAAATGCGCGCCGCCCTGTGGGTGCGTGACGGCTTGCGGCTGCCGATACGGATCGTATTCACCTCAGCCGCACAAAGGCGTCATTCCCCATTTCCCCGCTGGCTGATC
The DNA here is from genome assembly GCA_029233925.1 of Rhizobiaceae bacterium. Taxonomy (GTDB): domain Bacteria; phylum Pseudomonadota; class Alphaproteobacteria; order Rhizobiales; family Rhizobiaceae; genus Hoeflea_A. Next base: position 96,976 of record JARGOX010000003.1, read on the forward strand.
TCTCGCATGGATGGCATCATTGCCACAACGCAGGCGGCAGCGTCTTTTCTGCCCAAAGTCAGCGCAACCGTTCACCATGGCGTCGATGCCGAGCTGTTTCATCCGGCAGACGACCCGGCGGCAGAATGGCAAAAGAACAGCTGGCCCGGCGGCATGGGTGTCGCAACCATTGGTCGGATACGCCCGGAAAAGGGCACGGACCTCTTTGTCGATGCGATGATAGAGCTGCTGCCTGATATTCCCGATGCAACAGCCCTGATCATTGGCAAGGCGAAAAGAGAGCATCGGGCTTTCGAAGCCGATTTGCGCGCCCGCGTAGCAACCGCAGGCCTGTCGGAGCGCATCATTTTTGTCGGGGAAATTGCGTCGGAAGAGATGCCGGCACTGGTGCGAAGCCTGTCGCTGCTGGTTGCAGCACCGCGCTATGAGGGTTACGGCCTGACACCCCTGGAAGCCATGGCCAGCGGTGTGCCGATCGTGGCCACAAATACCGGCTTCTTCTCATCCTTCATCGGAGACAATGAAGCGGGCACTCTGGTTGCGCAGCCGGACCCCGCCGAAATCGCCTCAGCCTCCCAGACCCTTTTGCAAAATCCGCTGGAGCAGGCGCTCAAGAGCAGCAGCGCGCGCAATCGCGCAATCAGCAATTTCGGCATCGACAAGGAAGTGGCTGGCATCCAGCAGGTCTATGAGGCCCTGTGGGACGAACCGGACAAAACAACCGCACTGACTTGAAACGCGACCAACCGGATGCATTGACATCAAAGTGCCAAGGCTATTGCCAAAAAACCCCTACCCTTGACGAAAAACCCGCTGTCCACTTGAAAGTCCATTGCACGACTTCGTACATTAGGGCAAATGCGGCTATAGGTTTCATTCAAAGCGAATCTGTGGACTGTCAAGGCCGCGCAAAGCAGCAACAAGGATAATTCGACCATGACCACCCGCCATGCACGCGTGCTGATTATCGGCTCAGGCCCCGCAGGTTATACGGCAGCCATCTATGCAGCACGCGCAATGCTTGAACCCGTTTTGATTGCCGGCATGGAGCAAGGCGGTCAATTGATGATCACCACCGATGTCGAGAACTACCCGGGCTATGCGGAGACTGTGCAGGGCCCGTGGATGATGGAGCAGATGCTCAAACAGGCTGAACACGTGGGGACCGATATCATCAATGATGTGGTCACCGCCGTTGATCTTGATGTGCGGCCTTTTCGCGTGCAAACCGATTCCGGACAGGAATACACGGCCGATGCGCTGATTATCGCAACAGGCGCGCAGGCCAAATGGCTTGGGATCGAAACGGAGCAGACATTCATGGGCTTTGGCGTGTCAGCCTGCGCAACCTGTGACGGATTTTTCTATCGCGGAAAGAACGTTGTGGTTGTCGGCGGAGGCAATACGGCCGTTGAGGAAGCACTTTATCTTTCCAATATTGCTGCAAAAGTGACGGTCGTTCACCGTCGCGACGAATTCCGCGCCGAAAAGATTCTTCAGCAGCGCCTGCTGGCGAAAAGCAATGTCGAGATCATCTGGGACAGCCAGCTCGAAGAAATCACCGGCGTTGAATCCAAACCACCCTCTGTCACCGGTGTACGGCTGAAGAATGTCAAGACCGGTGCGCTGTCGCAATTGGAAACCCATGGCGTCTTTGTGGCGATCGGTCATGCGCCTTCCGTCGGGCTGTTCGAAGGCAAACTCAAGCAAAAGCCCAACGGCTATTTGTGGACGGCAGCCGATTCAACCGCTACCGATGTGGAAGGCGTGTTTGCCGCCGGAGATGTCACGGACGATATATACCGCCAGGCAGTCACAGCGGCCGGCATGGGCTGCATGGCTGCGCTTGAGGCAGAACGTTATCTCGGCTAGCCCGAAACGCTGTCGGGCAATGGTCCGCCGGCACACTTTGGCCACCGCAATGTCGGCTGGTCATCAAGGAGACAATTGATGCCTCTTGATTGGGACAAATTGCGAATTTTCCACGCAGCCGCGGAAGCCGGGTCGTTTACCCATGCGGCCGAAAAGCTTCACCTGTCCCAGTCGGCGATTTCCCGTCAGGTCAGCGCGCTTGAACAGGACATCGGCGCACCGCTGTTTCACCGGCATGCACGCGGCCTTATCAAGACCGAACAGGGTGAAATGCTGTATCGCACCGCCCATGAGGTTCTGCTGCAATTGGAAGCAGTAAGGGCAAAGCTGTCCGAGACAACGGATTCACCCAGCGGCAAGCTGCGCGTCACGACGACGGTGGGCCTGGGATCGGGCTGGCTGACTGACCGGATGCAGGAGTTCTGTGAACTATTTCCCGATATTCAGGTGCAATTGCTGCTCGACAACGAAGAAGTCGATGTCAACATGCGCCATGCCGACTGCGCCATCCGCCTTCGACAACCCCAACAACCCGATCTGATCCAGCGCAAGCTGTTTACCGTGCACATGCATGTCTATGCGGCCGCATCCTATCTCAACCGCTACGGAAAACCGGAACAGGTCGATGATTTTGACAAGCATCGCATCATCACCTTCGGGGAGCCTGCTCCCAATTATCTGCTGGACGTCAACTGGCTGGAAGTGGCGGGACGGCCGCTGGGTGATCCGCGTGCACCACAATTGCAGATAAACAATATGCCATCCATCAAGCGCGCCGCCCAACTGGGCATCGGCATTGCCATGTTGCCAGATTACATGGTCGGACACGACGCCGGCCTTGTACAACTGGACATTGATTCGGATGTGCCGTCTTTTTCCTGCTTTTTTTGCTACCCGGAAGAATTGCGCGGCTCTGCCAAATTGAAGGCATTCAGGGATTTTCTCATCTCAAAGGCCCGCAACTGGAAATACTGACGCGGGTCCAAAACACTGCAAATCAACCTGTTGCGACCAGCAATTCCGCAGTTTAACAGGCACTTGAATGTAACCATTTCTTTAGATATGCACTATTAGCATAGCTGCCATGCGCCGGTTTCCCTTGCAAATGGCGGACCGAATGAACATATCAACATCAGTCAACGATCAGAGACGAGCTATCCTCCCGGTTTCGTCTCCGTTGGCTGTGTTCCCCTCTGGAGGTTCGTTTAACGATCCTTCTGCTTACGGACCAGAGAGAAATCTCCTGGTCCGTTTTTTTTTGCCCAGATTTTGCCGAAAGTAAATTACCGTGAAGCCGAAAATCGGGAGGCTCGGTGCGATGACACGCTTTACGTGTAAAGCTTCTCACCCTGCATATCCTTGTAGAGATGTGCCACCTGCTCACTGTAACCGTTGAAGATCTGGGTCGGAACGTAAAGACCGGAATGCAGAACCCTTTCCTGCTTCTGGCTCCAGCGCGGATGAGGAACCCCCGGATTGACATTGGCCCAAAAGCCATATTCACCGGGCCCCACGCTCTCCCAGAAACTGACCGGACGCGTATCGGTAAACGAAATCCGGCGGATCGACTTGATGGATTTGAAACCGTATTTCCAGGGCAGAGCCAGACGCAACGGTGCGCCGAACTGCTTGTCCAGCGAATGACCATAGGCCCCCGTTACCATGAAACCCAGATCATTTGCCGCTTCCTCGATCGTCACGCCTTCAACATAGGGCCAGGGGTACCAGTTTTGTTTCTGGCCGGTTGCCACCTGCGGATCGAGAAACGTTTCGAAACGGACAAATTTGGCAGAGGAAAGCGGTTTTGCCAGCGCCACAAGGCTGGCGAGCGAAAATCCCGTCCAGGGGATTGTCATCGACCAGGCCTCTACGCAGCGATGCCGGTAAAGACGCTCTTCCAGCGGCAGTTTGCGCACGAGGTCATCAAAGGCGATGGTGAACGGCCTTTCCACCATTCCATCAATCTGGATATCCCAGGGGCTGGTCTGCAACGTCTGTGCAGCCTTCCATATCTGTTTGTGGGAACCAAATTCGTAAAAATTATTATAGGTGGAATTGATATTTTCCGGTGTCAGCTCCCGGTCAAGGACATAGGCAGGATTTGCTGGTGCGGGATAAAGATCGGCTGTCGCATCCTCCTGCCTGTCTGCAGCAGCAAATGCCCTGTCCGGTCGCATGGCCACTGCGGCTGCAAGGCCCAGCCCCGCATAGCCCCAGTTTCTGATCAACTGACGCCTGTTCAAGAAGGTGCTTTGCGGTGTTGCCTGATTTTCACTGATCGCCCAGGCGGGCTTGGACATGATATGAGCCACTGAAATTTCTCCAATTTGCCCAATCATAGGTGAGCCCAGCGCGCAAACAAATCATAGCTGTTCACAACCTGTTGTTTGGCAGACCTTTGCAGTCACTGGGGCAATTCCATTGGCACATTGATACAGTGCCATTGGCCGCAAGAATTGCAGCCAATGGCGATTGCCCCCTACCGGCAGGCTGCACAGAAGCGCTGTATCCGCTCACAGGCTTCTTCGAGCAAGGCATCGGACGTGGCATAGGAAATGCGAAAATTCGGCCCCAGACCAAAGGCTGAGCCCTGAACGACGGCAACGCCCTCGGCCTCAAGCAGTTCCGTGACGAAATCCGCGTCATTGTTGATGACGTTGCCCGATGGTGCCTTTTTGCCGATCAGCCCTGCGCAGGAAGGATAGACGTAGAATGCGCCCTCAGGGGTCGGACAGGACAGTCCTGTTGCCTGATTGAGCATCGATACAACGAGATCACGCCTGGTCTGGAAAATTTTCTTGTTGTCTGAAATGAAGTCCTGCGGACCGTTCAGGGCTTCAACAGCGGCCCATTGCGCGATCGAACATGCACCGGATGTCTGCTGCCCCTGTATCATGTCCATCGCCTTGATCAGTTGAACCGGACCAGCGGCATAGCCAATGCGCCATCCGGTCATCGCATAGGCTTTGGAGACGCCGTTCATGGTCAGCGTGCGATCATAGAGCTGCGGTTCGATCTGCGCCGGCGTGGCAAATTGGAAATCTCCATAGACCAGATGCTCATACATGTCATCGGTCAGGATCCAGACATGGGGATGACGCAGCAAAACGTCTGTCAGCTGGCGCAACTCTTCAGCGCTGTAGGCTGCTCCGGTCGGATTTGACGGAGAGTTGAAAATGAACCATTTGGTTTTCGGTGTAATGGCAGCCTCCAGGGCCGCCGCCGTCAGTTTGAACTCATCTTCAAGCCGGGTTGGTGCAAAAACGGACGTACCGCCGCAAATGGCAACCATCTCCGGATAGCTGACCCAATAGGGCGCGGGAATAACCACTTCGTCACCCGGGTTGAGCGTCGCCATCAGGGCATTGAACAATATCTGCTTTCCACCCGTTCCGACAATCACCTGATCGGGCGTGTAATCGAGACCGTTTTCACGTTTGAATTTGTCACAGATTGCCGTGCGCAATTCCATGATACCGGCAACAGCGGTATATTTCGTTTCACCGCGCCGAATGGCATCAATCGCCGCATCCTTGATATTGTCCGGCGTGTCGAAATCGGGCTCTCCCGCACCAAGTCCGATGATGTCGCGACCCTTTGCCTTCAGTTCACGCGCCTTCTGTGCAACGGCTATTGTGGCAGAGGGTTTCACGCGGGAAAGTGCATCGGCGAGAAATGCCATTTCGATTAACTCCTTTGAAGTGATACAGTCGGGATGGATTGCTGTAATGTGAACAATCCTATGTCGAATCATTGCGCGAAGTTCAAGCCGAAGACGTGCATCCGGGACACATTCATTCAAACAACGAGATAATTGTTCAAGGACAGCAGATGGCAAAGCAGCAAGACAGCGGCCGACTCCTGCAGGAAAAGAACGGCTCGTGCACCGGATCATTTGGCCCATTCATCCTTCAGACCGCCCTGCAGCCCATCTTCACGCGCACCCGCAACGCTGCATTGTCCCTGTGCGGATTTGAGGGCTTGCTGCGTTTGCTGCTCAATGGCAGGCCATACCGCACGGCAGATTTCTTTTCGCGTATCGGCAACAGTGAAAAATTATCCATGGATGCCCTGTGCAGGAGGATGCATCTGGCAAATGCCTCTGTAGAGCCCACCGACAAGGCCCTTTTGTTCCTCAATTTCAATCCCAGTCTTTATGAGGACGCCCGGATGGTTGTCGCTCAGGTCAATACCCTTTTGCGCGATGTCGCAGACAGCCAGTTTTCCGCCCATCGCATCGTCTGCGAAATAACCGAACAACAGGTATCAAATACCGGGCTTTTGCCGATCCTGATCGAGACGCTGCGCGAAAGCGGCTTCAAGATTGCAGTGGATGATTTTGGTGCAAAATCCTCCGATGTCGGCCGGGTGGAACTGGTTCGCCCGGACATCATCAAACTTGACGCCGATTGGGTTACGCAGCTCATGGGCAGCAAGGAAGGCTTTGCGGTTCTCAAGGACACGGTCAGCCGGTTCCACCAGGCAGGTGCATCCGTGGTTGTCGAGGGCATGGAGAAAGGCTGGCAGATCGACCTGGCCTGGCGAAGCGGCACTGATATGGTGCAGGGCTATGCGCTTGCCCGCCCGCAAATCGCGCCGACCAATTTTGTCGAAATCTATGCACCGACCCACAGCGATCAGAACCTGGTGTAAGGCGCCAACGGCCCTTCGCTCTATAGCACATCACCCGACAAGACACTGGGGGCAACCGCCTGATAATCATTCATTAACATTTATCACAATTTGGACACAACAACGATCCTGACTTGCCCAGATGTTGTCGCGCTGCTGTCAAGTTCGAAGCGCCTTTTGAGGACACCGGACAAACCGGGTTTGATCAAGGGGATTGTTATGGAACTCGAAAGTGAAATACTGGATGCGCTCCGGCTGGCAAGAAAATCCCGGCAACGCACAATTCTGTCGGCTTTGGCGGTCCTTGCCTGCATCATCATGTTTGGAAACCTGGTTGCCCAGTCCAGAGCGGATGATGTTCATCCGGCGGCAAGCACCCACACCATTGACCAGACAACGCAGATTCCAGGCGATGCCCGGCCAAGCGTTGCCAGGCCAAGCGTTGCCAGGCATGAGGCGGACAATGCGGAATATTGACCTGCCCCCTGTTTTTTGGTCATCGGAACGCTATATCCACTGTCAGAATTACACTGTTCGAAAGTCATACAGGGACCCTTAAATGATGAGAAAACCTGCTGCATTCTTTCTGGCACTGACCTTCGCACCATTGCCGGCAATGACCGCGGAAACGATTCCCACCCAGACCGTTCCCATCCGCGTGGAGACGATCGCCTCAGGTCTTGAAAATCCCTGGAGTGTCGAGGTCCTGCCAGATGGTGCCTATCTCGTTACCGAGCGCCCCGGGCGCCTGCGTATCATCAAGGATGGTGTCATCTCACCGCCGGTTGAAGGATTGCCGCCGATTTCCGCCGCCGGACAGGGCGGTTTGCTGGACGTTGCACTTTCAAGACAATTTGCGGAAACGGCGATCCTCTACTTTTCCTTTTCCGAACCCGGCTCTGGAGGCGCAGGCACTGCGATTGCCCAGGCCCGCCTGGTTCGCGATGATCAGCAGCCGCACCTTGAAGATACCAAGGTGATATTTTCGATGAACCGGAAAACCCGGCGCGGTCAGCATTTCGGATCGCGCATCGTCATTGCTGATGACGACAGCCTGTTCTTTTCGATCGGTGAGCGCGGGGATGGTGATCGCGCCCAGGACATGCAGGACCACGCGGGTGCGATCCTGCACATCAATCCGGATGGTTCCATCCCCGCAGACAATCCCTATCGCGACGGCGTTTCGGCCTTGCCCGAATTGTGGTCAAAGGGACATCGAAATCCTCAAGGAATAGCCATCGATCCAACAAATGGAACCCTTTTTGCCGTTGAACACGGTGCCCGCGGTGGGGACGAGATCAACCAGCCGCAACCTGGCAAGAACTACGGCTGGCCGGTGATTTCCTATGGCCGTCACTATTCCGGTCAAAAAATCGGACGAGGACAGCAAGCCGAGGGTTTTGAACAGCCTATCCATTATTGGGACCCGTCCATAGCGCCCGGTGCCTTGGCGGTCTATCGCGCGAAGATGTTTCCGGAATGGCAGGGTGATTTTCTGGTCACCGCGCTCAAGGACCAGATGCTGGTACGTGTCGAGCGCGATAAAGATGGCAAGATTCTTGGTGAAGAACAGATGTTGCAAGGCAAATTTGGCCGCCTGCGCGATGTCATCGTTGCCCCGGACGGATCACTTCTTCTCTTGACGGATGAAGTCGATGGCGTGTTATTGCGAGTCAGTCGGCCATAAGGCGTTTGATAATGTGTGCCTGGCGATGATTTTGGAATACGCGCAACATAAAGGCACTCCGATTGAAACTTGTTCTGCTTCTCCTCGCTGCAGTCGTGGCGATCATCCTTTCCATCATGCTGTTTTTCCTTGCCTATGGTCGCGAGAAAAGCTGGACCTTGATCGTGGGCTCGCCCGATCGCGGACAATTGCAGATTCAATCTTTCAAACGAAGCCGAACCGACAATGATGCCTTGGCCTGCACTTCCGGCATCCGAACAGATTGCGACATCACATTGCCCTCCTTTGAGGACAGACCCGAGATCCTGATAGAGCGATTGGCGCAGCGCATTGAAAGTGTCGATCCGCTCGCCAGGCGTGTTGATGATGCTACAAACCCTCTCCATCTGCGCTATGTGACCTACTCGCCGACAATGCGCTTTCCGGACCTGATCAACATCGAAGCGATCCGACGTGATGATGGGCGCACCGGCCTGCTTGCCTATGCACGCGCGCAGCTTGGCAAGCGGGATATGGGGGCGAACAAAGCACGTTTGAAGCTCTATCTGAAAGAGCTTTAGCCGCATGCATCGCGCGAAAGCAAACCTGTGCCTGCTGCTTGCCGGAGCCCTGTGGGGCATTGGCTTTGTCACCCAAAGCACTGCCATGGAGGCAATTGGCCCGATGCTTTTCATCGCCCTGCGCTTTGTTCTGGCGACGCTTGTCGTTTTGCCCTTTGCCTTGCTGGAATCGCGCAAGGCCTCCATCAGACTGTCGATAAGGGATCTTTCCGGCTTCCTGTGGATCGGTCTGGCGATGTTTGCCGGCATGACAGCACAACAAATCGGGTTGTTGACGACGACGGTGACAAATGCAGGCATTCTCACCGGTCTCTATGTGGTGTTTGTGCCCTTCCTGGTGGTTGTGTTCCTGCGCCGGCCACCCCATCCGGTCGTCTGGCCCGCAGCCCTGTTGGCTTTTGTCGGCATCTGGCTGTTAAGCGGCGGCCATGCCCTATCCTTGAACTCGGGTGACGCACTGGCAATTCTGTGCGCGGTTTTCTGGGCCGGTCAGGTGTTGATGATCGGCGTCTTCGGACAACGCACAGGCAGACCACTGACTTTGTCAGCGGTACAGTTTGCCCTATGTGCTGTTCTGGCGCTTGTCGCGGCATTGCTCACCGAACCTATCCTCTGGACCGCGATAAAAGATGCCCTCCCGGAAATTCTCTATGCCGGCATATTTGCCAGCGGTGTTGCATTTTCACTTCAGGCAATCGGTCAACGCTACACGACGCCGGCACAGGCGGCCATATTCCTGTCAACCGAAGCTCTTTTTGCAGCCCTTTTCGGTGCGCTGTTTCTGGGCGAGCGCGTTGCAGCCTTGGGGTACCTGGGTTGTGCGCTGATTTTTGTTGCCATTTTGCTGGTAGAGGTGACCCCAGCGCTTCTGCAAAGACGGGCAAAAGCTGTAAAAGCCTGAATGGCGGGCGCCTGCTGCGAACTTTGCGTTACAGGAATGCCCCGGTTACACCAATGCTGCAACGCAATATGCGTCATAAAACTTTCTCTTGATTATTTCAAAAAGCTGCATCAATCTGTCCTGCGTTCGGGCAATTTGCGAACACGGGAAAGCCTCAATATAGCCATGCGGACCGGAGACGCATAACATTCCGGGTGATTGAAATGGATCCGTTGATCAATGAACGCTGACGGTTATCACGATAACAGGAATCTTTCCGCATCCTTCAAGAACTGCCTGTCTGGCCCGCATCGCGGACCAATCGCAAGACACGCTGGTGATGGCCAGCGGACACACAAGGACTTGATAGAATGGCAGAGACTGGCATTGTGAAATTCTTCAACGCAGACAAGGGCTTCGGTTTCATCAAACCGGATTCGGGTCAATCCGACATATTTGTTCATATTTCGGCTCTCAAGGATTCGGGACTGGAGTACCTTGAAGAAAACCAGAAAGTGAGTTTTGAAACCGAACCGGATCGGCGAGGCAAAGGGCCAAAAGCCGTCAATTTGTCTATCACCGATTAAAGTGATTTCTCGGCCTCCGCTGACGTTTCCGGGCATGCCGCACAGTGCCATGTGATGCATCTGGCAAGTGGCGCAAGGGGGCCGATGAAACGATACCCACCACTGAAATGCGTATGCTGTTTCAATAAGTGGAAATTGACAGCCGCAAACTCCCTGTCCTGGCTGTTTGCCTACCGCAGGCACCACTCCTACGACTGACCGCGTTGACCCTGACGATAACTGGCAAGGCGGTGAGATCGCAGGACAGTGCTGCACGTACTCTATTCTCGGCTGCTACCATCGTGCTTGTGCCTGCATCGCCACGGGGCCGCCTATGCGAGACGTCCAAAGGCTGACATCATCCTGTCTTGCTGTTGCATTCACCGTAAAAGCGACGTTATCAAAAAGTGGCGCAAGACTGCGAAAATTGAACGACTTTGGCGGCCTGCCTTCCAGATCAGCTGCCATCTGGCACAAAAGCGTGGCCTGCATTGGACCATGCACCAGCAGGCCGGCATAGCCTTCAATCTGCGTGGCATAAGGTTTGTCGTAGTGGATGCGGTGACCATTGAATGTCAGTGCCGAATAACGAAAGAGCAGTGCAGCGGTCGGCTCTATCCGCCGCCTATGATGCCCCGGCAAAGCCGCATCAGGGGTCGCTGTCTGTTCTGTATGGATGGGAATATCGCGGTAGACAATATCCTGTCGTTCCGTCAATGCGGCGCGCCCATCACTATAAATGAGATGTTCAACGGTTACGAAACACAGCGGTCCGCTTCTGCCCTGTTTGGCAACGACATTTTTAACGGTCGATTTGCGCGTAACCGTCTCGCCAATACGGATGTCTGAGTGAAATTGAAAGGCGCCCCCGGCCCACATCCGACGGGGCAAAGGAACGGGAGGCAAAAAGTCACCCCGTGCAGCGTGACCATCTGTTGCCAGTTCGGCGCTGCCGACAGTCGGCTGGGTCAGGCACAGATGGATGAGCAAAGGCGCAACATCCCCCGACCCGGTCCCCGACACACGATCGAATGTCGCATTAAACCGACCCACCAGCGCAGGTGTCAAAATCTCTTCACCCGTCTGTTTGCGCCCGATCCATTGGCGCAGATGTTCCAGGTCCATCGTCAATCCTTCACTGGTTTGAGTGCGGGCACCGGTCCGTAGGTCCGCTCTTGACCGGCAACAATTGCCGCCGGTGCGGGAAAGGAAACCGGGCCATTCTCGCTGTCGACGGTTACCCTGCGCAAATGCGCATGTTTCGACAAACCTTCCATATCATTGACCGAAGCCAGGGCGATATCGGCCTTGGATAGCAGCGCAATGGCATCAGCTGCATCATAACGAGCGAAAGCTTCGGCGACCAACGCATCGGTCAGGGTCCGATTGGTCATCCGCGCCACATTGGCGGCAAAACGCGGGTCCGTGCCCAGTGAGGCGTCACCAATGAAATCAGCACACAGTTTGATCCATTCACGATCACTTTGAATGGAAATCAGGATCGGAGCACCGGATTTCGGTTGAAAGACACCATAGGGCGCGATGGATGGATGTGCGAGGCCGACACGCTGGGGACTTTTACCACCCTCATGATTGAGCAGGGGAACTGTCAGCCAGTCGGCCATCACGTCAAACATCGACAGAGAGATATGCGCGCCCTTGCCCGAGATGCCGCGCCCGATGAGCGCCTCAAGGATTGCAGAATAGGCGGTCGCTCCGGTGGCAATATCGACGACGGATATACCGACCCGCGCGGCTTCAGACGGCCCACCCGTGATGGAGCACAGCCCACTTTCAGCCTGTATCAGCAAATCATAGGCTTTGCGATCGGCCATCGGACCGTCTTCACCATAGCCCGATATGGAGCAGGTAATGAGCCTGGGGTAATCACGAGCCAGACGTTTCGGATCAAACCCCAGTCGGGACAAGGAACCGGGTTTGAGATTTTGAATCAGGACATCGGCTTTCGCAATCAGCTCCTCCAGCATCGACTTGCCTTTGTTCGAAGCCAGATCAAGCGTCACGCTTTCCTTGCCGCGGTTCAACCAGACAAAATAGCTCGATTGTCCCGCTGCCACCGTGTCATAACCACGGGCAAAGTCGCCCTCTGGACGCTCCACCTTGACCACATGGGCGCCGGCATCTGCCAGGCGTGAAGAGGCAAATGGTGCAGCGACCGCTTGCTCAATGGCAACAACTTCCAAACCATCCAGGGGCAACATCAAAACGACCTCGGCATACCAAGAATGTGTTCCGCAACATAGGACAGGATGAGGTTGGTCGAAATGGGTGCAACCTGATACAGCCGCGTTTCGCGGAACTTGCGTTCAACATCATATTCGTTGGCAAATCCAAACCCGCCGTGGAATTGGATACAGGCATTCGCTGCCTCCCAGCTCGCCTTGGCCGCCAGATATTTCGCCATATTGGCCTCTGCCCCGCAGGGCTGTCCGGCATCATACAGGGCACAGGCCTTGTAACGCATCAGGTTGGCAGCCTCGACTTCGATGAACGCCTCGGCAATGGGAAATTGCACGCCCTGATTTTGCCCGATGGGACGGCCAAACACTTCTCTCTCACTGACATAGGCGGTGACCTTGTCGGTAAACCAATAACCGTCACCAATACACTCTGCCGCGATCAACGCACGCTCTGCATTGAGACCTGTCAGGATGTATTTGAAGCCTTTTCCCTCTTCGCCGATCAGATTTTCCTCGGGAATTTCAAGATTGTCAAAAAACAGCTCATTGGTCTCGTGATTGACCATGTTGGGGATTGGTTTCACATCCATCCCGCTCTTCATCGCATCCTTGATATCAACCAGAAATATCGACAGGCCTTCGGATTTCTTCTTCACATCAGCCAACGGCGTGGTGCGCGCCAGAAGAATCATCAGGTCCGAATGCTGCACACGGCTGATCCAGACCTTCTGTCCGTTGATGACATATTTGTCGCCTCTTTTTACCGCCGTCGTTTTTATCCTGGTGGTATCCGTACCAGTGGCTGGCTCGGTCACACCCATGGACTGAAGACGCAATTCGCCGCTGACAAGCTTTGGCAGAATGCGCTGGCGTTGCTCTTCAGAGCCATGCCGAACCAGCGTGTTCATATTATACATCTGGCCATGACAGGCCCCCGAATTCCCTCCCGCGCGGTTGATTTCCTCCATGATGACACTGGCCTCAAGCAGCCCAAGGTTCGAGCCGCCATATTCTTCCGGTATCAGGGCCGCCATCCAGCCTTCGCGCGTCAGCGCCTGAACAAATTCTTCAGGATAGGCGCGCGCAGCGTCTGCACTGCGATGATATTCTGGCGGGAACTGAGCGCAAAGTGCGCGCACACCTTCTCGAATATCCTGATAATCGTCGGATAGAAAATTCATGGCCAGGCTCATCTCTGCAAACTGCGGGTAGCGTTGAAATAGCTTTCGCTGGATCAGCGTACAAATATATGTTTTTAATGCCTGCCATAACATATTGGCATGTTAAGAATGGATCGCATTATGGACATCAAGCAGTTGCGATACTTTTGCGCCATCATCGACCATGGGTCCATTACCCGAGCATCGCAGAGACTGAACGTTGCCCAGCCCGCACTTTCACTGCATATCAAAAAAATGGAGGAGGAACTGGGGGTCCGCCTGCTGGATCGCGGCAAATTTGGTATCAGACCAACCGAGGCTGGCACATTGCTGGCTCAGCGCGCGCGTAGCCTGCTGGACGATTTTTCGCGGATTGAAGATGACATACGAACACTCGACAGGGATCCCACAGGGGTTGTGCGCATCGGTCTTCCCGGGACAATCAGCAGTATTGTCGCCTTGCCTTTGATTGAGGCATCACGGCAACGCTATCCTCGCATCAAGCTCAACATCGCAGAAGCAATGAGCGGATTTATCTCAGACTGGCTAACCGAAGGGCGTGTGGATTTGGCCATATTGTACGAGACAGCACGCCATGGCGGCACCGTGTCCGAATTGCTTCTGGAAGAGGAGTTGGTGGTATTGTGGCCGGGGAATGCCGATTGCCCATCAGAGTTGGATCTTGCCGAATTGGGCGACATACCTATGATTTTTCCGAGCACAGCCCATGGCCTGCGCATACAGATCGATGCCGCCCTGGACGCCTGCGGCATTGCTCCCAATGTCGCGATGGAAATTGATTCCTATGCCAATATCAAGCGTTTGGTGGCTGCCGGTTTTGGCGCATCAATCTTGCCATCTCATGCGATCCTGGAGGAACTACTGACAGGCAGTCTGGCCACGAGTCGCATTTCCGGAAACGGCCTGTGGCGTGGAGCCCACATGGTTTGCCCATCTGACAAATCTGTTTCCCGAGCACAGGAAATTATTCGCAACCTTCTGCGCGAGGTCGTGAAAGACCTGATGGACCGCGGGGTCTGGGCGGCGACACGCGCCCCCCGAACAGATTGACCGGCATCAGCAGACATCGCTTTCCAAATGTCCCTGCCAGTCATTTCAGGCCTGAAGCGGTTTGACGCCAAAGTGAGCAAGAAGGGGCTGAGGTTTTGCTTTTTCTCGGCGAACAATTTTCAGCTGGCACAGAAGTTCAGCGCCTGTTCCCAATTACAGGCGCTGCACGCACAGCAAACAATGCGGATCACCCTCAAAAAGTATTCTCCTTTGTAAATGCGATCCCCACCCTGAATTAACACGCTGTGCCAATTCCGTTCAGATTGCGTTCAGGCAAGGTCTTCTAATGTTCATGTCAACGCGGGCCACAAGGCTCCGGAACAATCGCTATCAAGAGGACAATCACCATGGGCAAAGCAGTCAAGTCAATCATCATCACATTGGCCATCACCGCATCCACACTTGTGCCGCTGTCACAGGCCCAATCGAAGGACTGGGGCAATCGCCAATACGGCAACAATGCACGATCCCATGGTGGCTTCGAGCAGGGTCGTCAGCGTCACGAGCGCTCCTCTCGCAATGACCGGCACTATGGTCCCAAACATGGTCCCAAACCCGGTCGCAGGCATTACCCCGCCGCACGCAGCAACAACAATGACGATGCTCTGCTGCTCGGAATTTTGGGTCTGGCAGCTGGCGCAGTCATTGGCGGCGCCCTGTTGAGTGAGCCATCATACAATAGACCACCACGTCGCAGCTATGCGCCCAATGCAGTGCCCAACTATTATCCGCCGGCCCCTGCTCCGGCCTATGCACAGGGCGGCGATCTGGAGCCATGGAGTGACAATTGGTACCGCTATTGCGCGCAGAAATACCGTTCATTCAAAGCGGCAACGGGTACCTATCGCGGCTATGATGGTAAAGATCATTTTTGCGTAGCCCGCTGACCGGGCCGACGAGGAACCTCTATTCCTCTTGAAGAAACGGGTTGGTGAGACGCTCTTCACCAATCCGTCCACCCGGACCATGTCCGCAAATGAAGCCGACATCATCGCCCAGCGGCAGGACTTTATCGCGAATCGACGCCAGAAGCTGCGCGTGGTTGCCCCCGGGCAAATCAGTCCTTCCAATGGAGCCGTGAAACAACACGTCACCCACATGGGCAAATCCGGCTTCACGGCTGTAGAAGATGACATGCCCTGGAGCATGACCCGGGCAATGAAACACCTCAAAGTCATGGTTGCCAAAAGATACAACATCCCCCTCTGAGAGCCATTGGTCCGGTGTGACATTGCGCACCGCATCCTGCAGGCCAAACATTTTTGCCTGTTCTTCCAGCCCATCGAGTAGAAATTTGTCATCCCTGTGCGGTCCGACAATCGGAATGCCCAATGCGTCCTTCAAATCCATGGCGCCGCCGGCATGATCAATATGCCCGTGGGTCAACCAGATGGATTTGATTTCAAGATTGTTCTTGTTGATGACATCCTGGATGGCTGCAATGTCGCCGCCCGGATCCACGACAACGCCCTGCCTTGATTCCCGATCAAAAAGCACTGTGCAATTTTGTTGGAATGCGGTTACCGGAACAATTCCAGCCTGTAACTGACCCATGGTGCTTTCCCGTTCTTTCCGCTTTGAAACAATTGGTTTTCCGTTCAAACCGGAAAGCACAAAGGCCCCTGTCCGCCGAACTGTCGCAACGGCTATTCCGCAGCGTGCTTTGCCGGCTGAACCGCCTGCATATAGTCACGCATCAAATTGCTCGTGATCTCGCCAACCGCAAATCGATAGGGCCCGATTTCCGACACGGGTGTGACTTCAGCCGCTGTCCCGGTCAGAAAACACTCTTCAAAATCAGTCATTTCTTCAGGCATGATGACGCGTTCAACAACCTGATAACCGCGTTTTTTGGCCAGATCGATAACGGTGCGCCGGGTGATGCCATCCAGAAAACAGTCCGGTGTCGGCGTATGAATGATACCATCATTGATGAAGAACACATTCGCACCCGTCGCCTCCGCCACCTGGCCGCGCCAGTCAAGCATCATGGCGTCTGCGTAACCCTTGTCCTCGGCCGCATGTTTGGACAGCGTACAGATCATGTAAAGGCCGGCGGCTTTTGATTTGCACGGTATCGTTGCCGGGTCCGGACGCCGGTATTTGGCGATGTCCAGACGAATGCCTTTCAACCGTTCCTCGGGCTTGAAATAGGAGGGCCATTGCCAGATCGCAATGGCCAGATTGATGCGGTTATGTTGCGCTGAAACGCCCATCATTTCGCTGCCGCGCCAGGCAATCGGACGCACATAAGCATCATCGAAACCCTGCATCTTCAGCAGCTCATTGCTCGCATCATCTATTTCCTGAATGCTGTAGGGAATTTCGAAACCCAGCAATTCAGCCGAATAATGCAGCCGCTCCGTATGTTCTCTTAGTTTGAAGATTTCACCGCCATAGGCCCGCTCACCTTCAAACACTGCACTGGCGTAATGCAACCCGTGGGAAAGGACATGCAGCTTTGCATCCTTCCAGGGAACAAATGCGCCATTATACCAGATATGGCCTTCGAGCTGATCAAAAGGCTGCGCAGCCATGGTGTACCTCCAGCGCTAATTCGCTCATGCAAAAATTGTCATGCGTATGATATGAAAACGCCCAATAAAACAGGTTGTTGCCAGACAGGTCTTTCGCTCTGCCAAAACACAAAAACCAAGCCCATTAGGGGTTTTTCCCTCCTTGACGCATAATAAGGCTATCAATAGCATGAAAATATGTCAACAAAGCTGACATATTCGAAAGGAAATATCGTCATGCCGTCCGAACGGGCACAAAAATCACCCGACGCAGATACCATTACGGATCCTATGGCGGAGATTGACGACATTGATTTCGACATCATAGAACAGTTGTTTTTCGCCTATCGCGATTTCACCTCCGATCCGGATGCGATCCTTTCCAAATCAGGTTTCGGGCGCGCCCACCATCGTGTGGTTCACTTTGTAAACCGACGGCCCGGCATGACCGTTGCGGATCTTCTGGACACGTTGAAAATCACCAAGCAAAGCCTTGCCCGGGTGCTCAAGCAACTGGTTGATTCTGGTTTTGTAAATCAGGTTGAGGGCGTCAGGGATCGTAGGCAAAGGCGGCTTTACCCCACACGCAAAGGTAGAGACCTGGCATTGGAACTGGCAAGACCACAGTCTCGCCGCATAACCAAAGCACTAAGTGGTTTCGGTCCGGAGGAGCAGAAACTGATTGGTAAGTTTCTTCGTGCAATGGTTGATCCGCAATAGGTATTGGGCTTGGATAAGGCTGAGCTCAGATTACAAGGAGGATGCATGCCCGCAGAAGTGTTATCAGACAATGCAGCGCATTTGCTTGTTGTTGATGACGACACGCGAATTCGCGATCTGCTGAACCGCTATCTTACCGAGCAGGGTTTTCGCGTAACCAGCGCAGCTGATGCATCAGAAGCCCGGCGCAAGCTCAAGGGTCTGGAATTCGATCTGCTCATCATTGATGTGATGATGCCAGGCGAAACCGGTGTCGCCCTGACAAAATCATTGCGTGAGATCCGCAATATTCCCGTTCTGATGTTGACAGCCCTTGCCGAGATCGGCAGTCGACTGGAAGGGCTTGAGGCGGGGGCTGATGATTATCTCGCCAAACCCTTCGACCCACGCGAGCTCGTTTTGAGAATCAACAACATCCTCAAACGCGGCGGCCCGCCGGAAATTCCAAAAATCGAGCAGATCGTCTTCGGTCCCTATACATTCGGCCTGGCCCGGCGCGAGTTGAAAAAGGGCATGGAAATCGTTCGCCTGACGGATCGCGAACAGGAAATCATGGTGCAATTTGCGCAACGCCCCGGCGATACGATCCCCCGCCATGAACTGGTCGGCGATGGGATCGATATCGGTGAACGCACGATTGATGTTCAGATCAACCGCCTGCGCAGAAAAATTGAGGACGATCCGGCAAATCCCATGTGGCTACAGACGGTCAGGGGCATTGGATACCGCCTTAGCGTCGAATAGGATATTTTGGCAATCTGATGCACCTGCCATGAGCAGGCGCCCCCACAATTCCTCTGATATTTCATTGGGATTGAAATGCGTAAGACCAACTGACCGGGTGTTCGATCCCAAAAGATTATGGCCGCCTGCGCATCGAAACGGGCGATATCTGTAGCCAAGCCAATTTCTGGCTGTCATTGCGGTCGCCTTTTCCGATATCAATGTCCACATTTGCATCGGTAAGCGGGTGATCCGCTCTGTCGCGTGAACTTCTGACCGCAGAACGACAGCAAGGTTGCAACAAGTAATCAACGCCGAATGTGCACGGTCGCCAACCGATCAGGCAGCCATGGATTCGGATGATCTCCCATTGCGAATGGGCAAACAAAGTTGATCTGCTTGGCAACCAGGAATCTTGAAAAGGAGGATGCAGTCACAAATCCCTGCGTTATCGTGCTTGAGGAAAGCTTCAATGCGTAACAAGATCTGCAACATGCATGGGCCAGTACAGATGTTCCTTATACACAACACGCCCGGTCGGGCGCTTGCGCTATAGAGTACACATGAACAGATCAGGTAACCCACTGAGATTATTCAAAGGCATGTTCAAAAAAGACAGCCAGCCGGTGACAGAACCGCTGCACACGCAGACGACAATCTACTTCGGCGCTTCATTGCAGACAAGCTGGATCCGCTTGCCTATCTGAATGTATATCCTGATGTTGCCAAGGCGGGATTAGACCCCTTCGAGCATTGGATGGATTTCGGATTGAAAGAAGGCCGGCAATTTCCAGGATTGCAAACCAAGCGCGGATCGGAAGCTGAAGAGACCATTGCTGCCGATTGGAACGTTTTTCATCTGAAGGATGAGATCGTTGCCGTGCGTGTGGAAAAAGTGGCGGCAAAATTACCGCCGTTGATACTGGATCAAATCCGCCATCAGGCACGCCATGACGGCGCAATTTTTGCTTGCGGGCGCAATGCATTCGCCAAATTGAGACAGGTTGATGCCGATGATTTAATCGACAGGTGCGGGTTGGATGTCGACAAACTGTTGGCGTCAATTGAAACGCCGCCGCATTCCATCATCATCATTTCGCGTTTGATCGCTGGCGACGCCAAAAAATACGCCGCTGACCTGGCTGACGCACTACAATTTCTTTTGCGCAACCCCGGTTTTGGTTATTCTAACCGAGCAAAGCTAGATAGAGGCAACGGGTTGGCGAGAGCTGACCATCCTGAAACCCTTCCACAACACCCAGATCATTTACTGGAAAGACATGTGCAACGACTGGAACGATCAGATACCCGACGCTCTGGCTCGTTTCCTCAATTTGATGCGTCCAAAGGTTATTCTGGTTGTAAACAGCATGATCGGTCTGGATGTGGTCGCTCTATACGGGCGCGGCCTCTCGCAATTCGCCAAGATTTCCTGCGCCTTCTTCAGCCTGGGATTACATGGCCGGTTCCCAACGTATGGGGCGATATATGCACGACGCGTCTTGCCATTTGCAACTTTACTGACCGACAACAAACCACCTGCGCCCTTGCGACGAGCAACAATTTTCCAGCCGAATTCTGGCCCGCAGACGACGCGTCAGCCAGCCGTCACCTAAGGAGAACAGGGCGAGGAATATGGATATCGCGTGTAGAACCGCTCAAGGGAACAGGTCTTCTGGCCGCACTTGCCAGTGCGCGGCAAGCAGACAGGTTTCATATATTCGGACCCTTGCAGGATGATCCAGAGAGAATGGGGCTAAATGCACCCAATATACAAATCCATGACCTTGTCTCGGACGTTTCGGCAACTGATTTCACTTCCTATGTCGCATTTATTTTCACAAGTCTGTTTGAGGGAATGCCGAATATCGTTCTTGAAATGAGCCAACATGCCATTCCGATGGTGTTGGCCGATATTGGCGGACTAAGAGACACATTCGATGAAGACGCTGTTGTTTTTGTCAAACACCTGGATTTGGAAAATGACACAGCCAGGGCGTTTTCTCGCGCACTGGACCAACACAGGCAAAGCGTTGCAGCAGCATTTCTTCCGGGTGATCCATGACAGATATAACAGTAACCGTTATTTTTCATCGCGAAGGCGCATTGGCCTTGCCGGCACTGGCCTCCATGCGTGACCTCGTTGATCACACACGTTCACTTGGCCTTTCGGTTGAAGCACGCGCCGTTCTCGATCGCCCTGACGATCTGACCCGGCATATTGTCGCCTCGCGAGGCGACTGGCTTTGTGCGCCGGAGGAGATAGAATTCGACGACCTCGGACTTTCCCGCAACGCGGGTGTTCAAGCAGCCAGAGGAAAATTCCTGGCTTTCCTGGACGGAGATGACCTATGGGGAACCGACTGGTTATACCACGCCCATAATGCAGCAATCTCCAAAAACATCGATGCCATCTGGCATCCGCAGATTTTATATTATTTCTGTGAGACCGACTTTAAACGCCCACCTTCCGGAAGCCTTCCTGACACTCGCGCCCAATCATATTATCTGCGTCATGCATCGAGCGACGAGGAGCGGTTTAATCAAGATGCGCTGTTCCTGAATAATATCTGGTCAGCAAATGTTTTCACAACGCAGTCCATCCACTTGCGCTATCCCTATGACTGTGTGGATAGAACCAAGGGATTTGGTATTGAAGATTGGTCATGGAACATGAAAACGCTCTGGGAAGGCATTCCGCATCATGTGGTTACGGATAAGGTTCACCTCATTCGGAAAAAAAGCTCAGGCTCGCTGGGCCAGTAAAACCTTGAAGAGGGAATTCTTCCCTATATACAGGCGAGAACTGGGCCACGGATAGGAAAAACGATCTGATAAAGTCAAAATGCCCCGCGCTGGACGCTATGGCGGGTTAACCCGGTTCCTGCGATTGACATACGCCCACCGGGTTGGCAGAAAACGGTTATTGTTTTCCCAACCGAAAAGGCTCAGCCCACCAGTGCTAGCCTTATTTAAGGCCAATGGCCAATTGAAATGCACTTCTCTCTATCCGACGCCGGTCTGCGTAGACCCGGATTAACACAACACGGTAGACGCTGAATTTTGACCAGCCCCGCAAAAAGATCTTGGCAGTTTTTCCCGTGCGCATAACAAAGCTATTCGGCACCAAAAGAGTTATCAACACTGAAGGTTTTCAAAGCCTTGATGGCTTCCCAAACACCATGCTGCTGGAAACGCCCCTGCCCAGGGGATGGTATGAATGCACGGTGACCCTGACTGGTCGTGACATCGCCAGGGTAAAAATGCTTCTTGCTCGTGGTGCAGGCTTTACCGAAAGCCATTCGGTCCCACTGCGACAAAAGGGTAAAAGCAACCTGTTCACGGCCAGCTTCTATTTACACAATGAGATTGCTTCTGTGGGTTTTGGTCTTTCCGTGTCCCGGCGGCCGGGTCGCTTTAAAGTCGAAAATCTCTCCTTCTACAGACGCGGTGCGGGTGAAACGCTGCTGTTCATTACGACCCATGCTTTGAGGCTGATCTTTGTCGACCAGGCCCGTTTGTGGCGCAATTTCCGCAACTATGTAAACTACCTGCGCGATCCGCATTTCATCAATGTCAAAACCCCGGTCAGAGGTGTCAGCAAGAACAGCTATGAGGATTGGATTGCCAAATATGACTATTTGCCGGAACAGGACAGAGGCGCCTTGCAGGAAGAAATCTCGCAGATTGGCAATAAGCCGCTCATAAGCATTGTTATGCCGGTATACAACACTCCAGTTGGACTGCTCGATAAAGCCATTGGCTCGGTCATTGATCAGATTTACGAAAATTGGGAGCTGTGCATCGCCGACGATTGCTCAACAGATCCGGGTATAAGGGAACGCCTTCAATGGTGGCAAAACCGCGATCCCCGCATAAAAGTGACCTTCAGGTCGCAAAACGGTGACATATCCCTGGCTTCAAATTCCGCGCTGGAACTGGTCACAGGCCCCTTTGTCGCATTGCTTGATCATGACGACATTCTACGCGAACATGCCCTTGCTGAAGTCGCCCTGGAGATCAACCGCCATCCAAATGCACAAATCATCTACAGTGATGAAGACAAACTGGATAATCAGGAAAAACGCTATGCCCCCCATTTCAAACCCGATTTCTCGCGCGAGCTTTTTCGCTCGCAGAACTACCTGAATCATCTGAGCGTTCATCGGACTGCCAATATCAGGGATGTGGGTGGTTGGCGCCAGGGGTTTGAAGGCAGTCAGGATTATGATCTGAACCTGCGCATATTTGAACGCATCAATCCTTCTGACATCCGCCATATACCGAAAATTCTATACCACTGGCGCGCCATTGATAGCTCCACGGCAGCTTCCGGATCGGCGAAGGGTTACGCTTTCCACGCCGGCAAAAAGGCACTGGAAAGTCACGTCGCAAGAACCGGGTTGCCTGCAACTGTCTGTACGGTCGCCGAAACGGGCTTTTACAGGCTGAAATTTGCGATCCCCGAAAAACAGCCACTCGTTTCAGTCATCATTCCGACGAAAGACAATCTGACGTTATTGCGGCCCTGCATTCAGTCGATACTGGAGAAGACGACCTATCAAGATTATGAAATCCTGATCGTCGACAATGAATCGGAACAGGATGAAACCATTGGCTTTTTGGCGGAGATTGACAGAACGCCAAATATCAAGGTCCTCAAATATGAACAGGCTTTCAATTATTCGGCGATCAACAACTTCGCGGTTTCTCAGGCACGCGGATCCATCATGGCCCTGGTCAACAACGATATTGAAGTCATCTCGCCGGAATGGATGAGCGAGATGGTTTCCTGGGCCATACAGGACGATATTGGTTGTGTGGGCGCCAAACTCTACTATCCCGATGATACTGTGCAGCACGCCGGCGTTATTCTTGGTACAGGCGGAATCGCCAACCATTGCCACCTGGGACTGGCACGCGGTGATCCAGGCTATTTTGGCAGGGCCAAGGTGCTGAACAACTATTCAGCCGTGACAGGTGCCTGCCTGATGGTAACAAAGAGCATCTACCAACAGATCGGCGGATTGAACGAGAAAGACCTGACGGTTGCTTTCAATGATATTGATTTCTGCCTGCGCGTTCAGGAGGCAGGCTTCAGCAACGTCTGGACACCCTTCGCGGAATTGTATCACCTGGAAAGCGCCTCTCGAGGCCGAGAAGATACCCCAGCGAAATTCAAGCGCTTCAGGAAAGAAGTGGAATACATGCAGCAACGCTGGGCAAGCAAACTGATGGACGACCCCTATTATTCTCCCAACCTGTCATTTGAGCTTCCCGATTTTTCCTATGCCCAATAAGGCGGATTCCGGCCTATGCAGATGCTGGTTAGAGACGCCTTCATGGGTACCAGGATTTAGCGTGGCAGGGTCAGTATCACGTGTGCCCCGTATGATGATGGCCCATTGCCACAAATAAACCGAATCAAGGATGCATCACCTTTGAACCCTGAAAATGAAAATATACGAGGCCGTGGCTTTCGTTTCCCAGGCTTAAGCGCCTATTTATCAGGTTAAAATCGAAGCTGTACGGCCCCAGGCAGGACCCGGGATAGGGAATCGAGAGCAAAGCGTGGAAATTTGACAATGTCATCGTTTCCCTCAATCAACGACATGGTCTAAAACTGATCATCTGCAGAACGCGATCGGAAACGACGAATGACCACCATGGAATCAATTCGGCGCGAGTATGAACGCTATCCACCCAAAGGTGTTCGGCGGCTGACGCGCTGGTTTACCCGGCGTATTCCGACCGGACTTTATGGCCGTACACTGCTCATCATCATCCTGCCAATGGTCATCCTCCAGTCGGTGGTCGCCTTTGTTTTCATGGAACGCCATTGGCAAACCGTTACGCAGCGCCTTTCAACGGCCGTGACGCGCGATATTGCTGCGATCATCGATGTTATCGACACCTATCCGCAAACCGAAAACTATGATGAGATCAGCCGCATCGCCAGAGAACGGCTGGAACTCAATATTGCCATCGAACCGGAAGGAACATTGCCGCCACCGCGTTCCAAGCCGTTTTTTTCAATTCTTGATTCGATCTTGAGCGAAGAAATCACGAGGCAGATAAAGCGGCCCTTCTGGATAGACACCGTAGGCGATTCCAATCTGGTCGAAATCCGTATTCTGCTGGACGACAAGGTCTTGCGCGTATTCGCCCTGCGCAGTCAGGCCTATGCATCAAACACCCATATCTTTCTTTTGTGGATGCTTGGAACGTCTCTTGTACTGCTGAGCATTGCCATCCTGTTTCTACGCGGGCAGATCCGCCCCATTCTCAGTCTTGCCCGTGCCGCGGAAAGTTTTGGCAGGGGACAGAAATCACCGGAGGATTTCAGCCCGCGCGGCGCCGACGAGATCCGGCGTGCTGGCCACGCATTCATCCGAATGCGCGAGAGGATCGAGCGCCAGATTGAACAGCGCACGGCCATGCTGACAGGTGTCAGCCATGACCTGCGAACCATCTTGACGCGCTTCAGGCTGCAACTGGCGCTGGTCGGCAATGAAACCGAAACGGCGCATCTCGATGAAGATATCAACGATATGCAAACGATGCTCGAAGGCTATCTTTCCTTCGCCCGTGGCGAAGCCCAGGAGGATGTCGGCGAACTGGACCTGGACGCTCTTCTCAACAAATTGAAAGAGGATGCCAGACTGCGTGGTCGCAACCTCATCACAACCATCAATGGACCCGCCTGCGTCAAGGTCAGGCCGAATGCATTTGCCAGACTGGTGACGAACCTGACATCCAATGCCTCAAGGCATGCCCAGAATATCAACCTCCAGGCAACAATTAAAAGCGGTTGGTTGACAATCGTCATTGACGATGACGGCTCGGGAATTCCGCAACATTTGCGCGAAGATGTCTTCAAGCCTTTTTTCCGGCTGGATGAGGCACGCAATCAGGATGAGACCGGCACTGGCCTTGGCCTTGCCATTGCAAGAGACATTGCCCGCAGCCACGGCGGTGATGTCACTTTGGCAGACAGCCCCATGGGCGGCCTGCAGGCGATTATCCGCATACCGGCAGACGCTTCGGATCAGGCGTTAAAATAGACGCCCGCCATCCGGAACCTGCTTGTCAATTGCCGCCAGAACCACCTCGCCGTCCTCGTCGGGAAAACCAAGCACCAGAACTTCCGACATCATAGGACCGATCTGCCGAGGCGGAAAATTAACCACAGCCATCACCTGCCTGCCAACAAGACTGTCGGGTGTATAATGTCTGGTGATCTGTGCAGAGGATTTGCGCAAACCGATCTCGGGACCAAAATCGACCTGCAGTTTTATCGCCGGCTTGCGCGCCTCTGGAAAAGGTTCAGCCGCGACAATCGTCCCCGCCCGTATTTCGACCTTTTCAAACTCGGACCATGTAATCTCGTCAGCCATGACAAACCTCTATCGTGAACCGCTCTACCCAGCCAGTTCGATCGAGCGTTTTTTCGCCGCCGCTATAGCCTCGTCGAAAATGCCCTGCATTGCGTCATCTCGCATCAACACATCCAGCGCTGCCGCGGTCGTTCCACCCGGCGACGTGACATTCTTGCGAAGCGTTTGCGCATCATCGGCCGACTGAAACAGCAACTCACCGGCACCGCTGACCGTGGCGCGGGCAAGACGCATGGCCAGATCGCGGTCCAACCCCGCTTTTCGGCCGGCTTCAGCCATACATTCCACCAGGTGAAAAACATAGGCGGGACCGCTTCCCGAGACAGCGGTAACCGCGTCAATGAGATGCTCACTGTCAACCCACTCCACCGGACCGCTGACAGCCAGCAGGGAATGGGCATACTGACGCTGTTCTTCGCTCACCTTGTCATTGGCAATTGCCGCGGAGATGCCGCGCCCGACCATCGCCGGCGTGTTTGGCATGGCACGCACGATGGCGCCATGACCCAGCAACGTCGACATTTGAGCAAGACTGGTGCCTGCGGCTATGGATATGCAAACGGTCTGATCGTCAAGCAATGGCAGCAAGGATGGCAACACCTGCGCCATGAGTTGCGGCTTGACGGCAATGAAGACAGCGGCGGCCTTGAGGCCATCAGGAACGCTGACAAAATGACTGATCGCATGAGCCGCGAGGAATTCTGCCATGGCAGGCGATGGCCCTGGGTCGACGACGTTGATGGTAGCCGGATCTATTCCGCTATTCACCCAGCCGCGCATCATGGCACCACCCATATTGCCGGCGCCAACCAGGACGATGGTACCCGACGCCATGATGATCAGGCCTCCCCGACCGTTTCAAAAAGCACGGTATCCGTGGCACTCTTGGCGTCCATGCCCGACCAGATGACAAACTGGAATGCCTGAAAATACAGCTCGCATGTTTCAAGAGCGCCTGAAAGCAGAACTTCAACCTGCTGATTGGTCGGCTCGGCACCGCCGGCCAGCAACAGGGAATGCCGAAAAATCACCACGTCCTCCTGCTGCCAGAAATCAAAATGGCCCATCAAAATCTGGCCATTCAACAAATAGAGCAGTTTGACGACTTCATTGACCCGGTTCTTCGGCACCTTGATATCAAAGGCGCAGGCAAGATGCAGAGCCTCGAAATCTTCCATCCAGGAAAACGACACATGGTAGTCCGACCACTGCCCCTGCACGGTCATGGCAATTTCGTCTTCACCGGACCGTTCAAAGGTCCAATCATTATTTGAAGCAACATATTCGATCATATCCACCGGATTGACCTGCCGCTCATATTCAATTTCCATGAGGCTCATGCCGTACCTTCTTTGCCCGAATTTAGATATCGTCGGCCACAACAACCCATTGCCGCGTGCCCACACTGGAACCCGGATGCCACCCTTGTAATGTACACGCCGAAAACGATTCTGCTATCAATGAGCCGTTCGGGCCGGATAGCTCGCTTCGAATCATCTATTAAAATCAGTGTATAACGGCAGAGTCGCAGCGCCACCCCTCTTTTGGGGTCAGACCACATTCGCATGTGGATAGGTGCTGAATCAGTTGTTCAGTCGGACCCTGTAACTGATTCAGCCAAAAGGTTTTTTTGCCTGCGCTGCTAAGGAAATATTAACCATAAAATAATTACTTGGATGAGTTGGCCGCAGGGCTTCTTTTTGCCTGAACCTTGGCTTTGGGAGCTTTGCTCTGTTCGGCGAGCAATTTTTCAAGTGATTCGACTCGCGCCAAAAGCGCATCATTCTCATCGCGCGCCTTGGCCGCCATGTCTCGCACAGCCTCAAACTCTTCCCGCTGAACAACGTCCATTGAGTTCAAAACACGTTCGGCCTGGGATCGAAAAGCGGTTTCCATTTCCTTGCGAACGCCTTGGGCAGCGCCGGCAGCATCCGTCATCAGCCGAGCGAAATCATCAAGAATACGATTTGGACCTGTGGTCATTTTGTTGCCTCGCTATTGCTGAAAAAGCTGTTTATTGAACACCCGTTTCAGGTAAGCACTTAACCGGTATGATGCAACCCTTGACCGCAGCTGCGACCATCGGCATGGTCCAGCCTCTCCTTCCGATGAATATGGCACCCACATCATGAATCCAGTTCAGGCTGCTCTGCCCTTCCCCAATATCGACCCCGTTCTGTTCTCGGTCGGCCCGCTTGCGATCCATTGGTATGGGCTGGCCTATGTGGTCGGCATATTGCTTGCCTGGCGCTACGCACGGCTGGTGGCAAGCCGTGAGCGGCTCTGGCATGAGGGACGGCCGGCCATGAGCGTTGTCGACATTGACGACTTTCTGGTCTGGGCAGCACTTGGCATCGTTCTGGGTGGCAGAATGGGCTATATATTTTTCTATGACTTTGCAGCTTTCGCGACAAATCCTCTGCGCATGTTCGAGATATGGAATGGCGGAATGTCCTTCCACGGCGGTCTTCTCGGCACGATCATTGCCATGATGCTCTTCGCCTGGAAGCGAAACATTGTCGTCTGGAGTCTTTTTGACGTCGTGGCAGCTGCCGCACCAATCGGCCTGTTCCTGGGCCGATTGGCAAATTTTGTAAACGCTGAATTATGGGGCCGGACAAGCGATGTTCCCTGGGCTTTTGTGTTTCCCACCGGTGGTCCACAGCCGCGGCACCCCAGTCAACTCTATGAGGCTGTGCTTGAAGGCCCCGCCCTTTTTCTTGTGCTGTTCTACCTGATTTTTCGCCTCGGCAAACTTGCACAACCGCGTTTTGTCGGCGGTGTCTTTCTGACCGGCTATGCTATCAGCCGGATCCTGGTCGAGTTCTTCCGCGAGCCGGACGCGCATATAGGCTATCTTGCCGGCAACTGGATGACCATGGGAATGGTCCTGTCACTGCCGATGCTGGCGGTGGGCCTGATCAGCATTGCCAGTGCCCGGGTCCCAGCCACGCCTAAACCTCAGTCGACCTAGAACGCCCATAGACAAAAGCAGAGCATGGCGATGACACCGTTAGGCAGGAAATTATGCCGATTGATAGAGGCCAATGGCCCCATCAGCATTGCCGAATATTTTTCCCTGTGCCTGAGTGATCCCGAGCAAGGCTATTATCAGACCCACGAACCGTTTGGCACAGCGGGCGATTTCACCACCGCACCGGAAATCAGTCAATTGTTCGGCGAAATGATCGGCATCTTTCTGATCCTTGCCTGGCAGGCACACGGCAGGCCCACAGCGGTGCAGCTGCTGGAAATCGGCCCGGGTCGCGGTACGCTCATGGCCGACGCCCAAAGGGTCGTGCAACAGCTGGCTCCTGACATGGCAAGTTCAGCCAGGGCTCACATGATTGAAACCAGCCAGCGGTTGCAGGAGGTGCAGCGGCAGACCCTGTCATCCTGTCCGATCGCCACACAATGGCATGAGAGACTTGAAGATGTCCCCGCGGGCTTTACCCTGCTGGTGGCCAATGAACTATTCGATGCTCTGCCCATCCGCCAGTTCGTCCAAACGCCTGACGGATTTCGCGAGCGCGTGGTCGCACTGGATGACAGTGGCGCTTTGCGGTTTCAACCAGGTCTGGCAATGATCGATCCACAATTGCTGCCGCGCAGTCATCAGCCGGCGCCGGGCACGGTGTTCGAAATTGCACCGGCGCGCCAGGCCATCATGGCGCAGATTGCACAACGTCTTGTCAGTCAGGGAGGAACCGCGTTGATCATTGATTACGGTCATCTTCAAACGGCCTTTGGCGATACGTTGCAGGCCATGGCAAAACATCAATATCTGGATGTGCTTGCAGCACCCGGGCAGAGCGACCTGACCAGCCACGTGGATTTTGATGCTCTGTCACAGTCTGCCCGGCAACAGGGCGCGGTCCCCTTTCCAGCCATGCCTCAGGGCAGGTTTCTGCTTGAATTGGGCCTGTTGGAACGCGCAGGCATACTGGGGGCCGGCAAGGACGCCTCGGTTCAGGAATCCATACAGCGCAGTGTTGCACGACTGGCAGGCAGCGAAGACTCTCAAATGGGCAACCTTTTCAAAGCCTTGTGCGTAAACAGCAATGACACCTTGATTTTCCCCTACAAATCGCATGATTGACAGATACGTTGACATTGATCACCATCCCGCCGGATTTGAAGCTGAGAGGCCAGCCATGCTTGACCTGGAGCGACCCGCACCGATCACCAGCCATCTTCTGGAACAGGCCTGTGAAACTGCATCTATTCAACACGGCTTTTTCACCCGATTTGGCGGTGTTTCGCAAGGAATCTATCGCGGCCTGAATGTCGGGCTCGGGTCAGATGACGACCCGCAGCACATCAATGAGAACCGCGACCGTGTAGCACAATGGTTCAAGAGTTCGTCCGACCAATTGGCGACGCCGAACCAGATCCACTCATCGGATGTTTTTGTGGCTGACAGGGCACTGGACGGCCAACGCCCGAGGGCTGATGCAATGGTAACGGCAACGCCTGGAATAGTCATCGGCATTCTGACCGCTGATTGCGGTCCCATACTGTTTGCAGATCCCATGGCACGCGTTGTTGGAGCTGCCCATGCGGGCTGGAAAGGCGCGATGGATGGTATTGTGGAGCAAACAGTCGAGCATATGGAACAATTGGGAGCGAGCCGCGCGCGAATCACCGCCTGCCTTGGCCCTTCCATCAGCGGTAAAAACTACCAGGTCGGCCCGGAATTCGTCGATCGTTTTGTCGCTCACGACCCACAAAACCTGAAGTATTTTTCATCATCAGACCGCAAGGGGCATCGGTTTTTTGACCTGCAGAAATATACATTGGCACGACTTGCCGCAGCCGGAATATCAGCCCATAGCTCCGGTCACTGCACCTATGCGGATGAAGAGAATTTTTTTTCCTACAGACGTACAACACATAAAAAAGAGCCCGATTACGGGCGGCAGATATCTGCAATCAGCATTGTCGATGGAGGACAACGTGGCCCAACATTTTGATCGGGAAGAATACAATTGGCGTATGCGCCGTCTGCTCGACGCCATGCATGACAGCGAACTCGACGCCATGCTGCTGTTCGCACAGGAGAGCATGTATTGGCTGACGGGATACGATACATTCGGCTTCTGCTTCTTTCAGACGCTGGTCGTCAAATCGGATGGTACAATGAACCTGCTGACGCGTTCGGCAGATTTGCGCCAGGCACGCCATACATCCGTCATCGAGAACATTTCCATCTGGACAGATCGCGTCAACGCTGATCCGACAATGGAACTGAAAAACCTGTTGGACGACATGGACCTGCTTGGATGCCGGATCGGGGTCGAATATGACACCCACGGACTGACCGGCGCCAACTGTCGGAAACTCGACGACCAATTGCAGACGTTTGGCGATCTTGTGGATGCATCCGCGCTGGTTTCCGGTTTACGCCTGATCAAGTCTCCTGCAGAGATTGACTGCATCAAAACCGCAGCAAAACTGGCCGACGATGCATTGGATGCAGCATTGCCCCTGGTGCAGCCCGGCGCCAGCGAATCTGCCATTCTGGCGGCGATGCAAGGCGCCGTCCTGGCCGGTGGTGGTGATTATCCGGCAAATGAATTCATCATCGGTTCAGGCCATGATGCGTTGTTGTGTCGCTACAAGTCGGGGCGACGCACTCTGGAGGAGTCCGACCAGCTCACATTGGAATGGGCTGGCGTTTCCGCCCATTACCATGTTGCAATGATGCGCACGATCATCATCGGCAAACCATCGGAAAGACATCTCGAGCTCTACGACGTATGCCGTGAGGCCCTTGAAGAAATTGAGCTTGTCCTGCGGCCCGGTCATAATTTTGGCGATGTCTTCGCCACCCATGCCAAAGTGATGGAAGAGCGCGGCCTGACCCGGCATCGGCTGAATGCCTGCGGTTACGCTTTGGGTGCGCGCTTTACACCAAGCTGGATGGAAAGGGAGATGTTCTATTCCGGCAATGAACAATTAATTAAGGCTGATATGTCACTCTTTGTACATATGATCATCATGGATTCGGAATCCGATACCGCCATGACACTCGGCCACACCTATCTGACAACCGAGGAAGAACCACTTAAACTATCGGCTCACAATCTCGACCTGATCGTCCGATAGACAGTTCAAATGGAACCTTTGACATCGACAGAGCTGGAGATATTGAAAATTGCGCATGAAACTGGCAGTCACAAATCTTGCAATTGCACTTGTGCTTTCCATTTCGGGATGCAACACGCGCAATGATTGGGACGTGTCATCGATTGTGCAACCCAGAGCGCCCATTCCCAATGCCGGCCCTCAAAGCACTGACGAAGCCAGACCGGCCCCCAGGGATGTGGCAGTCGCAAGCCCCGCAGTTGAAACTGCGCCCGGGCACCTGCGCACAACCGCTGCACTGGCCAACACGAGTGCGGCACAAACACCCGTAACACCCGCCAGCGCGGCACCGGACTCCACGGCCAGCATCCGGCCCCGCACTGCGGCCAGCATCAGCTTTACTCCGGTTATCGGCGCGCCGGTGAGCGCGGTGCAGCCCCTGTCGCGACGCCTCGGATCAGAGGCGCGCACCCACGGTATCGTCATACTCAACGCCAATGATGGCAACAGCAAACATATCCTGAAAGGCTATTTCTCGGCCTTCGCCGAGGGCGACAAGACAACCGTCGCCTTTGTCTGGGATGTATTGGACACTCAGGGAAACAGACTGCATCGTATAAGAGGTCAGGAAATTGTGCAGGGCACGGCAACAGACCCGTGGAACGTCGTTGAAGATACGACGATGGAGGCAATTGCCGCGCGGACAATCGAGGATTACCTCTATTGGCGCGCTCAATCGAGCTAATCCCCAGCCCAATTTCCTGAATCTGCCACTAAATTACACGAATACGACAATGGGCACTTGCAATAGTGCTCAGGGCCGCTAAAACGCCGCCAAACAGGCATATTCGGAAAGAACCTGGGAATGCGATCTTCATGAGTTCCTTTGGTATCACCAGCACAGGCTACGCGCCATGAAACTATTTTCAGGCAATTCCAACCGGGTCCTGGCGGAATCCATCTGCAATTACCTTAATATACCGCTTGGAAGTGCAACCGTTCGGCGCTTCGCTGATCAGGAAATCTTTGTCGAGATCAAGGAAAACGTGCGTGGTGAAGATGTCTTCATCATTCAATCAACATCCTATCCGGCCAATGACCACCTGATGGAGCTGCTGATCATGATTGATGCGGCGCGCCGGGCATCGGCCAATCGCATCACTGCGGTCCTGCCCTATTTCGGCTATGCCCGTCAGGACCGCAAACCCGGACCACGTACGCCCATTTCAGCAAAACTCGTCTCGAACCTGATCACCGAAGCTGGTGCCAACCGCGTTCTCACACTTGATTTGCACGCCGGACAGATCCAGGGGTTCTTTGACATCCCGACGGACAATCTGTTCGCCATTCCGATTCTTGCCCGAGATATCAAGGAACATTACGACGTCTCCAACATTATGGTCGTATCACCGGATACCGGTGGTGTTGTGCGTGCCCGGGCTTTGGCGAAGCGCCTCGATTCGCTTCTGGCCATCGTCGACAAGCGCCGCGACAGACCAGGCGAATCGGAAGTCATGAACGTCATCGGTGACGTGCGCGGCAAGGATTGCATTCTGATCGATGACATCGTCGATTCTGGCGGCACCCTGTGCAACGCCGCCGAAGCACTTCTCAAGAACGGCGCAACCAGTGTCACGGCCTATATCACCCATGGTGTGCTGTCCGGTGGTGCCGTTGCCAGAGTGGCTTCGTCAAAGCTGAAGGAACTGGTCATCACCGATTCCATCCAACCGACAACTGCCGTGCAGAACGCCCACAATATCCGGGTGATCACCACGTCGAACCTGATCGGCGAAGCCATCCGACGCACGGCTTCAGGTGATTCGGTCTCAAGCTTGTTCGATTAGGCGCATCGGCGCCGTAGAATTATTTATTTTTTAGACTGCTTCGTTTCACCTGGAAGACGCCCACCCCGTTCCGGGCAAAAATCGCGTCTTGTACAATAAAATTTGCCTGTGGGATGGCCGCAAGGCATTTCCCATTGATCGCCAATCGCCTTGCGTTGAATATTACGATGAAACCAGAGCCGGTGGCTTGACTTCCCTCCCATAGCTGTTCCTACTACCAGTGCGAGAAAAGCCGCCCAGACACCCGTCAGTTTGATATATTTCCCAAAACGTCAGGGAATGGGTGGGCATATTAGCAAGTCCAGATTTGAATCAGGTGCACGAGAGCATTTTGAAACGGGGCAAGGGGCGGATATAAATTACCAAAAGAGCGCGGGATTGATTCTGCAATACGATGCCTCGTTCCAGCCATATTAACGACAGGTGGGGAAAATTTTATGCCAGTAAATTATTCAAGCTACCGCATACGCAACGCGCAACGCAGTGAGCAATGGGGTGCCTTGCCGGACAGTTTTTTTGTCGAATTGGGCGTTTCGCTGGGCGACATCATAGGGCTTCAGACCCAATTTCAGGGGGACATTGTTCTGCCCGGGAACCCGGACTATGACGAGGACAGGAAACTCTCAAATCCGCTGTTCAACTACTATCCGATAATGATCGCCTATTGCATGGTTGAAAGCGACGTGTCGATTGCGCTGGACTTCGTGCGCCAGCAGAATTTGGAATTCTGTTTGCGTTCGGGTGGCCATTGCACTGCTGGCTTCTCCTCCGGACCCGGCGTTCTGATCGATGTCAGCAATCTGAACTCCATTGTCGTTGACGCGGAAGCGCGCACCGTTGTTGTGGGCTGCGGTGTCAAGTTCGGGGATCTCAATGCCATGCTCAATCGCTACGGGCTGCACGTGCCCGGAGGCGAATGCCCCGATGTGTGTATCGGCGGATATGTGCAAGGCGGTGGCTACGGGTTTACCTCTGTCACCTTGGGAATGAACTGTGACAATGTGATCTCGATGAAGGTGATGCTGGCCGACGGTTCAGTGGTGGAAGCCAGTCAGACAAGAAATCGAGACCTTTGGTGGGCCATGCGTGGCGGCACCGGCGGGAATTTCGGCATATTGCTCTCAATCAAATACCATCTGTATGAATTGACCGATGTATTCGGTTTCGCGCTGATATGGCCATTGTCCAACCAGCCGGATTTCGAACAGGCTGCTGATGTCATGATGCTTCTGCAGGAACAATATATGCTCGATAGCCAATATGGGCCGGAATTGAACCTTCAGGTTTCTCTTTGCTATCAATCAATCATCAATGCTGGTGATCCTGAAGGCGAGTTGAAGCCTTATTTCATGGTCAGAGGCCTCTATGTGGGAAGCAAGGCTGATGGCATGGATGCAATCGCAGCCCTGCAGGCCATGCCGGGCTGTTACACCCAGTGGACCAAGGTCAGACGTTATGAAAAGATGAACGAGATGCTGCTCAACTATCCGCAGGGCATGCCGCCAATCACCACAATGCCGAACGAAGACAAGGCATGTCGGTATGTGAAGCAAAAGCTGACAAAGGAGAAATGGACAGAAATTCTGGCCTTTTTCCCCACAGGCAAGGTCAACAAAGCCTATATGTATCTGGAGTTCTATGGCGGCAAAATCAATGAATCCCCCGCCTATGAAAGTTCCTTTATCCACCGCGATGTGGCTTATAATGCGGTCATGGATGTTTTCTGGTACGAAGAAGAAGACCGCCCGGCGGCAGAAAAATATCTGGCGGATTGGCTCGCTTTGATCGAGCCGGTCTGGAACGGCCACGTCTATCAGAATTACCCCAATCTGAACGCGGTCGACTATGCCTACAAATATTGGGGCTATGCCGTTTTTGCCCTGTCACTGATCAAGGGAAAATACGATCCTGACTGCCTGTTTTCCTTTGCACAGATGGTTCCCCCGATTGTCTACGATGGTGCGGAAAAACCGGATGAATGGCAAATGCCCGAGGCATTGCAGGTGGCATTCGACACGGAAATCGACTTTTCAGGGGGCATAGCACCGACCCCCGGCGCATTGTCCGGATAGGCTCTGAATGGTCAATACTTCCACTTTCGACATAAGTGACTGGCTGGCCACTCTGGGTTTGTCAGACTATGCACAGGCTTTCATCGACAATGATGTGGATGAAGGCGTGCTGGCCTCACTGACACCTGAGGACCTGCGCGAATTGGGCATCAAGTCGGTGGGGCATCGACGCCGTATCCTTGACGCGGCGTCGCGACTGGACCAACAAGACGCGGTCGATCCTGTCGAAAAACCCGAGCCACCCTTGTCGCCCGATGTATTGCCCGTTGAACAATCTGCAGAGCGACGCAATCTGACGGTCATGTTTTGCGACCTCCTGGATTCAACAACCCTGGCGGTGAATGTCGACCCGGAGGATCTGCGTGAATATTTCGCGCGCTATCGAAGCGCCATCAAGCAAGCCGTTGAACCCTATGCCGGCTATATAGCCCAATATCAGGGTGACGGAATCATGATCTATTTCGGCTACCCCCGATCCATAGAATATGATGCGGAAAACGCCGTTGCCGCAGGCCTTGCCATTCTCGAAAGCATCACAGCCCTCGAACCTTTGAGCGGTCATCGCTCTCAGGTCAGAATTGGAATAGCAACAGGCCTGACCGTCGTCGGAGCAACCGACAAGGACGGCAATATCATTGGCGACAGCGCCGTGGGCGAAACACCCAATCTGGCAGCCCGTCTGCAGGCAATTGCTGAGGCAAATACGCTGGTTGTTGCCCAGTCGACACGCAAACGTATCGGCAATCTGTTCGAATGCGTCGATCTGGGCAGCTTCAAAATGAAGGGTTTTGAAAGTCCGGTCGATGCCTGGCGCGTTAAGGGACACATTGGTTCCATCAGTCGTTTTCGTGCCCTGCGGTCCGGTGAACGCGCCACGTCTTTCGTAGGCCGTAAACAGGAGATGCATGAACTGCGCCACTGGTTGGCAGATTCGCGCGCCGGCAACGGTCAGTTTGCAGTCATTGTTGGAGAAGGCGGCGTTGGAAAATCCAGGCTTGCGCGCCAGTTCATCAAGGAAACCACAGGCACAGGCGAAGACCTGCCGATATTACAATGCACACCCTATAACGTCGGAACGGCTTTTCATCCGATACGCTATTACATCGAACAAATCAGCGGCGTCACACACAGCGATTCGCCCAAAGAAGCGATTGGCAAACTGTCGGCGATTGTGGCGCGCGCCGGTCCCGTTACCCCTGAAGGTCTGGCGCTGATTGCCGAACTGGTGCGCATCAACAATGCCGACCTTACGCCTTTGCAGGGTCTGACATCCCAGGAACGCCGGAACCGGACCATGCCCCTGCTTGTCGCAATCATGCATGCGACTGCGCGCGACTCGGACGCCATTATTCTTGAAGACATGCAGTGGATAGACCCCTCCACTGCCGAATTGATTGAGCGCATTTTGCCATCGCTCAGAGATTTATCACTGCTCCTGGTTGCAACCATGCGGCCTGATCCTTTTCCAAAATGGCTCAATGAGTCAAAAGCACGTTTCATAAGGCTGGAACGTCTTGATCGCAGCGACATCGGCCAATTGATAAGCGCTGCCGCAAATGGCGCCGAAATCCCCGACAAGGTGATGGATGCCATCGTCAACCGCAGCGACGGCATTCCAATCTTTGCGGAAGAACTGACCAGAGGCTATGCAGAGGCTGCGCTCGAGGGACGCAATATTGGCGACGAATTGGAACGAATTCCCGATTCTCTTGCTGATTCGCTTCTGGCACGTCTCGACCGGCTTAAAATTGGACGCAAACTGGCTTTGACAGCGGCTGTCATTGGCAATGTATTTCCCATAGCTGTGCTGGTCGCCATCTCCGGTCTGCCTGAAGCCAAGGCGCGCGAGGGCGTCAATGAACTGCTGGAAGCCAATGTGCTTTTCGTCAAGCACAGTCTGTTTGGGGAGTCGATCTCATTTCGCCACATGTTGTTGCGCGAAGCCGCCTATCAGCTCCTGTTGAGGCGGGATCGCATCGCTTTGCACGAACTGGTTGCCCGTAAACTTGTCACCGAATTTCCCCATATCGCGGAATCTGTTCCGCATATTGTGGCCTTTCATCTGGAACAGGCGGGTGACTTCCGCAGTGCTGCCATCGAATGGGACCGTGCTGGTGACCAGACAGCAAAACGCTCCGCCTATGCAGAAGCAATCGGCCATCTGCAAAAAGCCATCGACGCCAACAGCCGTTGTGATGATTCCCAGGAACGGGACGAACGCGAATTGTCATACCGTCTCAGTCTGTCGAGTGCACTGATTGCATCCCGCGGATTTTCGGCCAAAGGCGTTGCCGAAGAAATGGAACGGGCGGTCCTGCTCAGCAAGAAAACCGGCACAATTGCCAAGCTTGTTCCGGCAATGACGGCAAAATGGATCGTCCAGGGCACAAACAATCAGACAGATGCCTGTCTTGAACTCGCAGAACAAATCGGAGAATTGGCCAAAAACGGAAGCGACGTCGACAGATTGCTGGCCCATCGTGTAAAAGGGACAACTTTGCTTTTTGGTGGTCGGTTTCATGCTGCCATGGATGAACTCGAAGCATTCTTTTCCATCTATGATTTCGATTTGCACGAGGATGGGCTTAGTGTCGTTGGCCCGTCAAACCACGCCATCATGATGATGATAGGCTGGGCAGAAGCCCTTACTTTCACAGGGAAATTCGAAGGCGCAGAACAATGGCAGAAGAAAGCGTTTGATGCTGCGCACAAGAACGGACAGATCCACCATATCTGCAATGTCACCTTGTTTGCTGGGTGTTTTGTGGCGGCCTTGCGTGATCAGAATGATGCACTTGCATTGCATGCGGAAAGGCTCAAGAACCTGTCCGATGAACATGATCTGCCCTTTTGGCGAAGCCACGCAGAACTGTTCAACGGGTTATCGCTGATCCGCCGGGGAGACGATGAAGAGGGTTTCTCGGAAGCCCGTCGCGGCGTGAAGGGGCTGATTTCTTCAAATGCCTTCAACACCTGCTGGTATATTCTATACGCAGATGCCTGCGAAAGGGGTGGGCGTTACGCCGAAGCAGCAAAATATCTGGCCATGGTCAAACCGTCACAGGATCAGGGAGACCTTTGGATGGCCGCGGAATTTCACCGAATTGGCGGCCGGCTGTTATGGGCTCAGGACGGATCGGCAGAGGAAGCTGAAGCCAGGTTTCAAACGGCGCTTGATATCGCCAACGAACAAGGCGCGCAGCTGTTTGCAGATCGTGTAAAGTCAGACCTTGATGCCATGAAGGCCAGGGCCAGCCTGGTGGTCTGACGGACAATCCGCTCCAGTTGTGCCCCACGGTTTAGAGCGGCTGGCTTGTATTGACATGCCCTCGTCCGCGTAAAACCATATCACGCTTTCTCGACGATTCATGACCGCGATTTTCACAGCAGTTTTCCTTCAGAAGATACCAATTGAATAAAATCCGCTGTAATGTCTCAGCATGGAAGATTCTTTGAAAGAACGGACCGGATACCTGCGCGAGATTAATCTCTTCGCCGGACTTGCCGAGGAAAAATGTGCCCGGATTGCCGGTCTTTGCGTATGGAAAAATATTACATCCAGGACAATGATATTCAGCCAGAGTGATGCACCGGGCGGGGTCTATTTTCTGGCCAGTGGAACCGTCCGCGCTTCCATCTATTCGGTAACCGGCAAGAATGTTGTTTTTCAGGATATGCATGCGGGCCGCATGTTCGGTGAGATTTCCGCGCTTGACGGCTCCGAGAGATCAGCCAGTATCGAGACCAAAACACCCTGTCTGATCGCAATGCTTTCGCCCGAAGCATTTATTGAACTGCTGCAGGAGGAACCGGAAATCAGCCTGCAGGTGATACGCATGCTGACCGGTGAGATTCGGCGACTTTCCTCACGGGTGGTCGAATTCAGTACCCTGTCTGTGCCGGGCAGAGTTCATGCGGAACTTCTCCGTCTGGCTCCGGTGCGAACATCAGGTGAAAACGTGAGCATCATCAAACCGGCTCCCAAACTTTCCGATATAGCCAACCGCATCAGCACGCACCGCGAAGCCGTGTCGCGCGAATTGAGCCGATTGATCAAAAGCGGACTTATCGTGCGCACTTCAGGCAGTCTGCACATTACTGATATGGCGCGGCTTGAAGAAATGGTCGAGAACGCCGATCGTGATTAGAGCGTCGGCAAAATGCGGGATACAGCCGATTGCACCGGTTCGTTTCGCACAATCAAGACCGCATGCAAATGCATTCGGGCCTGGACCTGCCCCGCGCAAATCGCCTTCACAAACCATGCAGAGAACCCGACAATTTTCAAAAATGTGAGAAATGCCAACGTCACGCAGTACGGGCCAGTTTATGGTGCGACTTCGACCGGCCGGATAATCTCGATTCCAGCAGCATAGAACAACATTCTTCGCGCGTGACCACGATGCGAAACGGAGTTGCGACTTTTCGACTCCTGTACTGAGGGATCATCCCAAATGAGTTATCTTGAGATAACAAATCAAATGCCGGAATGCGGCGTTCGAGACTACCATCAAAACCTTTCCTCGCTTCAGGCACATTTGTCCACCGGCGATGGTGTATGCAGGGCGCTTGCGATCATGTGGTTGCGCGCCAAAAAGGACAATACAGATTTCTGGGCGACCAGCAGCAGCCCTGCAGAACCTATGCTGTTGGATCTCCACCGTCTGCAGGGCGCCGTCGATCTGCAGGAAGAATATCGCGCCACAACAACCGGGCACTATGTTCCGGACAGTGCCACCAGCAGGGAATTGGCAAAGTCATCAATCGACTACCGACAAGTCGACGTGACGGCCTCTGCGCAACACGGGTTTGCCCAACAATCGCCTGTTGATGAACCGACCAGAATTGCAAAGCAGGTTCTCCAATCCACGTCTCGGTTTTTCCTGTTGTCCATTGCCGGCAACAATGGCGGGCATTCCATTGCCATTCACAGCCCCAACAAGGTCAACGGAAAATCAGACCACTTCTGCCTGTTCGACCCCAATGCCGGAGAATTCATGGTCCAGGGACAGACCAATGCCGCACAGCTGTTATGCCAGTTGAATGCAATTGCTTACCAGAGAAACAACATTGATTTGAACCGGTCCTACGTCCTGTGGAGCTATTCCGCCCTGACCAACACCGAAAACGCCGTTCCATGGATACCCCGCAGTACGCTGCCCTGTCAGGCTTCAAGCCTGTCCCAGAACCAGCGGACGATCTTTTCCCAGACAACGTCCTTTTCCGCGGCATCCTCCCAGCCGTGATTGACATCGGGGTTGTCGTTGACCTCGATGACAAAGACGCCCCTTTCCGTCTGTTTCAAATCAACGCCGTACAGGCCATCACCCATTAGGTTTGCCGCCTCTATGGCTGGTCTGAGGACCTCTTGCGGTGCTTCATTGATCGGCACAGCCGTGGCGGCGCCCGAACGGGCGGCCTTGCCGTCCTCATGCTTGATGATCTGCCAGTGTTTTCGAGCCATATGGTATTTGGCGGCAAACAGAGGCTCGCCGCTGAGCACACCAATGCGCCAGTCAAACGCCGTAGGCAGGAACTGCTGGGCAATCACCAGATCGGTTTCCGACAGGAGTTGCTTGAGCTGCTGTTTCAACGCTTGCAGGTCGTCGCATTTGAAGACACCGCGGCTGAAAGACCCGTCAGGGATTTTGAGCACAACCGGCCAGTCAAGCTCACTGACAATATCATCAATCTGCTTTTCGGACGACACGATCAGCGTACGCGGTGTGGCAACACCGGCAGCCAGAAGCCGTTCCGCCAGATAGACCTTGTTGGTACAGCGAATCATTGACCGGCTATCATCAATGACCGGCATGCCTTCCTGCTCCGCGCGTCTGGCAAAACGATAGGTGTAATTGTCAATATTCGTTGTCGAGCGAATGAACAGAGCATCAAATTCAGCCAATCGGTCGAGATCATTCTTGCGTATCGGCTCGACATCCATGTTCAGACGGGCTGCAATGCGGGCAAAATGCCTCAGACTGGCCTGCGTTGACGGCGCAAATGGCTCGTCCGGATCGATCAATACCGCCAGCGTATATTTCGCTGTTTTCCTGGTTTTTGCATCCCGCCAGCTGCGCTTCGTATGCGCCATCAGGGCTTCGTTGAAAAATACTTTTTCTTCCGGCGTCAACGAATTGACACTCGCTGCGGCAATCCGCTCGATCCGGCTGTTGCCATCGCGCGTTCCGCTTACCCGCATGATCGGCATCCGGAACCAGTCGAAGAGCAGGCGTGCAAAGGGCACCAGCGCCGGGTTGGCAGTCCGGCCAAAACAGACCGTCAGCTGCAACCGGCCGTCCACCAAACCGCCATCCTTTTGAAGACATTTGTCCAACCTTGCCTGCAATTCGGGCAAAGCGCGTTCATAGAGGGTCTTGCGCGACAAGTCGGTGATGGTTTCAACCGTCGGGATGGCGCGGTGGCTGCGCGCCTCAGCCAGCAGCGAGCAATAGTAACCCGCCCCCTGGTAGGCATAGTTTCGCGCCAGATTGATGATCTGTGGCTTGCTGTCGCTGAACAATTGCGGCCTGGAAAGATAATCCTTCGTCGTCATCACCTTGTGGGGCGTATCGGCATTCGAAAGATCACGGTCATTGTCGACCAGGATAAGCCAGGTCATGGATGTGAATTCCTTAGAACAATGGCAGCGCGCAGGCGCGATCTGCCGTAGACGGCAATGGCGTCAAATACTGAAATGGGAATGGCCAGTGCCGCCTTGCCAAACGGCACCTCGTGCTTTTCAGGATCAACAAAGGGGTCATGCACAAAGATGTGCCGCTGATCGTGGTCATAGGCAACAACCCAATGGGGTTCACGCTCCCTGTACATGCGCCAAGTCGACACCAGCACAATGACGACGGCGCCGCTGTCAAGCAATTTCACCAGACTGTCACCACTCAATGGTTCCTCGACAATGGCAATGCCCCGTTCCACAGCCTCGGCGGCGAGATGTTCCTGCGCAGCGATCATGATATCACGAGCGGATTCTTTACGGTGACCGTCGACGAAATAAGGGCCCGACTGGTTTACATGAACCGTAGCGTCAAGCCCACGCCTGTTTGCAGCTACCGCCACGCCGACCGGGTCGCATCCACCCGGCGCGGAAATCAGGTAGATCGACGTCGCCTCGCGCCAGATATCAAATTCCAGCCGCCGGCTCATCTCCAGACCGGGCCTGAGCGCAGCCATCGCCATCATCAATGCCGCCGCCCCACAGGTAAACTCCGTGGTTTGCGCATAATAGGGCACCACCCGGGCGCTTTCCGGTGCATGGCTGACCAGCCATTTCTCGAAACGCAGGGCGTCGGCATGGTCCTCATAATAGTCCAGCTGCCTGCCAAACTCCCGGAAACCATGCTGTTGGTACAGTCGAATGGCGGCCTTGTTATCCGGCCTGACCTCCAGCCGCATGAACAGCTCGCCCTTTTCGCGGGCGGTCGTTTCAGCTGCTTCGACAAGACGGTGACCAAGCCCCCGCTTTGCGAAATCCGGGGCAACTGCAATCGAATATAGCCTTGCGACGGAGGTGGTCCGCCGAAACAGCACCACCGCATAGCCTGCCATCACGCCTTCAGGCGATGCGGCAACCAGCAGCCTCGCACTTTCGGACGTCACGAATTCCCTGAAACTGCGCTTGGAAATGCGATCATGGGCAAACATCGCCTCTTCGAGCGCGACCAGAGCCGGCACGTCTTCCAGCACTGCCGGACGGATGGTTGTTTCACTGTGTGTGTTGAGCATTTCGCTATCGATATGATGTGGTAACTGCATGCTATATTGTGCCTATCGGCCCGTTGCGCAAGCACTTTATTATCGCTCGACAAAGCTGCTTTGCGGCCTCGGTAAACCGCCCCGTAAAAAATCCAGAACACACCTGATCGGCGCCCTCAGGACTGATTAAAACACTGTGCAACCGGGCATAAATTGCCATCCCGATATGATCTGATGGCCCAATGCGATCACAATTCAGCCGCCACGTCTCAAGCGGGCAGTTCCTGTGAAACGAGTTGCTGCGCCAACCGTCCAGCTTCCAGAACATAATCGCTGTCGCGATGGATGAGTGCGCAAGTGAAAGCGCCATCCATCAGCACCACCACCCGGCGCGCCAAAGTTGACGGCGCATCCATTTTTGCTGCGGCAAAAACATCTTCAAGCCATTGTTCAAATCGCTTCTTGTGCGCAGCACCTGCCTTTACGGCCGGATGCCCGGGTTTGTCGGCCAGTTCACCAATGGTGCGCAGAAAACCGCAACCACGCCATTTGGGGTGTTCGGTTGCTTTCGCGACCCCTTCGAAAATCGCCAGGGTTTTTTCCGG
The DNA here is from genome assembly GCA_029233925.1 of Rhizobiaceae bacterium. Lineage (GTDB taxonomy): Bacteria > Pseudomonadota > Alphaproteobacteria > Rhizobiales > Rhizobiaceae > Hoeflea_A. Next base: position 141,285 of record JARGOX010000003.1, read on the forward strand.
CAGGCCGCCCTCAGCCCTTTCGAACCACATCCTGAATGCATCCAGGTTAGGTTGGTCGCGCGACTTCAGATAGGCGGTCACCAGATCGTCCTTGCTCTTGAAATGGTAGTAAATCGACTTTTTGGTGATGCCTGCCTTTTCCGCCACAGCATCGACGCTGACGGCCCGAATGCCGTGGCTGTAAAACAGATGATTGGCTGCATCCAATATGCGTTGTTTGGTGTCGATACTGTTGCGCGGCATAGTTTGTATACTCACTGGTGTGTTTACAAGAAAATACCGCCTCGCTAGCCTGAAAACAAGGTGAAACTGATGGAGACCTCATGCCCGAACTCATTATCCGCGAAGACCGCGACACAATCGCCCTGCTCACGCTCAACCGTCCGCAAAAGCTGAACGCTTTGAACTATGCGACCATTGACCATTTGCTGGAGTGTCTCGACCAGATCGAAGACGACCCGAACATGCGGGCGATCATCCTGACCGGAGCGGGCGACCGTGCTTTTTCTGCTGGTGCTGACATCCATGAATTCACCAAAAGCATAAAATGCGGCCGCGACATCGCGGTCAGACAATTCTGCAGGCGCGGCCAGACAATGACTGCCAGGCTCGAAGCCTTTCCCAAGCCCATCATTGCAGCCGTCAACGGCATTGCCTTTGGCGGCGGATGCGAAATCACCGAAGCTGTCCATCTGGCCATTGCCAGCGAAAGGGCGCTTTTCGCAAAACCGGAGATCAACATTGCTATTCCTCCGACCTTCGGCGGCACCCAAAGATTGCCGCGTCTGGCCGGGCGCAAGCGGGCGCTCGAGTTGTTGTTGACCGGCGAAACCTTCTCGGCGCAGCGTGCATGTGAAATAGGGTTGGTCAACAATGTGGTGCCCCATGAAGCGCTTCTGGCCAGCGCTTTCGATCTGGCAGAAAGGATATTGCGCCATTCCTCGCTCGCGGCCAGCTGTATCATCCACGCCGTCACCCGTGGTATCAACACGACGATTGAAGAGGGCCTGCTGATCGAACGGGAGCAATTTGCGCGCATGGCACGGACTACGGATGCCCGGGAAGGTCTGGGCGCCTGGATCGACCGACGCCAGCCGCTTTACACGGGACATTAGAAGCGTTTCGGCATCAATAATACGCAGCACAGGCAACTGAGTCGGAATGGCTCGTCCAGACGTCCGAAACGCCAAAGGAGACAGGCATGGCACATACAAGTTTTTCAAAAGAGACCTATCTTGCATTCAAGCAAGATGACAGACCGGGCCCGATCCATATGCTCAACCTTGTGCGCTTGCGTGACAAGGCCGATTATCCTGATGGCCGTGAGGCAACAGGTCGCCAAGCCTATGATGCCTATAGCGCTGGCAGCGCTGCGGTTCTCAAGGATCTTGGCGGATCAATTGTCTGGCGCGGCAGCTTTGAGCAGATGGTAATCGGACCACAGGAGGAACAATGGGACATTTGTTTCATTGCGCAATATCCCAGCGTCAAGGCATTCACCGACATGCTGAAAATTCCGGCCTATCGCGAAGCGATGGCCCACCGCCAGGCCGGCGTTGCGGACAGCCGCCTGGTGCGCCTTGCCCCAATGGTCGCAGGTGACCGTTTTGGTGATTAGAACCGGCCACCCCATGCGATTGAGACGATCCGCTCGCCAAAGCATGTCGGGCCTTGCGTAGCAGTAAACCGTGGGCTATACAGCGCGCGTCCGTGTAGACACCCTTGGAGGCAACGCGGATGGAGCGGCTTTGGCCGCTCGATGTTTTTGCGGACCAGAAAATTCCGAAAAACACTCCAGATCAGAACCTCGAAAGGACAAGCCATGAGCAATAGCTATGAGCTTTTAGCCGAGGCGCGCGAACGGGTTGGTAAGGGGTCCTCCCGCGAACTTCGCCGCAACGGTAAAATACCTGCTGTCATCTATGGTGACAATCAGCCCCCACTCGCCATTGCACTTCCCTACAAGGAAGTGACGCTGAAAATTCACGCTGGCGGTTTCATGACGACGATTGCTACAATCAACGTTGATGGCAAGAAAATCCGCGTTCTGCCCAAGGATTATCAACTGGATCCGGTGCGCGACTTCACGTCGCATGTCGATTTTCTGCGTATTTCGAAAAATACCGTGGTGACCGTGGATGTTCCTGTTCATTTTGAGAATGAAGAAGAATCCCCGGGTATCAAGCGCGGTGGTGTCTTGAACATTGTGCGCCATACGGTTGAAGTGAACTGCCCTGCCAACAACATTCCGGAGGCGTTTGTTGCCGACCTGACCGGACTTGACATTGGTGATGGCATTCACATCTCCAACATCACGCTTCCGGAAGGTGCCGAACCGACAATCACCGACCGTGACTTCACGATTGCAACGATTGCAGCGCCTGCCGGCCTCAAGAGTGAAGAGAATGAAGCCGCTGGTGAAGGCGAAGAAGAAGCAGCAGTGACTGAAGACGGCGACAGCGAAGACTGATCACCTGTCTTTTTGTGAAACGGAGATCGCAGCGATGCTGCTTATTGCAGGCCTTGGCAACCCCGGCCCCCGTTACGCAAAACAGCGCCACAATATCGGCTTTATGGCGGCGGACGCGATTGCCCGCCGCCATTCCTTTTCCAGCTGGACAAGAAAATTCAAGGCTGAAATTGCCGAAGGACAATTGGGTGACCAAAAGGTCCTTTTGATAAAACCGCAAACATTCATGAATCTCTCGGGCGAAGCCGTCGGAGAAATCATGCGCTTTTACAAGCTGGCGCCTGCGGATCTTATTGTCATCTATGACGAACTTGATCTGCTGCCCGGAAAGGTCCGCCTCAAAACCGGCGGCGGCCATGGCGGTCACAATGGCATCAAATCCATCGACGCTCACTGCGGCAAGGACTACCGTCGCCTGCGCATCGGCATTGGCCATCCCGGATCGAAGGAACGGGTCAACGCGCATGTGCTGGGAGATTTTGCCAAGGCGGATGCGCAATGGCTGGACCCTTTGCTTGAGGCCATTGGTGACAATAGCCCGATGCTCGCCGCGGGCGACAATTCAAGCTTTCTCAACAAATTGACGCTTGCCGTCGGCAATGGGTCAACAGACAAAAAAGAACCAAAAAAACCGTCTGCAAAAGGCAAATCCCACATTCATGCCGCCCGCGGCAACGCGCCCGGCAAACCTCCTCAAAGCGGACCGATGGCAGATATGCTGAAGCGGCTTTTTGGCAAGAAGGACACATAAAATGGGTTTCAAATGCGGCATCGTCGGTCTTCCGAATGTGGGAAAATCGACACTGTTCAATGCCTTGACCAAAACCGCTGCCGCGCAGGCAGCAAACTATCCGTTCTGCACCATCGAGCCGAATACAGGTGAAGTGGCCGTCCCCGACAAACGGCTTCGGCGCATTGCGGAAATTGCCGGTTCCAAGCAGATCGTGCCCACACGTATTTCCTTTGTCGATATAGCCGGCCTGGTTCGCGGTGCTTCCAAGGGTGAGGGTCTGGGAAACCAGTTCCTGGCCAATATTCGCGAAGTCGATGCAATTGTGCATGTATTGCGTTGCTTCGAAGATGAAGACATCACCCATGTGGAAGGCAAGATTGATCCGGTTGCCGACGCGGAGACCGTTGAGACCGAATTGATGCTGGCTGACCTGGAAAGCCTGGAGCGTCGCACCGAGCAGACGCGCAAGAAGGCCACCGGCAAGGACAAGGAAGCCGCTCTGCTGTTGCCCATGATGGACCAATCGCTGGCGCTTCTGCGCGAAGGCAAGGCCGTTCGGCACCTGCTTGAGGGTATTGCTGACGAAGACCTGCATATTCTTAAAACCCTGAACCTGCTGACCTCAAAACCTGTTCTTTATGTCTGCAACGTTGCCGAGAGCGATGCGGCATCGGGAAATCTATTTACCGAGGCTGTTGCCGCCATGGCGGAAGCGCAGAACGCCCAATACGTCATCATCTCGGCTGAGATCGAAGCCCAGCTTGCACAGCTGGACGCTGAAGAAGCTGCTGAATTTCTGTCGGAACTGGGACTGGATGAACCCGGCCTCGACAAGTTGATCAGTGCTGGCTACACTTTGCTTGATCTGATCACCTATTTTACCGCCGGACCGAAGGAAGCGCGCGCCTGGACCGTGGAAAAAGGATCAAAGGCGCCCCAGGCTGCCGGCGTCATCCATTCGGACTTCGAGCGTGGTTTTATCCGTGCACAGACAATTGCCTACAAGGATTTCGATGCATTGGGCGGCGAAGTTGCTGCCAGAGAAGCTGGCAAGGCACGCGATGAAGGCAAGGAATATGTGGTTCAGGACGGCGATGTCATGTTGTTCAAATTCAACACCTGACAAACCGGCGTCAAAACAATCGCCTTTAATGTCAAAGGGTCTGTGCAATTCCGTCCATGTTAGAAAACAAAAAATACACCTTTGAGGATTTCACACCGGGAACCGTGTTCCACCTCGGCCCCTACCCGGTGAGCGCCGAGGAAATCATCGCTTTCGCCAGCGAGTTTGATCCCCAACCAATGCATCTGGATGAGGATGCAGGCAAACAGAGCCTTCTGGGCGGCCTGGCCGCCTCCGGCTGGCATACATGCTGCATGTTGATGCGCATGATGATTGATTCTTTTGTATTGGACTCAGCTTCCCAGGGCGCGCCTGGCGTCGATTTTGTGCAATGGAAAAAACCTGTTCTTGCCGGAGACATCCTGCATGGAACATCGACGGTCCTGTCCTCGCGAACTCTGCAATCGCGCCCCGGTCTTGGCCTTGTGCAGATGCGTCAGGAAGTCTTCAATCAGCGTGACGAACTTGTTGCAGCCAGCGAAAACCCGTTTTTTGTCTTGCTGCGGAATAAGGGGGGGAGCGCATGAGTGGATTTGACGCTTACGAAATTGGCAAGCGCCAGGATTTTGGCAGCCATACATTCACCGCAGAAGAGATCATCGCATTCGCCAAAAAATATGACCCCCAATCCTTTCACCTGGACGCAGAGGCGGCACGCGACTCCCTCTATGGAGGCCTGTGCGCCTCCGGCTGGCACACGACAGCCATATGGATGAAAAAGAATCTGGAGCACCGCGATGCCTGGACGGCCCAACTCAAGGCAGAGGGCAAGGTGCCTTCAGTCATGGGCCCTTCACCCGGCATTACCAATCTCAAATGGCTCAGACCGGTATTTGCCGGAGATAGCGTGCATTATTTCACCACCATCACGTCCAAACGCAAGCTGCGTTCCAAGCCGCTATGGGGCATCATAGAGGGCCATACAGAGGGTATCAATCAAAACGGCGACAAGGTCGTCTGCTTCGACAATGCGGTCCTGGAAAGCCTGTAAAACCGGCAACACAGTAAATGTGGCTCAATCGCCCTCAAACGACACCAGCGTACGCACAGTCACGCCCAGGGCTTCCAGTTTTTTTCGTCCGCCAAGATCCGGCAGGTCGATCACGAAACAGGCAGCCACGATGTCTGCGCCCATTTGTTTGAGCAGCTTGACTGCGCCTTCCGCCGTACCACCCGTGGCAATCAGGTCATCGACCAGAATGACTTTCTGACCCGGCTTGATCGCATCCTTGTGCATCTCCATCTCGTCGACGCCATATTCAAGACTGTAGGCAACGCGCACCGTATCGTGCGGCAGCTTGCCTTTTTTCCTGATCGGAACAAAGCCTGCCGACAGTTGATGTGCAATGGCACCGCCAAGGATGAAGCCCCGCGCCTCGATCCCGGCGATCTGATCGATCCGGGTACCCGCGTAGGGGTGAACAAGTTCATCCACACTGCGACGGAAGGCCCGTGGGTCTCCAAGCAAGGTTGTTATGTCACGAAAGAGAATGCCGGGTTTGGGATAATCCGGGATCGTTCGGATTGAACTGATCAGTGTTTCCTGCAGCGTCTGGTCCATTTTCTACTCTCTGATTTCCCTCGTGCGCCCGCGGAAAACATGGTGTTCACCGATCAGACTGCACAGAAACGACGTTTATTCGATGACCAGCACAGGGCCGAATGAAACAAACAAAAGGCGACCAGATGGTCGCCTTTTGTATTTCTATTGACTATTGATCACCGGTCAATGCTCAACGCGCGACCAGATGGATTTCTTTGTCAGATAAAGCAGGCCGGCAAAGATCAGCAGGAAGATCACAACCTTGAAACCAAGCGATTTGCGCGTTTCCATATGCGGCTCAGCAGCCCACATCATGAATGCAGACACATCGCGGGCATATTGGTCCAGCGTCTCGGGTGAACCGTCGTCATAGGTCACCTGCTCGTCAGACAGCGGCGGCGCCATGGACAACGAAATGCCATTCATGAAATAGGGATTGTAATGCGTACCCTCGGTAACTTCGACACCATGCGGTGCTTCCTCGTAGCCGGTAAGCAGCGAGTATATGTAATCCGGGCCGCCTTCCGCATACATCGTGAAAATATCAAACACGAAGGTCGGAAAACCACGCGTTGCAGCGCGTGCCTTTGCCATCAACGACAGATCGGGTGGTGCCGCTCCGTTGTTGGAATAGGCCGCAGCTTCGACATTCGCAAAAGGCTTGGGGAAATAGTCGGCCAGAATGGCGGGGCGATCAAACATCTCCCCTTCTTCATTGGGGCCACCCAGCACTTCATATTCAGCGGCGAGCGCCTTGACCTGTTCTTCCGAATAGCCGAGGTCGACAAGGTTGCGGAAAGCGATCCGCTCCAGTGAATGACAGGCGGCGCATACTTCTACATAGACTTTCAGACCGCGTTGCAGTTGCCCCTTGTCATAGGTGCCGAACGGTCCGGAAAAGGACCAGTCCATTTCCTTTGGCGCTTTGCTGTGCGCGGTGCCCGCAGCCACAGCCACATTGGCTCCCAAAAAGGTTACCAGGGTCAGCGACAGAAGTGTCGAGACAAGCTTTTTCATCTTTCTTGTTCCTTTCTGACGCTTGGTTAGCTGCGATTTTCCGGAGCGGCCACTGCCGCTTGAGGTTTACCACTGCCCTGTTTTGCAAGCACTGCTTCGGTAATTGAATTGGGTACTTTTCTCGGTTTTTCAAAGAGTCCGAGCAGTGGCATGATGATGATGAAGAACCCGAAATAATAGGCGGTGGCAGCCTGCGCCATCAAGGTGTAGGTGCCCTCGGCAGGTTTCGAGCCCAACCATCCCAGAAAGATGGAATCAATCACAAAAAGCCAGAAGAACAGCTTGTACCAGGGACGGTAGACAGCAGAGCGTACTTTCGACGTGTCGAGCCATGGCACGAAGAACAGCACCAGAATGGAACCGAACATGGCAAGCACACCACCGAGCTTCGAATCGATGAACCAGACATTGAAATCAATCGCCCGCAGGATGGCGTAGAAGGGCAGATAGTACCATTCCGGAACGATATGCGCCGGCGTGACCAGCGGATTGGCTTCAATATAATTGTCCGGGTGCCCCAGATAGTTGGGCATGTAGAAGACAAAATAGGCAAAAACCAGCAGGAACACCACGGTCGCGAAAGCATCCTTGATGGTTGCGTAGGGCGTGAAGGCCAATGTATCGGTTTTTGACTTCACCTCGACCCCGGTCGGGTTTGTCTGCCCGGTCACATGCAGTGCCCACACATGCAGAATAACAACCCCGGCAATCATGAAGGGCAACAGGTAGTGAAGCGAGAAGAACCGGTTGAGCGTTGGATTGTCCACCGCAAAACCACCCAGCAGAAGCTGCTGGATCGGCTCGCCGATGCCCGGGAAGGCCGTGAAGAAATTGGTGATGACCGTTGCGCCCCAAAAGGACATCTGGCCCCAGGGAAGAACATAGCCCATGAAGCCTGTCGCCATCATCAGCAGATAGATGATGACGCCCAGAATCCAAAGGATTTCCCGAGGCGCCTTGTAGGAACCGTAGTAGAGCCCGCGGAATATGTGGATATAGACGGCTATGAAAAAGAACGATGCGCCATTGGCATGCATATAGCGCAACAGCATGCCGGAATTCACGTCCCGCATGATCGATTCAACGGAAGAGAAAGCCAACCCCGTCGAAGCCACATAATGCATGGCCAGCACGATGCCCGTGAGCAATTGCACCACCAGCATGACCGCCAGAATGGCACCGAATGTATAGGCATAGTTCAGATTGCGCGGAACCGGATAGGCAACAAAGGAGTCATAGACCAGCCTTGGCAGCGGCAAGCGTGAATCGACCCATTTGCCGATTCCGCTTGTGGGTTCATAGGTAGAATGTCCACCACTCATCGGTAATTCCCCTGTTATCCGATTTTGATTTTTGAATCAGAGATAAATTCGAAAGGCGGGATCGCCAGATTTTCCGGAGCAGGCCCCTTGCGGACCCGGCCGGCCGTATCATAATGCGAACCATGGCACGGACAGAACCAACCGCCGAAATCGCCGGCCTGTCCCAGCGGGACACAGCCCAGATGCGTACAGGAGCCAACCATCACGATCCAGTTTTCCATGCTCTCGCCTGCAGAACGTTCAATGTCCAGTGCCGGCGCATCCGGTGACAGGTTTGCATTGCGTGCAGCCTGGTCCTTCAGGTCCTCCAGAGGAACGGCATTGGCTTCGGCAATTTCCGCTTCCGTACGGTTACGAATGAAAACCGGCTTGCCCCGCCATTTGACGGTGATGGACATGCCCTGTTCAACAGACGACACATCGACCTCAATCGAGGAGAGTGCAAGCGTGCTTGCATCAGGTCGCATCTGATCAATGAAAGGCCAGGCGACAGCAGCCACTCCAACAGCACCAGCCATGCCGGTTGCCAGATACAGGAAATCGCGCCTCGTCGGCTCGGCAGTTGTATCGTGTTCGCTCACGGTTATAACCATCCTTTGCGCATACTCATTGGCCAAGGTCTCCTTGCCGCGCGGAAACATCACCCCACAGGCACGGCACAGACCCCCTATTTGGCCGGTTTCTAGGCTGCTTCTTAGAATATGTCCAGCCTGCACCATGCACCAGAGGCACAATGCCGCAAGTTTTTACAACATTATTCGTTTGTCAGGGGCAAACTGTTGATAAATCCACCCGATTGGCGCGCCCACAGGCGGGCGTATATGCCCTTCAGTTGCAGCAATTCATCATGCGTTCCATCTTCCACGATCCGCCCGCCGTCCATGACGACAAGCCGGTCCATCTTGGCGATGGTTGACAGTCGGTGTGCAATGGCAATCACCGTTTTGCCGTTCATCAATTCGTTGAGGTTTTCCTGAATCGCCGCCTCGATTTCAGAATCAAGAGCTGATGTTGCTTCGTCCAACACGAGGATGGGCGCATCCTTCAGCATGACCCGCGCAATCGCAATGCGTTGGCGCTGACCGCCCGAGAGCTTGACGCCACGCTCGCCCACATGGGCATCCATGCCGCTGCGGCCCTTCTGGTCCTGCAAATCCTGGATAAAGCTCCAGGCTTGCGCCTGCCGCGCTGCCTGCTTCAGTTCCCTTTCATTTGCTTTGGGTCGACCCAAAGCAATATTCTCACGCACGGAGCGGTGCATCAGCGAGGTGTCCTGTGTCACCATGCTGATGTTGGCACGCAGCGAGCCCTGCGTAACCCCCGCTATATCCTGACCATCAATGCTGATTCGGCCGGAATTGAGATCAAAGAACCGCAAAAGCAGATTGACCAGGGTCGATTTACCAGCCCCCGACAGGCCAACGACACCGACCTTCTGGCCCGGTTGGACCGTCAGGGAAATATCCCGGATCACCGCACCCTGCCCGCCATAGTCGAAACACACATTCTCAAAGACAATCCGGCATTGCGAAACCTGCAGCGCCTTTGCATCGGAGCGATCCTGCAGGGCAATCGGTTTGCTCAGCATATCCATGGAATTTTGAATGACGCCGTAATTGCGCATCAGCCCGTTGAGTTGCGCCATCATGCGTCCGAGCAACAGATTGAGCCGCAGCACCAGCGCCAGCGTGAAGGCAACGGCACCGACACTGATCTGCCCCTTCAGCCACAGGTCGATGGATACATAGGCTATGGCGACAATCATGATGCCGGACAGCACCGCCAGGGAGATGCGAACCCCCGTCAGCTTTCGGGTGAAGCTGAATATCGCTTTGAGGAAAGAATCAAAACCCTGTTTGATATAGCGGTCATTGTCCTCTTCACCGCAAAACAGTTTCAACGTCTGAATGTTGGAATAGCTGTCGACAAGGCGGCCGTTGAGCATCGACCCCGCCTCCGCCGTCAATTTTGCCATATGACGGATTTTTGGAACAAAATAGCGCGCAATGGCAGCAAAGGCGGCGATCCAGATGGCGACAATGGCGGCCAATTGCCAATCGAGTTGCGCCACCAGCGCGAGTGTCGTTACGGCATAGATGGCGATGAACCAGACCACCTGAAGCAGCGATGTCATGAAATCGCCCACCGCCTGGCCCGATTGCCAGACCTTGGTGACGACACGCCCGGCAAAATCATCGTGAAAAAATGTCAGGCTCTGGCGGGCAATATGCGCATAGGCCTGCCATCGAACGAGATTGAAGAAGCCCGGAACAATTGTCTGCTCCTCGACCAAAGTGACCAATGGGGCGATCACCAGCCGACCCACCAGCACCACCGCAAGCATGAACCACAATTCCGACCCATGCTGCGCGAACAGACCGCTCCACCCGTCGGCGGCATTGGAACTGTCGAGCAGGTCGACCAGCCTGCCGACAAAGTAGAAAAGCGCCGCCTCCAGCAGCGCCACGCCACCTCCCAGCACCAGCATCAGCGCAAAGGGCCATTTTGCCTGCCGGACAAAATACCAGATGAACGCCAGCGCACCCTTGGCAGGCGTTGCGTTCCCATTCATCGCAAGGGGATTGATCCAGCGTTCAAACAGCCGGAGAAGACGGTGTGCAATCATCCCTTAAAGATAGGCCCGGACAGTCCACACGGCAACGTCATTTCCACATAAAATGCAACGCTACGCAGCCCCCGGTCAGCGATTGCCGCCTCCACCAGTCTGCTCGTCAATTTGTTGCTGAACCGCAATCTGCGAGGCGGCGGCTGCCGATGACATCTTGTCGTCGCCAGCGTGTCCTTCCTCGCTTTCAGGCATTTTGACCCTGACTTCACGGCGGGCAAATTCGATACCGTTTTCAGCAAAATATTTCTGCACACGGCTGTAGACGTCCTTCTTGATCATCCATTGCTTGCCGGGCTTGGCCATGAACTTGCCACGCACGACAATGCCGACATCATTGACGTCGTAGACACCCTGAGACTTGAAGGTCTGAATGATATCATCGGCATAGGGCGCCTCGAGGATTTCCTTGCCGATCTGTTTGAACAGTTTCTTGACCAGATTGATATCCGCTTCAAACGGCACGGTGAATTTCAGTTTGACGATCACCCAGTCGCGGGAATTGTTTTGGACCTTGGGTATTTCCCCATAGGGAATCGTATGGACGGGCCCCTGATGATGGCGCAATTGCAATGAGCGGATGGAAATGCGTTCAACCGTGCCGACCGTATCGCCGATTTCAAGATATTCCCCCACCCGAAAGGCATCATCCAGCAGGAAAAACAGGCCTGAGACGATGTCACGCACCAGGGTCTGGGCGCCAAAGCCAATGGCCAGTCCGACAATGCCGGCGCCAGCCAGCAAGGGTGTGATATCGACCCCCAGGCTGCCAAGCACAATCAACGACGTGATGGTGATGATGGTAACCTGGCTTGCCATCTTGAGCAGTGGAAGGACGGTTGAAAGCCGGGATCCGCCGACGCCGCCGCCCTCTCCGCCACCCGGTTCCTCCGCATTGAGATCAAAGCCCGCAGCCGTTCTTTCGTCGGCAAGTTTCCGGTTGAACCAAAGCGTCGAAAGCTCCCATACCAGATAGCCGATTGCCAGAATGACAAGGTTTTGAAACAGCACTGCGGCAATGCGTGCCCCCAGGCCCGCACTGGCAAGTGATTCAACGTCGACGTTCCACAATCGGGCAATCAGAATGATCGTGCCTGCCACGACAATTGTCCGGCCAATGCGGATATAGCTGTGTTTGGTCGACAGATAGGCCATTTCTGCGGCAGGTCCCTCACCGCGCATCGGTGGCACCAGATGCCTGACAAGAGCCCTGACCATCGTGTCCAGAACGGGCGCTGCCAACAAAGCACCCAGGGTAATGAATTGCTGGCCCTTGCTCACCAGATCATAGCGCCCATTTGTCAGCAGAATTTCCACCAGCAGCCAGGTCAGCGCAATCAACCCCACGGCCAGCCATGGGTAGGCTTTGGCCAGAAACTGTTCAACGCGGGTGGTGTCCCCGTCACTGCCAAGTATCATGGAGGTCAGGCCCTTGCGCGCCCGCACACACATCACGGCGAGCCAGGCATGTGCCGCCAGCGAGAGCCAGAAGCCGATTTTCGCTTCACTCAGCGAAACGCCGTGGATGCGCTGGAATTCCAAAAGGGCAGTTGAGAAGCCAACCAGCAGCACGATCCCAATGCTGTTTCGGTGCAAAAACCGCGCAGTCCAGTCATCGGTATAAACAAGCCTGAGTTCGGGGCGTCTGGGCGCCAGCAAAAACCTTGAAACAGCGGCAAAAAATCGGGGTATGACAACCAGATTGACCATGAAGACCGGCGCAAGCGGCCGGTCAATGACTGGCATCAGGACATGGATCATCACACGGGTAACGGCAAAAAATGCCAGCAGCCCGGCAATATCAATCAGGAACCTTTTGACGAGCAGTTCAAGCGTCTCTTTCAGACCGTCAGGGATGTTTGTTTGCTCAACCTGCGCCCGCCACTTGCCGGCAAACCGGGTCACAAGAGTTTCAACGGCCAGACCAATCCCGATGGCTATCAAAATGGTGGCCAACATCAAAAGGACACCGCTGACTCCGCGCGGCTCGACAAAGGTTTCAACCGCGGCCGCAAGCCCGGAGGCCATTGTCGGCAGACCGGCAACGGCCCCAACAAAGGACTTGCCCAGGGACGTCACGGACACCGTCATGAGTTCCACAAAGGTCTGGGACTTATTGGCCTTTTTGGCCTCTTCCGCCTTGGCAACGGCATCAAGACGCTCCAGCAACAATTGCCGAACCTGCTCATCGCTCATGGTTGCAACAAGCTGGCGAATGTTTTCAGAGGTCAGGTCCTCCGGCAGATTGACTTGCCCTTCACTGGCACTTTTTTCGGATGCAGCCGAAAGCAGCATCTGCGCCTGGGCAAAAGCTTGGCCCGTCTCCAAAAGCCCGACGCATGAAAAGACGACAAGCGCGCAGATTGCCAGCGCCCGTTTGAGCGCAATAATTGACATTCTCATAGACATCCCGAAACGGTCATGACCGCCCCCCTCGATAAACATTGTATCCTGGCCCTTGTCATGGCCGTTTTGTTTCTCCGGGAAACACCGCGCCGATGCAAGCCCTGACGACTTGAGAAAATCCTATTGCGCAGCGTCAGCATTCTGCGCATCCGCGTTCACATCAATGAATCCACCGGACTGCCGTGACCACAAATCCCTGTAAAGCCCTTGCTCCTCGACCAGTTCACTATGGGTGCCTTGCTGAACGATCCTGCCTGCTTCAAGCACGATCAGCCGATCCATTGTTGCAATGGTGGAAAGACGATGGGCAATGGCAATCACGGTCTTGCCATCCATCAGGGCAAACAGATTTTCCTGAATGGCCGCTTCCACTTCCGAATCGAGTGCCGATGTGGCCTCATCCAGCACAAGGATAGGGGCGTTTTTCAAAAACACCCGGGCAATGGCGATTCGCTGGCGCTGTCCGCCCGACAATTTGACACCGCGCTCGCCCACCTGGGCATCCAGACCCTTACGCCCTTGCTGGTCGTGCAGGCCCTGAACAAAGTCCCAGGCATTGGCGCGTTTGGCTGCATTGATGATCTCCTCATCCGTGGCGTCCGGCTTGCCATAGCCGATATTTTCCCTGATGGAGCGATGCAACAAGGATGTATCCTGGGTGACAACGCCGATATGGGCGCGCAGACTGTCCTGTGTCACACCGGCAATATCCTGCCCATCGACAAGAATGCGCCCGGCTTCAAGATCATAGAATCGCAGCAACACATTGGTCAGCGTGGTTTTGCCGGCACCCGAACGCCCGACAAGCCCGATTTTCTCGCCAGGCGCGATCGTCAACGACAGATCATCGATCACCCCGTTCTCTTTGCCATAGTGGAAACGGATATGCTCGAATGCGATTTGGCCTTTTTTGGCGACCATCTGCTTTTGCGGATCTGCATCGGTGACGCCGTGGGGCTTGGACAACATCGACATGCCATCCATGACGATGCCGATATTTTCAAACAGGCCGGAGACCTCCCACATGATCCAGTGGCTCATGGTGGAAATGCGCAAGGCCAGCGCCATGGATGCGGCAATCGTACCAACTGATACCGAATCGCCGAGCCAAAGATGGATCGACAGATAGCCGATGCCGAAAAGCAGCAGCGCATTGTTGAAATAGACCAGGGCAAAAAACACCGTGACCAGCCGCATCTGCCGGTGCACGGTGCCCAGAAAAGACGACATCGCCGAGCGCGCATAGCCTTCCTCGCGGCCTGCATGGGAAAACAGTTTGACGGTGGCGATATTGGTATAGCTGTCCACCACCCGCCCCGCCATCATCGAGCGCGCATCGGCCTGCTGGCTGGAAGCACGCTTCATGCGCGGGATGAAATAGGCAATCAGCGAGAGATAGACAACGATCCACAGGACCAGTGGCGCCGTCAGGCGCCAATCCGTGGCTGCGATCATGATGAACATGGTGATGAAGAACACCACGACAAAGACCAGAACATCGAGAACCTTGACCACCGATTCGCGTACCGCCAGCGATGTCTGCATCACCCGCGTCGCAACCCGCCCGGCAAATTCATCGGCAAAGAAGGAAAGGCTCTGGCGCAGCAGGTAACCATGCATCCGCCACCGGCCGATCATGGGGTAATTGCCCAAAAGCGTCTGATGCATCAGCAAGGATTGTATGAGCACCACGCCCGGCAGCCCGAACAGCACGAGCAGGCTCATCCAGAACAGGCGACCGCCTTCCTTCGCCAGGAATTCGTCGCGCGAGGATTCAGACAGCCAGTTGACGATGTCGCCAAGAAAACTGAACAGCACCACTTCGCCGATGGCAATCAGTGCCGTCATGAAAGACATCAGCAGCAACCACGGCGCTGCTTCCTTCGAATAGTGCCAGCAAAACGCCAGAAATGTCTCCGGCGGACGCCCCGCAGGCACGCTCGGATAGGGATTTAATCGTCGTTCAAACCAGCCAAACATGAAGAGGCCTTTGTAATTGAATGGCACGTGGTGGCCTGTGCAACAGTGTCTTTGACCTATTTGCCAGAGGCTTTTGCGCCCGGCATGGCCAAAGAATCTTACGACCTGTTGGGCCACCATGCCCGATAAATGAAGACCACACAGACCGCCATCGGGGCGATGTCTTCTTCCGGTCCATGCGTGTTGGAAAATCAGTTTGCGATCAAGTCACAATCAATCACCAGATGACAGCCTAAGCCCCGAGGTGCGCCATTGGCTGGAGATGCCTTGTCATATGCGTCAATGGCCCCTCCTTCGCTCAGATCTGGTCCATGCATCAGAGTGTACAGGGATTCGAAATCATCTTCTACGGGCAGAATGCGGAAAAAACGCGGATATGCAGCCATGCAACAATCCTGTTGCAAATGGGCAACGTGCCGCAATTGCATTGGTGTCTTCCACGTCGATATTTGCTATGGCAAACGATACTCCAGGGCGAGCACCACGATGACAGACTTGCGCATAGCACTCTACCAGCCGGATATTCCGGGCAATACCGGCACGATCCTGCGCATGGGCGCCTGTCTGGGGCTGGCCATTGATGTGATCGAACCGGCCGGATTTGACATGTCCAGCCGTGCGCTGCGGCGGGCGGGCATGGATTATACCGAACAGGCCTCATTGACCCGGCATCGCAGCTGGCAGCACTTTCTGATCTGGGTTGAAGAACAGAACCGCCGCCTGATCCTCGCCACGACCAAGGCTCAACAATCCTATCGACAATTTGACTTCCTGCCCGATGACATCCTGCTCTTCGGCCGCGAAAGCGCCGGTGTGCCAGACGATGTCCACGCCGCAGCCGATCATTGTCTGCTGATCCCCATGGCTGAGGTAACCCGATCCCTCAACCTGGCCATTTCCACCGCGCTGATCGCCGGCGAGGCCATTCGTCAAAGCGAATTGCCAGCACCGGCGCAGTGATTGTACCCGTCAATTGCCCATGTCAGGGGCGCAGCATGATTTTGCCGGTGCGTCCCGATGTCAGCGATGCCTTGACCGCAGCGGCAATGTCACTGAGTGGGTAAATACCGCCCGCCGTCAGCTTCAAGTCGCCTTTCATGGCCAGGGTAACCAATTCTCCGATCAGCCGCGCCCGTTCCTGGGGTGGAAGCTCTTTGCTGACCTTTGAACCCCAAAAGCCCTTGACGGTCAGGTGTTTCATGATCATCGCACCGGAACTCAATTGCAGTGGCGCACCGGTGGCCGTTCCAAAGATCACCAGCAGACCCTCCATGCCCAGAAGGTCACAAAGATCCGAGGCAAGCGCACCGCCGACCGAATCGATCGCCGCACGGGCACCACCCTTTCCGATGATCGCCTGCGCCTTTTTCTGCCAGCCATCGTCAGCGATGGAGAGCACATTTTCGATCCCCAGCTCTTCCAGTTCGGCCTTGGCATCGTCGCGGCGCACGAGATTGAGCGTGTGAATACCGCGCGCCTGGGCCAATGCGGCAAATATCTTGCCCACAGCGCCATTGGCGGCCGTCTGGATGACCCAGTCACCCTCTTTCACGTGCAGGAATTCGAGCAGCGAGATGGCACTGAATGGCATGGCGATCAGTTGCGCGCCCAGTTCGTCGGAAATGCTGTCAGGCAAAGGCAGAAGCTGGTTGGCCGGCGCAACAAAATATTCGGTCCAGGTGCCATGCACACCGGCAATGGCGACTCGCTTGCCGACCATGCCTGCATCAACACCTTCGCCAACAGCTTCAACAACACCGAGGGCTTCCGTGCCGCCAATGGCCGGCAGATCCGGCTTGTAGCCATAATTGCCACGCACGGTCCACAGATCGTGATTGTGGATGGGAGAAAGGACCATCCGGATCAGGGCTTCACCCTTTTTGGCCTCGGGTTTGGCACTGTCTGCCAGGTGAAGAACTTCTGCCGGTTCGCCGAATGTGTCATGAATTGCACTGTGCATGGGAATTTCCTTTGATTGAGATGGTTCTTTGGGAGGATTGGTTTCGTGTGATTTACGGTTCAAGGCGGGCACGCGTATCGCTGAGCGCCTGTTGCAGGGGTGTCTTGCTTTTGGACAATTTGGCCAGCACCGCAGCGCCAAGCCATTGCGCATAGAGAATGCCGGCTATGGACTTCGGGTCTGCCTGCGGTCGCAAGGACCCGTCGGCTGCGCCCTCCTCCAGCAATAGCGCCACACGGCCGACCAATTGCGCAACGCCATCATCAAGGATCGCGCGCATGTCTTCGGAAAGGTCCGAGATTTCAGCGGCAAGCTTGACCACCAGACAACGATCGGCAATGCCGTCGGAACAATCATCTTCCAGCCAGGCAGACCAGAAGCGCATCAGCTTTGCCCCACCGCTTTCCGGCAAGGCCAAAAGCGTGTCCATGCGCTGCAGGTATTCGTCGACATAGTCCTGTAGCAGACAACAGCCAAAGGCCTCTTTCGAACTGAAATAATAATAGAAGGAGCCCTTCGGCACGCTGCATCGCTCCAGCAAAGCCTTCAGCCCGACTCCGCCAAACCCGCCGGTCAGCACCATGTCGCGCCCGACAGACAGGATATGGTTGCGTGTGTCTTCGGATTTTTTTGCAGCTTTCATGCCGCGTTGAAGCATATAATAGACCGGTCGTCTAGTAATTTTCGGCAATCGATAATGAAGCGGCGATGGAGGAAAGTGGATCATACCGAAAGCCCGGCACAATTGACCTTATGGGGTCCCGCTTGCCAGGTTGGCGCAAACCGCAAGAGATGCGTCCAGACAGTCAAATATTCCAGCGGAAAAACGAAAGAAGGGAGATCGAAATACTGACGCATCGCTTCCCATGCCATCGCAGCCAGTCGTGGCTATCTGGCGAGCAGCCCATATCGTCGGGCCGCAGCCTGTTCCCACTGTCAGATCATGTCGTTTTCTTCAAGCACCTTGCGCGCCACCCGGAAACATTCGAGGCCCTGCGGCACGCCGCAATAGATGGCGACGACATGAATGATGGCCCGGATCTCTTCTGCGCTCACCCCATTGGTAATGGCGCCCCGGCAATGAATTTCCCATTCCGTCATTTTGCCCAGGGCGCCGATCATCGACAGGTTCATCATGGAGCGTGTCTTCACATCGATCACCTCGTCGCCCCAGCCGAATCCCCAGCACCAGGCGGTCATGGCCTCCTGAAACGGCGCTGTGAACGCATCGGCGGTGGCCAGGTTCTTTTCCACATATTCGGCGCCGAGCGTCGCCTTGCGTTTCGCCAGACCCTTTTCAAACAATTCCTTGTCCATCAACCGCTTCCCTCATCCATTGTTGCAATACCTGTATAGAATGTTCCTGATTCAACCCGCAATCGGAATCAGGACACAGCGATCCTGACCGCTAGCCACATATATTTTGGTACATCTGCAAAAGGCGGCATTCAGCCCGCCGGCAATCAAACCGGCTCAATTGCCAATGATCTAACCTGGCGCGTTGGGCGGTGCGGTCTGGCTGCCCAGTTCAAGGCGTCGCCAACTGGCTGGCGAGCGCCCGATCACCCGGCGAAAGTCGCGGCTCAGATGATAGGGATCGAAGAAACCGCAGGCATAGGCGATTTCACTCAGGGGCAGATTGCTCTCCAGCATGAGACGTTGCGCCATGGCCAGCCGTTCGCGGCGCAAATAGGCACGCGGCGTCGCGTTGAGATGCTTTTTGAAAAGCCGTCTGAGTTGAGATGCGCCAAGACCCGCGACCTCTTCCATCTGCGATGCGGTCCACTTGTGTTCGGGATTGACAACAATGGCCGTGCGCAGCCGGTTCAGCCCCGCCGGCATTTCCGATCGCAGTGCCGGATCACCCTGACGGGCCAGCAAAGCCAGGAACTCCGCGACCCCGGCGTTCAGCCGCAGATCCGCATCGGCCGACCTTGCCCTGAGTGTATCAAACAGACGCTGGAACCAGGCAATCAATTCAGAGCCCTGCGCAACGGCCATGCGCATGCGGGCCTCGCCAAACAATCGTCGCCGGTACACGCCAACATCCGGCCCATCGACGCGAAACCACATCAGTGACCAAGGGTCGGCAGCATCGGCGCGATGCCCATGCGGCTGATCGCCGGCAATCCATGCCAACTGACCGGCGCCGAGCGTGAAACTGACGCCGTCATGTTCGACTGTCCCCTTTCCTGACAGGCAATAGAGGATGTCATCGCCGGGACATTCCAGCCGGTTGATGCCGTCTGACGCGGCGGCATCCAGCCAACCAGCCCGCAGGACAGTCGCCAGACCGGATCGTGCAGCACTGTCGGGAAGGAAATGAAGGCTGACGTGAACCGTCGCCTTGCTGCGCAAATTTGTCATGCGCGTTTTATACATGAGATTTGCAAAACTGTCCATTTAATCAACCCCGGCTCACTGTAAGATGGGGTCAACAAAAGCCGATCCAGTCGGTGATACAATTCTGAGGGAGGTTATGATGCTTGTTCCCAGCAAGGAAGAAATGCGTGCCTATGAGGTCGATGGTTACTTCGTACGCAAGAATTTTCTCAGTGAGCCGGAAGTTGTCGATTTTCGCGATCACGCACGCCGCCAGCTCGAGGACGAAGCCAATTCCAGCACGGTCATGGAAAAGGGCGACAAGTCAGGCAAGAAGACCCTCCTGAAATTGTGGAATCACGCCGGAGACGACAAATTCGGAATGCTGGCGCGCGATGAGCGACTGGCACGCATGTCCGAAGCATTGATTGGCGAGGAGATCTATCTCTACAGCCACAAGATGACGATGAAGCAACCCCGTGAGGGCGGTGCCTGGGAATGGCATCAGGATTTCGGCTACTGGTACAACAATGGCTGCCTGTCTCCGGAGATGCTTTCGATCTGGATTGCGCTCGATCTGTCGAACAAGGCCAATGGCTGCCTTCAGGTTCTCAAGGGCTCACATATTCTCGGTCGGCTGGACCATGTTCGCGAGAACGGACAGACCAATGTCGACAAGCCCTATCTTGATGCGGCGACTGAACGTTTTGAACATGTTTATGTGGATATGAATCCGGGCGACGCATTGGTTTTCCACAGCAACCTGCTGCACCGCTCCGACGCCAACAACAGTGACACCTACCGTTGGGGATATATCTGTTCGTATAATGCGGTTCACAATGCGCCTTTCACCCGTGCGCGTGAATATGGCAATTATGAAGAACTCAAGATCGTGCCTGCAGGCAGCTTCATGGCAGCCGGATGACGGAGAACCCGACTGCCGCCAGCGGGCCAGGTGAAACACGACCCTCCCCGCAAAAAACCTGGTCGGATCCGCCAAGGGTCTCACTCATCAGACGGCTTTTGAGCGCCAAGGAGACGGGAGTCTTCCTGGCGCTTGTCGTCATGTGCGTATTTCTGTCCATGTCCACGGAGAGTTTTCTCAGCACCACAAATCTGCTGAATGTCGGCCGCCAGGTCTCACTGCTCGGAATCATGGCCATCGGCATGACCTTTGTGTTGATCTCCGGCGAGATCGATTTGTCCGTTGGCTCAACCTACGCCCTGGCCGGGCTAAGCACCGGAATGCTGATCGTTCTGGGCTGGGGCCTCGTTCCCGCGCTGGCCATGGGGCTTGCCTGCGGCGCCGCCATCGGGCTGATCAACGGCTTGCTGTCCACCTATGGGCGGCTCCCCTCGCTGATTGCCACGCTCGGCATGTTGTCCATCGTCCGGGGCTCGGCTTTGTTGCTGACCGATGGCCGCCCGGTAACCGTCAACGTACGCAATGGCGCAGATCCGGCCATATTGGACCGTTTCGAATATATGGGACAAGGCTATCTGTTCGGCATCATACCAATGCAACTGGTGTTTTTCATCGTCCTGGCAATCCTCGGCTGGTTGCTGCTTTCGCGCACGGCCTTCGGGTTCCGGGTGTTTGCCGTGGGTGGCAGTGAAAAGGCTGCGCGCGTCTCCGGCATTCATGTGCCGACCGTCAAAATATGGTCCTTCGTCATCATGGGGATACTGGCGGCAGCGGCCGGCATATTGTCCCTGGCCTTTCTGCCCAGTGGACAGGCCGGGCGAACAGGCCTTGGCCTGGAACTGGATGTCATCGCCGCTGTTGTGGTTGGCGGTGCATCGCTGGCCGGCGGACTGGGTACCATTCTGGGCACTGTCTTTGGTGTCCTGATCATCGGCGTTCTGCGCAATGGGCTTGTGCTGCTTGGTGTTTCACCATTCACACAGGAAGTGATGATCGGCCTGGTCATCATCGTGGCTGTGGCCATCGATAAATGGAGTTCAACAAGACGGTCGACCTGAGTGTCGGCCAACAACAAACTGAAAAGGGAGGAAGACAATGAGAAAATTCCTATACGCTACTGTGGCATCGGCAACGTTGATGCTTACTGCACCTGCCGCCATGGCCGATCCGGTCAATGTGTCAGACTTCAAACTCGCGCCCAGAATTGCCGAACGTGTTGCGTCCGGTGAACCATTGAATATTTTTGTGTCCTATCACGATGTATCCAATGAATTTTCACCATTCGTGCGCTCCGGTGTGGAACGTGCCGACAAGATGGAAGGCGTCAATGCCCGCTTTATCGGCCCTGTCGGGGCGGATGCCGATGCGCAGATCTCTGAAATCGAAACCCTGTCCAGCCAGATGGACGGCCTGGCCATCTCCTCGGTCAGTTCCGATGCACTGGCGCCGCTGATCAACCGGATCATCGCCGCCGGCATCCCGGTCATCACCTATAATACAGACAATGGTGAGAGTGACCGGCTGGTTTTTGCAGGCCAGGACCTGATCCAATCGGGCCGTGAAGCCGGAAAATTGATGGCTGATGTGCTGGATGGCAAAGGTCGGGTGATCATCACCACTCTGGACGCCGCAGCGCAATGGTCGCTGGACCGTGAAAGCGGCGCCCGCGAGGCTCTTGCCGAACATCCCGGCATTGAGGTGGTACGGACTTTGAATACCGGTACGGACCCGCAGGAAATCTATGCGGCGATCGAAAATGCCATGTTGGCCGACTCGAAAATCACCGGCATTCTTTCACTTGAGTGCTGCTCGACGCCACCGGCTGGCGAATGGGTGGATCGCAACGGCCGCGTCGGCGACATCAAGGTCGTCGGCTTCGACCTGCTTGACCAGACCGTGGAACTGGTTTCCAAGGGCGTGGTGCAGGCCACCATCGACCAGGCGCCGGAACGTCAGGGATATGAAGCCGTCAATCTGCTGGTATCCTTCCTCGGTGGCAAGACCATCGATGACCTTGATACCGGTGTTGGGATTTATACACCGGACAATATTGCTGAAGTCATGAAGTAAGAGCGTCCTCCCGACCGACGGCCGCATCTTTCTTTCCGGTGCGGCCGTCAACGATCTGAATACGGCCTTGGCTGGAGCCTGAATTGACCGAAAAATCCATTCTGGAACTGCGCAACATCACGCGGACTTTTCCCGGCGTCACGGCCCTGGATGACGTGTCTGCCAGTTTTCGCGCCGGTGAAATTCATGCCATCATCGGTGAAAATGGTGCCGGGAAAAGCACCATGATGAATATTCTTGCCGGCGAATTATCACCCGATTCGGGCACATTACACGTCAACGGGCGCGAAACAACGATCGGCAGCCCGCGCCAAAGCCAGGCTTTGGGAATCCGAATTGTTTTCCAGGAACTCTCGCTCTGCCAGAATCTGACTGTTGGAGAGAATGTCCTGTTGGGGCCAATGGCTGCGCAACCCGCCCTGTCCCATCTCAATCGAAATTCAGCTGTCAGGGCTGCGACGGATGTTCTGGCGCGACTTGGCATGTCCGATGTGCGCGCCGATACACCGCTGGCCGGTCTGTCAGTGGCGCAGAAGCAATTGGTGGAAATTGCCCGCGCCATTTCTCAACAGGTGCATATTCTGGTGCTCGACGAGCCAAATTCCGCCCTGTCAAAACGCGAAACACAGCGATTGTTCGATATGGTTCGCAGCCTGAAGGAGGAAGGTGTGACCATCCTCTATGTGTCACACCATCTCGATGAAGTTCTGGCACTGGCCGATAGGATCAGCGTCATGCGCGACGGCAAATTGATCACCACGCTGGACAATGGTCCCGATGTGACCGTCGACAAGCTTGTCACCCTCATGGTGGGGCGTTCTGTCAATGCCGCTGAACAATATGCCCTGCAATGCGAAGTGTCCGACCACCCTGCCGAAACAGCGCTGGAGGTTCGTGACCTGTCTGTGCCCGGCCATATTCGCCATGCCACATTCAAACTTTCCAAAGGCGAGATCCTCGGTATTGCAGGCCTGCCTGACAGTGGCAAGGATGTGCTGGCCGAAGCCATATTCGGGCTGTTGCCGCGCGGCGGCGAGGTGGAAATCGGGGGCATACGGCTCAGTCCGGGCAAGCCCTATCATTCCATAGCTGCCGGCATGTCTCTGATACCGGCTGACCGGCGAAGCGCCGGTGCGCTGCTCTCCATGAGCGTGGCGGAAAACACGGTTTCAGCAGCCCTGAAAAAATTTACCCGGCTTGGCTTCATGCGTGGAGGGGCCGTCAAGGACATCGCCAACAGATATGTCAGGGAACTGGATGCCCGCGTCGCCAGTCTGGGCCAGAAGATCGCCACACTCAGCGGTGGCAATCAGCAGAAGATCATTCTGGCCCGTGGGCTGATTACCGGACCCCGTGTCCTGATCCTGCATGAACCGACCCGCGGCATTGATGTCGGTGCGAAAGCTGAAATCTATGCGATCTTGAAATCTCTGGCAGCTGATGGCATGGCCATCATGATGATCTCATCCGAACTGCCGGAAGTCATGCTGCATTCCAGCCGCGTTCTCGTCATGGCCGACAAGATTGTGATGGGGCAACTGACCGGCGCGCAGATCACGGAAGAGGCCATCATGTCGCTTGCCACACGCAGTGACCAGGAACGCGCAGCATGAGATATCCCTTGCAGCCATTCTCCAGAGGGAACGCCCGATGACAAATATTACCGTTGTTGGCAGCTTTGCTGTCGGACTGACGATACGCACCGATCAGATGCCGGTCTTCGGCCAGACACTATTGGGTTCGGATTTTGATTTCGGGCCTGGCGGCAAGGGCTCCAATCAGGCCGTCGGTGTCGCTCGCCTTGGTGCCGACGCCACATTGGTTACCTGCCTTGGAACCGATGAACTGGCAGCTGTGGCAGACAAGCTCTATGCCACTGAGGGCGTCGATACCCGCTATATCGAGCGCACGGACCAGCGCGCAACCGGCGCCGGCATCATCATCTTGAATGCCGAGGGTGAGAATTTCATCATCCTCGATATGGGTGCCAATGAGATGATGGACGCGGCCTTCGTGGATCGCGCCAAGCCGAGTATCGATCGCAGCGACATTGTCATGGCGGTCCTCGAGATTCCGGTTTCCGCTGCCATGCGCGCCATGCAACTGGGCAAGGCCGCCGGGGCACGCACCATTCTCAACCCGGCGCCCGCGACGAAATTGCCGCAGGAAATATTTGCCCATGTGGACTACCTGACCCCCAATGAAAGCGAATTGCGCATCCTGATGGGCTTGGCCCCGGATGACCCCAGCAGCACCCGTGATCTGGCGCTGGCTCTGCGCGATAGAGGCGTGGGAACTGTGGTGGTGACACTGGGAGGCAAGGGCGCGCTCATTCTCTCCGAGGATCATGATATGGTTGTTCCAACGCGTCGCGTCGACGTGGTGGATACGACCGGCGCAGGCGATGCGTTCAATGCCGGTTTCGCCGTGGCCCTGGGAGAAGGACGCGCTGTTGAAGATGCCGTGGCCTTCGGCGCGGCCTGTGGTGCACATGCCTGTACCCGTCTAGGTGTCATTCCGTCGTTGGCCACGCGCGCCGAACTGGAATCGGCATGGACCGACGTCAATATCAAAACTGCAATGCACAAGAAAGGCACAAGATGAAACGAGGCAAGCTGCTCAATTCCGAATTGAATCACGCCATTGCCAGCATGGGACATGGTGATCTGATGATCGTGTGCGATGCGGGTTTTCCTATTCCCGACGACGTCTGGCGCATTGATCTGGCCATAACGCGCGATGTTCCCGATCTGAAAACGGTCCTGTCTGCGATTGACGCGGATTTCATCACGGAAAAGGTCGCCTATGCGGACACGCTGACCGACCACAATCCGGTCCTGCTTGAAACGGTGAAATCGATATTTTCAGATGCCGAATTCGAAACACTCTCCCATGAGACGATTCTCGGTGAAATGGCGGCGAAAGCCAAGGTAATCGTGCGCACCGGCGCCTTTGATCCCTGGGGCAATATTCTGCTTTATGCAGGTGTTGACGTCCCTGAATGGTTCTCCAAACCGGGAACCGTCGCACCGGATTATTATGCCGACAAGATGAACAAGGAATAGGGCCGGCATGCCGCGCATATTTGACTGGTCCGCCAGGCCTGCCAATCGATTGGCCACAGTTGGCGGCCTTCGCGCCGCCAAGGGCCATTCGGCAGCCTTTGCCCAGGTCACAGCCAACACGGCTGCCGAGGCTGCAGCTGCCGAGGCGGCCGGCATTGAAATGATTGTCTGCAGAGCGCGCAATGTGAGCGAGGTCCGCAAGGGTTCCGCACAGGTATTTGTCACCGCCGCTCTCGGTTTTGCCGAGGCGATCACCACAGACGAAATTCTGCGCACCGCCTTCAAGGCGCTGACCGATGGCGCAGATGCGGTCATCACCGCCCGACGCCTCGATATCGTCTCTCTGCTGGCAGCAGAAAATATTCCGGTCATGGGCCATCTGGGTTTCGTTCCGCGCAAATCAACCTGGATCGGACAGGTCCGCTCAGTTGGCAAGACGGCTCAGGAAGCGCTGGATTTGTTTCACAGTTTCCGGCGGCTGGAAGAAGCCGGCGCCTTTGCCGTGGAAGCCGAACTGGTTCCCGCCCGCCTGATGGCGGAAATCACGGCGCGCAGTGGGTTGGTCACGATCTCCCTTGGTTCGGGCCCTTCAGCCGAAGTGATGTTTCTGTTTTCCGAAGATATTTGCGGTGAAACAGACAAGGTTCCGCGCCACGCGCGCCGTTACGGTGATCTGGCGCGTCTCCACAAGCAAATGGACGAAGAAAGACGTGCTGCCCTGTCTGCCTTCCGCAGCGATATCCGGCAGGGCGATTTTCCTGCACCGGAAGAAACGGCGGGATTGGATGAGCAGGAACTGCAGACATTCCTTTCGCGTATCGACGGGTAGACCGGGAAGGTGCCCCTCCTGGCACTGCGTGGAACGGAAATACGTGCCGCGGTCGCCAGTGACTTCCCAATGAAAATGGACAGCAATCACAACGGCGACGTCTTCGCCAGCACATAGGCCTGCGGACACCTATATGTTCGAAGGCCATGTATCGCTGAGCCGGTAGCCTTCCGGCCACGGGTCATCGGGGTCGAGCATGTGCTGATGGGTGCCGGTAATCCAGGCACGGCCGGTGATCTCGGGAATGATCGCTGGCCTGCCGCCGACTTCGGTTTCAGCAAAGATCCTGCCGTGAAATTCGGAACCGATGATCGACGTTGCGGTAAACGTATCGCCAATTTTCATCTCACCGGCAGCATGCAGCAGCGCCATGCGCGCCGAAGCTGCCGTTCCCGTCGGCGAGCGGTCGATCTTGCCCGGCTGGATGGCCACCGCCGCCTTTGCGGAAAGGTGATTTCCTGCTCGCTCGATCGGGCCGGCAAACAGACAGAAGGAAAAATGCGTCCAGTCCGGATTGTCTGGATGCACAAATTTGAGTTGCTGATTGGCCGCATTGGTCACGCGCACGCCAAGCTCGGCAAGCGTCCTGGCTTCCGATGCTTCAAGCTTGAAGCCAAGCGCCTGCGCATCCACCACGACAAAGCTGTCACCGCCATAGGCCGTGTCGACGCTGATGGCGCCCAGCCCCGGCACATTCAGGTGAACGCCGACCTCGCCTGCAAAGGACGGCAGGTTCTGTACCGTGATCCTCTGCGCCTTGCCATCGGCACATTCCGCCCGCACCCGCACCAAGCCGCCGGGCGCTTCCAGAACCATTTCGGTTACTGGCGATTGCATCGCTATAATGCCGCTGTCCAGCAACACCGTCGCGACACAGATCGCATTGGAACCGGACATCGGCGGCGTGTCTTCCGGTTCCATGATGATCCATCCCATCTGCGCATCGGGATGTTTTGGCGGCACGAGAAGATTGACATGCCGAAACACCCCGCCACGCGGCTCATTCAGCATGAAATTGCGCAACGTCTGATCCTGCGCAATCCATGTACGCTGCGCCCACAGCGTATCGCCAGGCGGTGGGGCAACACCGCCGACAATCACATCGCCCACTTCGCCTTCTGCGTGGCACGAAACCACATGGATTGTTCTCGAACTGCGCATTGCTGTCAGATGTCCTTGACCAGCCGGAGTGCATCATAGATGGCGGCATGGGTATTGCGCGCGGAAACGGCATCCCCGATGCGGAACAGCTGAAATGTCCCGCCGTCATTGCGCCTGGTATCTTGCACCCGTCCCGCAATCAGCGCCGCATGATCCATCGCACCGCCATTGGAAGACAGGGGCTTGAGATCAAAATAGAGATCATCCAGCGGCATTGTTCCATAGTTGACCACCACCTGATCAAATCGCGCTTCGTGTCTATGGTCACTGTAATCCGTGCCGATGGTCGCCTTCATCTTGTTGCCGTCGCGCGCAACATCCAGCAGGCGGCGGGCCATTGTGAAGGTCACATCCTTGTCCTGCAACGCGCGCATATAGGGCACCAGATTCATCGCCATGATTTCCGGCGCAAAGGTCCTGTCAGGCGTCATTATCTCGACCTTGGCGCCCGTATTGGCTGCAATTTCAGCGGCCTGGAGAGCCGGATGATCGCCCGCCTCGTCATAAATCAGAATATGCGCCGCAGGCTTCACATCACCCGACAGAATATCCCAGCTTGAGACGACATGGGCCTGTTCGCCCTTGATCTCGAAGAGCTCCAAATTCGGCATGCCGCCGGTGGCAATGATGACAACATCCGGCTTCAGAGCCAACACATCATCCATTTCGGCCCAGCTGTTGTAGTGAAATTCAACGCCGCGTGCTTCACATTGCGCCACCCGCCAATCGATGATCGACATCATCTCGCGGCGTCGCGGCGTTTGCGCGGTCAGGCGAACCTGACCACCCGCCTCGGGCGCCGCTTCGAAGATTGTCACCGCGTGTCCGCGTTCGGCAGCAACGCGCGCCGCTTCCATGCCGGCCGGGCCGGCGCCGACAATGACCACCTTGCGACGGGTGGCCGCCGGCGCAATGTCGTGCGGCATGGTCAGTTCGCGGCCCGTTGCAGCATTGTGAATGCACAGCGCCTCGCCTCCCTGATAGATGCGATCAAGGCAATAGGTGGCGCCCACACAGGGGCGAATGTCATGCTCACGCCGCTCGATGATCTTTCGCACGATATGCGGATCGGCCATATGGGCGCGCGTCATGCCGATCATATCGAGCAGGCCGGTGGCCACCGCATGGCGGGCCGTGGCGACATCAGCAATGCGTGCCGCATGGAATGTCGGCAGGCCCGTCGCCTTTCGAACCGCACCGGCAAAATCCAGATGCGGTGCACTGGCCATGCCCTGAACGGGGATCACATCAGTCATGGCCGGGTCGGTATGGATGCGCCCGCGTATGACATTGAGGAAATCCACCTGCCCGCAGGCCGCCAGGCGTTTGGATATTTCAATGCCCTCTTCCGGCGTAATGCCGCCTTTCTGGGCTTCGTCCGCCGTGTAGCGCAGACCGACAATAAAGTCATTGCCAACACGTTTGCGAATGGCATCCAGAACATCCATGGGAAACCGCATGCGGTTTTCCAATGTGTCCGCCCCATAGGGCCCGGTGAGATCATTGCTGAGCGGTGACCAGAATTGATCCAGCAGATGCCCGTAGACCTGCAATTCCATCCCGTCCATACCGCCTGCCTGCATGCGTTCAGCTGCATCCGCAAAATCACCGATGATGCGCTCGATGTCCCAATCCTCGATCAGCTTGGGAAATGCCCGGTGGGCCGGTTCGCGATGTTTCGATGAAGAGACAGAGGGCAGCCAGTTCCCCTTGTTCCAGGTCGTGCGCCTGCCCAGATGGGTCAGCTGGATCATCACGGCACAGCCATGTTCATGGCAGGCGTCGGTGAGATTGCGGATCCACGGCACCACGGCATCTTCATAGGCAAGTATATTGTTGAAGACCGGCGGGCTGTCCTTGCTCACCGCTGCGGACCCCGCCGTCATGGCAAGCGCAACTCCCGCCTTGGCGCGCTCCGCATGATAGGCCGCATAGCGCTCCTTCGGCATACCGTCCTCAGGATAGGCCGGCTCATGACTGGTCGTCATGATGCGGTTACGCAGTGTGAGGTGTTTCAGTTGAAACGGCTGCAAAAGCGGGTCTTTTGACATCCGCGACTCCTCCAATCTTCACAAGTGTCAGGCAAATTGACAAAGGTTTCAATTCAAACCCGGTGATCAATCACGATAGCACAAAAATCGCAAATTCAGTCAGGCTGGTCAGAGACAACATTTTGGGTCTCATTGGATACCACCAAGGAAATTCTGTTTTAAACACACTACTATTTTCGGACATTCCCCTTTAACGTATGGGTGCCTATTTCAAAAATCCTGTTCGCAGAACGAAACCTGGGAATCGAACGGTCCTGTCTTTGTGATGAATGTTGGTCAACGACCTCGTTTCATTGTTGATTGAAAAATTAAAATTTGCGCTTATTATTTCGGAGCATAACAATGTTCAGCAATACTAAAATATATATAAATAATAACATATTTATACATAGATTTTTATTTGCATCATTGACACTAGCACTTTATCTTTCCTTGTTCATTCCTGCTTCCACATTTGCACAACAAGCTGCGCATGTGGCCGCCGATACTGCACTCAATGTCCGCTCAGGCCCCGGCACAGAGTTTTCTGTTGTCAAAAAACTTGCCGCATCGCAAAGCGTCTTCATCCAGCAAAAAGACAACGGATGGGCCGCCATTTCGCTTGCAGCTCAGGATGCGCCGCTCGGTTGGGTATCAATGGATTTCCTCGATATTGCGCGTGCTTCACGGGACCTGCCGCGCGAAAATATTGCGCCAGCCGGTTCAGAAATTCAGATCAATGTGAATAGCATTACAAAGCTCAGAGGAATAAGAGCTTTTCCATCAAGCGGCTACGCTGTTGAGATGATTTATTTGGAAAACAGAGATGACTTTCGCCTGCACAGGCTCTCTAACGGCAAAATCATTCGCAACCTGACAAACATCGGCAACCGAATCGAAAGTCCACGGTATGACTTTGACGCATTCACGCCTCTTCCAGGAGGCAGGGTCGCAATTGCGGCCATCTTTCCGGATACGATCGACGCCGTCGGTTATCAGCTTGTTGAAATTGATCTGAACACATCTCAACAGAGCCCTTTCACAACAGCTGTATTCTCAGGGCAACCGTCTCTGAGCGAAGCCAACAGCCGCGGGCTGATTTTCGGCCACTTCCGGGATGGCTCGGAAAATGCGGAAAAGCTGTTTATCATTGACACAGAACGAAGGGACGTGCGTTTACTGAGTTTTTCCTTCCCTCGCACAACCTCTAAACAACCTTTGATTTCGGCCAGGCTTGTCAGCGATTCCATTGGAATTGTTGCGCTGGAAAAAGATCTCATCGCAGTGAATCTGGAAATAGGTGAGATAGCCTGTCGATTGACCGCTGACCTGGGGTTTAGCAAGGCGGTGCTCGCCAGCGACAATCGCCATCTGCTGGCCTTGACCCGTGACGGCACTCTTCATTCATGCGATGTTGAGAGCGGCCGCGCAAAAGACATTCTGGTCGTCGATTCCGCCAAGTACCATTTGAGCAATTTTAGTGACGGGCAACGTCCGGACTTTGGGTCTTCTTCTATAATACCCATGAGCAATCGATCGTTCTTTTTCTTCGGCCGCGCATTGAAAAGTGGTCACATGGGAATCCAGATAGACGAGACTGGAGGGATCGAAGAGGCAAGAGACTTTCAGATGCCCGGAAGTTGGCCGGCATTGAAAGGCGGATACGATGCATCCTCCTCTGACGAACGGTTCTTTGGAACAAATGGAAAGATTTTCTTTGTAAAAGATGGCACGCCAGAATTTGCCGGCAATTATCAGGCACGCGAATATATGCTGACGACCCTTGGCTCAAATTCGGCTCACGTAGTCAATGCGGAACAGATTCTGGATAATCGCAGAATTCAGACACGTCTGCGCCGTTGGGATATTGCCAACGGCGAGCTTTCTGGCGAACTCTTGCATAGAAACTACTTTGGCTGGCTGCGCGACATTGATGTCGACAAAAACGGCACCAACTATTTGGATTTTCGCCGCGTTACCAGTATCGGCGATGCAACAAATGCAAAGCCAAACGTCCAGTTTGATACGCCCGCCTGTTCCCGAAACGTCAATCGCGCATGGAAGTCAAGTGGTGAGAGATCAGGACAAACGCTCATATTTGCGACAAACAAATGCGTTGTATTTGGACTGGTGGAGAACGGAAGCTATCGGTCGCACACACTGGCTCTTGCGCCAGCCAGTCATGATTTTGAAGGCGCGAAGACACCACACATCACGTCGTCGGACACGCGAGAGATTGTGGCTGTCGCCGCTGCCACGACGCCCTACCCATTTGCCACCAACCCTCAGCCGCTGCCCGACTATGCAAGCGGAACAATTCATCTGTTTGATGCCCGATCAGGTGAAAAATTGGCCGTCATCAACGAGCCCGGCAAACACGTATCTGATATTAAACTCAGCCCCAACGGACATTATCTCGGATATTTGGCAGGTGGCGAAAGCGCCCTCAGTGAAATTGCAGTTGTTGTCAATACGCGCGACGGTTCACAGGTTCACCGCAAAGGGGTGAGTGCCACCGTTTTCAAATTTTTTGAAGTCAGTGACAAGGGCGACTACATCATCACAAATGGTAGTGAGGGCGCGGGTTTGATGTACACCAACTTCGAAAATGCGGCATCAGTCTCATTCGAAGGACCAGAGCTTTCCGAAGGAATGGCGTTTCAGATCCCGAAAACAGAGCTGATTGCAGTACAATCGCGCAGAGGTGATCTGGAGATATGGAGTTCCATCGACGGCACGCTCGTTGCCACCTTTTACGCACTGAACGAGGACGACTGGATCGTCATGCTCCCCTCCGGTTTCTTCAATGCATCTTCAGCGGAAGCCGCAGCGGCCATATCGGTGGCACGAGGGATTGAAGCGATATCTATCGAAAATGTGTATGATGCTCTCTACCGACCTGATCTCGTACGCGCAGCACTACAGGGTGACCCCGATGGAATTCTGAAAGAGGCTACACGGGACCTTGATCTGGATAGAATTTTGGCGACAGGCGTAGCACCGCGAATCGTTGACTTCAAAGCCTCAACGACAGTTCCAGGCGATATGGTAGAAGTATCACTGGTTGTGCAGATCGCCAGCGGCGGACTGGGCCGTATCGAGTGGCGCGTGGGCGACACAATGCAAGGCGTCACGGAACCACAGAATACCGAAAAATCCGGCACGCAGACATTCTCGCGAAAAATCTTTCTGCTTCCAGGGCAAAACACCCTGTCCGTGAGAGTCTACAACAGTGCGAATCTGATAGCCTCCGACCCGACAACGATCACAGTGCAATCTGAGGCGACAGAAGTCGCGAACCCCAGACTGTACATGATCGCCGCAGGGGTGGATGACTACCTGGATTCGCGGCTGCAACTGACATACGCCGCAGGAGACGCCCGTGCGATTGCCGAGGCCGTCAGTCGCGCGGCAGAAGGTGTTTACGAAAGCGCCACAGTTACGGTTCTTACAGATTCAGAAGTCAGCAAAAGCGGGCTGGATGCAGCTTTCGCAGCCGTCTCGCAAACGGCTCGGCCGCAGGATACGTTCATCTTTTTTCTGGCTGGTCACGGCATCACAGAAAACGGGCGTTACTACTTCATTCCACAGAATTTCCGTTATTCCGGAAAGAATGCTTTTGCCGAAAACGGTATCGGGCAAGACGCATTTCGTGACTGGTTGTCAAGCATTCCGGCCCGCAAATCGGTCATGCTCTACGACACCTGTGAAAGCGGAACATTGACCATGGACCCTGCGACCCGAGGGATGGAGGAACTGGCGGCGATTGAACGATTGTCCAGAGCCATGGGCCGCACGATCATGACGGCCTCGACCGATACAGAACCCGCATTGGAAGGCTACAAAGGTCACGGCCTTTTTACCTACGCGCTGCTGGAAGCAATGGAAATGGGAGATGCCAATGATGATGGCGCTTTGGGCATTACAGAGTTGATCTCCTATGTAGACACCCGCTTGCCGATAATTTCCGACGAAGCTTTTGGCCATCGTCAGATACCTCAGTTCAGAAGTCAGGGTTCCACCTTTGTTGTCGGAGTGCCTGTCGTGACCGGCGTTGCCGAAAACGAGTTCTTTCCGCGCAGGTCCACCCATGTCGTCGTGCAGAAAACAGATGTTTTTGAAACCCGGGCCCAGGCAACTTCCATCCTGCAAACCTTGCAACCGGGTACCTCGGTGCGCGTCGTCGACACAGCCGATAATGTGGTCCTGATCGCCAAGGATGGCAAAAAATTGGGCTGGGTCGTTTCTGATGCGCTCGTCCAACTCAATTAGGGTAAACTCTGTGATGCCACACATTCTATCCGCCCAAATGCGCACCCTTTGCCTCGTCACGGCTGTTTTCTGGGGAGCGATCAATGCCCATGCGCAGGACACAAATCGACAGCGGCATGCAACGGGTCTGCTACTGGCCGAGCCTGAGGTCCTGGAGCAGTTTCCCAAGTCCCCAACCTATCGACTTTTTCTTCCCGAGACTGTCGATTTTTCCAGCCGCATGCCTGAAGTCGGAGATCAAGGTACCCAGGGATCCTGTGTCGGATGGGCGGTAGGATATGCTGCTCGATCATATTATCAATCCGCATCGAATGGGGTCTCTCTCAACTCCAACGATAATATTGCCTCTCCTGCATACATCTATGACACCATTCGTAGAAAAGGCTGTGATAGTGGTTCATTTACCCATGAAGCTCTCGAGCTTTTGAAAACCGGCACAATGTCCCACGCCGACTATCCATATGATGATCAACTCTGCCGCCGGCCATCACCGCAGGAACAACGTGCAGCGTCAGCTTTCACCATCAAGGATTGGCAGCGGATTGAGGTTGATAAGCCTGATCAAGTGAAGGGTGCATTGGCCATGGGGCATCCGGTAATCGTCAGCGCGCTTGTCGACGATACCTTCTTCCGTTTGGGCAGTCATGACATCTGGTTGCAGAGTGACGCCCCCGGTCCTGATGACGGAGGCCATGCAATCACCCTGGTGGGCTATGATGACCGCACGAGGACCTATAAATTCATAAATTCGTGGGGAAGCTACTGGGGAACCGATGGCTACGGCACAATGAGCTACGAAACATTCAATGCTCGGGTAAGAGCCGCCTACAGAATAATACCCTTCGAAGACCCTGTGCTTCCCTACATTGATCCTCAGCCTGAGCCGGCACCTGATCCCGTCAACCCCTCCGTTGAACTGCCTGTTTTTGAGTGTTCACGCTTAGAGACCGACAGTGAAAGTGGTTCGACCCGCAAAAAAATCACGGGCTTCGTTTCTTCGCGCGACGACCTCGACACGCTTCAGACTGATTTCGGCGCCGCGTTTCAGATCGATGTGAAGCTTCGCCCCTGGCCGCAATGTGAAGCACTTCTTATCGTGTCTGGAAGCAAGAACAGGATCAACGGTCTTATGGCACCCAGTCTTGCATTAGGACAAACAAGGTTCATGGAAGACGAGTTGCTTGTCATCGAGGCACAAATGCCGTCTTTTTCCGGGTATCTGCATCTTGCCTATTTTCAGGCTGACGGCTCGGTCGTGAACCTGCACCAGGCCGCCACATCACAATCACTTCAAACGCTGCTGCCGAACGAAACAATCATCATGGGCGACGGCAACGAAGGAAGACCAAAGTTTACGGTCTCGGGACCATTCGGCGCAGAGATGATATTGGCCATCGCCACCCGTTCGCCGCTTTTTTTGACGCCGCGTCCAGTCATCGAAACCGAAAGGGCGTTCTTAAGCGCGCTAAGGGCATCTACAATCAATTTCGAACAAACCGGTGGGCGATTTTACGCTGCCGCCGAGATACCAATTCAGACAGCAGCAGGAGGTTCAAACCCACAATGGATGCCACCACAATACGGACCGCAGTCACCGCTGCAATAGGTTCCATCATTCTATCCATGTGCCTTGAGTCCAGCGCCTCTGCGCAAACTGTTCTGGACCATCCATCAACCGAAGAGATCATTAAGGCGCTCTCCCCGGCCGCGAGCAGATTGCTTGAGCGCAAGCCTGGCTCTCGCAGCCTGCGAGGCATCACTGTTGAACCATCGGCAACGACTGTTCCGGTAAGCATCAATCTGCGTGTCCAATTCGACTACGATAGAGCAACATTGACTGCAGAGGCGCAACAAACGCTGAATACATTGGGTAGCGCCCTCTCAAACGAGGAACTCGACGGCCTGAACTTTACAATAATCGGACACACGGACGCGAAAGGCCCAAACGCCTATAATCAGCAACTCTCTCAAAGACGCGCGCTGGCTGTGGTTGAATTTCTTGTAAAAAAGCAGGGACTTGAAGCGCGTCGACTGACCAGTAGAGGCAGAGGCGAGTTAGACCTTCTGATACCGGAGGATCCCGAAAACCCGGAAAACCGACGCGTGCAGATTGAAGCAAGACCAACCGACTGAGCAGCATACTGCCCACGCCACAGTTTTGCTGCACACAATGGGCTGACAACATTCAAGGCTAAAACCTATTGGGCGGCAGACTGTAATAGTATCGGTTATTTCGACATTGCCGTGCCAACATTGCCACGGCAGACCTTTTAACGAAACATGCAGCTAATCGGCCGTTGGCAAGCGCCGCATGGTGAACTCGATCTCGTCACCGGGCAGTTGGCGCCAGCTTTCAACCTCTGTCCAGTAAGCGGCTTTGGGCCATGATTTGAACCATTCCTGCGCCTTGTCGCGGGCATCGCTGCGCGGCAGGCGAAAGGTTTCGCGGACAAACGAATCACCTCTTGCCGCGCCCTTGTTCATGCGGCTCTTGCGGATATGTCTGCGCAGCCCTTCCATGGGCGGGGTTTTTGGAACGCGGTTCATGATCGACCCCCTTATAAAAAAATAATAGGGCGGAAACGGGCCTTTGACCAGCCCGGATTACGGCGTTTCCGGCAACGGGCATCGAAAATCATGCAAGGAATCCTTGCGAAGGCACGCGACGCTTATGGTCTCATTAACCAAGACCTGCTATTGAGTTTCGGGGATTATCACGGGGACAGAATTTGATGGAAAGACCGGACCTTCCAGCCATCCATCCGGACGGGTTGGAAGAAAAAAAGGCCAAGGCGCGTATTTGGTTTGAAACATTACGCGATGCTATTTGCTCCATTTTTGAACAACTGGAAGATGACGTCACCGGACCTCTGGCTGACGATCCTGCGGGACGGTTTGTCCGCAAAAACTGGCTCCGCGATGAAGGTCGCGGCGGCGGCGGCACCATGTCGATGATGCAGGGCCGGGTCTTTGAAAAGGTCGGGGTTCATACATCCACTGTCTATGGTGAATTTTCACCGGAATTTCGACAGCAGATGCCGGGCGCAGACAAGGATCCGAGCTTCTGGGCATCGGGCATTTCGCTGATTGCCCATCCGGTCAATCCACATGTACCGGCCGTGCACATGAACACCCGCATGGTGGTGACCGCATCCCAATGGTTTGGCGGCGGCGCTGATTTGACGCCAGTTCTGGACGCGCGCCGGGTGCAGAGCGATCCGGATACCCAATTGTTTCACAAAGCCATGCAGGTGGCCTGTTCCAGGCACAAGATCGCCGATCATGCGCGCTACAAACAATGGTGTGATGAATATTTTCATCTCAAGCATCGCAATGAACCACGCGGTGTCGGCGGCATTTTTTACGATTGGCTCAAGTCCACCCCCGAAGAAGGCGGCTGGGACGCCGATTTCGCCTTCACCCAGGATGTCGGCCGGGCCTTTACCGTTGCCTATCCGAAAATTGTTCGCAGCAATTTCAACACCCATTGGAATGAGGCTGAACGCAACGAGCAATTGATTCGCCGCGGTCGTTATGTGGAATTCAATCTGCTTTATGACAGAGGCACGATTTTCGGCCTCAAGACAGGCGGCAATGTGGATTCGATCCTGTCGTCCATGCCGCCCGCCGTTCGCTGGCCATAGTTGGATATAGAAAAGGCTAGCCGACCTGTTCGCTGGCCTTTTCAAGCAATTGCGCACGCGTCAGGGCAAAATTGCTCTCAACCCATGCCTCCTCCAGGCTGTTGAGCGCCTCGCCCATGGCCGGACCCGGCGCAATCCCCAGCGCCTGCAGGTCTTTTCCCGAGAGCGGAAACGATGGCCTTTTCCATTGGCTTGCCACCTTCAGCATGCGAGAGAATTTTGCCGCGACATGCAAAGCCTTGTCATCACTCTGCGCCGCCGTGCGGCTGGCTGACAACTGCAACCGTATTTTGTCTATGATTGCCTGCGGATCGCCGCGATAGAGCAGTCGCCTGAGGGCGATGTCGGACAGATCTTCAGAAATCCGCTCCTGCCCGGCCCATTGAACCAGCCGCTTTCGCTCGCTGTTGGACAATCTGAGCCGTTTGGCCATTGTGTCCATGCGTGCCGGATCATTGGGCACGATGGCCATCAGGCGCAAAACGGCGTCATCGCCCCATTTGAGATCCGCCTGAGCCTGAACCAGGCCGAATATGGAATCAATGCCCCATTTTTCCGATTCCGGCAGAAAGGTCGACAGGATACCGGACTGGCGCATCCAAAGAAGGGCGCGCGACGGGTCCGGTGCGCCAAGCAATTTCTTGAATTCCGACCAGACACGTTCAGCCGACAATCGGGCAATGCCCGCTTTCAGCCGGGCCGATGCCCGCAAACCATCCGGATCGGGCCGCCCATCGCCATACCAGGCAAAAAACCGGAAAAACCGCAGGATGCGCAGGTAGTCCTCTTCGATGCGACTGGCGGCGTCACCGATAAACCGCACGGTCCTGCTGTTGATGTCAGTAAAGCCGTCCACCAGGTCAATGACATTGCCCTCGGCATCCGCATAAAGCCCGTTCATCGTCAGGTCGCGGCGCGCCGCATCCATTGCCCAGTCGGCACCGAAGGCCACCTGTGCATGGCGTCCATGCGAAACGACATCGATGCGCAACGTGGTGACTTCGTAAGATTTTCCATTCACAACCAGCGTTATGGTGCCATGATCAATGCCCGTCGGAACTGATTTGATGCCAGCCCTCTCAGCGCGGTCCATGACCTCCTGTGGTGACAGGGTTGTCGCAATGTCGATATCCCCGACGCTCCTCCCCATCAGCGTGTCGCGCACGGCGCCGCCTGCGATGCGCGCTTGCCCACCATCGGCATTGAGCAGCGTCAGGATGGATTGCAGGTCAGGCGAACCGAACCAAGCGGCATCGGCGATATTGGCAACCGGAGTGCCGGAATTCATGCATAAAGCCTTTCGTAGAGGGTGCGCAAAATACCTGCGGTCACGCCCCATATATAGCGTTTGCCGTAGGGCATGGTGTAAAAATGTCTTTCCTTGCCCTGCCATACGCGGCTTTCACGCTTGTGATTGGCGGGATCCATCAAAAAGGCAAAGGGCACTTCGAATGCGTCCTCCACCTCCTGCGGGTTTATTGTCATCGTATAATCCCTACTGACGATGGCCAGAACCGGGGTAATGCGAAAACCTGTCGTTGTCAGATATTGCGGCAAGCGACCAATCGGTTCGACAAAGGTCGGATCAAGTCCGATTTCCTCTTGCGCCTCGCGCATGGCGGCCGCTTCTATTGAATGATCGCCGGGATCAACGGCGCCGCCGGGAAAGGCGACCTGACCGGAATGGGTACGCATATTGGCGGTGCGCTGGGTCAGGATCATCTGGCTGCGATCACCATAATCGACCACGGGCACCAGCACAGCCGCATCACGCAGTTTCTCTGTCGACAGGCGGGCAATGATGTCCGGGTTCAGCACGTGATCGCCATGCACCCGGCCATCATCTGTGCCTTTCTCCAGCGCCGCCCTTTCCCGGAAGATACCGGCGCTGTACTGGTCATCCATGGCTGATCTCATTTGGACTGGGCCTCAAGCTGGTCCATGGGCATGACGGGAAAGGTTTTTCCAGCCGAATGGAGACTGAACATCTCCACATCATCGACTGTTTCGGCCTTCCCCAGTTCGACCAGATCATACATCAGCGCCCGGCTCACCAGGGCTTCCAGACGTCCACGCACATGCAGATAGGGTTTCAACTCGTTGTTTTCACCGGCGATCTCAAACCGCAAGGCATGGTCCGGACCCGCCTCCACGATATCGCCGACATTGGTGCGAAAAGTCAGAACCTGCGTACCGTCGCGATCCGTCACGCTCATTTCAACGGCAATGAACGGCGCATCCTCAACCCGGATACCGACCTTCTCGACCGGCGTGACCAGATAGGTCTTACCGTCGGCATCCTTGCGCAGGACGGTGGAAAACAACCGCTCCAGCGGCGCACGACCAATGGGAGTCCCCATATAGAACCAGGTACCATCGGCACGGATTTCCATATCCAGATCGCCGCAGAAATCGGGGTTCCATTTGTCCACCGGCGGCAATCCCTTGCCCGGCGAGGCCGAACGCGAAATGAGTGCCTCAAGACTTGTCGTATCCTTTGCGGCAGTGATTTCGCTCTTTGCCCCAGTGGTTTCGCTCTTTGCCCCAGTGATTTCACTTTTAGCCATTGTCTGGTCCAGCTTTCTGTCTATTCACAACAATATCACTTAGGATAGCGCCCGGTTTATGCAATTCATAAGGATAACCGCAACTATTTTCCATTGACGGTTTCAGGCAGGACACCAAATAGTCAATAGTGCGGTATATTGCACGATGCATGCTGGCGTTGAAAAGGCGGAGAAAGCACTATGGGTCTCGTTGAAAACACCGATCCTTCCATGGATGAAACAGCAGTCCTTGCGGCCGCCGAGGCAGCGCTGAGTGATATTGCCGCCATTCGGCAGGAAATCGGCACGGTCATTTTCGGCCAGCAAAAGGTGGTGGAACAGACCATTCTCGCCGTTCTGTCGGGTGGACATGCGCTGCTTGTGGGTGTTCCGGGGCTTGCCAAGACCAAACTGGTCGCAACGCTTGGCATCGTACTGGGCCTCAATGAAAACCGCATTCAGTTCACACCCGACCTGATGCCTTCAGATATTCTGGGTTCCGAAGTCATGGATCAGGACGATGCGGGCAAACGCAGCTTCCGCTTCGTGCCCGGCCCGATCTTCACCCAATTGCTGATGGCCGATGAAATCAACCGCGCCTCGCCACGCACCCAGTCGGCCCTTCTGCAGGCCATGCAGGAATATCACGTCACCATAGCCGGTGCCCGTCACGACCTGCCGGCGCCCTTTCATGTGCTGGCCACCCAGAATCCCCTTGAACAGGAAGGAACCTATCCCCTGCCCGAAGCGCAGCTGGATCGCTTCCTGATGCAGGTGGATGTGGGTTACCCGGAACTGGCAGCCGAACGGCAGGTTCTGCTGGAAACAACGGGTGTGGAAGAAGGACGGGCCAAAGCCGTGCTGACATCCGGCCGTTTGCTGGAAATTCAGGCGCTGGTGCGCCGCATGCCGGTCAGCGAGAAGGTGATCGACGCCATTTTATCCTTGGTGCGCTCGGCCCGCCCCGGCAACGGCAACGCTGACACCGACCGCCATGTGGCCTGGGGTCCGGGGCCGCGTGCTGGTCAGGCGATGATGTTATGCGCCCGGGCCAGAGCCCTGTATGACGGCCGGCTGGCGCCCTCCGTCGACGATATTCACGCCCTGGCCGAACCGGTCCTGCAACACCGCATGGCCCTGACGTTTGCCGCTCGGGCAGAAGGCATGCATATCCGCGACGTGATTGGCGGACTTGTCAAAAACGCGCAGGGAGAATAGCAGCCCGTGGCCGCTCTTGGACAAGCGACCGAAGCGGTTGCAACAGGTTCTGCCCTGGCGCGGGGTCGCCAGCGCGCGGCCTATATTCCGGATATTCTGGTCGAGGCGCAGCGGGTTGCAAACACGGTGATCGCCGGCTGGCACGGCAGGCGAAAACGCGGCATTGGCGAAAACTTCTGGCAATTCCGGCCCTATGTGGAGGGCGAGAGCCTTTCAGCCATCGACTGGCGGCGCTCGGCGCGCGACGACGCCACCTATGTGCGCGATCGCGAATGGGAGGCTGCCCACACGATCTGGCTGTGGGCCGATTCATCCCCCTCCATGCTGTTCCAGTCCCATCTGGCGCCGGTATCAAAACAGAGCCGCGCCATGGTCATTCTTCTTGCCCTGGCCGAAATATTGTCGCGCTCGGGCGAGCGCATCGCATCGCCCGGTGTGATGGATCCGGTCGCCGCCCGCAATGCCTCACAACGGCTGGCGACCGCGATCGATCTGCAGAAGGGCGAAATGACATTTCCCGATGTGTCGCTGATCGGCCGCCACAGCGATCTGGTGCTCATTTCTGATTTTCTTGATCCGGCCGAAGAGGTGATCGCAAAACTGGCACCCATCGCCAAACGCGGCATTCGCGGCCATGTGCTGGAAATCTGTGACCCGATTGAAGAGGTCTTCCCCTACCGCGGACGCACGCAGTTCATCGATCCGGAAAATGGCAATACGCTGATCGCCGGGCGGGCACAATCCATTCACGAGGACTACCGCCGCGCCTATCTGGCCCGCCGCGAAGGCATTGCCCAGAGCCTGCGTCACCTTGGCTGGAATTTTATCACCCATCACACCGATCAACCGGCCTCCACCGCCCTTGTCGCCCTGCATACCCATCTGTCGGGTGTTCCCAATGACGGCTTCAGGACGGGAACCGGGGCGACATCACCATGAGTGTTTTTTCCATCCTGTTCGGGGCGCCTGCCCTGCTTTTCGGACTGATCGCCCTGCCGATCATATGGTGGCTTTTGCGGCTCACCCCGCCGCGCCCGAAATCCGAGATCTTTCCGCCCCTGCGCATATTGGCCCGGGTGTTGAAAAAACAGGAAACACCTTCAAAAAGCCCCTGGTGGCTGACGGCCTTGCGGCTGTTGATCGCCGCCCTCATTGTCATTGCGCTTGCGCAACCAGTGCTCAACCCGCGCAGCACCCAGGCCAATGCAGCGGGACCTTTGGTCCTCGTCATGGACAATGGCTGGTCGACGGCCGAAGACTGGCAAAAGCGCGTAACTGTCGCCAATGGGCTGATTGATGATGCGGAAGCGGAAAATATTCCGGTATCGATCATTTTCACGGCAGAAAACGCCCACAACGCAACGCCCGATACGCCGGGCAAGGCGCGCGATCGCCTGCAGGCGGCAGCGCCGCGTCCGCTCAAGGGCACCCCGAAAAAAGCGCTGGCATCGATCCGCACGGCGCTCGCCGGGCAGAAAGTGGGCACGCTTGCCATTCTGTCTTCCGGTCTTGCCGAGAGCGACAGCGATGCGGACTGGCAGGGCCTTGTGGCCATAAACCCGGCTGACATTTACCTCTTTGAAAACACGGCCACCAACACCATTGCACTCAATGCTGCTGAGAACGAGGCAAACGGCTTTGCCATCCGCGCAACGCGGCTGCACGATCGCGGCAATGAAACCCGCACCATCGCCGCCAATGACAGCCAGGGCCGCCCCATTGCCGAGGGGGAACTGATCTTTGAAACAGGTTCATTGAGCGGCAAGGCGCTGCTGACTGCCCCCTTCGAATTGCGCAATGATTTTGCCAGCATCACCGTTGATGGCCTGGCCAATGCCGGCACGCGATACCTGCTGGATGAAAGTTCGCGGCGGCGGCGTGTCGGGCTTTTGTCTGCCGAACCGCTGGATCTTTCGCAACCTTTGCTGTCGCCACTCTATTACCTCACCCGTGCGCTGGAGCCCTTTGCCAATCTGATTGTCCCGCAGTCGGAAAACCTTGCCGACAGTATCCGGGAATTGATGGAGCAAAGACCCTCGGTGCTGGTCATGGCCGATATCGGCACGGTGCCCGAAGAGGTCAGCGATGAATTGCTTGAATGGATCAACCGCGGTGGCCTGCTGCTGCGGTTTTCCGGCCCCAGGCTTGCCGGTGGCAGCCGGGATGATCCGTTCATACCGGTTGAATTGCGCCGCGGTGAGCGCTCGCTTGGCGGCGCCCTGTCCTGGAGCGAGCCGCAGCCGCTGGCAGCCTTTTCCGAAGACGGCGCCTTTGCCGGCATGAAGCGGCCGGACGACGTGACGGTCAACCGGCAGGTTCTGGCCGAACCGTCCCCCGATCTGGCGTCCAGAACGTGGGCCAGCCTTGCCGACGGAACGCCGCTGGTGACCAGCCGCGCCTTTGGCGAGGGCCGCATCATACTCTTTCATGTAACGGCTGAGGCAACCTGGTCAGACCTGCCGATATCGGGACAATTTGTCGAAATGCTGCGCCGCGCCGTGCTTTTGTCGCGCACAAGCGGTGGACAACAGGCCACCGGCGAAGAAACCATCCTGCCGCCCTACCGTCTGCTGGCCGCCAATGGCGCCATCACCCTGCCGGCGGGCGCTGCGCAACCGCTGAAGATACAGGCATCCACCGTCCCGCAGGCCAGCTTCGATAATCCCCCCGGTCTCTATGGCACGGAGAGCGGGTTTCTGGCGCTCAATCTGATGGCAGCGAACGACACTTTGTCTGCTTTCGAACTTCCCGCCTATGAAGGCCCGATCTACCGCTCGGATTATGCCGGTGACAACAGTCTCGACCTGGCGCCCTATCTGCTGGCCGCTGCCCTTGCCCTTTTGATCCTCGACACCCTCATTGTGCTCTTCATGGCCGGCGCTTTCTCCCTGCCCGGGCGCAAAAGACACGGGCTTGCTGCCGGCGCCGCGGTGCTGCTGCTGTGTCTGGCCGTCAGCCTGCAAACCTTCCAGCCGGCACTGGCGTCGGATGCAAAGCCCGGTGATGCGGAT
Organism: Rhizobiaceae bacterium; assembly: GCA_029233925.1. Taxonomy (GTDB): domain Bacteria; phylum Pseudomonadota; class Alphaproteobacteria; order Rhizobiales; family Rhizobiaceae; genus Hoeflea_A. Next base: position 185,558 of record JARGOX010000003.1, read on the forward strand.
ATCCTTGCCGCCCTTGACCGCACCCATCTGGCCTATGTGCTGACCGGCGACGAGCGCGTGGACCGCACCAGCAGCCTTGGCATGAGCGGGCTGACCCGTTTCCTGACCTATCGCACCTCGCTGGAGCCCGGTGACCCCATCGCGGTCAATCTGGAGTCTGACAATCTGTCGCTCTATTCAATGCTCTACTGGCCGATATCGGCAGACGCCGATGCGCCATCCACCGAAGCCATTGCGCGCGTTGATACATTCATGAAAAACGGCGGCACCGTGCTGTTTGATACCCGCGATACCCTGGCCGGTCTGAATGCCAATGGTGCAGTTTCCCCGGAAACGGCGCGCCTGCGCGCGATCCTCGCCGAACTGGACATTCCAGCCCTCGAACCGGTTCCCTCCGATCATGTACTGACCAAGGCCTTCTACATTCTGAGCAATTTTCCCGGACGCTACAACGGCAGTCCCCTTTGGGTCGAGGCCGCAGCGGAAACCGACAATCCGGACAATCGGCCAGCCCGCGCCGGTGACGGCGTTTCGTCCATCATCATCACGGGCAATGATCTGGCCGGCGCCTGGGCAATCGATGAAGACAATATACCCGTCTTTCCAACCGTGCCACCCGATCCGGTGCAGCGCGAACATGCCTTCCGGGCCGGCGTCAACATCATGATGTATATGCTGACTGGCAACTACAAGGCCGACCAGGTCCACATTCCCGCTCTGCTTGAGCGGCTTGGGCAATAGGGGGCGGCATGTCGATAGAATTCTCACCCCTCATACCGCTGCTCTATATCGCACTACTGGCTGCCGCCAGCGCGCTGCTGGCAGCTCTTGGCCTGTGGCAACGCGTGCGCGGTGCGATTCTGCGCACGCTGGCGCTCGGCGCCCTGTGCCTGGCACTGCTCAATCCCGTAGTGCTGCAGATGGAGCGACAGCCTCTGGACAGTGTTGTGGCCGTCGTCGTCGACCGCAGCCAGAGCCAGTCGGAACCCGGTCGCACAGCGATGAGTGATGCTGCGCTGGCCCGCCTGAAGGTACAGCTTGACCGCCTGCCTCGGCTCGACGTCCGGGTGATCGAGGTTGGCAATGACGCCTATAGCCAAAACCCGTCGACCCAATTGTTCACCGCCCTGTCGGCCGCTTTGGAAGACGTGCCGACGTCACGCATCGCCGGTTCAATCATGATCACCGATGGCCAGATCCATGACATCCCGCAAAACGCAGCGGCGCTCGGCTTCAATGCCCCGGTCCACGGGCTGATCACCGGTTCGCCGGAGGAAATCGACCGGCGGGTATCGCTGGTCAATGCGCCACGCTTCGGCATTGTCGGCGAGCAACAGGAAATCAGCTACCGGGTGGATGATGACGGCAGGGATGGGTCACCGGTGACGGAAGTGACCGTCCGCCTCAACGGGGCATTCTACAGCCGCGAACTGGCGCCGGTCGGCACGATTGTGCAGCTCTATATCGACGTCGAAAATGCCGGTGACAATATTGTTGAACTGCAGGTCGAGCCGGTGGAGGGGGAAGTCTCCCTGACCAACAACCGCGCTGTCATCGTGCTGGACGGCATTCGCGAGAACCTGCGGGTTCTGCTGGTTTCCGGTGAGCCCCATAGCGGTGAGCGCGCCTGGCGCAACCTGCTGAAATCCGACACATCGGTGGATCTGGTGCATTTCACCATATTGCGCCCTCCGGAAAAGCAGGACGGCACGCCGATTGACGAATTGTCCCTCATTGCCTTTCCGACACGCGAATTGTTTGTCGAAAAGATCAGCCAGTTTGATCTGATCGTCTTTGACCGCTACCAGCGGCGCGGTGTTCTGCCCGTTCTATATTATGATTATATCGCCCAATATGTCGAAGATGGCGGCGCCCTGCTGATTGCCGCCGGTCCGGAACATGCGGGCCGCGATTCCATTGCCAATACGCCACTGGCACCGGTCCTGCCGGCCATTCCAACCGGGGACATCACCGAAACGGGTTTTTATCCGCGCCTCAGTGACACCGGGCGCAAACATCCCGTTACCCGGGACCTGCCTGGTTCCGCCCTGGAGCCGCCGCAATGGGGACGATGGTTTCGTGCGGTGGATGTCAACGCGCCGGAGGAAAGCACGGTGCTTGATGGTCCCGATGGCAAGCCATTGCTGATCCTCAACCGCGTTGGCGAGGGGCGCGTCGCCATGCTGATGTCCGACCACGGTTGGCTGTGGGCACGCGGATTTGAGGGCGGCGGCCCGCATGTGGCGCTCTATCGGCGCATTGCCCATTGGCTGATGAAGGAACCGGCCCTGGAGGAAGAAACCCTGCGCGCCGATTCCACCGGAAACCTGCTGACCATCTCGCGGCAGACCATGTCCGACGAAGCGCCCCAGGCCATAGTCACGACGCCCTCCGGCAAACGCATCACCCTGCCTCTGACACAGACAGCCGACGGCCTGTTCGAAGCAGAACTCGCCGTCGAGGAAAACGGCCTGTTCGACGTGGAGAACGGCGACAGGCGCACGCTTGTCCATGTCGGTGCGCTCAATGCACCGGAATTTGCCGCAACCGTTTCAAGCACCAAATTGCTCGCGCCCCTCGCTGCCGAGACAGGCGGCCTGGTCAAACGCCTTTCGTCAGGCGACGGCGATGTCTCCATCCCCACCATCGTGCCGATCAAGGGCGTGCCCCGCGCATCCGCCGACCGCCTGTTTTTGAAAATGACCTCCGAGACCGAACTGACAGGCGTCAACCGCCTGCCCCTGTTCGCCGGTTTCTTCGGGCTGGCCCTGCTGTTCCTGATGCTGGGCAGCACCTGGTATCGCGAAGGGCGTTAGGACATGTGAACATTTGGGATTGCAAAGTGTCCACACAACGGCGTGTTGGGTTTGTGTCCGGCAGAGATGCGTCGCTCGAGGAGTGCCGCCTTCATAAATGAGCGCTGCAGCAAGCAATCGACCTGACCGTTCCATGTTTTCAATTCTGTCGAACAGCAATCATGCACAGCAGGCAGAGGCAGAAACTGCGGATGTATCTGAACCGCAGCAGGCGCTTGCAGCGCTTGGCGCGCCACTACAGGCATTTGTCGCTACGTCGAGCGCCCTGTTTTTCTGCGCAGGTTTGCACAGGGCCCTTGAGTCTCGAAGTTTCACAGAAACCCGTCCATCCTTCATGAAGGGTGCGTCCAGAGCCATCAGTTTGAGACCCCGATTATCCGGTGAAAACTCGACCAGCAGGGGAACATCAGCCAGTTCCGGCAGTCTGTCGAGGCTTTTTTCCACAATGGCCCTGAATTTGCCCAGACTCATATGCGTTTCACCGGGACCGTCAAGCAGTTGCAGGCGGGCTTCCTGCCATGTCTCGACGTTGCCGCCGCAGTCGATGCCAGTCGACAAGGAGTGTCGAAGTTCCGTGACGTGGTAGCCCGCGCCGATAATCCGGTCGTCGACTTCGAAGGTCAGGGCGGCAGCGCCATCAAATGTTTTGAGGCTGGAGAGCAGTGTGGCAAAAGTCATGTGCGTTCTCCCTTTCATTTCAATATTTCTTGAAATATAAATGACACACATTGAATATCATTTCAAGAGGTGTTGAAATATGCACGAGGAAGAAGCCGCTTCGCTCTTTCAGGCCCTGTCCAATGCAGACCGGCTGAAAGTCATTCGGGCTTTGGTGACCGCAGGTCCGGACGGTCTGAACGCGGGAGACATTGCCCAAAAGGTCGGCGCGAGCCCATCTCGCGCCTCGTTTCACCTGGCGGCACTATCGGATGCGGGGATCGTTCACAGCGAAAGACAATCGCGCAGCCTGCGTTACACGGTTGATTTCGCGCGCATCGGCGCATTGTTGACCTTCCTCATGGATGATTGCTGCAATGAGAACCCGCAGTTGAAATCCTGTTGCCGCTGATCGCACTTGAGCAATGCGCCTGATTTCCAGGCGTGCAGACACATTTCCATGGGGCGCACCGCTCGCATTGCCGTTCCCGACAACGACCCTGCCATGGATTTTCCGCCTTACCCCTTGGCGGCCAAAGTCTTTTGGGGGTCGTAGAAGGGAATTGGGACGACTTCACAGGTGCTGCGCCCGCTCGCCAGTTCCACTTCGAGCTGCGTGCCGATGGCAGAAACCTGCGTTGCGACCATGGCAAGGGCAATGTTCTGCCTGAGCCGCGGCGAATGTACCGACGAGGTCACATAACCGACCTTGCACCCATCATCGAAGACCGGCCAGTGGGTGTCGTTCGAACCAATCAGCGCTGCGCCCGAGATCCGCAGACCAACAAAATATCGGGACACACCCTGCTCCTTGATCCTGTTCAGCGCCGCTTTGCTGACGAAATCAGCCGCCATCTCCAGATCGACCAAACGATCCAGCCGAAATTCGAACGGATTGTTCTCCAGTGTCATGTCCGCGTGGTAGGACAGCATCCCTGCCTCGATCCGGCGAATGCTGGAGGTGTGACCGGGCTTCAGGCCCAGCGGCTGGCCGACCGCCATCAGATGTTCCCACAATTGATCGCCAGCCGATCCGTCGCGTAGGAAAATCTCGTAGCCGAGCTCGCTTGACCAGCCGGTTCTGGAGATGACCAGGGGAATGCCGTCCCAATCATATTCCATGAACCGATAGTATTTGAGTTCTGTTGGCGCATCGCCAAACGCCGCGCGCAGCACGTCACGGGATTTGGGTCCCTGAAGCTGCAGCGGAGACACGTCTGGCTCTGTAATATGGACATCCATACCGGAATTGACCGCCAGACCTTTGGCCCACAGCAGAACGTCGCTGTCGGCAATCGACAGCCAAAAGTGATTGGCGCCCAACTTCAACAGAATCGGGTCATTGATGATCCCGCCGTTCTGATCGGTGATCAGCACATATTTGCATTGCCCCACCTGCATTTTGGACAGGTCCCGGCAACTCATATATTGCGTGAATTTTGCCGCATCCGGGCCGGTGATCTCCACCTGGCGCTCGACGGCCACGTCGCACAGGATGGCTTCGTTCACAAGATTCCAGAAGTTCTGTACCGGATCGCCAAAATCGCGCGGGATATACATGTGGTTGTAGACGGAGAAGCCCTTTGCGCCCCAACGCAGCGCCGCATCTGAATAGGGTGATTTTCGCACCTGGGTCCCGAAGCTGAATTTTTCGAATGCGTCCTTGTTGGCGTCCATTTGCAATGTGTCCCTTGGCCTCAGATTTCAGGGTAATGCGACAGAAGTCATGTCTTCAGCCATTTGTGTTCAATGGAATCATATGGCCGATCCCACTTCCCGCCCTCAATTGTTTTCACTTGAAGACGATCGGCTGTCGCTGTCTGGAAGTTTCGCTTGGCCCGACTGCATCGCCGTCTTTGCGTCCTGATATATCGCGCGAACGATCTCGGCAGCCGGCAAGATATCGCGGACAAGCGATACACCCTGTCCGGCCCAAAGCGACATGGCCTCAACATCGCCTGTCGTGCCTGGAAGGGGCGTGTAGCTTTGATAGCGAACAACGGCTTTCCCATTTGGGCTCTGCCCGATGACCTCTTCCTCACCTGGACGGTTGCCTGGCGCCGGTGTTCCGGCCATATGCCATTTTCGAGAGGTTGCATTCGACAAGGCCCGATGCGGCGCGTCGGGCCAGGCCACATCATAGAGATCGCGATACCATTCCGTCTGGTTTTCCGAAGCGCCAAGGACAGTTTGCTGATATGTTTCGTGAATGGTCGCCTCTGTGCTGGCCAGAAAACGGGTACCGATCCATACGCCTGACGCACCAAGCATGAGCGCTGCCGCAAGTCCGCGCCCATCGGCAATCCCACCGGCAGCGACAACTGGAACGTTAACCGCATCGACGACAGCGGGGACCAGCGCCATGGTCGCAACCTGTCCCCAAACGTGTCCACCGGCTTCCCATCCCTGCGCAATGATGATGTCGGCGCCTGCGTCGGCCGCCAGTTTTGCCTCCGCCGCAGATCCAACGCTGACCATCACGATCAGGCCCGCCGCTTTGGCGATCTCGATGGCGGAAGGCTCCATGCCCCAGAAAAGTGAAACGGCAAAAACCTGCGCGTCAATGCAGGCCTTGAGCTGTTCTTCATAGGGAAATGAAAGATTGAGATTCACTGCAAAGTTCCGATCGGTCAGAGCGCGCACTTCGGCAATTCCCTGGCGCACCTGATCAACAGGCTTTCCCCACAGGGGAATGACACCAAAACCACCTGCGTTGGACACCGCCGCGACGAGGTCAGGCCCCGCTGCGCCCCCCATCGGAGCTGATAGAATTGGAATTTCAATATCCAGAAGTCTGGTCAGTTCACTCTTCACTTTCAGCCTCCCAAAGTCGTGCAATCATTCTGAGCCTCATGACAATGGCCTGTCAATATTCCCCAAAGCGGCCAACCTGAAAACAGCGTCTCGGCCTTGCTTTGCCCCGGGGACATCGGCCGAGAAAAATCGTTGTTTTTTCAAACCAATATTCCTGTAGTCTGAGGGCAACATATTTTCTCAAGTGAGGGCGCGACATTTTGTTTTTAGACCGAATTGTTTGGAGGAAGCTGTTTTCAGCCTGGCGCATTATGCCTTCATTTGGCGCCCTTGCCCTGGGTGTTTTCGTGGTGGTCTCATGGACGTCAAATGGGTCTGCGTCTCAGGCAATTGCGGATCAATACCCCGCATCCCTGCTCTATTCGAAACCCGTCGAGGTCATTCCCAATGTCTGGAGTGCGATTGGCCAGACCGGGCCATCCACCTATGAAAACGCCGGGCACAACAACAATTTGAGCTTCATTGTGACGCAAGAGGGCGTCGTTGTCGTCAATGGCGGGGGCAGCTATCTGCTTGCCCAGGCATTGCATCACGAAATCAAGGCGATCACAGACCAGCCGGTGCGTCTGGTGATAAACGAAAACGGTCAGGGCCACGCCATGCTGGGCAATGCCTACTGGGGCGAACAGGGGGTGAAGATCCTGGCGCATGAGGACGCCGCCTCGAATTTCGAAGAACGTGGACATACCATTCTGGAATCAGCCAGATCGCGTCTCAAGGACAGGGCCGCCGGCACAGAGGTGAGACTTCCCGACGAGACATTTTCCGACCGCCGGGTCCTGCAGATGGGTGACGTCACCATCGAGGTGCTGATGCTGGGCCCGGCCCATTCTCCCGGCGACACACAGGTCTGGCTCCCGCAACAAAAGCTGGTGATTGCCGGCGACATCGCCTTTCATGAGCGCATGTTGCCGATATTCGAAGACACCGACACGGCCGGTTGGGTGGAAACCTGGGAAAACGCATTTGAACAGCTGAACGCACTCTATGTCATTCCCGGACACGGGCACCCGACCAACATGGATCAGGTGCGCCGCTATACCCTCGATTACCTGACAGACCTGCGGGCCAGGATTGCCGAGCACATCGAAAAGGGTGGTGGTCTGGAAGATGCCTATTATGTCGACCAGTCACGCTGGCAGCACCTCGATACCTTCGAGGAACTGGCCACCCGAAACGCCGGACGCGTCTTCGAGGTCATGGAATTTGAATGACAGGCGCCTGATCTGCAATCCACGGGGCGAAGCCAAAGTTCAATGGACCTGGCGCAACAGGCGGTCAATCGGTGCGTAATCGTCGGTCAGTATCCGGGTGCTGCGAAAATCCAGCACGTCATCGTAAAAACTGTCGGCAAAGGCGGCAAAGCGCGTGGGGTCCGGGGCCAGGGTTTCCAGCGTTGAAATTCCGCTGGGCTGGTCTGCAGCAACCAGCACGAAGACCGTCTGTTCATCGGGTATCGGCGGCGCGGCGCGTGTCCAGATTTCGACAGACGGGAAAACAGAGCGCAGGGTTGCATAGATGGCTGACAGGGCATTCAACTGCCCGGGGAAATCCACGACATTCATCAGATAGACGCCATCGGGCGCGAGGCGGCTGCGCACCAGCTGGAAAAACTCGCTGGTGATCAGATGGCTGGGGACGGCGATATCTCCAAATGCATCACCAATGACAACATCGTATTTTTCCTCCGGTCGCATCAGCAGGGCGCGCCGGGCATCCTCATGCAGAATCCGCAGACCGGTCGGATCCAGCCAGAAGTCCCTGATGGCTATCTGCGTGACGTCCGGGTCGATCTCTGCAACGGTAATCGGCCCCGTCTCGCGGTTGATCCATGCGCGGGGAACCGAATAGGTTCCACCGCCAATGAAGAAAGATGAAAAGCCGCCACCCTCCATCCGGTTTCGCGCTATGCCATCCAGCATCGCGGTAAATTCGCTGAACATGATTTGTGGAAAATCGCGTGAACTGGTGCCATGGGACAGGTGGTCCAGAACCATGCGGCGAACCGGCTTTTCCGGATCGGCAGAAACGTCAATCACTCGGATGCAGTAGTAATTGCTTTCCTTTGTACAGGGCGACAAGCGGCCAGCTGAATAGAACCCCAAACCAAGAGCGATCACCGCCAATGCCATCGGCGGCAGGGATCGCAGGCTACTGCCGGCAAGAAGGAACAGGGTTGCCGCAACGGCCACATAGGACACGCAGACAATTGCCAGCGTCAGGGCCGTGCCGAGCCAGGGGATGAACAGGAAACCTGCCAGCAATGTGCCGCCGATGGCGCCCAGTGCGCCCGCTGCAAACATGGCGCCGAGGGCGCGGCCCGACTTTTCGCCGGCGATGGTCACCGCGATCTGCGCCAGAACCGGTGCCGGAACGCCGGCAAAAAGCGAGGGCAGAAAGAAAGCACCTGCCGACAGCAAAGTTATGGCAACAAGATAATCGTCGCTGGCATTTAAAATGGGCCCGGAAATGGTGCGCAGGACCAGCAGTGCGACACTGGTTGTCAGAGCTGCAGCAAGAAGAAGCCATGCGGTATGCACAAGGGCCGGCCTCATCTCCTTTTCGGCAATCCGGCCACCCCACCAATGGCCGGCGGAAAATCCGGCCAGAACGACCGCAATGACAGACGTCCAGGTGTAAAGGGACATGCCCACATAGGGCGCCAGCATTCTGCCAGCGACGATTTCGACCACCAGACTGGAGGCGGAAACCATTGCTTGCAGAAAGACAAGAAGAGCAGGAGTTGCTCTGTTCAGAGGCTGGATCACCCGTTCACTCACCCCGTTTCATTACGCAAGCACATAGAACCAGACGCACGCAGCCTGGCAAAGTTTAAAATGCATGGACCGATGTTTTCCTGGTCCCGGCAACAGGCAACTGCCAGCTCATGCATCCCATTCAATTGCGGTGAACCGTTACAACAATCATCTGCAGTCCCTTCAGTTTTCCGCGATGGCAGGGCCACAGACGCTTGTCTAACCCAAATTAAACTGTAGCCTGCCGGGAGAATTTTGGCGGCCTGGAATACCGCTTTATTGAAAACTTGAGTCCAGGCATTGGAGGAACGCAATATGGCTGACAAGACAAAACTGAAGCCGGAGTTTTTGATCAGGAACGAGGAAGAATTGCGATCCCTGTTTCCTGCAAAGCATCCCCTGGCCATCGCAAAATGCCTGGATCGCCTCGACAAACATGCCAGGGACTTTGTGGCGCGCTCACCCTTCCTGTGCATCGGGACACAATCGCCCGACGGCTCAGCGGATGTCAGCCCGCGCGGTGATCCATCCGGTTTTGTCAAAGTTCTGGATGACCGAACACTCCTGATCCCTGACCGGCCGGGCAACAATCGCCTGGACACCCAATCAAACATTGTCGCCAATCCGGTGGTCGGTTTGCTGTTCATGGTTCCCGGATTTGATGAAACCTTGCGCGTCAACGGCAAAGCGCAAATCACCCGCGATCCGGAATTGCTTGCAATGCTGGCAGTGAAGGACCGGGTGCCGACGATCGCCATCGCTGTTGCCGTCGAGGAAGTGTTCCTCCATTGCGCCAAGGCATTTCGACGCTCCAGGCTTTGGGATCCGGACCACCGCCAGGATCGCAACGAAATGCCGTCATTGGCCAAAATAATACTCGATCAATCCTCAGGCGCCCCTGATGACCCGGAGGAGATGAAGAAGATCGACGCTGACCTTGAGGTCGAATATCAAAAGACGATGTATTAGAGGGCTGTGAGGCCATCGGTTCGGGTCCCGCTTTCCTTTTGACACGGCGCGTCAGACAGCGCTGGAAATCATCTGCGCAATACTGCGCGGCTCCGGACGTTTTGAACGCAGGAGACATTGCACAAAAGTTCGGCGCAGGTCCTTGGTTTGCCGTATCAGTGTACCGCGTTCAGAGGTGCCGCTGTTGAATGGCGCCGTCTTTTACAGCAGACTGTTGCCCACTGCGAGGTTGAAACTTTGGCCAATCAAAAGGACGCAATCGCCAGAATCATTTTTTTGAACGGGACGTCAAGTTCCGGAAAGACGCGTGTCGCTGGTGAACTCAGAAAGCTGTTGCCCGATACATTCTGCTATTTCGCATCGGATCAACTTGCCTCAACCGGTTTCAGGGCGGTCAAAACAACGCCCGATGAACGCAATCGGTTTTTTGACGGGTTTCACAAGTCCATTGCAGCCTTTGCCTTTGCGGGCAACGACATGATTGTCGAGCACATTATTGAAGAACAATTATGGTCAGAAGAACTGCGCGCGTTGCTTGACCCTTTCGATGTCTTCCGGGTGGCAATTCATGCGCCATTGGATATCCTTCAAGAAAGGGAAATACAACGCGGCGACCGCACAATCGGCGAGGCGGAGTACCATTTGCGCACCCATGATTTTTGTCACTACGACTTTGAGGTCCGCAATACAGCCACACCAACGGATACGGCCCACGCCATTCATCAGGCCTGGTTGGCGAGATAAAAACAACAGCTTTGGGCTGCAAACCGACATGCGCCGCGCAGCGCTCTGGAAGGTTGGAGCGATCTCAGGGGCCTCGGTCAGAACCCAATCTGGCCATTCCAGTTAAATTGTGTCCGACCCCATTGGTGGGCGACGCAGCTTTATCTCTCTCCCGCAGCTTTGTTTTTACCCAATGACTGCAGTGCAGATAAAGTAACCAAAACATCGGTCTTGATCGACGGTAAAATGGGCGGAGAGCGGACTCTCGCGGCAATTTCCAACAATGACCTCAATCTAGAAATGCGGCCATTGACATGTCTCAATCCAATGGCCGCATTGCTTTTGATCAGGCCGCTGCAACCGCTTCAATCTCGAAAAGCAGTCCAGGGATCGCAAGGCGCGTCACTCCCAGGAGGGTCATTGGCGGGGCAACCCCATGGGAGCCGAAACGCATGCCCAGAAGGTCAAAATTCTTCAGCGCTTCATCCACGTCAGTGGCATAGATACCCAACTTGACCACATTACTCAGGTTCATACCCGCGCCTTTCAGTACCGCTTCAAGATTATTGAGCGCGAGGCTGATCTGCGCTCGCATGTCGTCGGGATGTTGCGGAGAGCCGTCGCTATCCACCGCGGTTTGACCCGCGCATATCACTTGCCGCGCAGCGCCTTCGATCACCTCGGCCTGATTGTAACCCAGCTTGATAGACCAATCCCAGGGATTCACTGCTGTCCGTTTCATATCGCAATCTCCTTCTCTGCGTTGCTGGATTGGGTCTACGATAAAATAGTGCCAAATCCTGTCACCATTTGTGTTATGGTGACATTATGAATGCGAGACTCAGACACGACGCCATCGTGCGCAGCCTGCGCCGCAACGGCACATCCACGGTAGAAGCGCTTGCAAAGGAAGTTGGCACCTCTCGCCGAACCGTATTACGCGACATCAGCGCCCTGCGGGAAGCAGGCTACGTGATCCATTCTGATGTCGGCCGCGGTGGTGGTCTTCAGCTTGATCCGCAGTCGGTCCAAACCAATGCCAGACTTTCGGTCCCCGAGGTCTTTGCCCTGTTGATCAGTGTCGCTGCCATGCGGGCAGCCGGAAACTTACCGTTCTCCGAACTAGCCGACGCGGGCCTTGCCAAGATCGAAAAAGCCTTGCCCTCAGATAAAATTAAGGATCTGCGCAGTTTCTTGGAGTGTCTGCATATCGGCCAGCTGTCGCCGCTACAGGACTTGTCGGACATGGGGAAAATGGACCCGGAACTGCTCCCCATGTTTGAAGCGGCTTTCCTTGGACGCCAATTCGTTCGGTTTGACTATCGCGACGCAAAGGGCCGTAAAACCCGACGCGAGGTTGAGCCGCAAGCAATGCTTATCTTGCCGCCCCTTTGGTATCTCGTCGGCTGGGACCCCTCGCGTGAAGACTTCCGCCATTTCAGGATGGACAGGATAAGCCGCATAAAAGCGATGGCCGGAACCCAGTTTCGCCGCCGCCACGTACCTTTCGAAGATGATGTTTGTCCCTACAGCGAATTGCAGCCGAAAAGCAAAGCAGATCATGAGTGAAGCAAACAATATAGGCCATTCCGAGCCCAAAGCCGCCTTCCGCAGCTAAACGCACCAAATGTCCGCTATGGGCCGTTTGTGTTTTTTGACGCTAGCGGCGGGAAGTAGAATTCAAGCCCACTACCGACGCCAAATAGGAGCCAGCTTTTAGCGGGGAAGTTTCGTCTGATATGCTGGTCAACTGCCTATTTTTGTAGCACCATGAGCGAATTGGGCGCATATAGTTAAAACACGCTCACACTCAATCATTAGGAGAGAACAATGGGAATTGAAAGCTTGCTCGTATTCTTGCTCATCGGCGCGGTTGCTGGTTGGTTAGCTGGCATTCTAGTCAAAGGTTTTGGATTTGGTTTGATTGGCAATATCGTCGTTGGCATAGTCGGTGCGTTCATCGCTGGCTATCTACTTCCTATGCTTGGCCTAAACCTAGGAGGCGGAATCGTTGGAGCAATCATTAGCGCGACTATCGGGGCTGTTGTACTTTTGTTTCTAATCAAAGTCATTAAGCGCGCATAACAAGAGGCCATGTTTTTAGTGGTTTTTACAAAAAGAACGGATGGGAAAACAAACTTCATACGGTGAACTGCTGTTAATGTCCGCTTCAGGGAAGCTGCACAGCAGCGGCCGTATGAATAGGCAGGGTCCGGTTTGCGCCGAAAATGTCGATACCAGCACATAATCCGAAGGACTCGAACGGGTTCCAACCAGCCATTGCCCCGACCTGAATCCGACGCCTGCTTGCCAAACCACTTTGATCGTGCATCAATCATTGACCCGTTTCCTGATGGAGAAAACCCATGTTGATGATTGCCATCGCTTTGTTTGCGATTTGTGCCCTGGGCCTATGCGCAATGGGCGCGAAATATTGTTTTGGGCCAGTGCCGGCGGACTACCATCTAAAAATTATGGGCCTGTCGAAAAGTGACCTTACCCCCCAGCAAATAACTGTATTCTCTGCCATTTATCGGGTGATGGGTGCGGGCTTTTTCGGTCTGGCAATCGCCTTGGCGTCCTTGTCCTTTTTCGCCGTTTCATTGGATATGATGTGGGCCAAGTTGACGGTACTCATCGTTGGTTTGGTCGCAGGCATACCGGCGCTGCGCATTACCTATTCGATCCATGAGAAGACCGGTGTTGAAACACCATGGAAACCCGCCGCCGCAATCGTCATCATCCTGATTTTGGCGTTCATCTTGTCTGTGCTGTAACTTCAGCAGTATTTATACGTGCGCATTTTACAGACATTGATTCGTGCCGTTTGGGTGTCACCTGAACCTGTCATTCGGGATGAAAGGCTTTTACGCTTTTTCGCGGATTCCATAGGCCCGCCAGGTAATCTGCCCGGCCAGCCGCTGGTGGATTTCTTCGCCTTTGGGCGCAACCAGCACCCGTGAACGATCGACCGGTCCCGGAAAATCCAGACGGGCCTTGACCGGCTCGAAGCCGAGCGGCGCGTAATAGGGCGGGTCACCGACCAGGATCACGCCTTCGCTGCCTGCTTGCAGCGCGGCTTCCACCGATATGCGCACCAATTGCTTGCCAATACCGAGATTCTTGTAGGAAGGCCGAACCGCCAGCGGGCCAAGCATATGTCCGGCGACCTGGCCTGCCATGACGGGCGTCAGGCGCACGGAACCGATGACTTGCCCCTCGACCAGGGCGACAAAACACAGGGCCGTATCATGCGGCCCCTGCTCGCGCACCCGCTCGGCTGCACGGGCAAAACGACCCGGACCAAAGGCTTCGGCATTGATCGCCTCGATGGCGTCATGATGGGTGGGGTTTTCGTTCAGGTAGACAGGCTTGATGTCAGACATGGAATCATCCGGAAAGTAACTGGCAGGCAATACGACAGGAAATACGCCCGAGGGGCGCTCAAGCATCAACGTCGTCGCAATTGTCCAGTGTATTCCATGATCTGACCCTTATTTGGTTCAGCGCGGATAGCATGAAACAGTTTGCCTTTGCAATCGAAAACACACTGTTCAACCAAACAGGCTTCGCATGGCGCCGCCAAAGCACTACTTAACGTGTCACATGGACGTCACGCGGCACGATTGCTGGAAATGTCCAAAACAGGAGACAAGACATGGGTTTATTGGTTGACGGCGTCTGGCATGATGTCTGGTACGACACCAAGGAAAACAAGGGACAATTCAAGCGATCCGAATCGCAGTTCCGCAATTGGGTCACCGCCGACGGCAATGCAGGCCCAAGTGGAAGCGGCGGCTTCAAGGCCGAGACCGGACGCTATCATCTCTATGTCTCCTATGCCTGCCCCTGGGCCCACCGCACGCTGATCTTTCGCAAGCTGAAGGGGCTGGAACCGCTGATTACGCTTTCCGTCGTCGATCATTTCATGGGCAGCGATGGATGGGAGTTCCTTGGCCGTGATGGTGGGACCATGGATGATGTCAATGGATCAGACAAGATGTGGCAGGTCTATACGGCGGCTGACCCGATCTATAGTGGCCGCGTGACGGTGCCCGTCCTGTGGGACAAGAAGACCAAAACCATTGTCTCGAATGAATCATCCGAAATCATCCGCATGTTCAACAGCGCATTCGACGCCCTGGATGGCGTGAACGCCGACCTCGATTACTACCCGGCGGACCTGCGCGAAGCCATCGATGCCATCAATGGCCCGGTCTACGATCATGTAAACAATGGCGTTTACAAATGCGGCTTCGCAACGAAACAGGCGGCCTATGAAGAAGCCTTTGACGCCCTGTTCTCGCAGCTCGACGCGCTCGAAGAACGCCTGTCAAAACAGCGCTATCTGGTGGGAAGCCGATTGACGGAGGCCGACTGGCGCCTGTTCACTACCCTGGTGCGCTTTGATCCGGTCTATGTCGGGCACTTCAAATGCAACCGGCAACGCATTGCCGATTACCCGGCCCTGTCCGGCTATCTGCGTGAACTCTACCAGATGCCGGGCATCGCCGAGACGGTCAACATGCAGCATATCAAGCTGCACTATTACCGCAGCCATGAGACCGTCAATCCGACGCGCATTGTTCCCAAAGGCCCAAAGCTGGATCTGCTGGCCCCGCATGGCCGGGACAAGCTTTAGGCAGCCCTACCATCGCCGCGCCGGTTCCGCCTGGCTGGACAACTCGGCCAGGCGCCTTTTCGTTGCAGGCGTCGTGCAGGCAGGCAAGGCATCTGGCGTAAAAAAACCTGTCTGGGCAATTTCCCAGTCAGGCACATGCGCCCTTACCTGAAGCACGTCGCGGCAGATAAAAAGCACGATGTGGTCGCGGTGACTGGTGGGGTTCAGATAGACATTGAACAACTGAGCCGGGCCTGACAGTTGCAGATTGCCTTCTTCCGCCAGTTCCTGCTCGAGAGTGTTAAAAACGGTCTGGCCTTTCTCCACCCCACCTCCCGGCAAATGCCAGCCCGGAACATAGGTATGGCGCACCAGGAAAATTCTGCCTTTTGCGTCAAAAGCGGCAGCACGGACGCCAAGTGTCATGGGTCGCTTGAAAAACAAAAGCCTGTGCAGGAGCCAGGGAATAATGCGGCCAAAGAAACCGCGACGATACCACCTTCCCTTGCTCGACTCTTCACAACCACCTTGCCCACATGAGCAATGATCGCTATGTCCGATCCCATGTTCCGTCTTGCTCATAT
Organism: Rhizobiaceae bacterium; assembly: GCA_029233925.1. Classification (GTDB taxonomy): domain Bacteria; phylum Pseudomonadota; class Alphaproteobacteria; order Rhizobiales; family Rhizobiaceae; genus Hoeflea_A. Next base: position 201,498 of record JARGOX010000003.1, read on the forward strand.
CTCCGACATCCATCTCGGTCCGCTGCCTCGCATTACCCTGCGTGAACTCGCGTCAAAACGCATCACGGGTTATGTGAACTGGCAGCGCAACCGGCGCAAGCGTTTGTTTGGCAATATTCTTGAATCATTGCTGGAAGAAATCAAATCAACAGCCCCCGATCATCTGGCGATCACAGGCGATCTGGTCAATCTTGCAGCAAACGCTGAAATCGAGGTGGCGACCGCCTGGTTGAAGGCCGTCGGCGACCCGCTTTCCGTCTCCTATGTGCCGGGCAATCATGATGCCTATGTTCCGGGCGCCTACAAGAAGATCTACCAGGCCTGGCGACCCAATATGCTGGGTGACGACCATCAGCACCGGCAGGTGGACGACAGCCATTTCCCCTATCTTCGGGTGCGCGATCAAATGGCGCTGATTGGCGTCTCCACCGCCTACGCCACCCCGCCATTGCTGGCCAGCGGCCTGTTTGGTCGTCGTCAGGCAAGAGAACTGGGGCAGTTGCTCGATGAAACCCGTCAAGCCGGGCTTTTCCGCACAATCATGATCCACCATCCACCAGTGCGCGGCGCCGCTGCCTCGCACAAGAGACTGCTGGGAATCGGTCGTTTTGCCCGGGTCATGCAGGACCATGGCGCTGAACTCATCCTGCACGGCCACACGCATCTCGACACGCTTTATCACCTGGACGGCATGCATGGATCAATCCCGGTGGTTGGCGTTCCTTCAGCCAGCGAAGGCCCTGGCGGCAGCAAACCGGCTTCGGGCTACAACCTGCTGACCATCGAGGGAGAGCAAGACAAATGGCAATGCCAGCTGGAGCGTTTTGGTCTGGGCCAGAACGGCCGGACGTTTGATCGTGTCAAATCAGAAAAGCTCTTCTGAAACCTCAGGCGTATTGTTTCGCATCCGGACGCCAGGCAATCACACCTTCGGTGCGCGCGCGAACTTCGGGCGTAGCAAGACAGGTGGCCACGGCCTCATAACCCGGTGCGCCGGGAAAAGGCGCGACGCGGATTGGCGGACTATGGTTGGCGGGGCAAAAGGTTATGGTCTCGTTGGAACCCACATACCTCAGATCGAGGATGGCACTCGAGCGTGTCATCAGGAAAAGTGGCGGGGCCTCTGCTGCACGCTGGCGCAGATAGGCCATCAGAGCAACCTGTGTGGCATGATCCAGGCCCTGCTCCACCATATCTACGACAAGGACGGATGAGCCTCCTGACGCCAGCGCCGTGGCCAGTGCGGTCAAAGCAGGCGTGATGCCAGCGCCCTGGTCGACCAGCAGACAGATGATGCGGTCCAACCGCGACTTCAAATCCGAATCTGCATCCAGGAGCGCATGCATCGTTGCACCGGCGCCGAAGGTGCGTTGCAGATCCAAAAAGCGCGCCTCCGGCAAGGACCGGGCAACCATTTGAGCAAACCGTGTCTTGCCGCTGCCCAGCGGGCCGATAATGTAGTTGAGCGCGCGAATGTCACGCAATTGGAATGTTTCGCCGCCCCAGGGCCAGGGGAGATCAAAGGAAACATCACCGACTGCGCGCATTTGCGCTCTGCTCGCAGAGTCGGGGGCCGCAGAATGGGGGCTCACAGACTGGTTGCCTGTCGAAATTTGGCCATTGTCCAGACCAGCGCGAATGGTGCGAACCCTTTCGACCCTTTCGGCCAGTCCACGGATTTGACCTTCAAGGGCTGTTTCATGGGTCGCCAGCGCCGGCGCAAGACCGTCAGGATCACCGTTCAGAACGCCTGCCACATCTGCAAGACTGAGCCCCAGCGACCGCAGAGCAACGATCTCTGCGGCCCGGGCCATCTCAACCGGGCCATAGATGCGCCAGCCTGCTGCGGTGCGAACAGGGCTGATCAGACCGCGTTGTTCGTAGAGGCGAAGGGCTTTTGGAGACACGCCGAGCCGTCTGGCGGCCTCGGAAGGGGGGAGGAACTGTGCGGATTGGCTCATGAATCACCTCGATGTTTGCTGACCGCTATCCTTATCGGGGCGGCCCCAAGGGACAGGTCAATAGAGGATTCAGGAATTTTGCTCTTCGCAGGCAATACAAAACGTGATCGCAGTCACCTTTGTGGCAAGGCATCCCTGTGCAGTCGTCGCTTTACGGCTTTTACGTCCAACCAAAGGCTGTGGCGATATCTTCCAGAAAAATAAAGGCGATGATTGCAACGGTCACCAGCACACCAAGGCCAAACCAGAGAATGGCAGTGATCACCCTGGCAACACTTCTGTCTCTCGCATGCCCGCTGGCGGCTGGCGATGCTGCCTTTGCCTGGGTGTTGTCTTTGGATGTCTGACCGTCAGTGGGCCTGGGCGTTTTTGCTTCGCCATGGGTACGCTGCAGATCATCCCGTCGATCCTGTTGCGCAGATGTTTTGCTTTGGCCCGCCGGTGCATCGGAAGCGAGAAACTTCTGCCTCTGGACAATGCGCTCGGCGACATAGTGGGTCACGCTGTCGGCAATGGTGATCAGGCTGCCGCTTTCGGCCATCACCACCCGGCCGTAGCGCGTGTCGCGCACAAAACGATAGGTGCGCCGGTCAGGCCCCATCTGCACATGGGCAATGGCGTCTATCCACAATCTGGGTTGCAGGCCGGAAGAAAGAAAAAAATCGAACTGCTCGTCGTCTTCAGGCACCTCATCAAAGATCGGCGCCAGTTCCTCAGCCAGCAGTTCCAGCCGTCCCCGATCCGCTTCCTTCATGTCGACGACAACGTCTTCCCGTTCTGCGGCGGCAATTTTTGCCTCGCGCACAACTTCGGAAAGTCGTCGTCCCGTATCACCGGACACTGAAGTGTTGCTCATCGGATCGTTCGCCTGCCAACTGGTTAATCAGACCTTAATATAAAGGATGTTGTGGCAAAATTCCGATTTTTTTATAGGAGTTTACAAGGTTCCGGCGCGCATGTTCTGGCGAATGAGCACGATCACCTCATCCGTGCACTCTTCGATCAGCATATGTCCTGTATTTTCAAAGACATGGGCTGCAAATATCGACGGCAAGCGGTGCGATTGACGGGTTGGCAGGACCCGATCCTGCGTTCCCCACAGAACCTTTACGGGCATCGAAAGCCTGGAAAAATCGTCGCGCATGATCAGTCCCTGGGTGAATTCACCGCCTTTTCCACGAAGAATGGCCTCCAGAATCACCAGCAATCGGTCCTGCGCGCCCGGGACATTGCGTGCCTGTACCAGGCCATCCAACATCTGGGCCGGTATCGGGTTGTTCCAGCCGAACATATTCTCCAGCACCAGTTCCATTTCTCCAGAGGTTCGGGCGAGGGCAAAACGTTTCAGCAGCCGGTGGTTGATCTCATGTCCAAACCCGCCCGGGGCAAGCAATGTCATGGATGCAGCCAGTTTGGGGTTGCGCAGGCCAAGCATTGTGGCAACGGCTCCACCCATTGAATGGCCCACCAGATGCGCACGCCTGATGCCCCGCGCCGCAAGATCCGCCGCAATGGCCTTGGCCATACGACCGGCGCCACCCAGCCCATCGGCATCGAGAGAGCCGCCGTGGCCGGGCAGGTCATAGGCCAGCGACCCTGCCTCACTGGCCAAGACTTCCTGCATATCAGACCAAACGCGCCCTGCGCCGCCAAATCCGTGGAGAAACACGAGCGGGACATCGCTGCCCCTGCCCGCTTCCACCGCAAAGAGCGCATTGTCTGGCGCTTGACCGGTCATTTCTTTTCGAGCAACCGGTTGACCGCCGAGACGACCGCCTCAAGTGAAGCCGCCACGATATTGGTGCTGATACCAACCCCGAAGAGCCTGCCGCCGGGATGTTCCACTTCCATGTAGCACACGGCCGCTGCATCGGTGCCGTGCTTCATGGAATGCTCGGAATAATCCGCCACCACGATCTCTATGCCGATATGCTTGGAGAGCGCATGGACAAAACCGTCAATGGGACCGGTGCCCCGGCCAGTGATTTTCAACGGTTGGCCATGATCGGTAATTTCGGCCTCGAGTTCACGACTGCCCTTGTGATCGGGGGCCGGAAACGTGTGATGGTCGACATAGGCAAACCGCCCGCCCGGCTGGTTGACATAGAGCTCCAGGAAACGCTCATGGATTTTTTGCGGCGTCAGTTCGGTGCCCTGTTCTTCGGTGATGCGCTGAATATCACCCTGAAATTCCACCTGCAGGCCCCGCGGCAGGTGAAGCCCGTAATCCTCGGCCAGAACATAGGCAATGCCGCCCTTTCCCGACTGGGAGTTGATACGGATGATCGCTTCATAGGTGCGCCCGACATCCTGCGGATCAATGGGCAGATAGGGCACTTCCCAGGTTTCCGTATTGGCCTGCCTGATGGCCTTGATACCCTTGTTGATGGCATCCTGATGCGAGCCGGAAAAGGCCGTGTAGACCAGTTCACCGACATAGGGATGCCGCTCTGGAATCGTCATCTGGTTTGAATATTCATAGACGCTCTTGATGCGCTGAATGTCCGAACAATCCAGTTGCGGATCCACCCCTTGCGTGTACATGTTCAGGGCCAGCGTGACGATATCCACATTGCCGGTCCGCTCGCCATTGCCGAACAGCGTGCCTTCCACCCGGTCCGCACCGGCCATCAGACCCAGTTCAGTTGCCGCAATCCCCGTCCCGCGATCATTATGTGGATGCAGGGAAATAATCAGGTTTTCGCGATTGTCGAGATTTCGGCACATCCATTCAATCTGATCGGCATAGATATTCGGCGTCGACATCTCAACCGTCGAGGGCAGATTGATAATCAGCTTGTTTTCCGCAGTCGGCTGCATCACCTCGGTGACCGCATTGCAGATTTCCAGTGCGACCTCCAGTTCCGTTCCGGTGAAACTTTCCGGTGAATACTGGAACCGATAGCCGCCGCCTGCCTTTTCTGCGGTGTCCCTGATCAGCTTGGCCGCATCGACTGCGATCTGCTTGATACCCGCCACGTCCTTGGCAAAAACCACCCGGCGCTGCAATTCACTGGTCGAATTGTAGAAATGGATGATCGGGTTGTGGGCCCCTTCCAGCGCTTCAAAGGTGCGGGCGATCAGCTCGGGCCGGCATTGCACCAGTGCCTGGAGAGACACATCTTCAGGCATATTCTGCTGCTCGACGCACCAGCGGGTAAAATCGAAATCCGTCTGGGAGGCGGAAGGAAAGCCGATTTCGATCTCCTTGAAACCCATCGACAGCAGCAGATCGAACATGCGCGATTTGCGGTCATGGCCCATGGGATTGACCAGCGCCTGGTTGCCATCGCGCAGATCAACTGAACACCAGATGGGTGCCTTTTCGATGCGCATGGAAGGCCATGTGCGGTCTTCAAGGCCCAGGGGTGGATAGTGTGGGTATTTGCGTGCGGCATCGGCCATGCCGATACGTTTGCCTTGTGGCGCGGGTGATGATGAGGTGACGTTCATGATTTCTCTCACTGGTCTTTCAGCCTTGTCCGCCTGCCAATGGGCAATTCGGACCGGCATTTGCCCCGCGGATTGAATATTCCAGGGGCGCGTTGTCTTGCGATAATGTGAAAAAAGGAGCTCGTGCCATCAGCGTGTCGACCGCCGGACGCTCCTCTATCGAGCCCGACGATCGCCAGTAAGGCTGAGAAGGAGCAATAGATCGCACAAAAACACCGACCGCGCCGCAATGCAGCTGTCCTGAGTGTCTTCAAAATTGGCGATCATGTTCTTGTTCATGGTCACCTTATAGACCCGACTTTCCGATACGGCAACAATGTTCTGCCTGCCACGATCAATCGCACGCCGCGGCCAGGCAACGGAGGCTCAGCCTGCGACCTCACGGCGCGCCAGATGGGCAACGACATTTTCGATCATTCTCATGCCCGCATCCTGACCCAGCGTCATGATGGATTCGGGATGGAACTGGACCGCCGCAACCGGCTCGGATTGGTGTTCGATTCCCATGATGACACCGTCTTCGCTCTCAGCGGTAATCATGAAATCTGTTGAAAGGGTCGACGGATCGGCAAAAATCGAATGATAGCGCCCGACGGTTGCTTCCTTGCCAAGCCCGGAGAAAACCAGTCCCGGATCATTGATCCTGATCCGCGACGGCTTGCCATGCATCGGCACTGCCAATGTGCGCAACTCGCCACCAAAAGCCTCGGTGATGGCCTGCAGGCCAAGACACACGCCAAACAGCGGTATGCCACGCGCCCGCACTTTCCTGATCGTTGCCTTGCAGTCAAAGTCCTTCGGCGTGCCAGGCCCGGGAGACAGGACAACAAGATCGGGATCCAGCTTGTCAAAGACATCGTCCGAGATCGGCGAGCGCATGGTTGTCACCGTGGCACCGGTCTGGCGGAAATAATTTGCCAGCGTATGGACGAAGGAATCCTCGTGATCCACCAGCAATATCCGCACACCCTGGCCTACGGAGGCAGCGTCGCGACCGGCAGTAGCTGCATTGCTTTTGCCCGCCTCGCGAATGGCCATCAGCATGGCCGAGGCCTTGAGTTCAGTCTCCGATTCCTCTTCTTCGGGAACCGAATCATAGAGCAATGTTGCACCGGCGCGAACCTGCGCAATCCCGTCCTTGATGCGGATGGTGCGAAGCGTCAGCCCGGTGTTCATATCGCCGTTGAAATTGACCATGCCGATCGCCCCGCCATACCAGGCACGCGGGCTTTTCTCATTCTCTTCAATAAAGCGCATGGCCCATAATTTCGGGGCGCCGGTGACAGTGACCGCCCAGGCATGACTGAGGAAGGCGTCAAACGCGTCCATGCCATCGCGCAACCGTCCCTCGATATGGTCGACCGTATGGATCAGACGGGAATACATCTCGATCTGCCTGCGCCCGATCACCCGCACGGACCCGGGAACACAGACCCGACTCTTGTCATTGCGGTCGACATCCGAACACATGGTCAGTTCTGATTCGTCCTTTTTGGAATTCAGCAATTTGAGGATCTGTTCCGAATCCGAAATCGCGTCATCACCGCGTTTGATCGTCCCGGAGATCGGGCAGGTTTCCACCCGGCGGCCATTGACCCGCACGAACATTTCAGGCGATGCGCCGATCAGATATTCCCGTTCTCCCAGATTGATGAAGAACGAATAGGGTGACGGGTTGGTTGTTTTCAAACGTCGGGCAATGGCAGATGGCTGGCCCGTGCATTGTTCCATGAACATCTGACCGGGGACCACTTCAAACAGGTCACCGCGCTTGAAACTTTCGCGGGCCTTGCTGACCAGCGATGCATATTCGCCCGGCCGATGGTCAGAGCGAGGCGGCGTTTCCTCCGATGGCGTGAATGGCGCCGACGCGCTGTCACGGGCTTTGCCGATCGTGCTTTGGTCACGGCGTGAAAATTCGTAGTGATCAATCCATGCCTGGGCCGAATAATGGTCAACGACAAGAATTTCGTCGGGCAGAAAAAGTACCAGGTCGCGTTGATCATCAGGCCGGTCCATATGCTGCGGCACATTGTCGAACTGAAAGGCCAGATCATAGCCAAAAGCCCCATAGAGGCCCAGATTGCTGTCTTCTGTCGTATAGAAGAGATCCGTGATGGCCCGCAAGACGGAAAACACGGTGGGCACGCGTGAGCGTTCTTCTTCGGTAATGGCGCGCGACGGCGTGTCGACGGTCAGCGTGATTTTGACGGCGTCGCGCGTTCCGATTGTGATTTCATTCAAACGGTCAAGACGCCGGGCGATGATCGCCAGCAGAGCCTCACCACGCTCATTGTGCGCTTCAAGGCGCATATCGCGGCCATTGGCGATGATCGAAATCGGCGGATCGATAATTGCCGTGTCCCAGCGCGTGTAGCGACCCGGATATTCATAATTGGAGGAGAAAACCGCGCCATGACGCGTATCAAGCCCGTCCACATAGGCGTCAATTGCACCGGCATAGGGTGTTTCCGACCGGCTGCGGATGATCTCCACCCCACCGCGCGTCGTGAATATGTCCGGATTGTTCTTCTGGGTGGTCGTCATCTTGTCCGATCCTCAATCGTCTGAAGTCCCGGCATAAAAAAACCGCCGGGAAGGTTCCTCAGCGGCTTTGCAAGTGTGTTTTCACAAATGATCGCGACCGCTATCAGCGAGTCCACCACCAGTTCATGTTGTTGCCTGCGTTGTTCATGGTCCTGTGTTAGCGCCCAATGCTGCCCAGCGCAAGATATCTTTGGCATTTGCCCGAATTTGCGTCGGCCGAAGTCCTGCCGAATGCGCAATGAAAATGGCCCGATCGGGCCATTTTCCACTGTGATATCGACGCCTTTGGGGCCTAAAACAGGCCTTCAATATAGCCCTGATCATTCAGGTGGATTTTTTCCGACGAGGGCACGCTCGGCAGGCCCGGCATTGTCATGATCGCGCCGGTGATCACCACAATGAATCCCGCGCCGGCAGAAAGCCGGACTTCACGCACCGGAACCGTGTGCCCGGTGGGCGCGCCGCGCAGATTCGGATCCGTGGAAAACGAGTACTGTGTTTTCGCCATGCAGACCGGCAGATGGCCGTAGCCCTGCTGCTCCCATTGGCGCAACTGTTCGCGAACGGACTTGTCGGCAATTACCTCCGAAGCGTGATAGATGCTCTTTGCCACCGTTTCGATCTTTTCAAACAGCGGCAGATCGTCGGCATAGAGCGGTGCGAATTGCGAAGCCCCGGATTCGGCCATTTCCACAACCTTGTGCGCCAGTTCCTCTATGCCGGCGGACCCATGGGCCCAGTGCCTGCAGACAATGGCTTGCGTGCCCAGCGTCTTGACATAATCCTGCACCGCCTGCATTTCCGCATCCGTATCGGAAATGAAATGGTTGATGGCCACGACGACCGGGACGCCGAATTTTTTCACATTCTGAATGTGACGCCCCAGATTGGCGCAGCCATCCACGACCGCTTTGACATTTTCACTGCCAAGGTCTTCCTTCTTGACGCCGCCATTCATTTTCATGGCCCGCACTGTCGCCACGATAACGGCTGCATTCGGCTTGAGACCGGCCTTGCGGCATTTGATGTTGAAAAACTTCTCGGCACCCAGATCCGCGCCGAAACCGGCTTCGGTGACAACATAGTCGCCCAGTTTGAGTGCCGTGGTCGTTGCAACAACCGAGTTGCAGCCATGGGCAATATTGGCAAATGGGCCTCCATGAACAAAGGCCGGGTTGTTTTCGAGCGTCTGGACCAGATTGGGCTGCATGGCATCTTTCAGCAGAACCGCCATCGCACCATCGGCCTTGATATCGCGGCAATAGACCGGTGTCTTGTCGCGGCGATAGCCGATGATGATGTCGCCGAGGCGTTTTTCCAGGTCTTTCAGATTGTTGGCCAGGCAAAGGATCGCCATCACTTCGGAAGCCACGGTGATGTCAAAGCCGGATTCGCGCGGATAGCCATTGGCAACACCGCCAAGCGAGCAGACGATTTCGCGCAGGGCCCGGTCATTCATGTCCATCACCCGCCGCCAGGCCACCCGCCTGATGTCGATGCCGATATCATTGCCCCAATAGATATGATTGTCGATCATCGCGGACAGCAAGTTGTGTGCGGACGTGATGGCGTGAAAATCGCCGGTGAAATGAAGGTTCATGTCCTCCATCGGAATGACCTGCGCATAGCCCCCGCCGGCCGCGCCGCCTTTGACACCGAAACAGGGACCGAGGGACGCCTCGCGAATGCAGATGACGGCCTTTTTGCCGATGCGGTTCAGACCATCGCCAAGACCGACCGTTGTTGTGGTCTTGCCTTCACCCGCAGGGGTCGGATTGATGGCGGTCACCAGGATGAGTTTTCCATCGGGCCTGTCTTTTTGCGCTGCGATGAATTCAGCCGAGAGCTTGGCTTTGTCATGCCCGTAGGGCAGCAGGCTTTCACTTGGAATGCCCAGCTTGGCGCCAATCTCCATGATCGGCAATTTGTTTGCAGCACGTGCAATTTCAATGTCGGATTTGACCTCGGCCATATCGTTTAAACTCCTCCTCTGGCATCCCCGCAAACAGGACTGTTGCGCCCGCAACTTAAACGGAAACACACGCCTCCCCACAGTTCAGTTTATGCCGTAAATTGCGTCAAATACGACACGGGCATCCTGAACGGTCCGACGGTGACACGCAATATGGCCTCAAGACAATTCTGCAAGGGCATGCACGGGCTCATGCGCGACCGACGCATGTTGCCGCTTGCCACTGCACCGCAAGCCCATCTGCACTGCGAGGTCTAACGATCCAGAATGGACCGGATCTCCACCAGATTGGAGCGCACACGCAGCAGATAGAACCCGATCGTGGTCAGATGCGTCGGCATGATCCAGCCATCTTCCTTGCCATTGGATACGATGACGGGATCGAGTTCCAGAGTGGTGCGAAGCTGTTCTTCCATGGTTTCCCAGACATCCTCGACCTGGCGGCTTTTGATGACATCGGCAAAGTCCCCGCGGGCGGCTTTCAGGATGCCGTAATAGGCATAGAGCTGACCATAGGTGAACCAGAATTGGTTGTCTGCACGCATATCGAACCAGCCGGCATTGCTCAGATCGGAGCGGTCGCGCAATGCGGCCGACGTGGACCCGATATCACTGGCAATCCTGTCGACAAAACGAATCAGATTGTCCGATCGTGCATCAAAGACCGCCTCACAGGATTCCAGCCGGTCGTTAAAGGCCCTCAGCCTGTCCATGCCTTCACGATAGGCGCTGGGTGTCGGCGTGAGCGGCCCGAAGGGGGAAAGACTGAAGTACCAGGTATATTGGTCATACTGGATACGGCCGCGCGCGCGATCAAGGTCGGTATCGGCGGCAGAGGTGCCCCTCACCCGGCCAAGCGTATCGACCAGTTCCTGTGATGTGCGCTGGATGGCCTGCTGCACGCCGCGCTGAAAGGATGCCTTGTTGTCGAGAAACGGCGTTGCATCCCAGGACAATCCAAAAAATCCCGCCTTGTAGAGAAGTGTCGACGAAATCCAGGAGTTCTTGTTGACATTCAGGTCGATCAGATCGGCTGTGACATCAACAATGGCGGAACGTTTGCAGGTTTTTGTGGTTGATGTGCTTTCCTCGACTGCAGTCTGATCATTGGCATTGATGCCCAGTCCCTTCATATTATAGGCCGTGACATAATCCGGATCGAGATCCCTGATCCACAAGACCCGCCATATGAAAATCGCATAGAGCACCACAAACAGCAGCACCAAACCACCGACAACAGCCCTCAGGATAAAGCCCTTGCGGCGATACCAGCGACCGGCAGCCAGAAACGGCCACAAAATCCAGGCAATCAACATGCCGATCCCGCGCCCGATATAGGTGAATAGGCGTTCAAAAAAAGCGATAATCGGGTCAAGCATGGCTGCTGTCCTCTCCAAATCCATAAAGGCGTCTGCGAAAAGCCTTCTTGTCTCGCAGATAGTTGGCAGAAAGCGTTTTCACAACATGGGCGCGAAAGCTGTCACTGTAGCTCTGGTAGTCTTCGTAAAAGCCCTGTTTGTCAAAAACAAAGCGGGAAACGAAATCAAAAGGCACCAGAACACTGATCAGCCGGCTTGTCAGCCAGAAATCCGGATGTTCGGGTTTTGCCCTGACAAGCAGCATACGCTGTTTGGGGGCAACATCGTCCATGGCAATCTCGCCATCTGCCGATATCTGGCGGCTGGCGGCCTGCAGGAACGGATAGGTCCCATCCTCCGCGACGGCCTTTGCATTGCGGTGGACCCAGGTCTGAAACCAGATGGCATCGGCGCGATCAAGATCGGCTTGCCCATCATGCCTTCGGACAAGTGACAAGAGGGCCATATCCGAGCGGTGCTCCAGGTATCCCGACCGCTCCACCCAGGATGCGCGTGGCAACTCAATCCGGCCGGTCTTTGTCAGAAACGCAAAAATATGTTCGTGATCATGGATCGAGATATAGCTGACCTGCCACGGTCTTGATCGACGGAAACCCGGCGCAGCAGGATCGCAGATCACCGTTATGCGCTTGTCATCGACAAAGACGAATGTCCCGCCGAAATGGCCGGTCCAATAGGCGTCATGCCGGAAAACCAGCTTGTCGGGCACCAGGGAGTTCTGCCTTATATCACCCGTCTGCTGGGCAAGTTCGACCATGCGATTGAGCATCGCATCATTGCGCCAGGCATTGGGCGCCGAAATCAGCCGGTCGGCCAGCCGACGCAATTCATCGGATTTTCCAAGAATATCATCGGCTGTCAAAACACGAAAATTGACCTCCTGAATGGACAGCAGGTCTTCAATATCTTCGACACGCGAGACGTTTTCTTCAATCTCGCCATAGAGCACGTCCCGGATCGTCACCGCATGAATGGCGCGTTTGTTCTCATCAAAAAAGGCATGCATCAGTGATGCCGTATTGGAGAAACTCGTATGAACAACCGGCAAGGATTCCTGCGCAGGCGACAAGAGGATAAAACGCCGATTGACCGCATTGGGGTCAAGATATTGCGGATCACCCAGTTCCTCGGCCACTTCCGGCGAAAAGCCTGTCATATCAATACGAAATGTTTCCAGCCGGGTTTCCGCAACGCCAAAGGCCCGCAACGCTTTGTTGTAGCGCTCGATGAGATGCGGTTCGCTCACCTCAAGCAACCGGCCGAATATCAGGTCATTTTCAACAAGGCGTTCCATCAGGTTCCCGTCATGCCTTCCAGAGACCGTCGCGTTTCAGCTTCTCCATTTCGCGGATCGCCTTTTCGCGCTGTCGCTCCCGCCTGATGATTTCCTCAACGGCGGCATCGTCGGAACGGTCGGTGTAACGGAACTCGGAATCCGCATAACGGTTGATCTCCTGCAGAACCATGTGGATCGAAAAGGGGCCGCGCAGTTCCTCGATCATGGCCTTCTTCTCATCATAGGATTTGTGCATGAACACCTCCGGCGTCTCGAACCAGGCATCGGGCAGATCGATATCCATGGCACGCATCTTGATGGCATCGGTAATGTTCTTGATCGCCCGACCGGTAAACCGCGGTTCGGCCTTTTTGATCCGGTAGAGGTAATCGCCGACATCCGCCATCGTGGCGATCTCGCCATTGTCTTTTCTGCAGTCCTCCCAGACAGCCAGCAGATCCTCTTCCTGCGGCAGATCATGGCCCTCATAGGAGGCCGCAACGGCCCCTTTGATCTCCTGTCCGGCAAAAAGCGCGTGGCTGCCCAAGGGTATCTGGTGGTTTTTCCCGGCCAGCAGCACAAAAATATCCACATAGTCGTCGCGGCTTTGCGGCCCTTCGACCAGCCACCGGGCACCGGCGCGCTGGCGAAGCGCATCGTCAACATTTTCCGGATAATTGGAAAACATGCCAAAGGCGCAATTGCCGCGCACCACTGTGGATGCACCGGCAAAGCTTTCCATCAGAACCGCCGTCACCTCGTGTTGCCCGGAGGACGCCCGGTCATCGGAGCGACGCGCCGCCACCTGATCAATATCGTCCACCGTGCCAAAACCGATGGCCCGCGGATTGATGACATTATCGACAAAGCTCTTGCAGTTCTGGCCGGATTTTCCCTGATAGGAGGAAATCTGATCAACACCGAAATTCTCGTAATGGAACGGATAGGATGCGACCTGGCAATAGTCGTTGATCAGACCGGCAATCATCTGGATCAAAATGGTTTTGCCTGTCCCCGGCATACCGTCGCCGATAAAGGTGAAGAGAAAGCCGCCCAGTTCGACAAAGGGATTCATCTGCCGGTCAAAGTCATAGGCCATCAGCATCTTTGCCAGTTTCATGGCCTGGTATTTTGCGATGTGGTTGCCGATGATCTCATTGGGCTTCTTGAAGCTCATCGACAGGGGCTTGCGCCGTTCACCCGGCGCAACATCAAACCCGTCGAGGGTGAAATCATCCTGCTCTATGCGGATATGTGCTTCGGCAAAATCGGCAAGACCGGTAAACCGCGAGCGGCGCTGCAACAATCCTTCCAGCGATGTGCGGGCAAAAGCTCTGGTTCTGGCGGTGAGCGTCGGATCATCCGAACTATTGGTGATGGCGTCATCCAGCCCGGCCACCATCGATTTCAGCGCATCCTGCGGCGTATCAAAGACGAAATCAGGCTCGTCCAGGTCATTGACCGGCTCACCTTCCTGACCCATCAACTGAAGAAGATAGGCGGCAAAGGAAAAGGCCGCGACATAGGAGGAGGCAGACAACAGCGCCTTGAACTGGCTCGCCGCTTCGCCTGAGAGGGGCGAGGCAGAATTCTGCGCCTGCAAAGTTTCCAGATTGCTCTGTTTTGCAAATGTGTCAGACAGTGCAAGCGCAACAGCCAGCCCGCGCCTGGCGCGGAACAGAACGCTGTGCTGGGCAATAGACATCATCGGATCATCAGGATGGACCTGCGCCACCCTTTTGGTCAGTTCCACTTCCCGGGTCCGACGCACAGCGCCGGTCGAAACCGTCGAGACAAACCGGCGTCCGCTGCCCGCCAGACTTGTCTTTGCGCCGGGCGCATCGCGTTGCAGGATGATCATCCGCGTTATCATGCCCTGTGCGACGGAAAGATGTTTGGCAATATCATCTTCATGCACTGTGGTCAGTCCTGCATTCTGGCTCATTGACTAGACCCCGCTGATTATCTGGTTGCCGGAAATGACATGCACCTTGAAACCCTTGAACACCGTATCGGCATCGCCGCTGGCATAAAGTGCCTGATAGGCGTCATGCGGCACAAGGGCGTGTTTTTCATAAAAACTCACGCCCTGGCGGGCAGCTTCCAGATCATTGGTGTCAATATGAAACTCCTGCACAGCAGGTGACGAACTCCACAGCCCACGCCGCGCCGGCCGTTCCACCGTCGCCACAATCTCCTGGATGGTCCAGGTGAGCATCCAGGCATTTTCAGGTTTGCGCACTTTTGCAAGGATATCGCTGACCCGGCTGTTGTGTTCCGTCACACCCGCCGAATAGAACGGCCCGAGCACAAAGCGCCGAAGCTGTTTGGGGTGCAGCACATCGAAATCCTTGTCAAGATTGCCGATGATTGTGGCAGGTGTCAGCGAATAGGCACTGTTCTTCTCGGCAAAATCATCAAAACGATGCGCCAGATCCGGGTTCAACAGCCCCTCGACCGGCAAGGGTATCTTGATGTTGGAATTGAGCTCACCCTTGGAGGTCACAAGCAGCCTGCCGACCTCCTCGCTGGAATCCTCGATCACCGCCATATAGACCATCGGCAGGGATTGGCTGCCGTCAAAAACGCCCCAGTGAACAACGTAGTAAGGCCGCCCCGTCTTCGGATTGACCGACACTTTGACCGTCTCGGGCAGAATGAATGGCGAAAACACATCGCCTTTCTGAATGGTCTCCAGATAGGACCGCTCCGCCATCCGGGTCTGCAAGGCGGATGGAAAAACCTTGTGACGCAAAATGAAATCGACCATCTCGTTGCGCAATTCGTCCGCCGACGGCAGTGCGTTGAGCCGCTTGCCGGCAGCCTGCCGGTCGTTGTCCAGTTCAAGCACGTTTTGAAAGGCCGGAAACCCGCTCTCGGCTCTGGATATGCGAAACGTATCGACAAAACCGATGCGGTTTTCCCAACAGGAGAAGGTCTGCATCAGCCGCTCGATATAGGGCGTCACCACTTGCCCGATCAGGGCGTGTTTGTAGAGCGGCGAATTTTCATCGGCGAGAAATGTATCAAGACCGGTCAGTGCGGCATTGACCGCACTGAAATAGCCTTTGACCTGGCCGTTTTCATGGTTCATTTCGATACCGTGTTGATGCCGTTACGATTGCACATAATCGGCGGCATTGTGTTTTTCCAACACTTCGGAGAAGCGCCGCGAAAAGGCATCATCTGCAAGTTTCTTGCGTCTCTGGATATCCTGTGTCGACAGCATGTTTTTCTCATGCATTTCCAGAAGGTCGCCAATGTGGCGCTGCGCCGCCGAGCCAATGCCTGCCATCGTTTCTTCCGCTGCAATATCGACCTGGCTGCCCAGCGTATTGATCTTGTGGGCAACATCCTGCTGCGCTGCCGTCTTCAGCGAGTCTTCCAGCGCCTTGTACAGCACGATGCGCTGTTCGGTGTCGATCGTCAGCTTGTTGATCAGGGTGTTTTGGGCGGCAATCTGGTTGTTGAGAGAATCCACGAACGTCTGGAACATTGATGTATAGCGCTCGAGGGTCTGGCTTTCGGCCAGCAGTTCCTGCTCCTTGGCCTGCGCCGTATTGTATTCATTGGCCAAAGCGGTCCGTTCGCCTTCCAGCTCCGTGCGAAATTTCTGATCGGTGGAGGCAGAAATGCGGTTTTCAATATCCATCAGCATGGGATTGAGTTCTTCGATGCGCATCTGCACGGCCTCAATTTCCGCAACCGTGTTCTTGCGCCGCTCGATCACCGTGATGAGGCTGGCCTCGGACGTCTTGTAACGCTCATCAAGAACACTCTTCTGCTCCTTCAAAATGCCCACGATCGTATCGGATTTGGAGAGCAGTTCCTGGAGGTTTCCGGCAAGCGACATATTGCGCACGCGGTCGGTGCGCAGACGCTGCATCCTCTGCTTTGAAAAGATGCCGATCAATTTTTCCCAGCCGGAGTAGTTCTTCATGCTTTCGAATTCGCTGCCGAACACATTTGTCGCGTCTTCCAGCCCGATGATCAGGTCGGCTATGTTGGATTCCATGACATTTTGCTGGCGCAGCACATCTTCAATGCGGGCATTTTCAATATCGAACTCTGCATCGCCCAGCTTTGTTTCGGCTTTGGAAAATTTTTCCAGCACAATCCCGGATTGCTCGATCTTTGAGCGCATGTCGTTGACAATGCCCCGGGTTTTCTCGATTTCAGTATCAAAATTCTGCAGAGTGGCCATGAATATCCTCATATTTCATCGTGTCCGCCCGTGCGACCGGAACACGTGCGATGATCGCAGAACGGACTTACCATGCATTATGGCAGGCCCGTTACAAAGGCGCGCAGACCTGTACAACCGGACGGTTACTCCAGGATCGGCTAATGATATGTTGGTATTTAGCGTTACTTGTACAAGTCACGCAATCACTTATGACAGAATTTGAAACGATTCAGCCACGGTGCGACCGGTTGCATCATGACACATATAATAATGCCACCGGGACCATTTGTCAGCCTGGATAAAGGCCTTGCGGAGACGGAGAGACTGATCCCTCACAGGCCCTGCAAGCCCTTTTGCCGCGATTATTCGGCAGCAGAGGGATCCTGAAGATA
The DNA here is from genome assembly GCA_029233925.1 of Rhizobiaceae bacterium. Lineage (GTDB taxonomy): Bacteria > Pseudomonadota > Alphaproteobacteria > Rhizobiales > Rhizobiaceae > Hoeflea_A. The sequence continues at coordinate 218,664 of JARGOX010000003.1, forward strand.
GGCGATGAGATTTTCAATATCATCGTCTTTTTTCAGACCGGCAAAGCTCATGGATGTCTTCTTGACCAGCGCCTTTGGCTTTTTCAGGTAGATGGTCAGTGTTTCCACATCCCAGGTTTTTCCATCGGCGCCAAATTCTGTCATCGCTTTGGAATATTTGAACCCGTCAACTGTCGCGACCGGGCGATCAATGATCGACACCAGATGCGGGCCAACCTTGTTTGTCTCGTCACTTGCCGTGTGGCAGGCTTTGCATTTCTTGAAAACTTTCGCGCCCTTTGCCGCGTCGCCGTCGGCAAATGCCGGCGTTGCCAGAAGGCTCAGCGTCACACCAAGTGCACTCAAAATCCGAATAGTCATGGAAACCTCCATTGGTTTTGAAGACATCAATAGCGCTGCGGGCGTTTCATTGGCAATGGCAGGAGCCCGGATATCGGCCCGATTGGCAATATGTCACACCTCGTGCCTGGTCCTTGTGGGATCAAACCCGCCCCATGGCGTCTTCCCAATGACGCCGGCAGAGGGAAACATATTTGTCATTGCCGCCCACCTCGATCTGCGCGCCATCCTGAAGCGGCTTGCCGTCCGGGCCGAAGCGTACAACCATGGTCGCTTTGCTGCCACAGGCGCAGATCGTGCGGATTTCACGCAATGTATCGGCAATGGCCAGCAGGGCTTTCGAGCCCGGAAACAACTCCCCCTGAAAATCGGTTCGCAAACCATAGGTCATGACGGGAATGCCCAGCCGGTCAGCGACCCGCGCCAATTGCCAGACCTGCTCGGTTGTCATGAATTGGGCTTCATCAACAAAAACACAGGCGATCTTTTCCTCACCCTGTTCCTCACACACCCGGGCAAAAAGATCTTCATCCGCAGAAAAGGGAATTGCCTCGCAATCCAGACCGATCCGCGATCCGATCTTGCCATTGCCGGCCCGATCATCAAGGGCGGCAATGAACAGCAGCGTATGCATGCCGCGTTCCCGGTAATTATAGGATGCCTGAAGCAGCAGAGTCGATTTTCCGGCATTCATCGCCGAATAGGAGAAATACAATTTTGCCAAAACCCGGCTCACCTGCCTGTTACTATCCGCCCGACACTACAGCCCGCCTGGCATTATAAAAACCGGGTGCCAGCTTTATCCACGGACTAATACCAAAGATCGCTCCAGATAGTCTTCAACAAGTTGTTCGGCAGACAATTCTCCCTTGAAACTGCCCAGCGCCTGCCGGATGTAGAGACCATCAATTAATGATGCGATCCCCTCGGCAATCACCGGGGCACGCGCACCGGCCAATGGCTTGAGATTGTAAATCAGATTGGAATTGAGGCGCCGTGCATAAATCGAAAGCAATGCGTGTGCATCCTTGGATTCCTGCGCATGAACGTAGAAGACCAGCCAGACCGAGATAATTTCCGGTTTGAACTGTTCACGGCCCAGGCTCGCCTTGATGATTGCCGAAACCCGCTGCCTGGGGCTTCTCGCCTTTTTCATCTCACTGCGGGTCTGCTTGCCGTATTCGGTCAAAAGGTATCGCATCGCAGAGACGATGAGTGCGTCCTTGCTGCCGAAATAGTGATGCGCCAATCCCTGTGAAACACCTGCGCGCGTGGCAATATCGCGGATGGTGATATCCAGCGAGCCGCGTGCATGAATAGCCGAAATCGCTGCTTCAACCAGCGAGCGCCGGCGGATCGGCTCCATCCCAACTTTCGGCATGAACACGCCCTCTCTTCTATCATGGCCAGCTTCAATGATTGCCTGTACTATGCGCAAATATGATTCAAAAACCAATTTATTTTGAACCATCATTCAATAAAAGCTTGCAAAATCACCTACTTTATGGCGCGATAGCAACAACCTGAACTGAAACAAAATCTCTAAAAGGGGGTCACGACATGACATTTACCAAAACCTCAATATGCGCTCTGGCTTTGAGTGCTGCACTCGCCGGACAGGCGATGGCCGCCGAGCCCGACAGCTGCAAGACAGTCAATTTCTCTGATGTGGGTTGGACGGATATCACAGCCACGACAGCTGCAACGACCACAGTTCTGGATGCGCTCGGTTATGAAACCGACATCAAGCTTCTTTCCGTGCCTGTGACCTATACGTCCTTGAAAAAAGGCGACATCGACATTTTCCTCGGCAACTGGATGCCGACAATGGAAGCCGATATTGCGCCTTACCGCGAAGACGGTTCGGTTGAAACGGTCCGTGAAAATCTTGAAGGCGCCAAATATACATTGGCAACCAATGCGGCGGGTGCAAAACTCGGTATTGATGATTTCAGCAAGATTGCCGGCCAGAAAGAAGCCCTCGAAGGCAAGATTTACGGCATCGAGCCCGGCAATGACGGCAACCGCATCATTCTCGAAATGATCTCTTCCGACGCCTTCGGCCTGAAGGACTTTGAAGTTGTTGAATCCTCCGAACAGGGCATGCTGGCCCAGGTTTCCCGCAACGACAAACGCGACGAACCGATCGTTTTCCTAGGCTGGGCACCGCACCCGATGAATGCCAACCATGAATTGACCTATCTGGCCGGCGGTGATGATCACTTCGGTCCGGATTTCGGTGGCGCAACGGTCTATACAAATGTGCGCAAAGGTTATGTCGAGGAATGCAGCAACGTTGGTGCATTGCTGAAAAACCTCAAGTTCTCCCTGGCTCTGGAAAATGAAATCATGGGCGCCATCCTTGATGATGGCGAAGATCCTTCAGCTGCTGCAAAAGCATGGCTGAAAGGACATCCGGACGTTCTTGACGGCTGGCTGGCAGGTGTGACCACAGTCGATGGCAAGGACGGTCTTGCGGCTGTCAAATCAAGCCTGGGACTTTAAGACTTACCGAACGAATTGAACCGCCCGCATCAAACCGGGCGGTTTTTTCTTGGATCGGTACGCGCTCTGCTCAGGCTCAACATCAGGACCTGCGGCAGATTTCAGCGCCCAGCATCCAGCGACCAGAATTTGCACCCTTAAAAGCCAAACTGATCTATGATGGGCTGCATGATACGGGGGACCGGCATGAATTGGCTGACAGATTATAAAATTCCCATTGGCAAATGGTCAAAAGCAGTCGTTGACTGGCTGACCGACAATGGAGGCTGGTTCTTCGATGGCCTCGCCGAGGGCATGGAAGCGGCCATTGAAGCCATTTTGTGGGTGTTGCAGACACCGCCGCCCCTGGCGGTCATTGCCGTCTTTGTGGTGCTGGCCTATCTGATGCGACGCTCTTTCTATACGGCATTGTTTGTTGCCCTCAGCTTCCTGTTCATTGTCAATCAGGGCTATTGGGAACGCACCACGGAGACGCTGACGCTTGTTCTGTCGGCTTGCATTGTCTGCATGGCTGTGGGTGTGCCCATCGGCATCGCGGTTGCCCATCGGCCCAAACTTTACACATCCGTCCGTCCCGTTCTTGACCTGATGCAGACATTGCCGACATTCGTCTATCTCATTCCGGCGATTGTCTTCTTTGGCATTGGCATGGTTCCAGGACTGATTGCGACGGCGATCTTTGTGATCCCCGCCCCCATTCGCCTGACCCATCTGGGCATCTCCTCAACACCGCAATCCCTGCTGGAGGCCGGCCAGGCCTTTGGTGCAACGAAGAGCCAGTTGCTGTGGAAAGTCGAATTGCCCTACGCCATGCCGCAGATCATGGCCGGACTGACCCAGACCATCATGCTGTCACTATCGATGGTCGTCATCGCGGCGCTGGTCGGTGCTGACGGACTTGGCGTCCCGGTTGTGCGTGCATTGAATTCCGTCAATACCGCGCTTGGTTTTGAAGCGGGCTTTGTCATTGTAGTGGTGGCGATCGTGCTGGACCGGATGTTCCGGGTCGGGGGAGCAGACTGATGAGCAAACCTGTAGTCACTTTCAAGGATGTCGACATTGTTTTCGGCGACAATCCGCAATCTGCCCTCGCACTGATTGACGCGGGAAAAAGCCGCGAAGAGATCCAGGAAGAAACCGGCCAGGTCCTCGGTGTTGCGGGTGCCAATCTGCAAGTCATGGAAGGCGAAATCATTGTATTGATGGGGCTCTCCGGTTCCGGAAAGTCGACATTGCTGCGTGCCGTCAACGGCCTCAATCCGGTCATTCGCGGTGAAACTCTGGTCGACAATGGAGACAGTTTCATCGACCCTCAACGCTGTTCGGCGGGCGATTTGCGCCGCCTGCGCATGGAACGCGTTGCCATGGTTTTTCAGCAATTCGGGCTGCTTCCCTGGCGCTCCGTTGCCGACAATGTCGGCTTTGGTCTGGAACTCTCAGGACTTGCCGCAGCGAAACGACGCGCCAGAGTCAGCGAACAGCTTGAACTCGTCGGATTGACCCAATGGGCCGATCGCCGTGTCAATGAACTCTCAGGCGGTATGCAACAACGCGTCGGACTTGCGCGGGCCTTTGCCACAGGCGCCCCGCTGCTGTTGATGGATGAACCTTTTTCGGCCCTTGATCCGCTCATCAGGACCCGCTTGCAGGACGAACTGCTGCAACTGCAGCAACAACTCAAGAAGACCATCATCTTTGTCAGTCATGACCTCGATGAGGCCTTCAGGATCGGCAACCGGATTGCCATCATGGAAGGTGGCCGGATCGTGCAATGTGGCACACCGCAGGAGATCGTCAAGAATCCGGCGAATGAATATGTCACCGATTTTGTCGCCAACATGAACCCGCTCTCCCTGCTGGTCGCCGAAGATGTCATGACCGGCGGCAAAGCGGATGATGTTGCAACAAATGGTGATTTTTCGGCAACTGCAACCCGCAACACACCGCTGGTGGAAATTCTGGATGCCATAGCCAAACGACCGGGGGCCGTCGGGGTTGTGGACAATGGTGTGCTGGTCGGGACAATCACGGCCCAGGATATCGTCGAGGGCTTGACCAGTCACAGGCAGTCTGCCACCCCATAATCCACCATCTGATCCGAGATTACCCGCGCCCTTGAGGCACAGGACAGATGCTGACAGGCTGGCGCAGGTGCGGATCAGGCCCATGTGTACACAGGCAGAATATCGAAAGACAGGAGATACCCATGAAGACGAATGGACAGGCCGCAATCGTGACCGGCGGTGGATCAGGCCTGGGAGCCGGCACCGCCCGCGCATTGGCTGCAGCAGGCGCAAAGGTTGCAGTCCTGGATATCAACGAGGCACAGGCCAAAGCCGTCGCTGAAGAAATCGGCGGCATTGCAATTGTCTGCGATGTTGCCAGTGCCGCAGCCGCAGAGGATGCCGTGGCCAAAGCTGCGGAAGCCCATGGCGAAGCCAGAATCCTAATCAATTGCGCCGGTATTGCCAATGCCGGTCGTATTGTCGGACGTGAAGGTCCGCACGATCTGGAAATGTTTTCCCGGGTCATCAATGTCAATCTTGTCGGCTCCTTCAACCTGATGCGGCTGGTCGCAGACCGCGCATCGAAACTGGAACCGATGGACGACAACGAACGTGCGGTTATCATCTCGACCGCATCGGTCGCCGCATTTGACGGCCAGATCGGCCAGGCGGCCTATTCGGCGTCAAAGGGTGGCATTCATTCCATGACCTTGCCCGCCGCGCGCGAACTCGCCCGTTTCGGCATTCGCATCATGACCATTGCACCGGGGATATTCGGAACGCCAATGCTCATGGGCATGCCACAGGAAGTTCAGGACAGCCTGGCAGCATCTGTGCCCTTTCCATCGCGCCTTGGCACACCTGAGGATTATGCATCGCTCGTCATGCACATTCTCGAAAACACCATGCTGAACGGTGAAACAATCCGCCTTGATGGCGCTATCCGTCTGGCGCCGAAATAAAACACAATGAACCAACCGCTCATTGGCTTGAAAGTTGTCGAAATGGCCGGGCTTGGGCCCGCCCCTTTCGCCTGCTATCTGCTGGCAAGTCTCGGTGCGCAGGTAACGCGTATCGAGGCGAAGGGCCGTTCCGCAATTTTCCTGCCGCTTGCTCCCGAGACCAATCCCGATGTGCAGCTTCGCACCCTGCGCCAGCTTGATCTGAAAACCGAAGAAGACAAGCGTGAAGCCATCAGCCTGATTGCTCAAGCCGATATTCTGGTTGAAGGATTTAGGCCCGGCGTCATGGAGCGGCTGGGACTTGGACCGCAGGACATGTTGCACAACAATCCGCGCCTGATCTACGCGCGCATGACCGGTTACGGCCAGGATGGGCCGATGGCCAATCGCGCCGGACACGATCTCAACTACATTGCCATGTCCGGCGTACTCTCAATGATCGGCCGCAAGGACGGTGCGCCAGTGCCACCACTCAATCTTGTCGGTGACTATAGCGGTGGCTCCATGGTTCTCATCATGGGCATCCTTTCGGCGCTTTTTGCCCGACAGCAGAGCAACCGGGGGCAGGTGATCGACGCATCCATGGTCGAGGGGTCGGCGATGCTGGCAACGCCCATCTTTTCATTCATGGCATCAGGTCTGTGGGATGGCACCAAACGTGGCGAAAACCTGCTCGACAGCGGTTGCCCCTTTTATGACACCTATGAAACCGCCGATGGCCGCCATGTGGCCATCGCCCCCTTGGAACCTCAGTTTTTTGCGGCTCTGCTGAATGGGCTCGGCCTTGATCCGGGCTGGGCAGCCAGGCAGTATGACAGGGGCAGTTGGGATGAACTGCGCAAATGCCTGACGGACACTTTTCGCACCAGGAACCGCGATGAGTGGGCCGATATCTTCAGCCAAAGCGATGCCTGCGTCACGCCGGTGCTGACACCTCAGGAAGCCGCCGAACATCCCCATAATGTCACCCGTCAAAGCTTTGACACAGTGGCAGGGCATCAGATGCCGGGCATTGCACCGAAATTTTCCTCCGGCAAATGATACGGATCTGGTGGAACCATGGCTGAAAAAAACAAGACCATCCGCGAGACCGATGACGAGGCACGGAAGCTTGCCGGACAGCTTGTCAGCACGGCCCGTTTCGGCGCGCTGGCTGTGCTGTTACCGCCGGATGGACATCCTTTCGCCAGCCGGGCGGCAGTTGCAACCGACACCGACCGCACACCCGTCATTTTGGTATCCGGGCTTTCCGAACATACATCCGGGTTGCTCAATGATCCCCGCGTTTCCCTGCTACTGGGCGAACCGGGCAAAGGCGATCCGCTAGCCCATCCGCGTATCTCGCTTCAATGCCGGGCGGAACGCATCGTCCGCGACGACAGCAGCCATCACCGCATACGGGCTCGGTTCCTGCGGCGTCATCCAAAATCGGCGCTCTATGCCGACTTCGGTGATTTTTCCTTTTTCAGACTGAACCCGGCGTCCGCCAGCCTGAATGGCGGTTTCGGCAAGGCCTATCACCTCAAACCGGAAGACATCCTGATTGCTTCTCCAGCCAATGACGCCTTGGCCGAGATGGAGGACAGCGCGATCGATCACATGAACACGGATCATGCAGACGCAATTGCATTCTATGCGGGCCTGATGGCAGGTGCCAAAGCCGGGCCATGGCGCATCTGCACGATCGATGCAGCAGGCTTCGAATTGGCGCGTGGTGACCAGATCGGAAGAATTGACTTCGATACTCCGATCGAGGATGCCAGACAGTTGGCATCGACACTGTCAGCCCTTGCCACGACATTGCGTGGCGCTAAGGGATAGATTATCCGCCAAGGTGCTTATATAAGCATGAGAGAATGGTTTTCAGTTTATTGATCCTCCAATCGACAGAGCAATATGTCCCACCCCGCCGAAAATCCTCAAGAACAGGCTGACTTGTCAGGCAATGCCGCGCAGGCAGCCGAACTGCTGTCTGCCATGGCAAACCCAAAGCGTCTGCTTATCCTGTGCAATCTGGTTGGTGGTGAAATGGCTGTCGGTGCTTTGGCGGAAACTGTGGATTTGAGCCAGTCGGCCCTGTCCCAACATCTGGCAAAATTGCGCGCGCTGCGGATGGTCAAAACCAGGCGCGATGCGCAGACAATATTCTATTCCATTGCCTCCGCGGAGGTCAGAGCAGTGTTGGAAACGCTCTACAGGATCTATTGCGGACCAAGCATGCCGATGCGCGCTTCGGACCGAAATCAGAAAGAAAAATAATGAAGCACAAGATCATTATCGATACGGATCCGGGCATTGATGATACAATGGCCATCGCCTACGCCATTGCCCACCCTGATATTGAACTCGTTGCCCTGACGACCATATTCGGAAATGTTTCGGTTTCAGACGCCACAGACAATGCACTCAAACTGCTGCATTTTTTCGGACACCCGGCGGAGGTTGCAAGAGGCGAGGAACGGCCTTTGACCATCGCACCAAATCCGCACAGCTATTTTGTCCACGGGCCCAATGGTTTGGGTGGCATCGAATTGCCAGCTTCTTCCAGAACCGCAACCATTCAAAGCGCCGCAGAATATCTCGTCTCCAAAACGCGCGAGATGCCCGGCGAAATTGACATTTGTGCTGTCGGCCCGCTGACCAATCTGGCAAGGGCACTCGAAATCGACCCAACAATCGTCGAGCGTGTAAAATCCGTCGTGGTGATGGGTGGCTCGATCTACCGCACAGGCAATGTGTCCCCGGTTGCTGAGGCCAATATATGGAATGACCCGCACGCGGCCGAGGCGGTTTTTGCTGCAAGCTGGCCATTGGTTCTGGCCCCCATGGATGTCACCACGCAGGTGGTTCTGTCGCCGGAATTCTTCCTCGATCTGCAAGCAGCCAATCCCCGTTCGGGCAAGCTGCTGGCCGACATGGCGCGATATTACACCAAGTTCTATCGCAGCCATTCAGGCATTAATGGCTGCATACCGCACGATGTGATGGCCCTTGCCTATCTGACCATTCCCGGCGTCTACATGCAAAAGCGCGGCGCCATAGCGGTGGTGACCGAAGGACCGGGTATCGGCCAGACGATCTTTCAGCCAACCGGACAATTGGCTGTCAGCACCATGTGGGGGGAACGTTCCCAGCATCTGGCCTTGCTCGACATTGATCCGGGCCTGTTTGCGGCGCATTATTACAGCACAATCGCCAGCGAAATCACCCCGACTGAAACGGTTCTCTATTAATAGGCCGTCAGCCCGCCATCCACATGCAGCGTCTGCCCGGTCATGAAGCTGTTGTGCGGTGATGAGGCAAAGACGAAGACTTCGATGACCTCTTCGACTTCGGCAAGCCGCGCCATCGGAATGCCTCGGACGAGATCGCGTTCGGTGACCACCTTGCCGTGCACCTCGACATCCAGCAATTCGGTTGCCATTGGTGTGCGGGCGAAGGATGGGCAAACCGCATTGACCCGCACGCCCAGCCGTGCATATTCCTGAGCGACGGAGCGCGTCAGTCCGACGACACCATGTTTGGCTGCAGCATAGACCGCAAGGCCTGACGCCCCTGTCACGCCGGCAACCGAAGCAACATTGACGATTGCTCCGCCGGTTTGCGTTTCACGATACTGTTTTTCCATGGCCGGCAATTGGTATTTGAGGGCAAAGAACATGCCGAGCAAATCCACATCAAATATGCGGCGCGCCTCATCCGACGCGGTTTTGGGCAATCGCTCGAATGCCTCCTGGGCAATGCCTGCATTGTTGATCGCAATATCGAGCCGGCCAAATCGTTCAACCGTCAGGCCAACCAGGCCTGCGGACAGGTCCTCATCGGCAATATCGCCTGCCAGCGTAGCCACGTCGCTGCCGTATTCCTTGCGGATGTCTTCGGCGATCGCTTCAAGCCGCTCTTCGCTGTAATCGGACAGCACAAGCCGGGCGCCTTCGCGCGCATATCGACGCGATGCCGCACTGCCAAAACCGCCAGCTGCGCCAGTGATCAGTACACTCATTCCCTCAAACAGACCTGCCAATTCAGCTTCTCCCTCTGGTAATTTCCATCGCCATGGCCGCCATGATAGGGACGGCGCTGCTCATTTCCCTGGCACGCTGCGGATTGGACGCATTGCCGTCCACGGCCCGCTTGACCACGCCTTGCAAAATTGCCGCCAGTCGGAAGAAAGAAAAGGCCAGATAGAAGGGCCAATGCTCGATCGAGTCGATCTTCCTGCGTCGGCAATAGGCCGCGACAAAGTCTTCTTCCGATGGCAGGCCGATCGCCGCGCGGTCCAGACCGCCCAGCCCGCGAAAGCCGCTGTCATGCGGCAGACGCCATTGCATGCATTGATAGGCCAGATCCGCCAATGGGTGACCAAGCGTTGATAGCTCCCAGTCGAGCACAGCCAGGATGGTGGGCTTTTGTGGCGCGAAGATCATGTTGTCGATACGATAATCCCCGTGTACCAGAGACACCTGACCATCATCGACCGGCAATGTTTTTTCAAGCCAGCTGATCAAGGCATCCATATCACTGATCGGATCAATTTCACTGGCTTTATACTGTTTCGTCCAGCGGCTGAGTTGTCTTTCAAAATAGTTTCCGGGTCGACCGAAATCGGCAAGGCCTACGGCATCCGGATCCACATCATGAAGCGCTGCCAGCGTGGCATTCATGGCGTCATAGACAGGCGCTCTTTCAGCCAGTTCACATTCGGGCAGTTCCGGTTTCCAGAAAATGCGCCCCTGCAGATATTCCATGACAAAATACATCCGCCCAAGGCAGGTATCTTCGCCCGACAGATACAGCATCGCCGGAACCGGCACGTCGCTGCCAGCCAGCGCCTGCATGACCCGAAACTCGCGGTCCACCTGGTGGGCCGATTTCAGCAATTCTCCAGGCGGTTTTGCCCGCAACACGTATTGACCGCTCTTGGCGGTCAGAAGATAGGTTGGGTTCGATTGGCCCGTGTTGAACTTCGAGACCTGCTGCAAATCGGAAAAACCATCAATGGCAGCTTCCAGCTCCGCCCCCAATGGACCGATATCAAGATCACCAGCATCTGCCATTTCAGTCGTTCCTCCCACTGCAGATCACACGCATCACACCTGCGCCTTTGCAGGTTGCAGCCGACTATTCCAGACTGGATGCAAAAAGGCCAACGGAACTGTGCGCCGACAGGCCGCCATCAAGCGGCAGAATGGCGCCGGTGATATAGGATCCACCCCGACCGCAAAGATGAAGCGTTGCGGCGGCCACATCATCGGGAGAACCGATGCGCCCGAGCGGAACGCCCTGCCCCACCTTCAACGCCTTTTCCTCTGATCCCGTGGCAAATGCCGTCATTTTGCTCTGGAACGGTCCGGGAGCAAAGGCATTGACCGTTATGCGCCGTTTGGCAAATTCATTGGCCAGAATACGAGTCAGGTGATGCACGGCAGCCTTTGATGCCGAATAGGAATAGGCCCCTTCCGCAACCGGTACAGTGCCCATCACGGAACCAAGATTGATAATGCGTCCCGGATCGCCATCACTGGAGGCAGCGTCCATCAGCGGCAGAAGGTCTCTGGTCAGGGTAAACAACCCGCCGACATTCACATTCATGACTTTCTGCCAGGCGGCATGCGGGAAGGTTTCCAGCGGCTCACCCCAGGTTATACCGGCATTGTTGACCAGAATATGCAGCTTGTCGGTGCGGGCATTGACCGCTGCAACCAGCGCCTTCACGCCCTCGTCGCTGCCGACATCGCCGGCAAAGCCAATGGCCTGACCTGTCGCACCCAGTGCATTCAATTCTGCGGCAACGCTTTCACAGGCTTCACCCTTGCGTGACGCCATCAGCACCGTTGCCCCGCCCATGACCAGTCCTGTCGCAACCATCCGGCCGATGCCGGTTGCACCACCGGTGACCAGTGCGACTTTGCCTTCAACCGAAAATAGATTGTCCAGATATCCCATTTGATCCTCCTCATCTTATTCGCATGGGGCGAACAAGATTTACTCCTGCAACATACTCAGTAGTATGTTCTATTTGCCGAACGATTGTAAAGCCCCCACGTGGAGCAGCTGACTGCAAAATTCCTCTTCAAACGCAGGCCGCCCAAGACAGCTGCAATACATGATTTGGACCAAAGGCGTGATTGGAACCCTGCGCTGAATTGCAGAACCATTTTACCAATGCCCCGGCAAATGCGATAAGGGCTCGATCATTGTCAGCAACACGCTCCCATTTTGAGGTTTACCTTGGACCTGCTCACCGCCAACGACAAACAGGGCACCTACCCGGCCAGCTATTATCAGGCAACCACCCAAATGCTGGAGGTGCAGCCCCTGCTGGAACAAGATACGGACTGTGACGTCTGTATCATTGGTGCCGGCTATACCGGCCTTTCTGCCGCGCTCCATCTGGCCGAGACAGGCATGAATGTCGTGTTGCTGGATGCTCACCGGATCGGCTGGGGCGCATCGGGACGCAATGGTGGACAACTTGGCTCCGGCCAGAGACTGGATCAGGAACAGCTCGAGAGCATGCTCGGCCAGCCGAAAGCGCACACCCTTTGGGACCTGGCTGAGGAATCCAAACATCTGGTGCACGGTCTGATCAAACGCCATGCAATCGAATGCGACTATCAGGCCGGTATCATGCATGTCGATCACCGCCGGCGCTTTGTCGAAGGCAGCAAGACCTATGCGGCCAAGCTTCAACAGGACTACGGCTATGACAAGATCCGTTTCATTGACCAGCCGGAAATTCGCTCGCTGATGGATACAGACGCCTATTTTGGCGGCACGCTGGATATGGGAGCCGGTCATCTCCACCCTCTCGATCTGGCACTTGGACTGGGCCGTGCAGCCCTCAAGGCAGGCGTGCGGGTCTTTGAGAACACCAAAGTGACCGGCCTTGAGGCTGGAAATATTGTTCGCGTCAGCACGCGGCGCAGCTGCGTCAATGCGCGATTTGTCCTGCTGGCCTGCAATGGTTATCTCGGCCAGTTGGATCAGGCCGTTGCCCGGCGTGTCATGCCGATCAACAATTTTGTCATCGCAACCAGCCCGATGCCCCAGGAGCGTGCGCAAAGCCTGATCAGAAACCGCGCTGCCATTGCCGATTCAAAATTCGTGGTCAATTACTTCAGGCTGTCAAAGGACAACCGTCTTCTCTTCGGTGGCGGCGAAAATTATGGCTACCGCTTCCCCGACGACATCAAATCCTTTGTGCGCAAACACATGCTGCAGATCTACCCGCAATTGAGCGATGTCGACATTGAATACGGATGGGGAGGAACGCTGGGCATCACCATGAACCGGATGCCGCATCTTGCCCGGCTTGCGCCCAACATCCTGTCCGCCTCGGGCTACTCCGGTCACGGTATCGGCATGGCAACATTATGCGGCAAGCTTGCGTCCGAGGCAATCGCCGGAACCGCTTCGCGCTTTGACCTGATGGCCTCGATCCCCTCACCGCGCTTTCCGGGCGGAGCAGCTTTTCAGGCGCCTCTGCTGGCCCTTGCCATGCTTTATTTCTCCCTGCGCGACAGATTCTGAGCAAAACCTTCGACAGCCACCCACCGGATCAGAGTTTGTTGATCGGCACTTTCAAGAAGACATCACCCTGATCGTCCGCAGGCGGCAATTTTCCGGCCCGCATATTGACCTGCAGCGACGGAATGATGAGCCTGGGCATATCCAGCGTATGGTCCCGCGCCTCCCGCATGGCGACAAAACTGTCTTCGTCAATGCCATCATGGACATGGATATTATGCGCTCGTTCGTCAGCCACTGATGTTTCCCAAGAAATATCGCGACCATTGGGACCATAGTCATGGCACATGAAGAGCCGCATTTCTCCGGGCATTTCCAATACACGGCGCACGGATCGATAGAGTGTTCGCGCGTCCCCGCCGGGGAAATCGGCGCGTGCGGAGCCGCCATCAGGCATGAACAGCGTATCTCCGACAAAGGCAGCATTGCCGATGACATGGGTCATGCAGGCCGGTGTATGACCAGGCGTATGCATGACGTGGGCCGTCATATTACCGATTTGATAGCTGTCACCATCAGCAAACAGACGATCGAACTGCGACCCGTCCCGCTGGAACTCAGTTCCCTCATTGAAGATTTTTCCGAATGTATCCTGAACGATCGTGACCCTGTCACCGATACCAATCTTGCCGCCCAGCTTCTTTTGAAGATAGGGCGCTGCCGACAGATGGTCGGCATGGATATGGGTTTCGATCAACCACTCAAGCAACCAGCCTTCCTTGTTGATCCGCGCAATGATGGCGTCGGCACCCTGAAACGCCAGACGACCGGCAGCATAATCAATCTCCATCACCGCATCTATGACGGCACAGGATCTGGATTGTGGATCGTGCACAATGTAGGAAATCGTGTTGGAATCGTCATCCAGAAACGCGATGACCTCCGGCTGAAGCGCCAGATTTGGGGTAAAGGGCAGCGCCATATAACAATCCTCCGTGAAGATCGAAACTCAGGTTACCAATATATTTCAATTTTACAATATATGAATATATTGCTGCTTTCCAACCCCACGGCTTGCGTTAAAAAGGGGCCTGTTTGCGACCACGCAGCAAAGGCTGAAAGCAGTTATCCCAATATCCCCAAGGGCACCGGCAGTCGCGCCTTCGCGGCACCTGCCCGAAATGCGCCTCCCTTAACCTCTCATGCCGCTTGAGCTTTCGCTATACAAGCGGCATGAGCATGTCGTTTCAGTACATTTCCCGACCAAATGGAAGCATTCGGTCGTGGGTCGTACTAACCCGCCGAATATTTTGCGTGAGCAGCGGAAAATCCTATCAGCGAAATCGTCACCGTCACTGTTTTGCCTTCCACTGTATCAAACATCACCTTCAGCGAATTGCCTCTTTTCAGGGCCGCCAGCAGGTTGTCTTCCATCAGGGTGACGGCGTAAACGCCCTGATTGTCACTCTGTGCATAAGGAACTGTCAGAGGTGCAGAATCGTCAATCTGCATCCGCACACCCTGGCGCAGGTTAAGACCGTGCGGCAAGGCAAGGCTTAGAACATCCTTGCCGGCCTTCGGCTGAGGTATCAGCGCAAAGCGAAGCAACCGCTGATTGGATTCCTTCAAAAATATCTGCTGTATCAGTTCGCAACGCATGACATCTGAAGAACCGGTACCCGTACAGGTCACAACCCAACTGCTGCCATCAGGTTTCTTGGCTTCTGCTGCCGGTTGGCTCCCCGTGGCTGCTTTTTTGGTGTTCGCCTGAGCATATTGAACCGGTTGTGCAGCAAAGGTTTGCACCGTTTCAAGACTTGCGAAGATAGCCAGAAAAGCCATCGAAAAAACAGTGAGATTCGGTAATTTCATTACTATAGTCCCCATCCAAAATGATTCATTCATAGGTACTGTATTAATCTTTCAACTGCAATGCGGGATGCCTGCCCGGCGATTGGGTGCATTTGTTCTTTACCGCCGTCTTGCGTTTTGTCCCATTGGCGGCAAAGTTCAATTTTCCGACCCCGCATCTTTCCGCTGCCTTTGCCAACGATTGGGCTACACGGAAAAAAAGAGAATTCTCAACGTGTAGCCGACAATTGTGATTGTCAGCACACCAGCACCCCACAAGAGAACAAACCACAGGAGACGGCGACCCAATGTCCCGGCTTTGGTACCGTCTCCTGGCGGTTTCATCGTCTTTGCCAATCAGTGATGATAGCCACCATGCCTGACCTTGCCCCGGAAGATCCAATAGGCGGCGGCCGTGTAGATCAGGATGGCGGGCACCATGACAACTGCACCAACCAACAAAAAGGCAAGGCTTTTGTCCGGCGCAGCGGCTTCATGAATGGTGATATTGGTCGGAACGATATCCGGCCAGACGCTGATGCCCAGACCGATGTAACACAGGAGAAACAGCGCTTCGGCGCAAAAAAAGGCGCGCAGGGCACGACCCTTCTCGATGGAACGCCAGAGCGCCAGTACTGTGAGGCCCACAAGGATCGGCACGGGCACCGCATAAAGCATGGTCGGCCAGGCAAACCAGCGCAGGGAATAACGCCCGTCAAGAAGTGGCGTCCATGCACTGACGGCAACAATGAAGCCGACCGTTCCCGCAGCCAGTGGCCGGATCAGGGATTCGATCCTTTGCTGCAATGGGCCTTCTGTCTTCAGATTGATCCATGCAGCGCCCAGCAAGGCGTAACCACAAATCACCGCCAGACCCGTTGCCACACTGAACGGTGACACCCAGTCCCACCATCCGCCGGCATAGGCACGGCCCGTGACCTCGATCCCCTGAAGCCAGGCCCCCAGAGCAATGCCCTGCGAGAACGCTGCCATCAGCGACCCGCCAAAAAAGGCCCGGTCCCAGAACCACTTGCGCTTTCTGGAATGCACCCGATACTCGAATGCGACGCCGCGGAAAATCAGCGCCAGAAGCATCACGATCAACGGCACATAAAGCGCCGGAAAAATAACGGAATAGGCCAACGGAAATGCCGCCAGCAACCCGCCGCCACCCAGCACCAGCCAGGTTTCGTTGCCATCCCACACCGGCGCAATGGCGCTGATCGCCGTGTCGCGCTCCTCTTCATCACGCAGCAACGGAAACAGGATGCCAACGCCAAGGTCAAATCCGTCCAGTGCCACATAGACAAATACGCTGACAGCCAGGATGAAGGCCCAGATCAGTGCAAAATCCATTATCGCGCTCCCCGACTGATTTTCAGCAGCTTGAGGATTTTGACGGCACGGCGACCGCCCTGATCCAGCAAGCTGCGCGATAGCTGTGCCGGACTGTCCGGCGGCATTTGCGCCAGAAGGCGCAGAACATAGACGGTTCCCAGCCCAAAGATGAACAGATAGACCAGCACAATGGCGATCAATGACGTCGCGACTGCAGGAGCCGCCACAGGCGAGGCCGAATCCACCGTTCTCAGCAAGCCGTAAATCGTATAGGGCTGGCGTCCAACCTCGGTCGTTATCCAGCCGCACAGGACAGCCACATAGCCGGTCGGCCCGAGCAAAAGGGCAGAAACCGCCAACAGCCGACTGTCATACAATCGGCCGCGAAACCGCTGGACCAACCCCATCAGGCCAAGGCAGAAGAACAGCAGCCCGAGCCCGACCATGATCCTGAAAGACCAGAACAGGATCGGGACATTTGGCCAATCCTGACGATCAAATTGATCAAGCCCGATAATCTCCGCATGGAAATCATGGGTCAGGATCCATGAGCCAAGATAGGGAATGGAAACGGCGTAATCGATTTCCCCGGTATCCATATTGGGCCACCCGAAGAGATATTCCGGTGCAGCAGAGCGGGTCTTGAAGTGCCCTTCCAGAGCTGCAACCTTTGCCGGCTGATGCTCATAGGTGTTCAGCCCGTGCTGGTCACCTGCCAATATCTGCAGGGGAGCGATTATCGCAATGAACCACAGGGCCATGGAGAACATCTTGCGCACCGGTTGATTTTCATTGTTGCGCAGCAAATGGAAGGCGCCAGTACCCGCAATAACCAGTGCCGTTGTCAGGTAGGCGGCAAAAACCATGTGCACCAACCGGTAGGGAAAGGACGGATTGAAGACGATTTCAAACCAGTCTTCCGGCACAAATTGTCCGGCTTCATTGATGGCGTAACCGGCGGGTGTCTGCATCCAGCTGTTGACGCTGAGGATCCAGAATGCCGAGGCCAGCGTTCCGGCAGCGACCATGAAAGACGCGAAAAAATGCAGACGCGGCCCCACCCGGTCCCTGCCAAAGAGCATCACGCCGAGAAACCCGGCCTCGACAAAAAAGGCGGTCATGACTTCATAGCCCATCAGCGGGCCTATGACCGGGCCAGCCTTGTCGCTGAACACGCTCCAGTTGGTTCCAAACTCGTAGCTCATCATCAGACCGGAAACGACGCCCATGCCGAAAACAACAGCAAAGGGTTTGATCCAGTAGTCAAAAAGAGTGAGGAAAATTTCCTCGCCGGTTCTCAGCCACCGCCAATGGACAAAGGCCAGAAAACTGGCAAGCCCGATGGAGGTCGCCGGAAAGATGATATGAAAGGAAATCGTAAAGGCAAATTGCAATCGGGCCAATACAATCGGATCGGTCAGATCAATCATTATGCAAATCCCGATTCAAGAACACGGCAGCACCAGAAATTGGCCGTTTTTCTGGACAGCCTTTCAGTCAACACCTGTATAGCTGAAACCAAACCGATGCGTAAACGGTATCAGGCCGACCGCGCAATCATGCCGCAGCTAAAAACATAAAGGGGGATATCCTGGTATTGCTTGTCATCGTCGGCTCTAGGGATTGAAGATCAGAACAATATAAACAATGAAGATGACCAGATGGACCGCCCCCTGCAACATATTCGTGCGGGATCCACCAAAGGTCAAAGCGCTGACAAACATGGTCAGCACCAGCAGCGTCATATCCGTTCTGCCAATGCCAAGCTGGATCGGCACATTTCCATAAATCGATATGGCCAGAGCGGCCGGCACCGTCAGACCGATTGTCGCAAGAGCAGAACCCAGACAGATATTCACGGCGCGCTGCAGATTGTTTTCTCGTGTTGCATGAAAAGCGGCAAGAGCCTCGGGCGCCAACACCAGACAGGCAATCATCACACCGCCAATCGCGGCCGGCAATTGCCATGTGCCGAGGCCAAAATCGACCAGAACGGCCAGTTTTTTTGACAGCAAGACAGCCGGCACCAGGGTCAGAACCAGTAGGATGGCATGATAGGGCACTGACCTAGAACCGGATATATCATGATGCCCATGGTCGACGGCCTCTTCCCCAGGCTGGATGAAAAAAGACCGATGCCGGACCGTCTGGATCGCCAGAAACGTCACATAAAGCAATATGGTGATCAGTGCGAACAGTTCGGCCTGTATCGTGTTCAAACTGGGATCAGGCGTCGATTGGGTGAAGTTGGGCAAAATGAGGGTGATCGTTGCCAGAGTGACCAGGACAGTCAGAAAGGCCCCGGCACCGCGCAAATTGAACTCCTGCTCCTTGTGGTAGAAGCCGCCAACAAGCAAGACGATGCCGACGATACCGTTCATCACGATCATCAACACAGCCATCATCGTATCGCGTGCAAGTGTCGGAGCCGCATCCCCGCCAAGCATGATGGCCGATATCAACGCCACCTCAATGGTGATGACGGCAATTGTCAGGATCAGGGTTCCGTAGGGCTCGCCAAGAATATGTGCCAGATGATCGGCATGGCGCACAGCTGAAAATGACAACAACAACATGACGCAGAACAACACGCCAAAAAGAATGGCGTAAAGCGGCATGCTGAAACTGCCCGAGAACAGGGCAAGACCCGGCCCATAAGCGAACGCTGTGGCAAGGAATCCCAGAACAAGGGCCGTTTCTGCGCGTAAAAATCGAATCATATGTGGCTTTCTGCCGTCATGCTTTTTGCAGTCTAGCGGCAATAGGTCCGGTAACTCAAGCAAGCGCCCCACACGCAATGATTGTTACAACGGCAAGCCGAACTCGCACCGTTTCAGTTGAGCAATCCTGTCAGGACATAAATCACCGATGCCACAACCGCCCATGACAGCAAGGTGAAAACACCGTTCCACCTCCAGGCATAATCAATGGTTGAAACGCCGATGACACGTGACAGAATGAGCGATGTCGCGGCAAAGGGGGAGCCGGTCAGATTCAGGGACCAGCCGACCAGCAGCGACAAGCCCAGAACCGTGGGATTGATGGACAGTTCCGGGATGGATGCCAGCAAGCCTCCGAGAAAAGTAACCGTCATCATGGGCGGCAAACCCAGGCAGGATGCCAGCGGGATAATCGCCGTGACAGCAATGCACACGATCGCCGGGTTCGAACCATCAAGGTCTGCAGCCCCAACGATCCAATCACGATCAACAAGTTTGGCACCCAACAGGCCCATATAGCCGGCAAGTCCGAGTGTTGCAGCTTCAGGGCTTCCCTCAGGTAAGGTCCGGCGAAAAAGCCAACCAATTCTGCTGGTCAGTTTTGTGGCACTGTGATCGCCGCGAAGCATCCACTGGACAACAATCCACACGATGCTGGTGGGAACGGCTGCCATCATGATTCCGGCTGCAAGAGAAACATGGAATGCGGTGTGAATGAACCACGCCAGCGCCAGAAGACTGAAAGCCACGCCCAAAAAACGCAAAAGTTCAAACCGCGGAAAGTCGGGAGCCGGTGTTCGTCCGAAAAGCGTTCCCTCACTTTCCATGCGTCTGCGAATGCGCGCACCAAAATAGCGATCTTCCGTCCAACCGACCAGCAGCATGATCAAGGCGATGATCATGCCGCTCAGCGCGATGATTCCCGGCTGTGAACCAGGCACGGTCGTCAGCACAACCGCCAGCGCAATGGATGTCGGCGCCCACAGATTGAACCAGGAGAAGCCACGACAGAGCGCTGAGATCTGGCGGCGTAAGCGTATGGCAGACAACAGCGGCGATACTTCATGCGCCTTTGAATCAACGCCCCGCTTGATCAGCGGCCCCAAAAGGCTGATCGCACCGAAATTGAGCAGAACACCCATGAAATGTCCGCCGACATGCAGCGAAAAATAACGCCTGCCCGTTGTCTGGCCTGTCATGTAACGGCCAATCGCCAGAACAGCGTCTGAGCTCATGGCGCCATAACGCAGGCTGGTCATCAGCATGATGAATGCACACAGATAGGTCGCCCGGTTGAGATCAAATATCACCGGCTGCAATGCATCCTCTCCGAGCACCCAGACTGCGATCCCTGTGATCAAAAGGCTGAGAGCCACAAGCAGGCCTTCGCGCAGGCCAAAATGCCTCCGGTTGAAGATCAGGAAAATCAGAAACAGGATTGCCGAAGCGACTCGCGTCCCTTCGCTGTCCGCAAGTGTTGCGACAATGGCTGCGACACACAAGCCACTGCTGCTCAGGCTTGAAAGTATTTCACCAGATGTGCTGGCTGGCGATGAAACAGAATCGTTAGTAGCCAATGGCGCAGCCATCCTTGCGGTGATCGGATGCGCCGGTCAGAACATTGTTGCTCCAATCAATGGCAATGGCCTGTGAACCGCCGATCGGCATCGCCGGCGTCTTGATCTGGTGCCCGCGGCGCATCAGTTCTTGTCTGATGTCGTCACCAAGGGCACTTTCCATTTCCACGTCCCCGCTGAAGGGATCGGCCATGAAGCGCGGCAGATCCATGGTTTCCTGCAGGTCCAGCCCAAAATCAAGATGGCGTGTCAGGAATTGCATCTGCCCAAACGCCTGATATTGCCCACCCATCACGCCGAACGAAAGAGCAGCCCTGCCATTGCGGGTGACCATGGACGGAATGATGGTATGCATCGGACGCTTGCCGGGAGCGATGCAATTGGGATGGCCTTCCTCCAGTGAAAAGGCCTGGCCGCGATTTTGCAGAAGAACGCCGGATCTGGGTGCCGTCAGTCCGCTGCCAAAGGGATTAAATATGGAATTGATGAAACTGCAGGCATTGCGATCCTTGTCGACCACAGTGATATAGACCGTGTCACTATGCGGCGGCAGGATGGATGCCTCCGTCGGCAGAATTGCCCTTTCCGGATCGATCGCCGCACATAATTTCTTTGCATAAGCATCAGACAGCAGGACATCGATCGGCACATTGGCAAAGGCCGGATCGCCCAGCAGGTGATCGCGTGTCGCATAGGCCAGGCGGCAGGCCTCGATCTCGCAATGAATCCGATCGACTGTCAGCGGACCTGACGGATCTATGTCCATCTGCTGCATCATGTTCAGCAACAGCAAGGCTATGGCGCCCTGCCCATTTGGAGGGCACTCAAACACCGTATCCCCGCGAAACCCGGTTGATATGGGTTTGACATATTCACCGGCTGCGGTGGAAAAATCCTCAGCCGTGTGCAGCCCGCCAAGACCTTGCAGACAGTCAACCATATCGTCCGCAATCCAGCCCTTGTAGAATTCATCCCGGCCGTTTCCAGCAATGGACTTCAGCGCTTCGGCCAATTGAGGCAGCCGATGCACAGAGCCGACCGGCGGGCTTTTTCCATCGGCCAGAAAATGCGCCGCGCTTGTCGCATCTTTACGCAGGAAACCGACATTGGCGGCATAATCGGCGTGCACACGCGATGATATCGGAAAGCCGTTTTGCGCAAAATCAATGGCAGGCAACAGAACTTCGCCCAGATCCATCCGGCCGTGGTCCTTCAGCAACTGGTCCCAGGCATCGACCGCGCCCGGAATGGTTACGGCGTGGGGTGAATGGCGCTCAATTGTTGAAATGCCCAATTGCGAATAGGCGGACAATTGTGCCGAGGCAGGCGCCCGGCCCGAACCATTATAGGCGACAATATCGCTCGAGCCTTCTGGTGCATAAAGGCAAAAACAATCACCGCCTATGCCGGTTGCACTCGGTTCGACCACACATTGTACCGCGCAGGCCGCAATGGCCGCATCCACGGCATTGCCGCCTTTTTGCAATATCGCGATGGCAACCTGTGTGGACAGCGGGTGTGATGTGGATGCCATGCCATGGGTGGCATGGACCGGCGAGCGGCCAGGACGTGATAAATCTCTCATTTTTCCCCATCCGAAAAACGGTTTTGAAGAGCAACGTCAATTGCGGTGCACAGGAGGCAGGTAGGACTGGGGTAAAAATCGGGTGAAAGGCAGCCGATGTCAAGCATCAGGACAGAAGGAAAGCACTACACAAAGCACTAACGACACTGTGTTTAGCCGTGAATGGCATTCCGTCAATTTACGCCTTAGCTTTGTTACCAGTCAGCCAATTGAGGAGAACAATCATGTCCATGCGCTCAAATGCACTTGCTCTGGCCTTGCTGGCCGGCAGCACATTTTCAACCTTAGCCGGCGAACAATATGTCGACAGTTCCGGTTATGCCGTGTCCGGCTTTGACGTTGTCGCCTTTTTTGACCAGGAACAGTCGCCGATCGGCACGCCACAAAAAGCCGCCACCCGCGGCAAGTCTGCCTATACGGCAGAATACAACGGCGCCAAATGGGCGTTTTCCACGGTCGCCAATCGCGACAAATTCGTTGCGGACCCGGAGAAATATGCTCCGCAATTTGATGGACATTGCGCCTATGGCGTTGCCAAGGGGGGCAAGGTGCCGGCCAATCCCAACCTGTGGCGTATTGTCGATGACAAGCTCTTCCTCAACATCACCAAAAACGTCGTCACCTTCTGGGAAGAAGACGTTCCCAGCAACATCTCGATCGCCACGGTCAACTGGAACAATCTGGAAACAAAGGGATCGGCAGACAGCGAGATCCCGCAATATGATGGTCCGATCGGACCCGCCGATCAATAAACCGACGCGACAGGCAATGAGAGCCCCTTGATTGCGCCAGGATCCAGTTCTCCCGTGTCAGGTCTCGAATGTCAGGCAGGGTGCCACCAATAATGGTGGCACCCACTGGTTTTATTCAGGCCTGTTGAAAAGCGCGATCAAAGGATCGTAATTTTCTGTGCCGCCCGGCTGTTCAGCCATCAGCTTTTTCATACGATCCCATGTGCTTTCGCGCGCAGCGGCCAGGTAATTTTCTTTGGCCTGCCCTTCCAGGGAAACGACTTGCATGCCTTCCTTTTCCAGCGCTGCAAAATCTTCGTCACGCTTGACACGCATTTTTTCAACGCTGGAAATTTCGTGCTCGATTGCAACCTGCTGAAGAATATTCCTTGCCTCATCGCTCAGGGAATTCCACTTCTCCAGATTGACGATGACGCCGAGATCGGTTGAAAAGAAGTTTGGCTCGATCCGATAGTTCAGGAACTTGTGCCAATTGAAGTCAAGCAGGCCAATCTGGGTCCAGCCGGTTGCATCAATAACGCCGGTTTCAAGCGCTGAAAAAACGTCCGTCGCTGGCAAATCAATGATCTCCTCCTTCAGGTAATTGCTGAAGAATGCATTGTAGACAGCATTGCTGCGAAGCTTCAGCCCATCAACCTTCAGATTGCCCTCATCGTCGAACGCGGGTTTGTTTTTGGTCCACAGATTGTAGGTAACGCCACTGTCAAACCAGCCGAGATAATAGACGCCCATTTTTTCCTGATGAATTTCGTTGATCAGGTCGATGCCACCATTTTCCCGTGCTTCAATCGCCGTCAGATTGGAGGCGACCATTGCGTCTTTTTCCGGCAGAGCATCGCCATAGAAGCTGCCCGCAGAGTAGGCCATGTCGACGACACCATTACGCACTGCATCAGCCTGCTCGAACATGCCGATTTCTTCGGGACCGCCGCGTACTTCAATTTCGACAATTCCCTTGCCTTGCGCATTGACCCTGTCGACAAACTCCAAAAAGCTCTGTGAATAGATCAATGTCTTGGGAAAGGCATGAACAGCCGTGATCGTGTCCATTGCGAAAGTCGCACCGGAAAAGAGGGTCGACGTGATCAAAAGACCACCCAGCAGCAGAGTTTTCATTCTATTCTTTCTTGAGTTTTGACGGCGGGAACAGTGCGTTCACGCCCCGTATTTGATGTATTGCGGTGGCTCACCGCCGTTGAGGAGTGCAAGGCAACATTGTGTATCAGCACAACGATAGCCAAACCCGAGAACGCTCTTGCTTGCTGATCGTGGTGAATTGAGTGATCCGGCAAGCAAGTGAAGCGGTCAGATCGATATCGTCCCATCCTTTGATGAATTTTACGTTGCCAGAAAGGGTTCATGAAATACTCCAATGGGCATTTCATCAGCCCTCTGTTGCAGAACAACAAGACCGTGTTTCACGCGCAGCCAGTGTCTTTCGGGTTGCCGGAATTGTCACGGCAACATTGTCCTGGACCAAGGCAAGCCGCAGGCTGCTATTGACACCATAGGGCAAATGAAGCCGCAACCTTGGCGTGATGTGCTCCCACTAAAAATATTTTTTGCCCGCGTGCATCCAGATCAATGTCTTCTGCATCTCTATCCTTACAATCAGCGCAACAAAGTGCAGAAGGAATGGATATCATGGATGTGGGTGCAGGATTGGGAGCAATCGCTTTCTGGGGATTTTTGGCAATCTGTGTCTGGGCGGGAATCTGGGACAGTATTCGCAGACGCGAAGCCAAACATGAAACCCTGCGCCGGCTGATCGAAAGCGGTCAACCGATCGATGAAAGGATCATGGACAAGCTTCTGGGTGGCACCAATGACATGGATCGTGATCTGAAAGTCGGAGAACTGGTCACATTGTCAGTGGCACCCGGTCTGGCGATTATGGCATGGTTTATCAGTCAGATTGCCCCGCAAGCCCTGCTTCCGATGCTCGGTGCGTCCATATTGCTGGCATTCATCGGTGGTGGACTGCTGCTGGCGGCAAAGGCCATCGAGAAGGCCTCGCGCGACAGCGGTGACGCCTCTCGTGGCCTGGGCCGGACGTAATTGCGTGCCCCCGGCACCGATCAATTATGCGGCAAGCCCCGAAGCACTTGTTGTTGGCCTGGCTCGCTCCGGCAATAGCGATGCTTTTGCCGAACTGGTCCGCCGCCGCCAATCGTGGATACGCAATCTGATGCGACGATTGTGCGGCGACATCACTTTGGCAGACGACCTGTCCCAGCAAGTCTTTATGCATGCCTGGCAAAAAATGGCGCAACTGCAACAAACCGACCGGTTCGGTCCCTGGCTCAAACGCCTTGCCATCAATATCTGACTCCAGCACCTGCGCAAGATTGACGCCTTGCGTGATGCAGCGGAGCTCAAGGAAACAGCAAAGGCCACGCATGACGTATCAGGCGTCACCATGGATCTGGAGCGCGCGCTGGCCACCCTATCGCCCACCGCAAGACTTTGCATTGTCCTTTCCTACCAGGAAGGCATGGTGCATCAGGAGATCGCTGCGGCTACAGGCCTGCCTGCAGGCACTGTCAAATCACACATCCGCCGCAGCACGTTACACCTGCGGCAAATCCTGTCCGCCTATTCCCAGCTGCAGCCGGAGAAACCAACATGACAGATGACCGAGATCCAAATTTACAGGCACTTTTTGCAGATGGCCAAAAAGTGCTGGGAGCCGAAGCCTTTTCCGGTCAGGTCATGCGGCAAGTCGCCAGGCTGCAATTCAGGACCATGGCCAAGCGGATCGGCTTGGCGCTGGCACTGATCTGTTTTGCCATTCTGATGTCCGCACCTCTCAACGATGCAATTTTACTTTTCACACAGACACTCAACACGCCGGTGATTCCGCTTAACAATTCAATGCCATCTCAACTGGTCTCTTCGCTCAACAGCATGGCGAGCCTGCTTGGGCTTGTTTTCCTTGGGCTTTTTCTGGCTTTCAGGCGATTGTTTCTGTGAAAACGGGGCGCATCCATCACTGATGTTGCAAAGCAGCATAAATATTGATATTATGCTGCAGCGCACACAAAAGGTGCCAGAGTTGCAGGTTCGTCCAATGGACTGAACTTGGCTTGCACCTGTGCAACCACTCGTTTTGACAGGATTTGAGAATGTACTCCTTTGATGATGCCCGCAAGATTGGCCTGGAGGCCATGGAAAATATTATGAAGAGCAATGCCGAATTTGCCAAAGGCATGCAGATGATGACGAAGGAAGCCGCCGTCCTTTCCAAGAAGGCGCAGACGGACTGCATGACGGCCATGCAGCAATTGAGCAATGCCGGTTCCATTGAAAAGGCCATTGAAATTCAAACCGCCTATGCAAAGTCGGCCTATGAGGGTTTTGTGGCCCAGACGGGCACCATGCGCGAAATTTATACGGAGGCTGCCCGCAAGGCCGGCGGCCCACTTGAAACGGCAATCGAAGCCGCATCCGTGCTGACCAAGACACCCGCTGCCAAAAAGACCGCCGCACCCGTCAAAGCAGCTGTTCCAGCCAAGGCGCCAGTGGCCAAAAAGAGTGTTGAAGCTGCACCAAAAACACCCAAGGTAAAAAAAGCGTCCACCAAGGCAAAAGCACCTGCTGAGGCAAAAACGGTAGCGCCAGCCAAGGCTCCTGCTGAAGTGCAAAAGGTTGAACCTGCCAAGGCTCCTATCGAGACTCCTGGTAAGGCCCCCATCACGCAAAAGACTTCAGCAGCACCTGCCACCGAGAAAAAGACAGTCGCACCTGCAAAAGCGAAAGCCGCAGTTGAAGTGCCTGCTGCGGAAAAACCGTCCGCTCCAGTGCAGACTTCAGCAGCGCCAACGGCGCCTGAGACAGCACCAAAGGCGCCAGCAAAAGTGGTTGCAAATGTACCCGCGACAACATCCGTGCCGACTGAGCCGACGAAATCATCCGTCCCGACCAAGGCTTCTGCTGCGGTGGAAAAATCCCCGGCAATTGAAGCTTCTGCAATAAAAGCTTCTGCTGAGACCAAGGCAGCTGCATCGACTGACCCGGTATCCTCTGACCCAGTATCCTCTGACCCGGCAACGCCCGCAGCGGCAAAACCAACGACAACGACGGACTCTGCTGTTGCAAAAACAGCAACTGCCGCAACAAAAGCACCCACTCGGGTGAAGACACCGCCTCGTGTGAAAAGATTATCCGCCCGTCACAAGCGTGCTCACTCAAAGAGGTCAGCCTGACCGCTTGCATGAGAGCCCATCCGGATCTCATAGATCCAATCTGCTCGTGATCCAGTGCGCCGATTGACCGTATAGTTGTTGAAGAGCGATGCTTTGCATTGGTCAAAACATCTGACACTCCACGGACAGTCGGCCGCTGGCCTGCGATCATGCGAAGCCGTCGGGTGCAGACCCCGGTACGCGGAAACATTCGACTTGGAATCACAGCAAATTGCCATTAGTCATTGAAAGTGATGAATACAGGGTGCCTTGCCTGATTTTTGACAGAGTGTTTCAATTTATGCTTTGTGCACAACAAGTACGCGGGTTAAAAAACCAGACAACATATCGTTGCCAAACCAAAGTGAGCGCTTATGCGTCAATGGATAGAACATGCAATCAGCCGCATCAGCGGTGGCAATTCTGACCCAGCCAAAACGCTGGAATCCTTCAGACGCCCGCTCCGCATAATAGCGACTGGCTTGGCTGTCACCGCCAGTGCAGCCGTCGCCGTAACGCTTGTCGTTTCCCTTTATGATTTCAGTCGACCGCCACCGCAGAAAACAGCCAGCAGTCTTCAGTCTGGCTCGGCTGCGCCGGTCGAGACCGAAAAAACCTCGGGAGAGCAGAAATCCAATGGGCAGGCAACCCAGAGTGACAATCAGGCGCCAGCGCCAATTGTCCGCGTCGTCGTCGCCTCCCCCTATGTGCGTGAAACAACTGCTCCACTCAACGCAAGCAGCAGGAATGGGCCAACGGACACGACCCAGTTGGCCCATTTTGAAACCAGCAGGAACAATAGCGGATCAGTCCCTCGACGGTCAGCTGTGACTGAAGAGAATGCCGCACCTGTTGAGGTGGAGAAAGAAAAGGCTGAACCCGTCGCAGAAATATCCCCGGAACCATCCGAGGAATTGTCTCAGGAATCACCCGAGGAGTCCGGGCTGCGCGAAAGCCGCATAGCCAGCGCCGTCAACCTGCGCGCCAGACCACACAACCATGCAAATGTGCTTACCGTCATTCCCACCGATGCAGTGATCATGGCGCAAGCCAATTGCGAACATTGGTGCAACGTCGTCTATGATGGACAGCAGGGCTACATTTACAAGACATTCATCCGTCGGTAACGGCAACGATCAGATAGCGATCAGTCGGCAAGTTCGATCAGGGCAATAGCAGCCGCCTTTGCATCTTGCGCCGGAGCCTGCGTGTGCTGCAGATGGGCCGTTACGATCGCCCCTTCTTTCAACAACAGCAGTTGGCGGGCCAATACGTCCGGATTTTCCAGGCCGGCCTTGCGGGCCAACTCACCCACATGCACCTGCAACATGCGTTTGTGCTCGGCTGATTGAATATGAATCGCGTGATCCGCATTCTGGTATTCTGCTGAAGCCTTGATGAACATGCATCCGCGAAAACCCGGCTCTTCAAACCATTCCTCGAGCGCATCAAACATCGCAATCAGTTGATCGCGCGGTGTATCGGCCCGTTCTTCCATCCGCCTGTAGAGCCAATTGCGAAAATTCTCATCGCGCAGTCGCAGGACAGCCAGAATAAGGTCTTCCTTGGTTCTGAAATGGTTATACATCGAGGTTTTGGAAACGCCTGTTTCCGCCACCAGCATGTCCATGCCGGTGGCGTGAAAGCCGTTCCGGTAAAAGACTTTCAATGCTTTTTGAACCAACTCATCCCGTTTACTCGGTCGCATTGCAGCTTATTCCTGACTGATCTGTATTTTTATAAAAGACATAATATTCCCCAAAATGGCTCTTTTTCGCCGCTTTTTCAAGTTGCCTTGTCCATATTTTTGCGGTTACCCCCGCCAATTTTGAATATCCTCGCTTGACTTTATTTACAGATCAGTACATTTGATCGTCTATTAACTGTACCGATCGGTATTCTTTAAAGGAGATCGCGATGAGCCGCCCACCACTGCCCCCATTCAATCTGGATGCTGCCCACCTGAAAGTGCGTGCCGCCGAGGACGGATGGAATTCCCGCAATCCAGCAAAGGTTACCCTTGCCTATACGCCTGACAGCCGGTGGCGAAATCGCCATGAGTTTCTGATCGGCCATGCCGCCATCGAGGCCTTTCTCACCGACAAGTGGCGCCGCGAGAACGACTACCGGTTGATCAAGGAATTATGGGCTTTCAGCGAAAACCGCATTGCCGTGCGCTTTGCCTATGAGTGGCGCAGTCATGATGGAAACTGGTTCCGTTCCTACGGCAACGAGAACTGGGAATTCGCGGCAAACGGCCTGATGAAGATCCGCATCGCCAGTATCAACGATCTGCCCATCAGCAATGCACAACGGGCGCTTCAATGGCCTGCCGGTGCGCGCCCACTGGACCATCCCGGCCTGACCGAGCTGGGGCTTTAGAGCAAGGAAGGAAATCACCATGTCACGCGCCTTTGCCGAAGTCGCCTTCACACCAAACGTGCAGGCCATACAGAAACAACATGGATCCGCCTCTTCCTATGCAGACTTTCTGCAACCCGATGTTGATCGCGAGGATCATCTTGGACCGGGCGAAATGGAATTCATTGCCCGGATGGATGGCTTCTTTCAGGCAACGATATCGCAATCCGGATGGCCCTATGTGCAATTTCGCGGTGGCCCGAAGGGCTTTCTCAAAGTCCTTGACAACCGCACGGTCGCCTATGCCGACTTTCGCGGCAATCGGCAATATCTCAGCGTCGGAAATCTCACAGGTGATGATCGCATATCTCTCATTCTGGTCGATTATCCCAACCGCCGACGCCTGAAGATCTGGGGCCGTGCACGTATCGTCGAGCCGCAAGACACTCTGACACAAAAGCTGCGTGATCCGGCCTATCGCGGCCTGGTAGAGCGCGCAGTGGTCATCACCATCGCGGCGCTGGACTGGAACTGTCCTGCCCATATTCCCCAACGCCTGACTTTGCAGGAAATGCAGCCGCATCTTGATGCGTTGCACAATGAGGTCGAACGGCTGAAAGCCGAAAACAAACAATTGAGAGCATCAATTGGTTCCGACCTCTGACCCGGTGCATTCATCAAAACGGAGAACACGACATGAAACATTTTTCAAAATCCACACTGGGCGCTGGCCTTTTTGCTCTGGCGCTTGCCCTGCCCGTCATCCTGCCAACACCAGCCCATACAATTGACGGCGCCTCCCTGGCGCACGTGAACGCCCCCCTCGCACCGTTGCACAAAGTGTCTCATCATTTTGAAGCCATCGACAATATCGAGATCGCCTATCGCGAATCCGGAGACCCTTTGAAGCCGACCGTTCTGCTTTTGCACGGTTTCCCGACCTCGTCACATATGTTCCGTCAACTGATCCCCGCGCTGGCAGAAAAATATCACGTTATTGCGCCCGACTACCCCGGTTTCGGTGCCTCACAAATGCCCTCACCAAAGGAATTCGATTATTCGTTCGCCCATATCGCCGAGATGATGACCCAGCTTCTCGATCGCAAAGGCATCAGCGAATATGCGGTCTATCTGATGGACTACGGCGCGCCGGTGGGCTTTCGGATGTTTGCCGAGCATCCCGAACGGGTAACCGGTTTCATTATCCAGAATGGCAACGCCTATGAAGAGGGCCTGGGTGAATTCTGGGATCCCATCAAGGCCTATTGGGCCGATCCATCGACGAAAAATGGAGACAAATTGCGCGGTTTCCTGACGCTGGATGCCACAAAATGGCAATTCACCCACGGCACACAGCAGCCCGAACAGATCAGTCCTGACAATTTCTGGCACGTACAATATCTGCTTGATCGTCCGGGAAACCAGGAAATCCAGCTGAAAATGTTTCTCGATTATGGCACCAATGTCGGCGAATATCCCAAATGGCAGGCACTTTTTCGTCAGCACCAGACACCGACCTTGCTGATGTGGGGAAAGAACGACCATATTTTCCCGGCAAATGGCGCTCATCCCTACAAGCGCGATCTGGACGATGTCGAATTCCACCTTCTGGACACCGGCCATTTTGCACTTGAGGAATACGGCAATGAGATTGCCGGCCGGATGATCACTTTTCTTGATCGCACCAGCCAGCAATAGAACCGGACCGTGAAAAACTGACCCAGGCTCTGCAACGCATTTGTGGTGCCTGGGCCGTGGGCTTTTGCACCCGGAGATTTTTTGGGCAGGCGATAATGCAGGCGAGAGATATTGCAGGCGAGGTATATTCTAGGCTATCGGTATGCCACACCAACACGGAAAGCTGACATGACCCAAGCCTCGACCCTCAAGCTGGATGCTGCCGACAATATTGCGGTCGCCCTTGCCGATATTGCGGCGTCTACGCCCGTTGCAGACGGCAGCCCCACCACTGAAGATATCGGTCGCGGCCACAAGATAGCGCTCAGGGCAATTGCGACAGGCGACCCGGTGATCAAATTTGGACAGATCATCGGCTGCGCGACGAAACCCATTGCCGCCGGCGCGCTGATCCACAGCCACAATCTTGCCATGGAAGGGCTTCGCCGCGAATCCGCAGACATCATCACGCAGCCTCCAGCGATGCCCGCACGTCGGCATTTCGATGGCTATCAGCGCGCAGGCGGTGCAGTGGGAACGCGCAATTATATCGGCATCATTGCCAGCGTGAATTGTTCGACCACGGTCTGCAGCATGATCGCCAGTGAGGCCAACCGGCTGCTCTTGCCGCGCTTTCCCAATGTCGACGGATTTGTTGCCATCATTCATGATCAGGGCTGCGGCATCAACAATGCCGGTGAGGGATTTAATCTGCTGCGCCGCACGATTGGCGGGTTTTGCCGCCATGCCAATTTTGGTGGTGTCTTGCTGATCGGACTTGGTTGCGAAGTCAATCAGATTTCCCTCTATGCAGCCGCCAGCCATGGCGCGACCATCAAGTCCTTCAATATCCAGGATGCGGGCGGTTCGCGCTCTGCCGTGCGCCTGGCATTGGAACAGCTTGAGGAGGTCGCAGCCAAAGCCAATCAGGCTGTCCGGACACAGGTTTCCGTCGAGAAACTGACCGTGGGTTTGCAATGCGGCGGATCCGACGGCTTTTCCGGCATCACTGCCAACCCGGCTCTTGGCCGCGCCGTTGATCGGCTGGTACGCGCCGGTGGAACCGCGCTGCTTTCAGAGACTCCGGAGATTTACGGCGCGGAACACCTGTTGACCGCCCGCGCCAGTGAGCCCGTCGCCCGGCAGCTCAATGAGCTGATCGCCTGGTGGGAGAATTATGCGGCAAACAACAATGCATCGCTGGACAACAATCCGTCGCCCGGCAACAAGCGCGGCGGCCTGACGACAATACTTGAAAAATCCCTTGGCGCTGTTGCCAAGGGCGGCAGTGCGCCCCTGTCAGCGGTGACCGGCTACGCCGAACCGGCAAAGACCAATGGCCTGATATTCATGGACAGCCCTGGCTATGATCCCGTTTCGGCCACCGGACAGGTGGCAGCCGGCGCCAACATGATTGCCTTTACCACAGGCCGTGGCTCCTGCTTCGGCTGCCGGCCGACGCCATCAATCAAGATCTCCAGCAGTTCTGATCTCTACCGGCAGATGGAAGAGGACATGGACGTCAACGCCGGCACGATCGTCGATGGAACGGCCTCCATCGACGAGGTTGGCGAAGAGATTTACAACACGCTGCTGGATGTTGCCTCCGGCGCGCAGAGCAAAAGCGAATTGTTCGGCTATGGCGACAATGAATTTGTGCCCTGGCGCATCGGGGCAGTTCTTTAAGAAATCGTCACATCAGAACTGTCTGGATATCGGTGTATTCGGCGAGTCCCTCTTCGCCGAACTCAACACCGATGCCCGACCGCTTGACCCCGCCAAACGGCGCATTGGGTTGAATGGCCCCATGTTTGTTGATCCACACTGATCCGCATTCCAAGCGTGATGCCACCGCCTTCGCTGCCTCGATGTCCTTCGACCAGACCGAGCCGCCGAGGCCATTTTCCGAAGCATTGGCAGCAGCAATGGCATCTTCCATATCCCGGTACCGCAAGACGGGCAGGGCCGGACCGAACTGCTCTTCAACAACCAGCGGCGCGTCAGCAGGCAGGTCCGCGACGATCGTCACCGGGTAAAACAGCCCCTCGCCCGGCGCACCACCCAAAAGGACGCGTCCCTTGGTTGCCGCATCCGCGACCAGCCGGGACACCGTGTCGAATTGCTTCTGGTTGTTGATTGGACCGAGGGCGGCGTTTTCGTCCAGCCCATCGCCCATGGGCACGCCACGGGCATAATCCACAAGCGCATCACAGACCGCATCATGGATACTGTCATGCACGTAAAGCCGTTTCATCGCGGCGCAGGTCTGGCCATTGTTGATGAAAGCACCCCAGAACAGCCCTTCGGCGATCTCTTTGGGATCACAATCCGGCAGCACAATGGCCGCATCATTGCCGCCCATCTCCAGAGTCAGCCGCTTCATGGTCGCGGCGGCAGACTGCATGATTTTCTCACCGGTTGCGCAGGACCCTGTAAACACGATCTTTCGAATATCCGGATGCACGGCCATTGCTGCGCCAATGTTAAAAAGTGCGTCATCCGACGCGACAGCATTGACGACGCCGTGCGGCAGCACCTCGTTCATCAATTCCACCGCACGCAGGGTCGACAAGGGCGTATAGGGTGAAGGCTTGATCACAATTGTATTGCCGGTGCGCAGCGCTGGCATGATGTGCCAGATCGCAATCATCACTGGCCAGTTCCATGGGGTAATCGAGCCGACCACGCCCAACGGCTTTCGGTGCAATTCCACCCGGCCCGCTTCATCATCCTGAAGCACCTTGACGGGCAGACTGAGCCCCGCCGTATGGCCCGCCCAGGCCTGGGCGCCTCCCATTTCAAAACGGGAGCCAAGTCCGTTGAGTGGCTTTCCCTGTTCAGCTGTAATCAATTGCGCCAGCTCTTCAGCGTGTTCGGCAAGTTTGGCCGTTACGGCCTCACAGGCACCCTGCCGTTCCGCGTCGCTGGTCGCAGACCAGGCTGGAAAAGCCGCTTTGGCAGCTGCGACCGCTGCATCAAGATCTGCTTGCGAAGCATTCGGCGCATGCCCCACCGCAGCCCCGGTCGACGGATTCGTGACTGTGAAACTCTGCCTGGCGGCAATTTTCTGCCCACCAATGATCATTGCGAAATCCTGCATGCTCTTCTCCCTCGATTGATTGATGTCGGATGCCTGTCAATAGGCCAGATTTCGAATGGGTGTTCCCGGTCCACTGCAAAATTCACTGCCGAAAAAGGCCAGCGGTTCACCCTCTTCGTGGCGGCACCATCGAACCTGCCCGATCAGCAGCCTGTGATCTGCCACTTCGACCGAGCGCAGAACATCGCAGGCGAAAACGGCAAGGGCGCCCGGAAGAACAGCAAAGTCGCTCTCATTGTGCAGAGCCGGTGGATTTCCCGCCACCTGTTTGCCGGAAAAGTGCCAGGAGGCATCGAGCGACGCAGCCCCCAGAACGCTGACGCAATAGCGCCCTGAGGCCTCGACGGCAGACAATGTCCGGCCGTGCTTCAACGAGATCAGCACAATTGGCGGGGTCAGCGAAACCGTGACGAAGCTGTTGGCCGTCATGCCGATCGGCCGGCCGTCTTCATTGATCGCACCGACCACGGTTACGCCGGTTGTAAAGCGTGCCGCAGCCTTGCGAAACCCTGTCGCGTCAGGGCGATGCGTCAGGTCTCTATTATCGGAAAATTGCATAAAACGGCCCCTTCGGGTGCATAATTGGGCACATCTGCTGCCACTTTGGCACCTATGTCCGATTGCAACGCTGCGCCCATGGCAGCGGCATCTTCAAAATAGGCCTGAAAGATGCAGAACGGCGCGTCGCCGGGGCCCATAGGCTCCGGGAATGCATAGTTTGCCTTGATCAGGCCCGGCAGGGTTAGCGCCAGGGGGACGTGCTTTTCGACGTAATATGAACGGAAAGCGTCCGGATCGTCGGGCGTTGAATAGAGGACTGTCAGACAATGCATTGTTGGCTCCTTGAGGCAAAGGCCGAGCCTTCCCAAAAGCCGATTGGCAAATGGCAGACTCGACAATGGTCATGATAGGATCAAGCGGCCTGCTGCGCCATATGGCTGTCGATCCACGCATGGATACGTTTCTCGCTCGCCAGATTGTCCCAGGTTCGCTCGGGATGATTGAAATTCTCAGTAAATTCGTCACACAGCTCACGGTTTTGCGACATGGAAAAGATCAATCGTCCCATCGCTTCGGAGGGCGGCTGCAACATCAGATTGGTCCAGCGCGACGCGGCCAGGACACGATCCTCGCGCCTTTGGTCCACAACCTCACAGAAACGGGCATCGAAGACGGTGCTTTCTACAATGGCCTGACCGAGAACGAAGGCTGCATAGGACGCTATATTCGCGCCCTGCCCCATCATCGGATCAACCACCGAGTGGACGTCGCCCAGCGCAATGACGCATTTGTCATCATCAAAGGATGCAGAAGACTGGCGCACGGTCGGCACGACTGCCCCCTGCAGCACATCCTGCTGACCTGCAACGCCAAAGCGATGCGTATCAATTCTGTTGTAGGTATGGGTGTGGTGCTTTTCCAACTTGTCGAGGATGGTCTGACGGAAGGCAGCCGGATCGGCATCATGGTTCAGCGATACCAGATCGGCCATATCGCCGCCGGGCACATTTTCCATCAAAAGAGCGGTTTTCATGCCATCATGAGTGAGCGTCGGTATGACAATCATTTCACCATGACCGGGCGAGACAGAAAGTGTCACACCCCTCGGGTCAGCCTGCCCCGGGGCCCCATGGTCCACACCGTCCCAAAGCCCGACGCACAAAAGCCGTTGTGGCTGGCTGTAGGGCGTATGCTCGGGCCGGTGCTGGAACAATCGTCCCAAGGGCCCTTTTCCGGTCGAGACCACCAACAGGTCAAACCGTGACACAATGCCAGCGACATCATTTTCCTGAATGGTTCTGTATTCAATCCGCCCGCCGCGATCGGTGAAATCACGCATCAATGCCGGAAGATAGAGCCGATAATCCACGGCCCGGCTGGGTTTTTTGAAAGCCCCACGAAACAACAGGGGACCATCGGGCATGTTGAAGAAATGATCATGATGGTGGTAGATCAGGTCCGGATCGTCCCAATGGTTCACGCCCAGCGCGTTCTCACGGGCGATGGTCACGCTGTGATGGGCAACCGTGTTCATCAAACGCCCGGATGCCACGTCTTCCGGATCTCGATCCGTAATGACAGTCGCTTCAATGCCATGTTTCTGCAGATAAAGCGCCAGGTGAAGGCCTGCGATGCCTGCACCGATAATTCCAATGGACTTGTTCATGGGTTCCCTCCTTCATTTTTTGAAAGCATAGACCGGAGGTTTAAATCTGTATATGGAATGTCAAGAATAGAACTTATTCCGGATGGGAATACATGGATCGCATCGACTTGCTCAGGACTTTCGTTCGGGTCATGGAAACCGGCAGTTTTTCACTGGTCGCCGAACAGCTGGAAATCGGCCAGCCAGCCGTCAGCAAGCGCATCGCACTGCTGGAAAACGAGTTCCGCACCCAGCTTTTTGTGCGCAGCACCCGCGCTTTGCGGCCGACATCTGAGGCAGAGGGCATCTTGAAGGTGGCAAGGGAAATTCTCTCCGCCTATGACAATGTGATGGCCCATGAGGCCCCTTCACCACCGCTCCCCACCGGCACATTGCGCATCGCCGTACCAACCTCCTTTGGCCGCAATTATTTCAGCAAAATCTTCACTGAGTATCGCAGGCGTTATCCCGATGTGCGGCTCGATATCCATTGTTCAGAGGACTATGTCGACCTGGTGGGAACGGGAACGGAACTGGCGCTTCGCATCGGCAGCCTCAGTTCAAGTGCCTTGATCGCCCGCCGCATCGGGTCGGTGAAACGCCTGCTGGTGGCCTCTCCCGAACTCTTCCGGAAAAACCCGCCACCGCTGCTGCCTGAGCACCTGGCCGGGCTGCCGTGCATTTCCTATGCGCGGCTGACGCCCCAGAACCA
The DNA here is from genome assembly GCA_029233925.1 of Rhizobiaceae bacterium. Lineage (GTDB taxonomy): Bacteria > Pseudomonadota > Alphaproteobacteria > Rhizobiales > Rhizobiaceae > Hoeflea_A. The sequence continues at coordinate 255,949 of JARGOX010000003.1, forward strand.
ATGGGTGTTTGAATCCGAAACCGGGCGCCATGTGGTGTTGATCAACCCGAGCATCATCTGTGATGAAGCCGATGTCATGACCGAAGCGACACTTGAGGGACTGGGCTTTGCCATATTGCCCAGCTGGTGCGCCCGCAAGCCCATTGAGGAAGGCAGGCTTGTCGAGGTTCTGCCCGACTATTCCGTTCCCTCGCTACCCATGCAAATCGTTCTGCCCGATTCCCGCTGGAAATCAGATCGCGCCCGCCTGTTTCGCGATCTGGTCGTCGAACTCTCGGATGATTTGTATCTTTGAAACGTCCTGGCAATGGTTCCTGCCATACTGCCTGCACCGGTCAGCGCGGGTTCTTTACTCATGGAAGCAGGGCCAGGGTGCGTTTCTCCATGGCTGAACGTGCTGCCGTGTCCACAATCCGCTGGCCGACAAGACCGATCGCGGGATCCAGAGGGCCAGTGATAGGCGCGCCGGTTCCTATGCAATGCAGGACGTATTCGATTGCATTGCGCCGCCCTTGCGGTAGCCGGTCGACAGGCACCGGCGTTGGTGTCGGTTCTGTCCGCGTCTGAACCGTCACATGATCGGCGTAGTCGGGACTGGCAATGGTGCCCTGGGTGCCGACAAAGGCAAATCCGCAGGTCGGCTGTGGCTGGATCATCCATGGATCTGTGAAGGTGCCCCAGCGGGTTTCCATTTTCGAAAGTCCCCGGGCGTAACGGCATATGGTGATGGAGTGCTGATCGACTTCAATCCCCGGCGCCTCATCGATAACGGATGTAACCTCCAGAGGCGCCGCACCATCCATGTACCAGGTGCCCAGCGTTGCGCCATAGCCAAGGTAATCCAGCAGACTGCCGCCACCCGATGCCTTTTTGTACCACCAGCTATCCGGCTTTTGCCGCTCGACTTCGTCAGCGCTCACCTCAACCTTGTCGGCCAGATGATAAAGCGGTCCGCGGTTGCCGTCGTAGAAGTGAACCTCGATCAGGTCGCCAATCATGCCTTCATCAATCAGCCGTTTGGCTGTCAGATGGCTTTCCACCCACGCCAGAGGCCAATTGATCGCCATCAGCTTGCCGGTGCCGTCCATGGCGGCCAACATCCGCCGTGCATCCGCAATTGACCCGGCAAAAGGTTTTTCAACGAAGACGTTTGTGTTGTAAGCGGCCAGACGTTCCGTGTAATCGGCGTGATCTGCAGTCGCAGCACAAAGGATAGCCAGATCCGGCTGCGTGGCCGACATGCAGGCATCAAAATCGGTAAACACACGGTCTGCCGGGATGGCGAAATTTTCAATCGCGCTGGCCATTTGTTTTGGATCCGGATCATAAATTCCGGCAATTTCAGCCTCGGGATGGTCATGGACCATGCGCAGCAGATCACCCATATGCATATGGTCAAAGCTGATACCGACAACCCTGTATTTCGACATAATTTTTCCTAACGACTTTGTTCTGTCAACCGGATGTAGGTCGTTGTAACGGTCAGGATGATCAGGCCAAACAATATCCGCCGCAGCCCTTCTGGCATCTGCAGCAGCGTCAGCAGGGTGCCGAGCACCGTCAATATCAATGCGCCAAGGATCGTCCCGGAATAGCCGCCGCGCCCGCCGAAAATCGAGGTGCCGCCAATCACCGCAGCGGCGACCGAAGGCAACAAAAGCGGATTTACCAGGCTGAGAGACGGCGCCTTGATCAGACCGACATAAAGCAGGCCGGTGACGCCGGCGATCAGCCCGGACAACATGTAGAGCGCCAGAAAAACCTGCCACGAGCGTACGCCTGAAATCCGTGATGCGGTCTCATTTGACCCCAGGGCGTATAGCAGCCGTCCGAATCCGGTGCGTCGTTGCGCCCAGATAATCAGGATTGCAATCGGCACAAAAAGTATGAGTGCGTTGGGCAAACCCCATGTGCGCCCGGTGCCCAGCCATGCCAGCCCGTCAGGAATAACCGAGCCGCTGGCAATCACGAAGCGCTGGTAGACTTGCAGACATCCGGTGGCGATCAACCCGGTACCCAGCGTCATGATCAGCGGGTGAACCCGGCACACCGCCACACCAAAACCATTGACCATACCGATCATGATCGCCGGTATGAGACCGATGCAGATGGCCAGCGGGACACCAACGATGGGGACTTGCGTTGCCATCACAAAGGCACTGATCGTGGCCGCAACGGCTGCCGACAAATCGATCCCGCCCGTCAGCATCGTCAAAGTCTGGCAGGCTGCAAGCATCGCCAGCGGGATGGCGAACTTGATGGTGTTTCCAATCCACCGCTCATTCACGATACCCGGACGCATGAATTCGAGCACGCCGACAAGCACCAGCAGCAGGATCAACAGCGGGACCAACGGATTGTTGCCGATGAACCGCCCGACTGACTTGAACATTGTGGTCTCAGACGTCATTTATGCCTCCCCCGATAGGCGAGCACGCCGCCAAACATCACCACGACCACCATGATGGTGCCTTCCACGATGGTTGTCACATTGGGATCAACCGATAGCAGCGTGAGGTCCATGCGCACCAGTCGCAGAATGATCACGGCAATGATCGGCCCCAACAGCGCACCCTTGCCGCCGCCCAGCACAACCCCACCCAAAACAACAGCTGCAACGCTTGCCATCAGGTAGGGACCGGGAATCGGCTCTCCATTGCCGGTGCTCATGGTCAGCGTCAGGCCGCCGATCGCTGCGAAGAGACCGCAAACCGCATAGGCCGCAATGCGCGTCCGCCCGACAGAAACACCTGATCGATAGGCGGCAAGATCATTGCTGCCAATGGCATAGATCGACAGACCGAGTTTCGACCGCTTCAATGGAACCCAGACAGCCACCAGACAAACCGCAAGGAACACCAGCGAGCGCGGCAACCAGGGAACAATAAATGGACCAACGATCAGCTCGCGCAGCCAGGGTGTGGCGGAACCGCCAGGCCCATTAAGGATCAATAACGCCACGCCTTCCCAGACATAAAGCATGGCCAGCGTTACAACGATATCCGGCACCCGAGTGATGACGATCAGCGCGCCATTGATCGCCCCCATCGTCAAACCGACCAAAAGCACAATGACAACCGCAACAGCCGTCATTCCGTCTCCGGCGCCGTCCATCAGGACAGCGGCCGTGACGCCTGCAACAGCCATCATGGAGGCCACCGACAGATCAATACCGCCGGCGATAACGACCACGGCCATCGCCGCTGTGGCAAAGGCAAAGGGCAACATTGCACGCGACAATGAATCCAGCCCGGACGTGCCAAAATCGGGCTGGATGATCTTGGTAAAGACGAACAACAGCGCAAGAATGGCCAGGAGCCCAGCGGTCCATCCGTGCCGTAAAAACTGCCGGGTCATGCGGAGACCGCCGCAGATGCAGTCAGGCCATAGGCCGCACGCATCAAAGTCTGTTCATCAGCATCTGCCGCCTCGATGACGTCGACGACCTTGCCGTTGAAAATTACCATTGCCCGGTCGCAGGCCGCAGGCACTTCAGCCAACTCTGAGGTATAATAGAGGACTGCGGCGCCCTGTTCGGCCAGTTCGCGCACCAGCAGGTAGATCTGGCGTTTTGTCCGCACGTCGATGCCGCGGGTCGGATCAAACAGCAAAAGCGTATCCACGCCTGCGGCGATCCAGCGTCCGATGGTCACCTTTTGCTGGTTGCCGCCCGACAGGCGCTGCACTTCGCCCTGGGCGCGGGTATCAATTTGCAGCCGGTCGATGGCTTTTTTGACCGTCGCAGCCTCTTTCTTCATGCCGATTGCCCCCCATTTGGCAAAACGAGCGAGTTGCGGGAGTGCGATGTTTTCATGCACGGATCGTTCCATCAAAAGTCCGTCTGCCCGGTCGCCCGGCACAAAGGACAGACCCGCCGCAATTGCATCAGCAGGATGGTTGAAACTGACGGTCTTGCCGTCCAGCGCGATCGTGCCGGCGGTAGGACTGTCCATGCCGGCAAGAACGTCAAACAGCTGATCCTGTCCCTGCCCCTCCAGTGCCACGACACCCAGCACTTCACCCCTGTAAAGATCGAGCGAAACATCCTGCAGTTTTGTCCCTGCGGCCAGATTGCGAACCGTGACACGCGGCATGCCTTCGGGGCGGTGCGCGGCAGTGCTGGTGCGTGTCGGATCCTTGTCCAGAACCGCCCCCAGCATCAACTCAACGACTTTTTCCTCAACGCCGGGCGTGATCGGCAGATCACCGACCGTTGCACCATCCCGCAGCACAGTGGCCCTGTCGCAAATCTCGGCGATTTCGGAAAAGCGGTGTGAAATATAGATGACGGACTGGCCTGCATCCGCCTGTTTGCGCACGGTGTCCAGCACCTTTTCCACAAGGTCAGTGGGCAATGCCGCGGTCATTTCATCAAGCAGTAGAACATCCGGTTTGACAGCCAGCGCACGTGCCAGATCAAGAATGCGCAGGGTCGCAAGAGGCAGTGCGCTGATCATGTCGTCCAGGTGCAAACCATCAATGCCAAGTTCGTGGACCCAGTGCTGAAAATCGGCCACCGGCGTGTCCCCAAGGCGCAGATTATCCGCAATGCTCAGATCAGGAATAAGCGATGGTTCCTGGTAGACCGGCACAAGGCCGGAACGCCGCGCCTCTGCCGGTGATCCCACCCGGCGTTCGGTGCCCCGGATACGCACGTGTCCAGTGTCCGGCTTCAGGGCGCCGGTCAGAATCTTGACAAAGGTCGATTTGCCGGCCCCATTCGCCCCCATCAAGGCAACAATCTGCCCCGCCGAAATGGTCAGCGACGCGTCCTCGAGTGCCACAACTGCGCCAAAACGTTTTGAAACGCCCTTCGCATCCAAAAGCGGCGTTTGTGCCTGCTGATCCGTCATACATGCCTCTGCCCGGTAGGAATGGGCCCCGACCAATGCCGGGGCCCAGACTGTCTTATTCGCCTGGACCTTTGCAGGCGATAATTTCATCCATCGAATAGTCTGTCCAACCGGGAATCTGCACCGAAACGGGCCATTCAGGATCAAGGTTGGGGTTTTGGGCAGCGGCGATCAAAGCCTTGCCTTCGGGATCATTGTTGGCCCAGATCGACGGGTCAACAAGCACGGTATTGCTCTCCGGCATTTTGCCATCAAGGATCTGCAGCGCCAGTGTCACGCCCGCACCACCGATTGAACCGGGGTTGGTGACAGCGGCGCCAGTGAAGCCTTCCACTGTGGCCAATTGCCCGACAAAACCGGCGTTATCGGCGCCAACAATGGGAACAAGCGGCACATCGGATTCGATAAATGCATCGACGATCACATTGTCGATCCCGCTGGTCCAGACACCATCCACCGGCAAACCGGTCGACAGGTAATCAAGGATCTGCTGCTTGCCCTGATCCTGCTGCCAGCCGGTAAAGACTTCATGCACGATCTTGATGTCGGGGTATTCTTCCATTGCGCGTTTGAAACCGGTATCGCGGTCATTGTCCGCCCCTGCACCGGCAGCCCCGCGCATATAGACCACACTGCCCGAACCGCCGAGCTGCTCGAACAGCCATTTGGCGCCAAGATAGGCATATTCTTCCTGATTGTTGGAAAGCACATAGGCCCCTTCAGCAGAAACCGCCTGATCGACTGCCACAACAACAATGCCTGCAGCGATGGCTTCTTCAATGGCGGCGTTCACGCCATCAGAGTTGGACGGGTTGAGAACGATGGCATCCACGCCCGCCTGGATCAGGTTGCGCATATCTTCCAACTGGCCGGTTGCATCGGTATTGCGGTGCGCAATATTCAGGCTGTCGACCTTGCCCGATACCAGCGCCTGCGCTTTCATTGCGCAAACCATTTCCTCACGCCATCCATTGCCCTGGACGGTATTGGAAATCCCGATTGTATAGCCATCAGCAGCCATTGCCGAACCGACAAAGCCGCCGGCCAACAACGCGACCGCTGCAACCTGTGTTAGTAATTTCCTCATGGTTCTTCCTCCGTTTGGGTTAATCTTGCAGTTTATTCTGCCCCTATTTGATGTAGGGGCTCAGAATGTCGCGGGCGAGGCAGAAGCCCCGTTTGATTTTTTTATCAGTCCCTTCAAAATCGCGGTCTTCGTGTTCAATGATGATCGGGCCGTCATAACCAACGCGGTAAAGCTGACCAAAGAAATCGCTCCAATCGACATCACCCAAACCACAAAGGCGCGGCACCTGCCACCCCATACCTGCCGACAATATGCCCCGCTCATAAAGTCCATCACGATCGATCATCAGATCTTTGGCGTGAACATGAGCGAAACGGGCACCGAATTCGCGAATAAACCGCCCCTGATCGATCATCTGAAGCACCAGATGCGAGGGATCAAAATTCATACCGACCCCATCCCAGGTCTCCAGAATACGCCGCCAGATGAGCGGACTATAGGCGATGTTATGGCCGCCTGGCCATTCATCGTTTGAAAAGATCATCGGGCAGTTTTCAAAGGCCAGCGTCACACCGCTGTCAGCCGCATGTTTGACGATATCGGGAAAAATAGCCGTGGCACGGGTCCAGTTGTCATCAACGGTCAATGCCCGATCCCCGCCGACAAAGGTGTTGACCACCTTCACACCCATCACACCGGCCGCCGTAATCACTTTTTTCAGATGCGCGATCACCGCATCACGGTGATCTGCCTCCGCATGCAGCGGGTTGGGGTAATAGCCCAGAGCGGAAATACTGATGCCCTTGTCTGCCAATGCACCGATGATCTCGCTGCCCTGCGTGCGCGTCAGACCCTCGACGTTGATATGGCTTGTTCCGGCATAGCGGCGTTTCTCCCCGCCGGACGCAGGCCAGCACGCGACCTCAAGCGCCGACATGCCATTTGCGGCAGTCCAGTCGGCCACGTCCATAAGATCTGTGTCCTCGAAAGGTGCGGTCAGCAATCCCAGTTTCATCTGACTTGTCTCCTAAACATCGACCCAGCCACCCTTTTTGTCGCTGGTCAAAACGGCATCACAGACACGCATTTCATAGTGTCCATCATCAAAGCTTGCATAGGTCGCGGATGCTGAGCGCTGCCCCGCAGCCGCATCCTTATAGACCTGCCGAAACAGTGCAAAGAAGCTGTCGGCAAAACCTTCCACATGCCCGCCCGGCAGGCTGGCGGCGGCGGCACCGGTGGCATTCATCAAAGCCGCATCGCGCTGCAGGATCTGGTTGGGTGCATCACGATGCCCGATGAACAGATGATCAGGGGTCTCGCTGTCCCACGCGGCAGACGCCCGAGACCCGGCGATATCCCATTGCAGCGAATTCTTGCGGCCCATATTGATCTGGCTGGTGGACATCACACCTTTGGCTCCGCCATCAAAACGCAGCATGATGATTGCCGCATCATCGGTTTCTATGGTGCGGGTTTCCGTGTCGCCAGTGGCCTGGGAAAAGGTCGCAACAGGGCCGACCGGTTTTTCACGCGTCGGAATGAATGTCGTCAGATCAGCAAGAACGGAACAGACCTTCTGTCCCGCGATAAAACTGGTCAGGTCAATCCAATGGGTACCAATATCCCCGACCGAGCGCAGCGCGCCGCCCTCATCCGTTTCCAGTCGCCAATTCCAGTCTGTCGATTTGGCAAGCCAGTCCTGATGATAGTGACCGGTGATGAACCGTATATCACCAAGATCGCCGTCCCGGACCATGCCCTGCGCGTGCTGGTTCAGCGGATAGAACCGTATGTTGTAGCAGACGGCGCAGACCCGGCCGCTGGCCTTTGCAAGTTCAACCATCTCCGCCGATTGCGCCGCAGTCATCGCCAACGGTTTTTCACAAATCACGTGTTTGCCAGCCGCCAGGATTGCCTTGACCTGAGGGTAGTGCAGATGATTGGGCGAGGTGACATGCACCACATCGACACTTTCATCGGCCAGAAGTTCATCGAGGCTGGCATAAGCATGACCAACCCCCATCGTGGCAGCGCCTTCTGCGCCCCGCTGCGGGCTTGATCCCAGAACGCCGCGCACGTCTGCGCCGAGGCGGCGCAAAGCCCAGGTGTGGACGGTGCCGATAAAACCCGTGCCGATGATGGCAGCACCCATAGTTCTGAAATCAGTCATTTTTCAAGGATTCCCCTCGTCACAGCATCACGCAACAGAATAGCCGCCGTCAACCGGGATGCACGCACCGGTGATGAATTGTGCAGAGTCTGATGCCAGAAACAGTGTCGCTCCGGCAATATCCTCCGGCTGTCCCCAGCGCCCCAGCGGCGTACGCGCATTGACATTGGCCACATGCACCGGATCGGTCCGGCTTCTTGCCGATTGGGCCGTGACAATGAATCCCGGCGCGATGGCATTGACCCGGATCTTGTCCGCCGCCCAGGCAATCGCCAGCGATTTGGTCAGTTGTGTTACAGCAGCCTTGCTTGCGCCGTAGGCCGGATTTTTGGGGCTTCCGAACTGGGCATACATGGACGCAATATTGATCAGACTGCCGCCCTGCCTGGAAAGAAGCCCGTGAAACGCTTCTGCCACGCGGAAGGTGCCGTGCAGGTTGACATCCACAACCTTTTCAAAAAAAGCCGGGTCCATTTCCTCGCCACGGGCGGTGATCGCGGCTCCGTTGATCAGAATGTCGAGTCTTGATGTCTTTGCTGCCAATGCAACGACAGCCGCCGCATCGGTGACATCAAGCTGGTGGTAGATGAAGGCATCACGATCCTCAGGTGCAGGCTGATCCTCCACCCCGGTTATGGCAACCTCGGCGCCTGCCTGTTTGAAGGCCCTTGCGATGGCCGCACCGATTCCGGCCTTGCTGGCTCCGACAACAAGCACGTGTTTATCCGCGAAATCAAACATCAGGCTGGTGCCCCCGTTACATGTTGTTCCAGGTCCAGTGCCAAACCTGTCATTGGTGCAGACACGTCACTGAGAAGATAAATGGCAAGCCGCGCCGCGTCCTCGGCCCTGATCAGTTGACCAAGTGGCAGCCGCGCCGCTGCTTCGGCGGCCCAGGCCTCACCGCGCGCCATGGTCACTGATTGCATCTGATGCTCATGGGGCGTGTTGACCCAGCCAAGATTGATACCGTTGACGCGGATGCGATCTGACAAATGGGCATGGGCGGCATTTTTGGTCAATGTCGACAATGCCCCTTTGCTTGCCGCGTAAATTGCCAGCTCCGGCGTACCACAATGCGCGTTCATCGACAGTATATTGACGATTGCGCCCGGCGATTTGCGGGCCAGCATGTCCTGCACGCTCGCCTGCATCAAGAAGAAAGCGGCCCTTGCGTTAATGGCGAAGATGTCGTCCCAGTCTTCGACAGATCCATCGCGAACGCCGCCACGAGTCGTCAAACCCGCCGCGTTCACCAGGCCATCTATCCGTCCAAACGCCGCAATCGCTGCCTCCGCAACGTGTTTCGGTGCCGCCCGATCAGCCAGATCAGCGACACAGGTGCGCACGACTTGAGCAGGAAACCTTTCACGCATGCGCGCCAGTCCCGCAGCGTCCTTATCCGCCAGCAGCAACCCCACGGCTCCAGCCTCTGCTGCCGCCTCGGCGATGGCTGCGCCGATCCCGCTGGCAGCACCTGTCACCAGGATGACCTTGTCCGTCAGCCCTACGATCATGCACCGCCCCCTGCAAATCCAGGCCCTTCGTGATCACCAGAGAGCGCCTCTTTGCGAGCAGGTGCATGAACCGGAGCACTGATTGCCAGCGAGCCGCCGAGGGATGGGTGCCGACTACAGATCGCTGAACGCCAAGCAAAGGCACGGTCGCCAGCGTCGCGCGCGAATTTTTCAGACCGAACCGATTGTGAAAGGGGCGAATGAGATTCGCCGTATAGTGTCGCCATCGCCATCCTCCCTCTTCGTCCCAGCGCTGTTCCCGGATAAGGCTTGGAGCCAAATACATCATGAGTCAATCATATTCAGATGTTTTTTGATGTGTTTTTGATTCTTTTATACCAATATCCGCAGGTGATCCTATAATTGACATTACCTTTCCGATCTGAAATACCTCATTTTACCTCAATCCTTGATTGTGAACGCCATGTCCAATCCCACCCTCGCCGACGTTGCAGTGCATGCAGAAGTGTCTCTGGCGACCGTGGATCGTGTTTTACATGATCGGCCGGGCGTCAGTGAACGCATGAAGCGGCGGGTTTTCAAAGCAGCATCCCAGATTGGCTATCTTGAAATAAAGGCGGATCTGCCAAGAGCCGTTCGCTTGGCCTTCATTCTGCCCGAAGGCACCAATACGTTCGTGCATGAGCTTGCCCGACATGTCGAAGAGCAGGCCGAGCTTATGCAGCAGGTCAGCGCGACCGTGGAACTGGTGCGCGGATTCGATCCCGTCGCACTGGTCGAAAAATTCACATCCCTGCGCCATCGCGTCGATGGCATTGCAATGCTGGCCGTCGATCATCCCATCGTCCGCGAAGCCCTCAGAGGCCTCGTGTCGGCAGGCATGGCCGTTGCCACCATTGGCTCTGATGTCAGAACAGTTGACCATCTTGGTTATATCGGGATCGACGATATGCAGGCCGGCCGCATGGCCGGTTACCTGATTGGTCGATTGACCCGTGACCGACCCGGCAAGGTCGCGTTTTTTGCCGGATCACTCTCCTACAGGGGGCATCAGGAACGCGAAATGGGCTTTCGCCAGATCCTGCGCGAAGAATTCCCCGACCTTGAGGTCGTGGCCCATCGAGAGGTGCAGGACCGCCGTGCGATTGCCGAGATTGCAATGACTGAAATTATCGAACAGCACCCCGACCTGGATGCTGTCTACAATGCTGGTGGAGGGACGGCCGGGATCGCCACCGTGCTTGAACGGACAGGACGCGCCAAGGAAATCATCTTTATCGCCCATGATCTGACCGATGGAAACAAGAGCCTTTTGCTGCATGGCACGCTGGACGCACTGATTGATCAGAACGCACGTTTGGAAGTCCGCGAAGCACTGACAACACTGGTTCATGAAGTCAGAGGCGTTCCCTATCGCATGGTGCCTCCACGGTTGCAGATCGTCTTTCGGGAAAACCTGCCAAGCGAATGACAGCAACATTCTCTGTATCCAATGGCCCCTTTTCTCCATGATTCAGTGGATCCTGGCGGACAGCACTCCTGGAGTTTAAAACATCCGTCACCGTTGCAACTGCCGGGCTTCAAGGTCAATGGCCGATTGCATGCCCCCTTCGAGAATGACAGACAGGATCGCCTCGACCATTTCCCGCCAGGGCGCATGATCACGCAGCTCTGCCGAAAAGACATCCGACAACCCATGCAGGGCGTCGGATATCGACCCGGCGTCCATCGTCGAAGCTGCAAGCGCGGCAGCGATGCGAGCCTCGCGCGGGTCACGCAAGGCATATCCTGTGCCGTCTTCCCGCTTGCCCAGACAATAGCGCATCCATGCAGCGACAGCGAAAGCAAAGGGGCGAAGGTCCTGCCCGTTGTCCAGCGCCCTGAGGGCCGGCTTGAGCAATCTCTGCGGCAGTTTCTCCGTTCCATCCATGGCGATCTGATAGGTCTCATGGGCTATTTCCGGATTGCAGAAACGCGCTGCAAGGGCCTGCCCATAGGCGTCCAGATCAATACCTGACAGCGGCTCAAGCGTCTCTGCCGCAGCGTTCAGATGCCGCGCCACCAATTGCGAAAGACCCCGATTGCCCATGGCATCGCGCACATAGGTGCAACCGGCCAGAAACCCCGCATAGGCAATCATTGAATGGGCGCCATTGAGCATGCTCAGCTTCATCTGCTCGTAAGGAGCCACATCGTCGACGAAGATCGCACCACCGACCTCCCAGGCAGGGCGCCCCTGCGGGAAATGATCTTCTATAACCCATTGTATAAAAGGCTCTGTCTCAATGGCCGCCTGGTCTTCAGCCCCGACCATGCGCGCCACATCCAGCAAGGTTTTTTCCGTCGACGCCGGTGTAATGCGATCAACCATGGTGCTGGGAAATGCAACATGAGAGGCGATCCAGTCTCCCAGATCCGTATCCACACGTTTGGCGAAATCCACCACGCAGGCGCGCACCATCTTGCCGTTCTCCGGCAGATTGTCACAACAAAGAACAGTAAAAGGAGGCAAGCCTTCGGCGCGTCGCAACCGCAGGCCTTCACACAGAAAACCGATCACACCAATCGGGTTTTGCGGATCGGCAAGGTCATGGGCAATCGCCGGATGGGCCAAATCAACGCGGCCGGTGTCGCGCTGAATGCCATAGGCTTTTTCCGTAACCGTCAGACTGACAATACGCGTCGCAGGATCGGTCAATGCCTTCATGACACCGGCCCTGTCTCGTGTTGCGGCAATCACACGCGCAACGCTGGCGATAATCCGCGCATGGGTTCCCGCTTCACTGCGCTCAAGCAGCGTGTATAGCCCGTTTTGTGCATTGAGCGCATCGGCAACATCGGTTCCGCGCAGGCTGACGCCGATGATCCGCCAATCGCCGCCGCCATCTGCAAGCGCATCATCCGTATAGACAGCCTGATGGGCGCGATGAAATGCGCCGATGCCCAGATGCACGATGCCGGCGCCATGGGTTTGCGGCGCATAACCGGGCAATTGCACCCCGGCGGCAACATCCTTCAATGCGTCAAGACGAGGAACACGAGTCATGAATTCAATCCTGCTGTCGAATGGGAAAGTGCGGCGGCGACCCCGCGCAATTCGGCAAGGCCCTTCAACCGGCCGATGGACGGGTAACCCGGTTGCGTGCGCCGCGTCAGATCATCGAGAATATCCTGTCCGTGGTCCGGCCGCATGGGAATCTGATGGTCCTTGCGCCCAGCCGTTTGGCGGCGCGCCTCTTCGCGCAGAACTTCGGCGATCAGCGCCACCATATCGGTGTCACCGCCCAGATGCTCGGCTTCGTAAAAGGAACCTTGAATCGCCGCACTCTCGCGCTTGACGTTGCGCAGATGCAGAAAATGAACCCGGTCACCCAGTCGCCGCATCATGCCAGGCAAGTCATTGTCCGGTCGCACCCCAAGAGAACCGGAACAAAGCGTGATGCCATTGGACGGCGAATCGACAGCGTCGAGAATCGTTCGGTAGTCACTCTCGGTTGACATGACGCGCGGCAGACCGAGAAGTCCGAAAGGCGGATCATCCGGGTGGCAACACATACGAATACCGAGAGACTCGGCAACGGGAATAACGTCCTCGAGGAAAGCAATGTAATGCGAACGCAATTGTGCCTCGCTGATTGCGTCATACTCGCTCAAATGCAGGCGAACATCATCCAGCGTCAGTTTTTCTGCTGCACCGGGAAGACCAAAAGCAACGTTTTTGGCAAGCCTGTCGCAGGTTTCATCGCTCATGGCCGCGAAGCGCTGTTTTGCCTCAGCCACCACGTCAGCAGGGAAATCCGCTTCGGCGCCCGGTCGCTTGAGAATGTGAATGTCAAAAACGGCAAAATCCACATAGTCGAAACGCATGCAGGTACCGCCATGGGGCAGCCGCCAGGCAAGATCCGTGCGTGTCCAGTCAAGAACAGGCATGAAATTATAGCACAGGACCTCTATCCCGGCGGCGGCAATATTGCGCAGACTTTGCTTGTAATGGGCAATATGTTCTTGCCAGTCGCCCTTCTGTTTCTTGATGTCCTCAGAAACGGGAAGGCTTTCCACCACGTCCCAGGCAAGACCCGAGGCAGAACCGTCCTTGAAGTGGCTGATGTCTGCCTGGCGTCTTGCAATCTCATCTGCCGTCCAGAGGGCCCCACTGGGAATGTGGTGCAATGCTGACACAATCCCTTCGGCTCCCGCCTGCGAAATGTCGTCAATGGACACGAGGTCACCGGGACCAAACCAACGCCAAGTCTGTTTCATCACCCCTCCAACAGTTTTCCTGACCGATGACCATACATTGTCATCGCTCGTCAACACGACATCCAAATCACCCAGACCGGCAAATCACCCAGACCGGCAAATCGTCCAGACCGCCAAGTCTTCCGGACCGGCTAAGCAATAGCTGTTCGTTAACATCAAAATTTGATGTTAACTAGTATGGTAGCATGGCATATAGGCTTAATTGGAGGATAATTCTTGGCCATTCAGACGAACCCCGCATGGAAAATAGACCCGCGAACGCCGATAGGGCCACAACTCTTTCGCATTTTGCGTGAGCGGATCATCCGAGCGGACATCAGGCCCGGAACCCTGATATCAGAGGCGGAAATTGCCCGCACCTATACGCTGAGCCGTCAACCGGTTCGAGAAGCCTTCATCAAGCTGACCGAGCAGGGCCTGGTGCAAGTACGCCCTCAGCGCGGCACATTGGTCCGGAAAATATCCATGGCAGCCGTCATGGATGCGCGCTTTGTGCGCGAAGCGATCGAGGCGGATATTGTCAAGATGGTCGCGACCAAGGCAGACCCGGCAGTGGTGGCGGAACTGAAGAAACAGATTCTGTTGCAGCAGAACACAGAGGAAAAAGACGGCTCCGGCTTCATGGAACTGGACGAACGCTTCCACCGCACTCTCGCGGAAGCCGCCGGAAAGACCTATGCATGGGGGGTCATCGAAGACATCAAGGCGCAGATGGACCGGGTGCGCTACCTGTCATTCATCCGCTTTCCCATGCGCAAATTGATCGCCCAACATGAAACAGTGGTCAATGCCATTGCCGCTGGCGACCCGCAAATTGCCGACAGGGCCATGCGCGATCACCTTCGCGAAATTCTGTCGACACTGCCGGACATCGCAGCAGCGCAACCGGAATTTTTTGAGGTGCCGGAATGAACAATCAAAGGGCCGAATAGAACAAGTAAAAATGCATTGTCTCTATCGGGAGAAGTAACAAGAAGATGATTGTGAAAGTGAGTGCCGATGCGACCTTTGGCCTGGCTGATCAATCTTTGCAAACCGGCTCCCTTTGCGGTGCCAGACCCAGGATGTTGAAAAATGAAAACGCGTGTCTGCAGATTATATGGCGTCAACGATATTCGCGTGGAAACGCAAGATGTCGAGGCCCCCGGCCCCGGACAGGTGCTTGTGCGCATTGCTGCCGGCGGTATATGCGGCTCTGACCTGCACTACTATCAGGACGGCGGCTTCGGACCCATCCGTGTCCGCGAGCCCATCATTTTGGGCCATGAGGTCGCCGGAACGGTTGAAAAGGTCGGCGCGAATGTTGATCATCTTGCGCCTGGCGATCAGGTTGCGCTCAATCCCAGCCAGCCCTGCCACAATTGCAAACGCTGCGCGGAAGGCATCTATCAGCATTGCCTCAACATGCGCTTTTATGGCTCGGCCATGCGCTTTCCCCATGAGCAGGGTGCGTTTCGCGATCTGATTGTTGCGCAGGCAAGCCAGTGCGAAGCCATCAACCCGGATGTTTCTCTTGCGGAAGCGGCCTGCTGTGAACCACTTGCAGTCTGCCTGCATGCCCGCAATCGCGCCGGATCACTCAAAGGCAAACGCGTTCTCGTCACCGGGGCCGGCCCCATCGGTTCGCTCTGCGTTGCAGCCGCGCGCCAGGCCGGCGCTGCGCAGATTGTTGTGACCGACCTGCAGGACAGAACCCTGGAGGCGGCCATGCAGATGGGTGCGACGCAATCAATCAATGTCGCTGACAACAGCGCTGCGCTGGAAGCCTTTTTTGAAGATCGCGGCACCTTCGATGTCGCTTTTGAATGTTCGGCGGCGCCCGTAGCATTGAAAACGGCCATTTCAGCCATCCGTCCCCAGGGCACGATCGTGCAGGTGGGCGTCACCGGTGATATTGCCATTCCCCTCAATCTTCTGGTGGGCAAGGAAATCACACTCAAGGGAACCCACAGGTTCCACGCGGAATTTGCCGAAGCGGCCGATCTGCTCAATACTGGACAAATCGATGTGAAGCCCATTGTCACCGCATCCTATCCGCTTGCGCAGGCAAGGGATGCTTTTGAGGAAGCAGGAGATCGCTCCCGCGCGGTCAAGGTGCAGCTCACCTTCGCATGAGTGTCTGATCGGCTTTCCCACTTGGGCGCAGCCATGCGACAGGGGTGGACTTCACCCCGTCAATTGGCACAATGGCACCATCAGAGGAAAATCTGCATGCACAGCAAATCCCGAACCGGTTCGCCAACTGTAGCGACAGGAACAAAAGCGGCCCTCAGTCAGGATCCCCACAAGGTATCCGGTCACACGGAAAAGGTTCTGGAAGTTGCTATCGGTCGGGAAGTACGGGCCTTTCGCATACAGCAGGGCGTCACGGTTGCGGAACTGGCGAAGATGACCGGCCTGTCCATCGGCATGCTTTCGAAAATCGAAAACGGCATCACCTCGCCATCCCTGACCACGCTCCAGACCCTGTCCAATGCCCTGAGCGTGCCATTGACATCATTTTTTCGCGGTTTTGAAGAGCGCCGTTCAGCGGTGCACACAAAGGCTGGTACCGGTGTCGAAATGGAACGCAGAGGAACCCGCGCCGGGCATCAATACAATCTGCTGGGGCATATTGGATCCAATTCGAGCGGCGTGATTGTCGAACCCTATCTCATCACCCTGTCGGAAGCTTCGGATGTTTTTCCAACCTTTCAGCATGAGGGAATGGAATTTCTCTACATGCTTGAGGGCGAAGTGGAATACCGCCACGGCGATACCGTCTATCTGCTCCAGCCCGGCGACAGTTTTTTCTTCGATGCCGACGCGCCCCACGGTCCGGAAAACCTGGTGAAACTGCCGGCGCGCTATTTGTCGATCATTTCCTATCTCCCGGGTGATTGAACTTTTTTGAGAGAACATCTGACAGCAAATTCGAACAGACAACGCCCCACGAAATGCATGAAAGTATTTTCATGCTAGTTGAATTTGTTTCTTGCCAGTGATATCCTGACTTTGCGACTGACAAAGGAACCAGGCATATGTGCGGCATTGTTGGATTGTTTATCAAAGACCCTTCGCTTCGACCTGAACTCGGCTCCATGCTGACCGATATGTTGATCACCATGTCTGACCGTGGTCCCGACAGTGCCGGGATCGCGATCTACGGTGTCGACACGGACAACAGGACAAAAATCACCGTTCAGTCAAATGCCCCCGAAGTCGAATTTGCCGGGCTGGACAGCGATCTGGGAGACGCCATCAGCGGCCCGGTTTCCATGCGCATCAACGACACCCATGCTGTCCTCGAAATGAGCGATGACATCGCTGCAGCGGCACGCGAAGCGCTGGCGGAAATCAGACCATCTCTGCGCATCATGAGTGCCGGTGACATTATCGAGATATACAAGGAAGTTGGCCTGCCAAAAGACGTGGCTGCCCGTTTTCAATTGTCCCAAATGGGCGGCAGCCACGGGATCGGCCACACCCGCATGGCCACAGAATCCGCCGTGACGACCATGGGCGCCCATCCTTTTTCGACCGGACCGGATCAATGTCTGGTACACAATGGCTCCCTGTCCAATCACAACAGCCTGCGCCGCAAACTGATCCGCAACGGCATGGTTTTCGAAACCGATAATGATTCCGAGGTCGCCGCCGCCTACCTGACCGACAAGATGCGCCAGGGCTGCAATCTGGGTGAAGCCATGGAAGCCAGCTTGCAGGACCTGGACGGTTTTTTCACCTTTGTCATTGGCACGAAGGCGGGCTTTGGCGTTCTGCGGGATCCGATTGCCTGCAAACCGGCGGTCATGGCCGAGACTGCGCAATATGTCGCCTTTGGTTCGGAATACCGCGCCCTGGTCAATCTGCCTGGCATTGATGCCGCGCGCGTCTGGGAACCGGAACCTGCAACCGTCTATTTCTGGGAGCATTGATACAGATGAACCTGCAGATCATCGATATGGCCCATGTGAGCCTGCGCGAACTGAATACGACACTGCAAAAACCGGGAGACGCATCAGAGGCGACAAATTGGGAAGTCATCAACTCCAAAGGCAGCCATGCGATTGCTGTTGGCCTGGATGCCCCCATCGATGTCACCATCAAAGGGTCAACCGGGTATTATTGTGCCGGGATGAACAAGCAGGCCACCATTCGTGTGAAAGGCTCAGCCGGGCCTGGCGTTGCTGAAAACATGATGTCGGGAACGGTGATCATCGACGGCGATGCAAGCCAGTACGCCGGCGCGACCGGACACGGCGGATTGCTGGTGATCAAGGGAAACGCTTCATCGCGCTGCGGAATCTCCATGAAGGGGATCGACATCGTCGTCCATGGCAATATCGGCCACATGTCGGCCTTCATGGCACAATCGGGCAATCTTGTCGTGCTGGGCGATGCCGGTGATGCGCTGGGCGACTCGCTCTATGAAGCCCGTCTGTTTGTGCGCGGCAAAGTCAAAAGCCTGGGTGCAGACTGCGTGGAAAAGGAAATGCGGCCCGAACATATCGCCATTCTCAAAGACCTGCTGGCGCGCTCCGGCGCGGATGCGAAACCGGAAGAATTCAAACGCTACGGTTCTGCGCGGCAGCTCTACAATTTCCACATTGACAACGCGTCAAACTACTAAGGCCTGCTTCATGGACGATTTTTCAACCAAGGCGACGCCGCCAACCACGCCGCGCAAATCATGGACGTTCAGCGATGATGTCAATTCGGACATCCGGCGGGCGGCGGCCACCGGTATCTATGACATTCGTGGCGGCGGGGCCAAGCGCCGCGTGCCGCATTTTGATGACCTTTTGTTTCTGGGCGCGTCCATTTCACGCTATCCGCTGGAGGGATACCGGGAAAAATGCGACACCCGGGTGACGCTTGGCACACGGTTTGCCAAAAAGCCGATTGAGCTTGATATCCCGATCACCATTGCCGGCATGAGTTTCGGCGCGCTTTCCGGCCCCGCCAAGGAAGCCCTTGGCCGCGGCGCAACCGCTGCAGGCACATCGACCACCACCGGCGATGGCGGCATGACCGAAGAGGAACGCGGTCATTCCAAAAAGCTCGTCTATCAGTATCTGCCCTCGCGTTATGGCATGAACCCCGATGACCTGCGCCGCTGCGATGCAATCGAGATCGTGGTCGGTCAGGGGGCCAAGCCCGGCGGCGGCGGCATGCTGCTTGGACAGAAGATATCGGATCGTGTGGCGGAGATGCGCAATCTTCCAAAGGGCATCGACCAGCGCTCTGCCTGTCGCCATCCCGACTGGACCGGCCCGGACGATCTGGAAATCAAGATCCTCGAATTGCGTGAAATCACCAATTGGGAAAAGCCGATCTACATCAAGATTGGCGGTGCAAGGCCCTATTTTGACACGACCCTTGCCATCAAGGCCGGTGCCGACGTCATTGTACTCGACGGGATGCAGGGCGGAACGGCAGCCACCCAGGATGTCTTCATTGAAAACGTCGGCCAGCCGACTCTCGCCTGCATACGTCCAGCCGTGCAGGCCCTGCAGGATATGGGGATGCACCGCCAAGTCCAACTGGTCATTTCCGGCGGCATTCGCACCGGCGCAGACGTTGCCAAGGCCCTGGCTCTGGGTGCCGACGCCGTGTCCATTGGAACGGCTGCACTGATCGCATTGGGGGACAATGATCCCCGCTGGGAGGCCGAATACAACAGCCTCGGAACCACCGCCGGCGCCTATGATGATTGGCAAGAGGGTCGTGATCCGGCTGGAATTACCACTCAGGATCCCGAACTCATGGCACGACTTGATCCGATTGCCGCGGGACGGCGCCTTCGAAATTATCTCAATGTGATGACACTTGAGGCGCAGACAATTGCCCGCGCCTGCGGCAAGAACCATTTGCATAATCTTGAGCCGGAAGATCTGTGCGCTCTGACCATCGAGGCCGCCGCAATGGCCGGGGTGCCTCTGGCCGGAACGGATTGGGTGCCCGGAGCAAAGGGTTTCTAGCGGATCGAAAAGGACGAAACTTGACCGGGCGCGGCAATCGACGCAATCAATAGACAGGTTTGGCTGGGAGGCTGAAAAGAAGGGAACAATAAAATGACACAGGATCTTGCAGCTTTCGCCAAGGAAAAAGGTGTCAAATATTTCATGATCACCTTTACCGACCTTTTTGGCGGACAAAGGGCAAAGCTTGTGCCTGCCCAGGCCATTGCCGACATGCAAAGAGACGGCGCCGGTTTTGCCGGATTCGCCACCTGGCTGGACATGACACCCGCCCATCCCGACATGCTGGCGGTGCCTGATCCTTCTTCGGTGATGCAACTGCCATGGAAACCGGAAGTGGCATGGGTTGCAAGCAATTGCGTCATGGAGGATGAACCTGTTGCGCAGGCTCCGCGCAATGTTCTCAACCGGCTCATCGCGGAGGCAGCCCGCGAAGGAATGCATGTCAAAACCGGCATCGAGGCCGAATTCTTCCTGCTGGCACCGGACGGAACACGTATTTCCGACGAATATGATACCGCGTCCAAGCCCTGTTACGATCAGCAGGCCATCATGCGCCGCTATGACGTGATTGCCGAAATCTGTGATTGCATGCTGGAGCTCGGCTGGGGTCCCTATCAGAACGATCATGAGGACGCCAACGGCCAGTTTGAAATGAACTGGGAATACGACGGCGCCCTTCAGACAGCGGACAAACATTCATTCTTCAAATTCATGGTCAAATCCGTGGCCGAAAAACACGGCCTGCGCGCAACCTTCATGCCCAAACCCATTGAAGGGCTGACCGGCAATGGTTGTCATGCCCATATTTCGGTCTGGGACATGGCAGGCAAGACAAATATTTTCGCCGACAGCAAAATGGACCTGGGACTGTCCGAAAAGGGCCGAAATTTTCTGGGTGGCATCATGAAACACGCCTCGGCGCTGGCTGCCATTACCAATCCGACGGTCAATTCCTACAAGCGTATCAATGCGCCGCGCACGATATCGGGCGCCACATGGGCGCCCAATACCGTGACCTGGACCGGCAACAACCGCACCCACATGGTCCGTGTCCCAGGTCCTGGGCGCTTTGAGCTGAGGCTTCCCGACGGCGCCGCCAATCCCTATCTGCTGCAAGCCGTCATCATTGCCGCCGGTCTTGATGGTGTGCGCACCAGCGCAGACCCCGGCAAGCGTTATGATATCGACATGTATCAGGAAGGCCACACGGTGACCGATGCGCCCCGATTGCCGCTGAACCTGCTCGACGCCTTGCGGGAGTACGACAAGGACCTGTCACTCAAGGCGGCCATGGGTACGGAATTCTCCGCAGCCTTTCTGAAACTGAAAACGCAGGAATGGAATTCCTACGTCTCGCATTTCTCTCACTGGGAACGTGAGAACACGCTGGACATCTGAACGCGTCCATATACTGATCACTGTGATGCAATAGGAAACACGATGCGCTATTCCGGCTTCAGGATCATCAAAGAGGCGCTCACCGGCAACCGGGGCTGGCAGCCGGCCTGGCGCAACCCCGAGCCCAAACCCCACTATGATTTCGTCATCATTGGTGGTGGTGGTCATGGGCTTGCGACCGCCTATTACCTGGCGCGGGAATTCGGCAAAAGCCGCATCGCCGTGCTGGAAAAGGGGTGGATCGGCGGCGGCAATGTCGGCCGCAACACCACCATCATCCGCTCCAACTACCTGCTTGATGGCAATGAACCCTTCTATGAATTCTCGCTGAAGCTGTGGGAAGGCCTTGAGCAGGTTTTCAACTACAATGCCATGGTCAGCCAGCGCGGCGTTCTCAATCTGATGCATTCCGACGCACAGCGTGACGCCTACAGACGGCGCGGCAACGCCATGCACCTGAACGGCGCCGATGCACAATTGCTGGACGCCGCACAGGTGCGGGAGATGGTCCCGTTCCTCAACTTCGACAATGCCCGTTTTCCCATCAAGGGCGGCCTGCTGCAGCGCCGCGGCGGCACCGTGCGCCATGATGCGGTTGCCTGGGGCTATGCCCGCGGCGCCGATGCACGTGGCGTCGATATTATCCAGAATTGCGAGGTCACCGGGTTTCGCATGACCAATGGCAAGGTCCAGGGGGTCGAGACCACCCGCGGCTATATCGGCGCAAAGAAAATCGGCTGCGCAGTCGCCGGGTCCTCCGGTGCGCTTATGGCAAAAGCCGACCAGAGGCTGCCGATCGAAAGTCACGTCCTGCAGGCCTTCGTATCAGAGGGATTGAAACCGACCATCAAGGGCGTCATCACCTTCGGTGCGGGCCATTTTTATGTCAGCCAGTCGGACAAGGGTGGTCTGGTCTTTGGCGGCGATATCGATGGATACAATTCCTATGCGCAGCGCGGCAATCTGCCGACGGTCGAAGATGTCTGCGAAAGCGGCATGGCGCTGATGCCGATGATCGGCCGCGCCCGGCTTTTGCGCATGTGGGGCGGCATCATGGACATGTCGATGGACGGCTCTCCGATCATCGACAAGACCGATATCGAGGGTCTCTATTTCAACGGTGGCTGGTGTTACGGCGGCTTCAAGGCCACCCCGGCGAGCGGCTGGTGCTTTGCCCATCTCCTGGCAACCGACACGCCGCATGAAACCGCCACAGCCTATCGTTTCGACCGGTTCCGCAAGGGACTGATGATCGATGAAAAAGGCGTGGGCGCGCAGCCCAACCTGCATTGAGGAAGGACCGTACATGATCATCAATCATCCGCTGCTCGGCCCCCGCGATGCACAGGAATTCACCTACCTCGGCGATGCAAGCCTGATCGATCGCCCGGACTGGAGCGCCGAGGATGCCAATGAGCAATACTATGCCTATGCCTATTTGCGCGACAATCCTGCGGGCCTGCACCGCGAACTCTGGTTCCACGAACAGGGCGACCGGTCCTGGCTGGTGGTAACCCGCAACACGCTGACCCATGAAATAACCCGGGTCGAACTTGCCAGCGATGTGGCGCGATTGGCAGGACGCAGCCGATGAATCAGCCAAACCGCCTGGCAGGTGGCCAGATCGACCGCTCGAAACAGCTGACCTTCCGCTTCGACGGCAAGACTTACGCGGGACACCAGGGCGACACGCTGGCCTCTGCCCTGCTGGCCAACAACGTGCGTCTGATGGGACGCAGTTTCAAATATCACCGTCCACGCGGCGCATTCACAGCCGGTTCGGAGGAGCCCAACGCTCTGGTTGAACTACGCAGCGGCGCGCGCCGGGAGCCCAATACGCGTGCCACCATTGCCGAATTGTTTGATGGGCTTGAGGCGCAGAGCCAGAATCGCTGGCCCTCGCTGGCCTTTGACGCCATGGGCATCAATGATCTGTTTGCGCCCTTTCTCACCGCCGGTTTCTACTACAAGACCTTCATGTGGCCGAAAGCCTTCTGGGAAAAAGTCTACGAGCCGATCATCCGGCGTGCAGCCGGTCTGGGCCGCCTGTCGATGCAGCCCGACCCGGACGCCTATGACAAGGGCTTTTTGCATTGTGACCTGCTGATTGTCGGTTCCGGTCCGGCCGGTCTTGCCGCCGCACTGACAGCCGGACGGGCAGGTGCACGGATTATCCTGGCAGACGAGGATTTTGCGCTCGGGGGCCGTCTCAACGCTGAAACATTCAGCCTTGGAGACAGCAACGGCCCGCATTGGGTGGCGGCGACCTTGGCTGAACTCGAGGCCATGCCCAATGTGCGCATCATGCCCCGCACCACCATTATCGGCGCCTTTGATCACGGCATAAGTGGCGCTGTCGAGCGGGTTTCGGACCATCTGCTCGCCCCCCTGCCCGGCAAACCGCGGCAGATCCTCTGGCGGATCTATGCCAAACGCACCCTCCTGTGCGCCGGGGCCACGGAACGCCCCATTGCCTTTGGCAACAATGACCGGCCCGGCATCCTTCTGGGTGGGGCGCTGCGGGCCTATGTCAATCGCTGGGCAGTCACGCCCGGAAAAACAGCGGCGATCTTCACCAACAATGATGACGGATTGCGCACCGCATCCGACCTTATGGCAAAAGGCATTGCTGTCGCAGCCATCATCGACACACGTTCTCAAGGCACAAGAATTGAAGGCGCCAACCATATGTTTGGCGCAAGGATTGTC
Organism: Rhizobiaceae bacterium; assembly: GCA_029233925.1. Taxonomy (GTDB): domain Bacteria; phylum Pseudomonadota; class Alphaproteobacteria; order Rhizobiales; family Rhizobiaceae; genus Hoeflea_A. Next base: position 279,813 of record JARGOX010000003.1, read on the forward strand.
GACACCAAAGGCAGGCTTGGCTTGGAGGGCATTGTCGTCAGAAAGGCCGATGGGCAAACACAGACAATCCCCTGCACGACATTGGGCGTGTCCGGCGGCTGGAATCCCAATCTGCATCTGACCGGTCACCAGCGCGGCCGCCCCGTCTGGAATGACGCCATTGCTTCCTTTGTACCGGGCGATTGCCCACCCGGCATGACAGTCGCCGGTGCCGCAAACGGCCAGATGAGCACCGCCGCTGCTCTCAACGGCGGTGCGCAGCAGGCCCTGACCCTGTTGAATGACCTGGGCTTCGCTACAAGCAGCCCCGAACTGCCACAGGCTGAGGATGCGGAGATCCGCCTGTCGCCGCTCTGGCACGTCCCCTCGGGCAAGGCGCGCGCCTGGCTGGATCTGCAGAACGACGTGACGGTCAAGGATGTCAAACAGGCCCATCAGGAAAATTTCCGGTCCGTCGAACACCTCAAACGCTACACGACGATGGGGATGGCGACCGATCAGGGCAAGACATCGAACATATCGGCTCTGGCCATCATGGCTGAGCTGAGTGGACAATCCATTCCCGACACGGGTACGACGATCTATCGCCCACCCTATACGCCGGTCTCCATCGGCGTCATGGCCGGCAGGTCCACCGACGGGCATTTCCGCCCGACCCGCCTGACACCCTCGCACAAATGGGCGCAGGAACAGGGCGCAAGTTTTGTCGAAACCGGCATGTGGTTGCGGGCGCAGTGGTTTCCCCGGCCCGGCGAGACCCATTGGCGTGAAAGCGTCGACCGCGAAGTCCTGGCCACCCGAGGATCTGTCGGCCTATGCGACGTCACGACATTGGGTAAAATCGATATCCAGGGAAGCGATGCTGCCACATTCATCAACCGGGTCTATTGCAATGGATTTGCCAAACTTGCCGTTGGCAAGGCCCGTTACGGCTTGATGCTGCGCGAGGACGGCATCGTGATGGATGACGGCACGACCGCTCGACTTGCCGAAACACATTTCGTGATGACCACAACCACCGTCAACGCCGTTGCCGTCTTCCGCCATCTTGAATTTTGCCGTCAATGCCTCTGGCCGGATCTGGATGTGCAACTCATCTCTACCACAGAAGCCTGGGCGCAATACGCCGTTGCCGGACCCAATGCCCGCAAGCTGTTGCAAAAGCTGGTTGACCCCGAATTCGACATTTCAAATGACGCCTTTCCCTTCATGGGATGCGGTGAGATCACGATTTGCGGCGGATTGCGCGCCCGGCTGTTCCGGATCTCCTTTTCCGGCGAACTGGCTTTCGAGATTGCCATGCCGACACGCTACGGCGATGCACTGATCCGCAAGCTGATGGCGGCGGGAAAGGAGTTCGATGTCACGCCCTATGGTACCGAGGCATTGGGGGTGATGCGCATAGAAAAGGGACACGCAGCAGGCAACGAATTGAACGGCACGACAACGGCGCATAATCTGGGCATGGGCCGCATGGTATCCCAGACCAAGGACTCCATCGGCGCCGTCCTGTCGCGTCGTGAGGGCCTGATGCGTGAAGACGCCTTGCGACTGGTGGGCTTTCGCCCGCTGAACAATCAGGATCCTCTGAAAGCCGGTGCGCATTTCATTGCAGGAACCAACCCCGAGGCCGCCACCCATGACGAGGGCTATATGACATCGGTCGCCTATTCACCCAATCTGGGCCATGCCATCGGTCTTGGCTTCCTCAAAGATGGCGGCAATCGCCTCGGTGAAACCCTGCGTGCGGTCAATCCACTTGGCGGAGATGCGGTCGCCGTAGAGGTTGTCAGTCCGCATTTCATTGATCCGCAAGGGGAGCGTCTTCGTGGCTGAACATGGATTGACCCCGACACCATCATTGCCTGATGGATCCACCGGCGACAGCCAGTTCGATGGATTGACAATCGCCTTGAACGATACGACCCATATGGCCTCTCTGGCCTGCCGCAAAGGGCAAGAGAAAGCCTTTGCCGCCGCGGCCAAAGAACTGTTTGGCTCCGCGCTCCCCGGCCCATCGGGTCTTGTGGAGGGCAAGGAATTCTCACTGTTCTGGACCGGTCCGGACCAATGGTTTGTTGAAACAAGGCTGGACAAATACGAGGACATTGCCGCGATTCTCAAAGCGACCTTCGCCGACACGGCCTCGATTACCGAGCAATCCGGTGCCTGGGCTTGTTTTGAGCTGAGTGGCAGCGGTGCCTTGAAACTGCTTGAACGGCTTTGCATGGTGGATATCGAAAAGATGCCGACGGGTTCCGCCGTGCGCACGGTGATGGAACATCTCGGGGTCTTTGTGATCTGCCGGGAAGCCGGCAGTCGCTACACGATATTGGGTGCCCGCTCGTCCACCAGCTCCCTGCAACACGCGCTGGTGACCGCAGCAGCCAGTGCGCTGTAAATTTCAGTCGGCCACATCCAGATCGAAAACGATGATCCCGTCATGACCGCCCACGCACATTTCCACCAGCCGGGCACCCAGCGCCTGGTGAACCGGATGGTCCGCATAGGCTGAAAGCGCAGCATGATCGCGAAAACTTGCGATGAACCCCTCGCGGTACTTTGGTGATTTCCGCTCGAAATCCAGGTTGGGCCCGAATTCGAAGCTGACCATGCCATCGACCTCCTCCACCAGCGCGCCAAGTTCAGCCAGTATCTTCATGCGCTCATCAACTGAATGTGCGGCATCGAAGTTCAAAAACACGCAGTGGCGGAGCATGGTTTAATCCTTTATTTGCTGAATCAGGCCTTTGTTGGCTGAATCAGGAAGGCTCTGAAATCATTGACATTGGTCAGGGTCGGTCCGGTGATGAGCTGACTGTCGATCGCTTCAAAAAAGCTGTGGCTGTCATTTTTTGCCAGATAGGCCTCGGCGTCCAGCCCCAGGGCCCTGGCTTTATCCACTGTTTCCGGGCCGATGATGGCACCGGCAATCTCTGCCCTTCCATCCACACCGTCCGTATCACCGGCAAGGGCATAAATGCCGGCATGTCCGGCCAGTTGAATGGCAGCGGCCAGCGCGAATTCCGCATTAGGTCCGCCAATGCCGCCACCTTGCCCCGATACAGTGCATTCGCCGCCGGAAAGCAGCAGAACAGGCGCATCCCCCGGTGCAAGTTGCCTTTGGATTGCCTGCGCCTGGCGCGCCTGCGCAGCCCCCAATGCGCTGGCTTCACCTTCCAGGGCATCTCCCAGATCCCGCACAAGAATGCCCTGCGCCAGCGCGTTTTTTGCCGCCGCTGCCAGTGACTGGGATGGCGCCGAGATGATGCGGTTTTCCGTCCGCGACAGTCGCTCATCGTCCGGTGAAAGGACCCTGTTCGGGCCGTTCAGCACCTCGGCAATGGAAGCCGGTATGGAAATGCCACATTGATCGAGAATCTGCGCCGCTTCTACAGGCTGCGTTTTTTCACCCACTGTCGGACCCGAGGCAATGAACGCCGGATCATCGCCCGGCACGTCGGAGATCATCAGCGACAACAGCCGTGCCGGATAGGCAGCGGCAGCAAGCTGCCCGCCCTTGACCCGCGAAAGGTGCTTGCGCACTGCGTTCATCCGGTCGATCGGTGCGCCTGACGCCAGAAGGTCGGCGTTGAGTTGCTGTTTTTCCGCCAGCGTGATCCGCCCTGCCGGAGCGACCAGCAGCGCTGACCCGCCTCCGGAAATCAGCGCCAGAACAAAATCATCTTCACCAAGACCGTTCAGCAGGTCCAGCATCCTCTCCGTCGCCATCCGGCCTGCCTCATCGGGAACCGGATGCGCCGCTTCGACGATCTCGATGCCCTTGCATGGGCGCGCGTAGCCATAACGGGTGATGACAAGGCCTTCACACGGCCCCCAAACACTTTCAACGGCTTCGGCCATGCGGGCCGAGGCCTTGCCTGCGCCAATGACCACGACCCGGCCTTCCGGCTTTTCCGGCAATGCGACGGGAACCGTCAGCATCGGATCGGCAGCAGCAACGGCGGCATCGAACAATTGACGCAGGAAATTGGGTTCATTCATCAAGGTGCCTGTCCAATCTTGCTCGACTGCCGTTCCCGCAGCACATTCAGCAGCAGAAAAGCCCGCAACCAAGGGCCACGGGCTTCAATTCAAATGGTCATTTCAACCGCCAGTTGGCCGAGAAATGTACGATCAGGAGAACCAGCCCGTCACCTTGCCCCAAAGCGATTTTTCAGGCGCTGCTGCCGCATCACCTTTCACAGCTTCTGAACCCTTGATCTCGGGCAATGGTTCACCACCAAAATGTTCTTCATCAGGCTGAATGCCGGCTTTCTTGACGATGCTGGCATCGTGGGTCGCGGCAAAGGATTTCATCTTGGAAAGCGTTGCGGGGCCAGCCATGCCGTCAGCAACAAGCCCATTGGCTTTCTGAAATTCCATCACGGCCTTCTTCGTGCCTGAACCAAATTGTCCATCGGCATCTATGCCCAGTTCCTGCTGCATTTTCTTCACGGCATCGCCGCGAGAGCCAACGCGCAAGAGAACAAGCTCATGCAATCCCATGGCCGTGAATGTATCCGGTCCGGCGATGCCATCAACAGCAAGCCCATTGGCTTTCTGAAATTCCTTGACGGCTTTCTGGGTGCCCGGGCCAAAATCCCCGTCTGCGCCAATGCCAAGTTTTTCCTGAAGACGTTTGACCGGTGCGCCTTTGAGGCCGCGTTTTAAAATAGACATGGGAAATTCTCCTCTCCCTGAGCTGGACGATGTCGGCGCGTTAAAAGGCACGCCAGCACGCACCATTTGCCCCAAACTTACATGGCCCGTGAAGCCTGTATTTTCAAGTTTCTTTATACACAGGAAGGGCCCTGCGGTCCTGTTTACCAGTCAAAATGTGCAGAAAAATATAAAAATTGCTCTTTGGTGGTATATTTGCAGTATTTCAACCATTCAGTTGACTGATCTGGTAATGTGATTTTTCCAGCCACTGCGGTCTGACCTCGACACCCCAGCCAGGTGCATCCGTAACGGTAGCCTTTCCGTCGCGGATCGCGTAGGGTGATTCAACAAACAGGTCGTCCTGCCACGGATAATAATCTTCGCCCTCGATGGAGAATTCCAGATATTTTCCGGCATTTGGAATGGCGCGTAACAGATGCATGGTGAAAAGCGTCACCATCGATTGATTGGCCGCATGCGGCGTACAGGGAATTCCTGCGACTTCCGCCATTTTGGCGACACGCAGGGTGCGGGTCAAACCGCCGAGATAACAGATATCCGGTTGAATAATGTCAACGACGCGATCATTGATCATCCGCCGCCAGTCCGCTAGCGAGCAATCCTGTTCGCCGCCTGTCACATCAATTTCCAGGGCGTCGGTCACCTGCTTGGTCTGCGCGTACTCCCAATAGGGGCATGGTTCCTCATAATGGCTGATGCCGTTGTCCTGCAGCATGTGGCCAACCGCGATGGCCCGCTTTGGCGAAAAGCCCGAATTGGCATCCACCAGCAATGCAACATCGTCATCCATCGCCTTGCGCATGGTCGGCACGATTTCCTCCGTGCGTCCGGGCCACTCGTCAATATCGTGACCACATTCAGCGCCAATTCGGAATTTGAAAGCGTCAAAACCGAATGCGTCGCGCAACCGCGACAAGCGCTCCGCCTCATCGTTCGGTGTAATATCCCGTTTCATCGACGACCCATAAGCCCTGATTTGACCCGGCGTGCCGCCGATCAGCGCACAGACCGGTTTGCCTTCCAGTTTGCCGCGCATATCCCATAATGCGGTATCGAGTCCGCAAATGGCGCGGCGCAGATAGGAACCGGGAAACTTGTGCTCGCGTTCCGTGACCAGATCGACAAGTGTGTCAATATCGAACGCATCCCGACCCAGCACGTGAGGCGCCACCTGACGGTGCAGGACCTGCGCCGTGATATCGGCAAAATAGGGTGACACCTGACCCCAGCCCTGCGCACCGTCTTCCCGGGTTATCCGAACAAAACACACGTATTCATCGGTAAAGGTCTCGATCTTCTGAATCTTCATGGCGTCCTCGTCTATTCACGCAGCCTGTCGTCCCGCCGGCAGAATAAACGCAATTGGTCTTGCGATAAGGTCCATTATAGCTATTTGTGTGGTCCAATTCACTTCGGGGGGGATCCAACATGAAGACTGAAGCCGGTGCATTGCTGTCGTCTCTGCGCATCGACAGGGGTTCCGACCGCAAGATCAGCATCCAGCTTTATATGGGCCTGCGCGATATCATTCTGTCAGGCGGCGCCACACCCGGCGACCGGCTGCCGGCCAGCAGAACCCTGGCCCGGGAAGTGGGTGTATCGAGAACAACTGTCATTGATGCGCTCGACAGGCTGATTGCTGAAGGATTGCTGGAGTCGCGTGTCGGATCCGGAACCTATGTCAGCACGGCGCTGGCCAATCAGCCGCGCACCCAATTGGCGCCGCAAAGTGGTCCCGCGCCCGCAATCGAACCCCGATTGTCCCACGCCACCACCCATGCGGCCCGACATTTCGCACCCCGCTCATGGCTGCCCCACCGCTCACAAACCTTTATTACCGCCCTGCCCGCGCTTGATGCTTTTCCCATGGCCCATTGGGCCCGTCTGTCGGCCCGCCATTGGCGCGGCAGCCGCGATGAAATCATGGGTTATGGCCATCCGCTTGGGCACGCCGGGCTGCGCCGCGCCATCGCGAGCCATCTCAATGCGGGGCGCGGCATCAAATGTGACCCGGAGCAGATCTTCATTGTGGCCGGGGCACAGCAGGCCTTTTCCCTGATCAGTTCGGTTCTTCTCAATCCCGGCGATCATGTCTGGTTCGAAAACCCCGGAGCAATCGGAGCCCGCAACGCGCTGGTTGCAAGTGGTGCTGATCTGGTTCCCGTGGATATTGATGAAAATGGCCTTGTTGTTACCGATGGGCTGCAAAAGGCGCCACATTTTCGTTTGGCCTTTGTCACGCCGTCCCATCAGCAACCGCTGGGCCATGTGATGAGCCTGTCACGGCGTCTGCAGCTTCTGCAGGCTGCAGAAAATGCTGATGCGATGATCGTTGAAGATGATTATGATGGTGAATTCTACTACGGAAATCAACCTCAACCGCCGCTCAAGAGCATCGATTCGCAAGGACGAGTCCTCTATGTCGGCACCTTCTCCAAATCGCTGTTTCCCTCGTTGCGTCTGGGTTTCATTCTGTCACCGCCGGGACTGGTCGACACCTTTGAAAAGGTGACAGCCTCATGGCTGAGCGGCGTGCCGACTGCCACCCAGGCTATTGTCGCGGAATTCATGGAGGAGGGACAGTTTTCAACGCATATTCGCCTCATGCGCCGCACCTACAAGGCACGCCACGATGCCTTGCTTGAGGCCTCTTCGACCATGAAGCATCTCATTCGCGTACAATCCACCGCAAGCGGCTTCCATACAGTGGGCTATCTTGATGACGCCAGTGACGAAAACCGGCTGGTCAAAAGGGCCGCTGAGGAAAATATCATTGTCGCGCCGCTTAATCGTTATTGTCTGTCACCAATTTCACGCAAAGGACTGGTATTGGGGTTTGGCGGAACCAATCCTGATGAGATCAGGCGCGGGGTCGCAATTTTGAAAACGGTGGCAGAGTCTGACAGAAATAATTGGTCTGCTTGAATATCGGTAATGGATATATTTTACAGACCAATGTGATTCTAGACTTCCATCTGATCATCAGAAGGTTACTCTACAACCCAACGGTGACAACAAAGGGAGAATACAATGCGATTGAAAGCGACACTGGCCACACTGCTGGCAGCCACCATTCTGAGTACGGCATCAATGGCGCAGGCCGAAACCCTCAGACTATTGACCTGGGGCTCCTATGCGCCCGACGAACTGGTCAAGAAATTCGAAGCTGAAAATCCGGACATCAAGGTTGAAGTGACATTTTCCAACAATGAGGAAATGATCGCCAAGCTGCGCGCCACAGGCGGTGCGGGTTTTGATCTGGCCCAGCCAAGCCATGACCGCATTTATGCAGCCCAGCTTGAATACGACATCTACAAAGCGCTTGATCTTTCCAAAATCAATACCGATGCCATGGAAAAAAGCCTTCTGGATGGCGTCAAGGCCAACACCACGATTGATGGCGGTGTCTATGCCGTTCCGCATCAGTGGGGAACCTCCGGCCTGATGGCCGACAAGTCAAAGGCGCCTGATCTCAAGAGCTGGTCCGACCTTTGCGATCCGAAGTACAAGGGCAAGACTTCCATGCGCCTGAAGCGGACCATTCTGCTGGGCACAGCCTTTGCCATGGGCCACGACCCGTTCGCAGCCTATAGCGATCTGGACAAATACCAGTCGATCCTCGACGAAGTCGTCGACAAGCTGATCGTCTGCAAGGACAACATCAAGGCCTACTGGAAAGGTGGCGATGACCTGTCTGCAATGATGCTGTCGGGCGAAATTGTCGGTTCCGAAACATGGGATTCGACTGCTTACAAACTCTATGCTGAGAATCCGAACATCGTTTTCGTACCCCCTACAACGGGTGCGCTGGCCTGGATCGATACCTTTGCAATACCACGCAAGGGCAAGGCTGATGATGCAGCTTACAAGTGGATCAACTTTGTCCTGCAGCCGGAAAATGTCACGATCATGTCCGGCAGCACCGGCGCGATTGCAGCGGTCAAGGGTGGTCTTGATCTCCTTCCTGCCGACAAGAAAGCTGCGGTCAATGCATCTTTCACACCAGCCGATATCGACAATCTCAAGTTCTTCGCCAACATTCCTCCAGGTGTTGAGGATATGGAAGGCAAGGCTCTTGAAAAGATCAAGGCGTCAACAGGCGGCTGATCTGTAGCAACAATGGACGCTGCATTGCTCAACAGGCTTTGCAGCGTCTGACACCCCAGGGCACTGCAAAGGCACTGAATGACCACTTCACCGGCCTACGATCTCGAATGCATCAACCTTTCCAAGAATTTTGGTCCTGTTCGTGCTGTCGATGATGTCTCTTTCACGATTCCAAGCGGCTCGTTTTTCTCCATTCTCGGGCCCTCCGGCTGTGGCAAGACAACCCTGATGCGGATGATTGCCGGCTTTGAAGACCCCGCCTCCGGTGACATCAGGATCAAGGGCAAATCGGTCATAGACAAGGCCCCCAACAAACGCAACGTCAAAATGGTATTTCAGCATCTGGCTCTGTTCCCGATGATGAATGTCTATGAAAACATCGCCTACGGACTGAAATGCAACGGCGCCAGCAAGGCCGAAATCGAAGCGCGCGTGCGCGATGTGCTGGATAGAATTGCGCTGCCTGATGTGGCCGAGCGCGAAATACATCAATTGTCCGGCGGCCAGAAACAGCGTATTGCCATCGCCCGCTGCATGGTGCTTGATCCCGACGTGCTGCTGCTGGATGAACCGCTGGGCGCGCTTGACCTCAAGCTGCGCGAAGCGATGAAGATTGAACTCAAGCTGTTGCAGCATCAGTTCAACACCACTTTCGTTTACATTACCCATGACCAGTCTGAAGCACTTGTCATGTCCGATCACGTCGCGATCATGAACCAGGGCAAGTTTGAACAGATCGGGACGCCGCAGGAACTCTATCACGCTCCCAACACGTCTTTTGTTGCGGGCTTTGTCGGTGACAGCAATCGCTGGTCCGGTCGCATGACCGTAATCAATGGCGATACGGCAACAGTAGAAACCGATGCAGGCCTGACGTTGCTTTGCAGTCCGGCAGGCAGCATAAGGCCCGAGGCTGGCCAGAGCGTCGAAATTTTTGTCCGCCCGGAATTCATCCATGCACATCGCCAGGACACCAGCCCTGCCGAGGACGAGCCAGCGCCCGTCAATCAGCTGGACGGCAAGGTTGACAGTCTGCTGTTCAACGGTGCCAACAGCCGCGTTCTGGTGCGCAGCAGTTCCGGTCAACTGATTGAAGCCGACGTCACCCTGACCGGCGGTACCGATGACCTGCGTCCGGGAGAAGCTGTTCGCCTCGTCTGGTCACCGCAACAGACCATGTGTTTCAGAACATGAGGCCCGCCTGATGCAAAAAGACGTCAAGCGCCTCTCCCTGATCTTGCTGTTCACACCATTTGCGCTGTGGATCCTGCTGTTGATCATCATTCCCCATATGGGCATGGTGGTTCTGTCCTTGCGCGAAAAAGTGGCGCCCCGGGTCTATGAATATGGTCTCGGCAATTATATCGATTTCATCAACGAGCCAATCTATTGGAACACCCTGCTGCGCACCGGGTCAATGTCACTACTGGTAACGGTTCTGGCGTTGTTGATCGGATTTCCCATTGCCTATTACATCGCCAAAATCGCCGGAAATCGAACACGCGGCGCGCTATTCCTTCTGTGCCTGGTGCCGCTGTGGGTCAGTGATCTGATCCGCGCTTTCGGCTGGATCCTGCTGTTGCGCGAAACTGGGGTGATCTCCTCTGTTCTTCAGTGGAGCGGCCTCGTCCACGAGCCGATCGAATTTCTCTACAATGATGTGACCGTCATCATCGGGCTGGTCTATACGGTAATTCTGTTCATGATCGTTCCGCTGGTCTCCACCCTTGACGGGATGGACAATGCGATGATCGAGGCCGGCTATAATCTCGGCGGCAGTGGCCCCACCGTTCTGCGGCGCATCATCATTCCCTATGCCATGCCGGGCATCGTTTCGGGATGCATTGTCGTATTCATGCTGACAGCCGGCAGCTATCTGACGCCGATATTGCTGGGCGGCAAGAATTCCAGTTGGTTTACCGAACAGATCTATGACCAGTTCATCACCCGGTTCAACTGGGAATCAGGTGCTGCCTTCGGCTTCCTGCTGCTTGTATTTACCTCTTTTGTTGTCTGGCTCGGCCTGAAAATCACAGGCCAGACGCTTGCCAATACTGTTGCGAGGAGCTGACGATGGCCTATCGCAATAAAAACGCCGCCTTCCTGTGGGGATACCGTCTCTATGTGCTCGCATTCTTCATTTTCCTGGCCGCGCCGCTGATTGCTGCCGGCAGTTTTGCCTTCAATGATTCACTCTTCCCTTCCCTGCCATGGCGGGGCTTCACACTGGACTGGTTTTTCAATGACAGCGAGCCGAAACTCGGCATGTTTCATGACCGGCGCCTGCTCAGTGGCCTCTATTATTCCTTTGTCATTGCGTCGATTGTCTCCATGCTTTCCGTCGCGGTCGGCACCTGCAATGCCTTCCTGTTTGTAAGAGGCCAGTTCCCGGCAAAGAACGCCCTCTATATTCTGATGATTCTGCCGCTGGTCATTCCCGGTGTCATTTTGGGTATTTCAATGCTTGTTCTGGCAAGCACCATTGCCAATGGTCTTGAAAACCGCTTCGACATCGAGATTGATGCCTTGCGACCGGGCATTGCACTGGTGGTTCTGGGTCAATTTGCCTTCATCACCACGATAACATCTCTGGTGATCACGGCGCGCCTGAAGAAATTCGATGAGTCCATGGAAGAGGCAGCCTTCAATCTGGGCGCCAGTCGTGCTCGGGTGCTCAGGACCATTACCCTGCCATTTCTCCGGCCTGCGATGATTGCTGCCGGCATTGTGGCCTTTCTGGTTTCATTCGAGAACTTCAATACAACATTGTTTCTGGTCGGCTCCGAGTCCCCTTTGACAATCACCATGTATGACCGGATGGCCAAGGTCGGCTCGACACCCGTTCTCAATGCCGTCTCATTCGTCCTCATGTTGGGCTCGGGTCTGCTCGCACTTGTGACCATTGCAGTCCAGCGCGACAAGTCGAAAGGCTGAGGCCATCATGCCAAAAGGCAAGCGCTTATACCATGCCGACCTATGATTTCATCATCGTCGGAGCAGGCTCTGCCGGCTGTGTTCTTGCCAATCGCCTCTCCGCAAATGGCCGCCACAAAGTGCTGCTGCTGGAAGCCGGCGGCCATGATCTGAATGTCTGGATCTGGATGCCCATCGGGTACGGCAAGACCTTCTACAACAGCCATGTAAACTGGATGTACCAGACCGAACCGGATGCAGGAACAGGCGGTCGTCGCAGTTACTGGCCGCGCGGCAAGGTGCTGGGTGGTTCCAGCGCCATCAATGCCATGGTCTATATCCGCGGTCATTCCAGCGATTTCGATGGTTGGGAGAGGCTCGGCAATCCGGGTTGGGGCTGGCAGGATGTCCTGCCCTACTTCAAAAGATCAGAGACCAATGACCTGGGGGGTGATGCCCTGCGCGGCGGCGATGGACCACTGCATGTGTCAACCATGGAACGCGACCTGCATCCCCTGTGTGACACCTTCATCCAGGCGGGAACGCAAAGAGGGCAGTCTCGTAATACGGATTTCAACGGCCAGACAAATGAGGGATTCGGTCTTTATCAGAACACCGTCAGGGATGGTCTGCGCATGTCTGCCGCCCGGGCCTATCTGCGCCCTGCCCGCAAACGCAAGAACCTGCAGGTCGAGACCCATGCCCATGCAACGCGCATCCTGTTTGAAGGCAAAAAAGCCGTCGGCATCGAATATGAGCAGCATGGAAAACGCATTCAGGCGTTCGCCTCAAACGATGTGATCCTTTCTGCCGGAGCAATCAATTCGCCGCAATTGTTGCAATTGTCCGGCATCGGCCCCGCCAGTCTTCTCAGCAAGCTGGATATCCCGATTGTCCACGATGCGCCGGGCGTCGGGCAGAATCTGCAGGATCATTTGTGCATCGATTACCTCTACCGATCCCGCGTGCCGACGCTCAACAACCAGCTCCACCCCTGGTGGGGAAAACTGCTGCACGGCTTGCGCTATGTCCTGACACGCCGTGGCCCGCTGTCACTCGGGGTCAATCAGGCCGGTGCATTCATTCGCTCGCGCGACGGCCTTGAAAAGGCGAATATGCAATTGTTTTTCTCGCCAGTGAGCTACACCAAGGCCCCACCAGGCAAAAGGCCGCTGATGAACCCGGACCCCTTCCCCGGCTTCCTGCTTAGCGCGCAGCCAACACGGCCAACCAGTCGCGGCCATCTGGAGATACGCTCCAGCGATCCTTTCGAGGCGCCCGCCATCCATCCCAATTACCTCTCCACCGGGCACGATGTGGATGAAATGATGGAGGGGGCGGCCTTCCTGCGCAAGCTGGCAGCGGCACCCGCACTGGCTGAGGTCATCGAGGCTGAACTGGCACCCGGCCCTCATGTCCTGTCGCCAGAGGATTTACTCACAGATATCCGGCAACGTGCAGGTACGGTTTTTCACCCCGCCGGCACGTGTCGCATGGGACCGGACGCAGGCGCAGATGTGGTGGATCATCGCCTTCGGGTTCATGGAATTGATGGGCTTCGTATCGTTGACGTATCGATCTTTCCGACACTTACAACCGGCAATACCAATGCACCCGCCATCATGGTGGGTGAAAAGGCATCCGACCTCATTCTGGAAGACAATCAAGGAACCTGAGCATGGCGTCACAATCGTCATTATTCACATCCGACTTCAAACCCGCACCCTATTGGTGGGACCATGCACAGCCGGAGCCGCAAACGGATGCGGCCCTGCCGCACGAGGCCGATGTGGTCATCATCGGGTCGGGTTATACGGGCCTCCACGCGGCAATCCAGACGGCACGCGAGGGATTGTCCACCCTGGTCCTCGACGCCGAATCCGCCGGCTTTGGGTGCAGCACACGCAATGGCGGCCAGATTTCAACCAGCGTCAAACCGGACTTTGCCGCCCTGTCATCGCGTTTTGGGGAAAAGCACGCCACGGATATTCTCAAGGAGGGGCAAGCCTCTCTCGACTATATCGAGAACTTCGTGCGCGAAGAACAGATCAATTGCGGATTTGAAAAGGTTGGCCGGTTTCACGGCGCCCATACGGCTCGTCTCTTTGACACACTGTCACGCGCATGCAAAGCCGAAAACCCGGCTTTCAAGAACGATGCTTACATGGTCTCCAAGGCTGACCAGCACACGGAACTTGCCACCGACATCTATCATGGCGGCGTGGTGTTCCCGCATCATGCAAGCATTGACCCGGGCCAATATCACAAGGGACTGCTGCGGATTGCCCGCGAGGCCGGTGCCTGCGTCATCTCCCATTGTCGCGTGGCTCAATTGCAACGCACCGGGAATGCATTCCAGCTTGAAACCAGCCGAGGGCCGGTGCGTGCGGGGCGTGTCATTCTGGCAACCAATGGCTATACGGGACCATTGACACCCTGGCACCAAAGACGGGTGATCCCGATCGGTTCCTATATCATTGCAACTGAGGAAATTGCACCGGAACAGATGGACCGGCTGATGCCGAAGAACCGGATCCTGTCCGATACGAGGAAGCTGGTGTATTACTACCGGCCCTCTCCCGATCGCAAACGCATTCTGTTCGGTGGGCGCGTTTCACTCAGTGAGACAGATCCGCGCAAAAGCGGACCAAAACTTCATGCAGAATTGCTGCGCCTGCTGCCGCAACTCAAAGGAACCCGCATCAGCCATTCCTGGAATGGTTTTGTCGCCTTCAGTTTTGATACATTGATGCATAAAGGTCAGGACAATGGCCTCTATTACGCGATGGGTTACTGCGGATCAGGCGTTGGCATGGCCAGTTATCTCGGCATGCGCATGGGCCGGCAGGCAGCAGGAAGGAAAGATGGCAAAACAGCATTTGACACGGTGCCGTTTCAAACACGTCCGCTTTACAAGGGCAATCCCTGGTTCCTTGCACCTTCCGTCCTTGCCTATCGGCTGCGCGATCGGCTGGGCGTCTAGAGCATGTCTGGAAATCAAGTTATCATGAATGGAAAAATTGGAGGACCACCCGTGCAAAATCGGAGTGATGCACGGGTGGTAGGTCATTTTGGAAGTCGGCTCAAACAAGTGACGTAAACATATCTGTCGTGGGCGGACGACAGACGTTCAACGCAGCCTTAATTTTCGGAGAGTTTCTGCATGCTTCCTTCGTGATTCCCATTAAGGTCCCTCAATCACGATAAAAACATCAAGATCCTCAACCAGAAAACTCCTCCTCCATGACGCAAGTTCACACTAGCGGATCGCCTATTGGAAGAATGTGGCATTTGTCACGTTCTTGCTTGAAATATCGCAAGCCATTGAAACTAAACATAATTGTAGAAAAATTTGTCTTATCGGCTACATAAAAAGACTTGATGTGCCGCCCCGGGGCTCTATTGGGTCAAATGCACGGTCGCCTCAAACGCGCGCGACATGAAGGTTTTCACCGGAAAAATACATCTGGGTGATTTCATCTGCCGGACGTGCCGCACTGAAAAGGAAACCCTGCATCTCGGTATAACCGGCGGCACTGACCTGATCACGTTGGCTTTGTGTCTCCACCCCCTCGGCAGTGGCTATCATGCCAAGATTTTGGCTCAAACTCGCAACCGCACTGACAATGACGGCCGTCTCGTCCCGCTTGGACAAATCATTGATGAAGGACCGGTCGATCTTGATCTTGTCGAATGGAAAACTTCTCAAATAGCTCAGCGACGAATAGCCCGTCCCAAAGTCGTCCATGGAAATACGCACTCCCAGGTCTCGCAAAGCATGCAATGTAGCCAGTGTTTCGTCATTGTGATCAAGCAGCACCCGTTCTGTAATCTCCAACTCAAGTCGGCTGGGGGGCAAATGCGATTTGGCCAGCGCCTTGAACACCATCTCGATCAAGTTTTCGCTACGAAACTGCAGCGGCGACAGGTTGACGGCAATTTTTGTGTTGCCCGGCCATTGCTTCGCGTCCATGCAGGCCTTGTTTACCACCCATTCCCCCAAAGGAATAATCAATCCTATTTCCTCTGCTATGGGAATGAATTCAGTTGGCGACACACTGCCACGCAGTTCATGATTCCATCGCAGCAAAGCTTCAAATCCGGTTACCTCATTGGACGCCAGATTGACCAACGGCTGGTAATGCAGTTCGAATTCACCCTGATTGAAGGCGTTGCGCAGGTCGAGTTCAAGGCTTCTTCGCGCCCGCATCGAGGTATCCATCTCAAATTCAAAGAAGCGGAAATTGCCCCGGCCCTCGTTTTTGGCACGATAAAGCGCCATGTCGGCATTTTTCAAAAGCTGATCGGGATCCGTGCCGTCCTGTGGCGCGATGGCAACACCCACACTTGCACCAACGACAACCTGATGGGTTTCAAGGACGAAGGGCTGGGCAAGACTTGCGCAAACCCGCTCTGCCAGATCCGATGCCGCACGCGGTTGATCTTCCGACACCTGAATGATCGCAAATTCGTCACCACCCAGTCGCACGATCGTGTCCGTCTCTTCAACGCAACTTTTCAAACGCGTGGCAACGGATTGCAGCAACTTATCACCCATGGGATGACCAAGCGTGTCATTGACACTCTTGAAACGGTCAAGATCAAGGCACAGAATTGAAAATGCCTTGCCCTCCTCAGACAGCGGCAAACATTGCTCAACCCGCTGGCGCAACACGGCCCTGTTTGGAAGCTGCGTTAATTCATCATGGTGCGCCATGTGCTCCAGGCGGGCCTGAATCTGTCGTAATTCTGTCCGGTCCTCGTGGGTCGCGACCCAACCGCCATTGGACATCCGCTTATGGGTTATGGTAATTGTGCGCCCGCCGGAAAGTTCCCGGGACCATGTATTTTGCCCCGACGACAATGTCCGTTTACGCCATTCATTCAAATAGGCCTCGGGTTCAACTCCCACAATGTCACCTCGCGCCAAAAGGAACATTATGATCTCTTGGCCATGTGTGCCCGGAATACAAAGGTGATCCGGCAGATCGTAAATTTCGCTGAAGCGCTTATTGCATACAACCAGCCGACGCTCGTTGTCGAACATGACGAGACCCTGGGTCATATTATCAATCGCTGTATTGAAAAGTTCGTTTTGCTCTGTCAGCTCCTGTTCTCTTTTGCGCAGAGTGTTTTCATTTGCCCTGCGTTCGGTGATATCGGTATAGGTTGTGACGAAACCACCGCTTGGAACGGGCGTCCCGCAAATTTGCATGACCTGGCCATTCGGTCGCGTTCGCTCAAAGCAATGGGGCTCAAATTTCCTGGCAAGTTCAACGCGTTCGGAAACCAGTTCCTCCACATCACCATCACCGTATTCGCCCCGTTCAGCATTGTATCTTAGAAAATGCTCGAAGGGGGTACCGGAGGCGCCCAGCTCGGGGGGGAATTCCAGCAGTTTATGAAACTGCTCATTGGCCACCACACAATCAAGATTGGCATCCATCATGCTGATACCCTGATTGACAGTCTCCATGATCACCCGGAATTGCTCTGATTTTGTTTCGATGGCAGCTTTCTGTTGATGAAGCGCAGTCATATCGACATGAATGCTGATGATGTTTCCATCGCTGGTCACCTGTTCGGACGAATGCACGACACGCCCGCCTTTCAGCCGATGTTTGAAAGAACCATCGGGTGTTCCGCGAACCGCAAGACGCGTCTGAAACCAGGTGGGATCCTCCGACGCGTCAACACTCAGTTCGCTTTCGGCGAAAATCATCAAGAGTTCTTCATAGGACATGCCCGGAACAATCCGATGGGAATTTTCAGGGAAAAACCATTCAAGATAACGGGAATTACAGACAACAAGGCGGTCGGTCGCATCAAACATCAGGAATCCGGCAGGTATATTTTCAACAATATCAGTCAGTTGACACTCGAAAGGCACATTACTGCCATCGCTGAAATGATTGGTATGTTTTGCGCGTGCACCCGGCGCAGCAACCTGACCACGATCCAGCGCTTGCCCCAATTCCGCGATTTTCTCGGCCATTTCCCCACCTGTGTTCAGCGTATCGCCGTTGCTGATTGAACGATTGAAAAGCGCAGTTTTTCTGAATTACTTTTTGTCCCGTCAGAAAATCATTTATTGCTTTTCCGAAACACTATAGGAATGCAGAATAGAGATTGAATGCT
Organism: Rhizobiaceae bacterium; assembly: GCA_029233925.1. GTDB lineage: Bacteria > Pseudomonadota > Alphaproteobacteria > Rhizobiales > Rhizobiaceae > Hoeflea_A. The sequence goes on from JARGOX010000003.1 coordinate 297,657, forward strand.
TCGATATTGTTGAAATGCGTGGTAAACGAAATCTTAACATTTGATCTGGAAACGCACAGCCGCGCAGCAGATGGCAACGCAACGATGAAAGCCGCATGACCACTGAACAAATCGAGCTTTTTGCATTATTCGCTGGCGTGTTCGGAATGCTTTTGTGGGGCCGCTGGCGTTATGATCTGGTTGCCTTTTCAGCGCTGATCATTGCTCTGGTCCTGGGGCTTGTACCGACCAGTCTGGCATTCTCAGGATTCGGTCACCCGGCGACCATCATCATTGCCCTGGTGCTTGTTGTCTCCCGAGGATTGCTCAATTCCGGTGCGATCGATCTGATCACGCGCCGACTGATCGACGTGGGCAGAAGCACAGCCTCCCATATCGCGATGATGAGCGGCGTCGGCGCGGTGCTATCGGCCTTCATGAACAATGTCGCCGCATTGGCGTTGTTGATTCCGGTGGACCTGCATGCCGCCCGAAAAGCCGGCCGTCCGGCAAGCCAGACCTTGATGCCACTGTCCTTTGCGACCATTCTGGGTGGTATGGTGACGTTGATCGGCACACCACCCAACATCATCATTGCCTCCTTTCGTGAAAAGGCGCTTGGCGAACCCTTTCGCATGTTTGATTTTGCACCGGTGGGTGCTGCAGTCGCCATCGTGGGCATCGCCTATGTTGCCACGATTGGCTGGCGTTTGATTCCGAAAGATGAAAGCCAGTCCGCAGTGGGAAAGAAACTTCTTACCCTTGATGGCTATCTCGCGGAGCTTCTTGTGCCCGAAACGTCCAAAGCGGTTGGTCAGGAAGTGCGTGCACTCTACCCTCAGGGCGACGAGGAAGATGTTGCCATCCTTGGCGTCATCCGGAAGGGCAAACGGTTGGGCGGCTTTTCCTCGACCATCGAGTTGCGGGCCGGTGACATGCTTGTGGTGGAAGCCACGGCTGAAGACATTGACAGGTTTCGCGGCACGCTCGGATTGGAGTTTTACGGAGAACGCACAAGCGACGAAATAGCCGCAGGTGATCTGAACCTGATGGAAGTGGTGGTTCCGCGCGACTCCCGGCTTGATGGTCGATCTGCAATCTCCTTGCGTTTGCGCGCCCGCCGCGGCGTGACACTCCTGGGAATTTCCAGGCAGGGCAAACGCTTCAACAAACGTGTTCGCTATGAGAAAATTCGCGCCGGAGACATACTACTGCTGCTCGGAAATGCCGACGCGCTGCCGGATGTCGCCAGTTGGCTTGGTGTCCTGCCGCTGGCCGAGCGTGGTCTGTTTATCACCCAGCATCGCCGCGCCTGGTTTGCCGCCGGCATTTTTGCTGCTGCCATTGCCGTGTCCAGTTTCGGTTTTCTTTACCTCGCAACAGCGCTTGCCATCGTTGTGGCGCTTTATGTCGCGCTCGACATTGTTCCGATCCGCAATGTTTATGACCATATTGAATGGCCGGTCATCGTGTTGCTTGGCAGCATGATCCCGCTGGGCGTCGCTCTGGAAAACATCGGAGGCACTGAACTGATCGCCGCCGAGATTGTCGCCCTGGCAGAAGGCATGCCATCCTGGGTCGTCTTGACCGTGCTGATGGTGGTGATCATGACGCTGTCCGACGTCCTCAACAACACTGCAACCGCTGTCATTGGCGCGCCAATCGCTGTCGAGATCGCCAACAAGCTGAACGCCAATCCCGATGGTTTTTTGATGGCCGTCGCCATCGCCGCTTCCTGCGCTTTCCTCACACCGATCGGCCACAAGAACAACACGCTGATCCTGGGTCCGGGCGGTTACAAGTTCGGTGACTATTGGCGCATGGGTCTGCCTCTGGAAATTCTTGTGGTGCTTGTCGCCGTGCCTGTCATTCTCGTCGTCTTTCCCCTATAGATTCTCCATAAGAACCTGCATTTCTGTTGCGCAAACGAAATCATGCGCCAATGTCGGTACCAACTGATACAAGGCCGAAAAACTTGTAGCAATGCGCAAAGCGCGCCATGTCTGGAACAAATGCCCGTGTCCACCACAACCGCCTTGAGTGACGAATCGATGGCTCAGCCGACGGCAAAAACAGTTCTTCAGCAAATCTTTGGCTTCAGCCAGTTTCGTGAAGGGCAGGAGAAAATCATAAATCATCTCCTGCACGGTGATAATGTTCTGGCGATCATGCCGACAGGTGGCGGCAAATCGCTTTGCTATCAGATTCCGGCGGTTCTTTCCGAGACCATAACAGTGGTCATATCCCCTCTGGTTGCCCTGATGGACGATCAGGTGGCAGCGCTGCGCGCCATTGATGTCAACGCCGTATGTATTCATTCCGGCATGACACGAGACGATCAGGTCGAGGCCTGGTTGGCGGTGCGCGACGGGCACAGCACAATCGTCTACATGTCACCCGAACGGCTGATGGCCGAGCGCATGCTCAATGCGCTGTCGTCGCTCAGCGTGGGAATGTTTATCGTTGACGAAGCCCATTGCATATCCAAATGGGGTGCAAATTTCCGGCCGGAATACGAAATGCTGTCGATGCTCAAGGAGCGTTTCCCGCAAAGCACATTTGGCGCCTTTACCGCCACAGCAGACGAAGCGACCCGCAGTGATATTGCCGGCAAACTGTTTCCCGATTCCGGCGAGATTATCGTCCAGGGCTTTGACCGGCCAAATCTGAAACTGGCCGTCGGCAACAAGGAAAACTGGCGGCGTCAGCTGACACATTTTCTTGAAGACAAGAAAGGCGATTGCGGCATCATCTATTGTCTGTCGCGCAAATATACCGAAGAGGTTGCGGGTTTTCTGAAAGATGAGGGATTCAACGCCATTGCCTATCACGCGGGCCAGGATTCTCAGGTGCGCAAGCACAATCAGGACCGCTTCATGAGCGAGAATGCCGTCATCATGGTGGCTACCATTGCCTTCGGCATGGGGATCGACAAACCGGATATCCGCTATGTCTGTCACCTCAACCTGCCGTCCAGTGTCGAAGCCTATTATCAGGAGATCGGCCGCGCCGGTCGGGATGGTGCACCGGCTGAAACCCTGATGCTTTATGGTCTCGACGACATCCGCATGCGGCGCATGTTCATTGATCAGGATGGCAAGGATGACGCGCACAAATTGCGTGAACACAAACGACTGGACGGTCTCCTGGCCTATTGCGAAGCATCGCAATGCCGGCGCCGGACATTGCTGTCCTATTTTGATGAGAAGACAGACGCCTGCGGCAATTGCGATACCTGTCTCAATCCGCCCAAGCGCGTCGATGGAACCGAACACGCCCGGATGGTGCTATCGGCCATACACCGTACAGGCCAATACTTTGGCGCCGCACATATTATCGACGTGGTCAGAGGTTCGAATAATCAGAAGGTTCTGGAGCGCGGCCACGACAAGCTTCCGACATTTGGTGTCGGCAAGGATCGCTCAAAGCAATATTGGCAAGCCTTCATCCGGCAAATGGTTGCCGGTGGCTCGCTCTCCATCAACATCCAGAAATACGGGTGTCTGGAAATATCCGACCAGGGCCATGAAATTCTGCAGGGAACCCATGGTTTTGAATTCCGGGAAATCCCGGCGGATGCCGGTCCGGAACGCAAAAAATCCAGAAAATCGGCAAAATCCACGGCCCAGACAACACATCTCTCCGATGCCGACGATCAGTTGCTGACAAGACTGAAGGCGCTGCGATTGGAACTGGCACGAACCCGCAATGTCCCCGCCTATGTGGTTTTCTCCGATAATACGCTGATTGAAATGGCATCTGAAAAACCAGCGACACTTGGAGCGCTTTCAGAAATCAACGGCGTTGGGCCGAAAAAACTGGAAGATTACGGCAAGATCTTTGTGGCAGCCATCAATGAAGACAATTAGTGCGGTAATCATTGATCCCGGCCAATCTGCACACCATATAAAGTGTGTATGACAATCACATAGAGACCGATGGCAGGCAGCCGATCCGCATTGCCATAAATCCGGGCCATAAATCCGGGCTATAAAACCGGTCTGTATTCCATGCCAGGGGGAAATCGCATTCGTCAAATTTCCAAACCAGACACCTTGTGGCCCAGCGCCTTTTCAGAAACAATACGATCAACAATGGGCCAATAGTTTGCTTAACCTGGAGCTGATCGGGTGAAGGTCCTATATCCCAAAGAGCAGCATTTGCTGCGATCAAATCCAACGGGAGGAATTCCGATGCCACGACTACAAACCGGCGCACATGCAGCATTGATGACAGCGGCTGCACTGAGCGCGTTTTTCGGCCTGACCATGGGTGCCAGCGCCGGCTGCAACAGCAAAGCCGCGGCAGAAGTCGATTGGTCCGATTGCCGCAAACGCAACCTGATCATGAGCGGCAGCACGCTGACCAATGCAAATATCGAAGGCGCAGATCTGACTTCAACCGACTTGCGCGATTCAAATCTTGACGGTGCCAATCTGACCAAGGCCGACCTGTCACGAACCTATCTGAGCGGATCGTCGCTTGTTGGTGCAGATTTCTCCAGGGCAGTCGCCTATCGCGCCCTGCTGGACAAAACGGATCTGACCGATGCGCAATTTGAAAAATCCGAAATGCTGCGCGCCGATTTCACCGATGCCATCTTTCGAAATACCGACTTTGCCAAAGCCGAACTGGGACGCGCACTGTTTGTCGGTGTAAAAATGGACGACGTGCTCTTTTCCTACAGCAATCTGGCACGGGCAGATTTCAGAGGCGCAAAGACACTGGGCAGCGTCGATTTCAACAATTCATTTCTATACAGAACATCCTTTGAAGGCGTTGATCTGAGCAAAGCCACGGGCCTGGTGCAATCTCAGCTCGACATCAGTTGCGGCAACAGCGAGACCCTCCTGCCGGAGGGATTGGTGCAGCCAGCAGACTGGCCATGTCAGACCGATGATTAAAACATGATTATCGTCAAAGTCGGGTTCCTTTGCGATAGAGCAACCTGACCTGACGGCGACCACATCGGCTATCCTAGCCGCACAACCACGTTGCGCGAGCGGTTCTTGCCTGGGAAGCGGATTGAGCTTCCGCGCAGACGCTTGCCATCGGCCGTGATCCACAGGACGCCCTTTCCCACGTGTTCAGGATCTTCAATGGTGATATTGATGCTGCCTCGGGTGTTCTTGAGTGTCAGTTGCGCGCCGCCCCATTTTTCGGGCAGACAGGGATCAACCTGGATGGCCCCGGCCACAAGCTTCAGGCCAAGGATGCCTTCGACGCCCAATTGCCAGGTCCAGCCAGCAGCACCAGTATACCAGGACCAACCGCCAAGGCCCTCTTTTGACTCCAGCGCGCTTACATCTCCCGTCAGGACATAGGGCTCACGGGCATAGCGCTCGGCTTCGATTTTTTTTGCGGCGCGCCTGATCGGATTGATGATATCGAACAGACGCCAGGCCGTGTCCCCGTCATCAAGCCCGGCAAAGGCCAGTCCCAGCCAGACTGCCGCATGCGTGTATTGCCCGCCATTTTCGCGAATGCCCGGGGGATAGGCTTTGATGTATCCCGGATCCCTCATTGTGTGATGGAACGGTGGATCCAGCAATTTGATCAGGCGTTTGTCATCATTGACGAGTCGTTTGGCAGCCGATGCCACGGCAGTTCTCATGCGATCTTCAACCGGCAGGCCGGAAAGCACGCTCCAGGACTGCGCAATGGAATCAATCTGGCATTCCTCGGCCATCTGCGAGCCCCACGCCTCACCATTGTCGTCAAAGGCACGAATGAACCAGGCGCCATCCCACGCGTTCTCGTCGATTGCCAATTTCAGGTTTTGTGCATGCAGGCGCCATCCGTCTGCTCTGCTTTTGTCACCGTGTTTGTCCGCAATTGAGCCGAATTTTCCAACAATCGCGATCTGAAACCAGGCCAACCAGACACTTTCGCCCTGTCCATTCATGCCAACCCGGTCCATGCCATCATTCCAGTCACCCGTGCCGATCAAGGGCAACCCATGCCTGCCGGTGACAACCATCCGGTCGAGCGCACGGGCACAATGTTCAAACAGGCTTTGGGTCTCACCGGTTGCAAAATGTGCATAGAGGTCTTGCTGATCGGGCCGCAATTCAGGCCCGCAGAGAAACGGAACGTCCACCTCAAGTATGGAGGTATCTCCCGTTGCCTCGATATACCGACCAGTCACATAGACCAGCCAGAGATAATCATCGGAACAGCGGGTGCGTACGCCCCGACCGAAAGGTGGATGCCACCAGTGCAGCGCATCACCTTCCTCGAACTGATGGCTGGCGCTCCGCAGAATGTGCGCACGCACGCGGGCCGGTTCACTGTGAAGGAGCGCCAGCGAGTCCTGCAACTGGTCGCGAAATCCGAAAGCGCCGCCAGCCTGATAGAACCCGGCCCGCGCCATCACCCTTGAGGACAGGGTCTGGTAGGGCAGCCATTGATTGACCATCAGGTCGAAGGCGGGATCCGGCGTTGTGACCTGAACGGTGTCAAGTCTTATTTTCCAGGACTGACGCAATGCCTCAAAGGCCATCTCGACTTTGTCGGGCTGCTGCCAGCGCCTGATCAATGCTTCTGTTTCTGCGCGATCCGCCCCCTGACCGAGAACAAAAATGACTTCGGCTGTCTGCCCCGCGATCAGTTCAAGATGAACCTGATAGGCCGCGCAGGCATCTCCGCCGGGCGGAAACCCTCCACCCAAATCCCAATGACGCAGGGCCGCCGGGTCGTCGGGACCACCCTCGTGACCGAGAAATTCCTGCCTGTCGCCGGAAACGGAATGGGGCGGTTTGGATGCCGCCAGAAAGGCCAGGCGCGCAGCAAATTCGGGGTTCCACCCATTGTTGGCAAGAATGGCATGCAAGCCGGGATCATAGGTGCACAGAATGTGCGGCTTCGCTGTGCTTCCCAGTGCCCCAAGCAACCACTCGGCGTAGTAGGTTGCTGTTATTCTGCGGCTTTGCCCTGAGGTGTTTTGCAAGCGCAAACGAACGATTTTTACGGGATCATCAACTGGCACAAAAGCCAACATCTCCTGCTCAAGAGCATGGCTGTGCTGTTTCCAGGTTGTATATCCCAAGCCGTGGCTGATCTGGCAGGCCGTTTCATGTGACCGCGGTGCCGGTGAAACACTCCACACATCAGCTGTCGCTTCATCGCGCAGATAGAGAACTTCTCCAGGGGTCTCCATCACCGGATCATTCGACCAGGGTGTCAACCGGTTTTCACCACTGTTGATGGCCCATGTAAATCCAAGTCCGGCTTCGGTTACGATGCTTCCGAATGTATCGTTTGCCAGAACGTTGCACCAGGGCGCCGGCGTGTGCATGCCCGGCTCAAGATGGATCACATATTCCTTTTTGTTCGTGTCAAAACCGCCGTAGCCATTGTCGAATTCAAGACCCTCGGGCCTTGCCAGCGGCACCGTTGTTTCAAATCGCGCAGGAACCGGTGGCTCAAAACGCGGCGGCACCCCGCGACGTTCCAGCACCCTGTCCAACGTCTCGGCAAGAGCCTCGTGACCTTCGTGAAGAACCACATGGGCGGCGGCCTCAATCGCCTTGCGGCTGTCGGCATCCATATGGCTTTCTGAAAGCAGATGTATGCCGCCCGAGCGTCCGAGAAATCCGTAGGCATGTGCATCGCGCAGGATAGACAGAATCCGATCGCGTACCGGTTCTTCGTAGCCTGCAGTTCCCGTCCGCAACATGACAATATCAGCCTGCAGGCCGCTATGGCGCCACAATTGCTGGGCGCGAACCAGCAGATCGAGCAATGCCGATCCTTCCTCGTCACCAATCCGCATGAGCAGAATTGGCAAGTCGCCCGATATGCCAAAGCGCCACAGATCCGGTTGACCAAACCTGTTGGCCTCCAGCGACGCGGGCGGTTCCCTCAACCTTGATGACGGATGAACCAGCAGCGAGGACAGCGCCTGTAGTTCAGGCAATCTCCTCGGGTCGATTTCAAGGCGGCTGACCTCCCGCGCAAAATCACGTGATGCTTCACCAAAAACCCATTCAAGGTCCGGCGTCTGATATTTGCGCGCCACCTCAAGGACCGCAGCGCGCGTATTGGCAACGATGGTCAGCAGGGAAAATTCCTTGGTCTCCAGGGGCTTCAGCCGCATGCGGATCTGTAGCGCCATGATCGGATCGAGTGTCCAGCCCGTGGACCGGGACAGGCCCTCGCGCAACCCGCGTGGAGAGTCCATGGTGCCGTTGCGTCCGATGAAGTTCCCGCGCTCGGTTTCATAGGAGGAAATCCCGATATCCGGGTCATCAGTCAGAAGTTTGTGCAACAGGACCGGATACTGCATCTCGGGACGGCGCGGCCTGCGTTCAAACAACAGTCCATCCTGATCCGGCAGGTATGTACTGCCGACAAACATCTTGCTGAATGCAGGGTGCCGTTCATCATCAAGAGGCGGTGCCAACACCACCTCCGCATAGGTGGTAAACTCAATGACCCGTTCGACATCCTGCTCATTCGTCACGGTGATATGGCGAATTTCAACATCATCGCCCGGCGCCACCGTTGCTTCCATATGCGTCGTGAGGCCGTGTTCTCGCCGAAGCATCTCTACTTTGTGCTGGTGAAAAATTGTATTTTCACTCCCGCTCGCAGTATCTGTCGGGCGCCGTCCCACTGACCAGAGCAATTTGCTCCGCACATCATGCACATAGAGCCAATAGCCGTGCGCATCACGGGTGGGGTCCGGGAGCCAGCGCGTCAATGCCATCTGGTTCCAGCTCAGCCCTCCGCCGCCGGCCTCGGAAAGCCTCATGGACATACGGCCATTCCCGATCAGATGGGATTGCGGAACCGTGGCGGCCGATGAGGGAATCCAGGGCGCAAGATGGGGCAGATCTCTGGTTTGTGCACCTGTATCCCATGCTTCATCCACGCGGCCTAATTCGGTCGGCAGACCCCACGGTATTCTTTCCTGCAAGAGGTATTCAACTGCTCTCAGTCGCTTCTCCTGGAGAACACGCCTGATGAGCACGTCACCGCCCAACACATTTGAAATGGCTGCAATTGTCATCCCGTGATGATGGGCCATGTAGGTTTTGACAGGAACAAAACCGCCACGCCTGGGAGCACGGTCGGGCGTAAAATCCAGCGCATCAAAAAATCCGTAGGTACCTGACGCGCCTGTATCCTTCAGAAGTTGCAGGTTTTCTACCGCCGCACCCGGCCAGACACATAAGGCAAGGGCGCTGGCGTAGGGGGCGACGACAAGATCATTGGTAAGTCCGCGGCGAATACCCAGGCCAGGCGCGCCGAAAGCGCGATACTGATAATTGCCCTCTGCATCGGTCACCCCGAAAGCCGATTCGGAAATGCCCCACGGCACACCACGATCCCTGGCATATCTGCGCTGATACGTGACAGCCGTCGACTCGCTTTCGCCCAGCAACGTGTCACGTTTTCCAGGCAGGAACAGCGGCGGCATGAGGTATTCGAACATGGAACCGTTCCACGACAGGATGGACGGCTTGCCGTCCAGACGTGTTATCGGTCTTCCGAGATAGAACCAGTGCTCCATTGGCACGTCGAGCTTGGCAATCGCAAAAAAACTTGCAAGCCTGGCCTCGGTTGCCAGGAGGTCGTAACAGCTGGCATCCAAATGACCGCTGCTCAAATTGAACCCGATCCGAAACAGACGGACCTCCGGATCATACAAAAACACGAAATTCATGCCGTAGGCGATCCCGTCTGCCCTCCTGGCAATCTCGACAAGATCTGCCTGCAAGGATTGTTGCGCTTCCAGCCCGTCCCCGATCGAGATTTTCAGTGCCTCCAGCCATGCCGATACAGGGCTGTCTGCTGGTTCCTGGCGCTGAGCTGCGTCAATCATCGCCTGACAACGGCTTTGATTGTCCTGAGTGGGAGCGATCGGGTGAAGGCATTCGAGCAGACCAACGATCAGATTTTCCTGCCCTGCAGGCGAATCTTCAAGTATTTTCAACCAGGGCAGGAACATGTCGAAGTCCCGGCGCATCGCCCGAAGATGGTGTTCGAAACGTTCCAGCCAGACGTGGAGATCGCTCAGCGCCTGCGATGCGGGCGCATCAGCTGTTTTCAGCGCCGCACCAATGGTCTTCTCGAATTGCGGCCAGAAGTGATTGCTGAGTTGATCGAGGATGGCTTGCCATTGCTCCGGCGAATCCGCGGCATCGGATAGATGCTTGCGAAAAACCTTTTCGGACGTCTCGATCTCATCGGAATTCGACAATTGGTGCAGTGCATCCAGCAAGAGGTCAAACGCGCAGCCCAGCCCGTTCCACAGCCTTTGCTCCGTGACAGGCCGGACAGCGGATTCAAGGCAGCCGTTTTTCAAGGCCAGCAGACATATGGCCAGGTTGCCACTGTCAACGGTTGAAACATAACGTGGCTCAAGCGGTTGAAGGTTGCGTGTATCATACCAGTTGAGGATATGACCGCGATAGGTTTCCATCCGGCCCAGGGTATCAAGAACGTGCCGGGCCCGCGATGCGAGGTCAGCTGTGCCAATGAAACCGAAGTCCCGCGCAGAAAGAGCAGAAACAAGATACAGGCCGATATTGGTCGGCGAGGTACGATGGGCAACCACCCCGTTCGGGTCTTCCTGATAATTGTCTGGTGGCAGCCAATTGTCCTCGGGACCGGCAAAGGTTTCGAAATAGTGCCAGGTTCGCCGCGCAACATGCAGCAGGAAACGCGACTGATCTTCATCCAGTATTTCCTTGCGCAACAGGCGCGGCTTGCCGGACCAGGCCGCGACTTCAGGAGCGACGAACCACAAAAAAAGCACCGGCGCCGCTGGCAGCAGCGCGGCCTGATCATACAGCATCAGGTCAATGGCAACGGCCACAGAGAACAGGGAGGAAGGCCACATGAATCGCCAGGCGGCCATGCGAGGATTGAGGTTGGAAACACCTGCAGCCGTGTCGGCAGCAGTGCGCCATTCAAGCAGGTGCCGCCGGCTTACCTTCAGTCGCCAGAGGGTACGGAAGATTGCATCAAGAGAAATTTGTGTATCGCTGACAAGAAATGCAATCGACAGGAACCAACGCCCACCGCGTTCCTTGAGCCGGTATACCATGTCACCGAAGAATTCCCGCTGCAGAGCTCTTGCCAGTCCTGTAAACAGTTCTCCCAGCAGATAGATGCCTGGCGCCGCAACCGCCAGCAGCGTCCACAGCCACGCATTGCCCGGCAGGACAATCCAACCGCCAACAAGGAACAGGAGCAAAGCAGGGGGAACAAGGCTGCGCCGCAGATTATCAATGATCTTCCAGCGATCCAGTGCTGAAAGTGGGTTCTTTGCTTTCACACCTGCGCCCATGGGCACTTTTCCCGCAAGCCAGGGAATCAGCTGCCAGTCACCGCGCAACCACCGGTACAGGCGTTGTGCGTATTCAGAATAAGTGGAAGGAAAACTTTCATACAGGACGATATTGGTCACAAGTGCCGTGCGGCAGAACAGACCTTCAAACAGGTCATGGCTCAAAATGGCGTTTTCCGGCACGCGGTTCTGCAGGCAGCGTTGCACAGTTGCCACATCATAAATACCTTTGCCGACGAATATCCCGGTCCCGAACATATCCTGGTACACATCCGACACGGCATTGGTATAGATATCAATCGCTGTATCGCCCGAACAAAGATGCGAAAACGGCGTTTCCAAACTGACGGACGGGAGAATTTCTATTCGTGGCTGCAGGATTGAATATCCAGAAGCAACACGTCCTGTATCCTCGTCATAAACTGCTGCATTCAACGGATGCGCCAACGTTCCGACCATCTGGGCCGCAGTGCCCGGCGGCAACATCGTATCGGCATCCAGAGTGATAACAAAACGGCACTGCCGCAAGGCATCCGTCTCCCCGATGCAGATTGAAAAATCATCGGGTTGGCCACCAAGCACAACATTGTTGAACTGCTCAAGCTTGCCGCGTTTGCGCTCCCACCCCATCCAGCATCCCTCCGCCGCATTGTAACGTCGCGAGCGATGCATCAAAAAGAACGGGCTTGCACTGGTCCCTCCATGGCGGGCATTGAGGTTGCGAATCTCCGCGACGAGCGCCCCCTCGATTTCCCCGTCGCTGGGCAGTTTCTCCTGTGCTGCGTCCGATAAATCGCTCAAAAGAACATATTTCAGATTCGGATCGGGGTTTGCCAGCCAACGGGTTTCCAACAATTCGACAATACCGCGGATCGCCGCAGCATTCGAAATGATAAACGGCACAACGACGGCGGCAGAACAATTGTCCGGAATACTTTTGCGAAAATCGAGCGCCGGAAGTGTCACTGGTGCTATTAAAAAGGGTATCAGCCAATGGACAACCGAAACACTCAACACAGATGCGGGAAGCAGCGAAAGAAGAATCCCGACAATCCAGGTCCAGACGGGTGCGTCGATCGAAGCCAGATGGATGATGGGAACGGCCAGGGCAAGCAGAACCACCAATAGGAGAGCCAGAACATAACCGATCTGTCGATAGGGTCGAAACCGGCGGCCAAGCCATTCACCAAGCGGCATTTTATAAGACGCACGCTTTTCAATCTCCGAACGCCCCTCCCCGATCAGCCAGTATCCCACATGATTTCTGGGTCCCTTCTGTGCACCATCCAGAGACAGTTCCAGCGCCAATCTCGCAATTTCGACATCCGTGAGGCTGGATCCATCGGCAAGATGCTCGACAATCTTGCGGTAGTTGTCACGTGTGCTGAAATTCATGTGCGCATAGACTTCAGCCGGATCATCCTTCAATGTTGCTTCAACAGGGCTGACCTGATCGAAGAAATCCTGCCAGGTAATGGCATGAACAGCACTCAGATTGGTGATGGCGCGGGCGACCAGATCGGCTGGCTCTCCAGCCACATCCTGACTACTTGGGACAAATGGCGGTTTAAGCTTTTCATCAAGCTGCAAAAAAGCGACCGCCAAAATCTCCAGATTTGCCAATCGGATCATCGATGGCAAAGCCCAGAGCTCTGACGTCGACAGCAACGCAACCTGCTGGTAACCCCGCACATATTGCACGATATGGTGCATGGAAAGCTGCACACCTTCACGCGCTGACAGGGCACAAGCGATTTCAAATACCCGCGGTGTGGTGCCACCCAATGCATTTTCAACGACGGACAGTCGTTCAAAAAAATTCGGCGGAAGCCCCTCCGTCACCTGTTTTATGGCACGCATGACCTGATAGTCATTGTCCAGAAGCCAATCGGCCGCTCTTGAATGCGATGCATCCGGATCCCGGCAGTATTCGCGCAGCATAGCCAGCCAGTCGAGCAGTTTTTGACGATGCGTGTAAATATCCAGTTCCGGTCGCAAATCGGTCTTGATTGCGAGCGACTGCGCCAGCCTGCGGGCCGAACTTTTCAGCTCTGCATCCCGTCCAATACTGCTATCATCCATCATCCGGCGGATCCAAGTGGCCGCCGCGCGCCCTTCGATTCAGCGCTTGAGTAAATATGATCTGCACCAACGACACCTGGCGTTCGCACCATCAGGACAGGAATATGCGAGCGGCTCAGAATGAACCGCGATACGTCTCCGGAAGGCACATCGCCATATCCGCTATGACCGTGAGATGACATCACAAGAAGATCAGCCGACTGAACAATGATCGCCTCGGCCAGAAGACGCCGCACATCTCCATTCTTGAGAATCACAGTACGAACGACCACGTCACAATTGGCCAGGGATTGCCGTATCCGATCAAGATATTTCCGTGCGGCCAGATCATTTCGTTGCGACAATTGCCTGTAAAGTTCGACATCCTCAGGTTCAAGAGCCACATTCCGCAGGAATTCCGGTGTTGGTGTCGCGTGGATCAGGATCAGTTCGGCATTCTGATGGACCGCAATCCGCACGGCCGTGGAAATTGCACTTTCCGAACGCGGGGACCCGTCCAGAGAAACCAGTATTCGGCGGTAGATTGCCTCTTCCACCTCGGGAACGGCCGAAGGAACAAGCAGGATGGAACTGGCGGAATTCTCCAACACACCTCGGGCCGTTTCTCCGATATGATCCGCAACCAGATCATCATTGCTGCACAGCGCTGTAATATCGCTCACCCGGCCAGCGGTACATTCGCCTATCTGATCGGCAGATCGACCTTCCAGCAATTTGACTGCGATTTTATCTGCTTCATCACCGAACCGTTTCGCCAGCCGGGAAACATACATATGCGCTTGCCTTTTGCGAATATCCCACTCCACCGGATCGAATGGTGCATGTGATTTTCCGGGCTCAACGACGTGAAGCAAAGACAGTGCGCCACCGAGCGCCTGTGCTATTGCGCGCGCATGGGGAACGACCCGGGCCGAAACCGACGACGTGTCGACACAGGCAAAAACCCGCAGCGTTTGGTTGCTCGCAACTCTGATCGGAACAGATGGCTTCTCGCAAACAGTTTGTTTTGCTGTGGAACTCTTCGACATAGAATAATCTCCATTTTGAAAATGGATCAACGGACAGGCGCAAAATCGCATCTCCGTAATCTCTATAATCCTGCTTTTGGTGTATCGCTGCGGTGCATCAGGTCTTTTCCGGGCCGAGCATGGAAGCAGAACCGGCTCAGTATCCACCTTAAAAACGGCATCACGTTGACATCGATCAATCTGCAACGGAAACGTGCAAGGCGAAGATAAGTTCCCTCATGACCGCAGACATTTATATTGCGGAAAGACGCACCTGACCGTGCGCAATTCAAATGATCAGATCATGACCCGCCATCATCGACAAACAGGGCTTCAACGTCCTTGCGTCGGCACAATTGTGTTCCCGATGTCATGACCGCGGCGGCACCAGCGGCAACGCCGTAGCGAAATGCATGGGTGATGGGATGGCCTGTGGCCAGCGAAAAGACCATGGCACCGACAAAACTGTCGCCTGCCCCGACGGCGGAATGCACCCTGACATGCCTTGTCGGTAGTCGTATGACACCGTCCCTGTTGGCCAGAAAGGCACCTTCCACTCCCATCGATACAGCCACGTGGTCAGCACCGCCGGACTTTACAATATCAAGTGCCGCCTGCCTGGCGCCATCTTCGTCCAATTTGGTTCCCGAAAGCTTTTCCAGCTCCCCAAGGCTGGGTTTGACCAGAAAAACATGGGACATTGAAAGCGTTTCACGCAGGGCAGGCCCCGATGTGTCGAGGATGAAACGAATGTTTTTCCGCGCCGCAATCTGGGCAATTTTCGCATAGGTGTCATCAGGCAAGCCGCGTGGCAGACTGCCACTTGCAACAATATAGTCTCCTTCAAATTGTTCGATATGGGCGATCGCCTTGGCCAGCTCACCCACATCGACCAATGGCCCCTCCGGCACAAACCTGTATTCAAAGCCGGTCTGTTGTTCGTGAACCATGTAGGCAATGCGGGTCGGCTCTGCGATCTGCACCCGGTGCCCATTGATGGACGTCTGCTTCAGGCCCTCCTCAAGCAAGGCACCGGTCGCACCGCCCGACAGAAAAACCGTTTCCACCGAGCCACCAAGTTCGACAATGACACGGGCAACATTGATACCGCCGCCTCCGGGATAGCACTTCTGGTCCCGCGTGCGGATTTTCCGTGTTGGCTGCACGATGTCCGTTTCTGACGAGACATCAACTGCAGGATTGAGTGCAATGGTAAGAATACCATTCATTGTGACACCTCAAAATGTTTGGTTCGAACTGATAGTATCATTGCCGACCAATGCAGGCCTAATCTTCCTCACTCAATTCTACAATCCGGGTGAAATGTTCATTTGACCCGTATCAATGCGGGGGTGCTTGCTACAGTCTATCTTTAGAAGAACATGGAAGGCACGATTGATGAGCAAACCGGTTTTCCAGACACATGATCTGACAAAGATTTATCGTACCGGCGATGTCGAGGTCCGGGCTCTCAATGGCGTTGATGTCACGCTCTATGAAGGCGAAATGACTGTTCTTCTGGGGCCATCGGGAAGCGGCAAGTCGACCTTTCTCAACATTGTCGGCGGGCTTGATCGGGCAACCAGCGGCACAGTGCGTTTCAAGGATATGGAATTGACGTCTTGCAGCGAACGTCAGTTGACCCAATATCGTCGCAACCATGTCGGGTTTGTATTTCAGTTCTACAATCTTATTCCCAGCCTCACCGCTTGGGAAAATGTCGCCATGGTAACCGAGATTGCCCGCGCGCCTATGACACCGGATGAAGCGCTGGCCATGGTCGGTCTGGAAAATCGCCAGACGCATTTTCCAGCGCAGATGTCCGGTGGTGAACAGCAGCGGGTTGCCATCGCGCGTGCCATTGCCAAACGGCCGGAAGTCCTGCTTTGCGACGAACCAACCGGTGCACTGGATTCCAAGACCGGTATTCTGGTTCTGGAGGCACTGGACAAGATCAACAGGGAACTGGGCACCACCACTGCAATCATCACCCACAATGCAGGCATTCAGGCGATCGCGCACCGTGTCGTGTCTTTCATTGATGGCAAAATTTCACAGACCCACGCCAATGAAATCCGCATCCAGCCAGCTGAAGTGGTCTGGTAACCATGGCTATGCTTGACTTGAAGCTGATGAGAGATCTTGCCCGCCTATGGGCCCAGGGGCTGGCCATAGCGCTCGTCATGGCCTGCGGCGTCAGCACCATCATCATTTCTGTCGGCGCTTACCGTTCGCTTGAAGAAACCCAATCCGCATTTTATGAGCGCTATCGGTTCGGCACCGTTTTTGCCTCGGCGGTGCGCGCGCCCCGGCACCTGAAATCGCGAATAGAACATATTGCTGGCGTCACCTCCGCCGAGCTTCGCATTGTGCAGCCGGTGCTCATTGATGTGGCCGGAATGCGTGAACCGGCATCGGGACTGGCCGTTTCCGTGCCGGATTTTGAAGAAGCATCCGTCAATCGGCTATATCTGAGATACGGCAGGCTGCCCGAAGAGAGCCGCGAAAACGAAGTTGCCGTTGTCGAAACATTCGCCGATGCCCATGGTTTTCGTCTGGGTGATTCATTTGACGCCATCATGAATGGCCGCAAGCAAAGATTGCTGATTGTCGGCGTCGTTCTTTCCCCTGAATTCATCTATGCAATCGGCCCGGGCGACATGGTACCCGATCCACGACGATTTGGCGTTTTCTTCATGTCTCTCAAGAAACTTTCAGGCCTGTTCGACCTGGAAGGCGCCTTCAACAGTCTCAGCCTGACAACCTTGAGAAACGCCGACACCAGAATCATCGTCGATGCGGTTGACGATATTCTCAAACCCTATGGCGGCAGCGGCGCCTATGACCGCAAAGACCAGGTTTCCCATGCATTTCTTGATTCCGAGTTGGATCAGCTTCGCGCCATGTCATCAGTCATCCCACCCATATTTCTTCTGGTGGCCGCCTTTCTCGTCAATATGATCCTGTCGCGTCTGATCGCCCTTGAGCGCGAACAGATCGGCCTCCTCAAGGCGTTGGGTTATGGCAATGTCGCCATCGGCGGGCATTTTGCCAAGCTTGTCGTTGTCATCGCGCTGGTCGGACTGCTCATCGGTTCGCTTTCCGGTTTCTGGCTCGGCAGGGGGCTGACACGACTCTATGCGACCTTTTATTCCTTTCCATTTCTCATCTTTCGACACAGCATTGATCTCTACCTGCTGGCAGGTGGCGTGACCGTGGCCGCGGCTCTGGCGGGCGCGGCCAAAGCGATCTGGACAGTTGTAATCCTGCCGCCCGCCGTTGCCATGCGCCCGCCGGCACCAACGACCTATCGCAGTTTTTTTGTGAGCCAACTGCAAAGGCTGGGCCTCTTTTCGCAATTGTCCATCATGGCCTTTCGGCATCTCATCCGATGGCCGGTCAGGTCCCTGCTGACAACACTGGGTACATCCCTCTCCGTCGCACTCTTGATAACCTCACTTTTCTCCTATGATTCCATCGACTTCATGATCGATGCCATCTTTTTCCGAGCCGACCGACAGGACGCATCCATGACCTTCGTGTCCGATCAGGGTCTGGATGCCATTTCTGCGGTTGCCTCCATGCCGGGGATCCTGCGGGTGGAACCCTTCCGACAAACCGCCGTGACGCTTCGCAACACGCACCGCGAAAAGCGCATGGCAATTGTCGGCCTTGCGGAAGATACCGATTTGTCCCGCGTCCTGGACCTGGATCTGAACCCGGTGTCTCCAACATCATCCGGGGTCATTTTGTCGGAAAGGGTGGCCGAGATACTCCATTTGAAGCCCGGTATGCAGGTCGAAGTGGAACTTCTGGAAAGAGACAAACGCACAGCGTCCCTGACCGTTACCGGACTGGCGCAAAGTTATGTCGGCTTGACCGCCTACATGCGCGATGATGCCCTTGATCGCTTGCTGCGTGACGGACGTCGCATATCGGGCGTGCGCGTCTCGATAGACAGCAATGAACTGGAAGGCCTATACGATTCGATCAAGCAAACCCCCATGGTGGCTTCCATTGCCCTGCAGGGTATCTCGCGCGTCCGCCTTCGTGAAACGGTAGAAGAAAATATAACCACCATGACGGCGATCTATGTGATTCTGGCCATCATCATTACATTTGGCGTTATCTACAATTCCGCCCGCATTCAGCTTTCCGAACGCGCCCGCGAGCTTGCCAGCCTCAGGGTATTCGGATTTACCCGGAGCGAAGTCTCAAGCGTCCTGATGATCGAACTTGGTTTGATCGTTCTGTTTGCGCAGCCCCTGGGTTGGATTGTGGGGTATCTTTTGTCCTGGAGCGTGGTGCAGGGATTTGAAAACGATATTTTCCGAATACCTCTGATCATCAAGATTGCAACCTATGCCCTGGCCAGCCTGATTGTAACAGGCGCTGCGCTCTTTTCAGCGTTGATTGTCAGGCGCCGTGTCGACCGGCTTGATCTGATCCGAGTCTTGAAAACGAGGGAGTGAAGAACATGCGTATCTGGATCAAACGTTTCGGATTGCTGGTCCTGGTGCTGGCCGTTGCCGCAGGTTTCTATCTGGCCATGCGGGAACAGCCTGTCCCGGTGGATGTTGCCATCATCAAATCCGGTGAGATGAAGGTCACCATAGATGAAGAGGGGACGACACGGGTCAGGGATGTCTATGCCGTATCATCGCCCATCGATGGGCACCTTGATCGCACCACGCTGGATGAAGGGTACCTGGTCAAGGCGCACGAAACGATCATCGCATCCATCCATCCGCTCGATCCGCCGTTCCTCAATCAACGCACGAGGGCCGAATTGCGCGCCGCGGCGGATGCCGCACGTTCCGCCATTGCCTTGGCACGGGTCGAGCAGACACGCGCCCAGACCGCCTATGAACTCGCAGCATCAAACTATTCCAGAGCTGCCCAGCTCGCAGAAACAAAGACCATTTCAACCAGTCAGCTGGAACATGCCTATAGTGAGCAGCAACTCGCAGAAGCACAAATCGCCAGCACAAAGGCGACAATAGAACTGCGCAAGGCCGAGCTTGCCAGCGCGCAAGCGCGTTTACAACAACCCGGCGATGTCAATATCCGCACATCTGAAGGCGATTGCTGCGTGCAGATCACCGCTCCTATTGACGGCGTCATCCTCAAGGTTCTGACACGCAGCGAACAGGCTGTCCTGTCGGGAACACCGATTGCCGAAATCGGCGACCCCGAGAACCTGGAGATCATTGTCGACCTTCTGTCGAGTGATGCGGCAAAGATCAGCAAGGGTGCAAAAGTCGCAATCACGGAATGGGGCGGAGATGAGGATTTCGAAGGCGTGGTGCGCCGGATCGAACCGGCCGCTTTCACCAAGGTTTCGTCCCTGGGTATCGAGGAGCAACGCGTCAATATTGTGATCGACCCGGCCCTGGTGCCGACAGGTCTCGGCCACAACTATCGTGTCCTGGCAAAAATCGAAATATGGGAAAAGGACAACACCATAAGCGTGCCGATCAGTGCACTGTTCCGATCAGGCGGCAAATGGACCGTTTTCGTTGTGGAAGACAACAAGGCCCATTTGCGCCAGATCACCATAGGCAGATTGAACAGCAAACATGCGGAGGTCCTGAACGGGCTGAAGCAAGATGAAATCGTGGTGCTTTATCCCAATGATCTTCTGGAAGACGGCAGCCTGGTGGAAGAAAGACAGGCGACGCGATAGAGCATTTTCCACAGATAGACAACGCATTGTGCTTCGCGTCGCTCCGGTTGATGGGAAACCGCCTCATGGCTTTTGATTTACCGCAAGGCGGTTTCCGGCAGCAGGCGTAGACTTGTCTACGATCACAAAAGGAAATCGCCCATGTTCATCTTCAAAAAATCCATTCTGTTTTCCTTGGCGCTGGCAGCCGGCGCGGCCATGACTTCGCCCTTGTCTGCACAATCCTCCGACCCGGCCTGGCTTGACGACCTCAGGCAGCAGCTTGAACAGGATCAGGAATGTGAGGTCAGCTACTTTATCAATATGCGCGAGGGACAAATCGGCACGAACACCTACTTTGAAGCGCGCGTTCAATGCCTGGACGGGCGTATGTTCGACGCCAATAAAACCGAGCCGGAAAGCCAATTCACCATCAAGGCATGCGGCACTGCTGTCTGCTAAAGTATGTCTGACGGCATTGGTCAAACGCATTCCGCCGCAGATGGAGAGTCTGCGGCGGTTTTTCAAGTGGTTTCAGGCCGTTGAATATTGCGAGGTTACGCCCTTTTCGGATCTCGGCTTTTCACGACGCTCGATTTATCCGAAAACCGGTTCCCACTTTTCGAATCTCGGCTTTTCACGACGCTCGATTTATCCGAAAACCGGTTCCCACTTTTCGGA
>JARGOX010000003.1:318469-379043 GCA_029233925.1 Rhizobiaceae bacterium
GGATCTCGGCTTTTCACGACGCTCGATTTATCCGAAAACCGGTTCCCACTTTTCGGATCTCGGCTTTTCACGACGCTCGATTTATCCGAAAACCGGTTCCCACTTTTCGGATCTCGCGTTAGTGCGCCAGCAGAACCGGAAGTTTTGTGCGCGACAGCAAATCGCGCGTTGTGCCACCCAGCAGCCATTCGCGAAAACGCGTATGTCCATATGCGCCCATGACAATAATGTCTGCATCCTTGTCCATGGCGGATTGCAATAAGACATCAGCCACTTCCCGGCCGGCGCTTGGAATCTGATCCACCGTTACCTTCAAATCATGGCGGCTGAGGAATGTCGCCATGTCATCACCGGGGTTGGCCCCTGAACCGCTGCCGTCCGGGTCAACTAGAACGACGTGCACCTCTTCTGCTTCCGCGAGAATTGGCAGGCTTCGATGAATGGCCCTGGCCGCTTCAGGTTCCGAGTTCCAGGCCATGACAATGCGTTTGAAGGGTTTCACAGGCTTGTCGCCCGCTCCCAGAACCAAAACCGGTTGCCCGGACTGAAAGATGATACCGTTGAAGGCCTCTGTAACATATTCATGCTCCGGAATCCTGCCATGGGGAAACACTGTGAGATCGCAATAAAGCGCGTGCCGCGACATTACCCGGGTGATCATGCCTCTGTCGACGCATTCAACCAGAATGGAAGCCGACAATTGCGCCTTGCTGACCAGGGCTTCTACTTCGACTGCGCGTTTGTTTGCATCGCGCACTGCCTGATCATGGATATCGGCCAGATAGTAATCGGGCAAACCGCCATAGGTTGCCGTCGGTATGGATTTCATGACGCCAAAGACCACCAGATCAAGGTGCGCGCCAATGTCGCTTGCCCATTGAATGGTTGGCTTGATGTTGTCGATGGGTTCATCGGCTGAGTGGACAGCGAGGAGCGTTTTGATGGCCATGGGGATATCCTTCAATCTGACAGACAAGCAGGCACTTCACCTGCCAAGACCAGATTACACAAGACACGATTAAAGCGTTTGCGCCAAATCAATTGCTCACCAATTTGACGGCATGGGCTGGACCATTCGCTAAAACTTCAAAAATTCGACCATGACTGGCGCGAATTGATGGATATCAAAGAGTGCATCTGAAAAGCCGCCAATATCCTTATGCGTACATTCCTGTTCTATCCTTGGGAAAATACAATGTTCAAAAATGCAGTCAACTTGTTCGAAATATTCGGTTTCAAGATAAGGATCGATCCAAGTTGGCTGTTGATTGCTGCCTTGATCGTCTGGAGCCTTTCAACCGCCTATTTTCCTGAGGAGCTGCCCGGCTATTCGCGATATGATTATATCGCCCTGGCCGTGGTCGCCATGTTCGGGCTTTTTGCATCACTGATACTGCATGAACTCGCGCACTCTCTTGTTGCGCGACAATTTGGATTGGCAGTGGGTGGCATCACGCTTTTTGTCTTCGGCGGCGTGGCGGAACTCGAACATGAACCACGCAGCCCCAAATCGGAATTTTGCATTGCCATCGCCGGCCCCCTGATGAGCTTTGCCCTTTCGGCCTTGGCGTTTTTCCTGCTGTCTGTTCTCAAACGTGAAGGTGCTTCCAATTCGCTTGACGCCGTGCTGGCCTATTTGGGCCTGATCAATCTGGTTCTCGCCATTTTCAATCTGGTTCCTGCCTTCCCGCTTGATGGGGGACGCGTGCTGCGCGCTATCCTCTGGCACTTCAAGAATGACCTCCTTTGGGCAACGCGGATCGCCAGTGGTTTCGGCACGGCATTTGGCCTGTTGCTGATTATTTCGGGCGTCTTTTCGCTGTTCACGGCAAATTCCTTCAACGGTCTGTGGCAAATCCTGATTGGCTTTTTCATCATCAATGCCTCAAGGGGCAGCTATCAGCAACTGACCATCAAAACCGCGCTCAAGAACCAGACCGTCCGCACATTGATGACCAGGTCACCGAAGACGGCGGATGTCAACGAAGACCTGCAAACGCTGGTGGACAACACCATGCTGGCATCGAATGTCAGTTTCGTACCGGTCACCGAAGGCGACCATCTGCTGGGTTATGTCGATGCATCTCTGGTGCAAAGGATAGACCGGGAAAACTGGGAGACGACTCATCTTGGTGATATTCTGGTCAGCTCCAGCCCTGAAAACACGGTTTCTCCCGACATGCCGATGGATACCTTGTTCCAGAAAATGGCCCGGAGTGGACAGCGAAAAATGCTTGTCGGTGACAACGGCAAATTGGAGGGCGTTATCTCGCTGGCTGATCTGATGTCCTATCTGGCCATCAGGCAGGGTCTTGGCCTGTCTTCAGATTGGCATTCGGATCATCCGCACCAGGGCGTCGGTCATCCTGGCTGACCGCCCTGAAACGCCTGAGCAGCGGAAAGCCGGCTCAGGCTTTCCGCAACAAACCCGGTTCAATGGGAAAAGAGAATGGGGAGTGTCATCTGTTCCAGCAGATGGGCCGTTGTCGCACCGATGACGAAATCATAGAACCGCGAATGACCGAAGGCTCCGGAAACGATCATGTCGGCGCCGCTTTCAAATGCCTCATTCAAAAGCGCATCACCGATTGCCACATCGCTATTGCGCCAATGTGAAACGGTCGCTTTGACACCATGTCGGTCGAGATTGGCGGCAGCCTGATTGGCTGAAAAAGATAGGGAATCAGCATTCTTGTCCGAATAGGCGACCCACATGACAATTGCTTCACCGCCATCCTGAACGAAAGGTACGGCATTGTGCAGCGCACGGGAAGCTTCCCGCGTCGCGCTCCAGGCAATCATTGCCTTGTGACCAAAACTGTCGAATTCCCCTACAGTGGGGATAACCAGGACCGGCAATCCCGACCCCAGGATGACATCACGCAGCAAATCCGTGTGCACGTCCCTTTCGAAATCCTGATCCGCCTGCGACATGACAATCAGGTCCGCACAAAGTGCATGTTCGACAAAACGCGCTCCTGCCTGATCCGCAACGGCATCAACCAGCCGCCATTCGCCGATGAGGTTCTCTTTTCCGGTCTCTTTCAGAAAAATATCATGAATCGCGTCCACCTGAAGGGACTGTGCATGATTGAATGCCTGAATGATTTCCGGCGTCAGTTGCATGGCAATGCCCGGATGGACATGCATGGCCTGTTTGGCGTGTAAAGCAATCAGATGGGCATCAAATTTTCTGGCAAGTTTGCAGGCCGCTTTTGTCAGGCGTTCAGCTGTTGCCTCGTTGGTCAGACACACAAGTATGGTCTTATAGGACATCGTTTCATCTCCTTGCAGCGGAACTTTGGTAGGGTAATCAGCTATATCTACCGGCAAACGCGCCAATACAGCGGCGCATCCCGACTTTACGCCCGCCCTGCTTGTTTTCCTGTTTTGCCAATCTGGTTCTTTGAAACCTGGCAAGGATTTCAAACGGCTTCTTGAATGCATTCTTCAAGATGCTGCCAGTGAAATCATCAAACTACGGTCAATCTCCCTTGGCGGGGATTGAAAGGCTCAGACAGCCAGCACATCAGCAAAATGCGCTGGCAGTTCGACCGGTGCCGTACCGACAAGATCCTTTGCGATTTCCGCTGTAACATCGGCTTTCAACTGATCGGGAAGCTGTTTGCGCAATCGGCCAAGCATGGCAGGCGGTGCACAAAGGATCAGGCGCTCAAACAGATTCTTGCGCCGCGCTTGCAAAAGCTCCTCCATGATATCTTTCGCCAGAACATCCGCGGGTTCATGATGTCCGGCATGGACCTCCATCTTGTGACGCGCCGAGCCATGTGTGGTAAATGATCTGCCAGGCTGATCGGCAAAATCCGCCTCCAGCGGAGCTGTCCAGCTTCTGTCCTCTACCGGTTCGAGGCCACGACCGGGTCCCGTGTTTTCAAAAATGCGCCCACCGGAACCATCGGCAATCAATATCCACGTTTTGATCGGTTTCATTTTCAACCACCTTCTGTTCAAATACTTCCTTATGAACCAATAGCCGGTCCATTGAATTGACTCTTGTCAATCCAGCCGGTGATCGGACCGGCTCTGTCAATCCAGCCATTGATCGGATCGGCTCTGACAAATCAGCCGGTGATCGAGCCAATCCAAAGACCTGCGACATAGGCAATGGTTGCCGCCAGCGAGCCGATGAGAAATGTTTCCAGACCGGATCGCCACCATGACGTCAGGGACCAGCGGCTTTTCAGCGTGCCGATGGCAAAAAACGTAATGCCCGTTGCTATGATCGACAGGCGAAAGGAATCCGGAAGGGTAAGAAGAAAAGGCAGCAGCGGAATCATGCCGCACACAAGAAATGCACCAAAGGTGGCAAAGGCTGCGGGGATGGGTTTGGGAACAGCAGGAGAAACACCGTATTCATCCACCAGCATCATATTGACCCAGGTCGTCTCGTCTGCAGTGACGGAATCAACCGCGTCTTCCAGCACCTGCCCGCGAAAACCCTTGAGCTCCAGAATCTGCCTTATTTCTTCACGCTCTCCATCCGGCACGTCACGAATATGGCGTCGTTCAATCTCCCGCAGGCGTTTGAGGTTATCCAGATCCGCCTTGTTGGCGGAATAATTTCCCGCGGCCATGGAGAACCCGTCGGCAAGGACATTGGCAATTCCCAGGGCAATAATGACCGTGCGGGAAAAACCAGCTCCTTCAACGCCGGCCACAATGGCAAAGGTCGTTACAGCGCCGTCGATTCCGCCATAGACGAAATCCCGAAAATAGCTGGGTGTCGCCGGATGAACGATCCTTTTGTGGATTTCCTCTTTTGTGTGACTGTGTTCCAATGTCCCAAACGCTCGCGCTTCAATTCTGGTGGTTATCATTGCCCAATTGGCCGGTTGATATTTTGCGCCAGATCAACAAACGAAAGGAATTTCAATCAGGATTGAAGTTCCGCTCAGGTGCGCATGATGTATGAACTGCTGTTATCCCTGCCGCTGGCCATCAATCTTGCACTCTTCGCCCTATTGGCCTCAGGCATCTGGTATTGTGGTTTTCATCTGACTTTGCTTGCCGATGAACTGTCTGATCGCCTCAACCTGGCCAAATCGACAGTCGGACTGGTTTTTCTGGCGCTGGCAACATCACTTCCTGAAGTTGCAACGACGCTCACCGGGGCCATTGCTGACGATGCCGATCTGGTTTTGAACAACCTCTTCGGCGGTATCGCGCTGCAAACAGCCATTCTGGCATTTGCGGATTTTTGGGCCAGAGGCGCCATAACAAACTACCCCAGAAAAGCCGATCATGCACTTGAAGCAATATTGCTGATTGCTCTTCTGGCAATCGTTCAGGCGGCCTTTGTGCTGCATGAGCCCATAACCATCCTGAATGTCGGACTGGGTAGCCTGGTCATCGGCCTGGCCTATATGGCCACATTGCTGTTGCTGCGTCACTACAGCGAAAACAATGACTGGGTGCCTGTTGATTTGCCGTCCAAGAGCGACGTATCGCCAATGAAAGTCACCAGGGCAAGTTTGAGCAAAGCGTCGACACAACGCCTCGTTCTGCTTGGCATTCTGGCCTGTTGTGCAATTTTGATCCTGGGCACCGCTCTGGTCGTATCAGCGGAAGTACTCTCGGCAAAAACCGGTCTCGGATCGAGTTTTATCGGTGTCACACTGGTTGCACTGGCCACATCGCTGCCCGAACTGAGCACAACCATTACGGCTGTCCGAATGGGTGCCTATACAATGGCAATCTCGAATATTTTCGGCAGCAACCTGATCATGCTTGTGCTCCTCCTGCCTGCAGACGCGCTCTACCTCAAAGGCCCGATCCTGCGTGAAGACAGCGCTTCAGCGCAACTGGCCATCGCTCTTGGCATGCTTTTGACCACCATATATCTGGTTGGTCTGATCATTCGGCGAAAACCACGGATCGGCCATCTGGGTATCGATTCCGCCGTGGTGCTGGTCGCCTATTTGGCAGGTCTGTTTGTATTCTACATCGTCAAGTAAACGCGACAAGCAAGCCCATCGGCATCCATATTTTCATTCCATTGGACACAGGTTGGCAACCTCGGATTGCTCGTCCATAGCGCGCACGACACGCCCTTTTAAGTGAAAACTAGAAAATAACACCCGTCCTCAGACGTTGTCGACAAAATCCAGTGTAACCGAGTTGCATGGTATTGCATTGCCGTGCATCAATCAAAACAAGCATCACTCGGAACGAGGTACAATGGCAAGCTGATGAATGACGCGACCAAAAAAGCCACCAAGCTTGAAGCGCTGCTGGACGCGGCTGTTGATTCAATCATCACGATTGACCGCAATGCCATCATTCAATCAGTCAACAAATCTGCCGAGGAACTGTTCGGATATCAGGTGGATGAATTTGTCGGTCGCAACGTCAAGTTTCTTATGCCTGAGCCCTGGTCTTCACAACATGATACCTATCTCCAGCAATATCAAGAAACAGGCATCAAACGCATTATCGGCATGGGCCGCGAAGTTGAAGGCAAACGCAAGGATGGCACAACCTTTCCCATGCACCTGTCGGTCAGTGAGTTCTGGGTTGATGACGAGGTATTCTACAGCGGGATCATCCATAATATGTCCGCGCGCAAGGATGCCGAGCGCGCGCTTGAGCGCTCTCAGAGACTGGATGCGGTCGGCCAGCTCACCGGCGGCATCGCCCATGATTTCAACAATCTGCTGACAGTCATAACCGGCAATCTGGAATTGCTGGAAATGCAGATTGATGCCTCTGCCCAACTGGAACTCTTGCACGAAGCGCAGGCGGCTGCCGAATTGGGCGCCAATTTGACCGAGCAGCTTCTGGCTTTTGCACGGCGCAGCGTTCTGCAGCCCGAAATTGTCGATATCAATGGCTTGATCCGCAAATTGTCAACCCTGTTGGAGCGGACCCTGGGCGGCCATATCAGCTTCGGCATGTCCCTGGCTGCCGATCTTTGGGATTCGCGTGTTGATCCCGGGCAGATCGAAAGCGCCCTGTTGAACCTTGCCGTCAATTCGCGCGATGCCATGCAGTCTAATGGAAGCCTGGTGATTGAAACCAGCAATATCATTATCGATCAACAATTTTCTGCCGATGAGGTCGATGTGGATCCTGGTGAATATATTCGTATTTCCGTATCGGATACCGGCACGGGCATGAGCGAAGACGTCGTGCAGAAAGTCTTTGAACCGTTCTTTACCACCAAACAGGCAGGACACGGCACCGGGCTTGGTCTCTCGATGGTTTACGGCTTTGCCAAGCAATCCGGCGGAAATGTGACCGTTTACTCCGAAACGGGCATTGGCACGACGGTCAGTATCTACCTTCCCCGCCATGTGGGAGAAGCCGAGCGGTCAATGTTGGAAGCAGACTCTACAAAGACCGAAACCCAACAGGGGAATGGAGAACTGCTGCTGGTTGTTGAAGACGATTCGCGTGTCCGTCGGCTGGCCCTAGAACGCCTGAAAGTGCTGAATTATCGGACAATTGCGGCCAAGAACGGCACGGAAGCACTGGAACTGCTGGATACCACGCCTGGTATTGATCTCGTGTTCACCGATCTGGTCATGCCCGGAGGTGTTTCGGGTTACGATGTTGCCGACCATGTCCACCAGCAATATCCGCACATTGGTGTGCTGCTGACTTCCGGATACGCTGAGGACCTCATCCATTCCGACAAATTGTCGGAGCACTCGATCCGTCTTCTGCGCAAACCATACAGGCAAGCGGAACTGGCCAAATTGCTCCGAGAAGCGCTGGAAACGGGGCGTTAGAGATTTCTAGGAAATGGTGACATCCGTCGCCAGCATATAGCCAACACCACGTACGGTTTTGACGATACTCGGGTTGGTCGGATCCGGCTCTATTTTCTTTCGCAACCGCGCGACCTGATTATCGATTGCACGATCGAAGGGTGTCCATTCACTGCCATGCATCCTATCCATGATATGATCGCGTGACAGAACCCTTTTTGGACTCTCCAGAAATATCGTCAGCAATTTGAAGTCATTTGCTGTCAGCACATGCGCCACACCGCTGGAATCGGTCAGTTCGAATTTCGATGGATCAGCCATCCAGCCGCTGAAATGAAACACCTTTGTCCCGGGATCATCCCCGATACCTTGCCCGTTTTCAGCAGGCTGGTTTACAGGACCGGCACTGCGCCTGAGGACGGAACGCACCCGTGCCAGCACTTCACGCACATGAAAAGGTTTGGAAATATAGTCATCCGCGCCCATTTCCAGACCGACAACCTTGTCGATGACATCACCCTTGCCCGTCACGATGATGATCGGAATATCACATCTGGCCCTCAGCGCCACGGCTATGTTCAGGCCATTATCGGCGCCCAGATTGAGATCCAGCGTGACGAGATCCACATTGTTATGTTCCAGACAGGCGTCAACCGCCTTGGCACTATCAGCTTCAAGAACCAGGTAATTATCTGTTTCAAGGCATCGTCGCAGCAGCAAACGAACCTTCGGATCGTCGTCCACAACCAATATCGTTTTCGCTTCTTCGGACAATCAGAACTCCACGTATCGAAAATCCGCCGACAAAGCCAAAGTGGCCTCAATGAACATACCTTGGATTTATAGGTTATTTGGTTCCTAAAGCAAAATCTAATATGCGCCAAATGGGTACATTGCGTTACAAAGCGATACATTGCCAAGATATGGGCGTTACCATCAGGGGTTTAAATGGCTCTCAGTGTTCAACACCGGGACAAGGAGCAGTTTTATGTATGTTACATCGCCAGTGAGCTTTTTTGAGAATTCCCAAGCCGTTTGCGCTCGATTCATCAATGAAGGCAATGCCGGGCATTCACACATAAGCCATGTGCCAACCGGCCATCGCCTGTTTTGCGACGGAGATGACGCAAACTATATCTATGAAATCATGGAGGGGGTTGTGCGCACCTCCAAATTATTATCCGATGGACGCCGCCAGGTGCTCTCATTTGGCTATCCAGGTGATATAGCCGGTTTGAGCCATGATCACTTTTACCACAGTGACTGCGAAGCGCTCAGTAGCGTCACCCTGCGCCTTCATCACAAGAATGCGTTCAATGTTTCCTTCGAGAACGAGCCCGACTTCAACAATGAATTGTTGAAATATGCAGCTGCCGAAGTCAACAATATGCAGGAGCATTTCATCATGCTCGGCAGAAAATCCGCCACGGAAAAAGTCGCTTCATTCCTGATCACTTTGATGGACCGCGTCGGTCAGAAGGATGAATGCAATACCTGTTTCGAACTGCCCATGTGTCGGTCCGACATCGCGGATTTCCTTGGACTCACGATCGAAACCATTAGTCGCACATTGACCAAATTGCGCGCCGAAGGTGTTATCGAACTGCCGAAAAAGCAACAAGTGCTTGTTTGCAAGCCATCGGCCCTCAGGGCAATGGCAGAACGCAACTAACCAATACATTTGGAGAATCCGATGACCGATTATGAAATCTACCGCAAACGCATGGAAACTCGACGCGCAGAACTTGTGGCGCGGCTGACGAAAATCGAGGACCTGCTGGATGATCCGGTCGACCCCGACGTCGAAGAACGTGCGACTGAAAGAGAATCGGACGAAGTCTTCGAACGCCAGGGGCTGGCAGGACAGGAAGAGATTCAGGCCATCGACGCTGCGCTCAAACGGATGGAAAACAAGGTCTATGGTGTCTGTCTATCCTGTGGTGAGACCATTTCCGATGAGCGGCTTGATGCAGTGCCCTATGCAACGCTTTGCAGAAAATGCATGAAGTAAGTCTGCTGACAGGCCCAATCTAGTCTGTGTTGCATCACACCTTTTGAAGCGGATGGGCCGGTGTCCATCCGAAACTCAACTGGGCAATGGATTGTCACGATAGATTGTCTGAATATCCGCCAGGACTTCCTCGCTCAACACAAGATCCCTGGATGAAATATTGTTTTTGAGCTGTTCCATTGATGTTGCACCGATAATCACACTCATCATGAACGGTCGCGTCAGGCAGAACGCCAGCGCCATTTGCGCCAGATCAAGCCCATGTTTGCGGGCAACATCACGGTAAAGGGAAATTACCCGTTCGGCCTGTGGTCCATAGCGACCGTAGAGTGTCGGCTGAACGCATCTGCGCGATTCTTCAGGAATGTCGCCGTCAAGGTATTTACCAGAGAGCCCTCCTGCCGCGAGCGGCGAATAGGCCATCAGCCCAATCTTTTCAAGCACGCTGATCTCTGCCATATCCAGATCATAGATGCGGCAGGTAAGATTGTATTCATTTTGAATAGAGACAACACGGGGCAGATCATGTTTCCGGCTGATATCGAGAAATTTCATGGTCCCCCAGGCCGTTTCGTTGGAAAGGCCGAATGCCCGCAATTTCCCCTCGTCGCGCAGCCGTGACACCTCCCCGAGAATATCGGCAACTTCCTGATCCATATCGCCCGGTTTCAGGTTGTTCGGATCAAATTTCCAATATTGCCGGAAATGGTAGGAACCGCGATTTGGCCAATGCAACTGGTAAAGATCGACAATATCCGTTTGCAAACGCTTCAGGGATCCCTCCAGCGCTTCGCGCAAAATGGCGCCGGTGACACGATCACCATTGCGGATATCCTTGTTGCCTTCACCAGACAATTTGGTGGCGACAATCAGTTTGTCCCGATCGGGCCTGTCCTTGAGCCAGGTTCCAATCAATTCTTCCGTTCGGCCCGTGGTTTCCGGCAGACGTGGCGTTGTCGGATACATTTCAGCCGTATCGATAAAATTGATACCTTCGCCAATGGCATAGTCCAGCTGTTCATGGGCCTCTGCTTCGTCATTCTGAGAACCCCAGGTCATGGTGCCCAGGCAGATCTCGCTCACCATCATGTCTGTTTGGCCAAGTCTGTTGTATTTCATCAATAATCTCCCTTGGCCAAAGTCACCTCTGGCCGGTTGTCAATCGGAGCATTTGCTCAAGCGTGTGAAGTGGCCATCCGAACGGACAGCACATGAAAACGAGAGATATAGAACATTCCCCTCGATTTGCAAAAGACAGATGTAATTGACTGCGTCGGGGCCACAGGGTCAACGCGTTTTATTGCGCCTTGGGTTTAGACCCGAATACGACATGTGCTCTATCCCTTATCTCCACCCGCGAGCTGTCCCTCCCGGATGAACCGCTGCGAGAAAAGGAAAATGACAAGCACAGGCAGGACGATGAGGATTGCCGCCAGGATAGCCTCCGGCCTTCGTATGGGAATGCCGGTCGCGGCGGAAAAGCTCAAAGCCCTTGCCCCGCTGATCAGGGATGTCAGACCAACCGGCAGGTTATGAAGTTTATCATCGGTCAACAGCACGAATGCCAGAAAATAATTGGACCAGTTCGCGACAAAACTGAAAAAGGCAATCAGCGCTATGGCCGGTTTGGCCAGCGGCAAGGCAACCCTGTAGAAAACCTGCCAGGCGTTGGCGCCGTCCACCCGCGCCGAATTCAATATTTCTTTGGGAAGGGCTGTCGCAAAATAGATAAAGGCCAGATAGACGCCAAATGGAAAGAACCCGGTCGCCAGGATCAGGGAAACACGTGTGTTGTTCAGTCCGATCAGGTGCATCTCGAGAAAGATTGGCAGGACAATGGCCGCATTCGGCGTGATCATGGCAACCAGAGTGGCCAGCAGGATGATCCGTCGGCCCGGGAAGTTCTCAGTTGCCAATATATAGCCCGCTGGCAAAGCTGCAATGAGTGACAGCCCCACACCAAAAACGGAATAAATCAGGGAATTGAACGCCCAGGTCCAAAGGTGCGTACCCTCATATTGCGTCAGATTGGACCAGCTTTGGGCCACGTTCCTCCAGGTGCCCCAGGAAAATGGCGCCGCCGTGAACAAGGATGAATCCGTGTGACTGGCGGCCAGAAACAACCACAAGAGGGGCAGGCCAAAAAAGCACAGGGCAAAAAGCACGATTGCCCCGACACACAAATGCCAAAACCTCAATTTGGACCACAATGGTCTACGCTGTGGTGCTGAGCCTGCATGGGTCATCAGTCTATCCTGTAGAATTTGGTGGCCAGCACGATCCACAGCGCGATTGAAACGGAAAGCATCAGGATCATGGTCGACAGCGCGGCGGACACGCCGAAATCGCCAAGCGCAAAAGCATATTGATAGGCGAGCTGATTGAGCGACCAGTCGTTGCGGGCCAGTTGCGGCCCTGCAAGACCGAGCAATTGCGGTTCAACAAACAATTGCAGACCGTTGGCCAGCGACAAAACGGCCATAAGCGCGACAGTCCGCCATATCATTGGTATCTTGATGCGCCAAGCCAGCCCGACAGGGCGACAACCGTCGATGCGCGCCGCCTCCATGACTTCCCCCGGCAGGGCCGTCAGGGCACCGTGCATAACCACAATCCACCCGCCCGCATAGGCAAAAAAGGCCATCAGGGTAAAAACACCGGCAAGGCCGATGGAATCGATGACCTGAAACCGGTTTTCCCAGCCGACAAGGCTGAACACGAAACTGAACGGACTGACCTGGGGATCAAGGATAAACAGCCAGAGCACAACAATGGCGGCCGAGGTCACAGCGCCGGGCAGAAAATATACGGTGCGCACAGTCGTGCCCAGCCAACGGGGCATGACATCGATAATGGAGGCAAGAACCACGACACCAACAACCATCAGGCTTACCCACATGAAGACATAGGTGCCAACATTGAGCAGACTTTGCCCCAGCCTGAAATCATCCAGAGCCAAATGGTAATTGGACAACCCGGCAAAAGCACCTGAAATCGTATCAAAGAAACTCAAGCCGATCGCATAGCAGACCGGAAACACGCCAAACATCACAAGCAGCGCCAGATAGGGCAGCAGGAACAGATAGGCTGTCTTTGTCTTTCGCCGGTTCATCAACCGGGCTGCGCGAGCACGGCGCTGATCGGCAAGTTTATCAATCTCGCGCAACGGTTCTCTCATGGTTTTTTCCAGCAATGACAATGCACCGGTTGGCATTCCGGTGCATTGTCTTGTTGTCGTCTATTCGCTGACGATCTTGTAGCCGGCAACGCGTGCCGTATTGGCAATTTCACGCTCCAGCTCCGGCAGGGTTTCCTCAAGTGTCCGCCCCGAGGCAATTGCCGGTGAAACGATCTTGCCGATCACCGAGGGCATGTCGAAGCGGCGTGCACCGTATTTGGAATCGGCATATCCGGCAGAGGTCTCCATGGCTGCAAAAAGCTGATCATCCGCATAATAGACATCATCGGCCAGTTTTTGTCCCCAAAGCACGGTCACGGGCGCATAGGGCGGGAATGTGACAGCATCCTTCTGGTTGGCTTCACTGGTTGTCAGCCATTCGAGCATTTTTATAGCTGCGTCAGCATTCTGTGTCTTGTTGTAAACGCCAAATCCGCCGCCGCCAAAGCTCCATGTGACCGGTGCTGGATCATCTGCCCAGCGCGGTGGCAGTGCACCGGCAATTTCCCCGGCCGGAATTTCATAGCTTGGCTTGAGAATGAATTCGCCGAACCATGTTGGCCCCACATAGAGCAGCAGCTTTCCGTCCTTTGCCTGTTTGACAAATTCCGCGTCAAAAGGACCGGCTTTGATCAAACTGCCATTGGCCGCCATCCGGTCGATCATGCCCGCAGCACGCAGACAGTTTTCGGAACCCAGATCGACCAGCAGAGTGTCGTCCTGGCCATCCACCGGCGTTGCCATGTCACAGCCTGCAGCCATGATCATGCCATAGAGACCATAGGGATCGGTCGCGGAACCGAGGAAATATCCCGGGTGGTTGGCCGCCAGATCGGCGCCCAGAGCTTCAAATGCCTCCCAGGTCTGTGGCAACGCATAGCCGAAGGCCGCCATCTGAGGTTTGTCATACCAGGTCAAATTGTGCGCCAGATCGCTGCGCAGACAAACCAGCTTGCCATTGACGATACAGGGCGCATTTGCATTTGGGTAGAAGTCAGCCAAAAGGCTGGCATCCACCCGGCCTTCCAGTTCCATCAGATAATTCGTGCGCCGTGTTGCCAACATCGCCGAATTCGGTGCATCGGATATGAAAACGAGGTCCGGAATACTGCTGCCTGCCCGCAATGCCAGTTGCAGTTTGGTCACGGTTTCCTCAGGCGCGACCGTGACGATATCAAGGTCGATATCCGCCATCAAGGCATCATAGGCCTTATAGGAGTTGACACGAAGTGTGTCTCCCCAGACCGTCAGTTTCGTTTGCGCGACTGATGAGGCGGTGGCCGCTGCCATTATGGATAGCGCAACAATGCCCTGTACGATCATGCCCGAAGGCGAAGTCCCTTTTTTCAACATTTTTTCCTCCCTTTTAATTCAATTCAACAGGTGTGGTCAGTTCCCGCCGCATGATGGTGCGGCCATCAGCTGCAAACAGATGCATGTCCGCAAACCTTGATGACAGAACAACCGGGTCACCACTTTTCAGGTCTGTGTTTCCGATAATCTGGGCGACAAGCTGGTGGCCCTGGCCGGTTTCAAAATAGCCGTAACTGATATTCCCCAACCGTTCGACGGCCCGGGTCTGCGCCACAAGACTGGCCGCATTGTCAGCCGTAACATTGCTGCCGGTTGCCACCTGCAGATGTTCCGGGCGCACGCCGACAAAGGCGGTTTCACCGGGCATGTTTCCAACCGCACCCCAGACGGAACGGTCCAGTACATTCATGCGTGGTGAACCGACAAATTCGGCAACAAACCGGTTGGCCGGGCGATGATAAAGATCAAGCGGACGTCCGACCTGCTGCACCATACCGCCATCCAGCGCCACAATGCGATCAGCAAGCGTCATGGCTTCCACCTGATCATGGGTGACATAGACCATGGTCGCTTCGAGTTCACGATGCAGCCGGTCAATTTCCAGCCGCATCTGCACACGCAGTGCTGCATCGAGATTCGACAGGGGTTCATCAAAAAGGAAAACCTTCGGATGGCGCACGATGGCACGACCGATGGCGACGCGCTGGCGCTGACCGCCTGAAAGCTGTGCGGGCGAACGCTCGAGCAAATCATCCAGTTGCAGGATGCGGGCGGCCTCTTCGACACGCGTGCGTATTTCTGCTTTGCTGAATCGTGAGAGTTGAAGATTGAATGCCATGTTTGAATAGACGTCCATATGCGGGTAGAGCGCATAAGACTGAAACACCATGGCGATGCCGCGTTCCGAAGGTTCAGCGAATGTGACATCCCTGCCTTCAATGCTGACCTGGCCGGATGTGGCTTCTTCCAGCCCAGCGATGATGCGCAGAAGCGTCGACTTGCCCGAGCCTGAAGGACCGACAAAAACCACAAGTTCTCCGGCTTCGATTTCAAGGTTGATGTCACGCAACACCTCAACGGATCCAAATGATTTCCCGACATTTTCCAGGCGCACCATGCTCATGAACGGCGGTCCTCGCGCACACCGTCCGCGTCAACGTCAATGCGTGTCAGCGCGGTTCGATCAATCACATCCCAGTCAAAGGCGTAGCCCAGACCCGGTTTCGTGCGGACATTCAGATCGCCGTCAATGATCGACAATTCCCCGAGATCCCGCAGACCGCGAATCTGCTCTTCGTTGATGACCAGTTGCTCGTAATAATCATTGTTGACGAAGGCAGCGCATAATTGGGCGTTTTCACGCCCCATACCGTGCACCTGTGCACGCATGCCGAAGGATTCGGCCAGATGCGCTATCTTCATCGAGCCGGTAATGCCGCCTTTGAAAGCGGCAGAAATACGCACCATGTCGAGTGCCCCGGCTTCAATCCAGGTTGCTGCATTCCAATGGGCACCATCCGAGGTTTCAGCGGCAAGGATGGGGATATCCAGCTTTTCGCGCAGCCGGGCATAATGGCCTATATTGTGTTCGCGCATGGGCTCCTCATACCAAAGGAACCCCTCGCCCTCGAGCGCCTTGCCCAGGGCCAGCGCATCGACATAGTCGAACCCAGCTGAGCCATCATACATCAGGTCTGCATCGAGACCGGTCCATTGCCGCAGATGTCTGGCCAGTTCACGGTCGGCTTTCACATCGCCCCAGGCATGCAGCTTGAAAGCCCTGAAACCCACATCCATGCACAGCTTGATGTGACGCTCGTAATCCTTGAGGGTGTCCCAGGTGACTGTGGAAGCATAGGCTGGGATCCGTGTTGCATTGCCGCCAATCATCTGGTGTATCGGCATGTTTGCGGCAAGCGATTTGACATCCCAGCACAGCAGGTCGATGGCCCCGGTGGTATGAACGGCGAATTCCTCGATACGGTCGGTCTCCCACATCAGATGCCAGAGCCGCTCGGTCATTTGCGGGTCCTCACCGACAAATCGCCCGAAACGACGGCGCACGCTGTCCGCAATGCCGTCGCCCTTGCCCAACTCCGTTGCGCCGAACCATTGGGTGTCCGTGTGCATGCGGATCACCGCCTTTCGCGGCGCCATTCCCGGCGGCGAGTCACTGGCTGTTGAAGGCAATCCCGCGCGCCAGGAAAACGGCGGCATGGGTTCATGCTCAACGACCCAGCAGGTGAAACCGGTAATTTTCATTCTGTCCTCCACATATATATTGAAATACGCAAATTTCACTTGCATATGTCAACTATTATTTTAAATATATTTAAAACCGAGAAAAGGCTAAGCTCATGCAAACGAACGGAAGTCGCGGCAACGCGGGATATGCGGCATTCAGAGCGGCCCTGCTCGATGGCCGCTTATCGCCGGGAGCCAATCTCACACAGGCCGAATTATGCGACGTGCTTGGCATGTCCCTGTCGCCGCTGAGGGATACGCTCACACTCCTTGAGGCAGATGCGCTTGTGACCGTGCGGCACCGTGCCGGCATTACCGTCGTCAATCCTGATGTGGCGTTCATACGCCGCAACTTCCGGTTTCGCACGATGATCGAGCGCGAAGCGCTACCGATATTTGCTGAGGTGGTCGAAGCCGATTGGCTCGCCCAAACGATCACTGCGCATGAAACGGTGCGCGACAAAGTGGCATCTGGTGGAAAAGTGCCAAATCTGGAGCAACAACTCCGCACCCTCGACTGGAATTTTCATAGTGCCATTGTTTCAGCCCTGCGTAATACAATGATCACGGAAATACACTACCTGCTGCAGGAAAACCTCAAGCTGGCCCGGGTCCTCAACGAAGACATTGCCTCTCCCTCAAAGGCAACCGAAGCCCTGGGTGAGCATTGCGCCATTCTGGAGCAGCTATCCAAACGCGACAGCCAGGGGGCACTCGAAGCACTGGAGGCCCATTTTCGCGCCGCGATACACCGAGCATTTGGCTGCTGATTGCAGGGTAGGAACCATCGGAGGGCCATCGCTCAAAGTGCGGGTCAGAACACCCCACCGCCAAAAGCAGTCAAATCTGCAACCCGCAAGGCTGCCGGAAAAATTCCCGATCATCACAAACCTTTCAGCCTGTGCGAACCGGCAGAATGTCGCTATGCGCGATAACGCGCAATATCTAGACACCTGCATAAAAGTATAATAGCATATGAACATAAGACCATCTCCGGCAATGAAATTCTGCCCTTGGGAGAGGGCCACTGATTGCAGGAAATCGAAGCAAGGACCTTGCCGGACCGCGCAACCGGGGAGTGTGAAATCATGCGCATTTGAGGGAGGAGAACTTCAATGAGGTACCAGTTACCGTATGCAATGCTCGCATCTGTCGCAGCGTTGATATTTGCGCTCGTGGCGCTGCCGACCGTCACCATGGCTCAAAGCGTGAACGACATCATATCGCGCGGCAAATTGATCGTTGCGATAGACACCACAACACCACCCTATGGATTCCTTGACGAAAAACTCGAGCCAACGGGCTTCGACATCGATGTTGCCAAAAAAATGGGTGAAGCCCTCGGCGTTCCAGTGGAATTCGTCACCGTGACTTCACCTGGCCGCATCCCGTCCCTGATGACCGGGCAGGTTGACGCCGTGATTTCGATATTCTCGATCACCCCGCAAAGGGCCATCCAGGTCGATTATTCAAATCCCTATGCTGGCCAGTCGGCCGTTGTCATCGCGCCCACGGGCACTCAGATTGCCAGCCACGAGGATCTCGTGGGCAAAAAGGTTGGCGTGACACGCGGCACCGCGGAAGACGGCATCCTGACGGCTGCATCCGAAAAATTGCCAGGAATCGAAATGCTGCGTTTTGATGATTATTCATCACTGCTGCAAGCCATGGTCTCCGGCCAGATCGATGCGATGGGCGGCGGTGACTATGGCGAGATTTATCTGAAAAAGGCCCAGGGCGGCGATGCCTTCGAGCAGAAATACCCACTCAAGACCTATTATTTTGGCATCGGTGTCGCAAAGGACAACCACAACCTGCGCCAGTGGATCAACACATGGCTGCTGGGCATGAAAAGCGACGGCAGCCTGGAAGACCTGTCCATGCAATATCGTGGCCAGCCCTTGCCAGCCCTGCCAGTCTTCTAAGACCGCCGGCAACCCATGCGGGGCTGGAACAGGCCCCGCATATTCTTTCATCAACCTCTAGGGTCGGCGATGCAAAACCTCCAGTTCGGTCCGGTTTTTGCCCATAGTGACGCATTCATAGACGGCGTTATCAGCACACTTGTGCTCGCCGCCCTTTCCATTTTTTTCGGCACAATGATCGGCTTGCTTGGCGCCATAGGCCGCAGCTACGGCCCGCGCATCCTATCCGCGCCCATCGGCGCCTATGTCGAGATCATCCGCAACACGCCTTTGCTCATTCAGCTGTATTTTGTGTTCTTCACCCTTCCCCTGGTGGGCATAAAGCTGTCCAGCAACTGGGCAGCGATCGTGGCGCTTTCAATCCATCTGGGCGCCTATGCGATCGAGATCATCAGAGCCGGAATTGATTCCATACCCCAGGGACAGATCGAGGCTGCAAAATCACTGGGGCTGCGCCCCTATCGCATTGTGCGCCACGTCATCGTCGTTCCGGCCCTCAAGGCCGTCTATCCTTCGCTGACAGCGCAATTCATCCTGCAGATCATGGGCACGTCGATTGTCGGCGCCATTGCCGCCGAGGAACTGACAGCGATTGCCAACAATCTCGTCATGCAGACCTTCCGCAGTTTTGAAATCTACATCGTCATCGCCATGATCTATTTTGTGATCGTGCAATCTGCCAGTCTGCTGTTCGCCGGAATCGGGCGTCTCTTGTTCCAATGGAAGGCGTGAGCCGATGAGCCTTCGAGACTTTGGTCCTAACGAGTTCATGTTCCTGATCGCCGCCGCCCGCTGGACCATCCTCTTGGCGCTGGTGACCTTTGCCGGCGGTGGCGCAATCGGCATATTCATTGCGGCACTACGCATTGCACCCTCGCGGCCGCTGCGCTGGCTGGCAATTGCCTATATCCAGTTTTTCATGGGCACGCCCATCCTGATCCAGCTCTTCATGGCCTATTACGGTTCGTCTCTGCTCGGATTTCGACCGGACCCATGGACGGCTGCAGCGGTAACCTTCTGCATCAATGCAGGGGCCTTCTTCGGCGAAATTTTCCGGGGCGCCATAGAAGCGGTTCCGCGCGGTCAGTGGGAATCAGCAAAATCCCTCGGCCTGGGTTTTTTAAAAACCCTGCGCCTGGTGATTCTTCCACAGGCCCTGCAACTCATGGTGCCGCCAACCGTGGGACTGATGGTTCAGATCGTCAAGACAACCTCGGTTGCCTCATTGATCGGTCTGAATGAACTGACGCGTGCGGCCATCAAGGTCAATACGGTCACATTCGAACCCTTCATGGTGTTCGGTACCGTGGCGATCATCTATTTTGCCCTTTGCTGGCCGCTGTCCCTCTATGCAACCAGACTGGAAAAACGCGGCAATGGCAAAATCCAGGCGAAGGTCAAGCTGCCCAGGCTGATGCCTGCCTCATAGTACTTTCACCCCTGCCCTATCCAGCAAATGGCGGCAATATCAATCCCTTGACCCCGACATCGACCGCGAACAATCCACCGGGGTGTTTTTGCCCGACAAAATGCTCCGGCGGCCGGCGCAAAACCGCTGTTGTGACATAAAGAATGTCGAGATCCTTGCCGCCGAATTCACAACAGGTCGGCAGATCGGTGGGCATCTCGATCGTTTGCATCAACCGGCCGTCCGGATCGTAGCGACATACCTTGCCGGTCACCGGGATAGTCACCCAATAGCACCCTTCCGCATCAACAGTGGCGCCATCGGCAACACCTCCGGTCACAGACATGTCGATGAAGATTCGACGGTTTTCAATCGCCCCCGTGGCCGCGTCAAAATCATAGGCCCATACGGCCCCCGCATGGCTGTCGGAGAAATACATGATGCGGCTGTCAGGGCTCCAGGCGAGCCCGTTGGAGCAGCCAATCCCCTCGATCATGCGGTGAACGCTGAGATCTGTGTCCATGCGATAGAGAGCACCGGTAAATGCAATGGGCTGACCCGGTACTTCGAACATGGTGCCAGACCAGAAGCGCCCCTGGCGATCACATTTACCATCATTGAAGCGGGTATCCTCCAGATGCGCTTCGGGATCGCAGATGGGATCGAAGCGCCCGGTTTCCGGGTCAAAAAAGTGAAATCCGTCGGCCATGGTGAGCACCAACCCACCGCTTTTGCGAAGCCCAAGGCACCCCAGATATTTCGGGGCCTGCCATGTCTCATCAACACCGGTTTGCGGATTGTAGCGATGAATGAGCTGGCCCCAAATATCAATCCACCAAAGAACGCCATTTGCGGGATCCCATACGGTTCCTTCGCCCAGTTGCGCACCGGCATCAACCACACATTTGATATCAACCATTTTCCGTTCCCTCTTTTATCCGTTTCCTGCGGTTTGAAGCCGAGGCCCACATTTCGGAAAACGTCTCGCTGCCAATCGAGACCGTCAGCAATATGACCGCCCCATAGACCACCAGAAGCGCACCGCTTGAAAGATTCAGCGCCGGCAGGAGGCCTGTGAGTATGGTCAGCACCAAAGCACCTGCAACGGTTCCGATATAGTGGCCACTGCCTCCCAGTATCGGCGCACCACCAATGGCCACGGCGGCCACCGTTGTGAACAGATAGGAATCGCCCATGCCGAGATAGGCCACACCGGAATAGCCGGTCAGCAGGATACCACCAAGCGCCGCCGTCATGCCCGAAATGACATAGGTCAGGATTGTGGTGCGCGTCGTAGGCACGCCGGAATAACGCGCAACCGTCACATTGGTGCCCACCGCATAGAGGTGTCGGCCAAAGGCCGATTTCGACAGCAAAAGCCAGGCAAGGACTGTCAGGGCCGTCCAGATCAATGCAATCACCGGGATCCCGCTGATGCGCCCGACCGAAAGAAACTTGATCATGTCGGGTGCAGCCGGCGTTGGCGTGCCGCCGGTGAACACCAGAATCAAGCCCTGCAAGATGACGTTGGCAGCCAGCGTCATGATGATCGGCGGAACACCCAGCAAAGCCACGCCGGCACCGTTGAGCAATCCGATCAACCCACCACCGGCCAAAAGCAGCGGCACCACCCATATCAAAGGCAGGTCCTGACCGGCGCACAGCAAAGTCATCAGGACCGCCGCCGAATTGAGCACCCAGGGTATGGACAGATCAATGCCACCGCCGATGATGACAAAGGTCTGCCCCAGCGCGACAATGCCGACAAAAGAGGCGAGGATGAATGTGGATCGCAAATTCGATGCAGACAGGAAACCGGGCGAAAAGAATGCCGTAATCAGGACCAGCAACAGCATGCCGATATAGGCAAGAACAATCAGCCGGTTGCGCGAAAGGAAGGTGTTCATGAGCCTCGTTTCCGTGCTTTTTGTTCAGCATAGGAACTTGCAAGAACGGCCAGCAGCAAGATGACGCCTGACATGACCGGTTGCCAGTAACTCGATACCCTGAGGACAAACACCAGGTTGCCGATCAGTGTCAGGATATAGGCGCCGACAATCGTGCCGAACAGATGGCCACGTCCCCCGAACAGGCTGACACCACCAATAATCGCCGCAGCAACCGAGGGCAATATGTAGTCGGTGCCAATATTGGGTGAACCACCGCCGATCTGCGTGGTCAGATAGAGCGAGGCGAGTGCTGCGAAGAATCCCGACAATCCGTAGGTGATGATATTGATCCGGGTGATGGAAACACCGGAGAGGAATGCCGATTTTTCGCTTGAACCCGTTGCCTTGATGATCGTGCACAGGCGCGTGGCGCGAAACCAGCACCAGAAGACGATAAGCGCCAAAAGGATCCACACCGGTGTGCCCAGGCCCAAAAACTCCAGATAGCCCGACCCGATCCACCATTCGGGCACTTTGCCGCCATCGGTCGGCAGGATCATGAGCGCGATGCCGTTCAGAATGGACCAGCCGGCCAGGGTTACCAGGAATGGCTGCAGCCGCAGAACCGAAATCAGCAAACCTGTGAGAGCGCCGATCCCGAAACCAATGGCCAGAATGATGCCTGACCAGAGCAGGATATTTGCCGGATCGTCACCGAACCGGGTGGCCGCAATCACTGTTCCCAGGGAG
The DNA here is from genome assembly GCA_029233925.1 of Rhizobiaceae bacterium. Taxonomy (GTDB): domain Bacteria; phylum Pseudomonadota; class Alphaproteobacteria; order Rhizobiales; family Rhizobiaceae; genus Hoeflea_A. The sequence continues at coordinate 340,919 of JARGOX010000003.1, forward strand.
ATCATCCCGCCGATGGAAAGGTCAATGCCACCGCGCAGAAGTACGATTGTCTGACCGGTTGCCGCAAGCATCAGGGTCATGGCCGCAGCCGTGTTCAGATTGATCTCGTCAATGGTGAAGACGCCCGTCTGCAGCGAGCCGTAAATGGCCACGATGACAACGAGCATGGAACAGGCAACCAGGAATGGTGCATGCGCCAACAACCGCGATTGCATGTTCATCGACTGTGCGCTCTGCAATTGTTTGGAAGACGAATTCATGATCTAGGCGGCCTCGCTGTCGAATACGGCCGCACGCAGGATTTCCTCTTCGGTGATGTCATCGCCCTCTAGCATCCGCGCAACGCGTCCACTGCGCAAAACCATCACACGGTCCGCGACATTGACCAGTTCGGGCAGGTCGCTGGAATAAAAAAGGATCGCATAGCCCTCCGACGCCAGCTGGCGCATCAATTGGAAAATCTCTCCCTTGGTGCCGACATCGACGCCACGGGTCGGATCATAAAGCAGCAGCACACGCGCCTGGGTCATCAGCATCTTGCCGAAGATGACCTTTTGCTGGTTGCCACCGGACAGGGTTCCGGCGATCTGTTCCGGCGTATCCGCCTTGATACTCAGGGACTTCATGGTCTCCCGGACAAGCTCTGCCTCCTTGCGCTGGTTGAGCAGCCCTAAATGGCTGAAACGGCGAATCACCGGCAGCGACAGATTTTCGCGGACGCTCTTGGTCAGCAACAATCCCTGGCCGCGCCGATCCTCCGGCACCAGGGCAATGCCCTCGGAGCCGCTCAATGCCTGACGCGGCGTGTCAAAGCAAACCGGCTTGCCCCACAGCGTTACGCTGCCCAAAGCCTTGTCTGCACCGAACAGCGATTGAAACATTTCGCGCTGGCCGTGTCCCTGCAGACCGCCCACGCCCAGAACCTCGCCCTCTCGGAGATCAAAATTCACCCCATTGAGCATTGGCGGGCTGGAAAAATCGCGCACTTGCAAAGCCACCCGATCCGTTGCCGTGTCCATACGCTCCGGATAAAGACGCGCGAGCTGCCGTCCAATCATCTCGGTGACGATTTGGTCGTCGGAAACTGCGGCGGCATCATGGGTGGCAACCGTCGAACCATTGCGAAACACGCTGACCCGGTCAGCAATGGCTCGGACCTCACCCATGCGGTGCGAAATGAAAATAACCAGCCTGCCCTCATCGGCAAGCTGCCGCGCAAGAGACAAAAGCCACGTCGCCTCGCTCGCCGGCAATGCGGATGTAGCCTCATCAAGAATAAGGATGCGCGGATTTTTTGCCAGGCCCTTGGCCACTTCGACGATCTGCCGTTCGGCTAGCGTCAGATTGCGAACCTCTCTGGTCGTCGCAATGGAAGGGAAATGATACCGCTCAAACAGCTCCAGTGTTTGCTGCCGCATTTGCGAAACATCGACGGTGCGCAACCAGGTGCGCGGTTCTCTTCGAAACCAGATGTTCTGCTCAACGCTCAGATCGGGAACAAGCGAGAGTTCCTGAAATACCGCTGCAATGCCGCGCCCCAGGGCTTCATCAGGATTGACAGGGCGATAGTCCTGGCCGTCGACAAGAATGTCACCGCCATCGTGATTGAGCGCCCCCGACAGGATTTGAATGAACGTGCTTTTGCCGGCACCATTCTCGCCGAGCAGCGCGTGAACCTCGCCAAGCCGCGCGCTGAAATCAGCGCCGTCCAGGGCAACAATGCCACCAAACCGTTTGGTCAGTCCCTTGACCTGGACAATATCCATGAAACGCCCCGAATGGCCTCCCGGTGCTTTCCACCGGGAGGTTGATTGACTGGATGGGGATCAGTTCGAGCCGGCGGCTTCCGCTGCCGTGATCTCGACCCAATCAGGCGTGATCGGCAGGGTCAGGCCGGGAGGCTGATCCGGGAAGGCATTTTCACCCACTGCAATTTTCAACATGGTTGCCGATGGATAGAGCTCGGATTTGAACGGGTGGGTGGTCACGAAATCGCCTTTGACCACCACCGAGCGCTCTTCCGGCCGCTTTCCGGTGTCGAGGATCTCAACAGCAAGCTTGATCGCTTCGGATGACAGATAGGCCGGGTTGGAACCCAATATGCAACGCGCGCCTTCGGTCTGTGCGCAGGTCAGCGCTGCGACATTATAGGAAAAACCCACAACCGGAACGATTGGACGACCGGCATCTTTCAGCGCCTGAATAGCACCTGACCCGTAGCCCTGGGTCAAAATGCCATCGACCTGAGGATTGGCCGCCAACAGGGCTGCCACCCCCGACTGCTCGGGCCCCAGCGCATATTCGCCGTTATAATAGCCGACAACTTCAATATCCGGATAATTGGCCAGCACCTTTTCATAGCCGCCCTGCAATTGCGCGGAGATGGGTGCGCCAGCAAGACCCCGATCAACAATGACCTTGCCCTTGCCGTCGATTTCCTTGGCAAGCCATTCGGCCATGACGGCCGGGATCATGTCCCAGTCGGATCCCAGCGCGTAGGCACAGGGTGCCGTCACCACCTGGTCAAAACTGATTACCACAATACCTGCGTCACAGGCTTTCTTGATGGTCGGGTTCAAAGCCGTGTCAGAGGCGGCATCGATCAAAATGGCGTCAGGCTTCTGGCGCATGATATTGTTCAGCGAATTGATTTGCGCCTGGACCGCATTTTCAACATTCTCGATCCGAAGATCGACACGGCCTTTCAAAGGACCCTTTGCAACCGAAATCTCGGCGACACGTTCCATCTGCTGGCGCCAGTCATTGCCGACAAAATTATTCGAAAGATAGATGACATAGGGCTCGCTTTTCGCAAGCGCAGGACTACCCACGCCTGCCAGCGTCGTAGCGGCCAGAGCCGCGAGCACAAGAGCTTTGAGTTTCATAACCTTTTCCTCCTCCATCCGGCCATGCACCCATTTTCCCTGATGGAAGTGCCGGCCGAAATATTTGTTGTCGTCACCGTGCGGCACTGTCTTGATACGTGCTTTTCCACAGGGCCACTGCCGACACCAACGCGGTTGATCTCCTCTCCAGCAGGGTAGCTATGATGCTATTATACTTTTATACGCTTGTCCAGCAACAACAGCCGGTTTCTTGGTGGATTGAAGGCGACTCAATCAGGCGAGATTGTTGGGTGCATCATAGGAAATGCTGAACAAATCAGCCGGGTGGCGGGCAATCGACAATTCGATGTGGCGCTGATCAGCAGACTGATAGAGCATTTCCACCGTCAGGATGGGGGAGCCCTCTGCAATCTCCAGATCCGCCGCAAGCGTTTCATCTGCAATCTCGGCGCGCACCGTCACATGCGCCACTTCGAGGCGCACATTCAAACGCTGCTGAACGGAACGAAAAATCAGGACATCGGTGAAATCCTTGCGCTTCAGTTGCGCGCCGATGTCCGGAGGAAAATAGGTGGTCACCTGAGCCTTTTTCTGGTCACCAACCGTCAACACACTGCGCAGGCAATAGCCCTTCTCATCCTTGCCCATGCCAAAATGGCGCGCCATGAGGAGCGAGCTTTCCTTCTCATAGGATTTGATGTCCAGAACCGCATCCCGGGTATACTCCGCAATATCGGCAAAACTCTTGAAATCCCAGCTCAAATTCAAAGAGGGATTGCGCGCCGCAACAAGGGCGGGTTTTGCGGAGCGTTTCTTGATCAGGCCATCAGTTTCCAGCTCGCGCAATGCCTGACGCACAGTCATCAGACTGACGCTGAAACGATCCGCGATATCGGCTTCCTTTGGCAGTTCACTGCCGACGGGATAGCTGCCGGAAACAATGGGATCACGCAGGACATCGGCAAGCTGTCGATACAACGGGCCATTGGCACGAAGCAATGGGCGCTGCGGCAGAAGATATACATCGGAAGTCTTTTCAATCATGAGAATTTCTGGCTTTGTTTCTGAGTAGGCTTTTCTAACACAGAATTACGACCCGGTGAATCAAGGATAATGGTTTTACAAACAGCCTGTGCCTCTTGTGATATCCCCAATCAAAGCCGCTAGCCCCGATCTGAAATCCTGCCCAATCGGCAGAAGCTTCACACGAGCAGACGCAAGGGCGCTTCGATAGCGGCTGTGAAATGCATCAGGAATGCCACGGCATCCTCCTCTTCGATCTGCACCCCGTCAAAGAACAATGTGCACTCCGCATTCACCCGGCCATGATCAATGGCAAGCCGCATTGCCCGCCCCTGCAGCAGGGGCATGGCAACCATCCGGAGCTTTTGCGCTTCGGCAATTCTCAGGCTGAGCAATGCCGGCTCCTCAGCCTCATCGCCCGCGCCTTTTTCGACTCGGTTTTGATGAAGCTGCGTCAACGACATGCCTGTCGCATTGGCAAATACGCGCTGCCGCCTTGCCTTGGAAAGACCCACTTCAAGCGCCACGCCTTCATGCAGATTCGCGCAGCCCGCAAAAACCTCTGCCCGCGCAAATTCTGCCGCCCGCAAAGCCAGATCAACCACCTCAAACGTCCCGCCCGCTTCGCACAGGCGCGAAAGCAGTTCGTGCAGAGATTCCATACAGATGGTGGCCGCGACGGCACATGGTACAACATTTTGCGCGGCAATCTCGCTCCTGGCCGGTTGCGGCACATATGACAGGATATCGGCCGCAACAATGCGCCCTGCCGGTCCGCTGCCAGACAAAGCCTCCAGCGCAATGCTGCGTTCACCGGCCAGGCGCCGTGCATAGGGAGATGCGATCACACGCCCGGCCTTTGCCACCGACATATCCATCACAGCTTTAACCCATCGGCATTGATACAATTGGTCAGACGTCCCTCTTTGAGATAGGCCACCACCACTTCGACAGACTTCAGCCTGAGATCGCGCATCGCCGCCGGGCTGTAGAAGGCCGCATGCGGTGTGACGATCAGCCGACCCCTGATCCAGGCTTCCTCGCGCCGCCAGGCCGCCATCAATGGATGGTCCATATCGCTCGGCTCAACCGGCAGCACATCAAGCCCGGCCCCCGCCACCGAACCTTTGCGCATGGCCTCTTCGAGCGCAGTCAGATCGATGATCGGCCCCCGTGCCGTATTGATGAGGATAAGGCCGGGTTTAGCAGCTGCAAATTCCGCTGCACCCAGCATTTGACGGGTTTCATCGGTCAGCGGTGCATGCACAGAGACAACATCGCTGATGGCCATCAGTTCGGCCACTGAATGAACCCGATCAAAGCCGGTTGAGAGATCAACACCCGACAACAGACAGGGGTCGTAAAACACGACACGCATATCGAATGCTGCAGCGCGCCGTGCAGCGGCAAGCCCGATACGTCCGAATCCGATGATACCAAATGTTGCCCCCTTGTGACGGCGCATCAACGGCGCTTTGGAAAAGTGCCATCCCGCCTGCCCCTGGCCTACCAGTTCATTGGCATAGGATGTCGTGCCGCGCGTCAGTGAAAGCATCAGGGCAATGGCGTGATCCGCAACCTCTGTCGTGCCATAATCAGGGACATTGCAGGCGGGTATATTGCGCGCCGCCCAGCCGGTTGCATTGATATTGTCAAACCCCACGCCGGAGCGAACAGCAATCCTTGCATTCGGGAACTCGGATGGATCCGCCGCGACATTGAACGCCGGTGAATAGTTGATCACGGCGTCGACCGTGCGGCACATATCCCTATCCAGTGGTGCAGCACTGTGCGAACCGGGGCGCGCAAGGATAAATTCCACATCCGGGAAAGCTTCGCGTTCGAGATCGGCCTCGTCATCGGCTTGCCAGTTGGCGCAAAGAATCTTCATGGCTCCTCCTCTCCCGATGAGGTTCAATTGGATTTTCGGACGACACCGATCCGCCCACCCATCGGCACAATGGCACCAACAGGCTGGTCAATGCGGATCACAGTGCCGGTGGCCGGCGCTTCGATTTCCACAATGGCCTTGTCCGTTTCGATCTCCGCGATCAAGTCACCTTCGCTGACCGCGTCGCCCACAGCGTGCAGCCATTTCACCAAAGTGCCCTCCGAGACCGTCAGGTCACCGTGCGGCATGGTGATCGCCTCCTCATTTTCGCCAAGTGCAGAGGGTTCATTCGGCGCATCAGGAGTGGCAGGACCCGGCTTGGCGGCAGCTGTTTGGGACGCCTCGGCAATGGGCCTCGAGGCAGCGGGTGCCGCCGTGATCCCCGGCGCATGCCAATGATCGGGAATGGGCGCAATACCGGCCACGACGGACACAGCACCATCGACAACCTGCTGTACACTCACAAGCATCGCTTCCTCAAGAACCGGCGCAAAGGGGTGCGAGGTCGGCGCGCTGTGCAAACGCCCGACGGGCGCATCCAGATCGTCAAAGGCCAGCTCATTGATTGTCTGCGCAATTTCCCCGCCGATGCCGCACATCGCCCAGGCTTCATCCACCACAAGCAACCGATGGGTTTTTTTGACGCTATCCACGATGGTTCCGACATCCAGCGGCATGATCGTCCGCAGATCGATCACTTCGGCATCCACGCCCCGCTCAAGCAGAGCTTCACTCGCCTGCAACGCCACGCCGACCATCTGCCCGGCGGCCACGATGGTGATATCCGCTCCCACCCGGGCCAGACGCGCTGACCCGAAGGGAACATAATGTTCGTCGCTCGGCACCTCCCCCTTTGACGCGAAGAGCGCCTTGGGTTCGAGCATGATCACCGGATCGCTGGCGCGCAACGCCGTCTTCATCAGACCTTTGGCGTCTGCCGGCGTTGCCGGCACACAGACAACAAGACCCGGCATCTGTGCGAAAATCGGATGATAGATGCCACTGTGGTGCGGTCCCGAACTGCGCAGCGCACCGGCCCCAGCACGCACCACCATAGGGGCATTCATTGCACCATTGCTCATATAACGCAGCTTGGCGGCCTGCAGGAATATCTGCCCGGCTGTCTCAAACGCAAAATCGGCAAACATCAAATCCGCCACAGCCCGTGTGCCGGTTGCTGACGCACCCACGGCAGCAGCCGTGAACCCCTGTTCGGAAATCGGCGTATCGATCATCCGCTCCGCGCCAAATTCATCCCAGAGATTTTTGGTATGGGCAAAACTGCCGCCGCGCTCGCCGGTTCCCTCCCCCAGATAAATAATATGGGGATTGGCACGCATCTCTTCGGCAATGCCGTCCCGGACAGCCTCAAGCCAGCCCTGAACCCGGGTCCCACCGGACGCCTGGGGCCTGGTGGCTTCAACAGGATTGATCGGATCCGCAAAAACATGCCGCCGCACGGTTGCCGGATCAGGTTTTGGCGCTTTGCGGGCAAATTCCAGCGCGTCCTGCACAATCTCGTCGATCCGCGCCTCGATCTTTGCAAGATCGTCAGCCTCGGCAACGCCGAAATCTTCAATCAGCCGTTTGCGAAACAGGTCGACCGGATCGCGTTTCACCCAGGCGTCAACCTCTTCCTGCGTCCTGTAAGTGCCGACAACCGGGTCGCCCTCATGGTGCCCAACGGTACGATAGGTCTTGCACTCCAGAAGTGTCGGCCCCTTGCCGGTGCGCGCCCTCTCGCTCGCCTCTTTCATGGCCAGCCAGACGGCAAACACGTCATTGCCGTCGACGGCAATGCCCGGCATGCCATAGGAAGCAGCCTTGCTTGCAATATCCGTGTTGCGTGTCACGGTGCTCAGCGGCGTCGCCGTTGCATAGAGGTTGTTCTCGCACACAAAAACGGTGGGCGCATTCAGCACCGCGGCAAGATTGAGCCCTTCATGGAACGCTCCATGGTTCGTGGCTCCATCGCCAAAAAAGGCAACACCAATATCATCACGCCCCCTGCACCGGGCACTCAGACCAATGCCGACGGCATGACCGATGCCGGCCCCGACAATACCATTGGTGCCGAAGAGACCCACGGACCTGTCATAGAGGTGCATGGTGCCACCCCGGCCGCCACAGATACCATCGGCCTTGCCGAAGAGCTCCGCCATGACGCGGCGCGGCTCGGAACCCTTGGCCAGCGCATGTCCATGGCCGCGATGCGTGGAGGTCACCCAGTCGGTGGTGCGCAAATGCGCGCACACACCGACGCCGGTTGCTTCCTGACCAATATAAAGATGAAGAAATCCGGGTGTTTCACCCTTTCGGGTCGCAACCTGTGCGACACTCTCGAACCGGCGCAGCAGCACCATCTGTTCGAACAGACCGATCAGCACCTCCCGATCGGGAAGGTTTTTTCGCTCTTGTCCCATCCATGTGCCTGACTTTGCGGAAACAACCATATTCCTCCCCCTCAATGGCCCATACGTGCGTTCCCGCGCCATCTCATAGAGCCATGGCTTACAATATTATTATAATAGCATAATGTCTAGGGCTTTTGCGCGGAAGACTGAAACCGCACTTCAATCGAACCGTTCTAGAAATTGCGCCCATAACCGGCGCTCCAGCCACCATCGACCGACAATATCTGCCCGGTGGTATAGCTATTGAGCGGATCGCAAAGGAAAAGCAAAGGCGCAATCACCTCATCGCGGGTCGCTGCCCGGCCCTGCGGAACGTGGGACAACATGGCCGCATCTCCCGCCTCTTCGGGTTCACCCAACAGGCCGACGCCCAGGGCGTTCACCAGCACCTTTGGCCCATGCTCCATGGCAAGCACCCGCATAGCTGCCATTGCTGCAGCCATTTGCGTTGAATATTCCGGGTAGCGGCGCATCGGCATGGCGGCAATGGCCGACAGGATGAAGACAATCCTGCTGCCCGTGCCCATCGCCTGTGCGACAGAGCGCGCCTTTGAAACCGATGGTTCAAGCTGAATATCGGCACAGGGAACGAGCGGAAATGAAACGATCAGCAGATCAGGCACCGCGGCGTCATCAATCACCGACGCACCATTTGCAACAAGTGCTTGTTTTGCGCTGGCCGTGACCCTGTTGTCCGCACCGGTAAACAGCACTGCCCTGTCATTGAGATCAATCTTCATGGCCACCTACATCATATATCCGGCGGTCCAGCCGCCGTCGACGGCCAGAATCTGGCCGTTCACATACCCCGCACCCGGAGACGCCAGAAACAGCGCGGCTTCGGCTATCTCTTGCGCAGTTCCCGGCCGGTTCAACGGAATGTGCTGCATGAATTCTTCTGTGCGGGAGGAAAAACTGCCGTCCTCGCTGTAAAATAGCTTTCTGGTCAAATCCGTCATGACGGAACCAGGCGCAATGGCATTGGTCAGCACGCCCTGCGATCCCAATTCCAGTGCCATGGATCGCGTCAGATGGATGATACCCGCCTTGGCGGCAACGAAGGGACTTTGCAAACGCATGGCAGCAAGTCCAACCACGGATGCAATATTGATCACCCTGCCACCATTGCCGCTGGCCAGCATCGGCGCAAGCGCCGCCCGGCTCATCAGATAGAGGCCGTCAAGGTCGATGCGGACAATCCGGTTCCACTCATCCAGCGGGAATGCGTCTATATTGACGCGGTGCGCCTGGGTGTTGATACCGGCATTATTGACGAGAATATCCAGCCTTCCGGCCTCCCGCATGATCTGTAAAACCAAGTTCTCGACAGAATCCGGCTGACTGATGTCGACTGCTAGGGCAATCGCATCGGCAAGGCCATCGGCGACCTGAATTGCCCCCTGAAGATTGATATCGGCGATGATGACGCGAGCACCATTGTCCGTCAGACGCTCGGCAATCGCGCTGCCAATCGCACCTGCCGCGCCGGTAACCAATGCGACCTTGCCTTCCAAATCGCACTGCATGACCCGTTTCCTTTCGCCTGAATATTATTATACTAATATAATATGCTGGGCGAGCTGGCAAGACATCAGGATGAACCTGCAGCCGCGTGGATGCAATCCGGGCAAGGTGGCGATCTGCGAAAGGGTCGAAGCAGGCCTGGCTGTCAGATCACATCATGCCTGATCAATGCCTTTTGCACTGCCGATGTGCCCGACGACAATTCGCCATACATCGAGGGAACATCTTCCAGACTGATCTGTCTGCAGGTCAGGCACGCGAGTTTCGGTGCAAGTTCGGCCAGCAGCAAAACCGCTTCCTCAAGCTCATTGTCAAAGGCGGCACATCCAGACAGGCGCAAGCCCCCTTCAACAATCCTGTTCATGTCAAAGGTGATATTGCTGCCGTAAAGACCAACGACAACCAGATCGCCACCCCGCTTGACGCTGGACAGTGACGTTTCGAAAGCACCGGCAGATCCGGTCGTATCGATACAAGCATCGAAGGCATTGTCCTGCAATTCGCCTGCACCGGGGATACCAAGGCCCAGTGCCTTGCAAAAGATTTCCTGTCGTTCCTGATTGGTGTCAAACAGCGCAATGTTGCGCACACCACGATGCTGCAACAGGATCGCCGTCAGTGCACCAATTGTGCCGGCGCCCATGACAAGCACGTCCTTTGGCACTGCAGTGCCAAGCCGGTTGACCGCATGAAGCGCCACGGCCAGAGGCTCTGCGAGGACCGCAATGTGGGACGGGACAGATTGATCCGGCAGACGGATGAGTTGCTGCTCGGCCTGGACCGTCAGAGGCGCGAAACCGCCATCATTGACCTCACCGACAAAGCCCATCTGGCTACACAGATACCCATGACCCGACCGGCATTTATCGCAGGTCAGACAGGGCATGCGGCTGTCTGCGACCACCCGATCTCCCACTTTCAAAGCAGAAACACCTGCACCAGTCTTCAGCACCGTCGCGACAAATTCATGCCCCGGGACGGATGGGCTGCGTGATATCCATTGCCCGGTGTGAAAATTATGCAGATCGGACCCGCATATGCCCGCCATTTCAACGCGCAACAGAACGTCCCGCTCGTTTAGGATCACCGGCTCGACAACATCTTCGATCCTCAGATCATCGGCGGCATACAGACAGGCAGCCCTCATGTACTTTCCTTTGTTTTAAAACACGCAAGACCATAAGGCTTTGCCACTGGTGTCAGGACCGGTCCCCACCGGCTTCAAATGCGCGGGTGCGCATGTCGGAGACCGCATTGGCATGGGCATCAAATCCCTCATATCGGGCGAATTTGTTGGCGTAGGGCGCCAACAGATCATAGCCCTTTCTGGTGACATAGCCGATGGACACAAGCTTGATGTAATCGTGCACACCAAGCGGCGAGCGCGTCATTGCCGCCGCATTTGTCGGCAGAACCGCATTGGGACCCAAGGCAAAATTGCCAATGCACACGGGCGTGTGCTCACCCAGCAGTATTTCACCCGCATTGCGCAGCATGCCCAGATAATCATGAGGGCTGCTGGCATGAACCTGCAGGTGTTCAGGCGCGTATTCATTGACGAATGCAATCGCCTGCTCCATGTCCTCGGCCAGAATGACACCACCCCGCGGGCCGCAAAGAACCGTGGACGAAAAGTCGACGCGCTGTTCGCTCATTTCCTTCCAATAGCCCGGTATCGCCGCAATTGCGTCTTGTGCGACTTGCCTCGAATTGGTTACCAGATAGGCCGAACTGTCCGGCCCGTGCTCGGATTCAATCAACAGGTCAAGCGCCGCCACGCGGCCATTGGCCGTCTCATCGGCCAGAATGATCGCTTCGCTGGGACCCGCCGGTGTGCCCGGATCCAGCCTGTCGGCAAGCAGCCGTTTGGCCGCAACAACCCAGGGGCTGCCTGGCCCGACGATCTTGCGGCAAACAGGCACTGTCTCAGTGCCATAGGCAACTGCCGCAACGCCCTGCGCACCGCCGCATTTATAGACATTCTCCACCCCTGCAAGGCGCGCCGCGACCAATGTGGCCGCATCGATCTTTCCGTTTGGTCCCGGCGGCGTGATGATCACCGGTTTTGGCACACCCGCGACCACAGCCGGGATCGCCGTCATCATGACCACACTGGGGAACGAGCCTTTTCCGCGCGGCACATAACAGGCAACGGATTCGATGGGCTCGACCTTTTCGCCCGCAAAAACACCCGGATGCATTTCCTTCATCCACATGCTTTCAGGCATCTGCGCCTGATGAAACCGCCGCACATTGTCACTGCAAAATTCAAGAACCTCGATCATCTCGCGATCGACTTCCAGAAAGGCCGCATCAAAATCGGCCTGCGTCGCTGCGATGGCATCGGCGCTCACCGGTGAATTGTCAAAAGCCTTGGCAAAACGGGCAAGCGCCACGTCGCCCTCATCCCTGACCGCCTGAATGATGGGTTTGACCTTCTCGATAAAGGGCTCGATGTCGCTTTCCGCCCGCCGCAAAAGCGAAGCCCGCGTTTCAGCCTTGATCTGCGACAGGTCATGAAAGGATATGGTTTTTGTCACGTGTGAACTCCGAATTATTTGGAACGCAGGAATATTTCCAGGCCGACAAGCCGGTCGAGCAACCAGACCGCAATCAGGGCAATGACGATGTAGATGACCGAAACGGCAGCCAGGTCGGGTGTGATGATGCTGCGTATCGAATTGTAGATTTGCACCGGTAGCGTCACTGTTCGTGAATCCGTCAGGAACAGGCTGACAAGGAACTCGTTGAACGCCAGAATGAACATCAGCATTGACCCGGTAATCACCCCCGGCATCACGGCGGGCAGTGTCACAGTCAAAAAGGCCTGAACCGGCGGTGCGCCGCAATTATAGGCCGCATTCTCCAGTTCCGGGTCCAGCGCATTGACCGAGGCGCTGACCGACCAGATCATGAACGGTAGGTTGATGATGCAAAGGGCCATGCCCACCGGCCAGAGACTTCCCAATATGCGAATTTCACCAAAGAAAATCATCATCGATATGCCCGACACGACCAGCGGAATGGTAAAGGGCAAAAGCAGATAGACCTGTATGGATTTCCGGAAGCGGAACCGGTAGCGCACGGTTGCAATGGCCGCCAGAGTACCGACCGGTATGCTGATCAATGTGCAGATGATCGAGACATAAAAGGTGCGCATCAGGGCGGGCTGAAAATCATCCAGCTGCCACAGTTTCTGATACCAGCGCAGGGAAAACCCCTCCGGTGGAAACTGGATGATTTCTCCCGCGGTAAAGGATGCGCCGATGACGATCACCGTTGGCAGGCTGAGCGTGATGATGTTGAACCAGATGATGGACCACAGGACGATTTTTTTGGAGCGCGCACCTCTCATCGCGATTGCTCCCGCACGCCCAAAGTCCCGGTGCCGGCCAGATAGAAAATGGCGGCAACGATCACGCTGCCGATCATCACCAGGATCATCGACAATGCCGCGCCAAGCCCGGCATTGGAGAGCTGGAAAAAGCTGTCATAAATCGCGCTGGCAATGAAATCGGTGGTGCCGCCACCCAGAATTTCCGGCATGGCAAAATCCGTCAGTGTCAATGTGAAGACCACCACAAATGCGCCGATCAGGCCAGGCCGCGCCAGCGGCAGCACGATATAGCGGAATGTGGATATCCAGTTCGCACCAAGTCCCTCGGACGCCAGTTCGACATCCTCACTGATTGCCGCAACGGCAGGGACAATCAGCAGGATTGCGAAGGGCAACATATATTGGATCAGCCCGAAGATCACCGACGGATAATTGTAGATCAGGTTGAGTGTGGGTAGACCAAGACCTTCCAGCAGGGAATTGATCAGACCCTGTTTGCCCAGGATGATCAGCCAGCCATAGGCCCGCACCACCTGGCCGATGAAGAATGGCAAAAACAGTGCAATCAGCAGAAATTTTCGTGTCAGCGCCGAACGGGTGCGCACCAGCATGTAGGCATAGGGGAATGCCAGAAACACCGTCGTCACGCTGACGATGAGGGCAGCCAGCAGCGTTCGATTCAGAACGCGCATATAGACCGGCCTGTCAGCGATAACGGCATAATTGACGAGACTATACTCATCCTTCAGGCGATAGGTGGACAGGTCCAACTCATGAAAACTGTATTCGATCATATAGCCAAGGCCGATGACCAGAATGCCGATGAGCAGGACTGCCGGCAGCAACAGCACCCTGCCGACCGAACCCTTGAAGCGGGCCGGCCACAGTGCTGATACAAGACGCTCAACGCCGTCAAGCAGCGTCCAGCCCAGCCGTGTCCTGATGATTTGATTGCGCTGCATGAGCCTCGGTGGTTTCCGTATCGATCACAATGTCTGACGCCATCAGGTCATGAAACCCATGGCAGGACCTGGTATTCTTGCCCTGATGCCTGCAATCGCATCCCGGGCAGGTCACAGGCAAAAGCTCTGCCCTCCGGGAAAAACCCGAAGGGCATTGGTACAATAAGGGATCAGCCCTGGAATATTTCGTTGAATTTGGCGAACCAGATTGGCTGGTTTTCAACCAGAACCGGTGAAGGCACCGAAACCAGTTTCGCGAAATCTTCCGGCGTTGTCGGATAGGACGGATCACCAACGAGGTCAGCCGGTGGCTCGATACCCGGATAGACCGGCGGCAGGCCCAACATCGAACACCATTTTTGCTGCGCATCCTTTGTCAGTGCGAAATTGACAAATTCCTTTGCCCAGTGCTCTTCATTGGCCGGCAGACCCTTTGGCACCCAAAGTCCGTCCGTATCGACCTTGCAGCCCTCTTTGGGAACAGTCCATGCGACATCAATGCCGCTTTCCTTGGCGGCGCGGGCATTCACGGAAATCGTGCAGGCCACGTCAATTTCACCCTTCTGGAACCAGGTGGTGAAATCGGCATCTTCACCAAGCAGAGGCTCGTTCTTTTTCAGCTTGCGATAGAATTCATAGCCCGGCTCCATATTGCCCGGAATATCGGCAAAGGTTCCGCCACCGACGATAACGGAGATCGGGTTGAAACCGATGCCATCGTCATAAAGGGCGATACGGCCCTTGAATTTCGGATCAATCAGAACATTCCAGGATGTCGGCGGTCCGTCAGGAAAGGCTTCCGGCCGATAGGCGCAGACATAGACATAGGCATAGGTGTTGACCAGCGGATAGCCTTCGAGGCCGCTCGGCTTGGCCAGTGGCAGCAAACCTTTCAGATTTGACAAATCGCTCAGGTCAACCGTTGCACCGCGCAAGGCCGAAATGGTGGCATTGGTGGTCGTGTCCCAGTTGACATGGATTGGCGGAACACGGCCCTGATCAACTGCAGCCCAGATCTTTGGCTTGATCTCATTGTCTTCCGTGAAATCCAGCCGCACCTTGATGCCGGTGGCTTCCGTGAACGGATCTGCCACACCGGCTTTCAGCGCGTCGCCCCAGGCGCCACCCCAGGCGCGAACGATAATTTCCTTGGGCTTTTCCTGCGCGCGCAGGACGGATGGTATGGCCAGCAACCCGACGGCCGCAGCGCCGGTTTTCAGCACCGTACGGCGATTGGTTTTGGTGTCCAGAATTATTGACATGGTTGTGTTCTCCGTTGATGAGGTCTTCAGTTGCTTTGTGGGGCTTGAAACGCAAACAGATCCCGCGCATTCCAGCCCAGTCTAACCCGCTCATTGGCCGGGTATTCCTTGTGTGAAACCGGATCATGATCGAACAGGTGAAGACGGGCACCGCCCAGGTCTTCGACGTGAACGGTATAAACAATCCGGTCTCCTTCAAAAATCCGATGTTCGATGGTGCCAAAAACCGAATTGTCGTACACACTGGCGTCTTCAACAATCCTGATCTGCTCGGCGCGAATGGCGCAATCCACCCTCGTATTGACTGGCAGAACCTTGTCGTTTGAACGGGCCTGCAGCAGGACATTGCCGGATTTGACGGAGACCACGCCATCGCCCGTTGCGCAAACAGTGCCCTCAAACAGCGATGTCATGCCGATGAAATTGGCGACAAAGCGGTTTTCAGGATTGCGGTACATGTCGACAGGCGTTCCGTCTTGCTGCACAACACCCTCATTCATCACGGCAATCCGGTCGCTCATCACAAGCGCCTCGCGCTGGTCATGGGTGACATTGATGGTGGTCACGCCGAGTTCCTGCTGGATACGCCGAAATTCCAGTTGCATTTCTTCGCGCAATTTCTTGTCCAGCGCTGAAAGTGGCTCATCCAGCAAAAGCAGATCGGGACTGAAGGACAGGGCGCGGGCGATGGCCACACGCTGCTGTTGCCCACCGGAAAGTTCATGCGGATAGCGGCCTGCATAATCGCCCAGTTGCACCAGTTGAAGATATTTATCGACAAGCGAAGGGATCTGAGCCGGCTCAAAGCGGCGCATCTTTAACGGATAGGCAACATTCTGGGCCGCCGTCATATGCGGAAACAGCGCCAGTTTCTGAAACACCATGCCGATGGAACGCCGATAGGGAGGAATGCTTTCAACCCGATCATTATTGATGCGGATTTCGCCGGCACTGGGCACTTCAAAACCGGCGATCATGCGCAACAGCGTTGTCTTGCCGCAGCCGCTTGGACCAACAATCGTCAGGAATTCTCCGCGGTTCAAAACCAGGTTCACAGCATTGACCGCAAGCGTGCCGTCAAAGCTCTTTGAAACGTCTTTTACCTCAACCATCCGGCTCATCGAGCTGACCGTCCTTCCTGCACAAAGCGCGATGCCCCGATCAAACTGGCAGTCGCTATTTTGCTTGTCAAGCTCTGTATATACAGGTTTGCGCCGGTGCAAAGGGTCGTTGTGTCAGGCGCCATCCAATTGGCTGAAAAGCACCCTTGCATCCCTGTGCGCATTGCCTGATTTGCGCCTGGCAGAGGCACTGGCTTCAAACCTGTGAAAAAGACCATGCAGCTCAATTCCTCACATCCGAAGGCCGCAGCCGGACTGCGACGCGGTAGCGGTCACCGGGATGCGAAAAATAACCGACGGTCACCACTTTTCCGCCCACCCAGGTCCGCCGCCGGATGCGCAGGACCGGTTGATCACCGCCCAATTGCAATTGTTCACATTCAAGTTCATCCGGCAGGGTCGCTTCAACCACATGCTCGAGTTCAGAGATCGGGGCAATCGCCTGCAGGTAGTCAAACAGCGATTCTGCCTCAAAATCCTGATTCAGCAGATCTGGCGCAAAATCCTCCCGGACAAACCGTTGCTCCAGTTGCAACGGCACATCGTTTTCAAAATGCACCAGCACCAGATTGGCAATCGGCTGGCCCGGCTCCATGACGAAGAGATCCGTATGTGTCTGGTCCAGTGGGATCGTCTGCTTGCTCAAGACCTTGCACGAATAGGCCCCGCCCCGATCCGCAATAATATCGCGAATGTCACGCACTTCCGATAGGGATGTATTGGGCCCGGCCTTGCTGACAAAAGAGCCGACACCCTGCAGTCTGTATATGACCCCGTCACGGGTAAGTTCCCGCAGCGCCCGATTGACGGTCATGCGCGAAACACCCAGCGCCCTGACCAGTTCGTTTTCCGACGGCAATTTCGCACCCGGAAGAAATGCGCCCGACACGATACCATCGGTAATATGTCGTTTGACGATTTCGTAAAGTGGCGCTGCTTCGTTCATCAACCATTTCCCATAGAGTTTTTGGTACTGGACAAGTCAATCATGCCATTCACCCTGCACGCGTTGCCTGCCCATCGTCACCCATCATATGGATGCCAGGTATCCCCCATCCACATAGAGAATCTGCCCGGTGACATAGGCCGAAGCGTTGCTTGCCAGGAAAACTGCCATGCCGATCAAATCATCGAGCTGACCAAAACGGCCCATCGGAATCTTGTCGAGCATGCGCGCCTGCCAATCCTCGTCCTCATAGAAAGCCTCCGTCAGTTCGGTGCGAAAATAGCCCGGACCCATGGCGTTCACACGAATATTGTCCCGCGCCCATTCTGCAGACAGCGCCCTTGTCATACCCAATAGTCCGCTCTTGGAAGACGTATAGGGCGTGGCGGTTGGCACACCGACCGCCGATGTCAGCGAGCCGAGATTGATCAGGCTTCCTGCGCGCCCGGCAGCCATCAGCGGTTTGGCAAAATTCTGGGCGACAAAAAAAGCGCCCTTCAGGTTGGTATCAATGATCCTGTCCCACAATGCCTCGTCGACCTGCGTTGACGGCGCGACATCTTCGATTCCGGCATTATTGACAAGAATATCGGCCAGCAACCCCTGCTCGCTGATCTGTTCGAACAGCCTATGGACTGCGGCCACATCCGAGACGTCACATGCGATGATCTGACATCTGCGACCCAGCGCTTCAACGTCATCGCACACATCCTTCAGGGAATCGACTGACCGCGAGACTGCAACAATATCGGCGCCTGCCTCGGCCAGCCCCGTGGCCAATGCCCGGCCAATGCCCCGGCTGGCGCCTGT
This sequence comes from Rhizobiaceae bacterium, assembly GCA_029233925.1. Classification (GTDB taxonomy): domain Bacteria; phylum Pseudomonadota; class Alphaproteobacteria; order Rhizobiales; family Rhizobiaceae; genus Hoeflea_A. The sequence continues at coordinate 359,055 of JARGOX010000003.1, forward strand.
CACCAAAGCCAACCGGCCAGCAAGACTGAAACGCTCTTCAAAATTCACTCAGCAATCCTCCATAGGTGTCTGAACGCCATCACGATTGGGTGTCCGAACCTTTGCTTACCCTGTCAAAAAACCTGACAAACATGTCTTCCTCGCCGTTGGTCGGAGCTCCTGCTGCACGCATCGCCTGACAAAAACCGATCAGCGAACTGCTCGGATTATGCGTTGACCCCGGACCACACAGCAACTTCATCACCAGCGTCGGGCAGGCAAAAAATGCCATTCTTACCGTGGCCTCCCAATCGGGCGTCAGCCAGCCACGCCTGGCGAGTTCGTCCACCAGCGGCCGCCAGAAGTTGTCCGCCTTGGAAACAAGAAAAGCCTCGCGCAAAGGCGTCAGAGCATAATCGGTTTCGACGCGGATCCGGCCATTTGCAATGGTCGCCTCTGCAGAAAAAGCGTCGCTGGCGCACTCGGGCTCATACAGCCAGAAAGGATGGGCAAAAATATTGTGAAAACTTGCCTTGACCTCGGCCAGCAACGCGGGGATTTCGCGCCCCGCAAAAGCCGGGTCAAACAGGCTCAGGTTGGCATGACCTGAATCGCCATTGTTGTGAAACCATACATTGGCATTATGTGCATCGCCATGCGCCGTGACGACAGCGCCCGGAATATGGTTGAGCGGAGACAGCTTCTCGAGGCAGCCGTCAAAGGCATCCTTTATGGTCAGCGGGTAATCGATCCCGTTGATGGTCCAGGGCAGCATCCAGATATCCTGAAACGGCGCCGAGATGCCCGGCCAGTTCACATGTTCGTGGAGGTAGAATTTCTCCACCCGGCCGGCCAGGGTCTGGCCGGACAATTTTCTCGGGTCATCCACCAGACGGTTATAAAAAAGCTGAAAGATTGATTGCTGCCGGGCGGCATCGCTCTCTGAGTGTTGCAATGTCTTCAGCGCCACCCCGGAAAACAATTTGTCCGCTTCGACCTGCGCCGATATGGCCTTTTCGAAATCCTCTTGCCGATCACCCTTTTCGATATCCGAACACACATCGGAAAAGCGCGGATCGACCATTTGCCTGTAGACCAGCACCTGCCGGCCGGGCCTGTTTTCCTGAAAAAGCGGTTGCTCGACCGGGTAACCGGCCTCCTTCAGCACGGCAGCATTATAATATTCCGCAACGCCGTCCTCCTCCCCGTCTTCCTGATGGAATTTGAAGAAAAACGCCTCGCCCGCCGTTGATTGGGCAAAGCCGTTGACTGAATTGAGGCTGTATTGATCGAAATTGATCCGCACATCCGCCACCGGACTGCCGGTGACATCCAACAGCAAAGCAGCAATATCAGCCTGGGCCTGCGCAATGCGACCTTCACGAATTGCGGCACGAATGTCTGCCGTCACGTTCTGCGTCAATCAATTATCCTTCCCGCGTCAGGCAACATTCGGCTGCAATGCAGGTCGGACAAAGTCTAATGTATATACATGTACTGTCAAGATGGGCGGACCCGCCTCAGGCGGATTTGATCCTATTCACATCGCGCATCAACGTAATCCCTTTAAAATCAAACAGACATCGACAAAAATGGGCGCACTCGCGCACGCCCATTGATATTTCGGTGCTGATCCTAGCGGTAAGGATAGCCGGCTTTTTCCATGACGCCTGCGTAGTCCTTGAACGCCTGGACGACACGTCCGGAACGCGGGCTTGAGGCAGCGACGCTATCCCAGAAGGCTTCTGCGTCGCCAACAACCTGCGCCCATTCTTCCGGCGGCAGGGATGTCAGTTCCATTTTTTCACCCGAGACACGCAGGGCGGCTTCGCCACCCCAGTACCAGACGTTGCGGTAGTAATGGGACTGATCGATTGTCGAGCGGAAGAGCTGCTGCAGATGCGGCGGCACCTTGTCCCAGCTGGCCTGATTGGCGAAGTAGGAACCACACCAGGCGCCAGTGACGGAGTTTGTCAGCGCATAGTTGCAGATATCAGCCCAGCCCACTTCATAGGCTTCGGTAAAGCCGCACCAGGCCACGCCGTCCAGTTCGCCGGTCTGCAGGGCAACTTCAACATCATCCCACGGCACGGTGACCGGAATCAGTCCGTATTGCGACAGGAATTTGCCGGCTGTCGGAACACCGAAGACGCGCTTGCCTTTCATGTCTGCCAATGAGCGGATCGGCTCCTTGGTGAAGATGTGCAATGGATCCCATGCACCGGCAGACAGCCATTTGACGTTTTCGACTTCGCCATAGGCCTCTTCCCAGATTTCGTTCAGGCCATAATAGGCAAACAGGGTCGGCATATCGAGACTGAAGCGCGTATTGAACGGGAAGTAGCCGCCGAAGACCGAGATATCGACCGGTGATGCCATTGTCGCATCATCGGACTGAACGGCATCAATCGTGCCGTTCTGCAGCGCCCGGAAAAGCTCCGACGTCGGAACCAGCTGGTCAGCATAATAGAGTTCGATTTCCATCTCGCCATTGGCCGCAGCGTTAAACGCTTCAATCTGTGGCTTGATGACATGCGCGCCCAATGGTGCACCGGAATAGGTCTGCAGACGCCATTTGATGGGCGCGCTCTGGGCAATTGCCGGGGGCGCTGCCAGGACAGAAGCCGCCACGGCAGCACCGCCGCCCAGGCCTGCCCTTTGCATGAATTTCCGGCGACTTTGCAGGATTTTCTCAGAAGGCGATAATGGTTTTTTGTCAATTGTCATTGTTCGTTCTCTCCACTGTTGGAACGTGTTGTGACCGGTTCCGGCCGTTTTTGGTCCGCGCGGCAATCAATACCCGCGAACAGCTTCAGGCAGCCAAAGTGCAAGCTGCGGAAAAATCATGACCAGTGCAATGGTCAGCGCCATCATCAGGACAAAGGGCCATATGGATCGATAGATATCGCCCAGCCCTATCTCCTTGGGCGCCATGGCCCGCATCAGGAACAGATTGTACCCGAAGGGCGGCGTGATATAGGCGATCTGGCAGGTCATCGTGTAGAGCACGCCGAACCAGACCAGATCAAAGCCCAGGATCTTGACCAGCGGCACATAGAGCGGCGCGACAATGACCAGCATGGCCGTGTCATCCAGAAACATGCCCATCACGATAAAGCTGACCTGCATCATGATGATCACCTGCCAGGGCGTCAGTTCCCACCGGCTGATGAACAGCGATTCAATGGCGCGCACCGCACCCAGCCCGTCAAAGACAGCACCGAAGGCCAGTGCAGCAAGAATCAGCCACAGGAACATGCAGGAGATCGCCAGCGTCTTGCGTGACGTCTCATGGATCATCGTCCAGTTGAGACGCCGCTTGTAGGCGGCGGCCAGGGTTGCCGATGTCGCACCAACAGCCGAGCTTTCAACCAGGCTGGTGATGCCCATCAGGAACAGACCGGTCATGGAAAAGAAGATCAGGAAGGGAATAATGCCGGCGCGCAGCAGCTGCATCTTTTCCGCCATCGGCATGTTCAGGTCTTCTTCCGACGCCACCGGCGCCAGCTTCGGATTGATACGAACCCGCATCATCACATAGATGACGAACATCGTGGCCATCATCAATCCGGGGACGACCCCGGCGAGCCACAACTGGCTGACCGGCTGGCGGGCAATCATGCCGTAGAGTACCATGACGACACTGGGTGGCACGAGAATGCCCAGCGACGATCCGCCTTGAACCACGCCGGTAATCAGCACCTTGTCATAGCCGCGCCGCAACATTTCCGGCAGGGCAATGGTGGCGCCAATGGCCATGCCTGCGACCGACAATCCATTCATTGCCGAAATGATCACCATCAGGATGATCGTGCCGATCGCCAACCCGCCGCGCAGGCGTCCGCACCATACGTGCAGCATGCGGTAAAGGTCTTCGGCAATGCCCGATTCCGACAGGATATAGCCCATATAGATGAACAGCGGCAGCGTCAGCATCGGGAACCAGTTGAACAGTTTGAAGGTCTGGCTGAACGGCATCTCTATGCCGCCCTGCCCGTAGAGCAACAGGGCCGCTCCCGACGCAACAAATCCGATGGCTGCAAAGACCCGCTGACCTGTCATCAGCAGGACCATCATCGAGGCAAACATCAACAGAGCGATAAGTTCATAACTCATTTCAGGGTGACCCCGCGCAGCGTCGCAACATATTTGAAAATCAGCGACACGGTCTGCAGAACCATCAGCGCAAGGCATCCAACCATCAGAACCTTGATCGGGATCATCGAGGGATTCCACATCGAGAACCGCCGTTCGCCCGTCTGGATGGCATATTCGAGACTCGAAATTGAACCGATCAACATGACGATGAGGTAAAACAACAAACAGCCCATGGTGACAATGTCCATCCGGGCCTTGCCGCGCACGGACAAGCGATCATAAAACAGATCCATGCGCACATGGTCATTGTTCTTGAGCGTCATCGCACCGCCCATGAAATAATAGGCAGCCAGCGTGAACTGCGCGGCCTCGATCCCCCAGTGCATGGGAATCTGCACCACGTTGCGGGTAATGGCGTCCAGCAGCAGGATCCCCACCATGGCAAAGATCAGATACATGGCAACCCATCCGACATAGTTCGACAATCGGTCGACCACCCGGACATAGGTTTTTATGATATTTGGCATTCTTTCAATTTCCTTGCACCCTGGCGGCTCAAAGAGCACTCTATGGCAGCCGGAGTTCTAACGTAATTCCACTTTCGCCCAATCAAGGGCCGCAGTAAATTCAGCGCCCGGCGACTGATCACAGACGATGCTATTGATTTCATCGAGTCGACACACCCGATAGGCCGCATTTCGGCCTAATTTTTCTACGTTTGCAAGCACGATGGTGTGATTGGCATGATCAATCATCGCCCGCGCCACCTGTGCTTCGTCAAAATCGGAGTCCATGGCGCCCACATCAGCATTGATCGCGGCCACGGTCAGCACGGCGTGATCCACCTGAAACCGGGCAATCTGGTCAATCACCAGCGGCCCCACGGTTTCGGCATTGTCATGACTGAAGGTCCCGCCGAGCAGGTAGACCGTGATATTTTTTTCGGATTTCCCCAGCACCTGGGCCACGCGCACGGAATTGGTGATGACGGTCAGGCGATCGATGGCGGCCAAAGCCTGTGCGCAGATCAGCGTCGTCGATCCGGTGTCGATGAAAATCGTGTCGCCCGGCTCGACGATGGCCGCAAGCTTTTTGGCGATGATCTGCTTGGCTTCGGCATTTTCCGCCATGCGCTCATCAAAACTGCCCTCCGCATGCAGCCGCAACCGCCTGGCGCCACCATGAACCTTCTGCAACACACCGGATTCGGCCAATTGCCCCAGATCCCGCCGGATTGTCTCGACCGAGACATCAAACCGCTGCGCCAGAACCTCGACAGAAACTTCTCCCTGCTGGCCAACGGCTTCCAATATCTGTGAGCGGCGTTGTTTTGGCTTCAATGTGCCCCGTACCTCTTTTTCTGATCGCATCCTAGCGTGCGCCCCCATGACTGTGTCAACAAAAAAATTGGAAATAACTTGTCCATTCGGGCATTATCTGCAAACTTGTTTGACGGAACGGGCATAATTTGAAAAAACACAGCATGCCGGATATTGGCTGAATATTGCCACACGCCATTGGCAAAGGATGAAACCATTCATGCCGCCTGACAGAATCAACGACCGGACATTGTTCGACGCCGTCATCATTGGCGGCGGGGTTATCGGCTGCGCCATTGCCCGTCGGCTGACTCTGGACGGCTGGCGCGTCATCCTGTTGGAAAAAGCTCATGACATTCTGGACGGCGCGTCAAAAGGCAACAGCGCCATCCTGCATACCGGTTTCGATGCTCCCCCCGGTTCGCTCGAGGCGCGCTGCATGGCCGCCGGATATGCCGAATATCTGGAGATTCACAAAAAACTTGGATTGCCTTTGATTCGCTCAGGGGCACTCGTTCTGGCATGGAGCGATGAGGAAGAGGCGCGTCTGCCCGCTCTCATGGATCAGGCCCGCGAGAACGCGGTGGACAATCTGTCATTGCTCTCGGCTGCCGAAACCAGAAAACTGGAGCCAGGCCTCTCAACTGCAGTTCGGGCCAGCTTCCGCGTGCCCGGAGAATATCTGATCGATCCCTGGTCGGCACCGCATGCCTATCTCCTGCAGGCGATTGCCAATAAGGCTGTCCTGCTGCGCGACTGCGAAGTCACAGGTGGGCATTATGACAATGGTCAATGGCGGCTCGACACCAGCCAGGGTGTCATCGGGGGCAAAATCGTCATCAATGCGACCGGTCTTTACGCAGATATTGTAGATGACCGTTTGCTGGGAAAACACGATTTCACCATCCACCCGCGCAAGGGTCAGTTCATCGTCTATGACAAGCCGGCTGCAAGTCTTGCCTCCCACATCCTGCTGCCGGTTCCCAGCCCCACCACCAAGGGCATCGTCGTGTGCCGCACCGCTTTCGGTAACCTGCTTGTCGGCCCGACAGCCGAAGAACAGGACGACCGCCAGAATGCCGCTCTTGTCCCCGAAACGCTGGCCGCCCTTCGCCAGCGGGGCGAGGAAATCCTGCCCGGGCTTGCCCATGAGGACGTCACGGCCATCTATGCCGGGTTGCGTCCGGCCAGTGAATTCAAGGACTATCAGATCCATGCCCGCGCCGGTCAGAACTATGTGACCGTCGGCGGCATTCGCTCGACCGGTCTGAGCTCCGCCCTGGGCGTGGCTCGCCATGTACAGGCGCTTTGCGAGGGCTTTGATCAGGACAGGCAACCCCTGGCCGATCCGCTCTGGCCGCAGGTCGGCAACCTGGTGGATGATCGCGACGACAAACGTCCGCGTGACTGGCAATGCCCCGGCAATGACGGCATTATATGCCATTGCGAACTGGTAACCCGGCGCGAAATCGAAGCCGTCCTGTCAGACCCGCTTGCACCGCAGAGCCTGGCAGGCCTGAAGCGGCGCACCAGGGTGACGATGGGCCGCTGTCAGGGCTTCTATTGTTCCTCCGCACTGGCCAAGCTGACAAAAGGACGACTGAAACATCCCATGGCGGAAGGCGACAGCGAGGATAAAGCGGGCGTGGATAGGGTGGGAAATGACTGACTTGCCCCTTCATGCCGATGTCGTCATTGTGGGCGCAGGCCCCGCTGGTCTGGCGGCAGCGACGGAACTGCGTGCACGCGGCATTGCCTCGGTCGTGGTCCTCGACCGAGAACCGCAGGCTGGCGGCATACCACGCCATTGCAATCATTTCCCCTATGGCCTGCGCGAGTTTCGACAGCTGCTGCGCGGCCCGGCCTATGCGGCCCATCTGGTTGAAACGGCCAAGGCGGCTGGCGTTCAAATTCACACAGAAGTCACGGTGACCAGGCTACTGGAAGGTCCGGCGCTGCAACTCACGACACCCGGCGGAATCCGGGAAATCAGCGCCCGGCATGTGCTGCTGTGCACCGGCGTGCGGGAAACCTCCCGCGCCGCGCGGCTGATCGGTGGCGTCAAGCCCGGCGGGGTCGTCTCGACGGGTGCCTTGCAAGGCATGGTCTATCTGGACGGGTTGCGTCCCTTCCGGTGTCCCGTTGTTCTGGGAACAGAACTTGTGTCTTTCTCGGCGCTGATGACCTGCCGGCATATGGGCATTCGCCCCGTGGCAATGATCGAGCCGGCAGGCCGCACCACGGCGCGCTGGCCCACTGGCCTGTTCCCCCGCATTCAGGGCATTCCCCTGATGCTCAATACCGAGCTTCTGGCCATCGAAGGCCGCGACCAGGTCACGGGCATCATGGTGCGCAGTGCTGACGGGAAAACCCGTCGCATCGAGACCGATGGGGTCATCGTCAGCGGCCACTTCCGGCCGGAAGCCAGCCTGTTGCGCACCAGCCATCTTCGTGTCGACCAAGGCTCCGGCGGCGCCGAAATTGATCAGTTCGGACGCTGTTCGGATCCGGGCTATTTTGCAGCCGGAAATCTGTTGCGCCCGGTCGAAACCGCCGGGTGGAGCTGGAAGGAGGGTCGCGCCGTTGGCCGCGCCATGGCCCGGAGTCTTGCCGGCCAACTGCCGCCACCTGAACCTGCTGCGGTTGTAAAGCCAAGCGGCGACGCACTGAAACTCATCGTTCCGCAACGGATCGTACCCTCCGACACTGACCCCGCTCTGCCCCGGTTCCAACTGCGGGTAAACCGCGCCGTGAAGGGCCGATTGCTTGTCAGCGCCAAAGGCGCCGTTCTGTTCTCCACAGCGATCAATGCCCTGCCGGAACGGCGAATCACCCTGCCCCTGACCATCATCCCGGCAGGCGCCAGCGGTCCCATAGACATCAACGTGAAGGAAGACCCGGCATGAAAACGCTGGCCATCGATCAGGGCACCACCAGCACCCGCGGCATTCTGGTCGACGAGAACGGGCAGGCCGAACTGCTGTTCAGTGCAGGTCACCGGCAGATTTACCCCAAAAGCGGCTGGGTCGAACACGACGGGGAAGAATTGATCCGCAATCTGCGCGCCTGTCTGGATGCAGCGAGCGAGGTGAAAGACCTGGGCGCAGTCGGCATTGCCAATCAGGGCGAAAGCTGCCTTGCCTGGAATGCAGCGACCGGCGAACCGCTGGGGCCGGTGATCGTCTGGCAGGACGACCGAACCAATGAATGGATCGAGGCCCTGCGCGGCGATGGCGCCGCCCCATTGGTGCAGGAACGCGCCGGCCTGCCGCTCGACGCCTATTTCTCCGCCAGCAAGCTTGGCTGGATCCTGCGTGAGATCCCCGAAGCTGGCGCGCTTGCAGCAAGGGGCCAATTGCGGCTTGGCACCACCGATGCTTTTTTTCGTGACCGCCTGACGGGACGCTTTGAAACCGATGTCGCCACCGCTTCGCGCACATCGCTGATGAACCTTGCGACCGGCCAATGGGACGCGGATCTGTGTCGCCTGTTCGGTGTTCCGCTTGAGGCTTTGCCTCTCATCACGCCCAATACCGGTGATCTGGGCACCCTGCGATGCGGCACGCACGCTGTTCCTTTGACCGCCAGCATCGTTGACCAGCAGGCCTCGCTCTACGGCAATGGCTGCCGACAGGCAGGCGATGCCAAAATGACCTTCGGCACCGGTGCCTTTGCCCTGACGCTGACCGGACCGCATCTGGACCAAGGCGGCGGCGGCGCGCTCCCGACCGTCGCATGGCAAAAGGCCGGACATCCGACGATCTATGCGCTGGACGGCGGCATTTATGCCGCCTCTTCCGCCATCAACTGGGCACAGAATCTCGGCCTGTGCAGCGATCTCTCGCAGATCAGCGCCTTTGAAAGCCCTCCGGCGATTTCACGTGGCCTTGCCTTTGTCCCTGCCCTGGCGGGGCTCGCCTGCCCCCATTGGGATCGCACAGCGCGCGGCGCATGGATGGGTCTGTCACTGGACACGGCATCCAGCGACATGATGCAGGCGATCCTGGAAGGCATTGCCTTTCGCATGGCCGAAGTCGTCGAGGCCATGGAAGCCAGACAGCCCCTTAATGGTCCGATTCCCATTGACGGCGGCATGAGCGCCAACGGCTACTTCTGTCAGTTTCTCGCCAATACCCTCAACCGGGAACTGATCATCTCGGAACAACCCGAACTCACCGCCATCGGCACGGCAGCCCTGGCGGCCGAGGCTGCAGGCCGACCTTTCGCGCTGCAGCGCAAGGGCGCGCGCATTGTTCCTGATGAGCACAGCCCGGATTTCAGGCAGATATTTGAAGTTGCGCGTTCTGCGGTTCAGAACTTCGGCGCAAAAAGACCAGCCGGATCGCCATGATCGGCCAGCACCATCTGATTTGCACATAGACCCTCTGGTTCGTTTGGAAGGGTGTTGCCCCTGAACGCCCTATGGAACCGAACGGGGCGATTGGCCGTTGTTGTGCTGCAACGACACAGCAATGGCATGATCTGCAGGGGAATGGACTGATGTTGGAAATATTAAGCACTGCACTGTTTGGAAACTGGGAAAGAGTCCTGCGCATTGTTGTTTCAGCGCTGGTCATGTACCCCATCATCATCCTGTCCATCAGGCTCTCGGGCAAACGATCCACCTCACAGATGAATGGATTCGACTGGATTGTAACCGTGGCCCTCGGCTCGATCACAGGATCGGCGATCCTGCTCAAAGATGTGCCGATCGTCGATGCGCTGACGGCCTCCTCTGTTCTCCTGCTGATGCAATGGTCCCTGACGAAGGGAACACGTCATTCACAGACCATCGCCGATATTGTCAAATCCGAACCCCGCATGCTGTTTAGCGAGGGCGAATTTCTGGACCGGGCCTTGTCAGACGAACGGGTTCACAAATCAGAGATCATCGCCGCCATACGCACGGCTGGCTACGCCTCCCTATCGCAGATCAAATGGGTCATACTGGAGACAGATGCGAAACTCAGCATCATTCCCAAAACGCCGAAATCAACCTCCGACGACACGGCCGTGGAGAAGGTGGTTGGCTATTCCGTCAGAAACGCTCGGGAAGCTGCTTGAGAAGCGCTGGGACAAACGCGTTTTGCCCATGGGCGTTACCAGTGCAGGACTTTTCAGCCGACAGACCAAGTGCCTGTCTGCCCAAGTGCCTGTCTGCCCAAGTGCGTATCTACAATGACACCGACGGTCGGACGATGCGTCAGGCAGCATCTCTCAAAATGCTTGCGGCAATGGTCTCGGCTGCTTTCAGAGCGGCCAGGTCAATGCCTGTGCGAAGCCCCATCGCCTCCAGCAAGGTAACCACCGCGCCCGTTGCCACATTGCCACTGGAGCCCGGTGCATAGGGGCAGCCACCCAGGCCGCCGACGGAGGAATCGAAAGTGCGCATTCCCCGCTCAACGCAATGCCGTATCATCTCCAGTGCCGTGCCGTGGGTATCGTGAAAATGCCCGGCCAGCAGATCGGCTGACATTGTATCCAGCAGCACATCCAGCAATGCCGCCATGGTCTCGCGGTTTCCCGCACCGATCGTATCGCCGAGTGAAACCTCGTAACAGCCCATTTGAAGCAGCCTTGCGGCAACATCGCAAACCTGAGCCGGAGCAACAGCTCCCTCAAAGGGACAGGCGATGACAGCAGACAGATAGCCCCGCACGGGCAGACCCGCTATACGGGCCTGTTCCAGCACCGGCTCAAACCTTTCCAGGCTCTCGTCAATGGAACAATTGAGATTGGCGCGGCTGAAAGCCTCGGAGGCAGAGGCAAAAATGGCAATTTCGTCCGCCCCGGCTTTCAGCGCATGCTCAAACCCTCTCAGATTGGGCGTCAACACCGTATAACGTACATCGGGTTTGCGCAGTATGCCCTGCATGACCTGCGCGGCATCCTTGAGCTGCGGCACCCATTTGGGGCTGACAAAACTGGTCGTCTCTATTTTTGTGAAGCCCGACTGAGCCAAAGCATTGACCAGCCGGATTTTCTCCTGCGTCGGAACCTCGAGCGACAGGCTCTGCAAACCGTCGCGGGGTCCCACTTCAAAAATCATTGCGGCGTCATCTGTCTGTCGGTTCATGGCAGTTCTTCACCTTGCAGCCGATCGTCAGAACGGGGATCCGGCCAGGACTACTTGCTTAGCAGTTCGGCAGCCCTGTCGACGGTCACGTCACCTGCCTCCGCAATCTGTTTGGCAATACGGTCCACATCGGCACCGGTTGCTCCGGCCAGAATGGCTATATTGCGCGCGTGCAGCGCCATATGTCCCTTTTGAATGCCTTCGGTGGAAAGCGCCCGCAACGCAGCCATATTCTGTGCCAGACCAACCGCAATGGTCACTTCCGCCAACTCGCTGGCAGAGGTCACATTCATCATGCGCAGTGCGGCCCGTGCTGCCGGATGGGTTTTTGTGGCGCCGCCCACAAGGCCCAGAGCCATGGGCATCTCTATGGTTCCGACCAGCGAGCCCGCCCCATTGATTTCCCAGCGGGACAGGGAGGTGTATCGCCCGTCGCGCGCCGCATAGGCGTGTGCGCCAGCCTCGATCGCGCGCCAGTCATTGCCGGTGGCAACCACCACCGGATCAATGCCGTTCATGATACCCTTGTTGTGTGTCGCTGCCCGATAGGGGTCGACAATGGCCAGTGCACAGGCCTGCACGATGCCTTCCGCCACGCGCGCACCATCCAGATCCTTCGTGCTCAGCGCATCCGCAGTAATTTCGACCCGCGCCCGCGCCAGCCGATGATCGGCCAGATTCGACAGAATGCGAAGGCGTACCTGGCCGCCGCTGATTTCCTCGACACGCGGCGCCAGCATTTCAGCCATGGAGTTGACCACATTGGCCCCCATGGCATCGCGCACATCGACGAGCAGATGTAGTACGACGAGGGGGCCAATAGGGGTATCTTCAAAGATATGCACCTCGATATCCTTGCAACCGCCCCCCAGTCCGATGAGCATCTTGTCGCGGGAATTGGCACGTTCCATCAAATCGTCACGCGCCGAAAGCAGACGCTGTCTGGCACCATAGGGATCCGTGATATTCAGGATCTGGATCTGGGCCCGCATGATCGGCAATGTCGACGATGTGGTGAAACCACCACAGTCGCGCGCGATCTTCGCCATATAGGAAGCGGCAGCAACCACCGAGGGCTCTTCCACCGCCATGGGAATGAGGTAGTCGGTCCCGTTGATCACAAAATTTCCGGCAACGCCCAGCGGCAATTCGAATTTGCCAATGACATTCTCGATCATGCCATTGGCAAGTGAGACCGACAGTGCGTCCTCACCGGCAAGAGCCCGCTCATCTTGCGCATCCAGCCCTGCTGCCTCGCACACAACGGCGCGCCTTCCGGCAGGTTCGAGTCCGCGAAGATTGGCTATGCGTGAATTGATTTTCTTGACGGTTGACCCGTTTCCGACCATGTGCGACCTCCCGATCCTGCTGCCGAAGTTTTGCAAAATTCACGTCCGCGATAAAGGAACAGTTGCGAGATTATTACTGTTACTGTACCCATCAAAATAGGGGTACATTTCAACAGGCTGGCCTGATCGATGATGAACAAGACTGAAAAAATCGTCCAGGCGATTGCAGCGGATATTGGTGAAGGCATCCTCATGCCTGGCCAGCGCATCGCCTCTGTCCGTCAGGCATCCGAGGTCTATGACGTATCAAAGAACACCATCATCGAGGCCTATGAACGCCTTGCTGCCAAGGGTCTGATTTCCGCCAAGCGCGGATCCGGATATTATGTTTGCGAACGTCGGCTTTCGATCCGGGAGACCAGCATGCCGCCGCCCCGGCATGTATTGGAAGCCGTGGACAGGATTTCACTGCTGCAATCGCAGTTGAACCAGGATTTTGCCGTCCGCGTCGGCGACGGTCGCCCACCAGCCTCATGGATGGAAGGCGCAATCCCCAGCCGATTGATCAAGCAATTTTTTCAACCCGATGGCAGCGATCGCAGCGGATATGGCAGCTTTCAGGGCCACACCGAGTTGCGCGAACTGATTGCCGCGCGCAACAGGTTGCACAACATCAATGCCAGCGCCAATCAGATTGTCACAACCTTCGGCGCCAATCACGGCCTTGATCTGATCATCCGCCGCTATCTGGTTCCCGGTGACACTGTTCTGGTTGACGATCCGGGCTATTATCCGCTGTTTGCCAAACTGGAACTGGCACAGGTCCGCTTTGTAGGCGTGCGCCGCACAGCCGTCGGGCCGGATCTTGATGATCTGCAGAAAAAGGCCGAGCAGGAAAACCCTGCATTCTTTTTTACCCAGTCCACCGGCCAGAACCCAACAGGCTCGTCCATCGATTTGCCAACCGCGCACGGCGTTCTGCAGATCGCCAACAAGACCGGCATGATCGTTGTCGACGATGATCCATTTGTCGACCTGCCGAATGGAGCAGGAATACGCCTTGCTTCACTTGACCAGTTCCAGTCGATGATCTTCGTCGGTTCCTTTTCCAAGGTGATATCCGCCAGTTTTCGCTCCGGCTATATCATTGCACCGGCCAATATCGCCGCTGAGATTGCCGAATCGAAATTGATCACCTCGATCAACAGTTCGCGGTTTTCGGAAATGATGATCGCCGAGATGATCAAGAGCCGACGCTACCACAAACACCTGCAGAAACTCGATCGACGTCTGGGCGAAACACAAACAGCCTATATGAGCCGGATCGACCAGTTGGGACTGGAACTCTTCACCCGCGACACCCACGGCTACTATTCCTATATCATATTGCCACCGGGGGTCTCGGATCTGGAATTTGCCAGGGACGCGGCCCGTGCGGGCATTTTTATTGCACCCAGCACGCCCTTTGCGGTGCAAAAGGATCCGCATGTCGCAGCCATCAGGATCAATATCACCCGTGCTGATGACACACGGTTCTTCAATTTTATGCGCAATTATTTCAAGAACATTCGATCATGAAGCGCACTAATGAACAGCAGCATACATGATGCTTTCTTCATCGGCGGTTTCAATAGGCAGCTCTTCGACAATACGCCCCTGTCTTGCCACCAGTATGCGGTCACTGAGCGCCATGATTTCCGGAAGATAGGAAGAAATGACAATCACCGTGGCGCCTGCGTCAGCAAGCTTTTCAATGGTTGCATGTATTTCTGAAATGGCGCCGACATCCACACCGCGCGTAGGTTCGTCGAAGATGATGATATCAGGACTTTGCACCAGCGATTTGGCGATCACCACCTTTTGCTGATTGCCGCCCGAGAGTTCCACCATGCGCGCCTCGGCGCCGATTGCCTTGACCTGAAGCGCCTTTATCCACTGATCAGCCAATTCTTTGACCTGCGCGCGATGAATGACCGTCAGCGGACCGCCATATTTGGCCAGATGACCATTGAAGATATTCTGTCCGATGCCCATCGTGTCAAACATGCCATCCAGCTTGCGGTCTTCCGTGACATAGGCAATGCCGTATTGCATAGCGGCTGCCGGCACCTTGAAACGTACCGGCTTGCCGTTGATCAATACCCGGCCACCATTGCGAAAATCGCGCTTCAATATGCCTGCTGCGATCTTCATCATTTCGCTTCGTCCGGCGCCCACCAGTCCGAACAGGCCGGTTATCTGGCCAGAATAGGCCGTCATGGTTGCTCCGCGCACAATTTTGTCCATGGACAGATTCTGCAGGCTCAATGTGGGCTCTCCCAGCTTTCGCGCCTTGCGCTGAACACGGCCGGGGTGAATTTCATCTTGCAGGTCCCGGCCCACCATATCGCGAACTATGCTGCTGCGTGAGAATTCAGAGACATGGCCATTGCGCACCAATCTTCCATCACGCAGCACGGTGATCCTGTCGGCTATGGACAGGGCTTCTTCCAATGCGTGGGTGATAAACACGATGGCGTGGCCTTGCGCTTTCAAATTCCTGACGAGGGTAAAAAAGTGATATTTTTCCTCCGGTGTCAGCGTCGCTGTCGGCTCGTCGAATATCAGGACATGGGCATTGTGATGGACGGCCCTGGCGATCTCCACCATCTGTTTTTTTGCAGCCCCAAGCGTTGACACAAGCGCTGTCGGCTCCACAGGAAAACTCAGCCGCTGCAAATGCTGCTGGGCCCTGATATTGACCC
The DNA here is from genome assembly GCA_029233925.1 of Rhizobiaceae bacterium. GTDB lineage: Bacteria > Pseudomonadota > Alphaproteobacteria > Rhizobiales > Rhizobiaceae > Hoeflea_A. Next base: position 374,560 of record JARGOX010000003.1, read on the forward strand.
CGCGCAAGCGATTGAAGAAATTTTCTTCCCCCAGAAAAATATTCTGCGCAACACTCATGGAGGGAACAAGGTTGGTCTCCTGAAAAACCATGGCAATGCCCTTGCCAAGCGCATCCGCCGGCGATGCAAGCTGCGTGACCTGCCCCTTCAGGATGAGCTCGCCGGAGGTCAGTGGAAACAGCCCGGCAAGAATTTTCATCAAGGTCGATTTTCCCGCGCCATTCTCGCCCAGCAGGGCATGCACTTCGCCTGGCAGCAGATCAAAATCCACCTGGTCAATGGCAATATTGCCACCGAAACTTTTTGTCGCCTTGCGAAATTCAACAACCTTCTCAATGCTCATCGCTAGCACCCGCCCTCATCATCAACAGGGAGCCACTGCCCTTTGAGGCTGCAACGATATGCTCGCCGAAACGCAATGCGGCACTGATGCCATGCATCTGTCCATCAGCCCGGCTGTGCCAGCTTTCAAGCGGAGCGAAGTCACCATCACACGAGATCACCAGACCGCAGGAGGACGACGGCGCCCATGGTTTCATGACCCCCATCTGGCGCACTTCCCCTTGCAACAGCGGATAATTGGCCGAACGCGGCCGTCCATAGGTCGGACCAACCCATTCATCTTCTTCCAGTTTTGCAAGCATGTTCTGCAGGAAACCCGGTTCACGCAAAATGAATTCATAGATTTGCCGTCGTGGCGCAAAAAGCGACACCAGATAGAGCCCGGCACTGTCAACGCTCAATCGTCCGGGATAGGCAGGCAGGTCGGCCAGCAGCATGCGCTTGAAAGCGCCCTGTGGTGACAATGCCACCACCCGATGCGCCCAGGCCTCTGCAACAATGAGGCCGCCATCTGCGTCAATCACAAGTCCGGCTGGATAGTGCAGGCCACCGGCCACTGTGCGCACCCTGGCCTGCGCAGGATTCACGAACAGGATTTCACCATGTGAATTGTGCTCGAATAAATCCCGACGCCAGGCGGAAATGGGGTTCGCGTTGGAACCGATTGCACAATAGAGGCCATCATCGGCATCAAAATGCAAAGCCGTCACACAGGCACTGTGTTTTTCCGACAGTGCAATTTGTTGCCACTGGTCGTCGGCGGACCGCAGCCGCAGACCCTCGCCGAAAAGCGCAATGGCAAGCAATCCCGAGGCCGCAACGGCAAGGGCGGTAATCGGACGGTCAAATGCCTTGATCAGCGTGACTTCGCCATCTTCGGCGCGCAGGGACAACAGCCTGTTTTCCGATGTGAAAACCAACTCGCCATTCAAAACGGCCAAATCGTCAATATGCGCACCAGTCCAGACGATGGACGCGCGATCCAGATGATCATTGGGCCGCAAAGGCCCGTCCATGGTCGGAACATAGAGGCCATGATCCGATTGGTTGGCCTGCCTGCGCCCAAACAGTCGCATCATGATGACAGCCCCCAATAGGCGGTATTGGCATCCCAATTTTCATCGGCCTCCGCCAGGCGGATCCGGCCAATGCGATTGTTCGTGACGCCGCCGAGGTAAAGCCATCCCCTGTGTTCCCGCATTGATGTCACAGAGGGCAATTGTTCTCCGGCGGCTTCCCACAGGCTTTGGGTGACCTTGCCATCCGCATTGACCTTGATCACGCAGCCCTTGTTGATATTTGGAAATAGCCATTGATCCGCTGGAATACGAACGGCCATGCGCCGACGAAAGGATGGATGTTGCATCGTCAGATCAAATGCCGGTGTGCGCATGCCCAAAAGCGCAATCCAGTAGCCACCGTCTGATGCGCGATTGATATTGTCCGGATAGCCGGGCAGATTATCGAGAAAAATCTCGCGGCGGCCTTTGCGCGGACCGGCAAACCAGTATCGGTTGATGCGACACGCCCAGGTTTCAGCAAACAGCAGGGAATCTCCATCGGGACAGATGGTGACGCCATTGGGGAAGATCAGGTTCTTCAGCACGGTGCGGGTTTTGCCGCTTTTCGGGTCGTATTCCAGCAGGCGGCCATTGCCCCGGCCCTCGAGCGCATCAACGGCCCATTCCGTCATTTCATAGCGTTTGGTGGCCTCGGTGAAAAAGATGCGGCCATCGGGCGCAATATCCAGATCGTCCGGCAGGCGAAGCCGGGAATCGTCAATGATCGAGGTCAGGCTTCTGTCTGTTTCATCGGTCACCTTGCTGACCACACCATCGGGTGAAACCCGGTAGACGCCCATTCCGCCCACACAGGTCAGCAGATTTCCGGAGCCATCAAAGGCCAGACCGAGCGGATGGCCACCGATTTGCGCGAAGACCTCGTGCCGGACAAAGTCCGGCGCGAAAAACCGCACAATCTCGCCGTGCCGCGTGCCGGTATAAAGATTTCCCTGGCGATCCAGAATCACGTCTTCAGGCCCTTCGACCGTACCCTGACCAATGATCTCGGCATCGCCCAACAGATCGTTGACGGCAAAGACCGAGCCATCCGTGATGGCCGGCGCCTTGTCGAGCGCCATATAGGTAGGGGAAACATAGACCTTGCCCAGAATTTTCTGGCGGTTTTTCACCCATTTTGCATCGAAAATAACCGCGATGATGAGAACGAGGGCTGCTCCAATCAAGGCATTGCCAACAGACCCGCGGCCGCCGCCAAGGGAGACACCGGCCAGCACGACGGCTGTCAGAACCTGCACTTCCAGCCCGATCCCGGTATCCGATCCCGTGCTGCCCAGTCTGGCTGAAAAAAGGAAGGCCGCCGTTGCAGTCAAAAGCCCCGAACAGATATAGGCAATCGCAACCGTGCGTTTGACATGGATACCCGAATTATGCGCCGATTTCCGCGATCCGCCAACGGCCCTTATGTGCCAGCCGATGCGCAACCGCGTCAGCATGATATGCGCGAAAAAAGCGATGACGGCAAAGATCAGGAAGGATACCGGCAGGTTCATATATTCGCCGAAGCCGATGAAATCCCAAAGCGGGCTTTCGGCAAATCCGCCGACAATGCCGCTGGCCAGTCTGGGAAAGGCGATATCATAGATGGACCTGAAAATGACCAGCGTCACCAATGTGGTGATAAAGGCCCGCAGCCCGATATAACCGATCAGGATTCCATTAAGCGCACCGCACAGAAAGCCGGCCAGCAATGTTGCACCAAAGGCCAGATAGATGGAGACGCCGAGCACATTCATCATGGTCAGCGCAACCAGAACACACAGGGCAAACATCGAACCGATGGAAAGGTCTATGCCCCCGGACAAAAGGACGATTGTCAGGGCAATGGCCAAGAGCCCGAATTCAGACAATTGTCGACTTTGATCGGACAGGCTTCCGAGGGAAAAGAAACCCGGAATGAGGATCGAGATAATGATGACCATGACCAGCAGAACGGCCGCAGGTATGACGCTGTCAATCCAGCTCTTTGTCAACAGTTCGCCCAGAAAGCGTGCCGAAAAGATCCGGTAACGACGCGGCGTTACCACGGGGATGCGGGTCATGGTCAATGTTCCGGGTCGCCTCTACTTGAGCGCGTCCAATGTCCAGCAATTACGCGGGTTCACATTGGATTTGTCGATCAGGGTGAGCGGATTGAAATAGACCGCCTTGTTGTCGCCAGCCTTGGCGTCGGACTGCAGGAGCCGTGCGATTTCCGCATTCAGGATATCACCCTGCAGAGGCACATTGTAGCTGATATACAGATCGAACATGCCATTCGAGACATTTTCACAACCGACCGCGTTGCCGCCGCCGCTGGTCACCAGAAACACCTGATCCTGTTTGCCGGCCTGCTTGATTGCAGAGGCCGTGCCGGTATCCTGATTGTCCCAGATACCGATGGATCCGCAAAGGTCCGGATGCTGCTGCAAAACGGTGTCCATGATGGAACGCGCCTTTTCGGCATTGTATTCTGTCGCCTGCTGGGAAACGACCTCGATTTCCGGGTGCTTGTCCAGCACACGATAGATGCCGTCGAGCTGGAACACATCCGATGCGGCTGTCGGCACGCCCGTGTCGATGGCAACCTTGTTGGAGGGTCCCTTGCCTTCACTGCATTGTGCAACAACCGCATTGGCGGCCTGCTCGCCGATCTCCGTCCAGTCCGCACCGACATAGCTGTCCGTTGTCGTGTTGGATTCCAGATTGATCTGCAGGATCTTCACACCCTTGGCCTGAGCCTGCTTCAGCAGACGCGCATAGGATTGAATATCGGGATTGTGGACGACGATGAGATCCGGTGCTTCTCCGATGAGCGACTGCAGGGCTCTGGTGCCGGCATCGGTGCTCCAGGCAGGATCGCGAATCTCAAAACTGTATCCCAGGCGGTCCGCCTGTTTGCGCATCTGGGCTGCCCATCCCTCGGTCAGGTCGAAACCCATCGAGAGCGGCAGAAATGCGACGGTCTTGCCGGACAGATCGCTATGAAACTTGGTGCTGCGCGGATTTTCCAGACCCTTGGTGCCCTGAGCTGTAGAAGACTCGACTTGATCTGACACCGCTGCCTTTCCAGAGGACTGGATT
>JARGOX010000004.1 GCA_029233925.1 Rhizobiaceae bacterium
ACTTAAACAACAACGGAATCCCTTCAGGACTCTTATGTCTCGATCAATCCACTAGCCGATAGCATGACGCAACGGAAAACGCTCAACCATCAAAGTTCGGGAGCAAACATCTAGCCTTGGCAGCAAAATACAATTCCAGCACAGAACAGCCCTTTTAGGAAACCTGAAGAAATTTTGAATTGATTCGAATACCAGCGATGGCGGTCAAAAATAATGATAGAATCGAACTTTGTCCGATGTTGAAAGTGCCCTTCATCCTCTGGACAGTTCAGGCATTTTATTGCATTCTCAACCGAATCTAAGCGCAAGCATTTTTACAAGGTACGTATACATGGCAAATGCTCTGAAAGACGAAAACAACATTGAAGATTTGCACGAATCCGTTGAACAGTCCCGGCGCAAGCTGCTGAAGAAGCTTGCCAATGGCGCCTATGCAGCGCCCGTGGCCCTTGCCATGATGACAACAAAGGCGAGCGCCTGCAGCCTGACCTGCTAGCCAGGCCACATGCTCGATACGGAAACCAATTTCGTTGACTGCGCACGTGCTTACCCCCGGTTTTACTGGCGTCTCGTAGACGAAAGCCTTCTCGTTGTCGAACTGAACACGTTCGAGTTCACATTGCTGAACGGAACGGCTGCCATGCTGTGGTTGTCCCTGCTGGATCAGGAACGTGCCCTCGGGGATCTCACTGCCATCCTGGCAGAGACATCCGATCGGCCGATCGCATCCACAAACCGGGACATCGCCAGGATACTTGCCGAGTGGCGGACACTGGGATGGCTCGTAACCGACGATCATGGCCGCTGCTTCATCAAGTCTCGAACAGACCGGCCGCCCCCGGCGCCCTACAAGATCGTCAGCCGCGACGACCTGGAAAACGCAGTATCCGATGCAACGCTGGAGTGGCGCAAGGACATGGACTTCATGGGCACGCCTGTCGGCGTCCGGTTCCTGTGCGATGCGGGTCATGTGCGCTGCGATGCGTCGGTCAGGTCCGCGACCTTTCTTGCTGGCCTGCCGGCTTGCGAGACCAGGTCTGAAAATCCGATCTCCTGCTACATGACCGGGAATGGCCTGTTCCTGAGGCTTGGGTATACCTGTGTCCAGGCGAGCGACGTGTCAGACGCGCTCAGCCGCATGGTTCTCTGGTGCTTCTATCTCGCCTATGGGGAAACGGATTTCCTGGGGACCTTCCATGCAGCCGCGATCGGGCGTGCGCAAGGCGCGATCCTCATGCCCGGCGTATCGGGTGTCGGCAAATCGACCTTGACCGCCTATCTTGCTGGCCAGGGTTGGCGCTATGGCGGCGATGATATCGTCGGCCTGTCCCGCCCCTTTGGCAACGATAAAGGCAATCTTGTTTTGCCCTTTTGCTCTGCAATCAGCGTCAAGGCCGGCGCTGTTTCACTGCTTGATCCGTTCTATCCTGATCTGGCCGCACTGCCGCAGATCCATTACGACACCAAGTCCGCCCGGTTTCCCGTCGTGCCTCAGGCCTGGCAAATGAACGGCGACGTTTCCACCCGGCGGATACAGGCGATCGTTTTTCCGCATTTCGGGAAGCATTTGCCAACAGAGCTGACGCCGCTCACCACGAGCGAGGCGCTACTGGCGCTGGTCGGGGTTGGATACCGGACCGGGGAAAAGATGGATGCGGTGCTGTTGCACAATTTGTTCGACTTCCTTGAGGATACGCCGAAATACCGACTGGAATTCTGCGACCTGGAAGCCGCGGACGAAACGCTCAGGAGCGTCCTGTGTCCCTGACCATGGAAGAACAGGTGCAGGCGCGCGATTGGCTGTGCAGAACACTTTCGCCCTATTACGCTGATGAGACCCCGCCTGCACCGCCGCAACAGCTCTGGCCGGAAATTGTCAGACTGTCAGACGCCGGGTTGGTTGCACCGCGCCTTTATCGTCGCACGCGCGATCTGGGATTTCTGCCGGCGGAAGTCGAAGACGTGCTTTCCGCCGTTTTCGAATATGCGACGTTGCGCGCCAGGGGGATGCGCAGCGAGCTTGAAGGCATCATCCGCTTTTTGAACGATGCAGGACTCGAGCCGGTTCTGTTCAAGGGCGCGGAATGGCTTATGGGGCATTATGCGCCGGGATCACTGCGTTTGATCGGTGATATCGACATTTGGTTTCCAACCGGAACGGAGCAGCAGGAAGCTCTGAGAATTTTTCAGTCTGCCGCCTATATGCTGCTCACACCCGTTGATCAGCACAATCTGACAAGCAACCATCACTACCCGCCACTCCACAAGGAAAATACGATTGCCCGCGTGGAACTGCACCATCAGCTGATCCGGCCAAAACTCGCAGAGATCATGGATCTCACAGGCACCGCCGACCGTCTTCGGCCGGCAAAAATGGACGACCTTCGATATCGCCGCCTGGCGATGATGGACGGCGTGACCATCGCTTACCTGCAATCGGGACACATGGGGGCGCCACCCTTTGAGACGAGGCGTATCGCCATCGCGAAATGGCTGGACTTCATGGACCGTTTCGCCGAAACCGGACACACCCATTTGACAGAACCACGGGAAATCGGAATCCTGACCGACCCTGGCGATATCGACGTACAACTGCTCACAGCCTTGTCCGTCAAGTTCGGCTTTCCCTACAGGGGCAAAATCGACACCGCCTATACTGACAGCTGGGTCGCCCCGGCATCCAGCTCATCCATCATGGCCCACAGCCTGAGACGGTCCCTGACCTTAAGAAACCTGCTCTCTCCTTCCGCCTGGTGGCGCTTCGTGAAAAATTTCAGAAAGCGGCTGGAAGCCGTTCTGTACGCGAAGTCGCTCTGAGTTCCGACGATGTGACAGGTGAGAACCAGACTTCGTTCAATCCCCGGAAATCAGATCGAATTTGAAGGCTTTGACGGCCGCAAAGTCGTCGCCGGTTTTGCGGGCGGAGCGATGACCTCGGATGCTGGCGCCATGCTGCTGCGTCACGCCGACAAGGCGACTGGCCCGTTCGACCGGGTCGCGTCCTGCTTTGTCGATCACCGCAATCGATATCTCACAGTGCATAGCGGTGCGCACATAGGTTGCACGGCGCATCTCGGCAATCAGGTTTATGATCAACCCCATCCCCCTCAATTCCCTTGAAAGTCTTTTTGCACTTGCACAGGTTCTTTTTCTGCCGTTAGCGTTAGGATAGATTGGAACCTTTGTAAGCAGCAGCAGGGAGACGGCATGAATATGGTGATCCGCGACGAGCTTCGCTTTGTCCTCAATGATGAAGTGGTGGTGCTGAAGAATGTCTCTCCAAATGATACGCTGCTGGATTTCCTGCGCCTGAACAGGCGGCTGACCGGGACCAAGGAAGGCTGCGCCGAGGGCGATTGCGGGGCCTGCACTGTTTTGGTCGGGCGGCTTGCCAGTGGCGGGCTGACCTATGAATCGGTCAATGCCTGTATTCGCTTTGTCGGCTCGCTTGATGCCTGCCATGTGGTGACCATCGAGCATCTGGCTGCTGTCAACGGCAATCTGCATCCGATCCAGCAGGCGATGGTGGATCACCATGGCTCGCAATGCGGCTTCTGTACGCCGGGCATTGTCATGTCACTTTATGGCCAATGGCTGGAAACGCCGAAATCCGACGCGGCAACCATTGAAAAGGTGCTGCAGGGCAATCTTTGCCGCTGCACCGGCTATGAGGCCATCATGCGCGCGGCGGAAGCGATGGGCGAAAGCAGCAACGGCGATGACAAGCTGGTCGTCAGCCATGAGGCCATCACCAGGACCCTGGCCGGGCTGAAAGACGGCAGCCGGGTGGAAGTGTCCGGGCCGGAGGGGACATTCATTGTCCCGGCAAGCGCCGATGATCTTGCCGACGTTCTGGAGGCCCACCCGAAGGCAACCGTGGTCGCCGGTTCGACCGATGTCGGCCTGTGGGTCACCAAACACATGCGCGATATTTCACCGGCGGTTTTCATCAACAATATTGCTGACCTGCAGACCATAGCTGAGGACGCGCATGGCGTGACCTTCGGGGCCGGTGTCACCTATAGCGAAGCGGCGGAATGGATGGCGGCGCATATTCCCACCATGGGCGCCTTCTGGGACCGCATCGGCGGGCAGCAGGTGCGCAACATGGGCACCGTCGGCGGCAATATTGCCAATGGTTCACCCATCGGCGACACACCGCCACCGCTGATCGCGCTGGGCGCCAGCGTCACCCTGCGCCAGGGCACGCAAAGCCGCACCATCGCCCTGGAGGATTTTTTCATCGACTATGGCAAGCAGGATCGCAAGCCGGGCGATTTTGTCGCTGCAGTGCATGTGCCGCGTCTTGGAAAAGGCGAAAAATTTGCCGCCTACAAGGTCTCCAAGCGCCGCGACGAGGATATTTCCGCCGTCTGCGGTGCGTTCCACCTGACACTTGATGAGGCCGGCCTTGTACAATCGGTGCGCATTGCCTTTGGCGGCATGGCGGCAACACCCAAACGCGCCAGTGCCGTGGAAAAGGCGCTCATGGGGAACCCATGGAATGAAGCAAGCATCGAGGCGGCCGTGGACGCCTTCGAGGCGGATTACAAGCCGCTGACGGACTGGCGCGCTTCGGCGCAATACCGCATGCTGGCAGCCAAAAACCTGCTCAAACGGTTCTATCTGGAAACCCAGGGCGAAGCGGTGCAGGTGGTCCGGCATTCCAATGCACCCCAGATGGCGGAGGCTTAAGGCATGAACACACAGGTCAAACCATCCAGCACGGAAATCTCCGGTGGCGTGCACAAGCCGCGCCGGCATGATTCAGCCCATAAACACGTCACCGGCACAGCCGATTATCTCGACGATATGAATGCGCCCGTCGGCACATTGCATGGCTGTCTGGGGCTTTCCGAGCGCGCCCATGCGGGCATACGGTCGATGGATCTGGATGCCGTGCGTGCAGCACCCGGTGTGGTCGATGTTCTGACCGCAAGGGATGTGCCCGGCGTCAATGACATCAGCCCCTCGGCGCGCCACGACGAGCCGGTGCTGGCCGATGGCCAATGCCAATTTTACGGCCAGCCGCTGTTTGCGGTGATTGCCGAGACCCGCGCGGCGGCCCGCCATGCGACGCAGCTGGCAAAAATAGACTATGAGGACAGGCCGTTTGAAAGCGATGTGGTTGCAGCGATGGCGGCGGATTACCCGCATGTCACCGACCCCCTGACGCTGGCCTATGGCGATGCGGCTTCGGCATTGGATTCCGCCACCAACCGGTTGCAGGGCGAGATGCGCATCGGCGGCCAGGATCACTTCTATCTCGAGGGCCATATCGCCATGGCTATCCCCGGCGAGGATGACGAGGTGACGGTGTTTTCATCGACACAGCATCCAAGCGAAGTGCAGCACATGGTGGGCCATGCGCTGGGCGTGCCCTCTGCGGCCGTGACGGTGAAGACCCGCCGCATGGGTGGCGGTTTCGGCGGCAAGGAAACACAGGGCAACCAGTTTGCCGCCATTGCCGCCATCGCCGCCAAGAAACACAATCGTGCGGTGAAAATCCGGCCAGACCGCGACGACGACATGATCGCCACGGGCAAGCGCCACGATTTTCACGTCGCCTATGATGTGGCCTATGACAATGAGGGGCGGATCGAGGGACTTGACGCAACCTTCGCGGCGCGCTGCGGCTTTTCATCGGACCTGTCGGGTCCGGTCACCGACCGGGCGCTGTTTCATGTCGACAATTGTTATTTCCTGCCGAATGTGAAACTCGCCTCGCGGCCGATGAAGACCAATACGGTTTCCAACACGGCGTTTCGCGGCTTTGGCGGCCCACAGGGCATGCTCGGCGGCGAGCGGGTGATCGAAGAGATCGCCTATGCGCTGGGCAAGGACCCGCTGGAAATCCGCAAGATCAATTTCTACGGCGAGAACGAGCGCAATATAACGCCTTACCACCAGATAGTGGAAGACAATATCATTGCGCGCATTGTCGCCGAGGTGGAAAGGACCTCGGATTATCAGGCGCGGCGCGAAGCGGTCATCGCCTACAACAAGACCAGCCCGGTCATTCGCAAGGGTATCGCGCTGACGCCGGTCAAATTCGGCATTTCCTTCACCGCCACCTGGTTCAATCAGGCCGGGGCGCTGGTGCATATCTACCAGGACGGCTCGATCCACCTCAACCATGGCGGCACAGAAATGGGCCAGGGGCTCAATACCAAGGTGGCGCAGGTTGTGGCCGACGAATTCCAGGTAGACCAGGAAAATATCCGCATCACCGCGACGACAACCGAAAAAGTGCCCAACACGTCGGCCACGGCGGCCTCGTCCGGCTCCGATCTCAATGGCATGGCAGCGGCCAATGCGGCGCAGCAGATCAAGGTGCGGCTGGTCGCCTTTGCCTGTGAACATTATGGCGTACCGGAAGAGCAGGTCAGCTTCGTTCCCAACCATGTGCAGGTCGGCAATCAGATGATCCCCTTCCCCGACTTCATCCAGCAGGCCTATTTTGCCCGGGTGCAGCTTTCGGCGGCGGGTTTCTACAAGACGCCGGAAATCCACTGGGACCGCGAAAAGGGCCAGGGCCAGCCATTTTTCTACTTCGCCTATGGCGCCTGTGTGTCGGAAGTCTCGATCGATACGCTGACCGGCGAATATCATGTCGACCGTGCCGACATTCTGCATGACGTCGGCCGCTCGCTCAATCCGGCGATTGATCTGGGACAGGTACAGGGCGCCTTCGTGCAGGGCATGGGCTGGCTGACGACGGAAGAATTGTGGTGGGACGACAAGGGCCGTTTGAGAACCCACGCGCCCTCCACCTACAAGATCCCGCTGGCCTCCGACAAGCCGAAGATTTTCAATGTCGAACTGGCCGCCTGGTCGACCAACAGCAAACGCACCATCCGCCGTTCCAAGGCCGTGGGCGAACCGCCCTTCATGCTGGCCAATTCGGTGCTGGAAGCGCTGTCCATGGCGGTGGCCAGCGTGGCCGAATACAGGGTCTGCCCGCGGCTTGACGCACCGGCCACGCCGGAACGGGTGCTGATGGCTGTCGAGCGGATGAAAAAGGCCTGACCCATGGCTTTGCAGGCGGAGCAACTGGCGCAATTCCTGGATCGCAAGGCCGCCATCGTGCGGGTGACGGTCCTCAAGGCGCTGGGCTCAACGCCGCGCGAGGCCGGCACATGGATGCTGGTGTCAGCCGATGGCCTGTTCGGCACAATCGGCGGCGGCCAGCTTGAACTGATGGCCATCAAAGAGGCGCGCGCGCTGCTTGCCGCCGGCGAGAACGAAGCGACGATGGATATTCCGCTCGGACCGGATATCGGCCAGTGCTGCGGCGGACGGGTGACGCTGGTGCTCGACCGGCTGGACAAGGGCGCCGTGCAGGATCTTGTCGACGCGATGCGCCGGCAGGACGAGGCGCTGCCACAAGTGCTGATATTTGGCGCAGGCCATGTGGGCAAGGCGCTATGCGCCGCGTTCAACTTGCTGCCGGTCAGGATCATTCTGGTGGAGACGCGCCAGGCGGAACTGGATGGCGCGCCGCCCGGAATCGAAAAACACCTGACCGCCATGCCCGAAAGCCTGGTCGGGCAAGCCCCGCCCCATTCCGCCTTTGTGGTGACGACACATGATCATGCGCTTGATTTTCTCATCGTCAGCCAGGCGCTGGCCCGCGACGATGCTGCCTATGTCGGCATGATCGGCTCAAAGACAAAACGCGCCACCTTTGCCAGCTGGCACGAGAAGGAAGGCGGCAAGAGATCCGACAGTGACCGGCTGATCTGTCCGATTGGCGGCGGCACTGTGCGCGACAAGCGCCCGCAGGTCATTGCCGCGCTGGTGGCCGCAGAAATCATGACGGCCTTTGCCGTTTGACACCGAAGATCACATTGGTGCGTTGTTGATCTCGACAACATTGAGATCGGGGTCGTTCAGATAGACCTGGATGAAACCGGTGGGACTGTCGCGGAACAGCACCATCCGCTTTGGATCGCCCTCTTCGGCCGTTTCGCTGTACCCAAGCTGGGTCAGATCGGCCAGCACTGCATCCATATCATCGGTGCGGAAGGCAAAATGCGCATCCGCGATATCAACCGCCGGATTGCTGCGGTGGGTTCCGGGCGGGTGATCGATGATGTGGATCTGGCGGTCGCCGCAGGCAAACCAGGCGCCGTCGAAGGCAAAATTGGGTCTTTTCAAAAGCTCCAGTCCGATCACATCCCTGTAGAAGGTGACGGAGCGGGCGACATCGCGCGCCAGTATCGATACGTGGTGCAGGATCAAATTCTGCATGGTGTTTTTCCCTTTATTCTCTGGCGCGCTACTGCAGGGCAGCGCGGATCATCTTCTGGCAGCGGGCCGCCATGAAATCAATGAACAGCCGCAATTTCGGATCCTGAAAATCCTTGTGCGGAAAGATCACCGCCAGTTTCGCCTCCACCGGCGGTGTGTCTGGCAGAACTTCGACAAGCTGGCCGGATTTCAGATATTTATGCACCTCGAAGCGCGGCCGGTTGGCAATGCCGTGGCCGTTGAGCGCCCATTCCAGCAGCACATCGCCATCATCGGAATCGAAAGCGCCGCTGACCTCGATTTTGCGCACACCGTCCGGCGTCTGCAAGGTCCAGACATATTCATTGGAGCCCGGAAAGCGCAACAGCAGGCAATTGTGATTGCCGTGGATCAGATCATCGATGCTCTTCGGCATGGTATTTTTGGCGAAATAGTCCGGCGCGGCGCATAGCACCCGTTCACAATCCATCAGGCCGCGCATGCGCAGGCTGGAATCCTCGATCACCCCCAGCCGGAAAGCCAGATCGATGCTTTCCTTCAGCATGTCGACATTGTGGTCCGACAGGCGCAGGCGCACCATGATATCGGGATATTGATCATGAAATTCCGGAATGCCCGAAGCAATGAACCTGCGGCCAAAGCCCAGCGGCGCAGTCACCCGGATGGTGCCCTTCGGCTGGCCGGAGACCGATGCGATCGACGCCTCGGCATCTTCCACGGCCTTGACGATGCGCCCGGCGCCAACATAGAAAATCTTGCCCTGTTCCGTCGGTGTCAACTGGCGTGTGGTGCGGTTGAACAGGCGCACACCCAGGTATTTTTCCAGTTCCTTCACCCGATTGCTGGCGACCGCCGGCGACAGGCGCATATCGCGCCCGGCGGCAGAAAGATTGCCCAGTTCGACCACCCGAAGGAAGACCTTTATATTTTCAAAATATGACATGGGTCATTCCTATTATTATTTAGTTTTTTTTGAAAGTCATCCGGTGAGTTTTCGCTTTCAAAAAATGCCCGCGCCCTGCAAAATGGCGCAAACCAAAGGGGAAGCCGCATGTATGAATTTGCCATTGCCTGGGACTGGCTGTCTTTTGCCGCGCGCTGGCTGCACGTTGTGACGGCCATCGCCTGGATCGGCTCGTCCTTCTATTTCATTGCGGTGGATCTGGGCCTGCGCCAGCGCCCCGGATTGCCCGAAGGCGTCCATGGCGAGGAATGGCAGGTGCACGGCGGTGGTTTCTACCATATCCAGAAATATCTGGTGGCCCCGGCCGAGATGCCGGAGCATCTGACCTGGTTCAAATGGGAATCCTATGCCACCTGGATGTCCGGCTTTGCGATGATGTGCATCGTCTATTATGCCGGCGCCGACCTCTATCTGATCAATCCGGAGGTGCTGGATATTTCAGCCCCCGTGGCGATCATCATCTCGCTGGCATCCATCGTCTTTGGCTGGATCGCCTATAATTTTCTGTGCAAGGCCTCGCTCGGCTACTCCGACACCTTCCTGATGGTGTTCCTGTATCTTGTGCTCGTTGCCATGGCCTGGGGGTTTACGCAGGTATTCACAGGCCGCGCGTCCTTCGTCCACCTGGGGGCCATTACGGCGACGATCATGTCGGCCAATGTGCTGCTGATCATCATTCCCAACCAGAAGATTGTCGTTGCCGACCTGGTTGCCGGGCGCAAGCCCGATCCGAAATACGGCAAGATTGCCAAGCAGCGCTCGACCCACAACAATTACCTCACCCTGCCGGTGATCTTCCTGATGCTGTCGAACCATTATCCGCTGGCCTTTGCCACCGAATACAATTGGTTGATTGCATCGCTGGTCTTCCTGATGGGCGTCACCATCCGCCACTGGTTCAACACACGCCATGCCCGCAAAGGCAATCCCACCTGGACATGGCTGGTCACGCTGGTGCTGTTCATCCTCATCATGTGGCTGTCGACAGTGCCGAAAATTCTGACCGGTGAAAGCGAAGAGGCCTCCATGCAGGTCGCACCGGCGTTTGCGCGTTTTACAGCCGATGCGCATTACCCGGCGGCAAAAGACGTAATCGTGTCGCGCTGCTCCATGTGCCACGCGCAGGAGCCCGTCTGGGAAGGCATTATCGCCGCGCCCAAGGGCGTCATGCTGGAAGAGGATGCACAGATTGCCTCTCATGCGCTCGAAATCTACCTGCAGGCCGGGCGCAGCCACGCCATGCCACCGGCCAATATCACGCGGATCGCGCCTGAAGAACGGAAGTTGCTGGTGGCCTGGTTTGAAAGCGCCGCAGCCTCCAAAGCGGAGAATGCCCAGTGACATCACGGCTGATCAGGGGAAGGCTTCTGTCCTTCAAGGATGTGCCCCGGGACATCGATGACACATCATCCTACAGCTATGAGGAAGATGGCGCGGTGCTGACCACGGACGGCGTGATCATCGCCTCGGGCGATTATGCCAGCGTGAAACAACAGGCACCGGCGGAGGCCATCGCGATTGATCACCGGCCCCATCTGATCATGCCCGGCTTCATCGACACCCATCTGCACTTTCCGCAAATGCAGGTGATCGGCTCCTATGCGGCAGCGCTGCTCGAATGGCTCAATACCTATACATTCGTCGAGGAGCAGAAATTTGTTGATCCGGTTCACGCGGCGCGCATAGCCACGGCCTTTTTCGACGAGCTTGTGCGCCACGGCACAACCAGCGCCGTGGCCTATTGCTCCGTTCACAAGAGCTCCGCCGAGGCGTTTTTCACCGAAAGCCACAGGCGCAATTTCCGCATGATCGCCGGCAAGGTGATGATGGACCGCAATGCGCCGCCTGCCCTGCTCGACACGCCGCAATCGGGCTATGACGACACCAAGGCCATCATCGAGGAATGGCATGGCAAGGGCCGTCAGATGGTGGCCATCACGCCGCGTTTCGCCATTACCTCCAGCCCCGAACAGCTGGACATGGCCGGCGCGCTGATGCGCGAATTCCCCGACCTGCACATGCAGACGCATCTGTCGGAAAACCACGCCGAAATCGAATTTACCAAAGAGCTCTATCCGCAGCACCATGACTATGTGGCGGTCTATGACCATTACGGCCTGCTGGGACCCAAAAGCCTGTTCGGCCACTCCATTCACCTCAGCGACCGCGAGGCCGATGCCATGTCGGCCAGCGGCTCGGTCGCGGTCTTCTGCCCGACCTCCAATCTGTTTCTGGGCAGCGGTCTCTTCGACCTCAAGAATCTGGACGAACGCGACGACCCGGTGCGCATCGCCATCGCCACCGATATTGGCGGCGGCTCCAGCTATTCAATGCTGCGGACATTGGATGAGGGCTACAAGATCCTGCAATTGCAGGGCCAGCGCATGACGCCGCTGGAAAGCTTCTACCGCATCACCCTCGGCAATGCCCGGGCGCTGTCGCTGGAAGACAGGATCGGCACCATCGAACCTGGCCGCGAGGCCGACATGGTGGTGCTCAATGCCGGCGCCACACCGGCCATGGCGCTGAGAATGGAAACAGTGACGAAGCTGAGCGAGGAACTCTTCCTGCTGCAAACGATGGGCGACGACCGGGCCATCGTCGAGACCTATATCGCGGGCGAACCGGCGAAGAGTGTTTTGTAGGGGGGGCCGCACCGGAAACACTGATTGAAAATCCTCGTGTCGGCGGTTCGATTCCGCCTCCGGGACGCCACTTTTAAGTAGTAATATCAGTGGATTAAATGCGAGCACGGTATGCGTCATGACCGTGGATAGTCATGGGGTATCAATCTGCACCGGTTCAATTTCAACCAATCCACGCCTACGGGGTTCCAGTAGTTCCGGATGGTGCCGCCACGGTCATGACCGTCTTGTAGTGCGTCAAGCATTGATCGATACGAGACAAAAGGTCTGAGAAACCTGAAAAATCTACGGTTGAGGCGTTTGCGCGTACAACTTTCTCGGCAAAGACAACTTTTCCGTAGGCCGTTTCATCTCCATGATCCTTCTTTTTGTCGAAGGGTTTTCCGTCGAGAACAGTTGCCAGCAGCGCTGGCAGAAATAGATCTTCAATATCCCTATCCATCGGAGGCGTAACTTCGGGCACTTTAACCAAATAGAGGTTTTCGCCGAGATGATAGAACGGCTCGGTCGTTATTTTTGAGATCTTCTTCCCGCATTTTTTGGCCGCGTTTTTAAAGACTTTGTCTGGTCCTCCATCGTTATCGCACAGGATTATAACTGGGTGTTCCATCGGTCTGTAGACATACTTTTTAAGTATGTTTGAGTATTGCGAAACAAGAGACGCTTGCCCCGACGCACCATGCCCCAAGTTCAATACATCACGGGTCGTTCCGGTAGGGCGAAGGAAATTGACTGAATGTGTTGTCTGTCCATCTTTCTCCTCCACCAAAGCAGGAAATGATTTGGCCAGGGACCTGATCGCACATTTTAGGTAGGTGATATCAGAAATTCCTTCTGTCACGATCACGGGAGCCAACGGTGCTGCAAAATGTTTGTACAGAAGGAATTTTCGATAGAGATCGACAGGCGCATGAGGCGGCTCAAACTCTCCCGCTCTGGTGGCGAGACGATTTACTTGTGGCTTTCGATCTCTTCGTGCTTTCACAAAATAGATGTGTGACAGCATCCCTTCCAAAGGGTTGAGACTGTCAATTGGTTCTGGCGCATCCCCGGACTTCTTGTAGTAGGAGCCAGTACGGAACAGTGAGTTACACATCGAACGAGCGGTTCGATAATAGTCAATATTAACATTTGCTTTTGCATTGACGACCAAGCCTGTCACTGTTTGTCGAGACCGGCGTAACGACATTCTTGTCTTACTTTCGTTCAGTGTGAAACCAGCGCGTTCGATTTGTTTGCTTAATCGCTTTCCTGCTATCCAATCGCTGCCGTGGACGTTAATGGCAATCTCCGTGGGGAAAAGTTTTTCATTCGTTGAGAAGGTTAAGTCATCAGCATAGCGAGTATATGTACACCTTGTGTCACGCGCCATAGCCAGCAACCGAAGATCAAGAATGTTACCAATAAGATTTGAAATTACAGGAGAGCAAGGACTCCCTTGGGGAAGCGCATTATCGTGGCAGGCAATTTGCGCGATGATGGTCGCGATAGCGGGATCAAGAGTGAAAGCTTTGTCGTGAATGAAAAAGCCTCGCACTCGTCCAAAATTCAACGTACCAAAGAAATTCTCTATATCCACATTGAAGACAAATCGGCGACGACGATGCACCTCCGCATTAGAGATAATTGTGCGATTTTTCTGAAATCCATGCGATGCATGCCAAAATCTCGGGTGAATCTTTTGATGTTCGGTCACGCACTCGTAGAGCAGTTCACCCATCCGCCTTTGTAACAACGAAAGAGATTTTTCTGGTGCATTGATCGTTCGTGTACCGCCGTTCTTTTTCGGGATTTCAAACTTTCGGTATTTATGGGCGGTGGGAAGTTTGTAGAGGACATAGCTTGCGCCCTTGGGGGTAAAACCAAGAAGTTTGGCAAGGTCAGTTAAGTTTTTTGCGTTCTGTAATTTTTCTAAGGAACTCAAGATAAACTCATGTTGTTAGGTGCTTACGGGCACTCTTAAGCGAGGTTTACCGATCATCAGAAAATCGAAAATACCGAAAGGAACTGAAGGTAGCAGCCTACCTACCGTTGTTGTCATTTGCCGCGATGCGCAGCAGAAAGTCTGCCCGTAAGCTCGTATGAACTTGAATGAAAAACGCTCAAATTGCAAGGCTATCCGATTGATTTTGTGCCAATATTCTTTACATAAAGAATCGGAAATCATAAACACGATCGACCATATCTGGGTTCTGCTGAAGAATCTCAGCGAATGCCTTTGAGTATCCAAGTGTCACGGGCAAATTCTTGTAAAGCGTGTTGTTGTTCCAGTCCATCTTGGTTAATCCAAGAACCCCTGAACAGGTTTCATGCCACCCCCCTTCACCTGAGTAGCGACGTAGAAGAATCGGAGATGGCGTCGGTTTGAGGCCGCCTTCTTTGTAGACATTATAGCGTGGGTTATCGACGTGAACTCCTTGCACGCTGCCTTGTGTCCAAAGCAAAGCTTCGTTTTCGCTGAGGGGAACATACGTGCCCCGATCTACTGGGTATCCATGAGCAGCGAGTGGCGCCCCCTCGAAACGAACACCCTTCCAGCCCGTGCCTTTAACAATCTGTACAAGCTCGACTTCTGTGCCATCCCGAAAACTATCAAGCGCGCCAAGAATCTCATCTTCCTTGAACGGTGTGTTCTTGTGAATTGTAACTTTTTTCGGAATCGCACCTAAGTGGCCGCGCTGGTATATTTCGAGGCTGCGGGTCAACACAGACTGGATTTCATAATATGACAGGTAGGGATTTCGCTGCTGATCTTGCGTGAATTCTTGCGCATCATAGGCAACGAACTTGAACCCTGTGCCATCAGGATCAAAGACTTGGCTGCAGCATGTACTGTACTGAGTTCCAGTTTCTTTGTCGGTTTTCATGGCATAGCTGATGCCGATGAAAGCCTCATCCACACTAAGACCGGCTAGTTTCCATGGGATTCCCCCGGCTTTTGCATAGATGGCGACACTTAACCCCCACATGACGTTCGCGCGGCATTGCCTTTTGAAGCTGGCCTCCCGAACGATTTGGATGGGAATGTTTGAAGGCGCGCAATACGCCTTCAAATAGTCATGGAAGTCGAAATTATCGCCGTCAAAGCAAGCCGCCCAGCTATCTGGTAGGTACACCAGAGCAACATCAAAATTGCTAGCTTGCTTTTGCAAAGTAGCAATATGTTGGAAAAGGCCCTGAGCTAAACCAACCTTGTCTCGCTTTTGGGAAAATGCGTCGAGTTCCTGAGGGAACGCCAAAATCAAAGCATCATCTTGGGTGGCAATTGGTACTCTGAAGAGAGTGTTGAAACCCGGGTATTCGGGGTAATAGTTTTTTGCTTCTCGCGGGCGAACTGTTCGGTTCATCTCCATTGTAAGACCTCGAAGCCGATCCATATCAGCCCGTGGAGCAAGAAGAGCAAAACGAACAGATGCCGGAAATCCAAGCTTTAACCCGTAGGGGCCGTGTTGAATTAGGCCAAGTAGGGGGTGTTTGTGTTGCCTGCCGTCGTTGAAAATGAGTTCAGGCTCAGCAATGCGTGAGTATCCCCCAAGGGCGCTGTCTGATGCAGCCATTACACCAACCTCTTTGCAAAAGCGGTGCGTGTTCCAATCAAGAACTCTGGGTTCTCCGCTTGGCTGCCACCGTCAAAAGCAGTTAGTTTAACCTCAGTGTCCCGCTCATTCGTACCTAAAGCAATACGAACCCAAGCATCGAGAAGCGCGTTAAATGTCTTATTAAAACGATTGGAGCGGCGCTTATCCAAAATCGGAATAGCATCCCGTCTTGCCCTCGGTGGCCAGACCCAGATATCAGGGTCTATTTGCAACCAAGCCCGCCCACCTTTGACCTCCAAAGAGACGCGTGCGGCTTCTGCCCACCTTACCTGTTCTTGATGGGGATGGTCGTCGGTCACTTCTGTAAAAAGCCCCGAAATCTTCGCAGAGAAACTTCCTACGACTGCCTTTAAGGGATCAAGCTGATCCAAATCGTCACTGTGGGGGTCAACGATCAGCCAAGACGCGTAGCGAGTCGACCTTGAAAGAAGCGGCTTATCTTTGGCAAGGGCCTTACAAAGAGCCGCTTCAATGAAACCTTTTACATGTAGGCTCTCTGGCGCGGTTGGATCGCTAGGCAACTCAACATCACCAATAGAGGAAATCTCGTGTCCAAAACACTCCTGCACTAGTGATCGCCGCCCCCAACACCATACATTCTCGGCCTTGGTGAAAATGAGATTCCCCTCCGCGTCACCCTGCGACTTGCGGAGATCGGACCAGTCCTTCGGGTTTTTGAAATCTAGTGACAGACAAGTCTTCGGAAGTGTTTTGATGGGAAGAGCATTAAAGCGCACCAACGGGTTCGCTGTTCCAACTGGCGGCACGGGAATAGAAACCGTCGCGGCGCTAGATTTCCTGACTTGGAGGTCCAATTTCGCCGTTTTGCCTTCTATGTTCCGCCAAATACGTGAAAGCAATGAATCAAAAGTTTCAACCGGAACGTAATTGGCTCTAACGCCCTTTTCGGTCGCTTGATCTAGCAAACTTTGAACAGCGGGAAGCGGACGGCTCCCTTTCATGCCGGTCCAGAGTAAGCCATGAGGAAAAGGATTAGACCCGTCGAGTGCAGAACGAAATAGCGCCATGACACTCTCATCACGGCCACTATATCCCGTAACAACGAACCCAAAACGGCTACTTGCATTCTCGAAACAACGCGATAGGTGCCTGTTTTGGCTTGCGAGATCAGCCGACAAATTCTTCAGATTGTCGTAGCGAAAATCGCCATGGAGCTTGCAGTAAACGGGGTATTCTTCATTGTTGAGAGCGTCGATTGCGGAACGAGAACCTTCCAAATGGAATGCGGACAACGACATGGCTCCAACATCGGCCACCGCTTTTTCGATTACACTGTCAAAGTTCGTGGTGAAAACAGCACGTGTCATCCCAGATGAAAGCATTGCGCCAAAAACGCGGTGTCCAACGGACAGTGATACTTTTTCTTCCGATAGCTTCGCTTTTAAATATCTTCGCTGCCGTTCTCTGTCCTCACCAAATATTTTTTCAAAGCACATAGAGTATTCTTTATCATCCCAAAGAGGCGGAAACCCTCTAGTCAATAAAAATGATTGGATCTTTTCTTGGACTGCTCCCAGCTGCATGTCTTGATGAGATATTTCTTGGTTTTCTTCCCTACAATAATAACGTCTCTTCATGTCCCACAGCAGGTCGGTAGCGGTCGGAAGACCTGCCGAACGAGATGAGCCTGCTCCTAGAAACCAAGCGAAGTTTTCTGGGCGTTCACATATTGATGCTGTTAATTGTGCTTGATCG
Organism: Rhizobiaceae bacterium; assembly: GCA_029233925.1. Classification (GTDB taxonomy): domain Bacteria; phylum Pseudomonadota; class Alphaproteobacteria; order Rhizobiales; family Rhizobiaceae; genus Hoeflea_A. The sequence goes on from JARGOX010000004.1 coordinate 17,178, forward strand.
ATCAAATTACTGCTTCTACCGCAATGTTAGTTAGTCACTCGTTAGTGTTAGCATAGATTGTATCCGCCGATGTTTCCACAACAAGGTGCGGTAGTATTGAAAGTGGAAAGCCTATTTGATTGTCACTGCCTTCTTCGCCTCATCTAATGCCGCAGACCCCTTCACCTACTGCCAAGGTGTCCTTGGCTTCCGTGTTTTCGCCAGTTCTGGGAATCCCTTTGTATCAGTGGCGGCAGCGCGCAGGCGTTCGTGGGCCTCGCGTGGGTCGACCTTCAGTTCGTCACAGATAGTCTTCAACGTCACGATATCAGCCATGTCGGTCTCCTTTGGTTCTGATGAAGATCGATAAGACGAGGTCAACTGGAATGTCAGGGACACGCCCAAACAAATCCCTAGAGCATACGGCGTTAATCGCGCGCGGCCGCGCTACGTTGAGCCAGAGGGCCTCGTGGCCGTGACAAAAACATCCTGTTGCGACGAACGTGCCGTCGATGGGAGTAGCGGCCCCTAATTGCCGCGTTAAGGCGCTCATGGGCTGCGCCGGATAGTTGGAAGGCCGATGGGGATCAGACTGGCCACTTGTGCCTCGGAAAAGCCGACCCAATTTCCTAGATTCGCCTCCCGGCACTGCGCCTTCTAAAACGCTGTTTGTGGATGCTCGTCTGCCTGAGGCATGCCAACCTGCACCTGTGGTCTCACCGCGCCCCTGCAGGATTCGCCCTGACAAGAAGCAGCCCCGAATCTTATCGCACTTGCGACGAACTCGAAATCAAGGAGGTGAGAAATGACGATACGCGCGACATGGGCCTTTAATGGCCAAATGAAAACTATTGTGGGGAATTGGCACCTGCTCTGGTGCCTGCTGTTTGGCCCGCTCTATTACCTGTTCAAGGGGATGTGGTGGTAGGCGATATTATCGCTGATTACGGCCAACGGTCTGTGGGTGGGCTTCCCGCTGTACAATCGTGCCATCGTCCTCCGCCACCTTCACCGCAAGGGCTGGGTGCAAGAATGACCATGAAGGCACCCAAGCAGTTTGTTACCCGAGTGGAACCCAGCGGGTGATGCTGGAATATATCACCAATGCGGACTGCATGAAAAGGCTCGGTAATTTGGCTCCGACTCGAAACCGACAGACTGATACATGAACCTCGTGTCGTCTGGGCGGGTGTTGAAGGGCGCAGGCCCGGTCGCCGTCGCAAGGTGGCCAAAGGGGATGGGGAAGGCGTTTTTTTGAAGCGCGCGCCATGTGGGCAGACAAGGCGAAATGCATACTGCCGAGAATTCAGGGCCTGAGCCGCTAGTTCATGATGCAGTTTGAGACGCCGAGGCATTGCCTCGTTTTGGCCGGTGCCTCCACTTTTTCGACCGAGCAGCCAGCGCTTCGGGGCTTTCAGGTAATGTGCTTTGTTAAATGACTCAAGCACCAGCATTGCGGTATGGTCTCGCCCTTGAAGGAGTGAATTGAACCAAGACGCACGGAAACAGTAGGCTCGTGATCCGAGTCATACGGACGCTGATTTGGACTTGTCACGGTTTGGTTCGCTGCCCTCATTGGGCTTAGCTCCCGTTCTCGTATCAATGGGAGGATTGGGCGCAGAGTGTTGAGCGAATATCTAGGCGGTGTCCTGGGTCAGCGAAAAACTCACGCCTTCGCGCTGCTTCAAACGCGAAACCATCGCCAGCAAATTATCCGCGCGCGGATTGCCTTTCGCGCTGAGCATACGCATCAGGCTCTTGGGGTCCTTGTCCATGTCCTGGGCCAAGGCCTCGAACCCTACGGTGGCGTTCACGTAGTCGCGCAAAAGCACCTTTCCGGTCTCCAGATCGTCGCTGAGCATTGCTTCAATTGCCTCGCGGAACAACCCCACACGAAACTCAGGATCCCGCTCAGCGCGTGCTTTGATCGTGTCTTTGAAGTCTTTGGTCAATGGCATGTCAGTCTCCTTTCCGTTTACGGGCCTTGTAATCGTCCCAAAAAGCTTTGGCCTGTTCGATGTCCTTTGATTGGCGCCTTTTCGTCCCGCCACATAGCAGGATCACGAGCGTATCGCCGTCCTTGCCGAAATAGACGCGGTAGCCCGGGCCAAAGGTGATCCGCCGTTCGGACACGCCTTGCCCGACAGACTTCACGTCACCCAAGTTGCCAGCCTCGATCCGCGCAAGGGCGGTTCTTACCTTCAGGGCGGCGGCTGTATCGAGACGATTGAACCAATCGCCAAACGGCGTTTTTCCCACCTCGGTAACGTAGACACAAGTTTGATCATTGGAAATATTGGTAACATATACGTTACCCATTGTCAATTTTTCTGCCTTTGCACCGCGAACCGCGCTTGATGCGTCAGCCCCCGACCCAACTCGACCTGCCGCGCTTCCAGTTCTGTTCTTCTTCGGCTGGCGATGTGTTCCCGATGGGCCCAAGCAGGCGCCAATTATTGAACCTATCGACCCAGCCGAGGGAGCTATTTCCAGGTGCTGCCTGTTGCGCCACGCCCCCTGGCGATAGACCCGTTCGGTTTTGAACAGGCCATCGATCGCCTTGGCAAAGGCATTGTTGTAGGAGCCGCCAACGCTTCCGACCGACGGCTCGATGCCAGCTTGAAGCCCCCTGCGCAGTTGCCAATCGCCAATACTCCATCGTCAAGCAATGGCGCATCAAACCGAAACAAACCATGCCATATCACCGTAAACCCGGTTGACGGCATTGCCGGACACTCATAGAGCTTCGCCTTTCATTTCACTTTGGAAGGATCGGGCATGGCGCAGCGTGGCCACGCGTTGGGTGTGGATTTCGGCACCTCAAATTCGGCAGCGGGCTATCTTTGCGATGGCAAGCCGCGGCGCATCGAAATGGCGCCCGGTCAGACCAACCTGCCAACCACATTTTTTTTCGATTTCGATACGAAGCAAACGCTGATCGGCGAACCGGCGAACCAGGCCTTGCTTGACGGCGCCCATGGGCGTTTCATGCGGGCGCTCAAGCGTGTGCTTGGCACGACATTGATGCACGAGAAGCGCCAGATCCTCAATGAGCGCGTGACCTTCGTCGAGATTATCGGGCGCTTTCTGCGCGAAATCAAAATGCGTGCAGAGATCCAGACCGGTCTGGTCTTTGACCGTGCCCTGTCGGGCCGTCCGGTTGTGTTTCATGGTCTTGGGGACAAGCGGGAGGATCAGGCCGAGGCAGACCTGCGCGCCTGCTATCTGGCTGCGGGCTTCCGGGAGGTGGATTTCATGCCCGAACCGGAAGCCGCCGCCATCGCCAGCGATGCAACCGGGCAGTCGCGGACGATCGGTTTGATCGTCGATGTTGGTGGGGGCACCTCGGATTTTTCGCTGTTCCGCTCCGGCGATAGGGATGTTGAAATCCTGGCCAATCACGGCATTCGCATTGGCGGCACCGATTTCGACCGCTCGGTCAGTATCGATCGCGTGATGCCGCTTCTCGGGCGGGGCTCACAGTTGCGCAAGCTGATTGGTCCGGACCTTGTCGCTGCGCCCAACGCGATATTCTACGATCTGGCGACCTGGGAAAAAATTCCCTTCCTCTATTCCGCCGAGAAACTCCGGATGGTCGAAGACATGAGGCGGGTCGCGCAGGAGCCAGATAAAATCGATCGCCTCGTCACCGTATTGCAGGACCGGCTCGGGCATGATCTGGCCTTTGCCGTCGAACGCGGCAAGATCAAGGTCAATAGCGGCGAGCAGCAGGTTGAAATCGCGCTTGAAAAGATCGAGTCGGGCCTTTTCGCGCTGCTGCAGAAGGCGGCGCTGCAGGAAATTCTGCGGCCCTACAGCAATGACCTGAGCACCGGCGCACTTGAGACAGTGCAGATGGCAGGCCTTGATCCCTCACAGGTCGAACGGGTGATCTATGTCGGCGGCTCCAGCCTGATGACGATGGTTTCCGAGACAATGACAGCGCTCTTCCCGAACGCCGATCATTCATTCTCCGAGGTCTTCACAGCCGTGACGGATGGCCTCGCACTGGCGGCGGGGCGCACGTAGCGACCCGCCTGTCATGAACAGTGCGATCAACTGCCCCGATAGGTCGAATAGCCATAGGGCGAGATCAGCAGGGGCACGTGGTAATGGGCGTTCTTGTCTGCGATGCCGAAGCGGATGGGGATGATGTCGAGGAAGGCGGGTTTTTGCAGCCGGATGCCTTCAAGCCGCAGATAGTCGCCGGCATGGAACACCAGTTCATAGGTGCCCGCAGCCATTAACTCATCGGCCAGCAAAGGCGCGTCGCAGCGGCCGTCCGCATTTGTGGTGACCGTCTTGATCAGCGTGCGATTTTCTCCGCTGAGGCCATATAGTTCGATGACAAGGCCTGCAGCCGGATTGCCCGAAGCGGTGTCCAGAACATGGGTCGTCAATCGCCCAGTGGGGACGTTAGCGGGTGCGGTCATGCCTGTACTCCCTGATGCATGGCTATGTCTGTTCCTGCGGCTCGATGCGATAGGCCGAAGGATAGGTTGATTCCTCAAGATTAATGCCGCTACCAACCCTGTCAACCACGATGAACGAAGTCGGCTCGCACAGAGCCATCAGCGGGTGGTGCCAGATATTGGGGCGGTAGTTCACACCCTGCAGGCCGGTGGCTGAAAAAACCTTCGGGCGACCGGGTCTGCCGTTGTCGTCATCGGCGACAATGACCAGCCAGGGCCTCTCGCTGAGGGGATAAAAGGACTGGCTGCCCAGCGGATGGCGCTCCATCATCTCGACGACATAGGGAAAACGCCGGGGCTGGCCGCGGAAAATGCTGATGCCGGCCTTGCCATCGCCATGGATCTCGGCCTGCGACAGGGCATGGAAGCGCTCGGTCGTGCCGCCATTGATCAGTTTGACCTCGGCGCCCTCCATTTCCAGCACATCGCCATAGGGGGCAAAATCCTGTCGGGTCAAAGGTTTCACTGTGAGAATGTCAGACATGTCAGGCCTTGTATCCGAAAATCCGCAGGCGGGAAACACCACCATCGGGATGGATGTTCAAGCGAATATGGGTGAAGGAACGGTCCGTCTCGATCGCATCCCCGGTAAATTCATGGATGTGATCCATCTGCAATTTCTGACGGGTCAATATCGGGGTCCAGTCTTTCGAAGCATCAACCTGCGCATCATCGAGTACGCCGGTTACACCGGGAATATTGGCGCCCAGCAGGTCGCAATGGCTGGGGTAATTTCCCTTGAAATGGGCCGTATCGACCACAACCCGGCTGATCGTGCCGGCGTGTCCGAGCCGAATGATTGCCCAGTCATGGCCGGGGCCACGGCGGCGGGCGGTTTCCCATCCATCGCCCATGTTGACGCCGCGTCCCGGACCCAGCATCCGATCGGGCGAACCGAAATGGGCATCGGACCAGGCCAGCGCCCGGCCCCCATGAAACACATAGGCCAGATCGACTTCCTGATCGGCGGCAATTCTGTCCCAGTCAAAATGCGCTGAACCATAAACGCGCAGACGGGCAATGCCGCCATCGGGATAAATATGCAGGCGCAGATGCGTCCACACGCGCGTGGCCATGGCATGGTCAGCGATTGCACAGAAATGATGCGCGCCAGGCCCCAGATCCGTCGCGGCCAGGATCTCCGTCCAATCGGAATTGTCATCCGGCTCGCCCTCTTCCAGACAGATGGCCTCGATGCTGGCGCGGGGCGGATAATTGCCGGTGAAATGGCTGGTATCAATATCAAAACCGGCAATGCGCCCGGCCATGGCCAGTTTGATGACGCCCCAGTCATGACCGGCGACCCGCTTTCGGCGCGATTCCCAGCCATCCATCCATTTGCCATGATCGTCGAACTTGTCGGCAATGAAGACCGGCGCGTCGTCGCTCAGCATGCGCTCCAGCGGTGCGAAGAACTCGTCCGTTGAATAGAGCGCCTTGGCGCCCAGACGGGCGGAGGCCAGATTGATGGCTCCATGGGTGAAGTCCGGCAATGCGTCGGCCTGTTCGTCCGGCTTTACAAGTGTGTTCATCATCTACTCCGTCAAAATGGCAGCAAGCCGCAGCCCGGCAATCTTTTCCACCTGCCCGCAGGCAGTTTCAAATTCTTCTTCCGCCGTATTGGCGATGCGCGCACGAAATGCGGCGAGGATGTCGTCCTTGCCAAGCCCCTTCACCGCGATGATGAAGGGAAAGCCAAAGCGGCCCTGGTATTGTTCGTTGAGACGGGTGAATTCCGCATGTTCGGAAACACTCAGCCGATCCAGCCCGGCGCCAGCCTGCTCGGATTTTGAGTCTTCTGTGAGGTCGCCGGAAATGGCGATTTTTCCCGCAAGGTCCGGGTGCGCCAGCAATACGGCAAGTCTTTCATCATGGCTTGCCTGCCGGAAGACCTGGCACAGGGCTTTGTGAACGGCATCGAGGCTCGCATGGTCGACGATAGCACCGCTGTCGAAGGCGCGTTCCGCCACCCATTGGGAATGTTCAAAAACGCCGCCGCATCGGGCGAGAAAATCGTCACGCGCACGCATCTAAAGCGCTCCATCCGGCTGGTGGTTGTCATGCCAGTGGCGGGCAATATCAATGCGCCGTGCAACCCATGCATCCTCGTGGGAGGCGACATAGTCGAGAAAGCGCGCCAGCGCTGCAGCCCTGCCGGGGCGACCGACCAGGCGACAGTGCAGGCCGACCGACATCATCTTTGGCGCACCCTGCCGGCCCTCTTCCAGAAGCGTGTCGAAACTGTCCTTCAGATAGGTATAAAACTGGTCGCCGGAATTGAAGCCCTGCGGGGTGGCAAAGCGCATATCGTTGGCATCCAGCGTATAGGGAACGATCAGATGCGGCGCTTTGGGGCCCTTGACCCAATAGGGCAGATCATCCGCATAGGAATCAGAGGAATAGACAAAGCCGCCCTCCTCTATGGCCAGATCGACGGAATGCAGAGAACTGCGCCCGGTATACCAGCCATCGGGGCGTTTGCCGGTTACCTGTGTGTGGACCCGGATGGCTTCATCGACGAGAGCCTTTTCCTGTTCGCGCGTGTAGTCGCGGTGTTCAATCCATCTGAGCCCATGGGAGGCGATTTCCCAATCGGCTTCCTGCATGGCAGCAACGGCATCGGGATTGCGCTGGATGGCCATGCCGACGGCAAAGACGGTCACCGGCATCTGCCGTGCGGTGAACATGCGCCACAGACGCCAGAACCCGGCACGCGATCCATACTCATAGATCGATTCCATGTTCATGTGGCGTTGCCCCGGCCAGGGCGCGGCGCCGACGATTTCCGACAGGAAGGCTTCTGAGGCCGCATCGCCGTGCAGAATATTGTTCTCGCCGCCTTCTTCGTAATTGATGACGAACTGGACAGCCACCTTGGCATCATTGGGCCATTGCGGATCCGGTGTGTTGCGGCCGTAACCGATCATGTCGCGCGGATATTCTGACAAGTCTCTGCTCCTGATTTTGCAAACAGGACCATAACACCTGAGGCGTGAATACTCGACGGCCAACAGGCGCAATTTTTATTGAAACTGTTTCACTGTCCGCACGCCCCGGATCCCTCACCGGGCGGATTTTCCGGCAGAGACAATCGCCTCGACAAGCGCCCTGCCTGCCGTTTCCACTGCCCCGCTGTTGTCGATGACGATGGCATCGGACAATTGGGCATCCAGCTCTCTGCCGCGATCAAGCCGTTGCAGGATCTGGTCGCGATCTTCACGCCCGCGTGCGGCAAGACGGCTGGCCAGCACGTCCCGGCGGGCGGTGATATTGATCACCACGAAATTGGCGTAACGCTGTTTCAGACCGGCCAGGGCTGCCCGCGAGCCATTGCATACGGCTGTCTTGCCATCGGCAATCAGGGCATCGATTTCGGCGGGCAGGCCATACATCAGGCCATGGGCCTGCCAGGCAAAGGCAAAATGCCCGTCTTGCGCGAGATCCTCAAAGCCTGCATCTGTCGCCGGAATATGATCCTCGGTGGCTCCGTCCGTCGGCCGGGTGATGACCCGCTGCACAAAAAAAACATCCTCGCGGTCCTTCAGCGCGTCGCGGGCAAAATTCATCAGCGTATCCTTGCCGGCGCCGCTGGCGCCGACAATGGCGATGAATGTTCCGTTTTCGACCGGCTTGAGTACTGACCTGGCGGCGATTTTTTCAACAAGAAGCGACATCAGACCACCCGGCGGCCTTCACGCCAGACCGTGCGCACAATGGGGATCTGGTGATCGACAGCCACACGCACCAGGTCACCACGCTTGCCGACGGAGATTGCACCGCGATCGTCGAGACCGCTGGATCTGGCCGGGTTGGTCGAGACCATTTTGATGGCTTGCGGCAGGCTGATGCCTTCAACCATGTCGCCAAGGCAGAAGGCCGACTGAATCAGGCTGAAGGGGATATAGTCGGAAGAGAGAATATCCAGCAGGCCATGGCTGGCCAATTCGCTGGCCGCCACATTGCCCGAATGGGAACTGCCGCGCACCACATTGGGTGCGCCCATCAAAACGGCCAGCCCTGCCTCTTTCGAGGCTTTCGCCGCTTCGAATGTGGTCGGGAACTCGGCCACTTCAATGCCCTGTTCAATGGCTTCATCGACATGTTGCAGCGTGGCATCATCATGGCTGGCCAACACGATGCCGCGTTTTCGGCAGGCCTCGGACAGGATGATCCTGTGACGGTTGGAATTGGCCTCGGATTCGGCAATGCGCCTTTCGCAGAAAGCGCGGAAAACCGTATCACTCATTTTCAGTTTGCCCTGATAATAGGTGCTGTAGGCTTCCATCCTGGCAAATTGGCGCTGGCCCGGCGCGTGGTCCATCAGGGACACCAGACGCACCCGGTCATAGTCATCAAAGGCGACAAATCCCTCATGGCAGTCGGGAGCGGAGACTTCACAGCGCAGATGCAGATAATGATCGGCGCGCAGACGGTTGCTGCGACAGCCGTCATTGATCGCATCAGCCAGCAGGATCATGTCTTCGCTTCGCATGTCCTGTTCATCGTCCATGCCGATGCGCAGGGCATCAAGCACGGTGGTAATGCCCGAGGCGCATATCTGTGCATCATGGGCCTGGACCGCCGCATAGGGGTTCCAGCGGACCTTCGGACGCGGGGCATAATGGCCTTCCAGATGGTCGGTGTGCAATTCGACCAGACCGGGAATGACATAGTCCCCTTCCATGTCATCGCCCGCAGTGACAGCGGTATTGCCTCCGATATCAACAATCAGACCATCGCGGATCAGGACAGAGCCTTCCACAATCTCGTCTTCCAGGACAATGCGGGCATTTTTCAAAAGCAATTCAGTCATTCTGTTTCCGTGTTCAATCTCTGTCTCGTCAGGCAAGCATGATACCAGATGGCCATGGGCTTGCCCCGAAATTGTGTCTCAAGCCGGCATGCGGGGCCATAAATTGCATGCAGACCATGTTCATGCCGTGCGGCGCTGCTCCACCTCACCCAGTGAAAACAGCGAATGGACCTGAAAGGGTGCGCCGGGTTCTTCTTCGATAAAGAGTGCGAGGTTGCGCACCTCGACCGGCTCACTGAGAACCGGATCAAAAAATGTATGCAATGCCTGTTCGATGCGCATCACATCGCTGTCCTCGACAGGCCCTGTCAGGGTCATGTGAAAACGAAATTCCTCGAATACATAGGGGTAGCCCCAGCGATGCAGGTTGGCCAATTGCGCAGGTTTGAGTTTTTGCGGGTTGCGGCGCTCGATATCGGCATCGCTCATCGGCGCACGGAACCGGTCAAAATCGCGAACGACACGGGCGGCAAGATCATTCAATGGGGCGACCGGGCCTGTGGGAACCAGCGCAAAAAAGGGTCCTATCCGTCTGATGTCCATTTGCGGGATTTCAAAGCGTTGCGTTGCATGAGAGAAGGTTTCCATCTCACTGAGCAATTCGTCATCGCTGGTGTCCTCTGAAAGATAAAAGGGGGCCTTCAGCGTGCCGTGGAAACCATAGCGTCGCGGCGCTGCCGTGTGGAACGCAATCTCCGCATCATTCAAGCCGGTAATCGCCGGTGCCTCGATGATTTCACCCGAAAACGCATTGCGCCCCAGCCAATTGGTGGCAACCCGGCTCAACGGGTCATTGTCGGAGGGGGTAAAATATATCGCGTAGCGCATTCATCTTCCTCGATTCTTCAGAATCATCTGACCGTCTGTATAGAATGTTTATGCGACGACTTTATGCACCAAAAGAAAAGTCGGTTCAGTGCGATCTGTTGTCATTGCCCATCAGGCGTTTGCGGATAGCATTCGATATATTGTCAAAAATGAAAACCGTCGCCAGGATCAGCAAAACCATATAGGCGACATTTTCCCAATCTGCGTTGGTCCGCATGGCTTCCCATAGTTTCAGGCCGATGCCGCCCGCGCCAACCGCGCCGATTATGGTGGCGGAACGGGTATTGGATTCCCAGAAATACAGCGACTGGCTGGCAAACAGCGGCAGCACCTGCGGCACCACGCCATAGCGCTGAACCAGCACCGGCGACGCACCGACAGAACGTATGCCTTCGCGCTGCCTGTCGTCAATGTTCTCCAGCGACTCGGCGTAAAGTTTGCCGAGTGTTCCCGTATCGGTAAAGAAGATGGCGGAGATGCCGGCGAGCGGTCCCGGGCCGAAGGCCCGGGTGAAAAACAGTGCCCAGATCAGCATGTCGACGCAACGCAGGAAATCGAACAGGCGCTTGAGGAACTGATTGAGAAAACGGTTCGGCGTGATGTTGCGGGCAGCCATGAAGGCCAGCGGAAAGGCCAGAATGGAGGCAAACAAAGTGCCGACAAAGGCCATGACAATGGTCTGCAGCAGTTTCAACCAGACATCGGCGTGCTGCCATTCGGCATTGTTGAGGAAATTGCTCCAGGCGAGCGCCAGATTGGACCGGTCCGGATCGATCCGTTCGCCCGAAGTAATCAGACCAAATATCTCCGAAAAGTTCTTGTTCCAATAGGGTGATCTTGTGTCGAACCAGAAGTTTTCCCAGCCAAGAAACCGCTGGCGGATTTTGACTTCGTCGCTTTCAACCTCAAGGCTGCCGGCAAAGCCGAAGCGCATCAGGATGTCGCCATCGGCGACTTTCTGCACGGCCCATGCCGGCAGGTCGCCGCGCGCAATGACGCTTTGTTCAGGGATGACATCGATGAGCAGTTCCTCATCGCGGTAATTGACACGCACCAAGCCGGGAAGGATTTCCACCTTTGCAGGTCCGATACCCAGATTGACGCTTGTAACCACCTTTTCAGACAGCATTTCCCCTTCGGCCTGTGTGGTAGGCGCTGCCGGCGCTTCTGTGGTGACGTCAGCCTGAGGCGCCATGAAACTGCCGCCGGAGGACACACCGCTGCCACCGGCCTGGGTGCCCGGCGCTCCGGGCGCCATGAAGCTGCCGCCCGATTGCGTGCTGTTTTCGGTGCCGATACCGCCGCCGGTCTCGGTGACGGCCAGCCGTTCAACCTGCGCCGTGGTTTTTTGCAGCCAGGCGGGGTCCGGATTGTCACCAAGCGGTGAGAACCGCGGAAATTCGACTTTCAGATAATCGCCGTCATATTCGACATCCGGACGCACCTCATAGCTGATCCAGTCGGCCAGATAGGTGCCGGCGATGTCCCAATTGCCATTGGAAATGGTTGACCCGATGGCGAACAGGAACCAGGCGAATATGACATAAAGAACCAGACCTGCCGCAATGAGCGGCGCGCGTAATCGTTCCATCAAAGGCCGGTGAAAGACATCGTGATGGCGTGACATGATCTCTTCGATCGACTGGGCCGTAAGCGTTGTCATGGGTCAGTCTCCACTGCCGAAGGCGAAGGCCTGATTGCCGACAATGCGTTTGCGCAGGGTGGCGGAAAGCTGATCGACAGCCACGATGGTGGTGAATAGCAGGATGACGATGGCCAAAGTCTTGGCCTCATGGCCCCGGCTGATGGACAGCCGCAGGGATTCCCCGATCCCGCCGCCGCCAACGGCGCCGATAATGGTCGAGGCGCGCACATTGATCTCCATGCGCAGCAATGTGTAGGAGAGAAAATTGGGCATGACCTGCGGCACGATGCCGAACCAGACCCGCTCGACCCAATTGCCGCCAACAGCGCGCAGGCCTTCCTCGGCCCGCATATCGGCATTTTCCACGACCTCGAAGAACATTTTACCCAATGATCCGATCGTGTGAATGGCAACGGCCATGATCGCCGGAATGGGACCCAGCGACAGGATGGCGAGGAAAAATCCGGCTATGACGATTTCAGGAAAAGCGCGCAGCACTTCCATAAATCGCCGCACGAAGAACCGCAGCCAGCGGCGGGTGGTCAGATTGGATGCGGCAAGAAAACACAGCACAAATCCGAAGGCAAAACCGACAAGGGTCGCAAGCAGCGCAATGTTGATGGTTTCCACCATCTTGTAGACATATTCCGGCACATAGAAATTGTCGGTCAGGTACATGCGCCCGTCGGGATAATTGTATTTCAGGCTGCCATCGGCATAGGGGGTCGGCAGATCAAACAGGGCGCGCCAGATTTCCCAACCGTCGCGCGGAATCAGGTCGCCGACAAAATCAAACAGGTGCGGCAGGCGATCAAAAAACTTGCCGGCATTTGATTCATTGGCAAACCAAAGAGACGCCGCGAGAACCGCCAACAGGGCCAGGCCCCCACCCCAGGTGTAGAAACGCCGCGTGCGCAACATCTCCTGCCAATGGCGCTCGATGAGCTGTCCTTGTGGCGACAGGCCAACCTTGGGTCGTGCAGTGCTCATGCAGAATATTCCATGGGAAACAGATAAAGGCGTCGCGACCTTTCAAGGGTCGCGACGCAATTACGATCAGTCGATCAGCTGCCGATTTTGGCTTTGCGGGCTGCAATGATGGTCTTGTAGAAGTTGACATCAACTTCCGTGAAACCCTTGTAGTCTCCGCCCTGGATCGCGCTGAAGCATTCAGCGTCCTTTTCCGGCAGTGCCAGCATGAATTCCTTGAATTTGGTCTTCATGTCCGGGTCCATGGAAGAGCGAACAACAATCGGGCCATTGGGAATCTGCGGCGATTGCCAGACCTGCACCAGGTCGCCCATGTCGAGGATACCCTTGTCGACCATCTTGCGCAGGTTGCCGGATGTGTAACCATCTTCGAACTTGCCAACACCGGAAGACCAGGTCGTGCCCGCATCAAAATTGCCTTTGACAACTTCCAGAACAAGATTTTCATGACCGCCACCGAAGCCGGAGCCGCCAAAATACTCATCAATGGTCGTGCCGATATCGCCTGGCAGCGATACGCTTGGGACCAGGAAGCCCGATGTGGAATCCGGATCGGCAAAGCCGATTTTTCTGCCCTTCATGTCGGCCAGCGTCTTGATGCCGGAATCCTTGCGGGCAACCATGACGGAATAATAGCCAGTTGAACCGTCCGTCTGAATGGTTGTCAGGATCGGCTCAACGGCGGCAGGATCAGCCAGGTAGACTTTTGCATAGGCGGAAGCGCCGAGCTCGGCATAGTCAAGTGTACCACCAAGAAGACCCTGCACGACGCCATCATAGTCAGCGGCTGGAAACAGCGACACTTTTTCAACACCAAGCGCTTCGGGGAGTATATCCTCCATGCACTGGAAGTTGCGCAGACGGTCGGCTTCGTTTTCGCCACCGAGGATGCCGATGCGGAAATCCTTCAATTCTTCAGCCTGTACCATACCGGTCAGCATGGCCGTAATGGCCACCGCACCGAGAAGTGTTTTCTTGAACATGGGTTTCTCCTGTTTTGTCCCAGTCAGATTCAGTTTTGCAACAATTTGCCCTTTACGCGGGCGCTACGATCATGATCCCGGCCCGCAATCACGCGGCAGGCACAAGCGGACCCACAGATTCCTTCTCCACGCCAAGCACCGCGCCGAGACTCGTTGATGTGATATCTTCAGACAATTCGTCGCCATCGGCGCCGTAAATCATCTTCACGGCGGCCCGCGTCAGTTCGCTGGCCGGACCGTCAAAAACGACCTCTCCGGCGAACATGCCGATCACCCGTTCGCAATAGGCCCGGGCAGTATCCAGCGTGTGGAGATTGGTGATGACGGTGATGCCCTCTTCCTCGTTGATGCTGCGCAGGGAATCCATGACGATCTTGGCGTTCATCGGATCAAGCGAAGCAATGGGCTCGTCGGCCAGCAGCATTTTGGGCTGCTGCATGAGCGCCCGGGCAATGGCAACGCGCTGCTGCTGTCCGCCGGACAGGGTCCCGGCCCGCTGCAACGCCGTCTGGGCGATACCAAGGCGCTCCAGCGATGCGATCGCCATGGCGCGTTCCTCAATGGAAAACGAGCCGATCAGGTTGAGCAGGGTCGAGCGATGGTTCAGCCGTCCCAGCAGAACATTGGTCAGAACATTCAGTCTTGGAACGAGATTGAACTGCTGAAAGATCATGGCGCAGTCGCGCTGCCAGTTGCGCAGTCCCGCACCGCTGAGAGATGATACAAGGGTCTCATTGAAGCGGATGATGCCGTCACTGGGATCGATCAACCGGTTGAGCATGCGCAGCAATGTCGATTTGCCGGCGCCCGAGCGGCCGATCACGCCAACCATCTGTCCCTGCGGAATGGTCAGGGACACGTTTTTGACTGCGGTAAAATCACCGAACCGTCGCGACACATCTTCAAGCTTCAGCATCTCAATCCCGGGCCATCTGGCCATTGCTCGTGGGTAATCGGTTAGAGGCTGTGCATGAAGGTCCAACGACAGTTTCATGTCACTATTGTTACAATCCACAGTGCCGGGGCTTTTTCCACATCAGGGGTATGATCGCGCCCTGTTGCCGAGGCTTGCAGAAACGAAAAACCCGCCAGCGGAACCAGCGGGTCAGGCATCGAAAAATATTGATTGTTGGCCCTATTGAACGGAGTATTGTTCGACAAATTGCTCGGCGTCCAGATTGCGAAAATCCTCCAGTGCCGCATGAATGCGCTGGTGATCCCAGTCCCACCAGGCAAGGGCATCCATGGCGGCAGCGGTTGCATCGGAAAATCGCTTGCGGATCAATTTGGCCGCCACGCCGCCGACAATCGTATAGGCTTCCACATCCTTCGACACGACAGCCCCGGCGCCGATGACGGCGCCATTGCCGATTGTCACACCCGGCAACAAGGTGGCGCCGTGGCCGATCCAGACGTCGTGGCCAATGCTAATGGCGTGCTGGCGACGCCAGTCAAAAAATGCCGTTTCATGGGCTTCACCCTCGAAATAATCTCCTGCCCGATAGGTGAAATGATGCTGGGTTGCCCGCCATGTGGGATGATTGGTCGCATTGATGCGGACGTGGCTGGCGATATTGACAAATTTGCCGATCGTCGCTGCCCAGATTTCACTGTCGCGCATGACGTAGGAGTAATCGCCCAATGCACATTCGGCCACCTGGCAGCGTTCGTCTATTTCCGTGTAGCGGCCAAGTGTGCTGTCACGCACCAGTGCGCTTTCATGGATGAGCGGATTTTCTGACAGCTTCATCAGGCAGCGTCCTTCCTGGCACGAAAACCGGACACATCGATGATGCGATCGGCGATTTCAGCGCGCACATCATTGTCGTGAAAGATACCCAGAAGCGCCACGCCCGCCGCCTTCTTTGCACGGATCAACTCGACCACAACGGCCCTGTTGGCCGCATCCAGCGACGCGGTCGGTTCATCAAGCAGCAGCAATGGATGGTTGGTTATGAATCCACGGGCAATATTGACCCGCTGCTGTTCTCCGCCGGAAAAGGTTGCCGGGGGAAGCGACCAGAGGCGTTCGGGCAGATTGAGTTTCTCCAGCAGTTCGACTGCGCGCGCCCGCGCCTCGCCGTGCGAAACACCCCGGGCAACCAGCGGTTCGGCGACGACATCAACGGCTGCCACACGCGGCACTGTGCGCAGAAACTGGCTGACATAGCCGATCACGTCGCGGCGAAGCGCCAGAACCGTGCGCGGATCGGCACTGGCAATATCGACGGTCAGCTGATCATGGGTGATCAATATCTGTCCCGCATCAACGCCATAATTCCCGTAGAGCATTTTCAGAATGGAGCTTTTTCCAATGCCGGAAGGACCGCCGAGCACGGCGCATTCCCCGGAAGCGACCGCAAAGGTCACATTCTCGACAACGGGCAATTGGATCCCGTCACGCAGGTGCATGGTGAAACTCTTGGAGACTTCGGAGACGACCAGTGGCGTAGGCATGGCAGATTTCCCTCTAGACTTGCAGGATGGAAGAGACGAGCAATTGGGTGTAGGGCTCGCGCGGGTCATCGAGAACGCGGTCTGTCAGACCATGTTCAATCACTCTGCCCTCCTTCATCACCATCATGCGATGGGACAGAAGCCGCGCGACCGCCAGATCATGGGTCACGACAATGGCGGACAGCCCCAGATCGTTGACAAGCCCGCGCACCAGATCAAGCAATCGCGCCTGAACAGAGACATCAAGCCCGCCGGTCGGTTCATCCATGAACACCAGCCTGGGGCCTGTCACCAGATTGCGCGCAATCTGCAGGCGCTGGCGCATGCCGCCGGAAAAGTCACGTGGCTGGTCGTCGATCCGGTCAGCATCGATTTCCACGCGGCCCAGCCATTGGGTGGCCTCCTGACGAATGTTGCCGTAGTGCCTGTTGCCGATGGCCATCAACCGTTCGCCGACATTGGCGCCGGCGGACACCGTCATGCGCAAACCGTCGGCGGGGTTCTGATGCACAAATCCCCAGTCCGTGCGCATCAAGAAGCGCCGCTCGGCCTCGCCCATGCGATAGAGATCGCGAAATTGCCCATCACGCATCCGATATTCCACCGTGCCGGAAGTCGGCATCAGATTGGTCGAAATGGCGTTCAGCAGGGTGGTTTTTCCCGAGCCGGATTCTCCCACGATGGCGAGGACCTCGCCCGGCCACAGATTGAAGGATACATCCGTGCAGCCGACACGGCTGCCGTAATATTTGGTGACTGCGTTCACACGCAACAGCGGATGATCATTCATTTTGCAGCTCCCGCAGTCTCGCCGTTGAGATGACCCCTATGGCCATTTTCCCGGCGCTTTTCGCAATAATCGGTATCGGAACAGACAAACATCCGGCCGCCCCTGTCATCCAGAACAACCTCGTCGAGATAGACGCCGCTTGCTGCACAAAGGGCGCAGGGTTCCTCGAATTGCTGCACCTCGAACGGATGGTCCTCAAAATCAAGGCTGACCACATCGGTGTAGGGCGGAATGGCATAGATGCGTTTTTCGCGGCCCGCCCCGAACAATTGCAGGGCCTGCGACCTGTGCATCTTGGGATTGTCGAATTTGGGTGTCGGTGACGGATCCATCACGTAGCGCCCCTCGACCTTGACCGGATAGGCATAGGTGGTGGCGATATGGCCGTTGCGGGCAATGTCCTCATAGAGTTTGACATGCATCAGGCCGTATTCTTCCAGCGCATGCATTTTCCGGGTTTCCGTCTCACGCGGCTCCAGAAAGCGCAATGGTTCGGGGATCGGCACCTGATAGACAAGCACCTGGTTGTCCTGGAGCGTCTCTTCCGGAATGCGGTGGCGGGTCTGGATGATGGTCGCCTGCGCGGTTTTTGTCGTCACCGCAACATGCGCCACCTTCTGGAAAAAGGCGCGGATCGATACGGCATTGGTCGTATCATCAGCGCCCTGGTCGATCACCTTGAGCGTATCATCAGGCCCCAGAATGGACGCCGTGACCTGCACACCGCCGGTCCCCCAGCCATAGGGCATGGGCATTTCGCGGCTGGCGAAGGGCACCTGATAGCCCGGTATGGCGATGGCCTTGAGAATGGCCCGGCGGATCATTCTTTTGGTCTGTTCGTCCAGATAGGCGAAATTATAGACTGCAAGTTCCGAATGCTTGTTCATTCTGCCGCCTCCAGCTTGTCATTTGGCGTTTCACCGGCATTGCCGTCGGGGCGGTTGCGGTCATGTTCTGCGCGCATACGGCGCACAAGTTCGAGTTCAGCCTGAAAATCCACATAATGCGGCAGTTTGAGATGCTCGACAAAGCCGGTAGCCTGAACGTTGTCGGAATGGGAGATGACAAATTCCTCGTCCTGCGCGGGCGCCGTGATATCCTCACCCAGTTCCCTTGCCCGGAGCGAGCGATCAACCAACGCCATGGCCATGGCCTTGCGTTCGCTCTGGCCGAAGACAAGACCATAACCACGGGTGAACTGCGGTGGCGACTTGGCTGATCCGGAGAACTGGTTGACCATCTGGCACTCCGTCACCCGGATCCTGCCAAGGTTGATCGCAAAGCCGAGCTCCGGGACATCAATTTCCACATCCACTTCGCCAATGCGGATTTCACCGGCAAAGGGATGGCTGCGGGCAAAACCGCGCTGGGTCGAATATCCGAGCGCCAGAAGGAACCCTTCGTCCCCGCGTGACAGGGCCTGAAGGCGCACGTCGCGGGACATGGGAAACTCTGTTGGCTCGCGCGTCAGGTCACCGGTCTGATGGTCATCCGGCAGATCGCCGTCATTTTCGATGAGACCTTCCTGCGCCAGGATTTCAGATACACGCGGTGCCTGCCCGGTTTCGGCTTCACGGGTCTTTGGTGCGTCTACCGGCAGATCCTGCATCAATTCGGGATCAAGCAGGCGGTGGGTATAGTCAAAGGTCGGCCCAAGCAATTGCCCGCCGGGCAGGTCCTTGTAGGTAGCCGATATCCGCCGCTCGATCAGCATCTTCCCGGTGTCGATCGGGTTGGAATAGCCAAACCTCGGCAGGGTCGTGCGATAGGCCCGCAACAGGAATATGGCTTCGATCATGTCGCCGCGCGCCTGCTTGAAGGCGAGCGCGGCCAGATCGCAATCGTAAAGCGAGCCTTCGGCCATGATCCGGTCGATGCCAAGACCCAGTTGCCCGATGATCTGCTCAAGATGCATGGCCGGAACGGACCGGTCTGCGCGCCGACGATCAGCCAGCAATTGGTGGGCATTGTTGATGGCGGCTTCCCCGCCCTTTACGGCTACATACATGATGGATATTTCCCTGGCTGGTTCATCCGATGGCTATCTTGACTGTGCGTGGCAGCGCGATCACGCCCTCAGGTGCCACCAGCATCAGATCAACCCCGCGCGGAAACCGCTGGCCGTTGGCAGCCCATTGTTCGCAAAAGAGGCGCGGCAGGCCGGCGGGCGTGATGCATGCCTGATCCCTGATCCCCGGACCGCTCAATTGCAGTGGCGGACCACCCAGAAGACTGTCGATCTGCAACAGGATCGTGGTGGAGCGATCGGGATATTCCTGGGTCCCCTGCGCATGATTTTCGAAAGATGAAAGCGCCTTTGCATCGGCAAATATCGCGAAGTCAGCTTCGAAAGCCTGCGTCGTCAGCGGTGCCGATGTGTGGAATGTCAGCCAATTGACCACATCTCTGCTGGCGCTCAGGGCCGGTTCGAGCCAGATTGTCGTATCCTGGTCAAACAGGGTTGCCGCAATGCTGCCCATGGCCGCAAGTAGCGGCGCAGGTGGGCTCGTCAAAGGCGCGAATGCTGCGATTGTGCCGGGCCGGGCCATGGCGTTCATGATCTGCCGGAACACGGTTTGCGCATCGAATACCGGTTCGGAAAATCCGCCCTGGAAGGTTGATGCCGGAGCGCTTTGCATGGTGGTCATCAGTCTTCTCCGCGAACCATGGTGAAAAAATCGACACGCGTGGCCGCTGTTTCCTCGCGGCATTGTTTGTCCTGTGCATCCAGTCTCTGGCGAATGGGCGCAACCACGTGTTCTTCCACCGCGCGCCGTGTCCCTTCATCCTGCCAGAGCGCATCAAATATGGCTGCGTGGCGCACCTTGTCCTTGTCAGTGCCAAGCGCATAGGCGTGACCGACCTGGCCATTTGACAAGCTGACCGTTGCCCGCGTCACCGTTGCTTCACCGAAATTGAAAGGCGCGCCGCCACCGCCCATTCGCCCACGAATCATCACCAGCCCCGTTTCGGGGCCACGCAGCGGGGCAACATCCGGCCTGTCGGTCCAGCTTTCCCAGGCATCCGCCAATTCATTTGCGTTGGCACTGGCCAGCACATCCATGGCCTGTTTACGCGCCACCTCATCAGGATGTGCCTCAACATCGTTTGAATTCGTTTTGCCCTGACTCCGGGCAGCAGACGCACCACTCATGAATTCATTCCTTACCTGTCTATTTCCCTAGACAACTATACATCTTGAGGTTATCTCTAATATTCAAAAGTGACGCCCATATGACAGGAGCACCGATCCGATGGATTTTATCGAGCGACGCAGCGGGATTTCCCTGTGGCGACAGATTGCCGATCAGATCCGCATTGCCATCAGCAATGGTGAATTTGACGACAGTCACAGGCTTCCAGGCGAAGTGGCACTGGCAAAACGCTTCGCGGTCAACCGGCATACGGTGCGCAGTGCGATCGCCTCGCTTGCCCAGGAAGGTGTGCTGCGGGTGGAACAGGGCCGCGGCACATTCATCGAGCGCCATGCGCGGTTGCAATATCCGATCGGGCGACGAACACGCTTTTCAGAAGGGCTGGCCGGGCAGACACGCAAACAAGCAGGTTTGCTGAAGGATCACGCCGTGGAAAAGGCGCCTGCAAAGGTGTCCAAGGCGCTTGGGCTGAAGCCGGGATCACCGGTGGTGCGGCTTGAGACAGTCAATGCGGCAGACGGCGTGCCGGTATCAAGAGCAAAGGCATGGTTTCCGGCGGAACGCTTTGCTGATTTTGCAGAACGCTACAAAAAGCTCGGTTCCGTCACGGCCATTTTCAAATCCTATGGAATCTCTGACTACCTGCGCGTCTCAACGCGCATTTCAGCCCATCACGCCGATCCCTCGACGCTCAGCGACCTGCAGCTTTCGCCCGGTGCCATTGTGCTGGAAACGGAAGCCATCAACGCAGAGTTGGATGGCACGCCCATTGAATTTTCAACGAGCTTTTTCGCCGCTGACCGGATCGAACTCGATATCGACCACGGCGATTCCATTCGGTAGAGCGTTCGGGTAAAACGCTGCGCCTTCCCCGAACGTTTAATCAAGACAGATCGTTCATTTGATCCGTCACGCGACGGGCGCGTTACTTGACTTCGGTAAAGCGCAGATAAGGACGAATTTCGTCCCAGCCCTGCGGGAAGATATCTTCCGCTTCCGCATTCTTGATCGAGGGCGGGATGATGACCTTGTCGCCGGGACGCCAGTCGGCAGGTGTCGCAACGCGATATTTGTCTGCCAGTTGCAGGGCGTCGATCACCCGCAGGATCTCATCGAAATTACGACCCACATTCATCGGATAGGTGAGCATCAGACGAATTTTCTTGTTCGGGTCGATAATGAAGACCGAACGCACAGCTTCTGTCTTGCTCTCGCCTGGATGGATCATGTCATAGGTTTTGGAAACGACCAGATCGGCATCCGCAACAATGGGAAATTGCAGGTCGGCATTCTGGGTATCGTTGACATCCGCGATCCATTTCATGTGCTCGGCAACGGTGTCGGTCGAAAGGCCCAGAGGTTTGACATTGCGGCTGGCGAATTCCTTGGAAAGGCGTGCTGTCTTGCCCATCTCGGTTGTGCAGACAGGCGTGAAATCGGCAGGATGGCTGAAGAAGAACACCCAGGAATCACCGCTCCACTTGTGAAAGTCGATCTCGCCCTGGGTGGTCGCTATGGTGAAGTTCGGTGCTGTATCGCCGATATGAAGTGACATGTACATTGCTCCTTTTGTCTCGGACGCGAAATTCCCGCCAACTGGATTCTATAAGGGAAAATGGGCCGAATTTGGTCTCGTTCAAGCCTGTCTACACCCTATGATCACTGTCAGGCTTTGACCTCGGTCAAATGCGCTTCCAGATGAAAGGCCTGCGGCAGATCTGTTGAGCGGCCATCCGATACAAGGTTCAAAATGCACCCGGCCATCCGGTGGGCAATGGCAAAGGTGATCTTGAAACCGGCTGTGGCCACAAGGACACCCTGATGCCCCGGCACAAAGCCGATCATCGGATCACGCCGCTTGCTTTTCGGCCGAAGCCCGGCCCAGCGCTCCAGCACCGTTGCGCCCTGCAGTTGCGGACACAGGGCGCTTGCCCGGTCAATCAGCTTTTCCAGCTTGTTGTCCGTATCAAAGCCATTGGCAAACTCATTTTCGCTGGTGGAGCCGACAGCGACCTGTCCATCTTCATGCGGGACCACATAGGTGCCGTCTTGAAACACCAGTGGAAGATCGGCCGCTGTACCGGCCTGCAACAGTGCCGCCTGGCCCTTGACGGCCTTACCCAAGGCGTCACTGGGCCTGTCAAGCATGTTCCCCAGCAATTGGAAACTTTCATGGCCAGCCGCAAAAACCGTATGGCCACTGACAATACGCCTGCCCTTTTGAGTATGGACGGCACCGGAGCCTTCCTCAAATTGCTGAAAACCATCCCCTTCGATCACGCTCACATTATGCACGAGACTTGCCGCCAGCGCGGCGAGATAAAGGCGTGGATTGATCCGCGCGGCCAGGGTTTCCATGAACATGCCGTAAGGCATTGATCGGGCTGATGGCCAGTCTTCCAACTGAGCGGATTCCAGAAAATTCCATTCATAGCCCGTCCGGGCGCTCTGCCACTTGTCCTGTGCAAGCGCGTGGCGGGCGTTCTTCATTTCCATATGCTGATCACGTGCAAGCGGCAGCAGCCGACCACAACGCAGGTAACCGCACGACAGGCCGGTCTCTTGCTCAATGCTGCGCACTTCATCCGACAGACTGTCCAGCGCTTCAAACTGAAACTGCTTTTCATTGTCCCATTGCTCGGGAATATGCGGCATCAAGGCGCCGAGAAGTCCGCCGCTGGCGCCAGCGCCGATGCGATGTTTTTCCAGCAGGATAACCGTAAGTCCGGCCTGCATGGCAAGGCGCGCGATCCACAGGCCGACGACTCCGGCCCCAATGATCAACAGATCACAGGACAATGGTCGATTTTCACTGTGAACAGGCGTATGGCTGGGCGGCATCACGGGAGCCGATAATGAATCAAGGAAGCGACGCGACGGACAGCAGTCCGAGTGAAAATACGATTGAATGGCATGCGGATGATATGCCCTATTCAACCGCATTTGGCGACCATTATTATTCCCGCGCCGACGGACGCGCCGAATGCGCACATGTGTTTGTCAATGGCAATGATCTGCTGCAGCGCTGGGCGAAACAGCAGCGTTTCACGATTGGTGAATTGGGTTTTGGAACCGGCCTCAATTTTGTCGAGACATGGCGTCAGTGGCAGGCATCGAAAATTAACACTGTAGAAACAGACAAAGGCCAATTGCACTTTGTCAGCTTCGAGCGCTTTCCTCTGAAAGCGTCAGACATGGCGCGTGCGCTTGTTGCCTGGCCCGCGCTTTCCACGCTCAGTGACCAGCTTGTATCCGCATGGCCTGACCAACCAACGGGAGTTGTGCGCATTGCCTTTGATGACAATGTCTCGCTGGAGGTGCATATCGGTGATGCACTACCATGCATGCAGGCCTGGTCCGGTATGGCCGATGCGTGGTTTCTGGACGGGTTTTCCCCGGCGCGCAACAGCCAGATGTGGTCATTGGAGCTGATGTCAGAAATCTATCAACATACAAAGGCCGGTGGCAGCTTTGCCACCTATAGCGCCGCTGGCTGGGTTCGCCGCAACCTGCAGGCAGCCGGGTTCATTGTTGAAAAACGCCCCGGCCACACGGGCAAACGCGACATGTCCATCGGCACGCGTGCACTATGAAACCTTCAAGAACCGATTGGCGTTCAGCCACGGCCTGTTTCAGCCAGCATGGCATTTTCCAGATCGGGCAAATGTCTTGACAGTTTTTCCAGCAGTTTGCGTCGGCTGACAGGCTTGCACAGGCAGTCGTCCATTCCCGCTTCCAGGCACCGTTCATGATCATTCATGAATGTATAGGCCGTGACCCCAACGATGGGAACACGGGCACCCGTGTCGGCTTCAGCCTGGCGGATCGCCTGCGTTGCTTCAAACCCGTCCATCAGGGGCATGGCGACATCCATCAAAATGACGTCCGGGCGATATTTTTTCCAGTCCTCAATCGCCTCGATGCCATTGCTCACAACCTGAAACGTCAGGCCCAATTGCTGCAATATCTGCGAAAAAACGATCTGATTGACGGCATTGTCTTCCGCCACCAGGACCCGCACGGGATCGTCAGGCCGTTCTCCATCTGACAGATTTTTTTCACTCGGATCACCTGCCACTTCATTCGAATTGGTATGCACGGCGGGAGAGAATCCTGTGGCTGGAATTGTCGGCGCGTCATTGCGTGGCCTTCCCGGGGCAACAATGTTCTGGTTGTCGGCTGGCAATAGCCTGTTGCGCAATTTGCCCATTACACGAACAGCAGTCGCGCGCAGTTCATCACAACCGCTGTCAGAATGAACGAAAGCGCTGACCCCCAGCTTCTTCATTTCATCCGTACCAAAATGCCGTTCACCCGACCCCAACAGGATCAATGGCGGGTTCTGGTGTTTTGCGTCATCAAAAAGGCTCTGTACAACCGACAGTCCCGCCCCCATATCCCTTCCGCTGCAGACAATGACGAGATCGGTCGCAAGGTCCAATTGCCAGTTTGCCCGCAAAACCTTGCGACCCTCGTCAACATCCAAGGCAACACAGCTATCAAATGGCAGGTCTGTGCTCATTTGCAGCGCCTTTTGTCTGACAGCACTGTCGGCGCAGAGCACCAGGACGCGGGGGCGTGGCGCGTCCATGGGTTCCAGAGGTGACTTGCCGGCCAATGCGCCGGTTGGAAGGGATAGCGTAAACCGGAAAATGGATCCCTTGTTGATCTGGCTTTCCACTGCAAATTCACCACCCATCAGGGCAATCAGCCGGGCGCACAAAGCCAGCCCGAGACCGGATCCTTCATGCCGATCGGAAGGTTCCTTCCTTGTCAGCGCAAAGATATCGAACAAGGCTTTCTGTTTCTCAGGCGAAATACCCTTTCCCGCGTCGTGAACCGAAACGGTGACGGATGCATGGCCATCAGCGCATGGCGTGCATTCAAGCGTGATGCGAACCTGTCCGACATCGGTATGTTTGACTGCGTTGCTGACCAGATTGTTGAGCACCTGACGAATCCGAATGGCATCTCCCACCAGAGTTTCCGGGACTTCGTCATCGGCAAGGACCGAAATCTCGATATCCTTTTCAGCAATGGGGGCCGCCATGATGGCCGTCACTTCGTTCACGATACCGCGCAGATTGAAGGGTTGACGAGACAGAATCAGATTGCCGGTTTCCACACTTGAATAGTCGTGAATGTCATTGAATATGGTCTGGACCGCCTGAGTCGACCGGGCGATAATATTGGCAATGTTTTTGTGTTTTGGATCGTCGCAAGACCGGGCGAGCATTTCCGCCAGGCCGAAAATACCAGTCATTGGCGTGCGAATTTCATGATTCAGATTCGAAAAGAAATCAGACTCTTCCCTCTTGTTGCCGGGCACTTGCGTCACCATCCCGGCAATATCGTTGATATCGGTTGCGATGCAGATACGATCGCCGGTTTTGGTTGTTGCATTTCGCCAGAGCGTGCACGTCCCGTGTGAATGCACAATCGTGAAGGCCTGGTCGATTGCAGCTTTTCTTTCCGCGACAGGCACCCTGATCCAGGCCTGCGGATCCCTTTCCGCTTCGCCAGCAAGGCCGGCTTCGGCGACCCTTGTCACCAGCTCGGTGAGGCTCTGTCCGGTGCGCCAGTCAGCAACAAGAGGATATTTCTGCACGAATGCCTGATTGCAGGCCACGATACGATAATCAGGGTCCCATACGACAATGGCGCCATCGATGGCATCCAGCGCCGTTTGCCAACTCTGCCAGTCGGACAACTTGGGCGGCATGTCGCGCACAGGCAGTTGAAAGACGTTTGAAGTGGCGGATTTAGAGTAAAGACAGGCATCCTGGGTTGGCTGCCCTTGCGCCGCGCAAAGCTGTTGGTCTTCCTGCTGCTTCACGTCACATGCCTCAAAAAGGCCCATGACAAAACTGGCCCCTTCGCCATCGCGGACCGGACGAAGTTCTATGCGGAACTGCCTTTGATTGTCCGGATAGATTTGCAATGCCGTCAAGTGTTTCCCGAAATCCAGCACTTGGCGCTCGATTTCTTCCGTATAGGCGCTGTACAGGGCGGCTGTTACTCGTGCGCTGTCTTTGCAAATCAGCTTCTGCTCACTTGTTCGGGCAAGCGCGCAATAGGCGGCATTGGCCGCCACATAACGCAGGTTTTCATCCTTGATATAGGCAGGCCGGACATGCGCGTGTACGGCGGCGCAAGCCGAGGAAAAATCGTCTATCGCCCTGTCTGTCAAACTGCCCGTCAACCGCATTGCCTTTACCACAATCTCCTTTGATCTCTTGATTTGGCATTATGCCGGAAAGAGAGAAAATTATAGTTAACAGGAAACGCACCAGAGCGGTTTCAGATAGAACTGCGTTAGCCCGGCGAGAGACCGCGCAGTCGTTCCGATCTGCGGCGCAGCAGCTCCAGCGTAGTCAGCAACAAGACGGAAATCGCCACCAGAATGGTCGCAACCGCCAGAATCGTCGGCGATATCTGCTCGCGAAGACCGGTAAACATCTGCCAGGGCAGTGTTTTCTGAGAGGCGGACCCGAGGAACAGAACCACCACCACTTCATCAAAAGAGGTGATGAAGGCAAATAGAGCGCCGGAAATGACACCCGGCAGAATCAATGGCATCTGCACGCGGAAAAAGGTTGTGACCGGGTTGGCGCCCAGATTGGCCGCCGCCCGCACCAGGCTCTGATCGAACCCGACAAGGGTCGCCGTCACCGTGATGATCACGAAAGGTGTTCCCAGCGCCGCATGCGCCATCACGACGCCGATATAGGTGCCCTGAAGTCCAATGCGTGAATAGAAGAAATACATGCCGGCAGCAGAAATAATCAGTGGCACGATCATCGGCGAAATGAGCATCGCCATGACAACAGAGCGGAAAGGCATATGGGACTGAGACAATCCAATCGCTGCCAGGGTACCAAATCCTGTCGCCAGAATGGTGGCGGCAGGCGCAATGCTGACAGAGTTGCGAAGGGCTGCCTGCCAGTCAGGGCTGGTGAAAAAGTCCATGTAATGCTTGATAGAATAGCCGGCAGGATCAAAGGACAACATTTCCGGCGTGAAGGTGAAAAAATTCTCTGCATTGAACGACAATGGAATGATCACCAGAATGGGGAAGATCAGGAAAAAAAAGATCAACCCGCAGAGAAACCGGAACGTATAGAACCAGGTGCGCTGGCCGAGGGAAGCATAAGGTGGAAGTGATGACATCAGATTATCCCAGCTTCACGTTGTCAATGCCGACAATTCGGTCATACATCCAGTACAGGACCATGACCATTGCCAGAAGGATGACGCCCAGCGCAGCTGCCAGACCCCAGTTCAAAGAATAGGAGATATGGTAGGCAATCCGATTGGATATGAAGATACCGGAGGTGCCGCCAACCAGTTCAGGCGTGATGTAGTAGCCGATGGACAGAATGAAAACCAGAATACTGCCGGCGCCGATACCCGGGATGGTTTGCGGAAAATAAACCCGCCAGAACGAATACCAGTCGGAGGCACCCATGCTTTTCGCCGCACGCATATAGGTCGGCGATATGGTCTTCATGACCGAAAACAGCGGCAGGATCATGAATGGCAACAGAATGTGGGTCATGGCAATGATTGTGCCGGTTTGATTGTTGATCAGGGCCAGACGTGAATCATCGCCAACGATACCCAGCCAGACAAGCGTGTCGTTGATAACCCCCTGTTGCTGCAAGAGAACTTTCCAGGCGGACGTACGCACCAACAATGATGTCCAGAAGGGCAGCAATACCAGGATCATCAGCATATTGGATGAGCGCAAGGGCAGACTGGAAAGCAGAAAGGCAATGGGATAACCCAGCAGGATACAGGAGGCGGTGATCGTAATGGACAGGATCATCGTCCGCCCGAAGAGGAAAAGGTAGATCCGTTCATCGTCAGGTTTGAACTGAATTCCATCTTCCGTTCGCTCCGCGTCAGTTGCGGCGAGGAAATATCCCGCGGTAAAGGGTGAGCTGAAACGTTTGATGACCTGCCATACTTCGACATCACCCCATTTCTTGTCAGCCTTGAGGAATTGTTCGGTGTAATTGCCGTCTTCGAACTTTCCGACCCGACGGCCGGTTTTGCGAAACAGGCTTGAAATGCCGGGTTTTTCATAATTGAGCCGCGAGCCGACCCGCGTATGGGTCTTTTCTTTCGTTGCAACCTTGAAGTCCGCGGCAAGGGCGGCAAAAACCTCTTCGGGCGGCAGAGTCCCAGAGTGCTGATCCCACACCTGAAGGGCAACCACCGTCTTTGGCAACGTGCTGGGCACAAGATCATTTTCGACGGAGCGGAACAACATATCCGCAATAGGCGCCACAAAAGACAGAAGGATGAACAGAAACAGAGGTGCGACCAGCAACAACGCGCGAATTTTCTGTCGGCGCAGGGCTCTGGCGATGCTGACTTTCAGCGGAACGCCATCCTGGGTGGTCAATACGGTTTCTGCCTGACTAGTATCACTCATGGCTTTTGCCCGGATTAGGTTTCACAAGGTAGAAGGGGTTGGAACGGGGCCGAGAGGCCCCGTCCCGAAGTAACTGGTCTGGCTTAATTTTTTGCCAGCCACGCCTGGAACTTGGCGTCCAGATCGTCGCGATTGTCAGCCCACCACTCATAATTGTAGAGGAAGGTGTTTGTCGCGTTTTTCGGATCGGTTGGCATATGTGGCGCCATATCGATTCCCAGCTCGGCATGCTTGCCGACCAACGGAGCCGATGACTTGCGTGCAGGGCCGTAGGAGATGTATTTGGCCTGGTCAGCAAGACGCTGTGTATCCGTTGCGAACTTGATGTATTTCTTGGCCGCAGCCAGACGTTCAGGTGAAAGGCCGGTCGGGATGATCCAGCCATCCAGATCGAAAACCTGTGCATCCCACAACATGGCTACCGGCTGCTTTGCTTCTTCGATCAGTGAGAAGAGACGACCATTGTAGGTGGATCCCATCACAACTTCGCCGTCAGCAAGGAGCTGTGGTGTTTCTGAGCCTGAAGACCACCAGACGACATCATCCTTGATCGTTTCAAGCTTTGCCAGTGCCTGATCGACGCCGGCGGGGGTGGAAAGAACATCATAGATATCGTCTTTGGCGACACCGTCACAAAGAAGAGCCCATTCCATATTGTTGATCGGACGTTTTTCCAGCGCGCGTTTGCCGGGGTATGTTTCCGTATCAAACACGGCGCAGATATCAGTCGGCGGTGTGTCGCCGACCTTGTCCGTGCGATATCCGAAGGTCGTGGAATAGACGATCTGTGGAATATAGCATTCCGAAACAAGCAGGTCGCCAAAATCATCGGCGGCCGACGTGCCGTCCGGCGCTGGAGCAAGATCCGTATCCGGATCGATGACCTCGGCCAGGCCTTCGTCACAAAGGCGGATGGCATCGGAAGCAACCACGTCAACCACATCCCAGGTCACATTGCCCGCTTCGTTCATGGCACGCAATTTTGCCACAGCCTCAGCAGATGATTCATCATTGATGATGTTGACGTCCGGATTTTCAGCCATATAGGGCTTGTGGTAGGCATTGTTCTGGGAGTCGGAATAGGCACCGCCCCAGGATACAATGGTCATATCCGCAGTCATAGCTACCGATGACACCATCGTGAGCGCCGTAGCGGCGATCAATAAAGATCTTAGTTTCATGGATAAATTTCCTTTCATTTGTTACCCCGTTCGAAAAATGACCCGAACGGTTTACTTTACGGTGATTCTTCACCGCGTTCTTGCGGCCAACCACATGGTGCGGTCAGCCAACCGGATCAAGTGCTTTGCAGTCATCTGCAAACCAGCTGATCTGAATATCCTGGCCTCGGGCGAGCTTCTGTTCTCCTGCCCGGTTGCGCACCTTGACGATGAACTCAGGATTTCCGGCAACGCTCATGCGCACCCGAATATGGTCTCCAAGGTAGATCAATTCTTCAATATGGCCGGTGATCTTGTTTTCCATGGCATCATTCACCACGGTTTCAATGCGTTCGGGACGAAGTGAAATCGTCGTTGCATCGCCCACGGCACCGACATTCACCCGATCCGCCTTGAGCATCGTTCCATCGGCAAGGCGCACATCGCATATATTTCCATTGATGGCGGTGACCGTTCCATTGAGCTTGTTGTTTTCGCCGATGAATTGCGCAACAAAAGAATTCTGCGGGGCCTCGTAAAGCTCTTCCGGGCTCGACAATTGCTGAATAACGCCATCATTGAAAACCGCGACGCGGTCCGACATGGTCAGCGCCTCTGTCTGGTCATGGGTGACATAGACCACCGTGACGCCCAGGTTTGCGTGAATATGCTTGATTTCGTATTGCATCTGCTCACGCAATTGCTTGTCAAGCGCTCCAAGCGGCTCATCCATCAGGATCAGGTCCGGATCAAAAACAAGCGCGCGCGCAACCGCAACGCGCTGTTGCTGGCCACCGGAGAGTTGCGCTGGCCGACGGGAGCCGAATTGCGGCATCTCCACCATTTCCAGGGCGCGTTTGACCTTTTCTTCCTGCTCCGACTTGCTCATCTTGCGCACCTGCAAGGGAAAAGCCAGATTTTCCGCAACTGTCATATGGGGAAACAGGGCATAGTTCTGAAACACCATCCCGACGCCGCGCTTGTGCGGGGGCACGTTGTTGATGGGCTTTTCATTCAGGTAAATCTCTCCATGACTGGCCGGCTCAAAGCCTGCGAGCATCATCAGGCAGGTGGTTTTTCCTGAACCCGATGGCCCCAGCATGGTGAGAAATTCACCCTTCTTGATATCAAGATTGAGGTTTTTCACCACGAGGACTTCACCGTCGTAACTCTTTTGAACCTTGTCAAAAACTACGCTTGCGCCGCGCTGGAGTGTCATCCAATCGTCCTTAAAATTTGTCGTGTTGCAGTCAGTTGAATCGAGTACCGATCGGGGCGCGAAAAAGACCTGTCCGTCAGCATCAGCTGCGAACACATCAATACGGTCAGAGCCTCGTCTGACCTCACGTTTGCTGACAGCATATTCGCCAGCGGCATATATTCCCCGATCCGCACCGGCATGGTGCCTGATGATCTGCACCTTTGCGGCGCTTATTTGTGAGCATAGCATGAACCTTTTGCCCACGAGATCAACAGCTAATTTCCAAACCGGTTGAATTAATTGTCCTGATACAATCAAGATCGTCCACAGTTGGTAAAGCTGTTGATTTGTGTGCAGACTTTTCAATCAGCCATGTCAATGGTATTGGAACCTTAAAACAAGGTTCGTTGGCAATCGTCAGGCGACTGCTGCCAATCGCGTAAAAAATAACGGGGAATTATGAACGCAATTATCGACGTGCGCAGTGTTACCAAACGCTTCGGCGGCTTCCATGCCGTAGACGAGTGCACCCTGAGCGTCCAGAAAGGGTCCATTACCGGTCTTATCGGGCCGAACGGCGCCGGAAAAACAACACTTTTCAATATGGTAGCAGGCACCTATGTGCCGACATCGGGACAGATCCTGCTTGATGGCAAGGATGTCACCGGCCTGCCTGCCCATGAATTGTTCAGACGTGGACTCTTGCGCACGTTCCAGATTGCGCACGAGTTTTCGCATATGACTGTCACCGAGAATCTGATGATGGTTCCGGACAGGCAGAGCGGCGAAAACCTGACCTCCGCCTGGTTTCAACCGGCACGGGTAGCGCGCGAGGAAACCGCTGTGCGGCGCAAAGCGGAAGAAGTCCTCGATTTTCTGAAGATCACCCAGGTAAAGAATGAACTGGCAGGCAATCTGTCCGGTGGTCAGAAAAAACTGCTGGAACTGGGTCGCACGATGATGGTCGATGCCAAGGTCGTTCTGCTCGACGAAATCGCCGCCGGTGTGAACCGCACCTTGCTCAATGACCTGGTCTTCAATATCGAACGGCTCAATTCCGAACTCGGCTATACATTTTTCGTGATAGAGCATGACATGGACATGATCGCACGGCTTTGCGACCCGGTTATTGTGATGGCGGCCGGATCCGTCATGACGCAGGGACATATCGAGGAAATTCAGAAGAATGAAGCTGTGATAGAGGCCTATTTTGGCGGATCACCCACCGGCAATGCCACAAGCCCACCTGCAGAGCAACCCGTATCGGAGGCGCAGCCTTGAGCCTTCTCGACATCAAGGATCTTCACGCCGGATACGGCGCCATGAGCATCCTCAAGGGCGTCAACCTGAGCCTGGAAGCAGGCGAGATCGGCGTTATTGTCGGTCCAAACGGCGCCGGCAAATCCACAACCCTCAAAGCCATTTTCGGCATGCTGAACATAACGGAAGGGTCCATCCATTTCGATGGTGAGGACATCACCGGCATCGGGTCCGAACAACTGGCCAGTCATCGCATTTCCTTTGTGCCGCAGGAAAACAATGTTTTTCCCACACTGTCGGTGCATGAAAATCTCGAAATGGGCGCCTATATCCGGCGGGACGATTTCAGCAGGGTCATGGATCATGTCTACGAAATATTCCCACCGCTGAAGGAAAAGCGCCATCAGCCGGCAGGAGAATTGTCCGGCGGTCAACGACAGATGGTCGCCTTCGGCAGAGCTCTGATGATCGAGCCAAAACTTATCCTGCTGGATGAACCGACCGCCGGCCTTTCGCCGATGTTCATGTCGCAGATTTTCGACCGGGTCATTGCCATCAACCAGACGGGCGTCACCGTCGCCATGGTGGAACAGAACGCCAAACAGGCGCTGGCAATCGCACACAAGGGTTTCGTGCTTGCCGGTGGCCAGAATTCCTACACCGATACCGGGCAAAACCTTTTGAACAACCCCGACGTCGCCAAAAGCTTTCTGGGCGGATAGGGAGAAACACCGTGAACGATCTCGTCTTTTTTCTGAACAAGGGTATTACCTCAGGGCTGATCATCGGGTCCATATATGCTCTGGGCGCCATTGGGCTGACGTTGATATTCGGCATTTTGCGGTTTGCGCATTTTGCCCATGGCGATCTGATGACATTGGGGGCCTTTGTGACGCTCATCCTGGCGGCAGCACTGGCAGCCCTTGGCGTTACATTGCCGCTGCCTCTGGCCTTTGTCGTCATGTTTCCGGCGATGGCCATCACGGCAGTCCTGGCCATCGGTCTCGACAAGATGTTCTACAAGCCGTTACGGCAGGCCGGCGCGCGACCCGTTGTGCTGGTCATGGCTTCGGTTGGCGTCACCTTGATGTTGCAAGGTGTCATTCGATTGTTTGCGGGTGTGCGTTCCCGTGACATGTTCGTGGAGGCACCAAAGGAAATCTATCGCATCCCCATTCCAGGCGCGACGCGCAAACTGGTTGTTACTGAACCGCAAATTTTGCTGATGTTGTTCACCATAGTCGCGGTGATCGCACTGCATTTTTTCCTGACGCGAGCACGTTTGGGAAAGGCCATGCGCGCCGTATCGGACAATCCGGACCTTGCCAGGATCACCGGCATCAATACGGAGCACGTGGTCTGGGCAACCTGGATCATCGGCGGCTCACTGGCCTGCGCTGCGGGCACCATGTTGTCGATGGATGTTACTTTGAAACCCGACCTGTCGTTCAATATCCTGCTGCCGATCTTTGCCGCAACCATCGTTGGCGGCATCGGCCAGCCCTATGGCGCGATCGCCGGTGGATTTCTCGTCGGGTTTTGCGAAACGCTGGCAGTGTTCAACTGGTCCATCGTTCTTCGTCCTTTCAAGGATGAATTGTGGTTTGACTTGCCATCCAACATGTCTCTGGTTCCAACCGAGTACAAGCTGATGGTGCCATTCCTCATACTGATCATCGTGCTGATTTATCGGCCGACGGGCATCTTCAAGGGGAGGGTTCTGTAATGAGCAGTCAAACACAGAATCCAATCATGCGCGACATCGCTCTGTTTGCAGCGCTTGGCGTTCTGGTTCTTGTCATCTTTGTCAGTCAGGGGGCTGTTTACTCGGTCCGCATGCTGGTTGAAGCCGGATGTTATGGCATCATTGCCCTTGGCCTGACGATCCAGTGGGGCTACGCCGGATTGTTCAACGTCGGCATCATGGGCTTTATTGCGGCAGGCGCAGCCTCATCCATGCTGATGACCTTTCCGCGCAATCCGGACTTCTGGAATTCCGGCGGTCCGGAGCTGGCAGGCCTGTTCATAGTCAAACTGATTGCCTGCGCCCTTGCACTCTGGCTTGCCAACAATTCCAATCGCTGGGGCGTCGGTCCAAGGCTGCGCGCCCTGCTGATCACCATAGCTATTGCCGTATCCTATCTGGTCCTGTCGTTTCACATGACCGTCATGTCGGAGGAGATTGAAAAGGCCAGCGGCTGGATGGGCGGCCTTGGTCTGCCGGTGTTCTTTGGCTGGATCATCGCTGGCGTCATTGCCGGAATCATCGCATGGTTCGTTGGTAAAATCTGTCTGGGCCTGCGTTCGGACTATCTGGCGATTGCCACACTGGGCATCGCACAGATCATCAAACATTTCCTCAAGAATGCCGACTGGCTGACCAATGGGACGCTGACCGTTTCTCCCATGCCATGGCCGGTTCCCTCGCCTGCAGACGGCGAATTTCTGTTCGCCCGTGCTGCTTACCTCAGTGTCGTCGCCGTGGCGCTGCTGATCACCTATCTGTTGCTGCAGCGCGCCTATCATTCCCCCTGGGGACGCATGATGCGGGCCATCCGCGACAATGAGGAAGCCGCCGGCGCAATGGGCAAGAATGTCAACCGGCGCCGGTTGGAGATTTTCATTCTGGGCTGCGTGCTGATGGGTATCGGCGGGGCCATGCTGATCCATTTCACGTCCATCTACGACCCGTCCGGATTTCTTGACCTCAATCATACGTTCCTGATCTGGGTCATGGTTATTCTGGGGGGATCAGGCAACAACCGCGGCGCCATCTTCGGCGCGATCTTTGTCTATATCGTATGGGTGATGTCCGAACCCTTGGCCGTTATGCTTTTTGCCACAATCGCCACCTATGGGGATCAGTGGCTCGGATGGGAAGCACCAAGTGACTTCCTCAGCAGAGCGCTGCAGATGCGCGTATTTGTCATTGGACTGACCATCACTCTGGTCCTTCGCCTCGCCCCTCAAGGGCTGTTGCCGGAACGTCAGGCACGTCACTGAGACGGCGGCTCAAGAAGGGTGCTGCGGCAATACCCCCACGGGATGCTCGCCCCATTTAATCTGTCACCATGCAAAAAGGCCCGGATCGCTCCGGGCCTTTTCATTGCTTGGGTTCTTTGAAGTGTTTACTCAGCCGGTCCGGTGTCGACGACCTTGCCGTCAATATATTCGGTGACTGAATAGGTGCCCGCAACATCGCCATTGCTGTCGAATTCCTGGCTGCCTGCAGCGCCTTCATAATTGACGTCTTTGCCGGCCGCAATTGCCGCTTTCGCCTTTGCCCATTCACCCGGCAGGATCACTTCGCCTGGCGCACTTGCAACATCACGAATGGCGCCGGCAATGGCAGCACGATCAGTGCTTCCAGCCTTTTCAGCAGCAAGCGCCAGGATGAATGCAGCATCATAGCTGTTGGCCGCATAGGTTCCGTTGCCATTCACACCCGCCGCAGTAGCGGCAGCCATGAATACACTGGTTCCAGGCAGTTCCGGAGTCGTTGATCGGGTCATGAGGATTTTGCCGTTCGCGGCAGGTACGTTGTCGATCAAGGCCTGAGAAACCATGCCGTCACCGCCGTAGTAGGAATCAAAATCACCACCTTCAAGGGCCTGGCGCAGGATTGTCTGGCCCGAACCATCGGCATAGGCGAGAATGACAAGCGCATCGGCGCCTGTTGAAGACAGGGAGCCGATTTCCGCACGGTAGTCCGCCTTGCCATCCTCATGGGCTTCAGAAGCGGCGATTGTCCCGCCTTCAGCTTCGAATGCCGGGCCGAAGGCATCGGCGAAGGCCTTGCCATAGTCATTATTGACATAGGATACGGCAACATTCGTCTTGCCGCCTGCTATTATAAGGCGGGCCAGAACGCCAACCTGATAAGCGTCGGAAGCAGCGGTCCTGAAGACCAGATCCTTGTCGTCAAGGGTGGTCAGCGATGGTGACGTCGCTGCAGGCGATACCATGGCGACGCCACCAGGAATGCCGGCATTGTTTGCCGCTGAAATCGTTGCACCGGAACACAGGGCGCCGACAATGGCTGCAACCTTGTCGACATTGACGGCACGGTCAGCTGCGTCAGCAGCTTTCGTTGCATCGGCACAGGTCGTATCTCCAACAACAAGTTCAATTGTCTTGCCGTCCATCAATCCGCCCTGTTCATTGACATGCGTCAATGCGAGTTGGGCTGCACCAAGTATTGGCGGTGCAAGGCTTTCGATCGGGCCGGTTATGCCACCGAGGAAACCGAATTTCACATCGGCGGCCTGGGCCACACCACTCAGTCCTGCCAGTGCGACACCGGCGGCAAGCGCCATTTTCAATTTTGGCAACATTAATTTTTACTCCCTAAGTAGTCGGGCCGATTTTTCGGCCCATCTTCCGTATATACGGTCTCCTTCCCGCAGTCCCACGGGAAGTTGACTGCAATCATAGCGAAACAATTGTGGCTTGAAAGCTGAAAATTCAAAATTGACCGACAAGGCATCGGATGATGGTATGTGCCGCGCCGAAACATGCGTCGTTCCTGCCGCTGGAATGTTCAAATTCAAGCAAATAACAGCATTTGAAATGCGAAACCCGGGCCGCTGAACCGGCGTTACTTTACTGCAGGGACAATGTTATCCGACCGCCGGTTGGTCAGATACACACCCAGAACGACAATCAATGTTCCGACAACCATCGGGAGCGTCAATTGTTCGCCGAAAAAGAAGAAGGCCTGGATCGCAATTGTGGGCGGGACCAGATAGATCAGTGATGCTGCACGTGACACCTGTCCACGTCTGATCAGATAGAGGAGCAAGGCAATTGCTCCGATCGAGATACCGAACACGGACCAGATCAACGCGAAAATCAACTCTGCGTTCCAACTGATGCGCATGTCCTCCATCAACATTGCAAATGGAAGTGTGAACGCCAGTGCCCCGACATATTGCAGCGTTGCCGTTGTTCTCAAATCGCTGATTTGCAGGTATCGCTTCTGATAAATTGTCCCGGCCGTCACGGCCGCCATCGACACAACATTCACAAAAAGCGGGACCATTGCCGTGGCGATTTCGGACCATTGCAGGATCACCAGCCGCGGAACTATGGCAATCAGCAGGCCGGACAATCCGCAAACGATGCCAATCCATTGCTTGCTGGTCAGTCGCTCTCCAATCAGAAATGGCGCTGACATTGCCGTCAATATCGGCTGCAGAGCAGCGATCAATCCGGAAAGCGCGGTTGGCAGTCCAGCGGCGATTGCCCACCAGATGCCGCCGAGATAAATGCCGTGCAGCAGGACCCCGGAAAAAATGGCATGTACCCATTGTGCCCGTGACGTGGGCCAAGTGGCCCGAAATGCCAGGCAGACAATCAACAGGACCAGTGCTGCGACGCCATAGCGAACCACAAGGAAAACCAGCGGATCGGCATGCGGGGTGGCAAAACCCGCGACAATCCAGCCGGTGGACCACAGCAAAACAAACAGCACTGGCGCCAGGCGATCTAGCAGCATGAATGGAAAACCCAAAGAGGTGCGGAAAATGTCGACCGGAGACTAATCTTCGCGCCCACCATAGTAAAGCGAAACGGCATGCTCGGCTTCAGCAAAGAACAGCCAGCGCTCGACAAACAACCCGGCCATCAGTGACACAAAGGCAAACACCAGCCAAACCGTCGAAGCAGAAAGTATCCAAACACCAAAGGCGATCAAAAGCGGCAAGCCTGCCCCAAGAAAAACAGCAATGGTCCTGAGTTTGGATGCGTGCTTGCGCCCGATGACATGGACCATTTCACGGGTCAGATAATTTTCGCCGGTATGGGGCCGTTCCAAAAGCCTGACCTTGCCGATCGCGCCAAGCCCTGTCGCCGTTTCCATCGTGGAACCGAAGGCTGAAAGGCTGGCTCCATGCGCCCGCTTCCACCAGAGATATTTGACAAGCCAGGCGATCAGGATGGCGAAAAAGGAAAGCCGCGCCGCCAGAGATCCAGGCTGCAGGTGCCCCCCCAGACTGCCCGCCAGGACAAGGCCGCAGGCCAGAGAGAATGCCAGGTAAGACAGCGGCGTCAGGCCGGTATGCCAATGGGGGACGGTCTTCAACTGCGCATAGATCATGGCCGTCGTGTAGACTGTCAGCAGGGCGCAGATGGCCAGGGGCAGACCCAGCCAAAATAGCCTTTCACCGGTCACCATCCAGATCAGAGTATAGATCGCGAAGAGAACCAGCGTTGTGACGGCGAGAACACCCTCACGTGAAAGCCATGATGACCGCCATTGCGAGAACGCCCGCCAGGCGCGCTCCGGGCGTCCCAGATGGAAGGTCGAGGCGACCAGACCGGCAATCGCCATTCCACCTGCCAGCGCAGGTATGAGAAAAGCTGACAGCAGGCCGCCCGGCAGCGGCATGCCCGCCCCGATCATGGCGATCAGGCCAAAGCCTGCGCCGGAGGTCACTGTGAAAAAAATGACTGAAATGGCTGGATGCATGTCAGTCCTTCCCCAATTTTTCCAGCGCCCGGTCAAGCCAGCCGAGAAAACCACCGACCTCGGCCTGCACTGAAGCCGGTGTTGTTGTCGTTGCGCATTCCGGCTTTGCCTTGGGTCGGGGCGGCAGATATTTGTTGACCGGCGCCGTGCCCATTTCCGGCATCAGATCGAAGCCACCACGTTCTGCAACGAGTTGCGAGACATTCGACTGGGGATCGGAAAAATCACCAAAATGCCGCGCGCCGGATGGACAGGTGCGCACGCAGGCAGGCACCCGGTCTTCTTCCGGAATATTGTCGTTGTAAATGCGATCCACGCACAGGGTGCATTTCTTCATGACATTTTCCACCGGATCCATCTCGCGCGCACCATAGGGACAGGACCAGGCACACAGTCCGCAGCCGATACACATGGATTCATCCACCAGCACGATGCCGTCCTCGGAGCGCTTGTAACTCGCACCGGTCGGGCAGACCGTCACACAGGGCGCATCGGCGCAATGCAGGCAGGATTTCGGGAAATGCACAATGGAGGCCGGTGCATCCACAGGACTGACTTCAAATGTATGGATCCGATTCAGCCAGGCCCCTTCCGGCTCCGCGCCATAGGGATTCATATCCGCCAGCGGCGCGCCATAGCCGCCGGTATTCCATTCCTTGCAATTGACAACACAGGCATGACAGCCAACACAGGTATCCAGATCAATGACCAGGCCAAGCGCTCTTTCGGTTGTTTCGGGCAGGCTGGTCATGTCCCCTCTCCCCATTCGCGGCCGTATGTCAATTGGTCGGCAGGCTGTTCCAGACCATCCTCCTGTGGTTCGAACTGCGGCAAGGAGACAGGATGGTCCTGTGGGTCCGCCTTTTCAATGCGCACACGCAGATCGAACCATGCGGCCTGGCCAGTGATCGGGTCGGAGTTCGACCAGCGCAGACCATCGGCTTTGGGTGGCAGCAATTCATGGATGAGATGGTTCAACAGGAAGCCCTTTTTGGCTTCCGGTGCATCATCATCCAGGTTCCAGGCACCCGAACGTTTGCCGATGGCATTCCATGTCCAAAGGGTCTTTTCATTGACCGCCTCCATCCGCCGCACGGGAACCTTGATCCGGCCGTGATGCGACGTCACAAAGGCCCAGTCTCCATCGACCAGTCCGGCCTCATCGCAAATCGCACCGGGCACATAGAGGGGATTTGCGCCGTGAATCTGGCGCAGCCAAGCATTTTGCGAGCCCCATGAATGGTACATGGCGGCAGGTCGCTGGGTGATCGCATGATAGGGGAATTCATTCTCGTCAAGCTGCTGGCCTTCAAACGGCGGATACCAGATCGGCAGAGGATCGAAGGTCGCCTTTATCCGGACGCGGTGACTTTCCGGCGGCAGGCGTTTGCCATGGCCTTCGGCTGCAAGCTGAAACTTGCGCAAGGGTTCGAGATAGAGCTGAAAGACATTTTCAACCGGCCCGTCCTGCAGGCCCATTTCAATGGCCCAGTCTGTCCATGCCCTGTTGGCATGTTTGAAATAGTGCGCTTCATCCGGAACATGCGCTTCAAAGAAACTGCCATTTTCGATGTAACGCGTGATCTGTTCTGGGTTGGGTTCGCCACGGCCGTGCTGGTCACCGTTTTTGCCACGCCATCCGGCGAGCGGTCCAACGCCGGGGCGACGCTGGTGATTGACCATGTAATCGGCATAGTCCTTGTAAATTGCGCTGCCATCTTCCCTGACCATGCCGGGCAGCCCCAGCCGTCCGCCCAGATCAAGCAGTACCGACTGGAAACCACGGACATCACGCCCCTCTCCCTGTGTTGCCGGGTCAACGACCGGCCAGCGCAGTGAATCGGCCAAGGCCTCCGGCTCAGAAATAGGTCGGTCCAGGGTCGATATGCAATCATGGCGCTCCAGGTAGGTCGTGTCCGGCAGGACAAGATCGGCAAAGGCCACCATCTCGGAATTATAGGCATCCGAATAGATAATCTTGGGAATGCGATAGTCGCCGTTTTCATCCTTTTCCTGCAGCATCTTCATGACGCCGCCGGAATTCATCGAGGAGTTCCACGACATGTTGGCCATATACATGAACAGAACATCCACCGGATAGGGATCACCGGCACAGGCATTGGAGATGACCATGTGCATCAGTCCATGCGAGGACATGGGGGCATCCCAGCTGAATGCCTTGTCTATGCGTTGCGGTGTGACGCCATCGTCTTCCAGCAGCAGATCTTCGGGTCCACGCAAAAAGCCCAGGTGTGGCCCGGCAAGCGGTTCGCCGGGCTTGCAGCCCCCGTGCGGTTTGGGCTGACCATCGATGGGCCTTGGATAGGGCGGCTTGAAGCGAAATCCGCCGGGACTGTCGATGGAGCCAAGCAGAATCTGCAGCAGATGCAGAGCCCGGCATGTCTGAAACCCATTGGAATGGGCCGATATGCCGCGCATTGCGTGAAATGACACCGGGCGTCCGACCATCTTTTCGTGACGCTCACCCTTCATGTCGGTCCAGGGCTGATCGATGACGACCTCCCTTTCAAACGCTGCCTGGGCAATTTCGCCGGCCAGACGGCGTATCTGCGATGCCGAAACACCGGTCCGTTCTGAAACGGCTTCCGGCGCATACTCGTCGCTGAGGTATTTTTGTGCGAGCAATTCAAATGCCGGTCGCGCCTTGCGTCCGTCCGGCAGGGTGACCTGTCCCTTGAGCGCCGGTTTTACTGCCTTGTCCTTTGAGGAAACGCAAATCTCCTCCTGCCGATCGAAAACCAGTGGTTCCCCGGCTTCATTGCGGGCAAACAATCCATGGTCTGCGGCCCCTTCGTTTTCCACCACGAGCCAGGGCGCATTTGTATAACGCAGCAGATAGTCAAGATCGATGCTGCCGGCTTTCAGGAGTTCATGCACAAGGGCCAGGATGAACAATCCGTCGGTGCCGGGCGTAATGCCAACCCATTCGTCAGCAATGGCATTGTAGCCTGTGCGCACGGGATTGACGCCAATGATCTTGACACCACGATCCTTGAGTTTGGCCAGCCCCATCTTGATCGGGTTTGAATCATGGTCCTCGGCCACACCGAAGATCATGAACAGTTCCGTTCTGTCCCAATCGGGTGCGCCAAATTCCCAGAAGGCACCACCAAATGTGTAAATTCCACCGGCTGCCATATTGACCGAGCAGAACCCGCCATGGGCGGCGAAATTCGGTGTTCCGTATTGCTGTGCCCACCAGCCTGTCAGCGACTGGCTTTGATCACGACCGGTAAAGAAAGCCAGTTTTTTGGGGTCGCGCTGACGCACCTCTCCCAGCCATTCACTCGCCAGCGTGAGGGCTTCTTCCCACTCGATTTCCCGGAACGCACCCTTGCCACGCTCACCCACCCGCAGCAGCGGCTTTTTCAGCCGGGCGGGTGAATAGTGTTGCATGATGCCGGCCGAACCCTTTGCACACAGAACCCCGCGGTTGATCGGATGATCGCGGTTGCCCTCAATGTAGCGGATTTTCGGCTGACCATCTTCGCCTTTGCGAAGATGGACATTGATACCGCAGCGACAGGCACACATGTAACAGGTGGTTTTGCGAATCTCGTCAGATACATGCGGTGACAGTTCCAGATTGTGTCCATCACCGCCCATATACACATTCCCTTGCATGCATTCACAACGCCGCAGTTGATCCCCGTCCCATATATATATTCATATATTTATAGAACCGTCATCACCTCACGGACACTTGTTTACAAAAATCATCCCTTTGCGGGCAGGGCCAGCGCCGAAGAACACAGGGGACCAGCGGCTTGGATTTGCAACAGGTCATCAGCCGGCCCATTGCCAATCCGACGATCAGTCGAATTCATCGGGATGGCTTCCCGGCGGCAACCAGGCGCGCTTGACCCGGTCATGGACATCGGGTGTATGGGAGGAGAGCGCGGCATCGGTTTCAGCCTGAATTTCCTTCATCAACTTCATATAAGGTTGGTTTTCTGTGATCGGCAGGTCCGGATCATAAAGCCGCGCCAGACGCCTGATGGCATCACGGTCATGGTCGACATAGACCGTGACCAGCTTTTCAGCCTCATGCGGATGAACGCCGAAAGCTTCCAGTGAATAACGCGACGCACGCACCGCACTGTCGAATGTTTCACGCACAATGTCATTTGCCCCCGCCTTGTAGAGTGCATAGACATGCTCCCGGTTGCGGGCGCGCGCGACAATATGAATATCGGGCCGCTCGCGACGCGCATGGCTGACAATTTCGACTGCCCGATCCACATCATCAATGGCCACCACGAGCAGTTTTGCCTCCTGAAGGCCGGCTGAATTGAGCAGATCAGGACGTGACGCATCACCATAATAGGTCTGGATGCCGAATTTGCGGAACATGTCGATCATGTCTGCACTGACATCAAGCACCACAGTCTGGTATCCATTGCCTTTCAGGACGCGATTGATGACCTGACCGAAGCGCCCGATACCGGCAATGATTGCCGTTCCGTGTTCGGTGATCTCATCAGCCGGGCGTTGTTGTCCCTTGTCGAGTCGCGGCAGAATGACCCGGTCGAACAGAATGAACAATGCCGGGGTCAGCAACATGGAAAGCGCAACGACAAGCAGCAGAAGATCGGCAACCTGCGGTGGGATGACAGCATTCTTGGTGGTGAAGGAAAGCAGGACGAAACCAAATTCACCGGCCTGGGCAAGTGCCAGCGTGAACAGCCAGCGGTCTGCCCAGCGCATGGAGAAAAGCACAGACAGACAGAACAGAACCGCAGCCTTCAAAAGGATCAGTTCGACGGTCAGGCCGAGGACAAACCACAAATTGTCAAACAACAGGGCGAAATTGATACCCGCTCCCACGGTGATGAAAAACAGACCAAGCAAGAGGCCCTTGAAGGGTTCAATGTCACTTTCCAGTTCGTGGCGGAACTCGCTGTTTGCCAAAACGACTCCGGCCAGAAACGTTCCCAGCGCCGGAGAGAGCCCGACCAGCGTCATCAGGAAGGCAATGGCGACCACCAGCAGCAAGGCTGCTGCGGTGAATATTTCCCGCAATTTGGCCGCGGCAATATAACGAAAGAGTGGCCGTGTCAGAAAATGTCCGCCGGCCACAACCGCGGCAACCGCAGCTATGTTGACCAGGGCAATCTGCCATCCGACAAGCCCCGTCACCAGGCTCATTTCCGCACCATGATGCTCAGCGCCTGCCCCTGTACCTGCCCCTGCACCTGCCAATGCCACTGCGTCAGACGTATGATTCATAAGTTCCGGCAGTGCCAGAAGCGGGATCAGCGCCAGCATCGGAATGACCGCGATATCCTGAAACAGCAGAACGGAAAAGCCGGACTGGCCGCCAACGCTTTTCATCAGTCCCTTTTCATTCAAGGTCTGCAGAACAATGGCCGTTGAGGAAAGCGAAAAGACCAGGCCGATGGCCAGCGAAACGCTCCATGGCTGGCCGAGCGCCATGCTTGCGGCCATCACCAGCACGATGGTGACCGTCACCTGCAGGCCACCAAGACCAAGCAGCCTGCCACGCATGTTCCACAGGCTGCGCGGTTCCAGTTCCAGCCCGACCAGAAACAACATCATCACGACACCGAATTCGGCGATATGCTGAATGCCCTGGGTCTCCGACCCGACCAACCCGAGAAGCGGTCCGATGACAATCCCGGCAATCAGGTATCCAAGCACCGAGCCCAGACCGAGACGTTTGGCAAGGGGCACGGCAACCACAGCGGCGCACAGATAGACAAAGACCTGAAACAGCAAGCCGGTCATCGCTTCACCTCGGTTTGCGCGGTGCGGCGCATGGGCAATGTTTCTGCCGAAAGCAGGCGCATCTGGTCGGCTGCCTCCATATCCAGCCGGTCATCGCGCAGCGCTTCAAGAAGGCGCCTATAGCCATCCACGTGGCGTGGCAGACGATCATCGCCTGCGGCGCTGTGGGCGGCGAACAGGGCATAGGGCGGCACGAAA
The DNA here is from genome assembly GCA_029233925.1 of Rhizobiaceae bacterium. Lineage (GTDB taxonomy): Bacteria > Pseudomonadota > Alphaproteobacteria > Rhizobiales > Rhizobiaceae > Hoeflea_A. The sequence continues at coordinate 61,787 of JARGOX010000004.1, forward strand.
CGCAGACCACAAAGTCTGGCCGTTTGTTCAATCGGCGCCAACAGGTCGCGAAGCGGGAAATTGTTGCGCCCGCCAACTCTGTAAAACTCTTCCGGCCCGCCGGTTGTTACAACGCAGGTGAAACACTTTCCTGCCAATTTGTCGCCGCCCTCGCCATAGGCAAAACCATATTCAAGCACCAGATCCTGCCACTCCTTCAACAGGGCGGGCACCGAGTACCACAGGAGGGGGAACTGAAACACGATCACATCGTGATCCAGCAGGCGCTGTTGCTCGACTTCTATGTTTATCTTGAAACGCGGATACAGGGCGTAAAGGTCAATCAATGTTACATTGTCAACGCCGCTTGCGGCCTTTGAAAGGTCCCTGTTCGCCCGGGAATAGCGTTGCCCCGGATGGGCAAAAAGTACGAGTATCCTTTGGTCTGGCCGCACCACAGTTTCCCTGTTCCGCTGGAACCTGTCCTGATTTCATTCATTGACGAGAGGTTCCAGGTTCGTGTTTTACGCGCGCTCTCAACGAAAATTGCTTCACACTGTTGCCGAAGCGTTCTAAAACACGGACTATCTTGTCCGTACCAGACCTTGTCAACAACGGGTAGTGCCGGAACAATCAATGCGCCTGTCAAAAGAGACAGACCTGTCAGAAAAGGAAGAACCAATGTGGCGCGGCGTCATTCCAGCAGTAACAACCAAATTCAAAGAGGATTTCAGCCTTGACCATGCGGAAATGGAGCGTTGCTTTGCCCTGCAGATGGACGCTGGTTGTCATGGACTGATCGCCTGCGGCACCCTGGGGGAAGGCAATATGCTTTCTCACGAGGAGCGCATTGACGTATTGCGCCTGTGCAAGAGCGCCACGGGGACCAAACCAGCCCTGCTGACCATATCCGAGGCTGGAACAAGAGAAGCCTGTGAACTGGCGAAAATGGCCGCATCGGCCGGAGCGGATGGCCTGATGGTCGTGCCTTCACCGATCTACCATACGGACCGCGATGAAACGATCGCCAATCTGAGGGCCATTGCCCAGGCAGGCGGCCTGCCGGTGATGATCTATTCCAACCGGGTCGGATATCGTGTCGATATCACCCCTGAGATGATGGTTGAACTGGCAGAAGAGCCGCTTTTCGTGGCCATCAAGGAAAGTTCGGACGATATCCGTCGCGCAACGGAAATCTTCAATATGCTGAGTGACCGTTACGACGTTCTGACCGGTGTGGACAATCTGGCCTATGAGGCTCTGGCGGTTGGTGCTGTCGGCTGGGTCGCCGGTCTGGTCGTCGCTTTTCCGCGTGAAACTGTGGCGATCTATGAATTGATGCAGCAGAACCGCCACGCTGAAGCGCTGAAAATCTATCGCTGGTTCCGCCCTCTGCTGGATCTGGATGTCTCCACCTATCTGGTTCAGCAGATCAAACTGGCTGAACTGATTGAAATCAACAGCAATGACCGGGTCAGGATGCCGCGCCAACCGCTGAAGGGCGACCACCGCGCCCGTGTGGAGCGCATCATTCGCGATGCCATCGCCTGCCGCCCAGACCTCCCGCAATATTGAGCGCCCCATGGCACAGCACAGCTTCTTTTGCATTGATGGCCACACCTGTGGTAATCCGGTGCGTGTCGTGGCGGGCGGAGGCCCTCAGCTCGATGGCAACAGCATGCTTGAACGCCGGGCTCATTTCCTCGCCGACTATGACTGGATCCGAACCGGCCTGATGTTTGAGCCGCGTGGCCATGACTTGATGTCCGGTTCAATTCTCTATCCGCCGACACGCGCCGATTGCGATGTCGGCGTGCTGTTCATAGAAACATCCGGATGCCTGCCGATGTGCGGCCATGGAACGATTGGTACCGTCACAATGGCCATTGAGCACGGGCTTGTCACACCGAAGACACCAGGTATTTTGCGGCTGGATACGCCAGCCGGGCTGGTCATTGCGGAATATCGGCAGGACGGTCGCTTTGTCGAAGAGGTGCGACTGACCAACGTGCCATCCTTTGTGCATTCCACCGGCTTGAGCGTTGAATGCCCGGGTCTTGGCGAACTCACCGTCGATATTGCCTATGGCGGCAATTTTTACGCCATTGTCGAACCACAGGCGGGTTTTCGCGACATTGCCGATCACCGCGCCATCGACCTGATCGGATGGAGCCCCGGCCTGCGCGCTGCCCTCAATGAAAAATATCGGTTCATTCACCCCGAACATCCCGAAATCCAGGGGTTGTCGCACATTTTGTGGACCGGCGCGCCGACGCCATCCACAACGGGGCCAACCGCAACCGCCCGCAATGCGGTGTTCTATGGCGACAGGGCCATTGACCGCTCACCCTGTGGCACAGGCACCTCGGCACGCATGGCCCATTGGGCCGCACGCGGACAGCTGAAAACCGGTGACGAATTCATCCACGAAAGCATCATCGGGTCCATTTTCAAAGGCCGGGTTGAAGGCACTGCCCGGGTAGGTGATCACGATGCCATCATTCCCTCCATTGGCGGATGGGCGCGCATGACCGGCCTCAATACAATATTCATCGATGACCGGGATCCGTTTGCGCATGGCTTTGTGGTGAACTGAACCCGGCAAGGGATTTCCATTTCACTATGGTCCCACCGTGCTTGCGGCGATGCGGGCAAATATCTGGTCGAGTTCGCCAGCCAAGATTTGCAGGGCATTCTCACCCTCTTCAAAATAGGGAGAGAAAACATGGGTCGGCGTTTTGTAGGACAGGGTCGCCCCACCGTCAGGATTTTGAAAAACGTAAAAGCGTATGGGTGCCTCAATGCCTGCAGCCAGGCTTGCTTGCAGCATGCGAACGGCAAAATCATTGCGGTAGACACCAACAACACGGTTTCCGGGTATGTCTACCCCTCGGCTGCGCGCCCCCACTGAGGCGCTGGCCTGCGTGACGAGACCCATTTTTTCTGCCCTGATGGCCGCATCCAACCGCGCATTCAATGCGTCAAACGAATAGGCGCTCACATGCGCCACCCATCCGACACGGTCAAACGGCTTGCCTGTTTGCGCGGCGGCGGGAAGGCTCATCAAAAGACACAAAGCCATTGCCGCAAAGGTTGAAAGTGCTGATGGAACTGGCAGTCGGGTCATCATGTCTGTCTTTCCGGGCCTTGCCCCACTGTACAAAACAGATTCTCGTATCGAACAGACCGATGGGCGATGTCCAATCACGTCGGTTCACAATCTGTTTCGGCTCATGGCGCTGCTGCACAGGCGCAGGTGTTTCCAGGGTGCACCACCTGAAGCAGCCGCATTGACCAATAAAATGAACCTCACTCTTGGCAACGCTGTACGGCGCTCTAAATTGATGGCTAGGTGTTGAAACCTGCAATTGATCGCTTAACGGGAATAAAACGATGAATGAACACAGCTCAATTCAACGCAAGACCGCCAAGGACTTTCCGCAGAAACTGCTCGATCTCTATGACTATTATGCCCATGGGAAAATCACCAAACGGGCGTTTCTGGATGGCGCGGCGAAATACGCTGCCGCGGGGGTCACGGCAGCCATGCTGCTTGACCAGCTCTCCCCGAATTACGCCTTGGCCCAGCAGGTGGCACCGGACGATCCGGATATCGAGGCCAGCCGCGTCACGTATGATTCACCCAATGGCAACGGATCAGTGAATGCCTATCTGGTGCGTCCGGCCGGGGCAAAAGGCAAACTCCCGGCCGTGCTGGTGATTCACGAGAACCGCGGATTGAACCCCTATATCGAAGATGTCACGCGCCGCATGGCAAAGGCCGGTTTCATGGCTCTTGCACCGGACGGCCTGACATCGGTCGGCGGCTATCCGGGCAATGACAATGATGGGCGTGACCTGCAGCGCACGGTTGACGGTGAAAAACTGCTCAATGATTTTTTTGCCGGTTTTGAATATCTCATTGCCCGCGAGGATTGCTCAGGCAAAGTCGGCGCGGTCGGTTTTTGTTATGGCGGGGGTGTCGTCAATGCACTTGCTGTGGCCTATCCGGAACTTGCCGCGGCGGTGCCCTTTTACGGGCGGCAGCCCGATGCCGCTGATGTCAAGGACATAGGTGCTGCACTGCTCATTCAATACGCAGAACTCGATGAGCGGATCAACGCCGGCTGGCCGGCCTATGAAGCCGCGCTGAAGGCCGCTGGAACGCCCTTTACCGTGCATATCTATCCGGGTGTCAATCACGGTTTTCACAACGATACGACACCGCGCTACGATGAGGCGACCGCGAAACTGGCGGAAGAGCGCACTGTGGCCTTTTTCAAAGAACACCTCATGTAACCGATGCGGCAACGCGTTGATCGGCGTTCGCCGCTCATGAAATTGCGGCGCCCGGCAGGATGAGCCTGTGTCACGGTTGGACACAGGCTCATTGACCATGCATAAAGATAACAGGAGAGACTGGGGACCCGACTCGGGTCACCCATCAAAACAAACGACGAAAGAGAACCTGCATGACCTACACGCCCAACGCGGATCGCTACGCCAATATGGTCTATAATCGTTGCGGCGACAGCGGCTTGAAATTGCCGGCGATATCGCTGGGTCTGTGGCACAATTTCGGCGACGACACGCCGTTCTATACAAAACGGGATATTTGCAGGGCGGCCTTTGATCTGGGGATCACGCATTTCGACCTGGCCAATAATTACGGACCACCGGCCGGCAGCGCGGAACGCGCATTCGGGCAGATACTACGCACCGATTTTGCCAATCACAGGGATGAGTTGATCATTTCCAGCAAAGCGGGATACGGCATGTGGGAAGGTCCTTATGGAGAATGGGGCAGCCGCAAATATTTGATTTCGTCCTGCGACCAGAGCCTGAAACGGATGGGGCTCGATTATGTGGATATTTTCTATTCGCATCGGTTTGACCCGGATACGCCTCTGGAAGAAACAATGGGTGCGCTTGACCAGATCGTGCGCTCGGGCAAAGCGCTTTATGCCGGCATCTCATCTTACAATTCGCAGCGCACACGTGAAGCTGTCGCAATCCTGAAGGATCTGGGCACACCGTGCCTCATTCACCAGCCAAGCTACAATATGATCAATCGGTGGGTTGAGCGGGATGGATTGAAGGATACCCTGAAGGATCTGGGTGTCGGGTCCATCGCCTTTACGCCCCTGGCACAGGGCATGCTGACAAACAAATACCTCAAGGGCGTCCCTGAAGGCAGCCGTGCAGCGCAGCATAAATCGCTCAAACCGGAATTTTTGTCGGAAAAGGCCATCGACAATATCCGGCAGTTGGATCTCATCGCAAAACGCCGTGGCCAGACTCTGGCTCAGATGGCCATTGCCTGGGTGTTGCGCGACGGTGGCATCACCACGGCGCTGATCGGTGCGTCGCGACCGCAACAGGTGGTTGATTGCGCCGGTGCGATCGACAATCTGGACTTCACGGCGGAGGAACTTGCCGAAATAGACACCTATGCCGACGAAGAAGGCATCAATCTCTGGGCAAAATCCTCAGCCGATTAATGTAAAATTCAACATCCAGATGTAAAACACTCAGAAGGGCTCGGCGTTTTGCTTGCAATACGCCAAATGGTTCCGAATAGGTGTACCAATTCGAGGAAATGGGGCAATTATGGCCGGTTTGCCTCGTTCGTTTGGTCTGTGTGTCTTGACACAGAGGGTGCGGGGATAAAGAGTTAAACTCGCAATGGGGATAATAACTGGCGCAGCCGGAACTGAGAAACAGCCACATCATGGTCTGATGATGCAGGACGATCGGGACGCGTGAGAGGTGGAGATCAATTGGAGCGCAACCTTCTAAAATATATCTGGCGCCATTCGCGAAGTAAACAGATATGGATATTCATAGTTGTACTGGCAGCCATGCCAGTCTACTTCCTGATGTTGCAGTTGCCCAAGCTCATCGTCAATGGTCCCATCCAGGCGGTTGGTTTCGAGACACCCGAGGCCACGCAACCCTTTCTTTCTATCTCGTTGCCTTTCACGCAATATTTTACCGATCAGCAGATCATGCTGTTCGACGGTTTCCAATTGCAACGGCCATCCATGCTGGTGGTCTTGTGTATTTCCTTTCTGCTGGCCGTTGCCCTGAACGGCTGGTTCAAACTCTATATCAATACCTACAAGGGCAAACTCGGCGAAAGCCTGTTGCGCCGGTTGCGCTACGAGCTGTTTGATCGTGTGCTGCGCTATCCGATCGGCAAGATCCGTCAGGTCAAGCCGTCGGAGATTTCCAGCGTCATCAAGGATGAAGTCGAACCGCTGGGCGAATTTTTCGGAGATGCCTTTTCAGCGCCGGTCTTTCTGGGCGCCCAGGCGCTGACAGGCATGACGTTCCTGTTTCTGCAAAATACCATGTTCGGGGCTATCACGCTTGGGATCGTGGTGTTCCAGGCGTGGATCATTCCGCGCCTGAGGCGGCGTTTGCTGGAACTTGGACGTCGACGCCAGCGGGCAGCGCGCAGATTGTCCGGTAGAATTGGCGAATATGTCCAGGGCATGGACGACGTCCATCTGCATGGCGTCACCAATCGTGCCCGGGCGAACATCTGGAACATATTGCGCGGCATTCTCGCCACACGCTTCGAGCTCTATCAGCGCAAGTTCTTTGTCAAATTCATCAACAACTTCCTCATCCAGCTCCTGGCATTTATTTTCTACCTTCTTGGCGGTTATCTGGTGATTACCGGCCGGATGGATCTTGGTGCTTTGGTCGCATCGATTGCCGCCTACAAGGATTTGCCCGCACCCATCAAGGGTATTATCGACTGGGATCAACAACGTTTGATGAACCAGATTCGCTATGAACAGGCGGTAGAGGATTTTGCAGAAACCGAAATCGTCCCCTATGAGCGGCAGGTGGCAACAGACCAGGTCCTGTCGAATATTCAAGATGGGTACAAACTGAGTAATATTACGGTGGTGGATTCGTCGGACCAGCCAGTGATCGAGTCCTTCTCGGCTACCCTGTCGCGGCATGAAGCCGTGGCCATTGTTGGTGGCAATGATTCCGGTGCCGAACAGGTTGCTGAAGTTTTGGGCCGATTGCTTCATGCGCGGTCGGGCTCCATTACGCTGGACGGAAATGATCTGGACAACATAGCGGAATCGCAGACGGGCCAGCGCATCGGCTATGCCGACAGCAATGTATTCTATGCCGGCGGCAGTATAAAAGCCACTTTGGCCGAAACATTGCCATTTGTCGGGAATGCAGCACCGGTGATCAAGAATGCGAGTTCTGGTGCCGATTTCTCGAACTATGAAAACGATGCGATGGTGAGTGCCGATGTCGACATGATCTACGATGTCGATGATCCGGTTTCCAATCCCTCCTGGCCTGATGACGCCTTCTGGCCGCACCTGCTTTCGGTGATGCGGAGCACCAGACTGTATAATGATGTTCTTGAATTTGGTTTGCTACGCACGCTGGACAGTGAGGGTGATGAAACGATCAAAGCCAGTCTGCTGGAAGCACGGCGGGAGTTTGCCGACGACAAATCAATCGATGAACTCAGCGGTGCAGTGGAATTTTTTGATCCGGAAAAATACAATCATCAACTGACAATCGGCGAGAACCTGATTTTCGGCACACCCCTTGATGCGCAATTCAACCCGGAAAACCTGCCGTCCAACAAGACAATGCTTGGCGTGCTCAAGCAAACAGACCTGATGTCGCAGCTGTTTGATGCGGGACGTGAGGTGGCTGAAAACAATGTGGAACTGTTTGGTGATCTGACCGAGGACAGCATGCTGCTGCAACGCACCGGCGGTCCCTCCCCCGAACAGATTGTGGCCATGAAACAGATGTTGGACCGCACATCCGGAAAGACGGTTACAACCGCTCCGGCAAATGATGTCACCACCATACTGGCACTTGCATTTGGCTATAGCGAAACGCAGTCTCGTTTCGGTGTGCTGGACGAAGCGCTGCAGACACAATTGCTCAATGCCCGCAAGAAACTTGCTGAAACACTGGGATCGCAAGGCAATGACTCTGTTGCATTCCTTGACCCTGCACGTTTCAATCCGTCATTGACGATTATTGATAACATTCTGTTCGGACGCATCGATGCCAGGCGGACAGGCGCCCGCGACCGGGTTCTCAATGCGATCAAGAAAATCCTCGAAGAACGCAATATATCCGAGACCATTTTCCGCATTGGTCTTTCCTACGACATCGGTGTTGCCGGCAGGAACCTGACAACCAGCCAGGCACAGAAACTCAAAGTCGCCCGGGCGTTGTTGAAGAAACCGGATATGGTCATCCTCAACCGTGCCCTTTCGGCATTGGATCCAGTGGAACGCAAGGCCATCATTCATGATATCCTGTCTCTGGGAAGCAAAGACGGGAAACGTCAAATGGGTGTCATCTGCGTGCCTGTCGACCATGGTCCCTGGGATGATTTTGACCGCGTCATATTGATGGAAGGTGGCAGTATTTCGATTGATGGTACACCTGAGCAAGTCGCTCCACGCCTTGAAATGAGTAATGCATAATGATGGAACCGGAGATACTGGAGGGTCTTGATGAGTACACTTAAAGATGATGTGGCCATGCTGCGCAGGGTCGCACTTTTTTCAAGTGTCGACCCGAGTAAACTCAAACTGATTGCCTATACTGCATCGCAGCGGGTGTTTGAAGACGGAGAGATGGTATTCGCAAAAGGTTCAAACGGGACCTCTGCCTATCTGATCGTCCGGGGTGAAGCCGAAATACTCGTTGAAAGCGGTGGCAAACAGGTCGTTGTGGCGGTGCATGGAAGAAATGCGCTTTTCGGTGAAATTTCCGCTTTCTGCGACGTGCCACGGACGGCCGGCGTGCGCGCCCGTGGCCAATTGTCAGTTCTGGAACTGAAGCGAGAAAACCTCATGGAACTCATCCACGAATTTCCCGAGGTTGCCGTTGAGGTGATACGCGAACTTGCCAGACGACTGGCATCGACAACCAGTGATCTGGCCCATGTGCTGGACAGCAAAGAGACATCCGACTGATTTCAGCCATGTGCTGATTTATACCAAAGATCGCTTGAAAACAGAATGCCGCCTTCGGCGCAAGTTCGGCATCATTAAAGGCGCTCAGAGGTTTGCAATATATGCAACACAGGCAACCACAGGGGCTGCGCCTTCCGGGCACGCCAGCCGGTGGCGCTGTGCCAATGATTCACTTCAATAGGGAAGTTCCAGGAGCATAAACAGCAAAATGATCACATAGGTCAGTTGGTGAACCAGCTGGTCTATGCCGTGGGCGATCCAGTAGGAGCGGGTGTGTGCATCGGCCTTGTGAACAAGACCGTGCCGCGCCTTGATATAGTCGGTCAGAAAATGAACGACAAACTCGAACGCCAGCAGCATTGCCACGGTGACCAATGACAGGCCGCACAACAACAATACCGGGAGTGTGCCGGCAATATGTATGGCCGCATGGATGTATCCACCGGGCCTGTTGAGGTGCGGTTTGTCAGCGATCATTGATCCCCATTGAAGGGAATAATCCGCTACAAAATGCTTTATCTGGAGGCCAGCCAGCGCCCACAGGAATACAAAATCCATCATTTTACCCTGGTGAGGAATTCACCTTCATCTGCCAACATGAATTGTCCAGCGCACTAGTGCAAATTATTTAGGCCCAAACAAGCGTTTTTGCTGCGGATAATTGCAGGAGCCGGTGCTCTTGTGAACACCGTGCAGACTGGAATGTCGTTTTTCTGCGATGGGCGATCTGTCCAATAGCTTAACTTGACAGGATGATCTGACGCCTTCAATTTGAATGGTCGAATGGCTATTGGAATTTCACATGACTCTTCGCGTGCTTTTTGTCGGCGGAACCGGCCAGATATCATTGCCCTGTGTTCAACAGGCTGTCGCGGCCGGACACGATGTCAGTGTCCTCAACCGGGGCAGTGGCAATGGGGAATTGCCCGGCGGCGCAAGACAGATCTCGGGTGACTTCCGTGACGACGTTTCCTACGCTGCTGCTGCCCAGGGCCACTATGATGTCGTCTGCCAGTTCATCCTCTTCGAACCGCAGGATGCACAGCGCGACGTGGCGCTTTTTGCTGGCAGGACCGGCCAATATATTTTCATATCGTCGGCATCTGCCTATAAAAAACCGGCGCCCATTTTTCCGATCACCGAAGATGTGCCGTTGGGCAACCCGTTCTGGCAGTACAGTCAAAAAAAGGCTGCCTGTGAAACCGTCCTGATGCATCAGGACGGACTGCCCGTCACCATCGTGCGACCGAGCCATACGGTGCGCACGCGGTTTCCCACAGCCTTTTCGGAAGGGGACACGCTGCTTGCACGGCTGATACAGGGCAAACCCGTGATTGTGCCTGGCGACGGCACATCCCTTTGGACCCTGACACGCGCAGAGGATTTTGCGGCGCCCTTTATTCGCCTGTTTGGCAAACAGGCAGCATTGGGCAAGGCCTTTCATCTGACATCCGACAATGCCTTCACCTGGAACACCATCTATCAGGCGATCGGCAGGGCGGTCGGCAGAACCGCAGAGCTTGTGCACGTGCCGACAGACAATCTGATCCGTTTCAATGCGGATTGGGAAGGCCCTTTGCTGGGAGACAAGGCCCATTCGACCCTATTTGACAATTCCCGGATCCAATCCATCACCGGCGCCTTTTCCTGTGAAAGCGATATAGACAGGATCCTTGAGCCCGTTGCCAGGCATTGGCACGCCAATGGCGGCACCAACACGACACAGGCTTCCAGCGAACTCGATGCCCTGTTTGATACCATCATAAACGCACAAAAACAGGTGCTGCCACAATCACCTAGTTTGTGATACGCGCCCTCAAGCAGGAGTGACGACAGGTGCACACAAACAACCAAGAGCGGCCCGGGCAAGCCGCAACCTTTGATGCGCCGCTTGCCAGGCGCTCGCCACTGCAACTTGCGGCATTCGACCCGGGTCACCTGGCTGTCGCCAATAAAGCCATCTCGCAAACGCAGACGAATTCACCGGCCGAGGCCCACAGGCTGCTGTGCAGCCGCTACAAATCCCATGATCTGAAATTGAGCAACGGCGCGGCGGGTTTCGATTTTCTCCATGTCAGCACACGAGTCAGTGCAGGCAGTTTGAACATTCTCAAATATGGCGCGGGCGTCACCATCGACCCGGATAATTTTGAGGATTTCTACATGCTGGAAGTGCCGCTGGAGGGTGGTGTCGATATTCGCATCAACAACCAGGATTTCAATTCGCGCCCTGAAGCAGGCCTGATCATTTCACCCGGCCAACGTCTCGTCTCATTCTGGCGGCCGGGCACGACGCAATTCATGTTGAAAATCGACAGGGATTTTTTGCTGAAGCGCTGGAACCTGCTGACCGGCAGAGCCGAGAAGGTGCACCCCATATTCCGGACCAGCGTTGATTTCTCGACGCCCGAGGGCTGGCGTATCAGGAACCTGATGGGCCTGTTGATGGAGGAATTTGTCCGTTTTGCCCATGATCGCGCCTGGCAGATCGAAACCTCCACCCTCTCGCACGCCGTGGTTGATGCCCTGCTGATGAGCATAGAACACGACCAAACACCACTGCTGCCCAATGCTTCGGCCAATATCCTGCCAAGACACGTGCGCGCCTGCACCCGTTACATCTCGGAAAATCTGGCCTCCCCGGTTTCTGTCGCCGAATTGGCAAAGGCCGCCGATGTCAGTGAACGGTCCGTTTTCGAAGGCTTCCGGCATTATCTGAGCGCAACGCCCATGCAATATGTGCTGGAGACCCGTCTCATGAATGCACGGCAAATGTTGCTATCGGAAAAAACCACGGTTGCAGCAGCGATGAAGCAATGCGGCTTCCGGCATGCCGGGCGTTTTTCAAAATATTATATGGACCGGTTCGGGGAATATCCTTCCCGCACGGCCAAAAAATAGGGGTGTGCTTACGGCTTGCTGGTCAGCTTTGCCTATAAAATGACCAAAACCGAGAGTTCTGGCAACCTCCCAAACGGTGAGAAGCGGTTGTTGGTTGAAGAAATTGCTAGGTAATCAGGACACCAAATCACTAGAGCGCATGGCTGACCGCTGTACGCAAAGTCCAACTAAGCCCTACCGGAAGATACTGCAAATCCACAGTCCCTGACAGCGACGACTCCGCCATTTCCTTGATAACCTTCTGACCAAATCCCTTGTGAGAGGGTTGTTTGACGATTGGCCCACCCGTTTCAATCCATCTCAAGGCAAACATTGGCTCATCGTCATCCTCTATCGACCACACGATCGATACTTCGCCGGAATCCTCCGACAATGCGCCATATTTCAAAGCGTTCGTCGCCAATTCGTGAATGGCCAATCCGATTGGTTGAACTGCATCTGTTTTTAATATCAACTCCGGACCTTCAATATTTATCCTATTGGTCGTCGGGTTTCCGAAAGGAGACAATTGATCAACCACCAAAGAACGCAGACTCACCCCCGCAAAGTCCATTGAAATAAGCAAAGCCTGGTTGGAGGCAAGTGCGTTTAATCGTTGTGTGAACCGCTCCAAAAAGGTTTCGTGGCTGGACTTCCGACTGGTCATTCTGGCAATCGACTGAATGACTCCAATGAGATTTTTTATCCTGTGACGAGATTCACCCATCAGATAGACAAATCTTTCCTCACTTTTTTTAAGGGCGGTTATATCCATTATGGCAACCAGACCAGAAACCGGTCGCAATTTCGACCCGCTGTCGTCCATTTCGAATATGACCCTTATCTTGGCATTCAACCAAAGGATCTCACCATTTTCATGCACGACCCGGTGTTGAACATTCAGGTCATTGACTTCATTTGGATTCAACAGGCATCGAACCTGAGATTCTATATAGTTTTTGTCCTCAGCATGCACCCTGGCATGGAGGTCCTGGCGCGAAACAGGCATATCTGGTGGCAAGTCAAACAATTCTGACGCCCTCTGGTCAAGGGTGATCGTATCGGCAATATAATCAACTGAGCCAAGACCAAGTTGCGCAAGGCTGACGCCCAATTCCAACTGGGACGCTGCAAATGAACTGCATTCTGAGTGCATCTTCAAGACGCCCATCGTTTCTGATCCTGTCAATAAGGGTTCGCGTTACCGTGCAATAAGCCAGGGCGTCAGCCTCGGTGTCGGCAGAACCAAGCAACATCTTTATTGATCGCAATCCGTGGTCACAATTAAATTTGACATAGCAGGTGTGTCGAACAGACTTCACGTCATCGTGGGTTCAATCAAATTCCAGCAAATTGAACTATTCCAGACTTTGTGCGTTTAGTTTCCATAGCCATAGAGCTGATACAAAACAGAGTGTTGTGATGGAATGGCAAAAAAACTCTTGATAGTGGAAGACGACCCAATCATCGCGACGGACATGGAATTGTTTTTTTCCGATTCCGGATTTAATGTCGTGGCAGTGGCGCATAATGTGGAAACGGCAATTTCAGCTATAGAAGGAAACCGTCCCGACATCGCTCTATTGGACTATCAGTTGGGTAAGGAAAACAGTCTGGCAATTGCAGAAACGTTGGACAATATGAATATTCCATTTTGCTTTTTGACAGCAAGTTCCAGCGCTCAAATTGGCTATGCAAATTCTCCCGATACACCTATTTTCTCAAAGCCCGTTCGCTATGAACTGGTCTTGGCGCATATCGCTAAATATTTTACCTGAGGGCTTTTTGAATTAATGACCCTAAATCGTCCACTATCACTAAAACAACAGCACCCGTGTTCCCAATGCCCCCTGGCAAACAATCCTGCATTCCGCGACATGACTGCCGATGAAATTGCGTTCATGTCAGACTTTAAACGCGGCGAGTTGCAGGTTCAGGCGAATTCTACAATTTTGGTCGAAGGCAACAATAGTCCACACATGTATACGGTTCTCAGCGGTTGGGGATTTCGTTACAAAACATTGGAGGACGGTCGAAGGCAGATTCTCAATTTCGTTTTGCCCGGAGACCTCGTCGGCCTGCAGGGTACCCTTCTGGCAGAAATGCAGCACTCCGTGGAAGCGCTGTCGGATATGATGCTGTGTGTATTCGAGCGAAATTCGCTTTACCTACTGTTCAAAAATCGCCCGAGTCTGGGCTTCGATGTGACCTGGCTGGCCGCCAAGGAAGAACAAATACTGGACGAACATTTGCTCAGTGTTGGGCGGCGTAGCGCATTGGAACGCGCCGCATATCTTATTTCTTTTTTGAATCAGCGCGCCCATCGTGTGGGTCATCTGCAGGAAGGGCAACCTTTGGCACCCTTCACACAAAACCACATCGCAGATACGTTGGGACTTTCGCTCGTGCATACAAATAAGACACTGAAAAAGCTGCAAGACAAAGGCATCATTGAGTGGTCAGGGAAGACTTGTCTGGTAAAAGACACAAAAAGGCTCATGGATGTGGCTAATTGGGATGGAAGTGTGGATATTCAACGTCCGTTTATCTAGACCCGCATTGCGGATGATATCAGATCTGGAAGTTCAGACTTGATCTTGAAGTTGGCCGTTTTGTTGGCGGTATCTGTCCGGTCAAATTTGAACCTCACCATTTCAAGGCACCCCAAAGATGGGACGGCGGACTGTTTCACCAGCCTGGTGTCGTCCTCAAACTGCATGATTTGTCCGCGATCGGAATGTTTGTTGTTCTTGATCCCTCCCCGGACCGGTTCGTGCTTGCCTGGAACCGGCTCCAGGGACAGTCTGAACAAATGCGTTTTCAGCCAACCCAAAAAAGCAGGATGGACGCCGTGGTTTCAAGCGGCAAGAACATCCTTATCGCCTATGTGCCCACCAGCGATCCGCTGATTGCGCCCTCGCTTGTTGATGTCTATTGCCGGAGCGGGGTCAATATTCTCGAAATGGGCATCCGGTCTGACAATCCCTATCTGGATGGAGAGGCTGTTCGCGCCTCGATGAAAAGGTCGACAGGGTCCGGGTCTGTTCACGATGCCCGCGCGGTGCTGGATCGCCTGGAGGCAACGGATTGCGACGCAGCGGCGGTGATTTTTGCCTATGCATCGCGCCACCTGCTGCCATCGGGCAAAGCCGATATTCGGTCAGAGCAGATGAGATGGGACTGGAAAGGCATAGACGGGCTCCTGTGCCTGCCGGAAAATGATACGGATGCAAAGGACGCAATCGAACAAGATGCTGTTGAAGCCGGGGTGAAAATCGTGGCGCTTGTACCCTACCATTTTGATGAAGGTCATTTGGAACGCGCCCGCAACACCTCAAGCTATGTGATGCTTCAGGCCTGTGAGGGCAGCACCGGCATTCGCAGCGGCTTTGACAGAACCTGTGGCCAGCGCCTGAAACAGCTGAGAAATGCCGGCGTCACCGCCCCCATTGTTCTGGGCATCGGCATCAGTACGCCTGAGCAATGCCGTCAGGCCATTGACTGTGGCGCCGATGGTGTGGTGGTTGGATCGCGCGCCTTGCTGGAGGGAATGAAGGGCGCAAAGGCTCTGGAAGACTATCTTCGCTCGATCAGGGAGACTTTGGATGGCTGAGGAAATGCTGCTCGGCATTGATGTCGGAACAACCGCGGTCAAGGCGATCCTGTTTGATGCGGGTGGCGCAGAGCTGGATTGCTACCGGGCATCCTATCCCACCACGCGCCGGTCCAATGGCGTGGTCGAGCAGGATCCCGAGCTATGGATCCATCATATCCTGCAGGCGCTGGAGCAATTCACCGCCGGTCGCGACCTTGGCAACCTGAAAGCCATTGGTATCACCTCACAGGTAGACACCCACGTCTTCGTCGACGCGGATGGCAACAGTCTGGCACCTGCCATCGTCTGGCAGGATGGGCGGTGCGCCAGGGAAGCGGCGGAACTCGACGCGCTGGTGTGCGACGAGGACCGGACGCGCTGGTGGGGGTCTCCCCGGCGCATTGATGCGAGCCATTGCCTGAGCCGCATGCGATGGATGGCCCGACATCACCCTGATATCTGGGACAGGACAGAAAGGGTCATGCTTCCCAAGGATTTCTGCATTTACAAACTGACAGGCGAATTCGTTTCCGATCCGATCTCCAATTTCGGCCTGGTGGATACGAACCTTGACTATATCCCAAAACTGCTGGATCTGGTCCCCGGTGCGAGGGACCGGCTGGCCCCGTTGGCAAGGATCACCGACCTGGCCGGCAGGGTGCGCCCGGATCTGCCCTGCGCGGGGGTTCCGCTTTGCGTGTCAACAATGGATGCCTGGGCCGGCATGTTCGGCGTTGGCGTGCACGACGACCGGCAGGCCATGTATCTGAGCGGAACCAGCGAAGTCCTCGCCATTGTTTCCCCGGATGTTCACCCGGTCCCCGGTGTTCTGGTGTTTCCCGACTATGACGCCATGAAGGTGCATATCGGCCCGACGCAATCGGGTGGCGCCTCCATCACCTGGTATTGTGATCTGTTCAATGTCATGCCTGCCGAGATGGCGGCACGGGTTGAGGCACTTGACCGTGACGCCCCCTGCCCGTTGTTCCTTCCGCATCTGCAGGGTGAGCGGGCACCCATCTGGGATATTCATGCACGCGGAACATTCTTGGGGATCGATGCGCGCATGGGAGCCAGTGAAATCGCACGTGCCGTCTATGAAGGCGTGGGGTATTCTGCGCGGCTTTTGCTGGATTCGCTGCAAAGGTCTTCGCAAACCGAGGTGCACACAATCAATTGCGGTGGCGGTGGCTTTCAATCCGATATCTGGAACCAGATTCGCGCCGATATCCTTGGACGCAGCCTGAAACGGACAAAGGTATCGGATCCGGGTGTCCTGGGTGCCTCGGCAATGGCGGCAGTGGCGGCCAATCTGTTTGGCACGCTTGAAGACGCTTTGGCACAGATTGTCAAATTCGATCGCACATTCGAACCGGACGCTGCACGTCACAGGCGCTACAATGATTTGTTCAAACTCTATGAGGAGACCTATCTGGCAACACGCCACATCAATGCGGAGCTTGGCCGGATCTACGCCAATTGATTCAGGCAAGAAGATCACGGGCAGTTGAATGCTGCAAAAATCATCCGCATTGTGCAGAAAACTGCAGGCCATAGCGCTGCGACGGCCTATTGGTGACTGATGACGCAGACGGTTTGGCCCTAAGCTGAAGACAGTCTGTGACTGGCTGGCAGCCATGGAACGCGGCCTGAATCAAAACCGGGTGTGGATCCGGGATACGAGGGGCCCGGCAAATGAGCTGAATAAATCGGGGATCACTGAAAATTTGATCCCATATTTGGGAGATAAGATCATGCGTATATCCAAGACACTCAAAACAATTGCCGGACTTGCAGGCGCCATGGTGCTTGCCACCGGGCTTTCGATGGGTCTGGCCCAGGCAGCAAGCAAGGTGGCCGTCATCACGCCTTATCTGGCACAACCCGGCACGCAGTTTTATGTCGAAGGCTTCAAGGCAGCGGCTGAGAAAAACGGTTGGGAGACCAATATCGTGGATACCGCCGGCGACGTGGCTGCCGTCATCAGCCGTCTGGAAGACGCGGTCAACCAGAAGGTCGATGCCATCGTCATCAACGTTGACCCGCAACAGGTGGCAGCCGGACTTGAAGTTGCCAGGGAAGCGGGCATTCCCGTCGTTGGAATGGATTCTGGCTCTGACCCACTCCTGGCGACAAATGTGACCAGCAATGGTTATGCAATGGCGGCTGAAACTGCCGTCTATGTTGCCAACCGGATCGGCGGCAAGGGCCGCGTCGTAATGTTTGTTTTTGACGCCTTTCCGCCCGTGCAAATTCGCGGCGTTGTTGCCGATGCGATCTTTGGCAATTTTCCCGACATTGAGATCGTGGATCGCGTCACACCCGATGTGCAGGATGGCGGCATTGCCGATTCGCGTGCAAAAATGGAAGCGATCCTGGCGGCCAATCCGGACAAGGGCAGCATTGCGGCCGTCTGGGCTGCCTGGGACCAACCGGCACTCGGCGCACTGCAGGCAATCGAAGATGCCGGAAGGTCCGATGAAGGCATTGTGATCGTCGGCATGGATGCCAATCCGCAGGCCCGCGATGCCATCGGCACCGGCGGCAATTTCGAAGCCTCCATGGCGCAGGACTTCATCGGCATCGGCAACAAGGCCGCAGAAATGGTCGGACGTCTTCTCAAGGGTGAAACCATCCGGGAACCCGTCGTCTATGTTCCGACCACGCTGGTGACATCATCCAATGTCGCAGATCTCGATTAATACCATTTCGGAGCGGAACAGGCCCCAAAAGCCCATTCCGCTTCGGACAGCGTCGTTGCGCAGTATCATCCATGTCCTTTCTTGAAGTCGCACATGTCTCCAAAAGCTATTCCGGCGCCATTGCCCTGAAGGATGCGCGTCTGGACATTGCACCGGGTGAAGTGCATGCGCTGATGGGGGAAAATGGTGCCGGGAAAAGCACGATTATCAAAATCCTGGCCGGCGTCACTGCGGCTGACAGCATGGCGGCCACCATCGATGGCAAGCCTGTCACCATCTCGGACGCGCAGGAATCCTATCGTCACGGGCTGCGCTTCATCCATCAGGAACTCAATATCGTGCCACACCTGTCCGTGGCGGAAAACATCATGCTCGGGCTGCCCTATCCAAGACGCTTCGGTGCTCTGGTGGACTGGAGCAAACTGAATGCCATGGCCCGCGCGGCCCTCGACAAATTGCAGGTCAGTCACATTGACACGCGGATCAAAGCGGCCCGGTTAAGCACCGGCGATCAAATGCTGATGAAGATCGCTGCCACACTGATTTCCGCAGGAGACAACATGGCTCGACTCTATGTCATGGATGAGCCGACAGCAGCGCTCACCGGGGCAGAATCGCGCAAGCTCTTTCAGGTGATCGAGGAGCTCAAACAGTCGGGTGCGTCCATCCTCTATGTTTCACACCGGATGAACGAAGTGATGGAGATCTGCGATCGGGTGACCGTTTTTCGTGACGGGCAGACCATCGCGACCCGCAACCTTTCCGATACCGACAAAAATGAAGTCATACACCTGATGACCGGGCGCGACGTCAAGGACAGCTACCCACCGCGCCGCACCGCCGTGGGCGAAGAGATCCTGCTGGAAGCCAAAGCTCTGCGCACAGTACAGGTCAGGGACGTTGGCTTCCAGGTCAATCGCGGCGAAATCCTCGGCATTGCCGGCCTGGCAGATGCCGGGCAAAGCGCCGTCCTCCTGGCCCTCCTGGGGGTAGACAGGATGCAGGCAGGACAGGTGACAATCCATGGTTCCCCTGTTGCTGCCAAAAACCCGTCGGCGGCCTGGCGCAATCATGTGGCCTATATCCCAAGGGAGCGTCGTCGCGAGGGGCTGATGTTACAGCGCAGGATTGTCGATAATATCAACCTGCCGCATCTGCAAAAACTCAGCTTTGCTGCTGGCTTGCTCAGCCGCAGGCGCGAGCGACGTTTTGCAGATGCGCTGGGAAAAAAGGTACGGCTGAAATCCGGCGGCATGAACCAGGCCTGCTATCAGCTCAGTGGTGGCAACCAGCAAAAGGTCGTCTTCGCACGGGCGCTCGGCGACGCACCGGAACTGCTTTTGCTGGATGAACCGACACGCGGTGTCGATGTCGGCGCCAAATTCGACATCTACACATTGATCCGCGAGCGGAGCGCAGAAGGGGCAGCGGTGGTGATGACATCTTCCGATCTGCCCGAACTGATCGGTATGTGCGATCGCATCCTGATCATGCGCGAAGGGGCCCAGCATAGCATCATCGAAACGGACGGACTGAGTCCCGCCGATCTGCTGGCGAAATTCTATGATTGAGACCAAAGGATCCGGCTTCATGATTTCACTGTTCAAACGCTACGGCACGCTGGTCGGCTTCATCGCCATCGTTGCCTTCTTCTGGTTCAATTTACCCGATACGTTCATGACGGCGCGCAACTGGCTGAATATTTCGCAACAGATCAGCATGCTGGCGGTGGTTGCCTTCACCATGACCTTTGTCATGGTCATGGGTGATTTCGACCTCAGCGTCGGGTCGATGGCAAGCCTTTCCGGTATTACCGCAGCCCTTCTTTTCAGCCAGGGCTATCCGGTGGCCGCAGGGGTCGCAGCGGCATTGGCAATGGGCATTCTCGGTGGCTTCTTCAACGGTTTTCTGGTCAGTATTCTTGGCATTTTGCCCTTTGTGGCAACGCTTGGCACATTGACCATGTTCAGCGGTCTGGCGTTCTGGCTGAGCGATGGCAAGACGATCTTTGGCCGCGACATACCAAAGACATTCAGCGGTTTTGCCCGGGGTGGTGTGGATATTGAACTTGCTGGAACGTTGGCTCTCAAAATCCCCTATCTTTCCATCCTTGCACTCTTGGTTCTGGCGGCAGTCTGGTTGGTGCTGGAGCAGACGTCCTTCGGTCGACGCCTTTATGCCATTGGCGGCAATTACGAGGCAGCTCGGCTTGCCGGGGTCAAGGTACGACGGCTGCGCATGGCGGCTTTTGCGCTGACCGGCTTTGGGGCGGCCATTGGTGGTCTGATGTATGCAAGCCGGGTCGCATCAGCCAACCCCACCCAGGGAAGCGGCCTGATGCTGGATGCCATCGCCGCTGTGTTTCTTGGCATGACCATGAGCGAAGAAGGCGAGCCGAGGGTATTGGCAACCCTTGTCGGCGTGCTCATTCTCGGGGTTCTCGACAATGGGCTGACCCAGATGAGCGTCGACAGCTACATTCGAGAAATCCTTGTCGGTGCAATCATCCTGACAGCTGTGGCATCATCCAGTGTCGGAAAATTCAGGCGATAGAGGCATTTACAGCCAATTGACCTCCATCAAAGCAGGCACCGACCAAAATGCATATTGAGAATAATTGCGTAATCCGTGATAGATGTACGCAAAGACCAATAGCGGGATTTGTCCACGCAGCAGGCGCTGGTGGATGTGCGACCATCAGGTGAATTGAATGGACTACAAGGATTATTACGAAACCCTCGGACTGAAGCGCACCGCGACACAGGACGAGATCAAAAGCACCTATCGCAAACTGGCGCGCAAATTCCATCCGGATGTGAACAAGGATGAAGGCGCGGAAGACAAGTTCAAGGCGCTTGGCGAAGCCTATGAAGTTCTCAAGGATCCGGAAAAACGCGCGGCCTATGATCAGCTCGGGGCCAATTGGCAGGAAGGGCAGAATTTCCGCCCACCACCGGAATGGGATAGCGGCTTCGAATATGCCGGGGCCGACCCCGGCGCTGCCGATGAAGGTGCGTACAGCGATTTCTTTGAAAATCTGTTTGGGCAGGCACGTGCAGCCGGTGCGGGTACTCGTCAGCGTGGTCGTCAGGAGTTTCATGCTGCCGGGCAGGATCATCATGCAAAAATCACCATCGACCTGAAGGACGCTTATGAAGGCGCGACTCGGTCGATTTCCCTGCGATCGCCGGAGGTTGATGCATCCGGCCATGTGCAACTCAAGGAACGCACCATCAAGGTGAAAATTCCCAAGGGCATCACACAGGGGCAGCACATCAGGCTGGCCGGCCAGGGAAACCCCGGCATGGGCCGCGGCCAGGCAGGCGATCTTTATCTGGAGATTCATTTCCACGAGGACCCGGTCTTCAGCGTCGACGGGCGCGATGTCTATTTCGACCTTCCGATAGCACCTTGGGAAGCGGCTTTGGGAGCAAAGGTCAAAGCGCCGACACCCACTGGCGTGGTCGGCCTCAATGTCGCGAAAGGCGCACATACGGGGCAGAAACTGCGGCTCAAGGGACGCGGCATTCCCGGCAAGCCAGCCGGTGACCTTTATGCCGTGCTGCAGATTGTCCTGCCACCGGCCAATACGGACAAGGACCGGGCATTCTACGAACAGATGGCGCGCGAAATGGATTTCAATCCGCGCGCAAAGTTGGGAGTTAAGTGAGCCATGGAAAATCGATCGTCAGAAGCGCTTCCCGGTGAAGTGATTGAAATGGTGACTTTGACGCAATTGTGCCAATCATGCGGAGTGCAGACAGACTGGGTGGTTGAACTGGTCAATGAGGGCGTTCTCGAACCACAGGGACCTGACCCGAAGCGTTGGCAATTCTCGGCTGTCAGCATCACCAGAGTTCGTGTCGCCTGGCATCTGCAGCGTGACCTCGGCGTAAACCGGGCCGGCATTGCCTTGGCGCTGAACTTGCTGGAGGAACGCGAAGCACTGCGCCAGCAACTCCAGCGTTTCGGGCGTTCCGTGCCTGGCGGCATCGTTGATGCTGACGGTTCCTAGAAGAATTCTTGCCATTTGATAAATATTGCATTGCACAATTTGTTCGCATGCGCACAATGGGCGTATGTCTGTTGCACAATTGTCTGTTCTTGTCATTGATGAAAACCATATACGCGCATCGATCATAGAGGCGGGTCTGCGCGAGGCCGGCTATCAGGCCGTTTCCGTCATCAACGAACTGGATGGGGTTGCGCAGCATATTGAGCGGTCCCAGCCCGATGTCATTGTCATTGATATCGAAAATCCCAACCGCGACATGCTGGAGGGTCTTTTTGCCCTGACGCGCTCCGTGCAGCGCCCGATTGCCATGTTTGTCGACAAATCGGATCAACGCTCCATCGAGGCAGCGGTCGATGCAGGCGTTTCCGCTTATGTGGTCGATGGTCTTCGCAAGGAACGGGTCAAGCCCATCCTCGACATGGCCATCAGCCGCTTCAAGGCATTTTCACGCATGGCGCGGGAATTGGCGGATGTCCGCAGTGAACTGGAAGGCCGCAAGATGGTTGATCAGGCCAAAGCCATTTTGATCAAGGCGAGAGGCATCAGTGAAGAGGAAGCTTACCGGTTGTTGCGCAAAACCGCGATGAACCAGAACAGAAAGCTTTCCGAAATAGCCCAGAGCCTCGTCACCGCATCAAACCTGCTGGAACCTCAGGAGCAGAAACCGTGAGAAACGATCTTTTCCCTGTCCATGCCGGTTTTCTGCCACTGATTGATTCCGCGATTCTGGTTGTCGGCAGTGAAAAGGGTTTTGCCGAGGATGAGGGCATAGACCTGACGCTGGTGCGGGAAAACTCATGGGCCAATATCCGCGACCGCATGGCCATCGGCCATTTTGAAGTGGCGCATATGCTGGCGCCCATGCCGATTGCGGCAAAGCTGGGCCTGACACCCATGCCGCTGGAGATCATTGCGCCCATGGCCCTTGGTCTTGGCGGCAACGCCGTCACGCTTTCGCGCGGGCTTGCGGAGAGTCTCAATATCGGTTCGGATGGAACGGCATTCGCTGCAGCACCCAGCGGCAAAGCCCTGTTTGGCGAGGTTCAGCGCCGTAGAATTGGCGGACTGAAAAAGCTGGTTCTTGGTGTTGTACATCCCCATTCCGGTCATAATTACGACTTGCGTTATTGGCTCGCGGCAAGCGGCATTGATCCCGAGCGCGACGTGGACATCGTTATCATTCCACCGCCCTACATGCCCGACGCCCTGAAGGCCGGCCGCATTGATGGATTTTGCGTTGGTGAGCCATGGAATTCAGTGGCCGTACGTGATGGCAGCGGCGTAATCATGACAACAAAATCGGAAATCTGGCGGTCCAGCCCGGAAAAGGTGCTCGGTGTCTCGCTCGAATTCGCCGAAAGAAATCCAGAGGTTCTCAAAGCCCTTCTGCGTGCCCTTACCCGTGCTGCCATGTGGTGCGAAAAGAGTGACAATCATGAGGAACTGGCCCATCTGCTCTCCCGCATACACTATATCGGGATTCAGCCGGAAACGCTGCTTCCATCCTTGAGTGGTGCATTCGAAACAGCGGATGGCACGCTTCATCACGTCGAAGATTTCTTCATTCCCTTTTCCCGGGCCGCCAACTTTCCCTGGCGCAGCCATGCCCTGTGGTTTTACAGCCAGATGGTTCGCTGGGGTCACGCCGACTGGGATGCCAGCCAGACAGAGGCCATTTCTCAAACCTACCGGCCGGATCTCTATCGCAGCGCTTTGGCCACTTTTGATATTCCGTTGCCTGCTGCCAGTTCCAAGGTGGAAGGTGGCCTGCCGCGCACTGTTCCAGTCGGTGCCAGCAAAGGCAGCCTGCTGCTTGGCCCCGATGGATTTTTTGATGGCAAGATTTTCGATCCGGATATGATTGAAGCCTACGTGCTGTCACAAAAAACCTGATCATCTGCCCCATTGATCGTGAACAATTATTGTGCACCGCATAAATTTCATGCATTTTTGTGCAATGCGGCTGGATCGATCGGAAAACCATTTCCAGATAAATAAAATCAACGCATTGATATCATTACATATTGTTAGTTTTTATGAAACTGGCATGTAAATTGCTTTTTTATTGGTGATCCTAACCGGATCAAGAAATATTGCGTCCAAAGACGGGCGCATCAGGCAAAGCTGCCGAACCGCAACAGTGCGCTACCTCCTCCCGGTGCACCCTTGCGATTCGGCGGCTTTTTTTGTTTGGGCCATGCCCTTGAGATCAAGAGCTCCAACGGAGCCAGCAAACGGAGAAACCGAAATGCGCAAAGGCACCGCGACACGCCGGACATTTTTGGTGGCAGCCAGCTCAATCATGCTTGCAGCCACCGCGCTTTCCACAGCATCGGCAGAGATGCTTGATGTTGAAAAAGACGAATTGAAATTCGGATTCATCAAACTCACCGACATGGCCCCTTTGGCCATCGCCTATGAGAAGGGTTATTTCGAAGAAGAAGGATTGTTCGTTACCCTCGAACCACAAGCCAACTGGAAAGTGCTGCTGGACCGCGTCATCACCGGTGAACTTGACGGCGCGCACATGCTGGCAGGCCAGCCCCTGGCCGCGACCATCGGCTTTGGAACAAAGGCCCATATCGTGACGCCGTTTTCAATGGATCTCAATGGCAATGGCATCACCGTTTCCAATGAAGTCTGGGAAATGATGAAGCCGCATATCCCGATGGGCGATGACGGCAGGCCGGTTCACCCGATCAAGGCGGATGCGCTCAAGCCGGTGGTCGATGCTTTCAAGGCCGATGGCAAGCCTTTCAACATGGGCATGGTATTTCCGGTATCCACCCATAATTATGAATTGCGCTACTGGCTGGCATCTGGCGGCATTCACCCCGGCTTCTATTCAGGAACCGATATTTCCGGCCAGATCAAGGCTGACGCTCTGCTTTCCGTAACCCCACCACCACAGATGCCATCCACTCTGGAAGCCGGAACAATCGACGGCTACTGCGTGGGAGAACCCTGGAATCAGCAAGCTGTTTTCAAGGGCATCGGCGTTCCGGTGATCACCGACTATGAAATCTGGAAGAACAATCCCGAAAAAGTCTTCGGTCTTACCAGGGCATTCACCGAGGAAAACCCCAACACCACGCTGGCCCTGACCAAGGCGCTCATCCGGGCTGCCAAATGGCTGGACGAGAATGACAACGCCAACCGTGAGGAAGCCGTGGAAATCCTGTCCCGCCCGGAATATGTGGGCGCCGACGCGGAAGTCATCGCCAATTCCATGACCGGCACCTTCGAGTATGAAAAGGGCGACAAGCGCGACGTACCGGACTTCAATGTCTTCTATCGCTACCATGCGACCTATCCCTTCTATTCCGATGCTGTCTGGTACCTCACGCAAATGCGCCGCTGGGGACAGATTGCCGACCACAAGGATGACGCCTGGTACGAAGAAGTCGCCAAATCGGTTTACCGGCCGGATATCTACCTTGAGGCTGCAAAAATGGTGGTCGATGACAGCAATGCCGATGCAGCGGACTTCCCTTGGGATTCCGACGGCTACCGCGAGCCGACGCCGGCTACCGACATCATTGATGGTGTCGCCTATGACGGCAAAAAACCCAACGCCTATATCGACAGCCTCTCGATCGGTCTGAAGTCCAACCAGATGATTGAAGGCAATGAGGTTTCCGGCTGAACCCGAACCAAAATGGGCTGACCGCAATCGGTCAGCCCGTCTGACATTCAACACTGCAAGGATCTGCATTATGGTCGATGCGACTAACGAAATCTCATCCGAGCTCGCCGCGCCGCGCCGTGAAAAAATTTTCTCCGCGATCAACCGGGCAAGCAGTTGGCTTGAGGCCCTGGGTTTCAGCTGGCTTACACCGATCCTGAAATTGCTGGCCGGCGACGACCCTCGCGCGCAATTGCAGGAACTCAAGAAGGTTCTTGTCATTCCTCTGCTTGGCATCGCCATCTTCCTGCTGGCCTGGGGATTCCTGGCGCCCCGTGTGCAAACCTCTCTTGGAGCCATTCCCGGGCCCGTTCAGGTCTGGGAGCAGGCAGTCAATCTGGCAAGCGACCATCAGCGTGAACGCGCCAAGGCTGATGCCTTCTACCAAAGGCAGGATGTGCGCAACGACAAGCTCGTTGCCGATGGCAAGGCCGACAAGGTCAAATATCGCACCTATACGGGCAAGCCGACCTATCTTGACCAGATTGTAACCTCCCTGTTCACCGTGGGGCTTGGGTTTTTCATTGCGACTCTGATTGCCGTGCCGGTGGGCATCGCATCCGGATTATCGAAAACGTTCAATGGTGCGATCAATCCGCTGATTCAGATCTTCAAACCCGTTTCACCACTGGCATGGTTGCCGATCGTCACGATGATCGTCTCTGCACTTTATGTGGATACCAGTGATTTGATGCCGAAATCCCTGGTGATTTCAGCGGTAACAGTGACGCTCTGCTCGCTTTGGCCAACCCTCATCAATACGGCCCTGGGCGTTGCATCCATCGACAAGGACCTGATGAATGTCGGCAAGGTTCTGCAACTGCCGACCATGAAGACAGTCACAAAACTTGTTCTGCCTTCGGCCCTGCCCCTGATCTTCACCGGCATGCGCCTGTCACTTGGCGTGGGCTGGATGGTGCTGATTGCGGCGGAAATGCTGGCGCAGAATCCCGGTCTCGGCAAATTCGTCTGGGATGAGTTCCAGAACGGCTCCTCGCAGTCCCTCGCCAAAATCATGGTCGCGGTTCTGACCATCGGCATTCTCGGCTTCATACTGGACCGCCTGATGTTCGCTTTGCAGCGTGCATTCACCTTTTCGGCAAACCAGTAGGGGGCGAGCATGACATTTTTGGAAATATCCAACCTGTCGAAACATTACGGTGAGGGCAAGAACCGCACCGAGGTTTTGAAAAACATCAATCTCAAGGTGGCGGACGGAGAATTCATCGCCATCGTCGGGTTTTCCGGGTCGGGTAAAACAACTCTGATTTCGGCCCTTGCCGGCCTCATCAAGCCGGATGAAGGCGGCGTTATCTTCAAGGGCAAGGAAATCACCGGGCCAGGCCCCGAACGCGGGGTGGTTTTCCAGTCCTATTCACTGCTGCCATGGCTATCGGTTGCCGGCAATGTCTGCCTCGCCGTGGACGCCGTCTTCAAGGCAAAGTCAAAGGCCGAACGCAGGTCCATTGCCGAGACCTATATCAACATGGTCGGGCTCACCGCCGCACGCGACCGCAAACCGGCTGAATTGTCCGGCGGCATGCGTCAGCGCGTTGCTGTTGCACGCGCTCTTGCGATGCGCCCTGAACTGCTGCTGATGGACGAACCGCTTTCGGCACTCGATGCCCTGACCCGCGCCAAGCTGCAGGACGAATTTGCCGATATATGCGAGCAGGAGAAAAAGACCATCATCCTCGTCACCAATGACGTCGACGAAGCCATCCTGCTGGCTGACCGTATCATTCCGCTCACACCTGGGCCGAGCGCCACGCTGGGCCCTGAGTTCCGGGTTGATCTGCCGCGTCCACGCGATCGGGCCGAGATGAACAGCAATGATGAATTCATTCGCCTGCGTGCTGCCGTGACAGATTATCTGCTGCAGCTTGGCAATGATCGCGGATCCGGTCAGGAACGCGACATTACCTTGCCGAACATTGTGCCGATCACCCAGGCAGCGGACCCGTCGCCGGACGCCTATGTAGAGGCAAGCGCTTCCGCCCATGACGAACGTTATCTGGAGTTCAGCGAAATCCAGAAGGTCTACCCCACACCCAAGGGCCCGCTCACTGTCGTCGACGGGTTCGACCTGAAAATGAAAAAAGGCGAATTCATTACGCTGATCGGTCATTCGGGATGCGGAAAATCCACCGTGCTCTCCATGGTTTCCGGCCTCAATGAGATCAGCAGAGGCGGCATTATTCTCGACGGCAAGCATATCGCTGGCGCCGGACCGGACAAGGCCGTCGTTTTCCAGGCGCCGTCACTGCTGCCATGGCTTTCAGCCTATGACAATGTCGCCTTGGGTGTGGACAAGGTTTATCCGAACGCCACCCGGGCAGAACGCAGGGATGTGGTGGAATATTACCTTTCCAAGGTTGGTCTTGGTGATTCCATGCATAAGATGGCCGATGACCTGTCAAACGGCATGAAACAGCGCGTCGGCATTGCCCGCGCCTTTGCCCTGTCGCCCAAATTGCTGCTGCTGGATGAGCCTTTCGGCATGCTGGACTCGCTGACCCGCTGGGAATTGCAGGACGTGCTGATGGACGTGTGGAAACGAACGCAGGTCA
This sequence comes from Rhizobiaceae bacterium, assembly GCA_029233925.1. Taxonomy (GTDB): domain Bacteria; phylum Pseudomonadota; class Alphaproteobacteria; order Rhizobiales; family Rhizobiaceae; genus Hoeflea_A. Next base: position 90,203 of record JARGOX010000004.1, read on the forward strand.
CAGCCATCTGCGTGACCCATGATGTCGACGAAGCCATCCTGCTGGCCGACCGGGTCGTCATGATGTCCAACGGACCGAATGCCAGGATCGGCAATATCATGGAGGTTGACCTGCCCCGTCCGCGTTCGCGCGCGGCGCTGCTCGGTCACCCCGATTATTACGCCTACCGCGAAGAGCTTCTTGATTTTCTCGAAGCCTATGAGGGTGGCGCAAACCCCAGCGAAGAACAGCTGGAATCCATCAAGCAGAAACGCGCAACCCGGATGGCACGGCAGGCAAAAGCTGCCCGCATGCCCGCTGCGGCTGAATAGGGAACCTGCACATGAAAAAGAAACTGGTCGTTGTCGGGAATGGAATGGCCCCGGGCCGGATGCTGGAACACCTGTTCGAGCTTTCACCTGATGGCTTTGATGTCACGGTGTTCAACGCCGAACCCCGGGTCAATTACAACCGCCTGATGCTCTCGCCGGTTCTGTCGGGCGAGAAGACCTACGAGGACATCATCACCCATGATGATGCCTGGTACGAACAGCAGCGCATCACCTTGCACAAAGGATCCAAAGTCAGCCGGATAGACCGCGGTGCAAAGACCGTGACATCGGACAACGGTATCACCGCAAGCTACGACACGCTGATTGTGGCAACCGGGTCCAACCCTTTTATCATTCCGCTGCCCGGCAAGGATCTTGAAGGCGTACTGACCTACAGGGATCTGGATGATGTCGAGAAAATGCTCTGCGCTGCGCGCGCCGGTGGCCGCGCCGTCGTCATAGGCGGCGGATTGCTGGGGCTGGAAGCTGCCGCCGGCCTGCGCCAGCAGGGCATGGAGGTCACTGTGCTGCACCTGATGCCGAGCTTGATGGAACGCCAGCTCGACCCGGCTGCCGGATACCTTCTGGAAAAGGCCTTTGCCGATCGCGGCATCGATGTCATCACCAAGGCCAACACCCATGAAATCGTCGGCAAGGACGGCCAGGTTGCGGGCGTGAAACTCGACAATGGCACCGTGATCGGTGCCGCCATCGTTGTCATGGCCGTGGGCATTCGCCCGGGCATTGATCTTGCCAAAGAATCCGGCCTCAACGTCAATCGCGGTATTCTGGTGGGCGACGACATGCAGACATCCGACCCGGCCATCTATGCCTTGGGCGAATGTGTCGAACACCGCGACCAGGTTTACGGGCTGGTCGCTCCGCTTTACGAAATGGCTGTGACCATTGCCGAGAACCTGTGTGGCAACAAGGCCGCCTATACAGGCTCTGTCACGGCAACCAAGCTCAAGGTTACCGGCATTGACCTTTACTCGGCAGGCGATTTCGCCGAGGCCGAGGACCGCCAGGAAATCGTCCTGCGGGATGCAACGGCGGGGGTCTACAAGAGGCTTGTGCTGAAAGATAACCGGATCATCGGTGCCGTGCTCTATGGGGAGACGTCGGATGGACCATGGTTTTTCGACCTTCTGAAGAAACAGACCGATATCAGCGACATGCGTGAAACGCTGATTTTCGGACAGGCCTATCAGGGAGGATCCCCACTGGACCCCATGGCGGCCGTTGCAGCCTTGCCGGATGATGCGGAAATCTGCGGCTGCAACGGCGTTTGCAAATCAAAAATCAGCAATGCAATTGTTGGAAAAAACCTGAACTCGCTTGATGATGTGCGCGCTCACACCAAGGCTTCTGCCTCCTGCGGGTCCTGTACAGGTCTTGTCGAACAGTTGCTGTCGCTGGCGCTTGGCGAGGCCTATAATCCGGCCGCCGTGCAGCCCATGTGCGGTTGCACGGAGCTGGGCCATGACGATGTGCGCCGGCTGATCGTGGCAAAACAACTCAAGACCATTCCGGCAGTGATGCAGGAACTGGAGTGGAAGACCTCCTGCGGCTGCGCCAAATGCCGCCCTGCTCTCAACTATTACCTGGTGTGCGACTGGCCGGATGAATATGCCGATGATTACCAGTCCCGCTTCATCAACGAGCGCGTTCATGCCAATATCCAGAAGGACGGCACCTATTCCGTCGTGCCGCGCATGTGGGGCGGTGTCACATCCTCGAAAGAGCTGCGCGCCATCGCCGACACGGTCGACAAATTCGACATACCGATGGTCAAGGTCACCGGCGGGCAGCGCATCGACCTGCTGGGCATCAGGAAGGAAGACCTGCCGGCTGTCTGGGGCGACCTTGGCAAGGCGGGTTTCGTATCCGGCCAGGCCTATGCAAAGGGCCTGCGTACGGTGAAAACCTGCGTTGGAACCGACTGGTGCCGTTTCGGCACGCAGGATTCCACCGGACTTGGCATCCGCATTGAAAAGTTCATGTGGGGATCATGGACCCCGGCCAAGGTGAAGATGGCGGTTTCCGGGTGCCCGCGCAACTGCTCGGAAGCGACCTGCAAGGATGTCGGAATCATTTGCGTCGACAGCGGCTTCGAAATTCACTTTGCCGGCGCCGCCGGGCTCGACATCAAGGGAACCGAGATTCTCGGCATGGTGAAAACCGAAGACGAGGCGCTGGAACACGTCGTGGCGCTGGTTCAGATGTACCGCGAACAGGGCCGTTACCTGGAGCGCATCTACAAATGGTCCAGGCGCATCGGCTATGACGAGGTTCGCCGCCAGATCATGGACGATGCAGACAAGCGCAAGGCCTATTTCGAGCGTTTTGTCTTCAGTCAGAAATTTGCCCAGGTCGATCCGTGGTCCGAACGCGTTTCGGGCAAGGACAAGCACGAATTCCAACCTATGGCGACCCTTTCCCTGGAGGCTGCGGAATGAACGCATTGACCGAAAACTGGGTGGCCATCGGCGCCGTCAGCGATATTCCGAGACGCGGTTCGCGCTGTGTGAAGAACGGCGATACGACGATCGCCATTTTCAGGACAGTCGACGATCACATCTATGCGCTGGAAGACAAATGCCCGCACAAAAAAGGTCCGCTCTCGCAAGGCATTGTCCATGATGGCTGCGTGACCTGCCCCTTGCACAATTGGGTCATTTCGCTGGAAACAGGCCAGGCGCAGGGCGCTGATGAAGGCGGGACATTGAGTTTCGGTGTGAAGCTCGACGGTGATTCCATATTGCTCGATATCGGAGGCGCGCGATGAGTTCCACCTGCCGGACCACCTGCCCCTATTGCGGGGTTGGATGCGGGGTGCTGGCAACGCCGGCACCGGACGGTAGCGTAAAGATAGAAGGCGACCCGGATCATCCGGCCAATTTCGGACGGCTGTGTTCCAAGGGGTCGGCGCTCGGCCAGACACTGGATCTGGAAGGCCGGCTGCTTTACCCCGAAATTCACGGGGAACGGGCAAGCTGGGATGCATCTCTGGATCTGGTCGCCCAAAAATTCGGTGATGCGATCCGCGAGCATGGGCCCGATTCCGTCGCCTTTTATGTTTCCGGGCAATTGCTGAGCGAAGACTATTACGTTGCCAACAAGCTGATGAAGGGTTTTATCGGTTCGGCCAATATCGACACGAATTCTCGCCTTTGCATGTCCTCCAGCGTTGCAGGTCATCTGCGCGCCTTCGGCTCGGACACGGTTCCCGGCAATTACCACGATCTGGAACTGGCTGACCTGATCGTCCTGGTGGGCTCGAATCTCGCCTGGTGCCATCCGGTGCTTTACCAGCGCATCGAGGCGGCCAAAAAAGCCCGGCCGGAGATGAAAGTCGTGCTGATCGACCCCCGCCGCACCATGACTGCACAATTGGCCGACATGCATCTGGCCATCAGGCCGGACGGCGACACCGCTCTGTTTGCCGGATTGTTTGCCCATCTTGTTGCCTCGGAGCGGATTGATCGTTCCTATCTGGATCATCACACCAGCGGTTTCGATGCAACCTTCGAAGCGGCTGTCGCCCTGTCCATGGAAGAACTGGTGCAGCAGACCGGCCTCAGCGCGCAGCAACTGACGCAATTCTATCACCTGTTCGCAAATACCGAGAAAACCGTCACGGCCTATAGCCAAGGCGTGAACCAGTCGATCTGCGGCACGGACAAGGTCAACGCCATCATCAATTGCCACCTGGCCACGGGCCGGATCGGCAGGCCCGGAATGGGGCCCCTTTCGCTGACCGGCCAGCCCAATGCCATGGGCGGGCGCGAGGTGGGCGGCCTTGCCAACATGCTGGCCTGCCATATGGATCTTGGCAACCAGAAACACCGGGATCTGGTTCAGGACTTCTGGAACGCGCCTTTCATGTCCACAAAGCCCGGCCTCAAGGCCGTCGAACTGTTTGAAGCGGTCGCCGATGGTCGCATCAAGGCCATCTGGATCATAGCGACCAATCCGGTCGACAGCCTGCCGGATGCCGGCGCCGTGGAAGAGGCCATCAGCAAATGCCCCTTTGTCGTTGTCTCCGATATCATGGCGCAGACCGATACCGTGCGCCATGCCCATGTGAAACTGCCCTCTGCGGGCTGGGGCGAAAAGGACGGTACGGTTACCAATTCCGAGCGCCGCATATCGCGGCAACGCAACTTCCTGCCTCTCCCCGGAGAGGCAAGGCCGGACTGGTGGCAGATGGCGGAAGTGGCAAAACGCCTGGGATTTGACACGGCCTTTTCTTTCACCGGACCGGATCAGATTTTCCGCGAATTTGCCTCTCTTTCGGCGCAGGGAAATGCTGGAACGCGCGATTTCGATATCGGCGCTCATGGCCGCATCAGCGCGGAAACCTATCAGGGGCTCGCCCCCTTCCAGTGGCCACAGCGCGAAGGAGACATGCCCGGCGAGACCCGTTTCTTCGCAAATGGTCGCTTCTATACGCCGGATGGAAGGGCGCGCCTTGTGGCAGTGGAAACAAAGCGCGCTGATATCGTCGAACTGGCCTATCCGTTGCGCCTGAATACCGGGCGGGTGCGCGACCATTGGCACACGATGACACGCACGGCGAAAAGCCCGCGACTGTCGGCTCACATGGCTGAGCCCTTTTGCGAAATGCACCCGCAGGACGCCGAACGGCTGGACCTCGGCCCGGCCGATATCGTCGATGTGGACAGTGCCCATGGCACCATTCGTGTGCGCGCCCTGATCACTTCGCGCCAGCAGCGCGGCTCAATATTCGTGCCGATGCACTGGACAGATCAGTTTGCGTCCAATGCAAGGGTGGACAAGCTGGTGGCGCCGCGAACAGACCCGATCTCGGGCCAGCCGGCCTCGAAGAACGTTCCCGTCAGTGTCCGACCATTCGCGGCAAGCCATTACGGCTTTATCCTTTGCCGGGCATTGCCGGAACAGATGGAAGCGGCCTATTGGGCCAAGGCAAGATGTGCCGGAGGCTGGCGGGTCGAACTGGCCTTCGACAATCCAGACATTGCAACGGCTGATCTCGTTCAAGGCGCGCTTGGCCTTGCTGTTGATGGTGCCAGCGTCTCGTACGAGGACGACAGGACCGGTCAGCAGCGCTATGCATGGTTTGACGGTCCGCAATTGCAGGCGGCCATATTCCTGGCAAGAACACCCGTTGAAGTTTCGCGCGCCTGGGCAAGCGACTTACTTGCAACGCAGCATGAAAATCCCCTTGACCGCTTTCGCCTTGTTGCCGGAAGGCCCGGGCAGGATGTGCCCGATCGCGGCGCCATCGTCTGTTCGTGTTTCGCGGTCGGGGCCAATGAGATCGCCCTCGCCGTCGGTGCTGGCTGCACCAGTGTCGAGGCCATCGGAAAACGTCTGAACGCGGGCACCAATTGCGGCTCCTGCAGATCTGAAATCAGTGGAATCATCAATGAACACCGTATCCTTGCTGCCGAGTGAACGGACGACACGCAAAGCCCGCCAGAGGCATTCCCAACGCGTCGGCGAACTGGCGGTCCTGCCTGTCTTTTTCAAGCTGAAGGCCAGAAAGATCGTGCTGGCGGGCGGCACCGAAGCGGCTGCATGGAAGGCCGAACTGCTGGCCGCCAGCGGCGCCAGGGTGCATGTCTACGCCGAGACACTGTCCCCCGAATTCAAAGCGATCATTGCGGCCGGAGAACCCGGGCAATATATCCATCATGCGCGTCAATGGGGCCCTGATGGTTTCGAAGACGCTGAACTGGCACTGGCGGATGCTGAAAATGATGATGAGGCAAAGGCTTTCTTCACGGCGGCCAGAGCCTGCGGCCTTCCGGTCAATGTGATCGACAGGCCTGCCTTTTGCAGCTTTCAGTTCGGCAGCATTGTCAACCGCTCACCGGCGATCATCGCCATATCAACCGACGGCGCGGCGCCGATCCTCGGACAGGCTATCCGCCGCCGCATCGAGGTGTTGTTGCCGCCTGCCCTGCAGGATTGGGCGCGCCTTGCCGCAAAGTTGCGCGGCATCATCAATCAAAGGCTGAAACCCGGCCCGCAGCGACGGGCCTTCTGGGAACGATTCGTCGACAGGGCATTTGCCAGGGCGCCGGATCACAAAGCCGAAGCAGCATTGCTTGGCGATGTGGAAATGATCCGCACCGCCCCATCTCGTCATGGCGGCAAGGTGACTTTCGTCGGCGCCGGTCCGGGTGATGCCGAACTGCTGACCATGAAAGCCGTCCGTGCACTGCAGGCAGCCGATGTCATCCTGTTTGACGACCTGGTTTCTGGCGACGTTCTGGAACTTGCCCGGCGCGAGGCAAAACGTTTGCTGGTGGGCGAAGGCAAGGAATGTGAAACCAACGAGATGATGATCAGCCTCGTCAAGGCCGGCAAAAATGTCGTCCGGTTAAAATCCGGCAACCCTATGACGTGTTGCCAGGCAGCCGATGAAATTGCACGGCTGGAAGCCCGGAATATTGCGGTCGGCCTGGTGCCGGGGGTTGCAATGGAGCTAGAGGCGACAACGACGGCGGGCATTGGGTCCAACGGCCTCGTAGGAGGCCCATCAAGCGTCAATGCCCGAGGCCAGTATCCGGCAAAACACATGCACCAGACACGGCAACATTGAAGCCAGTCGGCTGCTTGCCAAAAGCCCGTTTCTAATTCCGAAAATCGGCGCCGGCAGCGTGCAGGGTCAGCCCTACAGAATCCAGCAATGTCGCTGACGGATTGCCATTTGATATATGCTGGCAGGCATCGAGGCCCCGGAAGTTTGTGCAAAAGCACAGGACCGTGTCGCAGCCCTCGTCCAGACAGGAACGCATCAGATCCGCGATCCGCTCGGGCGACACGTCCGCCATGTCGCGGCTGCGATCCAGCTCGAGGCAGTGACTGACCTTTGTGGCGAACCCCTCGCCTGCGAAATTTTGCACAATCGCCTCGTGCACATCGGTGCGAAATGGCGTTATCAGGCCTATGCGGGCAGCGTTTGCTTTTCGCAGGGCTTCAAGCGCCAGCAGCGTGGTGCTGGTGACAGGAATGTGTGCCCGGTCAGTGGCCCGCCGGCACCAGGCCCGTTCGCGGTCAAGGCCGAGCCAGGCGCCGGCGGTCCCGGCAAAGATGATCCGGTCGACATCCGCCTCCATGAGCTGATCTATCGCCCGGTCGATGGCCGCGTCCTGAAACTGATCGACGGAATCGCTGCCCAGATCGACGGCGACGACGGAGAACCGGGCGATATGAAAGGCGACCGCCGGGTTCATATCGCCAGCCTGCTGGCGCAATGTTTCCTCCACGACGACGTTGGAGGACGGTATGATCAGACCCACACGGTGCATTTCAACTCCCAAACCAGCAAGGTGGAACCATACCCATGGACTTCAGTCGCGTCAGATGATCGAGCTGCGCGAGGCAATACCGCCATCAATCGTGACAATGGTGCCGCTGGTATAGCCCGCCCGTTCGGAAGCGAGAAATACCATCTGATCAACCACTTCGTCAACGTGAGCCGGACGACCGAGCGGATAGTTTTTCTCCAGTTCGCCGTAACGGGCCTCATCACCCAGCCATTCCTTGGCGCGGTGTTTGAGAAGCTTGTATATGCGATCCGTATTGACCGGACCGGGATTGACGCCGACCACCCTGATATTGTCATCCAGGCTGGGGCCGCCAAGCGCACGCGTGAATGCCATCAGCGCAGCGTTTCCGGTTGTACCGGCAATATAATTGGCGTCATAACGCTCACCCGCATTGCCGATATTGTTGATGATGACACCGCCGCCCTGTGCCTTCATGCGCGCGTAATAGAGCCGACACATGTCAATATAGCCAAACACCTTCAGTTCCCAGCCCTGACGCCAGGTTCTTGCATCGATGGAAGCGAGATCCCCTCCAGGGATGACGCCCGCATTGTTGACAAGGATATCGACATCTCCCACTGCATCGGCAAGGCGGTCCACTGCCTGGTCCTGCGTCAGGTCACAGGCATGAGCGGTGGCCGTTATGGCGTATTCGCTCTGCAGGCGCTTGCACAATGCATCAAGCAGATCTCCGCGACGGGCAGTCAGATGCAGGTTCACGCCCTCTTTGGCAAAACCAACCGCCAGTCCCTCGCCAATGCCCTGTGAAGCCCCGGTAATCAGTGCTGTGCGCCCTTTGAGACCCAAATCCATCATATGCTCCTGTTTGTTTGCACGACCTTTTTCCATAAACGCTCAGTAGGTGTACAAAATTTAGAATATTGTGCAATATTATTGCGCAATATGGATAAATTGGTACCATATATATGTCAATTCATAATTTTTGGTAGACACAATATGCATTTCATGTTTGCCTGCATCACGCGCGAAAGTGCACGCCATCATCAGGAGAGAAGGAAATGACTATGTTGAGATTATCTCGAAGGACGCTTTTTAACGCTCTGTTCGTATCGACACTTGCCTTGGCCGCGGGACCGGCGACAGCAGCAGGTTTCCCGGAAAAGCCCATCACCATCGTTGTAAACTGGCCGGCAGGTGGCGGACAGGACACCGCAGCGCGGCTGATCGCCGACTGGGCTTCAAAACGCGCACCAGTGCCGATCATCGTATCAAACGTTACCGGCGCCGGCGGCGCAAATGGCATCCGGGCCGCAGCGGAGGCAGAGCCGGATGGCTATACGCTTGGCATCATGGGCTCCAGTTTTGTGGCGCGCGGCTATCTCAATGAAAACGCAACGCCGCTTGAAGACATCGATCCTCTGGTGTTTTTCGGACCGGACCCGGGCGCACTGGAAGTGCGCGCCGACACGGGTATCAAGACTGTCCAGGACTATATCGACAAGCTCAAGGCCGAGCCGGGCAGTATCATTAACGGCAATGACGCACCAGGCGGTTCGTCCCACATTGTGGCGTCCTTGTTTGAAAGTGCCTTTGACGTGGAAATGACCAAGGTGCCTTACCAGGGGTATGCGCCGACAGTCGCAGCCATCATATCAGGTGAAGTCCAGTCGGCGACACTGCCGGTGCATCAACTGGCTGACCAGCATAAAGCCGGTGACATCATCATCCTGGCAGTTGCTGCCGAAGCCCGCCATTTCCTGACGCCGGACGTGCCCACATTCAAGGAATTGGGTTTTGACTTTGTTGCCGGTGACTGGCGGGCGCTGTTCCTGCCGAACGGCGTTCCGTCCGAGACAAAAACCTATCTGGAGAAATTGTTCATGGAGACCATGTCCGATCCGGCATTTGTCGAAGCTGCGCAGAAAGTGGGCTTCATGGTGACACCCATGCCCCCGGCTGAGACCAAGGCCTGGATTGTGGCACATGATGCAGCCGTATACCCCATATTGCTCGATGCAGATCTTGTAACGACCCGCAAGAAATAGTGTGCACCTGCCAAAACTGACGTGGGTTTTGGGATATGAGACGGCCAATAGTAGAAGATGGATCGCGGTTTTGACCCAGTCAGAATCGCGATCCGGCGCCTGACAGGGTAAAGAAGCTTCTTGCGGTTTGGGGGATGACATATGGACAATGACGCGGGGCGCAACCAGAACAATGCCGGTCTGGATCTGGGTGTCGCCGTATTCTTTCTCCTTTGGGCTGGCGTTGGCTGGGTTTCAATCGCGACAAATTCCAGCCTGTTCAGTGGCCGCGCAACAGGTCTTGATCCGGGGCCGGCACTGTTGCCCATCATCACCCTTGCCATCCTGACCGCTGGTGGCCTTGCGCTCACCGTCAGTCCGGTGAGGAAATGGATGTCCGCATCGCGCCGCATCCGATGGAAGTCCGATCTCAACTGGCGCCCGATCGGATTTCTGGCTTGCGTCGTGGCTTTTCCGACGATCATGCATGCTATTGGATATGCAGCAGCAACAGCACTCTTCGTTTTCTTCTGGAGCTTTGCGCTTGCTCCCAATGCCATGCAACGGCCGCGTCGTACCCTTGCCATTGCGACCATTGCAGCCATTGTCACAACCCTGCTCATCTATGTGGGATTTGATCTCGTGATCCGTTCCCGTTTGCCATGAACGTCCGATTGAAGCCCCGCTCCATGGCGGAACGTCTTGTTGCTTTACCCAGGCGAGCATCCATTGTTGCGCGCTGCCTTGTCGCATACCCGCTTTGCATTTTTGTACAAGCGCTCCCAGGAGACCAACTTGTTTGACGTATTTGCCGCAGCTCTGATCGAGATCGCAACGAGACCAGACCTTCTTGGCCTGTCGCTGACCGGAGTCATGGTCGGCATCATCCTGGGGGCGCTGCCGGGTGTCAGTTCGACCATGGCGCTGGCGATCCTGTTGCCCCTGAGCTACGCCATGCCAACCGATGCGGCCATGGTTTTTCTGATCGGTGTATTTTCATCCAGCGTTTTTGGTGGATCCATTTCTGCCATTCTCATCAATATTCCAGGAACGCCCGGCGCCATCGTCACGCAGTTTGACGGATACCCCATGGCAAAATCAGGCCGTGCCGGTGAGGCCCTGAGCTACGCGCTTCTGGCCTCGACCGTCGGAGGACTTCTGGGCCTTGCCATCCTGTCGATCGTTGCACCACTGATCGCGTCGGCCGCCTTGCAGTTTCGCAGTCCGGAATTCGCCATGGCAGCCATATTCGGTCTGACCATGCTTGCCTATGCCTCACCCGGATCAACCTTTCGCGGTATATTGGTGGGATGCATCGGCTTGATTGTCGGCATGGTTGGCTTCGACAAGTTGACCGATGTGGCCCGTTTCGATTTTGGCACGCGCGTCTTGCAGAACGGTATTGATATCGTGCCGCTGACCGTCGGTATATTCGGTTTTGCCGAAGTGCTGATCAACCTGTCCTCGACCAATCAGCCAATCACCCATGTCGCGCGGATCAATCGGATTTTTCCGCCCCTTGCCTCGCTTCCAAAGCTCATCGCGCCAATGATGCGCGGATCGCTGATCGGCACTTTTGTCGGAGCGATACCAGCAGCCGGATCAGCCATTGCGGTCGCCCTGGCCTACGCACAGGAGCAAAGACTGTCGAAGGAACCGGAAACCTTCGGCAAGGGCGCCCCCGCCGGCATTGTCGCGCCGGAAGCGTCAAACAATGCCTGTGTGGGCGGCGCGCTCGTGCCGATGATGACACTCGGTGTGCCCGGTGACACGATGACTGCTGTCCTGATGGGTGCGCTGCTGCTGCACGGCCTGCGTCCAGGGCCGCTCTTGTTCGCGGAAAATCCTCAAATGGTCGGCACGATCTTCGGATCGCTCTTTTTCGCCATTCTGCTGACACTCGTTTTCGGTTTTGTCGCCATTGCCGCCATTATCCAATTTCTGAAGATGCCCCGGCATATTCTGATGGTGGGGATTGCTACCCTGTGCATCTTCGGCTCCTTTGCCGTTCGTAACACCATGAGCGACGTCTACATCATGATCGCTTTTGGCGCCGTCGGTTTTGTCATGAACAAGCTGAAGCTGCCAACGGCGCCGCTTGCCTTCGGCCTCGTCCTCGGGCCATTGCTGGAAGAAAACTTGCGGCGCAGCCTGATTATCAGTCGCGGGTCTTGGTCGGTCTTCATCGATCGCCCGATATCACTGGTCCTGATATTGCTGTCCATGGCTGCATTGCTCTATCCGCTGGTCGGTTTATACAGGAAAAATCGGCGAGAGCAGACGGGAAGAGAAATATGACGGAAACACGATCACTATCGGCAAGCATAGCCGCGCAACTGGAAGCCGATATTCTCACCGGCAAGCGCAGCCTTGGAGACCGGCTGGATGAAAGGGAACTGGCCCTGCAATTCAAGGCCTCCCGCACGCCGGTTCGCGAAGCATTGCAGCGGCTTTCGGCAACCGGGCTGGTTCAGATCAACGGGCGCCATGGCACCAATGTGGCGCGGCTCACCATGACGCAGCTTCTTGATGGTTTCCGCGTTGTCAGCGAACTGGAAGCCATTGCCGCCCTGCAGGCCGCCGGACGGATCACCGAGGATCAGATTGCTGCCCTGTGGCAATACAAGAAGGAATGCGAAGAGGCCTTTGCCGACCACGACACAGATGCCTTCTGTACCGCCAATGACCGACTCCACAACACCATACTGGAAGCCAGCGGCAATTGGATGCTTAAGGAACAGATGCGCGTGGCCCGTGTTCTGGGTCCTTACCGACGCCATATCACCTACCAGCCCGGCCGCATGGAAAGTTCGCTGAGCGAACATGAGGCCTTCGTCAAAGCCATCGTGGCAGGCAATGGCACTGCCGCCGCCAACCAGATGCGTACCCACGTGAACGCCCTTGCAAACGGGCTGTCGGATTTCCTCTATTTTCTCAACCGCACCGGCCGCAGCCAGATCATCGCCTCAGGGCAGTGAGGCCGGTCAGAAGGCCAATTTAAAGGAAGCAAAGCGACACTCCCCCTGGAGCAGGTCTGGTATCTGTCGGTGAACGGTTACGCCCGCCTTTGCATCGTGTTCAAAATTGGGCATCATGGGATTTCGCAGGGAGGAGTTCACCATGGGGATCAAGGCTTATCTGCTTTTCTTGTTCATTGTGCCGGGGGGCAGTGTCGCAAGCCTGGCAGAGGATGCCGCGCCGCTGGTTGCAGCGGGTGCGAGGGTTGCGGCTGTTCACTGCGCGCGCTGCCATGTTGTTGACGAGGTCAATGTTTTTGGCGGCATTTCATCCACGCCCTCATTTCCGCTTCTGGTCAAGGCGCTTGCGGACTGGGAGGACCGGTTTCAGAGTTTTCACACCCGGCCTCCACATCCAGCCGTGATCCGCTTCGCGGGCGAAGTGTCTGCGCCCGATAAACCTGTGTCCATTGCCCCGGTCGAGTTGAACTATTCGGACATTGAAGCCATTGTGGCCTACGCCCGTTCACTCAACAAAAGAGACCAATAAGATCAAGGGACCGCATGCGTGATTTATGGCAGGGGATGATCGAGGCTTTCTGGCTGATTGCCTCCTTCAATGCCGATCTTTATGAAATCGTCCTGCGATCATTGCAGGTCACCGTTACGGCGGTGATCATTGCCTCGGCTATCGCCCTGCCCCTTGGCGCCGCTTTGGCGGTCAACCGGTTTCGCTATCGCCGGGCCACCATTTCCCTGCTCAATGCCTTGATGGGCCTGCCGCCTGTTGTCGTTGGTCTGTTCGTTTATATCCTGCTGTCGCGATCCGGTCCCTTTGGTGTACTTGGACTGCTGTTTACCCCGACCGCAATGATCATCGCCCAGATCATCATCATCACACCGCTGATCGCATCAATCGCCCATCAGGCCATTCGTGACCTGTGGGCCTCCTACCATGACCTGCTGATCTCGATGAACACGACGAAATGGCAGCGCATGCGCACGCTGATATGGGATGCGCGCCGCTCGCTGATCACCGCATCGCTGGCCGGATTTGGCCGGGCGATTGGCGAGGTTGGCGCCATCATGATTGTCGGCGGCAATATCGATCACCTGACGCGGGTGCTGACAACGGCCATAGCGCTGGAAACCGGCAAAGGTGATTTCTCACTGGCTCTTGGCCTCGGCTTCATCCTGATCGCCCTTGCCATTGCGGTGAATATGGCCATTCATGCCATCTCGCGCACCGAGAGGGCCAGCACATGGTAGCCTCCATTCTGCCGCTCACCTTGACAGACGCGACCGTGCGCAAGGGCGGCAAGACCATCATCGGTCCGATGAGCGAAACCATCGGCCCCTCGGGATTCACCATTTTCATGGGTCCCAACGGATCCGGCAAGACGACCTTGCTGCGACTCATGCACGGTCTGGAGCATCCGCGTGGTGGCAGCGTCACATGGCAATTGCCTGCCGCACAGGCGCGGATGAAACAGGCCTTTGTATTCCAGACGCCGGTGATGATGCGCCGCACGGTGGTTGAAAATATTGCCTATCCGCTTCGCGTCCGGGGCGAGGCGAAAAACTGGGCATATGCGGAAGCAGCCCGTTGGGCGGACATCATCGGTCTCGGCAACGCTCTGGAGCAAAACGCCGAGGTGCTTTCCGGTGGCGAGAAGCAGAAACTGGCAGTCGCACGCGCGCTGATCGTCCAGCCGGAGGTGCTTTTTCTCGACGAGCCAACAGCCAATCTGGATGGAAAGGCGACGCGTGAAATCGAAGGTATTTTGCTGGCGGCACAGGCCGACGGGGTGCGCATTCTCATGGCGACCCACCATCTTGGCCAGGCACGGCGTCTTGCGAGTGACATCATTTTTTTGTATCAAGGACAGGTGCACGAACGTGCAGCGGCGGAGGAATTTTTCAACACACCAAGAACGCCGGAATCCAAATCATTTTTATCAGGAGACATAGTTGAATGAGATATTTTTCTCCCCTCATGGGCCTTATTTTTTCACTGGCATTCAGTACTGCATCGCTGGCTGATGACATCAAGGTTGCGGTCACGACATCATTCCACAATTCAGGTCTGTCAGACATTCTGTTGCCGGAAATCAAAAAAGACCTGGGCCTTGATGTGCACCTTCTCGTGGTCGGAACGGGCCAGGCTCTCAAACTCGGCCGGGCTGGCGATGTTGATGCCATTCTGGTTCACTCCAGAAATGCAGAAGATACATTTGTCGCCGAAGGCTATGGCACCCACAGACGTGAAATCATGTACAATGATTTTGTCATTATCGGCCCCGGCAGCGACCCGGCCGGTATTTCGACAGCCGAAAAGGCCAATGAGGCACTGGCAAAAATTGCCGACGCCGAGGCCATATTCGTCAGCCGCGGGGATGACAGCGGAACCCATCGCAAGGAAACCGCACTGTGGCAAACCGCCGGCCAGAACCCGGAAGGTTTTGATGTGAGCTGGTACCGCGAAGCAGGTGCAGGCATGGGCGCAACGCTGAACACAGCCGTGGGCATGGATGCCTATGTCATTTCAGATCGCGCCAGTTGGCTGAAATTCAAGAACAAGGGCGATTCGAAAATTCTTTTTTCCGGCGACCCGGTTCTTTTCAACCAATATGCCTATCTGCCGATCAGCAAGGAAAAACACGCACACACAAAGGACGAGCTTGCGCTGCAGCTGGAAGAATGGCTGGTCAGCAAAAAAGCGCAGGACATCATCGGGTCCTATACCATCGGCGGTGAGACCCTGTTTACACCCAACGCCAACGCCAGTGGTGGCACTTAACAGATCAATACAGCAGAGCGTTTGCTGCCAAAAGGAAACGCTCTGCAGACCAACGCGACCCAAACCGACCAGAGGCAATTCAAGTCAGGGACAGAACATGGATGAACAGGGGCACAAGCCAAACCGCAAGGAGCGGCGCACCGCCGAGGCCAGTGGTGGCATGACAGATCGCCTGTTCCTCGAAATTGCCGATCGCTTCATTGATGTGGCCAATCGCGAAAACAGGACGGTGCAGGCAACCGATCTGCATATGGCCTTTCTCTATGCCGCAGCCCGCTACAATGCCCATGTGGCAAAGAATGTTGTCGCGGTTTCAGAGCATGAGCCCTTTGTGGACGAAATGACCAAAGCCTATCAGGAAATGCTGCGCAACCATCTGGCCGACCCACAGGTTTAAGGTCAAACGAGCTTACCCGTTTTCTTCCATCATCAGACGCCGTCGCAGTGATACCTTGCGCGCCGGTACAGGTTCGGCATCTTCCATATCCATTTCCGCAGGCCGGGCCAAATTTTCTGACATTTCACTCGCTGGCAGGGCATCATCGCCGACTGGCAGCAGCGCTTCGCCATCCGTCAGGAGCGCCGTTTCATCTGGCACCGCCAAAGCCTCTTCTCCAGCTTCAGGATCATCCGCATCGACGCTTGCCGCTGCTTTGTCTTCAGCCTCGCCTTCGGTGAATTCCTCGACGGCTTTCAGGTAACCACGACCGGCCTGCCAGGCTGATTTGAACGTCTTCATGATGAGATCGGGACTGCCGAAATCCTCACCGTAATCGACAAGTCCATCGACATTGGCGTAGACGGGATTGGAGCGCCAGAGCGCCGCCATGGCCTGTTTTTTCAAAAGCTTCGGCACACCTTCCTTGAGAAAGACCGAAAAATCCGAATTCTCGTCCAATGTCGTCAGATCAACGGCTTCTGCCGCTTGCCGGTTGGCCGCAAGTTGTGCCTCCAGAGCCGCAGCCTCGGCCGCCTGACGTTCCACTTCCTGCGGGCTTGGTTGCGGTACGACCTCCTCGACCTCGACGGCTGGAACCGCATCGGCTTTTGCACTGGCGAGCTTCTGCCTGGACCAGCGGGATAAACGCCCTTGTGTTTTGTCTTCAGGTGGCATTTTTTTATCCGTCAATGCTTTGTGTGTGTCTTGAAGATCGGCGTCTTGCCGAATTGCTGCTCCTCGGTATTCAGTCGATCCCGACGTCTCTTGATGAATTCCACATCGACATGGTGCTCTTCCACGAAGGCCTGGACAAAAGCTGCAACAGCCTCGGGCATCGCGATTTTTTCGATAATGTCATCTCCGGCATCGTGGTAATCCTGCGCTTCATAGGAAGAGGCTGTGACGATGCGCGGAACATAGGGAAATTCGGAAGCTGCATCTTCATTTTCCTGCAGAACCACATAGAGTTCCGGCTGATCGAGCATCAGGTTCAGCCGCAATGCTTCCGTTTCCTTGCGATGCAATGTCAGGGGCAGAGTCGCGGCATGATATTGTGTAAAATCATCGCCAGACATCAAAATATCCCAGGACGCATCCTGCGATCCGTTCAGGAAAACCGCCGTCGGCTTCCAGACCCAATCGGCCCAGGGATGGGACGATTTGCGTTTCTCGACAACAATGCCAAGCGGGATACTGACTTCTCGGTCAACGATGGAACTTACAATAATGCGCCACTCCTTCAATGCACCCAAGACCACAGAGTGTGAACGATAGCACAGCGCGTGCCAAGGGCGAATAAGCCTTTGGAACAAACCTAGGGATGTATAGGACAACCGGGTTTGCATGGGCTATGCTTGGGGACTTGCGCATCCGGGGAGGAGACAAGCATGATACCAACGGGACACAAGTGCCTGATATGCGATTGCGAAAAATCCATGCCGCTCAATGCGTCAAAACTGACGAAGGCACTGGGACAGGATGTCGATGTCATTCATACCCACCTTTGCCGTTCCGGCATTGGCGCGTTTGAAAGAGCCCTTGCAGACGATGCCCCGCTGCTGGTTGCCTGCACACAGGAAGCGCCGCTGTTTCAGGAGATCGCCGATGAAAACGGGCGGTCGGAACAGGTGTCTTTCGTCAACATAAGAGAAAATGCAGGCTGGTCTGCAAACGCTGCGGACGTGAGCCCGAAAATCGCCGCGCTGCTTGCAACAGCGCAGTACAATTCCAGGCCGGCGCGGCTGAAATCAATCCAGTCCGACGGCATGTGCCTGGTCTATGGGTCTGGGCAACAGGCGCTGGACGTTGCGAAAATCCTGTCATCAAGACTTTCGGTCACCCTGCTTCTTTCTGATGACGTGGATCTGCTGCCGCCCGCGATCGCGGATGTTCCAATCTATCGAGGCGACATCGCCCAGGCCGAAGGATCCTTTGGCGCATTTTCGCTGACGGTCAATCAATATGCACCCATCATGCCCTCATCACGCAATGGGCTGAATTTCCTGATGGCGCGCGATGGCGCGAAGTCCGATTGCAGCCTGATACTCGATATCTCAGGGGGTGCGCCTCTGTTTACAGGCCATACCCACCGCGACGGCTACAGATACGTCGATCCCGGCGATCCGGCAGCAGTTTTGCGCGCCGCAATCGAACTCTCCGACATGGTTGGCGAGTTCGAAAAACCCCTTTACGTCGATTACAATGCGGCGACCTGCGCCCATTCGCGCTCGCAACAACCAGGCTGCAACAAGTGCCTTGATGTCTGCCCGGCCGGTGCCATCAGCGACGCCGGAGACATCATATCGATCGACAGCGGCATATGCGGTGGATGCGGGGCCTGCCATGCCGTCTGCCCGACGGGTTCGATCTCCTATCAGTATCCTGACCGGGCAGATATGATCGGCCATGCCCAGACGCTGCTCGGCGCCTATCATAAAGCTGGTGGAAAGCAACCGGTCCTGCTCATGCATGACGAACCGTTTGGCAGCGACCTGATTGCCGCCATGGCGCGCTATGGCAAAGGGCTGCCGGCCAATTGTCTGCCGATGGCCATGCATGCGCCGACCACTTTGGGCCATGTCGAAATGGCGTCCATGTTGGCCGGTGGCGCGCAGCATATCGTCTTTCTGTGCGATCCTTCAAAAGACGATGAGATGGACGGACTGCGGGCCGAATGCCATCTGGCCAACGTCATCCTGTCAGGTCTGGGTTTTGGCGAGGAAGTGCGGGTCAGCCTGTTGAACGATGCCGATCCCGACAGGATTGAAGAGGCTTTATGGTCGCTTCCCCTGCACAGCATGATCGCGGGAGAGACCTTCAACCCGATCGGCTCGAAGCGCGATGTGGCGCGCATGGCCTTTTCCAAGCTGCACCAACAATCCCCCACACAGCCTGATGTGATTTCACTGCCGGCCTATTCGCCCTATGGCCGGGTGGAGATCGACCAGACGGCCTGCACCCTGTGTATGGCCTGCACGTCGGCCTGCCCATCAGCTGCCGTGGTTGACACGCCGGGCGAACCCAAGCTGCGCTTTGTTGAAAGTGCCTGCGTACAATGCGGTCTGTGCGTCAATACCTGTCCGGAAAATGCCTTGAAACTCGTCTCGCAAATCGATTTCACACCCAAGGCCATGCAGCCCATTACGCTCTATGAGGAGGAACCCTTCAACTGCGTGGAGTGCGGCACGCCCTTTGCGACCCAATCGACCATCGACCGGATCAAGGGTCAATTGGCCGGAAAGCACACGATGTTTGCCGATGCAGAACGCTCGCGCATCATGGAAATGTGCGACAAATGCCGGATCGAGTTTCAGGCAAACAGCATCAACGATCCCTTTTCCGCCGGAACACGCCCGCGCCCCCGCACCACCGAGGATTACCTTGAAGCAGAAAGCAAGGGCCTGAGTGTCGATGACTTCCTGATGGACGATTAAAGCAGATGGCAATCGTAACCGCGGTTCATGAACCCGGCACCGGAATCTCGCCTACCGGTTCTTGATTAATCCATTGACCTAGCTTACTGACATTATTACATTCCCAGTTGGGAGAATGCCTCCTATCCGGGTGCATGTTCTGCGAAATACCAGTGATCGGAAAACAGATGGGACAATCGGTTTCACAAAAGATAATTGCCAGGGCCACAGGGCGGGAATACGTGGAACCGGGCGAGTACGTGATTGCCACGCCGGATTTTACAGTGTGCCAGGAAATATCGTGGCCTGCCCGCAAGGCCATCATGGAGCGCGCAGGCGTGAACAAGATAGCCAATCCCGAAAAAGTGGCTTTCGTCATCGACCACACCACATCGGCCGGCATGGGTACCAATTACTACAAGGCCCACAAGGAAATGAAGGAATTCGCCCTTGCCAATGGCGCGCACTTTTACGGCGCCGGATCCGGCCTCAGGCACCTGGTCATGACAGAAAACGCATTCGCGCGTCCTGGCGGCCTGATCTTTTCCGATGAACCCAATATTGCCAGCGTCGGGGTTTTGGGCGCTTTGAACATTGCCATATCGTCAGAGGTGGTCGTGACACAAGTCAGCGACAGCAACTGGATGATGGTGCCGCGTCCGGTGCGGATCAAACTCCACGGCAAACTTCCACGGGGCGTCACCACGCGCGATCTGGCGCAAACGCTGATCCGCGATTTTTCACAGACGGATACGCTATCGCAGTCCTGCATTGAGTATTGCGGTCCGGCTATCGCCGATCTCGGACTGGACGCACGCCAGACGCTGCTTGCCTGCACCTATCACGCCGGTGCCGATACCGCACTGATGCCAGTCGATGAAAAAGCCATGGCCTATGTGCAGGAACGTGCACCGGATGGGCAGTACGAGGTGTTCGAAGCCGACGCGGATGCCGAATATGCATTTGAAACCAGCTACGATCTCTCGGTGCTCAGTCCGATGGTCACAGCCCCACCCGAATTGCACAATGTCTCTGTCGTCGAAGATTTTTCCGATCAGCGTATCGACCAGGCAGCGATGGGGACCTGCGCCAATGGAAGGCTGGAAGACCTGCGCATTGCCGCGGAGATTCTCAAAGGCCGAAAGATCGCACCCCACGTTACCTTCTACATCACACCGGGCAGCCGTGAGGTCTATGCGAATGCGGCGCGTGAGGGACTGCTGGAAATCTTCATGCAGGCCGGCGCAACGGTGCTGGCGCCGGGTTGCACCACCTGCTGGGGATATGAGGGCTATATGGACGCCGGAGAGGTGCAGATATCAACGCACCAGATGAACTATCACGGCCGCAATGGCAGCAGGGACTCCCTGTCGTTCCTCTCAAGCCCACATGTCGTTGCCGCGTCTGCCATCACCGGCTTCATCTCGGATCCGCGCCCGATGCTCGCCTGAGCCTGTGTCAGTCCCGGCGCGCCCGCGCCAGGTTCAATTGTTCGATGATCTGCTCGCGACGCTGCCGCACGCTTGCATCCAGATTATCATAAAGACTTTGCCCATGAGCATCGATGGCGACCGTTAGCGGTCCCAGTTCGGCCACGTCCATTGCGACCAGACGATAGTGCGAGACCAGGTCGGTCCAGGCAACCTGTTCTATTCTTCTGATCGACTCGGAATGCAACGGCGCACCACCACCCAGAAATGACAGATAAACACCGCCAACATCCTTGAGGGCCGCCGCACAGGCTGAATCAAGCCCACCTTTCCCCCCAACGCAACGCAGGCCGAAATGACGGATAATCCTCGGCATCATATGGTTGAAACGCGTGCTTGTCGTGGGATTCATGTACAGGATTTCAATACCGTTCCCGGTGTCCCGGCTATAACTGCCCAGATGAAAAAAAGCCGATTGCGACAAGTCCATTGGCATTTTCTTGCCGGCATCGATGAAGTCGAGAATGCGCTGATGGGTGGGCATGCCGGCAGTCATCTTTACCGGGCCCGTGAGCGTTACCATGTCACCGAGCTCAAGACTTTCCGCCGTCTGACGGCTCATGGGAAGTTCAATTTTACGTATGGCACTCATGATTATTCCAGCCGCTCCACATGCCCGTCACTGTATATTCGTGCGCGGGTTCGCCGGTTGATCCAGCAGTTGAAGGCAACGGCAACCGGCGTAAAGCCATGACCGGCAGCATAGTCCACGTGCACGCCCAGAACCGTCGTAGCGCCGCCGGTGCCCATCGGGCCATAACCCAACGCATTGACCGCTTCACACAATCGCTCTTCCATTGCGGCAACCTGCGGATCAGGATTGATGGATCCGATCTCGCGCAGCGTCTGTTCCTTGGCCAATTTGGTGCAATAGTCGAATGTGCCGCCGATGCCCACGCCCATCACGACAGGAGGACAATGTTGGGCGCCTGCCTTGATCGCCACATCAAGAATATAAGTCTCGATTGTCTCGAGGGTGGGAAATGTGAAAAGTTCCATGGCCGCCCAGCGTCCGGAGCCGAGTGCCTTTGGCGAGCAGATGATTTCAATGTAGTCCGCGTCTTCGACGAGATCATAAGTGATGATCGGCATGTGCCTGCCGGAATAGCTGCGCTCATTGGTCAGCGGATTGGTGACATGTTTGAGGAGCGGTGGCTGGATTGTTTCCACAAGATGATCAAAACCGGCCCTGATTGCCGATTTGATGTTGGCATTCCAATCGGCCTTCGTGCCGATCTTGACGAAATAGACAGGCACCCCGGAATCGGAACAGACGAACTGGTTATCGTTCTCGGCCCGATTGGCGCTGGTGAGCATCATGTTGAGTGTTCGGCGGGCGGTGTCCGTGGTTTCCCGGTCGCGGGCCGCAGCCAGGGCCACCTTCGTGTCTTCAGGCACCTTTCGCAGCGCCCAGGAATAAAGGTCCTCACTGAGTTTCTGTATGTCTGCGTCTTTAATGGTCATAAGGCTGGCAACGCGCTGAGATTGTCGGGTTGACCGTCGTCGGCATATCCAAACTGAGGTTCAGTTCCGTCGGGTAGAGGCACATGGTGGGCATTGAGCATCATGGCCACCATCGTGTAGTAACCGACCACGCCGGTCAGTTCCACGACACCCTGTTCACCCCAACGTTCTTTTACGGCCAGATAGGTTGCGTCCGATACTTTTCCTGTCATTTGCAGTTCCTGTGTAAAGGCGTAAACCTCCCGCATGCTCTCATCGGGAAAATCCGGCACGACGCCTTCTTTCAAGGCATCAATGATTTGAGGTGACACACCGGCTTTTTCAGCAATTCCCCGATGAATGCACCATTCAACTTCACTGTTCCACCGGCGCGCGCTTGCAATGATGCTCAATTCGGTCAGCTTCTCCGGCAAGATCGTGTGATAACGCACGAACTCACCCAGCTTTTGCCATCGATCCGCCAATACCGGGCTGTGAATCGCTGCGCGAATGGGCCCGACCACCATGCCGCGAGGACCTGCGAGCATATCATCGTATACGCGCCTTTGCTCCTTCGAAAGTTCTTCGGGTCCCGGCAAGCTGATGCGTACGCCGCGATCTGACCCGTTGACGGATTTCAAATCTCTGCTTGTCATTGATACTCTCCTTCGACCCGGCCGGTTTTCGCAAGCAACACTTCTCCTTGCTCGCCCCACAAGGGAACATGCCGGTCAGGACTCAATGGTGCGTTTGTTGAATACATAGGTCTGACAGACTGAGGAAGCTCATCCCAAGATGGATGTTTGATGAGGCGAAATGCCTGTTCAATATGAGAATGCAGGCCGCTCACGGTTGCGCTGTCAGAAAGTCGATAATGGGCTTTTTTGGGTCGAAATTTTCGCCAACCACTCCCGGGGACGGATCATCCTGCGGCACCGTTGCACGGATGCTCTCGCGCGCGGAAACCCTCTCATGCCACTTGGCCAGCTGTGGGAACGCCTCCCGCCATTGATTTTCAAGAAAGCGGAAATCCAGTTGCCCGAGAGCGCAAACGATCCCAATGTGCCCCAAGCCGAACCCGGCAGAATCGAGTTGCCCTGCCTCACGCTCCAGAAGCGCCATTGTTGCGCGCACCTTGCTTTCGAAAGACAGCGGCAGAATCTCCAGGACACCCGTCGGACGCGTCAGTTCAGTCCGCCAAAGAAGCAAAACGTCGGTCAGACCGTCGCCGAGGGCCTGCCAGCGCAATTGTGAAAACCGAGCCTCCCCTGAATCGGGCAGAAGACGCGGGCCACTGCCCAGTGTGTCGAGATACTCACATATTACCCGGGAGTCGAAGAGGGTTCGATGATCATCGAGCACGAGGGTCGGCAGCTTGCCCAGAGGGTTGTCGCGCTGGAGTTCTCGATTGGGCATTGCAGCAAACGCGACTGTAGAGCGCACGCACGCCACCTGATCGAGCATTCCCTTTTCTTGCAGGACAATCATCACCTTTCTGACAAAGGGAGATCGTGGCGACCAATGCAGTTTCATGGGGCGATGCTCCTCCGGACGGATATGAATTCACGGCAATGAAGCCTCGCCAGGAAACTAATTGCCAATCGCAATAAAGTCAATCTTATGGATATTTGACTTTTTGAAAAACACAAGGTCCTCGAACCCGGCTGATTGCACTCATGAGGGATCGGTATTTTCCAGGAAGTCCAGCAAAACCTTGTTGAAAGCGTCCGGCTGCTCATAGCAGGGCACATGCCCTGCATCGCGAATTAACGCATATCGCGCACCAGCAATATTATCGCACAGGACGCGCATGGAAACCGGCATGTTGCCGTCGTTTTCTCCGACGATGACAAGGGTGGGCACATCAATCCGAGACAGTTGCGAACTGTAGTCATAAGCCTGCAAGGCCCGCACACATGCCACATAGCCCTCAAGCGGCACCCGTTCGGCAGCCTCAAGCGCCTTCCTGTGATGGCCGGCGTCACGGAAACCCTGACTGAACCAGCGCTCCGCCATATCCGCAGCAATTGATTTCATGCCCCTGGCATGCGCCATGTCTATGCGGGATTGCCAGGTATCGCGGCCTCCCGGCGCCGTCGCGGACTGGCCATCGCACAGAACCAGCCTGTTAACGCGCCCGGAGGCCGCCTGCCAGGTGTCCAACACGGTGGGCACACCCATCGAGAGACCGATCAAGGTCGCGGATTCTATGGAGAAATGATCCAGAAGGGCACGCAGATCGGCGCCGAGCCTTTCGAAAGTACAAGGGCCGCTTGGAACGCTTGTCTGGCCGTGGCCTCTTTGATCATATCGCAGGACATTGTAGCGGCCGGCGAGCGCCACAGCCTGTTCATCCCAGAGACTCAGATTGGTCAGAATTGAATTTGCGAAGACGATCCAGGGCCGGTTTTCCCCGGCACGCTGGACAGAACATCTGAAGCGCAATCCGTCATGATCAACCCATTCGATTTCAGAGGTCATGTCATTTTCCACTCACAATAAAAGCTATGAAGCATATTATTATATCTATGAGGAGATTTCACAAGACATTTTATGGGGATTGATGACGCCGGCTTCGAAAATGCCAAGGCTGCAGTGAAAATCGATATACCCGCAACCTGTCGATTTCCTCACCTTCATTCAACCCGTGACGCGCGATATTTCATGAACAGTAGACCCTAACCCCATGATGAGTTTCAACGAGGGTGACAAATTTGGCCAGCAACGGACAGTATAATGGCGCAAAGATCCGGCCGATTGTGTGTTTGCGCCGCTTTGCCGCGGCAGCTGTTCGACCCATCTCACAATCAATATAAGTTATAAGATTGACTTTTTAGGTTTTGATGGTACCGTCGCTAAAAATATCGAGCCAACCGCCTCACCGCATGGATTCAAGAAGAGCAAAAGGGAGTAACGAACTTGCAAAACTCCACCCACTTAAATCTGATGAAGACCAAGGCAACGTTGCCCCAGATTGAGGCCGGGCGCCTCATCCGCAGGAACGGCATGCCAGGATCTGTTTCCGGCTGTCCGGCCGCAATACCGAATTTCGAGCCTTTGGCACACCTGCCAAATTGATGTCAGCCAGCCCGGCCGAGGACTTTGCCGGTGCCGGCCCCCTGGCGAATTTCAAAAGAAGCAAAGCCTTCAACGCCACGCTTTCGCAGATTGGCGATTCTCAAACACGTGACACTTTCAAGGAGACCCGTTGATGTCCGGTCCGCTTTCTCATATTCGTGTTCTGGATCTCAGCCGGATCATGGCCGGTCCCTGGTGTGGCCAGATCCTCGCCGATCTCGGCGCCGACGTGATCAAGATCGAACGGCTGGGTGCAGGAGACGACACCCGCCGCTGGGGACCGCCCTTTCTGAAGGACAAGGATGGCAACCACACAGGCGAGGCTGGTTATTACCTGTCGGTCAACCGCGGCAAGCGATCGGTGGAACTGGATCTGAAAAGCGAAGAGGGTCGGGCAGCCGTGCGCGCGCTGGCGGCGCAAAGCGATATCCTGCTGGAAAACTTCAAGACCGGTACTCTTGGACGGATGGGGCTCGGATATGACGACCTCAAGAAGGTCAATCCCAAGCTCATCTATTGCTCGGTCACCGGTTTCGGCTTGACCGGGCCACAGGCCGGAGACGCGGCCTACGACTTCATGATCCAGGGGATGGGCGGACTGATGAGCGTGACCGGAGGTCCGGATGGCAATTCGGGCGGCGGGCCGCAAAAGGTTGGCGTTCCCATTATCGACCTCATGACCGGCATGTATACCGCCGTCGGAGCGCTCGCCGCTCTGGCGAACCGCGAGCAGACCGGCAAAGGCGATCATATTGACCTTGCCATGCTCGATGTCTCCGTGGCGACGCTGTCCAATCAGGCAATGAATTACCTGATCTCGGGACAAAATCCCGTGCGGCGCGGCAATCGCCATCCCAATATCCAGCCGCAGAACGTCTACCCCGTTGCCGATGGTCACATCGTGCTGGCGGTGGGCAATGACGGACAGTTCCGCAGTTTCTGCGACGTGATCGGCCTGCCCGCGCTGGCGGACGATCCCAAATACGCCACGAACGCGGCGCGGGTGGAAAACCTGGAACAGCTGGAGACGCGGCTGATCGAAGCGCTGGCCTCCGGCACCATTGCAAAATGGTGCACGGATCTCGCTGCTGCGGGCGTTCCATCCGGTCCCATCAACACGATCGACCGGGTCTTCGAGGAGCCGCAAGTCAGGCATCGCCAGATGCTGCGCGACATCCCGCACCCGCTTGCAGGAACGGTCAAGCAGGTGATCAGCCCGCTCAATTTCCGCAACGCGCCTCTATCGTTCGAGAAGGCGCCCCCATTGCTGGGTGAACATACGCTGGAAGTGCTTTCGGAACTCGGACTGGGCGATGCGAAATCATGAGCAACAGTCCCGGTACAAACCAGACGGGCCAATGGCAAGGAACTGCGCTGATTGCACAACTTGAAACGTCGCCGCCGAACCGGGCGTACTATTATTCACGGCATGCCGAATCATTTGACAGAAGCGCCGGCATCGCCTGTCACCGCCTTTCAAAGGTTTGCTTTGCCGGTTCATGGAATATGGACCAATAATGCCGCTATTTGCATAAACAAAATCATGAATCATATCAGGAAGACCAGATGTTCTACGACCCCCGCCACGACGACCACGGCCTGCCTCACAATCCATGGATGGCGCTTATCGTGCCGCGCCCGATCGGCTGGATTTCCACCGTCGATCAGGCAGGGATACGCAACCTCGCTCCCTACAGCGCGTTCAATACGATATCGTCGCGTCCTCCCTTCGTCATGTTCTCGTCAGACGGTGACAAAGACAGCATCATCAACGCAGAGGCCACTGGCTTTTTCTGCGTGAATATCGCTACATTCGAGTTGCGCGAGGCGATGAACCGGAGTTCCGCGCCCTATCCCCCCGAGATCGACGAATTTGCCGCCGCCGGCCTTACAGCAGTCCCTTGCGAGAACATTCCCTGTCCGCGGGTCGCCGAAGCGCCGGTATCGATCGAGTGCATGCTGTCACAGATCATCCTGCTCACACCCGCCAGCGGCGCCCCATGTACCAACCGCATCGCTATCGGTGAGGTCGTGGGCATTCATATCGACGAAAGGGTGCTGCGCAACGGCAGGGTGGACTCGGAACTGCTGCAACCTCTCGGGCGGATGGGTTACCGGGATTACACCGTTTCCACGCGCGCCTTCGAAATGATCCGCCCCGTGCTCGACGAGAGCTGATACCCTAGGAAAGCTGAAAGGAGCCCCCCGATGAGCCACACCGAAACCCTTTCGGTCGAAGTTGCCGAATACATCGCCACGATCACCATCAACCGCCCACCCGTCAACGCGCAGAACAACCAGTTTCGCGACGAGCTGGTGCATGTCATCGACGTGCTTGGCGATCGTACGGATGTGCGCGCAATCATTCTCACCGGCGAGGGCAAGGCCTTTTCCGCCGGGGCCGACCTGTCGGAGCGCCCGACGCAGGAGCCGGGTCATTACACCACCCACAACCGCCGGGTGCGGGCAAGCTTCGACTGCCTGCTCGAGTGTCCCAAGCCGATTATCGCGGCCCTGAACGGAGCGGCCATCGGCGCCGGCTGCGTCACGGCGCTTTGCTGCGACATCATCGTGGTATCGGAGAAGGGCTTCCTGCAAATGACCGAAGTCAAGGTCGGTCTCGCAGGTGGCGTGGCCCATGTGCGCCGTCACTTCGGCGAAAGCGATGCGCGGATGATGATCTATACTGCCCGCCGGGTCTACGGGCCGGAACTGCTTCGCATGAACGTGGCCTCGGCCTGCGTGGCACCGGAAGATCTGCTGGACACGGCCAGAGCGATCGCCAGCGACATCACCAGGGCCAGCCCTTCCGCCGTGCGCGCTGCCAAGAAATCGTTCCAGATGACCGAAGGCGTATCGATCTATGATGGTTACCGCTTTGAACAGGGCCAGACCAGGGCGCTTTCGACCTCGGAGGACACAGCCGAAGCGATGGCCGCGTTTCGCGAGAAGCGGTCGCCGGTTTTCAAGAGCTGAAGAGGGGTTTGCCGCTCCTGAAACGGCGCGGCAAACATCAACCCGGCGTCTATCGCAAAGTCACCTCGATCTTCATCATGTCGCCCCGGTAGATGCCGATGGCCAGCAGGATGATGATTCCATGCTGGTTGACGACCATCCGCTGTACCTTGGCCACGGGATCGCCGATGGAGATGTTGAGTTCCGTCGCGGTTTCGAGATCCGCGGCGCCGATGGTGACAATCTGGTTGGCTTTTTCAACCGTCTGGCCCGGAATGTCGGAGACCAGACGCATGGCCGTGACCTTGGTGTAGTTGTCCTCGGGAATCGC
This sequence comes from Rhizobiaceae bacterium, assembly GCA_029233925.1. GTDB lineage: Bacteria > Pseudomonadota > Alphaproteobacteria > Rhizobiales > Rhizobiaceae > Hoeflea_A. Next base: position 118,730 of record JARGOX010000004.1, read on the forward strand.
TTCACAGATGCTTTCATCCACGAAAACGTCCGCCAGCAGGAATGCCGCGCCGTCACGGTTATGCTTGCGTCGCAAGTGCCGATAGGAAGTGGCAGCCGCGCCAAGGCTGCCCTCGTAGCGGGGCAAGTTCACACCGCGCTCGTCGCCGAGAATTTCGATGGTTGCGTTATCGACCGCAATGAGAAGCCCGGACCAGTCCGTCTTGACTTCGCACCACAGGTCGCGCTTGGGGCGTTCGACCACGAAAGTGCCCTTGGCGCGATAGCGCTCGATCAGTCCCTCCTTTTCGATTATGTCGAGCGCCTGGCGTATTGTCATTGTGGCGACACCGCACTGTTCCGCCAATTCCTTGACCGTCGGTATCTTGGTGCCCACGTCCCACTCGCCGGTGTCGATCCGCTGACGGAACAGGCTGGCGAGTTGTATGTAACGCGACACATTGCTCTTTTGCATGGCCTTTACGGTCGCGTTTCCACTTTTCGCATCTGGCATGGTACATCCTCTCATTACGTCCCCGCCAAAGATAGGCGCGGTCGGGCATAGTATCAATCATAAAAACTAGACTTTTGGCTCTTATTGTGAAACGCCGTCGGATGAACCCCGCCTTGCCGTTGACCTGACCTTTGACCTGAATTGCAGAAGACCCTGACCCTTCAATGCGTTCCCTGGCAACATCCTGAAATCTTCAGCCACGAATTTGCGATCCGTCAGACTGGCCCTACTCCTGACCCTGACGCGCCGGATACTGAAAGGTGCTCTTGCGAGGCGAATGCTTGCCTCGCACAAAGACACCCAAGCAACGCTCACAGAAATGCGCACCGGTCCCGGTGTTGACAACCGACATCGATACCTTTTTAAATTATAATTATAGTTCATTATATCGTACGCGAGGGATTGAGGCCGTAAATTACGCGAAATCTTCTGCTCACGGCTCGGCCAGCCTATTGGCATCGGAATTATGCGTTGTCCCATGTAGGGTTGAGAATGCCCCGAAACCCTTGACAATCGGCAAAATCATCCATGCCAATCGCCTAGCAACACTTTACAAAACCCATTAACCTAGTCTATAAACATAAATGGTTTCACAGGTCATTCTCTTCGCTTATATTGACGCGTGAAACGACACCGATTTTCAACATGACACTTCCCCGGGAGGAAAACATGAAACTGACCGCCGCTCTAAGTCTCGCCACAGCTCTGATGCTGGGCGCAGCACCTGCCATGGCGCAGGATTTCCCAAGCAAACCGATCACCATTATAAACCCCTATTCCGCTGGTGGCCCGGCTGACCTGATCAGCCGCACCCTCGCCGAAGGCGTCAGCAACATCCTGGGTCAGCCGGTGGTGGTGGAAAACCGGACGGGTGCGGCGACCGCGATTGCCGCAACGGCAGTCGCAAAGGCGCCAGCCGATGGTTACACGCTGCTGATCGCTGGCTCGCCAACCCATATCATCGTGCCAGCGCTGCAAAGCGTGAACTATGACGGAATCGCGGATTTCACCCCCGTGGCGACCGTTGCCCTCGTGCCAAACGTTCTTGCCGTCAACAAGAAATCAGGGATAACCAGCATCGAGCAATTGGTGGCCAAGGCCAAGGAAAGCGACGACGCCGTCAGCTTTGCATCGGTCGGCAATGGCAGCCTGCCGCATCTGTCCGCCGCATTCTTCCAGATCGAAACCGAAACGAAAATGGTGCATATCCCCTATAAGGGCGCGGCTCCAGCCGTCGCTGACCTGCTCGGTGGCAACGTTGACATGGGTTTCCTGAACGCCCCACCCCTGATGCCGCATTTCGAATCCGGCGACCTGATTGCCCTGGGTGTGGCTTCACCAAAGCGCTCCGCCAAGCTGCCGGATGTACCGACAATGGAAGAGCTTGGTTTCAACGGCTTCGAAATGAGCACCTGGTACGGCATTTCAGCGCCTGCCGGCACGCCTGACGACGTGGTTGCCATTCTGACTGACGCATTCGGCAAGGCTCTGGCCAAGCCTGAAATCGCCGAGCGGCTTGCTGAACGCGGCGTTGAAGTCAACTACATGGATAATCAGGGTTTCGCTGCACTTCTTGCAAGGGATTCCGATCGCATGCTCGGCTTGATCGAGAGCGCCGGCCTCGTAAAACAGTAGAACCGCGACAAAAAAGCGGGGATGCCGTGCTTGCGGCGTCCCCATCTAAAGTGCAACAGGGTTGCGAACTCGAATTGTCTGGCGAAAAGAAGATGACATTGATTGAGGGGCGGGTCTGGAAGTTCGGCAACAATATCAGCGCCGATGACGGTATCATCCAATACTCACAGGTACCTGATCTCGGGACTTTCGATATTCCCGCGCTCAAGGCCATGTGTTTTGCTACGCTGGAGCCCGATTTTCCGCGCAGAGTGCGCCAAGGCGACATCATTGTGGCAGGCAGCAATTTTGGCCATCACAGCCACCCGCATGCCTGCGTGGCGATGAAGGAGTCAGGCATCGCCGCCGTTTTGGTCGAAAGCTGCGATTCTGCCTTCGTGCGCAAGGCGCTCAATGTCGGTCTGCCCATTATCCCCTGCCCCGGCATTACCAATTTCGCGGAGGCGGGCGATGTCCTCCGTACCGACCTTGCGACTGGAACCGTTGAAAAAGCGGGTGCAGCCGGAAGCCTTCACTACCGTCCATTTGCCGCTCAAATGATTGAAATCTGGGAGGCGGGCAACCTGGCGGATGCGCTGAAAAAACGACTGTCCGGAGTAGAAATTCCATGACCAACCGCGTCGGCAAGACCCAAAGATACAATATATGGGAAAGTGCGATTGCCGTAATACTGGCGCTTTCGGGGGCCTATATGGTGTGGCAGGGGTTGGAATACGGCTTTGGCTCCCTGCGTCGGATGGGGCCCGGCTTTTTCCCTGTAACGGTCGGTGCAGCCCTGATCATACTGGCATTGGGCATCGCTTTTGAAACACGCTCAAGTACGGCATCGAACCCCAACCTGCCGTGGCGGCCATTGATCGCCATTGCTGTCGGGCTTGGTGCATTTGCCACGTTCATCAATCTCCTCGGAGCGATCCCGGCGACCTTTATGCTCATATTTGTAAGCATGATCGGTGACCGTTCCGTCAGTTGGAAAACCCGATTGATCACTGCGGCCGGCATCGCGGTACTGGGTTTCTTGTTTTTTGGAATTGCCTTCCGGCTCCCCATTTCCGCATTTTGGTGGTGACTATGGATATTCTTACCGATATCGCCCTCGGTTTTCACCGAGCGATCTCTCCCGATGCTCTGTTGTTCTGTTTTGTCGGTGTCACGATCGGCACGTTTGTAGGGGTCCTGCCTGGCGTGGGAGCACTGGCCGCAGTCTCCCTGTGCCTGCCGTTTACCTACTATCTCGATCCGACAGTGGCACTCATCATGCTGGCGGGTATCTTCTACGGTGCGCAATATGGCGGCTCGATTGCCTCCATCCTTCTCAACGTGCCGGGTACGGTCACTGCTGCAGTGACCGCGCTTGATGGTAATCCCATGACAAAACAGGGTCGCGCCGGCATTGCGCTGTTCACCGCCATGATTTCCTCCTTCATCGGTGGATCGATTGCCATCGTCCTCATGATGTTGTTCACCCCCATGCTCGCGCAATTCGCCCTGCGGTTTTCCTCGGCCGAATACTTCATGATCATGTTGCTGGGCCTGATCGCTGCATCGACGATCGCACCGGGTTCGCGGCTCAAGAGCTTCGCCATGATGGCCGCCGGACTGGCAATCGGCCTCGTTGGTTCCGATCTCAATACGGGCACAATGCGCTTTACTTTCGATCGAATTGAACTGACCGACGGCATCAGCCTGGTGTCCATTGCCATGGGGCTGTTCGGCGTTGCTGAAATCCTGTCGAGCATTGGTGGCGATCGGCCGGAAAAAATCGATGTTGGAAAGATAAGATTGAAATCCATGATACCCTCGCGGGCGGAACTGGGTAAAATCATCAAACCCATTTTGCGTGGAACCTTTACCGGCGCCGGTATCGGGGCCTTGCCGGGTTCCGGCGCCGTTGTCGCGACCTTCATGGCCTACGCGATCGAGAAAAAGGTGGCCAAAGATCCCTCACGCTTCGGCAAAGGCGCCATTGAAGGCGTCGCTGCCCCGGAAGCGGCCAACAATGCCTCTGTGCAGACTGCCTTTATCCCGACTCTGAGTCTCGGCATTCCCGGCGATGCGCTGATGGCCTTCATGCTGGGTGCGATGCTGATTCATGGCATCGTCCCCGGCCCCCGGTTCATCATAGAACAGCCGGTCATTTTCTGGGGATTGGTCGTGAGTTTCTGGATTGGCAACCTCATGCTCCTGGTGCTGAACCTGCCCCTGATCGGGATCTGGGTACGCATGCTGTCTATCCCCTATCACATCCTCTATCCGGCAATGCTGTTCTTTATCGCCATCGGTGTTTATTCAGTTCACTATCAGGTTTTCGACATCTACATGGTATTGGCATTCGGTTTCGTCGGCTTCTTCATGAACAAGTTTGGATACCCGGCTGCTCCCCTATTGCTGGGCTTCATTCTGGGGCCGCTGATGGAGGAACACTTCAAGCGGGCATTGCTGATGTCCCGTGGCCAATTCGACATCTTCTGGGAACGCCCGATCAGCGCCGTGTTCCTGGCGATTGTGGCAATGCTGCTGGCCTACAGTCTTTTTTCAATCGTCCGGCGGCAGAAAAATTCCAAAAACAGACCGGAGGCATGAAATGCAAGAGCGGCACGAATTGCTTGTCGTCGCTTCAATTCCGCCCGAATTGAGGCTGCAACTTTCAAAAAACCATGATCTTGTGGACCGGCGGCCGGAGCCGGGTCAATCCTTACCAGGTTACCAGGTGGCCGTGACCATGAGCGTGGCGGGGATGGATGCAGCCATGATGGCGGCCCTGCCGGATCTCAGGCTTCTGGCGTGCAATGGCGCAGGTACGGACAAAATCGACCTCGCGGAAGCCGAACGGCGCGGCATCAAGGTGCAGCACACGCCCGATGCCGTGACGAATGATACCGCCGACACCGCCATTGCATTGTTATATGCGACCCTGCGCCGGGTGGTGGAAGCCGATCGCTTCGTTCGCGCAGGCAACTGGAAATCCAAACGCATGACACCGTCCAGACGCGTGTTCGATGCCAGGCTGGGAATCGCCGGCCTTGGAAAGATCGGCATGACGATCGCACGCCGCGCATCCGCGCTTGGCATGGACGTGTGCTATTGCGGCCCGCGTGAAAAGAGTGACGTAAATTATCCCTACTACGCTGAAATCACCGAAATGGCTGCTGCGGTCGACGTGCTGGTCCTGTCCTGCCCGGCGGCGCCGACCACCGAAAATCTGGTCAACGCCGAGGTTCTTCAGGCATTGGGCCCGAATGGCTACCTTATAAATATTTCTCGTGGCTCCGTCGTCGATGAAGAAGCTCTGATCACAGCACTTGAATCAGAACGGATTGCCGGCGCGGGTCTTGATGTATTCCGGAAAGAACCGGACATAGACCCACGTTTTCTTGTCCTTGAAAACGTTGTTCTGCAGCCGCACTACGCGTCCGTGACCACTGCAACGCGCAATGAGATGGCCCAGCTTCTGGACTCCACAATAAGCGCTTTTTTCAACGAAAACACATCCTAGAACATGTCTGACTTTCATTGAACCACTCTGTTCGTGATCCAGTGAGCAGATGCGCCAGGAAAGCGGTAAAGAGCGATGCTTTTGCATCGGTCGAGACCTCTGACGCAGCGGGCGGCCACTGGTCTCGAACCCTTCGGGCCAGCTGTTTTTTCGCCACTATCCACGTCGTTTCGTTTGCCCGTACCTGAAGGAACGGGCTTCGCGAACCAACTTGATCCTGACCAAAAAACAACTGGCAGAGTGAATCAATGAAAGCAAGACATGCTCTAAAGCGGATGCTGCGCCTGGCACAGATCCGTAGCGCGGGCCTTGAATGATGCATATTGGGCGTCATTGATGATGCCCTCTTGCTTCATCCGCTCGACATCGCCAACACGTTTTTCAAGGCAGTTGGCCAATGCGGGATTTGTCTCGGTTACAGGAGAAGGTTTGGCGGCAATCGGGATGGGGCCTGCATCGCCGGAAAGCAATCTGCCGATATCATTTGCCCAATTGCTGTAAAGCAGAAATGCGAGCAGTGCCGCGACCACCAGTGCCAGCAGCCTGGCATAAGGCGTATCCCAAAAACTGCGTGACGTTGGTGCATGTGCCATATTTGTCTCCCCTGGTGTCTGTCAGCCCCTTTGAATGGGCAGGTTCGTCAAAAGATTTTGCGGTTTGAAAACCAGCTTTCTGTCGGTCGTCATTGCCACCCCCAGATAGACGGGTTTTCCCCTCACCTGTTCCATCATGTCTGCCGGATCCAGAAACTCCATCCGATAGAGCGCGATGATACGATAAAGGTCGGCTTCGGCAACATCTTCGCCATTATACAGGCAATTGAGAATTTTTGTGGATTCCTGATCACATCCCACATGCCAGGACCAGCTTTCGTCCCGGATGGATTTCACCGCCTGAATGCGTGTGCGTATTCCAAGGAAATGGCCGGTCCAGGCTTCCATGACGCGGCCCAGCGCATCGGATGCCGGTTGGGTGAAACGAAAATCCACAGCCATGTCGAACTGGTCGGAGCGTTTCCAGTAGGCTGACTTGTTTTCCTCTGTCATGACGTCAAGGGCGATTTCGCGCGCCGGGGTTCCAGCTTCCGCCAGCAATTGTCCCAGGCCGCCAAAGCCGCTCTGGCTGCGCATCTCGACGATTTCCTGGTCGGCCAGCATCAGTTGGTCATCGCCCGTTGTCACGGCCTGTTCGCGAAAGAACAGTTCAGCGGCCCGCAACTGCATGACATCATCGGTGTCAGCCAGAATATTGCACAGGATGAGATGCACCATCTGATCGATGAAAACCGGAGGGATGGAAATCGTATCGCCGGCAAAAAGGGCCGCATAGGCCGATTCCACCGTTCCATGGCGGGCGAGATGGTCACGAAACGCCAGCACGACGCGGTAATTGTCCGCCGTATCGTGATCGGCAATCGCGTTCAATTCATCATTTGAGACAGCTGCAAAGGGATCAGCCATCAGCTTTTCAAACAATGCATGTTCATGGGCGCAGGATTCTTCGACCGGGTGAATTTCCGGCCGCGTCAGATAGGCCCGCAGATAATCCGCTGTCACCTTGAGCCAACCATTCGCGTCGCGCTCGACCAGATGTATACCTGCAGATTTCCAAAATTCCATAGTCATTCCTCTACCACGTCCCAGACACGGGCGTGGCGTGTTTCGCCCGGCACATCGACGATGCGAAACTCTTCTTTTATGGCGCCGCTGTCATCGAAAATGCGGCGCAGGGTAAAGACGCTGTTGATCGGGATCTCGGCACACAGGTCCAGCACGAAGGCAATTTCCTGTTGCGCGGCGGCCCCGGCGGCATTAGGCGATGGCGCACCATAATCATCGATAAAGTGCCGCACCAGCCGTGCCGTGATGTCGTCCCTTTCTTCCGGGCTTATTTCGGCAACCGAGACGAAGGTTGAAAAGCCGAAACTGGCCAGCGACAGGAAGCCGTTGCTGAAAGCCTGTTTTTCCTTGCCTGCCAGTTCATCTTCCACCGCGTTGGCGAAGCGAAAGCCACCGGGAATGGCCCATTCATCCGGACCGGCGGCCGACTCGAAAACCTGGCTGTCGGAGGGATCAAAACGGATGGTCTTCAAAAATTTCATCATTGGAAACCACGCCCGGCGCGCAGCCGTTCAAGGGCAACACCAACGGGGATACAGATGGTGCTGCCACCATCCTTGACCAGCGCATTGCCCGTTTCATCCAGTCCGATCAGCACGCGATCTTCTGAATCTCCAGCCAGATCAAGCGCACCCGGCTCCAGCGGAACCTTGGTAAACAGCCGGCCCTGCCATTGCTGGTGGACAGGTTTGAACCCTTCCTCGGACCAGGTGTGGATCCAGTTGACGATATGGTGCGCAACCGATTCCAGCAATTGCGTGTGGGAGATCTCGCCGCAGCCTTCATCCCACATTGTGGAACTGTGCATTTCATGGCCCGGCTCGATGCCAGTCGTCACTGGCGCAATGCGCACATCAAAGCCCAGAACCATCCATTGGGGAATGCCGTCCTGCTCTTCATCGCTGATCACAAGATCGGCAAACCCAATCCTGGCATCATTCATCAGGATCGCCGATGGCCATTGATAGGTTATCGAATTTTCAGCCGGGCCAAGAGCGCCTGCCGCGTCGCCGAAGGCAACCAGGCCGGCAAACAGAATTTCACCGCAGCGGCTTCGCGGCACGTCCGGTTCCAGCACCAGAGCAAACCGCAGGTTTGCAATGTCCCGTGACCAGACAATATCACCGGCGCCGAGCGCCCCCTGCCCTGCCTGTGCTGTGGCGCAAGCCCTTATATCGGTGTCAGGGGAAACGGCATGCCCGGTCAACAGCGGCGGAAAAGTCGGAAGTGGATTTTCCATCAAGCCAATCAGGTTCCGGAAAGATCGATTTCGCTTTCAACCACATGATTGAGATCGGTTCCCTCGGCCGTCAACACCATCTTGACGGCCAGCGTCTTGCGGCCACCCAGGTCATTTTCCCGTACGATCCGCTCGATTTCCTGCTGCGACGTCACCCCCACCTGTTTGAGGAACTTGCGCATCGACATGTTGAATTCTTCGCTCATGACATTTCCTTCTTTCGCTGCATTTGTTCATTCCAGATGGAATGCAATGTCCTTGATATCGCCGCCGCGCGCAACCCGCAGACTCAGGCGATTGCCGCTTCCCGTCAACGCCGCAGCGGCCCGATAGGACCCGGCTCTTTTGAGCCGCCTTCCATTGGCGGAAAGGATGATGTCGTCGGCGCGCATCCCGGCTTTTTCCTCAATTGAGCCCGCTTTCACCCGCACCACCAGCATGCCCGAAAAGGCCGGACTGGTGACAGCCTGTGTCGGTCGCACGACCATAGCCGATTTTGGATGTGAAACGATCCCGTCATCCAGATAATCATCAAGGACACGCTGCAGCAGCGCCGCCGATACGGCAAAATTCACGCCGATATTGGAATCCGAGCCCTTGGTGAATATGGCCGACAGGAGGCCGATCAATGCGCCCTCTTCATTGACCAATGCACCGCCGGACATGCCGGGATTGACCGCCGCATCGGTCTGGACAAAATCCTCGATCGGGTTGAACCCGACGCCTGACACCTGCACAGCGGATACAATGCCGCAGGCCACAGATATATCGAGGCCAAAACTGTTGCCGATCGCACAGGCCCTGTGTGCAACGGCGAAAGAGGATGCAAAGCGCACAGGTGGAAGCGGTCTTTCTATACGCAAGAGGGCAATATCGGTGGCCGCGTCGCGCATGACAATGGTTGCCCGCATGCTGACACCATCCGATGTACGCACAAAAACGTCGCGCGCCGGGCCGAGGACGTGATCGGCGGTTGCCAGCAACGTTCCATCGCCGACGACGATAGCCGACCCCTCCGGTTCTTCGTTGCGACTGGCATTGTCTGGCCAGACAGGCAGCAGGCTGACAACAGAACGGGCCGCACATGCAATATGACCGGCAAAATCAAGAGCAACATTGCCTGCCGAGTCGCTCTCGCAAGGCGTCATGGCAGGCACCGGCTGTTGCGCACCGGCTGTCACGCACAGCATCAACCAAAGGCAAATATGGACAAAAATCCGCAAGAGCGCCTAATCCAACCGCACGGAATGATTGCTCGATACGAAAGCCTGACCGGTTGATTCCTTTTGCGTACCCAGGATGCCCCAGGCAATGACGCTCACCACAACCATCAGGCCAATTCCCAATAAAACTGATTTCATCATCTTCCCTTTTCAAAACCTTTTGTTGAAACCACAGACCATCAAGGCAGGGCGCAACCTGTTCAATGGGGCGGCGCTGTCGCCTGCTTGAGAAAGCGAATGAGATCGTCTCGCCTCTCGACGCTCTTCAGCCTTTGTATCGGCATTTTTGTTCCCGGCAGCATCACATCCGGCCCGTCGTCGAACAATTGCCCCACCGTTGTCTCATCCCATACGACCTGCGTGTTCAGAAGCGCCGCAGAATAGCTGTAGCCCGGCAGCGTTCCGGCCTTGCGCCCAAACAGATTGTAAAGCGTCGGCCCTGCCCGATTGCCATCATCGGGGGTCAACGTGTGACACACACTGCATTTGCGCTGGAATTCCAGTTCACCTGGATCTTCGCTGTCGCGTATTTGGAAGCGCCTCGGAAGCTCGGCCTTGATCTGACTGAAATCGCGCGGCGATATGCGCCTGAGGGCCGCAAAATCATCGAGACCGACGTGATAGACATGCATGGTTCCGGGCACAAAATCGAAATCCCAGACCGGGCCGAATGTGACGCTCATGTCTTCCAGTTGCGCACCGCTTTCGACAAGAAACACGCCAATCACGCCTGCGCCATCACCAAAACCGACCATGGCGCCATCAAGGGATGTCCTCACGGACTGTATGGGACGGTTGCTCTTGGCAAGCTCGGTCAACCTTTGAGCCTTGCTGATGCTGACGACACCCATTGTTCCATCCAGCGCGCCAAAAACCAGACGATCCTCATCCATCAATGTCAGGGCGTTGATGCCCCAGCCGTGACTGTATATCCGCCGCAGCATTGTGGCGCTTGCGACATCCCATTCAATGATTTCACCGTCATGGGCCGCCGTGTAAATCCTTTTGCCATCCGATGAGAATATAGCAGCATTGACGTTGCCGCGGTGGGCTTTCAAAATAGCCACTTCCCTTTGCGTTGGCAGATCATAGAGCCGGGCGGTGCCGTCCCACCGCGCTGCAACGGCAAGCGTTCCGTCAGCAGATACGGCGACATCCAGTACCTTGTGATCGGTCGATGATATACGCGCGATGAGATCGCCGCTGGAAAGCTGCCAGATCCCCAGTGATCCATCGTCAGAGACCGAGACGGCCTGCGTGGTGCCCGGCACGAAGGCCACATCGTTGACGGCGTTGTCATGACCGATCATACGATGCAGGATCTTTCCCTCCGACCCGGAAAGCTCCCAATAGATGATCGAATAATCAAAAGAAGCCGTGAGCGCATATTTGCCGTCCCGGGAGATGGAAATTGCCTTGATTGGACCACCATGGCCATTGAGTTGTTCTGGCAATTGCCGATCCGACTGGCCGGGCAGCTCCGTTGCACAGGCCATGCCGGAGACCAGCCCCGCGGCTATGCCGATCATGAGTCTGTCAAGCCAATGCCATCGCGACAGCCCGAACATGCTGCTGCTCCACTCCCGTCATCACTCAGCCGGCTGTATGGACTCTTTGCCGGTCTCGGCAGCGCCCTTCTTCCCGGCCTGCATTTCCTCAACCCAGAGCGAATGGTGCTCCTTGGCCCAATTGGTATCCACATCGCCGCTGGTCATGGCATCCAGCGCACCCTCCATGCCGATCGTGCCGATATAGATATGTGCGAGCACCACCATGATCATGAAAACGGCCATGATGGTGTGCCAGAGCGATTGATATTGCTGTTCCTGAATGAGCGCCACATCGGTTGGCAATTGCGTGCCAAAGGCGCCGTTGAGTGAGTTGAATGTATCACCAAACATCGTCGTGGTGAACGGATTCATCAAAGCCCAGCCGGACATGGAAATGGAAATACCGCACAGGATGACGACCCAGAAAATGATCTTCTGCCCGGCATTGAATTTGCGGGCCTTTGGATGGCCGCCACCCAACATGCCGCCACCGCGCAGCAACCAGACGACGTCATGACGGTTTGGAATATTGTGGACCACCCAGAGGATTGCCACGATGACCAGACCCAGCATGAAGGCGAATGCCACGTAATTATGGATGAACTTGCCGAAAATCGTGATGGTGGAAAAGGCATCTTTGCCGATCAGCGGGATCAGCAGTTTCCGTCCGAACAGCAGGTTGAGGCCGGTCAGCGCCAGCAGAATAAAGCTTGAGGCGAGCAGCCAATGGCCCATCCTCTCAATGCCTGAAAAGCGCTTGATTGTCTTGCCGGATTTTCCATGGGCGATTCTGATGCGCCCGCGCAGAGCGAAAAACAGGGACAGCAATAGAAGCGTACCGAGTATTGCCCAGGCCGAATACATCGCCAGAGGACCATTGCGGGTCAGCCGCCATTGCTGGCCGTCCGACTGGATCAGCATGCCCGCTGACTTGTCCTGCCCGACAACCGTTCCGGTTGCGCCGTGGCGCACCTGCCGCCAGATTTCCGCGTCGGAGGAGGCACCGCTGTCGGTGCCGCCGGGTGTCGCGCCAGCCACCGGTTTGTCTGCGCCGGATACCTGAGCAAAGGCCGGGGAATTGTGCAGCCACAGGAGGGCGGAAATTGCCAGCAGCACCGTCAAGGCAATGACCAGGAAAGCTCTTGCCTGATGACGCTGTTCCAGGGCCGCGCTGCGGGCGCCTCGGTTCTGGTGGTCATAGTTCAGGTGGCCATGATTCTGCTGGCCATGATTCTGGTGGCCTGGGTTCTGGTTGAAGGATGCTTTGTTTGACATCGCATTCATCTGAACTCTCCGGAATTGTTGCGACTGCACCGATCGTGCCTGTCGCGAATTTTGCGCATGTTCAACGAAAGAAAAGGCGGCCACTGGTAGCAGCCGCCTCATGTCCTGTGATCGTCCCCACGCTTGAAGGCAGGGATAGACCGGCCTAGCCGCCGACCTTGGAGCCGTAGGCAGTGCCCCAGCCCCATGCGCCAGCGCCGAACCCACGGGACACGACGCGCTCGCGGTACACCGCAGAGACAACATCACCGTCACCGGCAAGCAGCGCCTTGGTCGAGCACATTTCCGCGCAAAGCGGAAGTTTGCCCTCAGCCAGGCGGTTGCGACCATACTTCTGGAACTCGGCCGAAGAATTGTCCTCTTCGGGACCACCGGCACAGAATGTGCACTTGTCCATCTTTCCGCGTGAACCGAAGTTCGACGCCTGCGGGAACTGCGGCGCACCAAAGGGGCACGCATAGAAGCAATAACCGCAACCGATGCACAGGTCCTTGGAGTGGAGAACCACGCCCTCTTCCGTGTCGTAGAAGCAATCAACCGGACACACCGCACGGCACGGCGCATCAGAACAATGCATGCAGGCGACCGAGATTGACCGTTCGCCCGGCTTGCCATCATTGATGGTGACAACCCGGCGGCGATTCACACCCCAGGGCACTTCATGCTCATTCTTGCAGGCCGTTACACAGGCATTGCATTCGATGCAACGCTCGGCATCACAAAGGAATTTCATTCTAGCCATAGTCGTTTTCCTCCCTATGCCCGTTCGATACGACACAAGGTCGCTTTGGTTTCTTGCATCTGGGTGACGGAATCATATCCATAGGTCTGGGCCGTATTGCTTGATTCACCAAGCACATAGGGATCAGCCCCCGCCGGATATTTGTCTCTCAGATCCTTGCCTTCGAAATGCCCGCCGAAATGGAACGGCATGAAGGCTACACCCTTGCCGACCCTTTGCGTGGTCATGGCCATGACCTTGACCTTGGCACCTTCGGGACCGTGCACCCAGACCTGTTCGCCATCACGAATGCCGAGATCATTGGCATCTGCCGTGTTGATTTCGACGAACATGTCCTGTTGCAGTTCCGCAAGCCACGGGTTGGACCGTGTCTCGTCCCCGCCACCCTCATATTCGACCAGACGGCCGGAGGTGAGGATGATCGGGAAGTCCTTGGAGAAGTCATTCTTCTGGATAGACGCATAGGCCGTTGGAAGACGGTAGAATTTCCGATCTTCGTAGGTGGCATATTTATCCAGCAGATCACGGCGCGGCGTATAGAGCGGCTCGCGGTGTGTCGGTATGGGATCGGGGAAGGTCCAGACCACTGTGCGTGCCTTGGCATTGCCGAAGGGCGCGCACCCATGTTTGATCGCCACCCGCTGGATACCGCCGGACAGGTCGGTCTTCCAGTTGGTTTTTTCGCCGGCAACCTTGTCGATGGATGCTTTTTCATCCGCCGTCAAATCGCCGTCCCAACCAAGCTTTGTCAACATGGCCATTGTGAATTCGGGATAACCGTCTTCGATTTCCGAATCCTTGGACCAGGAGCCTTCGGCAAGCAGGTTTTCCCCATCCCGTTCAACACCGAAGCGTGCGCGGAACGTCAGACCACCTTCAGCCACCGGCTTGGATGGATCGTAGAGAATTGGCGTCCCGGGATGTTTCATCTCGGGCGTGCCCCAGCTTGGCCACGGCAGACCGTAATATTCACCGTCAAGAGGACCACCCACAGCCTGCAACGTGGTTTTGTCAAACGTGTGCTGATGGGCCATATGTTCACGCAGGCGTTCAGGCGACTGGCCGGTATAGCCAATGGTCCACATGCCCCTGTTGAACTCGCGGGTGATGTCTTCGATCAGCGGTTCGTCGTTCTCGACCTGGATGTTCTTGAACATCTCGTCGGCAAAACCCAGCTTTTTGGCCAGCTTGTAGGCGATCGTGTGATCGGGCAGCGATTCAAACAGCGGATCAACCACCTTTTCACGCCACTGGATCGACCGGTTGGAGGCCGTCACAGAACCATAGGTTTCAAACTGCGTACAGGCCGGCAGCAGATAGACGCCGTCCGTGCGGTCCGAAAGCACGGCAGAAACAGTCGGATAGGGATCGATCACGACCAGCAGGTCGAGTTTTTCCATCGCCGTCTTCATTTCCTTCATGCGGGTCTGCGAATTGGGCGCATGCCCCCAGAAGACCATGCCACGCACCTTGTTCGGGTTGTCCATATTGGCGGGATCCTCAAGCACCCCGTCAATCCAGCGCGAAACCGGAATGCCGGTCACCGTCATCAGGTTCTTGTCCTTGCCATCCTTGTCCTTGACGACGGCAAAGCGGCCCTTGATATAGTCGATATCAGTTTCCCAGACGCGGGACCAATGGCCCCAGGCACCGGCGCTCAGGCCATAGTAGCCAGGCAGGGTATGCGACAGCACGCCCAGGTCTGTGGCGCCCTGCACATTGTCATGGCCACGGAAGATATTGGTTCCGCCGCCCGCTTTGCCCATATTGCCCAGCGCCAGTTGCAGGATGCAATAGGCGCGCGTGTTGTTGTTGCCATTGGTATGCTGCGTGCCGCCCATGCACCAGATGACAGTACCGGGACGGTTCTCGGCCAGCGTGCGCGCTACGCGCCTGAGCTGCGAGCCGGGAACGCCGGTAACATGCTCAACCTCCTGCGGATTCCAATTGGCGACTTCGCCGCGAATCTGGTCCATGCCCCAGACACGCTGACGGATGAACTCTTTGTCTTCCCAGCCATTTTCGAAAATGTGCCAAAGGATGCCCCACACGAGCGCCACATCGGTGCCCGGGCGAAAACGCACATATTCGTCGGCATGGGCCGCCGTGCGGGTAAAGCGCGGGTCGCAGACGATCATCGGCGCATTGTTCTGCTCTTTTGCCTTCAACAGGTGAAGAAGAGAAACCGGATGAGCTTCGGCAGGATTGCCGCCAATGACGAAAATCGCCCGGGAATTGTGAATGTCATTATAGGAGTTTGTCATCGCTCCGTAGCCCCAGGTGTTGGCAACACCTGCAACCGTGGTGGAGTGACAAATACGCGCCTGGTGATCGACATTGTTGGAGCCCCAATAGGCAGCAAACTTGCGCACCAGATAGGACTGCTCATTGTTGTGCTTCGCGGAGCCAAGCCAGTAAACAGAATCCGGCCCTGACTCTTCGCGAATATTCAACATGGAGTCGCCAATCTCATTGATGGCATCATCCCAGGAAAGACGGGTCCATTTGCCGTCAACCAGCTTCATCGGATATTTCAAGCGACGTTCGCCGTGAGCGTGCTCGCGCACAGCTGCACCTTTGGCGCAATGAGCGCCGAGGTTGAATGGCGAGTCGAAAGCGGGCTCCTGCCCGATCCAGACGCCGTCGACGACCTCTGCCAGCACCGTACAACCGACGGAACAATGGGTGCAGACCGACTTGACAATATCAACATTGCCGTTCGCCGCACCTGCAGCTGTCGCTTTGGTTGCAGTGCCTGCTGTCAACGCACCTGCGGCCGCGAGACCGCCGACCGTCAGGCCGGAGCGTTTCAAGAAGTCACGGCGATTGACCGTTGCATCCGACATTGAAGCGATGGTCGATGACAGACGGGGGCCTCTCGCAACCCCACCTACCTTCTTCCTTAGCATGATAATCCTCCCAATTCGCGTTTTCAGTAGTCAAAACGCTTCTACGGTATTCATTCACAATTCAAAACTGAACTGCACAAGGGTATTATCGCCTGCGGCTGACGCCACAGGCCGTAGCAGCGTCCTTAGAAACGGGACAGTTCGTAATAGGTTTTCACATGATCCGTTTCCCGGTAACCGCTGCCTTGCTCGACAGCAGGAACAGCTGCCTGCGCCTTGCCACCGGTGGCGATTGCCGCACCACCAAGCAAAGTGCCAGCACTTGCAAGTTTCAGGAAATCGCGCCGTTCAGCGACGCTCTTTTCGTCAGGGTTTTTGACCATAGGGCCCTCCATTTCCGTCCTCCCTTTACCCAACACGATCAACAGAGCGGATGGGCCGAATGCGCAGACGAAGCCACACTCATATGAATTGGCGCCTATTCCATGGAGAAGGCGTCCAGTTCAATTTCCATGAAAAGCCTGCCGAGCGTGCCTACAGGCTGATAGAACCTGCTCAATTCGGCGGCTTCCAGATCCTTGTAAAAATGTGTTGCCCACGGCTCGATATGCGTGGTGAAAAATTCGCGTTGCATGTCAAGCGAAGCCGGCTCGCCGTAGCGACCGGCAATCAGACCCGCCATCATTTCCATCAACGAGCCGATATGATCTTCCGGCTCCTTGATCTCATCGTGCCGCGCAATCCCCAGCGCAGCCATAGAATTGCGCAATTTGGCGAGTGGTTTTTCGTTCAGGAAACCAGTGAGGTAATAGGAGCCGTAGGGCAGTAATTCACCGCGCCCCATACCGATGAACAGGCCGTCATACTCCTGACGGACCGTTGCCACGGGGGTCGCTGCGGCCAGTTTGGCAAGGGCGTTGAAGGCCTGTCCCATTTCGGTTTCATCACCGGACAAAGCGGCAAGCGCATTCAAGGAATTCTGATCGGGAGGCGCAAAGAGCAGCTTGCCGAGCAAACCATAAAGGTCTGCGCGCATGGCGTCTTCCGCCCTTATCTTCACTTTTAAAGTGTGATTTTGCAGAACGCTCTCCTCCCGATTTATAATTAGATACGAATTATTCTAAACTGGCAAGCACGCCAAAAGGATGAAATCTGCCATTTTGATTGGCGTTTCCTGACGGGAAGGGTCAAATACCGCTACCCAGCCCCTTACCTATTCAAAGACAATGCTCGGCGCAGCTACGCCAACAGAGGCGCTTTCGACATCCACACGGTTGATCACCGCTGCCGCAATTTCCTTGTATATAGCGGCATGGGGACCATCCGGCATGGAGATGGTGACGGGTGTTCCGCCATCCGAATGGCTGCGAATATCCATATGCAGGGGAATCTCTCCGAGAAACGGCACACCCATGCGACCGGCCTCGTCACGGGCGCCGCCATGACCGAAAATATCCGAGCGTTCACCACATTTGGGACAGATGAAGGTCGACATGTTTTCAATGATCCCGAGAATCGGCACGTCCACCTTGCGGAACATGTTCAACCCTTTGCGCGCATCAATCAGGGCGATATCCTGCGGCGTGGAGACAATGACCGCCCCGGCCAGAGGCACCTGCTGCGCCATGGTCAATTGCGCATCACCGGTGCCCGGCGGCATATCGACAATCAACAGATCCAGTTCGCCCCAGGCGACCTCGCGCAGCATCTGGGTCAACGCCGAAATGACCATCGGACCGCGCCAGATCATTGGTGTTTCCTCATCCACCAGAAAACCCATGGACATGACCTTGAGACCATAGCTTTCCAGCGGCGACAGAACCCGTCCATTGGCTGAAGGCCGATCCGATATGCCGAGCAGGCGCGGCATGGACGGACCGTAAATGTCCGCATCCAGAATGCCGACTTTTTTGCCGAGACTTTGCAGCGCAAGCGCCAGGTTCACCGATGTCGTTGACTTGCCCACACCGCCTTTACCGGAAGCAACGGCTACAATGGACTTGATACCGGGCACGCCGGCCTTCTGATTTGGCCGGTCAGCCTGGGCCCCGGCAGCTTGAGCACGGGCGGCCTGTGCCTGCATGGGCGGCGGTATGGATGCGGCCTGGGCGGCGCTCGGCGCCGGTCGAACCGGGGCAGACTGGATGGACGGGGATCCGGCCTTCCGTTCGGCCGTCAGGACCGCCGTCACCTTGCTGACGCCGTCAATCATCATGACAGCCTTTTCAGCGGCAGCCCGCAGGGGCTCCAGTTCCTGTGCACGCTCGGCCGGTACATTGACCGAAAAAATGACCCTGCCTTCCTGGACAAGAATGCCATTGACCAGACCAAGCGAGACAATGTCGCCTTTCAGGTCAGGCCCCTTGACCCGCGACAGACGCGCGATGACCATTTCTTCGGTGATAATTG
Source organism: Rhizobiaceae bacterium (assembly GCA_029233925.1). Lineage (GTDB taxonomy): Bacteria > Pseudomonadota > Alphaproteobacteria > Rhizobiales > Rhizobiaceae > Hoeflea_A. The sequence goes on from JARGOX010000004.1 coordinate 137,269, forward strand.
GCATGCATTCTCCCTGGTCTGGTTCCACAACGCGAGCCACAGAACCGCACCACGAGGCATGGCAACAGACCACAGGCTGGCTCAGCCGCTCCATTCGAGACCTGGAATGATTCTAATTGACTTTGGACGCACTGGAAATGGCCCGCTGCCATTTTGTTGTCGACCGCGACCCAATGTCTGCCGTCATTCAGGGTGCGGCTGGCCCGGTGCCATGCCCAGACTTTTTGAACAAGACCGGCAAGATTGGCAAGACCAGGGACAAATCACGTGCGGAACAGTTCTGACTGTTCGGCGGCAAGCACAGGCAGGGATATCAGAATCTCGCTCAGATGGGCGCGCATCGCCTGTTCGGCCTGTTCGGGCAAGCGCGAAGCAATTGCATCGGCGATATCGCGGTGCTGGGCAATGATCGATGTCATGGGCGTTGCCTGGGGCAGGCTGAGGAAACGCACCCGGTCCATCTGCACCTTGAGTTCTTCGACAACGCGCCAGGCGTGGTTGCAGTCGACACTATTGGCAATCGCCTCGTGGAAGGCCTCATCACTGCGCAGGAAGCCGCTGTGATCATCGGCAAGGGCGGCGCGTTCCTGTTCGATCAGATGGGCCTTGATGGCCACGATGCTGGCATCGCTGGCTTCCAGCGCCGCCTTGCGCACGACAGCAACTTCCACCGCTTCACGGATGAAACGGGCATTCTCCACAGCCTTGCGTGAAATGAGCTGAACAAATGTTCCGCGCTGCGGCTGGATTTCGACCAGCCCCACATCCGCCAGCTTGAAAAAAGCCTCGCGCACGGGTTGCCGCGAGACACCAAGCTGTTTGGAGATTTCCGTCTCTCTCAAGGCATTTCCAGGGCGCAGTTGCAATTGCACAATTGCGTCCTTCAATGCCTGATAAACCCGGTTTCCTGCCGTCATCTGGCGCTGTGAAACTGAATCCCACGAAAGAGAATTCAATTGAATTGGCGTGTCTGAATTGACCATTGTATATTAGTATACTAACCTCCGGTGACTCAGATTCATATCTGACTTGTTATACGTGATGTCAACATTTGGGAGGAAATAATCATGAATGCGTTGAAGTTTTTTTCAGCGGTCAGCGTCCTGACCGTGGCTCTATGCGGTACAGCAATGGCCGCCGACTACACATTGAGTGTCAATACCGCACTGACTCAGGATGATCCGCTCTACAAGGGCCTTGAAGCCTTCCGCGACAATGTCAGCGAACGCACGAACGGCACGGTCGAAATCAAGATCTTTCCCAGTTCGCAGCTCGGCAAGGACGAAGACGTGCTGGAACAGGCCCGTGCGGGCGCACCGGTAGCGGTCGTGGTTGACGGCGGTCGCCTGGCGGTTTTTCAGAAGGAATTCGGCGTCCTTGGCGCACCCTTTCTTGCAAGTGGCTATGACGGCATCCGCAAGGTCGTTACCTCCGATCTGTTCGAAGAGTGGGTCGCAGGCCTGCATGACAGTTCCGGACTTCAGGTTCTTTCCTTCAACTGGTGGCAGGGTGAACGCCATCTGCTGACCAAAAAGCCGATCACCGGCACAGCCGATCTTGCCGGTGTTCGCATGCGCACGCCTGGTGCACCGGTGTGGATGGAAACCATTCGGGCCATGGGCGCAACACCCACGCCGATGGGCTGGACCGAAGTCTACTCAGCCCTTCAACAGGGCGTCATTGACGCGGCAGAAGCACAGCATCCGGCGACGCGGGGCTCCAAGCTGGATGAAGTGGTCACCCACATCACCAAGACCGGGCATATCAACCTGATCACCGGTCTGGTCGGCAGTGCTGCATGGTTCGACAGCCTTCCTGCGGAAACCCAGGTCATCATTCGCGAAGAAGCCCTGAAAGCCGGTGATATCGCCTCCTACGGAACGCAGGATGCGCTGGCCGGCATCGAAAAGGAACTGACCGAGAAGGGTGTCATCATCACGGAAATTGACACCGCACCCTTCAAGGAAGCAACAGCACCGGTCTACGATTTGCTGGGTTATGGCGATCTGCGCGACACATTGCGCGCAATCGCAGCACAGTAGTAGAATAATTGGCGCGGGTCTGCTGATATGGGCAGGCCCGCGTTTTCTCTTGTGCTTGCGGAAAAGTATCTCCCATGAACAGCGTACTCAAACGATTCGAGCTGGTTTGCGGCGTCATCCTGCTGGGGCTGATCGTCTTTCTGGTGTTTATCGCCGCAATCATGCGGACATTCGGCCACCCGCTGATCTGGTCGGTGGATCTCGCACAGCTGCTCTTCATCTGGCTTTGTTTTGTCGGGGCTTCAAGGGCCCTGCGCGCCCGGGCGCATCTGGGCATGGATATCGCCATTCGCCACCTGGGACATCGCAGCCGCCTGATCATCGAACTGCTGCTTGCCGTATTGTTCATTGCCTTTCTGGCCATCCTGACAGTGGAAGGCGTCAATCTGACCTTGCTGAACCGGGAGCGCCTGTTCGGTGACAGCGGCCTGTCCTACGCCTATGTCACCATCGCCGTTCCCTTTGGCTCTCTCCTGCTGGTCACATCCATTCTCTCCAATGCCATGGAAGCCTGGAAGCAGCGAAACGCACCCGCAGCAGATCTTGTCTTTTCCCGGTCAGACGATTCATCCGCGCAGGCCCTGTTATGATCTATCTGGGCATCGTCTTTCTCGTCTTGCTTGTGCTTGGCGCTCCGGTCGCCTTTGCCATCGGCATTTCCGGTTTTCTGTTTTTTCTGATGTCCGACGTGATGCCGACATCCATCGGCGTCCAGAAGATCGCCAGCGTCTCGCAGAGCTTTCCGCTGCTTGCAGTACCGTTCTTCGTCTTCGCCGGACACCTGATGAATGAAAGCGGGATCACCGAGCGGCTTTTCCGATTTTCCAAAGTGGCTGTTTCCTGGATGTCGGGCGGACTGGCGCAAGTATCGATCATTCTTTCAACCCTGATGGGCGGCGTGTCCGGATCAGCGGTCGCCGATGCGGCGATGGAGGCACGCATTCTGGGGCCAACGATGATCGAGAATGGCTACTCACGCGGTTATTCGGCAGCGGTGATTGCGCTGAGTTCACTGATCACGGCGACCATCCCGCCCAGCCTCGGTCTCATTCTCTATGGCTATGTGGGCAATGTCTCCATCGGGCGGCTGTTTCTGGCGGGCATCGTGCCGGGCCTGCTGATGATGGTCTTTTTGATGTGCGCCGCCTATCTGGTGGCAAAGAAGCGCAATTATGTGGACAGGGACGCCAAAAGGCCCGACATGCGCACGTTTTTTCACGCGCTTTACGAAGCCAAATGGGCACTGGCGTTTCCTGTTCTTCTGGTCGTGGCGATCCGCGGCGGCGTCTTTACCCCCTCGGAGGTCGGCTCCTTTGCCGTTGTCTATGCGCTGGTGATCGGTTTTGTGGTGCATGGTGACCTGACGCTCGACAAGGTCTGGCGCGCGGCCACACACGCTGTTCAGGATATCGGCATGATCATGCTGATCATCCTGTTTTCGGGAATGATCGGATTTGCCATCATATTCGAACAGGTTCCGCAATCCATTGCCGCCGCGCTGCTTGTCGGCATGTCCTCTCCGGTTGCCATTGTCGCGACCATATTGCTGATGCTTTTCATAGCGGGTCTGTTTGTCGAAAGCACGGTTCTGGTCCTGCTCTTGACACCCATTTTCGTGCCCATTGTCAAGCAGGTCGGCTTTGACCCGGTTCACTTCGGCATATTGATGATGACCATCGTCACCCTTGGATCGATGACCCCGCCGGTGGGGGTTGCGATGTATACCGTATGCAGTCTGATCAACTGCCGCATAGAGGATTATGTGCGCGAGTCAGCGCCTTTCCTGGCGGCCATCATCGCCCTGGTGCTGCTGCTGCTTTTTGTGCCTGAGCTGGTTCTGTTCCTGCCGAACCTGGTGTTTTGAATGGGGTGTTTTCAATGATCCGTCTGCTGCTGAAAACCCGTGATGTAACGCGGTCGGATGGCCTTTGCAGGAGGCATGCATGAGATCCACCTGGCGTTGGTTCGGACCGCAGGACCGGGTTTTGACAGATGATATCCTGCAGGCAGGCGCACAGGGTGTCGTCACGGCCCTGCACCATGTCCCCTATGGCGACATCTGGTCGCCGCAGGAGATTGCGCGGCGTCAAAAAGAGGTTGCGACGTTGAAAGACGGCTCTGACAGCAGGCTTTCATGGGAGGTGGTGGAGAGCCTGCCCGTCTCCGAAGACATCAAGCAGCAAACCGGAAACTGGCGGGCCCATATGGAGGCCTACAAGATCAGCCTGCAGAATATCGCCAAAGCCGGCATCCAGGTCATTTGCTACAATTTCATGCCGATCCTCGACTGGACACGCACGGATCTCAAATGGCGCCTGCCCAATGGGGTGACCTGTATGCGCTTCGACCTCATCGACTTTGCCCTCTATGACATTCATCTGCTCAATCGCCCCGGCGCAGCAGAGGCGTTCCCACCGGAAACTGCTGCCGCAGCGGCTGAACGGCTGGCGCAGATGAGTGCCGCGAGCAAGGCCGTCCTGTGCGGCAATGTGGTCTGCGGCCTGCCGGGTGAAACCACGGCGCTTGGCCTCGACGACGTGCGCGGCCTGCTGCGCCAATATCATGGCATCAATGCCGATCGCCTGCGCCAGCACCTGATCGACTTTCTCACAGAGATGGTGCCGGTCTGCGAGGCGCTGGGCCTGCGGCTCTGCTGCCATCCGGACGATCCGCCCTTTCCCCTGCTCGGACTGCCCCGCGTCATGTCGACCGAGGCGGATTACCGGCTGATCATGCAACAGGTCGACAGCCCGTCAAACGGCATCACCCTTTGCTCCGGTTCCCTGGGCGTGCGCGCCGACAATGATCTTCCGGGGATGATGACGCGCCTCGGCGACCGGGTTCACTTTCTGCACCTGCGCAATGTGCGCAGTGAAAGCCCCCAGCCTGGCGATGTCCCGGCAAGGCTGCATTCCTTCCACGAAAGCGAACATATGGACGGCAATACGGACATGGTTGCCCTGCTGGACGCCGTGCGGAAGGAAGAATTGCGCCGGCGCAGCGCCGGGCGATCCGACTGGCAAATTCCCATGCGCGCCGATCACGGGCAAGACATGTATGAAGACAGTCTGCTGGACGCCCAGCCCGGCTACCCGAAGATCGGCCGGATGAAAGGTCTTGCCGAACTCAAGGCCGCCATGCGCGTTCTGGAACATCGAGGTGAAAGAGCAGGACAATGAAACAGCAAATCCATATGCACCCGGACCGCCTGTTGCCGCCGGGCGGCGCGCCGCTGGATGTCGCAAGAACGCTTTACAACGGTGTGTGCGATCTGCCGATTGTCAGCCCTCACGGCCATACAGACCCGTCCTGGTTTGCGCAAAACAAGGCCTTTTCAAAGCCCGCGCAATTGCTGATCACTCCGGATCATTATCTGCTGCGCCTGTTGCGCTCGCAGGGACGGTCCTTTGACGCGCTGGGTGTGGCGGCCCATGATGATCGGCATGGCGCAGTGGATGACCGCGCAATCTGGCGGCTTTTCTGCAAGGATTATTCCCTGTTTTCGGGCACACCGTCGCATCTGTGGCTGATGCATTCGCTGCACCAGTTCTTCGGCATTGACGCGCCCCTGTCGGAAGCGACCGCAGACGCGACCTATGACCGTATCGCCGAAACGCTGGCCACGCCGCAGATGCGACCTCTGGCCATTCTCGATCGCGCCAATGTCGAAGTCATTGCCACCACGGAATACGCCACCGACCCTTTGCTGCATCATCAGGTGCTGCAGGAAAAAGGCATGACATCGCGCATTCGCACGACCTACAGGCCAGATGACGTCACCGATCCGGAAAACCCTTCATTCACCAGCAATATGGCGCGGTTTGGCGCCTTGACCGGCGAGGACGTCCATACCTGGAAGGGCATGATTGCTGCCCATGCGGCAAGACGGGCCGAATTCCGGGCCTTCGGCGCGACGGCCACCGACCACGGCGTGCCCTCGGCTAAAACCTTCGACCTTTCTCTGCCGCAAAAGCAGGCGCTGCTGGACAAGGCCCTGAAACAGACAATGTCGCCGCAGGAGGCCGAGGCCTTTCGCGGCCAGATGCTGACCGAAATGGCGGCCCTTTCCGTCGAGGACGGCATGGTGATGCAGATTCACGCCGGCTCGTTCCGCAACCATGATGCGGCGCTTTTTGCATCGCGGGGGCCGAACCTTGGCGCAGACATGCCGATGCGCACGGATTTCGTTCAGGGACTGCACCCCCTGCTCAACCGCTTCGGCAACGAACCAGGCTTTCGGCTGATCCTGTTTACGCTGGATGAAAGCACCTATGCGCGCGAACTTGCGCCGCTTGCCGGATATTGGCCGGCGCTGCGCATCGGCCCGCCCTGGTGGTTCCATGACAGTCCTCAGGGCATGCGCCGCTATTTCGACGCCGTTGTCGAAACTGCCGGTTTTGCCAATCTTGCCGGTTTCAATGATGACACAAGGGCGCTGCTTTCCATATCCTCCAGGCATGATGTCTGGCGACGGGAAGTCTCGCGGTTTCTGGCAGGCCTGGTCTGCGAGCGGCAAATGTCGGAAGAAAGCGCCGCCGATATCGCAATCCATCTTTGTTACACGGCGGCCAAAAAGGCCTATAATCTTTAAACCCGCATTGCTGGCCGGCCTGTTGCCTTGAAGAGCTGCGGCATTGACCCGGCCTGCCGCTGGCGGCACACTTGCATCTGAAGATCAGTGACACCCAACCGATGGAGACATGGCCATGATCGCCAGATGCGCTGTTTTGCTGGGCATTGCCGCAGGCGCCCTGCTTTCGGGCAACATGAGTCAGGCTGCAGAGATCACGCCACAGAGCGTCACGGCGGCGCTGCCGCGCCTTGAAAGCCTGATCACGGACGCCATGGCGCGCACCGGCGTGCCGGGAGTGGCCGTTGCTGTCGTTGTGGGAAATGACCTTGCCTATCTGAAGGGCTTTGGCCTGCGCAAGGCGGGTGAGGACGCAAAGGTTGACCCGGATACCATTTTCCAGATTGCCTCCATGTCAAAGCCGTTTACCTCAACGGCCATTGCCAGCGTGATCGGCACACCACTTTCGGGTGGCGGCACATTTGACTGGGACAGCCGGATCGTCGATCTTGATCCCGGCTTTCGGCTTGCTGATCCCTGGGTGACAAGCCAGTTGACGATCCGTGATCTGCTGTCGCATCGCAGCGGCATGCCCGACCATGCCGGCGACCTGCTGGAGGATCTGGGCTACAGCCGCGAGGAGATTTTGTACAGGCTGCGGTTTCTCCCGCTTTCAAGCAGCTTGCGGTCACACTATGCCTATACCAATTTCCTGCTGACCGAGGCCGGTGTGGCCACGGCCAATGCGCTGGATACGACCTGGCGCGATCTGATCAGGACACGCGTTTTCGAGCCGCTGGGCATGAGCCGGACCAGCGCCCGTTTTGGCGATTTTATGGCCGAGCCAAACCGCGCCGCGCTGCATATGATGGACGAGGGCACGGCGACTGCCAGATATCAGCGCAACCCGCAGGCTCAGGCCCCGGCCGGTGGCATCACATCAAGCGCCTGCGATCTGGCAAAATGGCTGCAATTGCAACTCAATCAAGGCCGTTTCGAAGGCAGGCAAATCGTCGATGCCGCGGCGCTGGATGAAACACACCGGCCGCAGATCATCAGCGGCACCAGCCATGACAGCGGTTGGGCGAGTTTTTACGGCCTGGGATGGAACATCAGCTATGAGCCGCATGGTCAGGCATCACTCTCGCACTCCGGCGCATTTTTTGTCGGGGGGCGCACCATTGTCTCGATGTTGCCAGACAGCAATGTCGGTATAGTCGTTCTGGCAAATGCTTTCCCCACCGGGCTGCCGGAAGCCATCAGCCGCAGCTTCTTGGACATTCTCATTGAAGGTGCGCCGTCGCGTGACTGGCTGCCGCTGTTCGAAGGCCTGTTCGAAGCAATGGCGCAGGTTGAAAACGACGTTGATTTTTCCATACCGCCGCCAGACCCTACAGCCGGCCTGCCCGCTTCAGCCTATGTCGGCCTGTATGAAAATGTCTATTTCGGCCCTTTGGAAATTGCCCGGAAGGCGGGCGGCTTGACGCTGAAATTCGGCAAGGGGCTGGATCCTTTTGCCCTCACCCACTTTGACCGCGATGTTTTTCATTTCGAATTTGACGGCCGCGGCGATGATTCCGGCGTAATGGTTGGCGTATCATTCAAGAGCGATGATGGATCACGTGCCAGCGCCGTGACGCTTGATTTCTTCGACGAAAACGACAATGGCACATGGTCGAGGCAGACACGGGCTGAAGGGAACGGTGGTTAAGCTCCCCACAGCCAAACCCCGGTTTACTTGGACGCGTGTACTGCGCATTTGCCGCCATAGGCATGTGTCCACTTTTTGGTTCCTGACTGACACCCCCGCACAGCCAATGCTTCGGCTTCCGCGGTCGACCGTCTGTTGAGCGCAACACTGCAGATGACTCCATTGCTGCCATTCAATGCCCGCAGGGGCGTGGAAGCGTAAGCGGAATGTCCCTTCGCTGCAATATATCGATCCACTGCTTTGCCACAGGCGTGAAGTCCGAAGGGCAAACGGCGCCTTACCTTGCCTTTTTTTTCCGCCAATGATGTGGAGCTTGCCTGTTTTTTCTTGGCGCTCGCGGCATGGGCGATGCCGTCCGCCTGTTGCATGGTGTAGGACATGGCAAAAGCCAAGCCGCACAAGACAAAAAATCTGAAAATTGCTCTCAAGATATTCCCCTTCCAATGCTTAAGGAGCAAGGTAAAGATACAATTCCCTGTTTGCAATCCCCTCGACATCGCTATCGGAAGCTGCAGAAATACCAGAGCGACATAATAGAATAAAGGTATGTGCGTACGGGCTTATCGGATGACCGATCGAGAGCACTGCACATGTTTTTTGACCGGATAGACAATGACAAACGGCAGGAATGGCGGGTCACATCCCGCCATTCAATTTGCTTTGGTGATTTTCGGCTGAAATTGTTTTTCCAGTATCCTGGTTTGGTCGGAAAGCTTTCCGCGGCTGTGCCTCAGATTATTTCGAGGCGTGGATTGTACATTTACCGCCGAAGGCATTTTTCCATTTCCTGGTGCCATTCTCACAGGCTCTCAAAGCAAGTGCTTCGGCTTCCTTTGTCGTTCACCTGTTGAGCGCCGAACCGCAGATATAGCTCCAGCTGTTGTTCAAGGCATACATGGGCGTAGAGGCGTAGGCAGAATGTCCAGACGCCTTAATATAGTCCTCAACGGCTTTCCCGCATTCCCTGTGCCCCCGCGGCAAACGACGCCGCACGTTGCCCTTTTTCCCTGCCAGTGATGTGCTGCTTGTCTGCTTCTTCTTGGCGCTCGCGGCATAGGCAAGCCCATCGGCCTGCTGCGCTGTGTAGGACATTGCACCCACAAGGCCGCAAATGACAAAAAGTTTGAAAATTGTTTTCAAAATGATCCCCTTCCGATGTCTGATGGGGCCAGATTATGAGCACAATTTCTCGTTTGCAAGCCCATTGAAACCGCTATCAGAGGCTGCAGAAATTTGACTATCGATTTATACAGATTTTACTTAATCAGGCTTGATATTATTCAGTTTTATATAAATATAATTCCCGTTTAGGTAGATTAAGAATGTAATTTTACGGCCTTATTATTCTTTTTAAAATCAACAATTTTTTTTACCACAAATTGATTGACCAGCGCGGGAATTTCCGAATTCGGATCAATTCCATGCGCTGGTCAAATGGTCTTTTGGCTATCTTGGGGAATCAGATTCAGACAGTGACGTTGCTTGCGCCCTTGGGGCCAGCAATCAGCCAGACAATGAAGCCGACGACCGGGAAAATCAGAATGCCCAGAGTCCACAGAAGCTTCGCACCGGTGCTGGCGCCGCTCTGAAAGGTTTTTATGATCGCATAGATATCGGCGATGAGCACCAACAATCCGATTATACCATATTCCATGAATTCTCTCCTTTATATATACGTACCAATCAACGATCGTGCGCCAATTTGGTTCCAGTGAATTTGCGATTTTTTGAAAAATACCGAGTAATTCTTGGGAAGATTCACCCTGGCAACGAGCCGGGCACTCTTCCATCAGTTCCAGTAAGAACTCTGATGGCGCACACGCTGGAAGCCATCGTGACCTTCTTCGTTTTGCTCGCCATGCATGGTGATGAGTGCGGCGCTCATTGTCGCCAGAAACATTCCGGCAATAAGAACAGCCAGGAGGGTCAGCAGAGTAATCATGATTGTCTCCTTTTATAATTCGGGTTCAGATCTCTATCGGTTTCGGGCGTAAAAGAATCCCGGGGATCGGAAGGCAAGCCTGTCAGCGACGCGTTGATCACCACCTGACGGTCCTTCAATTGAACAGTGGCAAGTGCAAAATTTGGAAAGGCCCCGGCATCATCGCCGGCAAATTCCAGACTTTTGATGCGAAGGCATCGCACATCACCATTGTCGCTCATGCGGGCGCCGGTCACAGTGCCGAGCTGTTCACCGCTGGCGGTGATGACGCTCAGACCGAGCCAGGTATCCTCTGGCGGATCGCCGACCATTTCCGCCGCATCGGGGGAAGCACATTCCGTGCTGTCCGATGCCGCAAACCAGCCGAGGGCCACGCCAAGAACGGTCGACATGATGATGAAATTACGCTCCACACAGCCACTTCCGTTTCCTATGCTATTGCTCTTTGTCTCTGGTGTGTTAACGCGCCACGGCCAACAAGGTTCCATTCGCTGCAATCAGGTGGGTTACCGGTTGCCCAGGGCCTTTCCCTTGCCGCCCTCAGCGGCTTGTTCAAGAGACAGCAGCGGCGTGGCAATTGCGCTGTCGGGGTTGCGAGCCCATGTGCTTGACCCCATGTGCTTGACCCCATGTGCTTGACCCCATGTGCTTGACAATGACCTTCCCTATAGAGCGGGCTGCGTCATGGCCGCCCCGTGCCCCTTGATCCCACCACCCAGCAAGATCGCACGGAAAGCCGACACAGCAAAAAGCCCCAATGTTTTCACATCGGGGCTCTGCTTGTCTTCAGCTTTAAGGCGTGCGTTTAGTCCTGGGAAGAACGCAATTCGATCTGGGTAACGGCCAGTGCGAAATTCAGGCCGGTCTGTGTCGATACACTGACCGGTTGCAGGGCAATGGTTTCACTCGATCCACCAAGCAGCACATTGGCGCCAAGACCAGCACCGACAGTGGCTTCTGCGCTCACACCGCTATAATCTCCAGCGAGTGCACCAGGCTCATCCATGTCGGATGTCGGAGCCAGCACGGCCCAGCTGATGACACCCTGGCCTGTCGTGCCGATATCCAGACCAAATTTCGAAATGACACCGAAGTAGGTTTCGACGGGTCGACCGCCATCAGCCGAGGTGAATTCGCAGGACAGATCCTTTGTTGAACCGAAGATGAACCCGTCTCCACCCTTCACCGCACAGTTGAGTACACCCACTTCTACGCGGCTCGTTGTCTCAGCCACAGCAGCTGTTGGAACGCTCAGCGTCAGGGGAGCAAGTGCCAGAGCGGCAAGCGCCAGAGGAGCAAGTTTCATGTGCTTTGTCATCGTCATTTCCGGTTCCTTTTCTTTTTAAATAAATTGCATTGCACTGCCAATCATCGGAGATGCAATGCGACAGGAATCTGAGGTTGCAAGATGGTATTTGATGTCCATCCAAACCGTGGTGAAATGGTAACGTCGCCCCGTTTCACCCTCCGACATACCAACGACCGAACAGGGCAATGGTTCCGTTGCCAATCCATATTCCATTCGAAACCCTTGAGCCACCGCTTTGGAAGCAGATAATTTGTTGGCCCCAAATAGCGGACTACATTTTGCTAAGCGGCAAATCCGGAGGAGGAACTCAAGCGCCGTTGAGCACAGGAAATACGATCTCGTATTTCAATCCGCCATCGTCCGGAATATAGACGGCATGACCATTGAGGGATGCGGGAACTATTTTTTCAAGCAGCATGCGTTCGAAATCCGGCAAAGGTGTGCGCTGCGCCACCTGCATATCAGTTGGTGATTGCGTGATGTTCTGTTCATGCCAGACAAGTGTGGCAAGATCGTTTTGTCCAGTGCGTTTGCGCGTGCACCTGACCAAGATGGATTGTTTGCCCTTGGCCAGCAATCGATGTGATGCGGCCTGAACAATCAGCTCATGCAGGGCAAGCCCCAGATACAGGGACGCATTGGGCGACAAGCGTATATTCTCACCCTCGAATGCAATCGCTTTCATGCCATCAGGTAAATATTTTTCCGCCTGTTGGCTGACATGACTTTGAAGGTGCGCACCTTTCCAGTCCGAATCGGTCACCAGATCCTGCGCATGGGCAAGGGAATGAAGACGTCCACGAAAACGCTTGACATAGGCATCCAACGTGTCGCTGTGTCTGGCTGTCTGAGTGGCCACGCTTTGAATGATGGAAAGAAGATTTTTTGACCTGTGGCTGACTTCTCGCAGCAAAGACAGGGTTATACGCTCTGCCGTCCTCTTGGCAGACAGGTCGCGGATGACGGTCAACAGATAGGGTGACCCACTGCCGCCGTATATCAGTTGGACATCAAACTCGAACACGCTTTCCTGATCCGGCTTCAATTCAAGGCGTTCCGTTTTGCCAGTCAGCAAGACGCGGTCCTTCAAAGCAGCCAAAGCGCGTGCGATCTCATCTCCAAAGATTGTCAGATCGTCGGGTTCATTTGCTTGCTGAACCGACCAGCGGTCGAACAGATTGGTGATCAAAAGATAGCGTTTTGCAGCGCTTTGAACGGTCATGCACAGACCTGCCCTGGCCAGTGCCGCAACAAGGTAACTCTGGCGCTCTTTGTCGTCCTGATCCGTTCTTTGCCAAGTTACCCATTTTTCCACGACGATTACCCGCACTTGTTACTCTATTGCACCGAAGCAACGCGTGCTCCGGGAGGACCAGTTCCACACCCGCAGGCAATTTGACACTCATCAGCTATGAGGACGCCTTACCATGTCATGGCATAGTACAACATGACATGCCTCCAGGTTGCTTCAACAGAGCGTCAACGCACGTCAGGTCATATGGTTCCAAACTCATTTCATTGCCCATCAGGCGGCAGTCGTCGCCTTTTCATCGAAAAACAGTGCCTGACTGATCAGGGCTTTCAGCATGGATGGGCTGAAAGGCTTTGTTACGACAAAAGCAGGTTCCGGCCGGTCACCTGTCAGCAGGCGTTCCGGGAAAGCCGTGATGAAAATCACAGGAATTGTCTCATTGCCGAGAATCTCGTTGACAGCATCAATACCTGAACTGCCGTCAGCCAACTGAATATCGGCCAATATCATTTTAGGCCGGGTCTTGTTGAAAAGGTCCACAGCCTCCGTATGGGTGCGCGCAATGCCCGTAACAGAGTGTCCGAGGTCCATGACAATTTGTTCGATATCCACGGCAATCAAAGGCTCATCCTCGATGATCATGATGTCTGTGGCGATCTGACGTGAAATCTCCTCGGATGCCTCATCCAGAAGCCCTTCCACCCGACCCTCTTCAACGCCGAGAATCTCGGCTGTCTCTTCCTTAGAGAAGGTTTCAACGGCAACAAGCAGAAATGCCTGACGCGGCAATGCGGGTATTGCTGCAAGGTTGGCTGCGGCACGCCGCTCCCAGACAAATGCGGACGGGCTGGGCTCAATTCTAATGTCAAGGGAACGAAATGCCGTACAAAACAGTTTATAGAGGGCAACACGATCACTCGACGCATCGGGAAAAATCGAAATATCGGCAATCAGAGCTTCCAATGTTGCAGCCACATAGGCATCGCCGGATGTCTGTGAGCCAGTAAAGGCACGTGCGTATCGGCGCAGAAGCGGCAGATACGGGGCGATCTTGGTGGACAATGACATAGAGATCTCTCCTGAAAATCAAATTTTTTTGTGCTACTCTGTGTTCCAACGCGCAATGAAAAAATAAGTTCCGAAAAAAATGGAACTTATTTCGCTTTGCCGCGTTTGATGAATTGAACACTACAGGAAAGACGTATTCCGATGAACAGTAAAAAGCCAGCAGGAGGGTCGAACATCCCCTATTCTGACGACATGGATCCCAACAACGCGATATCGCAGCAGCTACGCGCTATTTATCAGGAAATCGAGTCAGAAGCGATTCCAGACCGTTTCCTGGACCTGCTCGAGAAACTTGATGCGGCCGAAGCGTCGCAGAAACGTGGGGCTGATAAGTGACCACAGATCAAGAACCTGAATTCAGTTTCAAGCGTGAGATGCTTGCGGCGCTTCCAAGCCTGCGTGCTTTTGCAATGTCACTGGTGAGGAATTCACATAACGCTGACGACCTCGTTCAGGACACCATCCTCAAGGCCTGGGGAAAACAGGATTCTTTTGAGGTTGGTACGAATATCAAGGCCTGGCTTTTCACCATTCTTCGCAATGATTTCTATAGCAAGATGCGCAAGAATGGACGTGAAGTGGAAGACAAGGATGGCGCCATGACGGCAAGCCTGTCCGTGCATCCCGAACAATATGGCGCCATGGATCTGCTGGATTTTCGCAAGGCTCTGGATGGATTACCGGAGGATCAGCGTGAAGCCATCATTCTGGTCGGTGCGTCAGGCTTTTCCTATGAGGAAGCTGCTGAAATATGCAGTTGTGCCATTGGAACGATCAAAAGTCGTGTCAGTCGGGCACGCAACAATTTGCACGAGACACTCAAAATCGAAGGCGAAGGCGAATTCGGCCCAGACAAAAACTCCATCGCCACGACCTCACGCGCTTTCATGCATTGAGGCAGATGCGCGGGACGCTCTTTTCGAATGTTTCTGCATCCCAATGGTTTTATCAGGATGTGTGGAACCAAAACCATTCCCGCAGGTTTTGCTCTCATCACTCTATATGAATAGCAAGCCTGCGCAGATGAAACCGCAACATTGGCTCAATGGCCTGTAAAGGCCCTGAATAGTCAGCGCTCCATCTGAAGGCTGACTGAGGAATGCCCAATGCGCATCACAGCCCTTTTAAACGCAGAAAGCGGCACGCTTAAAACCGCCGATATTAGTGGCTTGTGCGATCACATCGAAAATTCGTTCTCCCACAAGGGCCATGGAGTTTCCTGTAAAATTGCCGGTGCCGGTGATTTTTCGCGTTATCTCAGCGAGGCAGCGGCGTCCAATGCAGATGTTATCCTGGCAGCTGGTGGCGACGGGTCGATCTCTGCGGCGGCATCCCATTGCTGGAAAAACAACAAATGTCTGGCCGTGATTCCCGCGGGCACAATGAACCTGTTTGCACGCTCGCTGGGGATTCCACTGGACCTGCATGAAGCCGTGACGGCACTGGCTGATGGACGCACCACTTTTTGCGACATTGCCACAGCCAATGGTCGACCCTTCGTCCATCAATATTCTGTCGGCATGCAGCCCAAGCTTGCCGAAGACCGAAAGAACTACGATTACAATTCCCGGCTGGCCAAGATTTTTGCCAGCCTTCGGGCTCTGACATCGCAGCTTTCACGCCCACCTTCGGTTCATGCCAAATGGACCATCGATGATCAGTTGCAGGAAGAACGGCTCAGCATCATTGCCGTATCCAACAATCCCTATGGTGAGGGACACCTTCCCTATGCAGACGACCTGCAGGGTGGCGTGCTCGGTGTCTATACAGCAAAGGTGCTCAATGCCACCGCCAACATGAAGCTGGCAGCCAGCCTGATGGCCGGCACCTGGGCATCCAACCCCGATTTTCACCAGCAAATCAGCCAGCAGACCATTGTGGAATTTGCGCGACACCACCGCACAAAATCTGCCCTGATCGATGGCGAACTGATTCCACTGGAAAACAAGGTTGTCATTCGGTCCCTGCCGAAAGCCTTGCAAGTGCTGGTACCTGGCGGCATTGTGAACCCGAATGTCACCGGCTGACCGGCAGGTCATTTCGATTTTCTCGGGTCCGGTTTCCTGTCTGCCGGTTCTTCACCTCAATTGAAAGTCTTCTGGAGTTGCCATGCCGTTGAATTTGCTCCGCTACCCCTTCGTCATGCTGCTGACGCTGCCTGCTTTGATTGCGTTGAGCATCGCTGCACTCTCGCCGATTGTCGTTACTGTGGAGCAGTCCATTTCCTTTGCAGACAAAACACCCTTCATTCTCAGATTCGAGGCCGACAGCGCGCGAGGCATATTGTCGGTTGTGGCGGCAGCGGCCATCACTGCGCTCAGCCTGACCTATTCCCTTGTGCTCGTGGTTTTCACTTTGGCAGCAGGCAATATCGGGCCACGCCTACTCAAGCGCTTCAGCTCCGACCCGATCAACCAGTTCACTGCAGGCCTATTCGGAGGGACATTTCTCTATGCTCTTGTCACCTTGATATTCGTGCAGACTGAATTTGTGCCGAGGATCACCATAGCAGGCGCTGTCCTGCTGGCTATTCTTTGTGTCTTCCAACTGATTTTCTTCGTTCGCCACGTCTCCCAAAGTGTAACAATTGATGACGAAATCGCCAAGATCACGCAGCAATTGGGATCGGCACTCGCAGACCATCTGAGAAAACTGGAAGAGGTCAACGACCTGCCGGATACGGATTGCCCGCATGAACTGAATGCGGGCACAGCCGGTTATGTGGGTGCCGTGAACGAAGCTGCACTTGTCGCACTTGCTGCCCAGCATGACCTTACATTGCGGCTTGAAAAACCCCCGGGACAATTTGTCCTGGGTGATGAAGTTCTTCTCGTCATGTCCGGCACCGTCGATGATGAAGTCGCCGATGAAATCCGCAGCCTGATCGACATAGACCACGCACGTTCACAGACCAGACCCATCGAGTTTTCAATTCATCTGCTGGTGGAAATCGCGTTGAGAGCCCTGTCACCGGGGGTCAATGATGCCTATACGGCCATTGCAGCAATCGACAGTCTGTCCAGCGCCTTTGCCACGATCGCAGACGAGAACCTGCGTCCTCTTAGCATATTGGATGAGGATGACACGGCCCGGCTGATCATGCCCGAACTCTCAGTCAAAAGCCTGGTGGGTCAGGCATTCCATCCCCTGCGCCGTGCCGCCGCGGATAATCTTCTGGTAGCACAATCACTGGCGCGGGCCCTCGCCCGTCTCCAGGCAGTGGGTGGCGCAGCCATGGAGGATATCATCGAAAAACACGCCGCATTGATGGTGCGTGAACTCGAACGCGCCGGGCATCTTGATCACGACATTGGCAGCGTTACGGAATATCTGCCGGAAAAATACCGCTCAACAGCGCGCTCTCCCCGGCAGGAAGACTGATTCAGGAGCCGCCTTCTCTATAGACGCCGTGAGACAACAGGTATGTTGGAGTTTGTCGGCATCTATATTCCGTCGCCGCAGGGTATTTTCGCGGCGATGTCAGTTGCTGCACCTGTCGGTGTCTTGGCTGTCGAACAAGTCCTTTACGCGTCTCAAGCCCGACCGTTCGGCATGCAAAAAAAGACGACAGGCAACATCAGAATCTTACGATCACGTCAAAACACGTGAAAGCAAAGCACCACAGATCCGGAATCAGGCGCCTCAAGTCCCGCCAAACTCATTGGGCGCCTCGTCACTCAAAAGGTCGGTGACCACGCTGGAATCGCGTTCCTCATCGACGCGCTTTTCCAGTTCCGGATCGACATCGGTATTCTGCGGCTGTGCGGATTCGGCCTGCGCCCGGACTGCAGGTTCATCTCTGGCAGTTTTCTGCGCGGGTTTTGAGCTGTCTCCTGCATTGAGGCTCATCACACCCTCATCGAAACGCAAGCGATAGGTGGGCTCCGGCAACAGGAACCCGTTGGCTTCCAGCGCCCTTTTGACCAGACGCATGGCTTCGGAACGCGCCTTTACGAAACTTGTATCCTGCTGGTTGATCCAGCCGGCGAAGGTCAGGATGACATTGGAATCTCCAAGTTCATCGATCCATGCTTCGGCCAGGGGGTCTTCCAGTACAAATTCAAGGGCTGCGATCGTGGCAAGGCCGGTCTCCAGCGCTTTGCTCAGATCACTGTCTGAATCGACCCCGAGACTGAACAGGAACCGCCTTTCGGGATTGGTTGAGTAATTGACGATATTTCCCTTGAAAACGGTGGAATTGGGAATGCGTATATGATTGCCATTGGCCTCCATCAGGATCGTCGCGCGCGACGTCAGGGCGATGACAAAACCCTCAAACCCTTCGATGGCAACAAAATCTTTCGGCCGGAACGGCTGCCGGATGCTGAGCAAAATACTGGCAATATAATTTTCAACGGTGTCACGCACCGCGAAACCGACCGCCAGACCGATAATCCCGGCTGCTCCCAGCAGGGTGGACAGCAAAGCTGTTGCACCCAGAATATCAAGCGCCAGAACCGCACCTATGACGATGAACAGGATGCGCACGATCTGCCGGATAAGATTGGCAATAAAGGCATTGGGTGCAATCCGGTTCCACGGCCAGTTGCGTGCCGCAAGAAACAGGCCTGCACCGCTGACCAGCGCCCAGAAACACATCGCCACAATAAACAATGGAAAATAGTTCAAGGCCTGCAAGAGGCGTGTTTCGAGTCGCTCATAAACCGGCACAAGCCGCTCCGTAACAGATGTTTCCTCCTCGATCTGATTGGTGACCGCCACAACGCCATCGACCCGCGAGGCCAGCATTTCCGCCTTGTCTGCCAGCGGTGTCTCCCTCACATTGCCGCGAAGTGAAACCACACCTGCACGAACCAGAACCCTGACATTCTCCAGGCCATCCAGTTCATGAAATATCTCCCTGATACGGGTTTCAATTTCCCAATCGTCAATGGCATTGGCTCCGGCAGCGATCTCCGGCATTGTTGTGGTCGTCTGCGCAGCAGTCTGACTTGTGGCCGGCAGCAAACCCATTGTCACCACGACCAGAAAAAGACCTATCACATATTGAAACCGCACCGGCACCTCGCTTCGTTTTGAAAACAAACTATCAACACAGATGGGATCTGGCTATTGACTTGTTTCCGATCACAAATTGAACTGCCTTCATGACAAGACGACCGCTACACTGTTTCTGATCGGATTGACCTGGCTTCCCGTATGGGTCAAATTTGGCTATTCGACCCTTTCTGTTTGACGAACCCGCCTGGCTTTTATGGATCTGCACAAACATCTTCGAGAAAATACGCGATCGGCCCATGGCAGAGTCGACCAATTGTTCGGCGGTCTCATGCTGTCCAAACGGCGTGATTACCTGTTGTTCTTGCTGAGCCACTACCTGGCCCATCGAACTCTGGATAATTATTTTTCCGATGTTTTACCCCTTGAGGAAAGACCACCCTTCGTATCATCATTACTGGAGGGAGACCTGTTTGCGCTCGGATTTAAAAGCGACTTGAAAATTCCCGTCAGCATGGGCGATGAGACGGCCCCGCTTGGGGTGAGTTATGTAATTGCCGGCGCCCATTTTGGTCAGCGCGTCCTGCGTTCGCGTTGGGCCAGGTCGAGCGACAGGGGCATACTTGGCGCGGGCGCCTATCTGACATCACAGGACATGGCACTTTTTTGGCCGATTGTGCGTAAAAGAATGGAGATCGAAAGACCGTCTGCTTGCGATCTTGCCCGTCTGGTTCGCAGCGCGAACGCTACATTCGGTCTTTTTGAATATTGTTTTGACCGTGCGCTGGGGGAGGTTTCACACATTGAACAGCAAACATGTTGAGCAACAGGAAACCGATTTGGACCTGACGACCTGCGACCTTGAGCCCATCCATATTCCCGGCCGGATACAGAGTTTTGGCGCTTTGGTGTCCATAACACCGGACTTGATTGTCAACCATGCGTCAAAAAATGCTGCGCGGATGCTGGCAATAGACTGCGATACACTGGTCGGTAGGTCCCTGCTTGACTTCATCAGCCCGGCAACCATCCATGACATGCGCTCAAGATTGCAGATGCTCGCCAGCAATGATGCTGTTGAACGGATGATCGCTGTCACACTGACAGATGGCGGCAGCCCATTCGATATTGCGTTGCACGTGTCAGTGCGCTCGATTGTTCTCGAATTCGAACCGCACAATGCTCAGGCGCAAAGGGATTATATCTCCGATATACGCCATATGATTGAAAGGCTGCGGCAGGCGGTGGATGTCGTTCAATTGTGTCAAATGGCGGCGCGGCAGATCAAGATTCTGACGGGGTTTGACCGCGTCATGGTCTATCGTTTCGGTCGGGATGGGTCCGGCAACGTCATCGCAGAAGCCGTGCAGCGAGATATGGAGCCCTATCTGGGCCTGCGTTATCCCGCTTCCGGCATTCCCAAACAGGCACGGGCTTTATACACACGAAATCTTTTGCGCCTGATTGGCGACGCCCATGATGAAGGCATCGCGATCGAACCGGTACTTTCTGCTGAAGGCGAGCCTCTGGACCTCAGCATGAGCACAACCAGATCCGTTTCGCCCATCCATCTGGAATATCTGCGCAATATGGGTGTGCATGCATCCATGTCCATCTCGATTCTGAGAAAGGGAAAGCTGTGGGGATTGATCGCCTGTCACAATCAAACACCCCTTTCAGTTTCATTTTCGATGCGCCTCGCGGCGGAACTGTTCGCCCAATTGTTCGGTTTTTTGCTGGAACAGAAGGAAGCGTCGATAGCCCGCGAGGATGCAATTCGTTCCCGCATCCTTCACGACCAGATCATGGCAAAAATAACCGAGACGGCATCGGTTGAAAACAATGTCGGCGCGATCATAGCCTCGATTGAATCCGCCATACCGTTTGATGGAGCCATCAGCTGGACCAATGGCATTTTCCGGAGGCAGGGCACAGCGCCCTCACAGGAGGAATTCCTCGAATTGCTGCCCTTCATCGACAAGAACACCACCAGCGGCGTTTTCCAGACGGAATGTCTGTCAGACATGTTCCCGCTGGCAAAGCCCTATGCCGCGAAAGCTGCCGGATTGCTTGTGGTACCGTTCAGGCAATCCTCACGCGACTATATTGTCTTGTTTCGCAGCGAGGTGGCAAAATCGCTTCGATGGGCAGGCAATCCTGACAAGCCGGCCGAAAGGGCGCTCAACGCAACCCGTCTGACACCGCGCAAGAGTTTCGAAGAATACAAGCAACAGGTCCGCGGCCACTGCTCATCCTGGACCACCCGGGAAATGAATATTGCCGAGGCACTGCGTGTCACCTTGATGGAAGTGGCATTGAAACTGGCCTTTGCCAATGATCCGGAGCGCCATCGGCTTCAGGAACATCAGGAACTGCTGATCTCCGAACTGAACCATCGGGTGCGCAACATACTCAATCTGGTCAAGGGTCCCATCAGCCAAAGCAGTGACGAGGCCAGCAGCGTTTCCGGCTTTACTGAAATCATCGGCGGTCGGGTTCATGCATTGGCCCGCGCCCACGATCAGATCATGAGGAAAAACGGGGCCGCTGCATCAGCTCATGGGCTGATCGAGACAGAGGCCTCAGCCTACCTTGCAGCAGACGCCACGCGGGTGGAACTGACCGGTTCTGATGCCTTGCTGGTGCCAAAGGCATTCTCAACGCTCTCTTTGGTTATCCATGAGCTGATGACGAATTCGGCGAAATACGGGGCTTTGTCTGAACGGCGCGGAAGGGTTTTCATCAAACTGTCTCAGGAGACCGGCGACGAACTCAGGATTTCCTGGCGCGAGAGCGATGGCCCGCAAGTCGTGGAACCGACGCGACGGGGTTTTGGCCTGACGATCATAGAGCGGTCCATTCCCTATGAATTGCATGGTCAGGCAACATTGAATTTTGACAAGGAAGGCGTCAACGCTGTCTTCGTCCTGCCCGCCGATAGTGTTGAGACCCATCTGGAAAGCGCCTTATCCGAGGCTGTCATACAAGAGGCAGCAGCAGAGGTATTCACACCGCCCAATTCAGTTCTGGTCGTGGAAGACAATATCATCATTGCGCTGGACGCCGAAATTCATCTGGATCAATTGGGGGCAAAACAGGTGCAGATCGCCAGCACCGTTACGGCAGCCATGGAACTCGTTGAAACAAATGACTTCGATTTCGCGTTGCTTGATGTCAATCTGGGATCGGAAACAAGCGAGCCCCTTGCGCACCTGCTCATGCAAAAGGGCGTGCCATTTGCGTTTGCATCCGGCTACGGAGAATTGCAGGCGCTGGCTGCCAAATTCAACAATGCGCCTATCGTTCAAAAACCCTATGACAAGAATGCCCTGGTCAAGGCGATCGTGGACTGCAGGCAAGAGACCTGAAGCGATAATATCGCTCAGGCCCCTCAGAGGTGAAGGTTCCTGCCAATCGAGGCGAGACCTTCAGCCGGTCAATTACAAAGTGGCCGGACCGTCATTTCTGTCGTCCTCGGCGTCGGGATCGATACTGTCGATGGCCAGGTCGATTTTCCTCAGTTCCTCTCCGAGGTCCTGGTCGTCGACCATGGCGCTTTCGCTTGCAGCGCGGATTTCGGCGCGCACTTCCTGTCGCATCTTCTCCAGCTGCTTGCGTTGCTCAGACACTGAATTCTTCTTGTTCGTCATTATGTCCTGAATTTGCGTTTCAACGTTACTGCTATCCATAACATTCTCCATTATAATCTTTCGCCAGTGATTTTTCGGAAAACCAACAGGCGCATAAAGCATTTGTTTTTTGCCATCCAAATGCAGCAATGAGGCTTATGCAATTTTGTCGGTCATGATGGCAGTGCAGGCTCAGGCCAGTCCTACAAAGGACAGAATAGCCAGAACGACGACAACAACGCCGATGATGTAAAAGATATTGTACATGATAGGGTTACCTCTCGTTGTGGTATGGGAGTGAAACGCACGATCAGCCTTTTTGTTCCGCAATATGATCTGCCACAAAAGCGCCCCGCTGCCCCATGGGAGCCGACACGCCGGTGGTGGTGTCAATCTTTGTTTGATATTCCAGTTCGGAATTCAAAATGGCGCCAAGCACGATGATCAGCGTTGAATAGTAGATCCACAGCAGTGTCACGACAGCCACGGAGAGTGATCCAAACATTGCATTGTAATTGCCGAAATTCTCGACATAGAGCGAGAACAGCACTGAAAGGCCGATCCACAATAGGGTCGCAAGCAACGCGCCGGGCGTGATCCATGTCCACTTGGCCGCGCTGCGATTGGGCGCAATGCGGAACAGCACCGAAATGGCCAACCAGACCATCAAGGCAAGGACCGGCCATCGGAGCCATATGGAAAGGGATTCAAGAAATCGCGGGAGCGGCAGGCCGCCGACAATCACCGGTATTGCGGCAATGGCAAAAAGGGCAACGGTGATGAAAACCATTCCGCCCAGGGTCAGGCCAAGTGACAGCAATGCATTGGCAATCAGACCACGTTCGTCCTTTTCACGATAGGCGCGATTCATGGCCACCAGAAGCGCATTGATGCCGCGTGAACCACTCCAAAGAGCAAAGACGAGGGAAACGACAAGACC
The DNA here is from genome assembly GCA_029233925.1 of Rhizobiaceae bacterium. GTDB lineage: Bacteria > Pseudomonadota > Alphaproteobacteria > Rhizobiales > Rhizobiaceae > Hoeflea_A. The sequence continues at coordinate 160,691 of JARGOX010000004.1, forward strand.
TACGCCCAAAGTTGATTCAGGCTGTTGCAGCAGAGCAATCAGCCGATCCTGCAGCATTTCAAAGACGGATGCGGGGACAAATGGTTGAATGGTGTCGAGCTGGGCCTTCAGCGAATCGCGGCTCGTCACCAGTCCGTAGAGCAGGACGATGCTGGCCATGACGGGAAACAGTGACATGAAACTGAAAAAGGCGACTCCCGCGCAACGAAGCGAAAGTTCCGCATCGACGACAGCAACGTAGACGCGCTTAAGCACCGCTTTACGTCCGGGCCATGGAATCTGGCCCGGAGCCGTTGCATAGCGCCCGGTTAACCGGGCGCCTGTCAGGTCACTTTGCTCAAGGTCTGGCACCTAGTCGGCCCCGACTGGCTTGGATGACACCCCTTTGGGCAAGGTCGAAATCTTTTTCGCAGACCGTGGCTTTGCCGGGGCAGATTTCTTTCCGGTCGCCTTTGCCGGATCATTCAAGACCTTCGCAGCGCCCGGGAATTTTTCAGCTGCCGCTTTGAGATCTCTTTTCGCCCCGTTAGCAGCGCCGGAGACCTCCGCCTCCGCCTGCAGGTCGACCACCCGATCACCAACCTTGGGCTCCGGTTCGGCTTGCCTTTGTCTGGCCGACGCGTTCGACTGTTCATTCGCCGTGTCTTCGCCAGATGAATGGGCACCAGACTGCGTGTTCTTGGCCTGACCAGTCACAGGCCGCTTTGCCGCAAGAATGGAGGCGGCCGCGGCGCCTGCTGCCAGAGCCATCAGACCAGCGGGGATGGGATTGTCCTTGACCCAATTGGCCGCGGTTTCCACACCATCGCGCGAACGGTCAGCCTGTTTTCTGACGGCGCGACCGGCGGCATTGGCCTTGGAATGCAATCTGTCTGCATAGTCCCGGCCCCGTTCCTTTGCCTGTGAGGATGTTTGGTTGACGGCATCGGCGGTTTTTCCAGCCATGTCGGTTACCTTGTCACTCACATCGTCAAAGCTGCTGCGCACAGCACTGCGGGCCAAATCCATCCCGTCTTTGGCGGCTCTATTGAGATCCTCGACGCTGTCAGCAACACCGTCACGAATACCCTCGGCCTGGTTTTTCAAATCATGCACACGCTGCCCGACACGTTCAGCCGGATCGCCGGAAACAATGGGATCAACATGGGTTTCGCCAAGAGGCCTTTGCGGATGCACATCCTGCTGCCCGTTGCTGCGCGCACGTCCGGCCATGAAAAAGCCGGCAAGCCCTGCGCCGACGAGAAGCGCGGAAAATGGATTCTCACGCGCCTTATTGACAAGGGACGCACCAATATTCGACGCGGGCTGACCGTCTTCTCCCAGCAGATTGCTCAGGAAACCGGCGGGGGAGAATGTATCGCCCATCTGGTCCAGACGTGAATCAATGCGTGAGCGGGTATTCTCGATGGCATCTTCTATCTGTTCGGTTCTATAGGTCATGATCAGCTTGCCTCCTTCATTCTTTCAGCGCTTTCGCGCACGGATTTCATTGTTCGTCTTGGTGCCAGATTTTCCGGCTTGAGCTGCCTGCTGCCGCTGGTGACTGAGATATAGGCAATGACAGCGAGCACGATGCCGACCGCCAGAGACGCGACGGAAGCGGGCATGATATTGGCCAAGGCGACGACAAGCGCCTGGACGAGCACAAGCAGGGCACAAAATGCAATCAGCAGTCCGGCAACCAGAGCGATGAAGCCATTTTGGATCTGATCGATTTTTTCGCCCGCTTCTGCACGCGCAAGCGATATTTCCTGCCGCAGCAGCAGCGTCAAATCCGCGATCAGCTCCCTGATGGTATCCTTCATATTCGTGGTGCTATTCATATTGGTGTTCCTTCCATTTTTCTCAGGCGCCACTCTCAACTGTCTCTGACAGGATGCCTGCGCGTGGACTTCAGGGTGCTGGCCAGCGCAAATCCCGCAACTGCGAGAATGCCGACCGTGACGACTGGGCGCTCACGCACAAATGTTTCCAGACGACGGGTCAGATTGTCCGGATCAAGTCCGTCAACCTCACTGGCAGCCTTTTCCAAACCTTTGCCTGCAGCGCGCACATAACCGGCGGTACCAGACATGCCGTCGTCTTCGAGGCTCTTGCTGCCCGCCTCCAGAGCACGGCTCAGCGAATAGACCATTTCCTGTGTCCGGTTCTTGCCCTGCTCGGCGGTGGCCCTTGCCCCGTCCATAGCCTTGTTCAACACATCTTCACTTGCCTTTTCCGCATGTTTGGCAACGGATGACCCCAGGTCGGATGCAGCATCGGACAGGGAAGCCCTGGCTTCAGAAGCGACCTGACCGGCCTTTTCCATCTTGTCGTGAACAGTTGCCTTGATGGTCTGCTCGGTGTCGGCATCAGTGGGTTTTGCTGTGGTAGCGCCCTGGCCGATGGTCTCATTACGGTGCGGCTTTTGCATCTTGATCTCCATCTTCTTTGTTCTGAAAATCCCAATTCTATTTAGTAAAACCATTGAACGGCGCAAAAGTTCCAAGCCTTTTTCAAAATCCGGCAGGCTGCAGCGTTTCATTGATAGACACGCATCTTCTCGCAGGCCTGTTTTTACACATTGCGCTCTACAGGCTGGCTGGTTTCTTATCGAGCGAAGCGGGTGAGCCCTGCTGCTCGGGATCCATAGGGACATTCTCACCTGACAGGAATTCACCGATATGGGACAGGCCGCCAACGCGCTCACAGAGCACCTTGAAAATGATCAGAAGCGGCACGGCAATCAGGACGCCAACCGGTCCCCACATGAAACCCCAGAAGGCAATCGAAACCAGGATGGCAACTGTATTGAGAGAAAATCTTCGCCCCAGAATCATGGGGGTCAGAAACTGGCCCTCGACGATGGTCAGAACCAGATAGACGGCCGATGGAACCATGGCGATGGGGAGCGTATCGAATGAAATGATGGAAACACCAAAGGCCAGAAGCACACCGATCAGCGCACCGATATAGGGAAGGAAATTGAGTAAGGCGGCCAGGACAGCCCAAAGGTGCGGTGTTGGGACATCCAGCAGGTAGAACAGAACGCCCACGGCCATGCCCATACAGGCGTTTATCACCGCAACCGTCAACAGATAGCGCGACACGTCATGCTCGACATCCATGATCAGCGCGAGAACCTTTTTCTTGTCGCTCAGTTTTGGAAATATGCGGATCGCTTTTTTGAAAAACATGTCACGGGACACAAGAAGGAAAAAGCTCAGGACCAGTATCAGAAGTGTCATTGCAGCAATCGCCATGACATCATCCGCCGCGCGCGCGATCAGCCCAGGGCCTTTGACAACCACTTCATTGGTTTTTCCATTGCCCCCGGAACTGGTTATTTTTTCCACTTCCTCACCCATGGAGTTGATTGAATCAACCGGGCTGCGGATGGATTTCAGCTTCTCCTTCAGTTGCGCGCCGATCTGTGGCGCATCGGACAGAAACTCCTTCAGCGGCGTAGCCAGTGTCATCGCGCCGATGGTGATACCTGCCCCACAAATTATAAGAAGCAATGCTGCTGAAACAGGGCTTGGTATATGAAACAAGCGCCGGGCGGCAGACACCACCGGGCCCAGCGTCAGGGCCGTGATGATGGACAATGCAATGGGAAGAAAGAAGCTCTGACCGAGATAAAGCGCCACACACACCGCAATGACGGCGATGATGTTAAGGGACACGGCCACTGACGACGAATAGGTGCCTTGCGCTGTTTGCGGATTCTGCGTTCCGTCGACTTCGGGGGAACCCGGTTTGAGAGACAATGCCATCCATCCTTTTCCGCCCGTCGGGCCAACAGTGTTTCTCCGACCCGGGATCGGGTCGATTGACACCTTGCTGACCAATACAACGCACGGGAGGACAAATGGTTGCGATGTGGATAATCTTCACCGCAAACAGAAAAAGGCCGCCACCGGCGACCTTTTTCATGGGTGCAATCAAATCAGCCCTTGTAGGCGGGCTGTTTGCCAAGCGCTTCTTCGCTGGAGTCGATATAGACCCGCAAATCATCGCCATTGTCGTTGCGCAGAATCCGCAGTTCGTCAAACGTGACGCCGACAGGATGCTCGCCGAGACCAAGGAAGCCACCCACGTCAATCACGACGGTTTCGACCTTGCCATCTTCACTGAGAATCAAGCGGTCGATTTCGCCGACGCTTTCATCGTTGACACCGTAAACGCTGATACCTTCGAGCCTTTCAGCCGTCAGTTCCGTCATTTCGGCTTCGCGGTAACCATCACGATCGATCATCGGACGCGGCAAGAGCAAACGACCCGTCTTGTCAGCAGCATGGTCTGCATCGTCAGCGGTGACACTGCCTGTCTGCATGATGTCTGTACGATCAAAAGGCGTTGCTTCAGTCAACATTTCCTTATTGGTCTTCACAACCAGGAAATAGTCGTCGTCATTGCCTTCTTCGCGTACCATCTTGATCTGGTCCATCGGTACGGCAATGTCTTTTTCGCCAATTCCGATGAATCCGCCAATTCCAAGAATGACTGCTTTGACCTGGCCGTTTGCGCCCAGAATGACATCATTGACTTCACCGATATCATCCCATTCCTTCTCAGAACCGGGAACAGCACGGGCATTCTCGTCCCAGGCATCCCACTGGCTTTCAGCAGAGTAGATGCGCATGCCGATAAATTTGGATGCATAAATGTCACCAGGCTGTTCTGACGCATAGGTCTGCATCATGACTTCGTTGCTGTTGGCGCCTGTGTTGGCGGCAAAGGCAGACGTTCCAAGCATCAGAGCCATGGCCGTTGTTGCGATAATCCGTTTCATCATTATACTCCTTAATTGTCTGGCAGTATTGAAACGACCCACCAGAGCATCTCACTGCCGTGGGGCGTTGATATACAAACGGCCAACTGGCAAATGGGTTCCAATTTCTGAAGATTTTTTTTCGGAAGGGACCCATTTGTTTTTTCGCGATGGGTTTACCGGTGGCGCCGTCAACTCTCAGAAACGGACCGACTTTTTGCCTAACGCAAAAAAAACGCGATGACCTGGGCCATCGCGTTCTCTTTGTCTAAATGCGAAATTGTTTACTGTGAAAAAGCGTCACTCACTCAACAAGGCACCGAGCATCCAGATCGCTTTCTCATGAAAGGCAATGCGCGCGGTCAACATGTCTGCGGTGACGACATCACCGGCTTCCTCTGCGCGTTCGACAGACTCGCGAAAGCGTCTTGCAACAATCTCGTGGTCATTGACCAGATTCTTGATCATCTTTTCGGTTGTCGGATTCTCGGTATCTTCCTGAATAGCTGCAAGCCCGATCATCTGGGTGATACTGGCCGGCGCCGGATAGCCGAGTGCACGCACACGCTCTGCCAGATTGTCGATTGCTTCAAACAAATTCTGGTAGTGTTCTTCGGTCAGCATATGAACCGAGCGAAACAGCGGTCCGACCGCATTCCAGTGGTACCCCTGTGTCTTGACCATCAGAATATAGCTGTCCGCGAGGCAGGCCGACATATTGACGGCGACCAATTTCTTGTCGTCAATTCCCGTTGCCGGATCTTCGACTGCAGGACGCATATTGAGGATTTCGTTTGCCATGGAGTTTGTCTCCTTTTGATCGGATGGGTTTTAAAAGACCACGGGTCAGCGAACTGCCAAAAACTGGCGTCCACAGACTGTGTCCCTGACAGATGAACGCACGATAGCGCCATCGGTTCCATACAATCCAAGGGTTGCGGACAAACGGTGGCAAAAGCCTTGATGAAATATTTCGTGTCATCAGCCCTACAACGGGCAGCGACGCTCGTCAGGGCAATCTTGCGAGACACTCCAGCAAAAGACCATAATAGGCCTCGGCATCGCCGTTGCGCACATAGAAAGCATTCTTTTTGCGATCCGAGATTTGCCACCAATCGGCAATCGTCATGCCACGCGTCAGAGCACCGGCTGTCTCCACGGAAACATTGATTTTTCGACCTTGGAAGATGTCCGGTTGCAACATGTAGGCTGGCACGCAGGGTCCGTGCAGTGGGGCACCCTTCCAGCCGTATTTCTGCAGATCAAATGCTTGCGAAAATTCCAGCATCTCGGCCGTTGCAACACCACAGCGATTGCCGATCTTGCGCATTTGCGCCAGTCGTTCAGGCGTCGAGAGCATCTGATGCGTCACATCGAGCGGCAGGATCGTTATCGGTATTTCGGCATCCAATACGATCTTCGCAGCCTCCGGATCCACGTAGACATTGAACTCCGCCGTTGGCGTTATATTGCCGACTTCAAAATAGGCCCCTGCCATGGCCACGATCTCGCCAATCCGCGATACGATGTCCGGTGCCATTACCATGGCCATGGCCAGATTGGTCAGCGGTGACAACGAACAGATGGTGATATCGCCAGCCGGTGCTTCCCGCAGGGTGCGGATGATGAAATCGACTCCGTGTTCGGGTGCAATTCTGGTCGTGACATCGGGCAGGTCCGGTCCATCCAGTCCGGTCGGACCATGCACATGTTCTGCTGTCACCAGCGCCCCTGCCATCGGTCGCGGGCAGCCGGCATAGACCTTTATGTCCGTTCGCTCAGCCAGTTCCAGCAACTTTAGACAATTGTCTGTGGTGTGACCAAGGTCAATATTTCCCGCAGTGGCAACAAGGCCAAGCACGTCGAAACGGTCAGGCGCGCCAAGGATCATCAAGATTGCAGCCGCCTGATCCTGTCCCGGGTCGGTCAGGATTATCAATTTGCGTTTCACGTCGGATCCATTTCCCTTTGTTGCATCAGGAATCGCGCAATTCGCCGAAACCCGTCACGGCTTTTACACCGCCACGCAGCCTGGCGCTCAGCCAAATGCCAAAAACTGTTGCCAGATAGGGAAGCGCCAACAGCAGATCATGCGGCACCCTTTCCCCGAAAACCAATTGGGCACGAATGCCGATGGCCCCGACGATGGCAAAAAACAACGCTGCGAAAGTCGCCCCGATGGGATGACCTGCACCGAATATGACTGCTGCAAAAGCCATGAAACCTCGCCCTGCAGTCATGTTCTGCGAGAAGAACTGCAGACTTCCAGAGGCAAGCTCTGCGCCGCCCAGTGCGCACAGGACACCGCCGATCATCAGAGCAATCAGTCGCATGCGGCCTGGATTGACGCCCACACTGCGCGCCGCGAAAGGATGCTCTCCGGCGGCTGACAGTCTGAGGCCAAAACGTGTGCGGCAAAGCAGCACCCAGACGGCAAAAACAAATAACGGCATGAGCAGCACAAGGATGGAGAGTGTACCGTAGGCGCCGAACATGGCGCCCAGCCGCGGCAGCCCGGATGGCGCGGTGACAGCAGCCTGACTGCCAAAAATCGATTCGACAGCCAAGGTCGTGCCGCCCAGCCCCAGACCGGTCAGACCAAGCCCGGCGATAATCTGATTGGCCTTGAGCTTTTCGACCACAAACCAGAAAAGGATCGAAGCAACGATACAGATCACCATGGCAATCAACAAAGCTGAAAAGATTGAGCCGGTGAGCACTGTTCCAAGAATTGTGGCGCAGGCCCCGGCGATCATCAGGCCCTCAAGACCCAGATGCCAGATCCCTGCACGCTGCGCGATGACACCTGCAAGTGTCACATAGACAAGTGGTGTCGCAGAACGAAGAATGGCAATGATTACGTCGTCCATCCGCGCTTCCTCCAATTTCGTAAAAAGCGATCCACAATATTCGACTTTGCGGTGATAAAGAGCGCAATCGCCGCATTGGTGATATCAATTGCCGAGGATGGCAAACCGGCAATGACCGGCAGATAAAGTGCTGCCGAGGCCAGACCGCCAAAGAAAAGAGCCACGATGGCCGTGCCGACAATCGACAGATTGGCAACGAGAGCGATCAGGATCGCCGTGAACCCGTGCGCGGGCAGAAAACCGGACGCCAGCCGCCCATTGGGCCCCATCAGCTCGACCGTGCCGGCCAACCCTGCCAGGGCGCCACTGATGATGAAACTTGCCAAACCGATATTCCACAGCCGTGCGCCCTGCCAGGTGACCATCGTCGCATTGCGCCCGGCAAGCCCCGAGAGCACGCCAAAGGCGGTTCGGTTCACCAGCAGCCACAACAGCACGCCAACCAGAATGGCTATGGCGATGATGGTCGGCGAAACACCGTAGGATGTGCTGATGCGATAGGCGGCATCAAGCGGACGGCTGGATGCCTGCTGTCCCGACCCGGAGGGATCCTTGAGTGGTCCCGATGTGACATAGATCAGAACAATGACGGCAAGGAAATTTCCCATCAGCGTCGTGATGACTTCATCGGCTCCCGATCGCAAACGCAGAATCCCCGGCCACATGGCCCATAGGGCGCCGCCGGTCATGCCGGCGAGAAAACACGCGGGGATGACGATGAAGGCCGGCAGGCCGTTCAGCCAATCGGCGGCGAAGGCCGCGCAGATTGCACCGATATAGAACTGGCCCTGTGCGCCGATATTGAAGTAACCGGCGCGAAAGGAAATAACCACACCTGCCGCGGTGATGAACAGCGGCAGCCCCCACCGCAAGGCCTGCTGCAAAGCACCCGTGCGCAGGAAAGCGCCGTCAATGATCGCACGGAACATGTCCGGTGCCGAATAGCCGGCAACCGAAAAGATCAGCCCGCAAAGAGCCAGTGCAATCACGATAAAAATGAGCGCCCGAAGGACTGAAACAATGCTTTCGGTCACTTTGATACCCCCGTCATGGCAGCCCCTATGTCGGCCAGATCATAGGGCGGTGTGAACGTGCCCACCACACGGCCCGACAGCATGACGACAACCCGGTCGCATATATCCATGATTTCGTCGAGGTCAGACGAGATCAGCAATATGGCGCACCCCCGTGCGCGGGCCCGGTTCAGGCTGTCCCATACAAATGCCGTGGCGCCGATATCGAGGCCTCGGGTCGGCTGCGCAGCTATGATGAGTCTCGCCTGTTCGTCCATTTCGCGGGACAGAATGACCTTTTGTGCATTGCCGCCGGAAAGCGAACCGGCGCGCTGCGTGACATTTGAATAATGCACTTCCCATGCATCAAGCGCAGTGCCGCATCTTTGGCGCAGTTCCGATGGCCTGACCATTGATAAAAGCGGTCGTTGCAACAGTTCCCGCGCCGACCAGTTTTCCCACAGGGCGCTGGTGAGGCTTAGGCCTTCAACATTGCGCTCGAATGGAATGACGCGCAGGCCCGCCGCTCGCCTGGTCTGCAGGGAGGCCCTGGTGACATCCAGGCCTTCAATGGTGATTTTGCCTTCTGACGTTTCCGCCAGTGCGGAAATGGCGCGCACCAATGTGCGCTGCCCGTTGCCTTCAACGCCGGCAAGTCCGAGAATTTCTCCGGGACGAATGACAAGATCAATGTCTTCAAGTGGCGGTCCATCGGAATCGTGCCGTGTTGAAACTGCACTGAGTTTGAGCACTGGTTCGACCGTTGCCCGGTCCACCGATTGCGCCAGATGCGCATGCGCTGTGTCAAGTGATCCGGTCAGTGCCGCCTTCTGATCTTCCTCCAGCGGGCGGGCCGCCGGTCCTATAATGAGTTCTGCCAATTTTTCTGCGTCTATACCGGAGCATTCCACCGGGCCCTCAACAAGCAGTCCACCGCGAAGCACCGCAACTGTATCGGCAATGGCCAGAACTTCGCGGATCTTGTGCAGGATGACAATAACCGTTACGCCGACATCCTTGAGATGGCGGATTCGCTCGAAGAGTTTTTGCGCCCCTTCAGGTGAAAGCACAGCTGTGGGTTCGTCGAGGATCAAAAGCCTGGCGTCACTGACCAGCGCCCGGGCAATTTCAACACTTTGCAGGGTTTCGACCGGCAGATCGCGGATACGTTGCCCGGCCTTTACTTTGACATTCAGGCTGTCGAGATAGGTCTGCCACCGCCTCTCCAACCCTCTTCGTGAATAGATCCGACCGTCTGCTGCGCCAAATTGCATGGCCTCGGCAACGGTGAACGACGGCGGCAGGGCAAAACTCTGATGCACGAGTTCCACCCCCGCCTGACGTGCCTGATTGACGTTGCCCGATGGCAAGGCGCGACCGTCAATCCTGATCTCACCGGTATCAGGACTGACCAGACCCGAAATGGCACGGGCAAATGTTGTCTTGCCCGCGCCGTTCTGGCCAACAACGGCATGAATCCGACCTCGCGCGAAGGAAATCGAAACACCTGACAGGGCCACGACATCACCATATCTGACGCTGACGTCGCGGCATTCCAGTACAATCTGCTTTTCTTCACTCATATCGGCCTGACCCGTTACCTGATGTTCAAAGAGCCGTGTTGAATGGCACCTTGAGAGAGCCGTCGAGGATCATGGCTTTTGCCTTTTCCACTTCGGGCCAGATTTTTTTTGCCTTCTCGACGAGATCGGCAGGCCCCTGTTCCTGGAAGGCAGGCGACAGGATGAAATCGATGACGCCTGTCCCCAGTCCCGTGGAGACATGTTTGCCACCGGCCCAGTCCGCACCCAGAGCCTTGTTGACTTCATTGTAGAGAGAAGCACCGAAATCCAGCCCGACGATGGAGATGAGAGATTTCGGTCCGAGGGAGAATTGCGCCGGGTCGAGAGCGCTGACCATGCGCCCTTCGACTTCATTGGCGGCCGTTATGATCCCGATATCCGTGGCAGCAGCATCCGTCTGAATATAATCGATGCCACTGCTGAACATCTGGGCGGCAATCTCCTGACCCTTGGCAGGGTCCTGGAAGGAGCCGGCAAAGGCTGCCGTTGCCGTTGCATCGGCTCGAACCGACTGGGCCCCCGCCTTGAAGGCATTGTAGTCCGCATTGATCGGCGGAATGGAAATACCGCCAATAAAGCCGAGCTTGCCGCTTTCACTGACGCCCGCGGCAAAAATACCGGAGAGATAACACCCGAGATAATAATCGTAGGAGACAGTCACCACATTGGGCATTGCCGGTTCAAAAGCATCAGCGAACAATTGAATGAACTTCGTTTCAGGGAAGTCCGGCGCCACAGCCTTGAAGGGTTCGGCCACTTCGTTGAAGGTCGAGACGACGACGGCGGCGCCGGCATCACCCAATGTACGGAAGATGGTCTCATAGGTCGCCGGATCCTGCGCGTAAATGGCGCGGTAGGTGAAGCCCTTTTCAGAAGCCAGCTGTTTCAGTTTGGCGATCATTGAATCAACGGGACCATTGTCACCGGCGGCCTGGGTATGAACCAGTGCGACGAGGCCGTCTGCGGCCTGTGCCAGGTTCGGCAGAAGGCTGCTTGTCAAACCGAGTGCAGCAAATCCTGCCGCTGATCTCAACAGAGTGCGGCGTTTGAGGCTATTTCTAAGCAAAGTCATCTCTCGTGTTCCTTGTTGTTGTGCAAAGCTTTTACATCTTGATGGTGAAGGCGACATCCTCCCGCCAAGCACCAACAGATTTCTCCGTTCGAACACACCTGCCGGCGCGCCCGGATTCGTTCATCACGCGCCCGGAGAGAACGGCGCAGGATACATGATCATCACGTCTTGGCTCTGAATGGCATCAAGAGACCAGATCCCGTTGATGAAAGACTGCCAGTCCGGGTCGGCATACATGGCTGCCCGGCGCTGTTCGCGATCGGCGAGACTGTCATAGGACCACATCAGAACCGTTGTGTGCAGACGACCGATTTCGCTGACATAGAGTCCGACGAACCGGTTCAGGTGCCGTTTCTGGACAGGCAGCCCCTCGGCCTCATATTTTTTCAGCCAGCCGTCCACTGTGCCGGGTTTGAAGGTATAGGTGCGATGTTCCAAAATCATTTTAAGTCTCCGAAAGAATGAAATCTGCTGCCCGCTCGCCGATCATGATCGCCGGGGCATTGGTATTGCCGCTGGAAATGATCGGCATGACAGAGGCATCTGCTATGCGCAGACCGGCAATGCCATGCACATTCAGCCTGGCATCAACAACAGCCTGCGGGTCGGTGCCCATCTTGCATGTCCCAACGGGATGAAACGTCGTCATCGCTGTCGCGCGCAGCCACGCGATGAGGTCCGCCTCGGATTCACAATCCGGGCCCGGCGCAAGTTCCTGTCCGCGATAGGGGTCAAATGCCTTCTGGGCTATAACCTCCCGGGTCATCCGGATCCCTTCGATCATCGTGCGAATATCGAAATCGGATTTCAGGTAATTTGCCAGAATCTTCGGCGCCTGCGTCGGGTCGGACGAATGCAGTGTGATCTCTCCGCGACTTTCAGGATTGACCGGTCCCACCCGCATCGTGAAGCCGTGATTGTTTTCAGTATCGGCCTTCTTGCGGAACGGATTGGGAAAGTGGAGATTTGCGGTCTTTTCCAGCGCTGGCATGAAGTGAAGCTGAATGTCCGGCGACTCCAACCCTTCATGCGTCTTCATGAAAGCACCACCTTCATAGGGAAAAGTCGTGACAATGCCGCGGCCAAACAACAGCCCCTGCGCCATGGACACCATGAGTTTGTCGGCACGCAGGTCATCATAGAGCGTCACCGGCTTCAGACATTCCCAGGACATCACGCAATCCACATGGTCCTGGAGATTCTTGCCAACACCGGGCAGGTCGTGCACCGTATCGATCCCAAGCGCGGCGAGTTCATCAGCAGGCCCAATTCCCGACAGAAGCAGGATCTGGGGCGAATTGACAGTTCCCGCTGACAGGATCACCTCGCGATTGGCATAGACCCTCTTTGTCTGTCCGTCCTGACTGTATTCCACGCCGACGGCCCGATCGTTTTCGACGATGATGCGATGGGTTAAAGCGCCGGTTTCGACATGCAGGTTCTCTCGTTGCTGCACCGGCTTGAGAAATGCGCGTGAGGTCGACCAGCGTTTGCCGTCGCGGATGGTAAAGTCAAATCGGCCAAAGCCTTCCTGCTCCTCACCATTGAAATCGTCATTTTTCGGGTGACCGGCCTGCGTGCCGGCCTCTATGAAAACCTCGTGCAGCGGATTTGAGCCCCGGGCGCGACAGACCGTCAATTCGCCTTCGCTGTTGTGAAAATCGTCCTTGCGCTGGATATGCCCTTCCGAACGACGAAAAGCCGGCAGCACCTCTTCATAGGACCATCCGGGCAGACCAAGCTGCGCCCAACGATCATAGTCGCGTCGATTGCCGCGCACATAAAGCATGCCATTGATGGTGGAAGAACCGCCCAGCACCTTGCCGCGCGGCCAATAGACCGACCGTCCGTTGAGGTAGGGTTCCGGCTCCGTGTGATAATGCCAATTGTAGATGCCCGACTGAAACAGCTTGCCCATCAGCATGGGAAGTCGAAAAAGCGGATTTCGATCCTTGCCGCCCGCTTCAAGCAACAGCACGGAGCGATCCGGATCGGCCGACAGCCGATTGGCCAGGACACAGCCGGCGGATCCGGCGCCGATGACGATATAGTCATGGGATGGGGTCTGGCTCATCCGATCACCAGGCAATAGGCTTTGCCCCAACCGATGCGAAGAACCGGTTGCAGGCAAGAAAGGGGTTTTCGAGCGCCAGCATGGCATCGGCCTCGGCCGGATGCGGGCGTTGAATGGTATGGCAATTGCCTGTTGAGATTTCCAGACCCGCCATTTTCAGGCAATCCATCGCGACATCGCCAAAGGCCATGAAAACCATGGGCCTGCCGGAGCCGGCCATGGCTTCGAGCACCTTGAGGATGAGTGGTCGCCAGACCGGCAAATGCCCGCGAGACTGATGCGGATCGGTTTCCACTTTGAAGCGCGACAGCGTGAAAGACGAATTCAAAAGCAGCGCACCCTGGCCAATCCAGTGGCTGGCCAGTTGATCTGCAGGCTGCAGGTCAATCGAACCCTGCTCTATGTCTGCCAGTAGCGACGGCCAGTCCTGGAATGAACGGGCGTAATCCGCCCTGCCGGTGCGCGCCGCACAAATGAGTTGCATATAGGCACGGACGCTTTTTGAGAACATTTTGTCGAGTTCGCGCCATTCGGCGACATTGCCCGCCTCGAATGCGCGGCCGGTGGCAAAGTCAGGTGCGGGATAGGGGTCCTGCCCGAGGATGACGCATCGAACGTCATCGGGTTCAATACCGTCAAAACTGCGGAAAATGTGGGCACCTTTCGGAGCCCCCGGAAAGGTACGCCCCAATCGTGCCGGGAAGATGGGCTCCCATGGCTCGATCGTGAGGTCGGGATCGCTGGCATCAAAACCAAGTTCGACGTCGTTCAAAAGAGCCCGCCAGGCGACCGGCAAATCCGCCTGCCAGCCGCCCAACGTCTCTCGTAGCGCCCCCGCCAAACTCTCCGTCATTCACTGAAACTCCCTGCAAACAAGATTGAAGGTTTGCAAAACCTGACCAAAACGTCAAGTACTGAAATGAAAAAACCTGACCAAAACGTCAATTTTTGATTTGACTTCTTCCATCCAGACGGCCGAGCGTGTATTTCAAATGACTGAGGTTGCATCCTGTCTGCAAGGATGCGGGATCCGGTCGGCTGTGGAGGTTATTTGAGCGTTTTGTCAAACAACAAAAATCCAACATATGGCCTGGTGGGCGCATCATGGTGATGTCCAAGCCACCTTCAGATGCGCGCATTCGTGCCCGCAACGAGGCCAAGATTCTGAAGGCCGCTGTGAAGATTTTTTCGCTCAAGGGCTTTGACGGAACACGTATAGCGGAGATCGCGGACGCAAGCGGTCTGCCCAAAGCCAATGTCTATTATTATTTCGCCACCAAGGAGGCGATTTATGAAACCCTGGTCGAGCGGTTGCTGACAGGTTGGGACAAGACACTGGAACATATTGTTGCCGATCGCGAACCACGCGAAGCCCTCAGTGCCTATATTCATGCCAAACTCGAATACTCGCGCAGGCACGTCATTGAATCACGTTTCTTTGCCAATGAAATGCTGCGCGGCGGACGTTTTCTTTCCAGCGGGCAGAAAAAGCACATGCAGGACATTACCCGTGAGCGTGTTGAAGTCATCGAGGAATGGATCCGTCAGGGAAAGATGGTCGCGGTTGAGCCCAACCATTTTTTCATGATGCTGTGGGCAGCAACGCAGTTCTATGCTGACTTTACCACAGTGGCCGCTGTCACCTTGAACAAGAGCCAACTGACGAGGGATGATTACGACTGTGCTTATGAAACAATCGTCAAAACCGTTCTCGACGGTTGCCTCATAGCGGAATGATCGAAGGCGGAACTCGGGTGACATGCAGACCTCCCGTCTTCTTCGGCAATGGCATTCTGCAAAACAGGAAATTGGCGCGCCTCGCCCCAGTCACCAGAAATTTATCGCCGGCGCATCATCATTTTGTCGCAGATGGGGTATCAATGCAGCCACAGATACAATCTCTTTGTGATGGCGACGAAATGAACTCTCTGGACTTTCCCGAATACACCTATCGCGAACGGCTGGCCGATGGCATCATTCATCTGATCGGTGTTACGGCCGCCATCGTCGGTGCAATCATCTTGCTGGTCATGGCAACAGACACTTTGTCCGGCGCGTCAGCTCTCAGCCTCACGGTCTACAGTTTTGGACTTGTGGCGGTGTTTTGCTTTTCTGCTGCCTATCATCTGACCGGCGGATCGCCGCTCAAGGCCCTATTGAAGCGCTTTGACCAGGCAGCCATCTATTTCAAGATTGCGTCCACCTATACGCCCATCATGGTCATCAACCTGGTGGGCTGGCCGGGCACCGGCCTGCTGGCCCTGATCTGGTCAGTGGCGACCTTCGGGATGACGACCAAATTGTTCTTCCCCCACCGGCTCGTGCGCACATCCTACGTTCTCTATCTGGTTCTTGGCTGGTGTGCCGTGCTCATTTTTGCACCACTTGTCGATGCACTGTCCATGCAAACCCTCATGCTGATCCTTGTGGGTGGCATTCTCTATACGGTTGGTGTGGTTTTTCATTTGTGGCCGGGACTGCACTACCAGAATGCCATCTGGCATACATTCGTTCTTGGTGGCGCCGGATGTCATTATGCTGCCATTATGAGTTCCGTGGCATTGGCTTGATGATACGTCTTATACCAAAGGTCGATGATCACCACAGCGGTGCGGTCTGTTCAGAACAATGAGCGTTCATGTTTTGGCGTTAAAATCCCGTTTGCATCAAAGTGATGGAGAACCGGTTGGATACGGTAGATACCGATTAATGCAAGTTGCTCAGCCCCAGAACGCACCGGTGTCCTTGAGATCCTTCCACAGTGATTTTGCTTCGTGCCAATCCTGTTGGGATTTGGTCATTCGGGTGCCGATCACCCAACCAATGGCCCGTTGGGCGGCTGGGTCCTGAGCGCCGAGAGCGGTCTCTCCGGAAAACAGCTCCATGATCATCGCCGCGTCGATCAGCTCGCCAAAAACGGACTGAAGCTGCTTGAGTTGACGGGTGAACGGTGCGACCCGCTTGTTAGAAAAGAGAGGCGCCATAAACTCGACCGTATAACGAAGTTTTTTAAGTTCCTTGCGCAAGGTGTGACGCTCCTCGCTGGTCAATTTTTCGATCGCTTTTGCATGCTCCCGGACAGATTTCCAGCGCCTGTCCAGAGCCCTCTTTGCAAGCTTTCCAATTGGCTTGTCACCCTCCCCGGTTTTGCCAATTGGCATCGTTTCTATGACCCGGGCCAGATCGAGCATGAAGGACATCGCACGTTGGCTCTTCAGGACATGGCGCACATGTTTTCTGGTCTTTGCTCGCTCCGCGGCCAGCAGGCTGCTCAATGCGGCAAATGACGGTTCGTCGGGGCAGGATTGTTGTAGCGGCCTGACGATGTCGAGTGCGGTGACATCACGGTCACGCAGGGCGCCAATTTCCTGACCGAGCCACTTGGCTTCTTCGTTGAGCCGCTTCATTTCCGGCTTGTTGATCTGCTCGCAAAACAGGACAAATGCACTGCGCAGACGCCGCAATCCTACCCGCAACTGATGCGGTCCTGCGGGGTCCTTGGAGACCCGTATCAGGTCAATGTTTCCGGTAATCTGATCGAAACATTCACGCAGGATGTCGCGGGCAGCCTCGCCAACCGTCTGCGTGGCATGCAAGGGCACGGGTTTTGCCATGCGCGGATGCATGGGCACATCGATGCGGCCTTCTTCGGCAAGCAGATATCCCCGATCCGACTTTGACAGACAGGAGAAACGAAAACCGCCTTCCGTCAGGAGATCACGCGCCAGATCAAAAAGCCCATCCACAGTGCCGGCGATCAGCTCGATCTCCATTTCCCGGAGCTCGGCAGAAAGAGCCCCGGCAAGGATCTTGCCATGATCGACGGAAAGCTCGGCTCTGGTGCCATCTGGCGCGACGATCTGTGCCGATGTGCGGTTCATATGTGTCTCGCAAACCGGGTCGAAGCGCTTGCCGGAGATAAGCCGTTTGATGTGTTTGCGGGCTGTTTTGTCAGCAATATCATCGAGATGCAGTTCGCCATCGCCCGCAGGGCATTCGAACTCGCTTACCCGTGACAGGCCACTGTACAGGCCACTGTACAGGCCTCTGCGCAGACCTCTGGGCAGGCCGGAGCGGGTTTTGACCGTCTGGATCCAGCGCCCGCCATCAAGCCGAAGCCGAATGGAATAGCCAGACCTGTGGAGTGCATGATCTGGTGTATCGAAATAGATCGAGCGGAGTGGCCGCATACCGCCATCCACCAATTGAAGCGCATTCAATCGGGTTTTCAGGTGCTCTTCGGCCTTTTCATCAATCAGGAATTTCAATTCAATTTCAGTCATCTAGTCAAGTATGATGGATTTCCAAAGGCGGTGCAATGACGCTGATGTCGGTAAGATACGGCAACATTGGACGCTCTATCGCGGACAGTAGCACCGGAATTGCTTCATCTTCCGAATTGACACAGGCCGGCATGGTTGGCGGCATGGTTGCGCACATGGTGTGCAAATGATATTTTGCGATAGTAAAATTTTAGAGTGATTGGCAGGGCGTTATTCATGGCAAAAGGCGTCTTCGTCCATCGTGCAGACTCCAAATATGACGATTTCCCTGAAGAACAGTATCAATTTCCCAAACGATATCTGAACCAGGCAAAACATTTTGAAAAAGACTGGATTGTCTATTACGAGCCGCGTGGCGGCGGCGGTCGCCTCGGCTATACGGGTATCGCAAAAATAGAGAATATTGTCGCCGATGCCCTCAAAGATGACATGTTCATTGCGCGCATTGCACCCGGCACATTTCTGCCATTTGAGGAGTTCGTGTCCTTCAGAACAGCCGACGGCTTCATGGAATCTGAGCTTCGGAAGCCCGACGGCTCACTTAATGGCGGCAAGATCCAATGGGCGATCAGACCCATTTCCGATGCTGATTTCAACGCGATTGTGTTGAAGGGTTTTCCGGAGGAAAACGTTCTCCTGCCGCGCAGGGATATACAAACGGATGTGCATAATAAGGATGAAGCCGATGATGAGGCGGTGGCGTTCATTTACGACAATGACCGCGCACGCGTCGAGCAGACCATCAGTCGTATCCCGCGCGACAGGGTGTTTCGCAGATTGGTTCTGGAAGCCTACGACAGCCGCTGCGCCATTACGGGACTGAAGCTCATCAATGGTGGCGGACGCGCAGAAGTGGAAGCTGCCCATATAAAACCTGTCGCAGCACACGGACCAGACACAATACGAAATGGCATTGCACTATCTGGTACAGTGCACTGGATGTTTGACCGCGGGCTTATCGGCCTCAGCGACGATCTCGACATCATGGTTTCACGCCACGTCAACGATCCGGAACAGATTTGGGGAATGGTAGCAGACAGCGGCAAGGCCCATGCCCCGAAGCACCAGAGTCATCGCCCACATCCCCGATACCTCCAGTGGCACCGGGAGAATTGCTTCAAGGTCTGAGCCCCCACCGTGCCGGTGTGGTCCACCCACCCCTTCAGGACTTTATTTTCCCGACCACTCGCTGAACCGCGCCAGCAGCGGTGCAAAAGTTTCAATATCCTTCGCTTCCCAGTCAGACAGAAATTCGCCAACAAGCCTGATCTTGAGGGCCCGCACTTGTGAAACCACCTGTTCGCCGCGCTCGCTCAGCACGACAATGGTGCGGCGCGCGTCGCTCTGGCTGACGTCGCGGCTGACATAGCCGGCTTCAATCAGGTCACTGATCATCCGGCTGGCGCGGGAAGGATCGATCGCCAGGCGCTGGGCGACCGTCGCCACCATGGTTTCCTGGCCCGCATCGGGGCCAAATTCCACCAGCGGCGCCCGTATGGCCGTCAGTACATCAAGCTGCGGAACATCCAGATCAAGGTTCAGCACCTCGATTGCCTGACGCTCGGGCTTGCGTTGAATGGCCCTGCGTCGCCAGCGCTGCATCGTTGCTTCCAGCTCCAATGCCGCATCAGCGACCCGCTCGCTCAAGCCGTCCGCAATCAATTGTGCCTTCAGTTCTTCGTCATTGTTCATGGACAGGCCCTCGTTCCTCCACCATCCATGTAATTACATGCTGTTGACATGTAAATGCTTTTGTAAGATATGTGTAATTAGCATCTATTTGCCGCATTTGCCTGCCTTGGTCGGACTTGGACCGACTGAGCTTTTGATCGGTACAGACTCTGACCAAACCATGCATAAGTGAAAGCCTGTATTGTGACCTCAACGGACACCCAAACCGCAGCCGCAGACACGCAGCCCGTTCGTGTGGTTCTCATGGTTGTTTCCACAGTGCTTTTTGTGGCCTCCCTGGGCCAGACTGTCGTCGCCACGGCTTTGCCGACTATTGTACGAGACCTTGGAGGCCTCGATCACATCACCTGGGTTGTGACCGCCTACCTTCTGGCCTCGACCGTTGGCGCACCGATCTTCGGCAAACTCGGTGATCTTTTCGGCCGCAAGATTATCTTGCAGTGCGGCATCATGATTTTCATGCTGGGATCGTTGCTTTCCGGCCTAGCCGGCAGCATGGGTGTCATTGTCGCCGGCCGTGCCATCCAGGGGTTTGGCGCTGGCGGACTGATCGTTGTTGTCATGGCTGTCATAGCCGACGTATTGCCGCCACGCGAACGCGGCCGGGCTCAAGGCCTGATGGGCGCGGTCTTTGGTATTTCAACGGTCATCGGGCCATTGGTCGGTGGTTTTTTCGTTGAGCATCTGAACTGGCACTGGATTTTCTTCATCAATCTGCCCATTGGCATTGGCGCAATCCTCATTCTGGCGTTTGCGCTGCAATCCACGGTCCGGCCCGTTGCCCGCAAGATCGATTATGCCGGCGCCATCCTGCTGGCCGGGTTTCTTTCAGCCGTGGTTTTGCTCGCCAATACCGGTGGAACAACCCACCCCTGGAGTTCCCCCCCGATGGTGGCGCTGATCGCCATTATCCTTGTATGCCTCGGCGCATTCATTTTTGCCGAAAGCCGCGCCGCCGAACCGATTTTGCCACTCACCCTTTTTCGCATCAATACTTTCGTGGTGATCAATTCCGTGGGCTTCATGGTGGGCGCGACGATGTTCGGCACGCTGACATTCCTGCCGTTGTTCCTGCAGGTGGTCAAAGGCATCAGCCCGACGGTTTCCGGCATGCTGATCCTGCCGATGATGGTTGGCCTGATCGGCGGTTCGTTTCTGGCCGGACGGACCATGACCAGGACCGGCCGTTACAAATTCCTGCCTGTTCTATCCACCGGGATACTGATCATCGGCATGCTGCTGATGTCCACCCTGACTGCCGAGATGCCGCTGTGGCAGGTCTCGCTTTACATGTTCGTCACAGGCACCGGCATCGGACCGGTCATGAGTGTGGGCGTCGCGGCATTGCAAAACGCCGCCCCCGTTTCGCAGATCGGCGTTGCGACGGCCAGCGCAAACATGTTCCGCTTGATCGGCGGTTCTATCGGAACCTCGGTTTTCGGTGCATTGTTTTCAGCCGCGACCGCTGCAAGGCTGACGGAACTGTTTCCCGGGCAGGACACGACCAGTATGGCGGCACTGGACGCTGAAGCCATATCCGCCCTGCCCCTGGACATGCAGGAGACCGTGCTCAGCGCGTTCTCCCACGCCATGCACCCGGTATTCCTGTTTGCCGCCTGCCTCGCCGTTCTGGCCTTCCTGCTCTCGATGCTGCTGAAGGAATTGCCGCTGTCGACTGTTCTGCAGAGCGTCGACAGAAGCGCGGCATAGGAATTGCGCTGTACGAGGGCTGGCGATTTATTCTGAACGGACCCGCTAATCGGCCCCTTGATCAAGGAGTTGTCGCACTTTAGTCCGATCGATTTTTCCCGATGCGTTCAGCGGAATAGCGTCCACCGAGAAAAACCGGAGATGATCTCTGGCCGACTCCAATTTCAGAGTGCTGCAGATTTCATCGCGCACTCGGTCAAGGTCAGCAACCCTTGGCTTTACCAGCGCTATTACCAGGCCATAGGGGTCGACGTCGGCCAATGTGGAAACAATTCCGATATCCGCTGGATCCGCCTGCTGGCGAACAGCCGCTTCGATACGCGAAAATGCAATCTTGTTTCCGCTAAAATTGTAGACTTCATCGTCTCGACCCGAAATATAGAGTTTGTTGCCACGAACATAACCCAGATCAGGCAACCGATAGACTTTTGAATCATTGCCGATTGATTTGCCATCGACATACCGACTGACCACCAATGCCGGTTCATTGACAATTGCCAACTCTGAGGGGTCGCCCGTTTCAGTTCCTTTATAGATGAGCGATATGTTGGGATTTATCTCACCAACATAGCCTGTCTCAAATGTTTCAGAATCAATTCTGCCTGTCGCGATACCGCCGGTTTCGGATGTACCATAGGCGACATGGATCGCAGCATCGAACATGGCTTCGGCGCGCCGCACGAGGGCCCTCGGGAAGAGGCTGCCGGCAATGATCAGCTTTTTTACACTCGGGCACAGAATGTGGCCCTGCTCCATCACATCCAGATATTTCAACAGGGTGCCTGCTGAAGTCCGTATTGTATTAATTTCGTAAGCGTTGATCATTTTGAGGCAACGCTCAGGATCCGGATGCGGGCGTACAAAACAAGCCTTTTTGGACAGGACCTGGTACAGCGACATGAAGCTGTAGGTGGTCGCACCACCAATTGTTGTCATAACCCGTTCTCCGGGATCATAATCATGCTCAATGGAAATTGCTGCCCGGTAGTTGATAAGACCAACACTATTGGCGATGAGCTTCTTTTCACCCGTCGTTCCGGACGTGCCCACAATGAACAAAAGTTCTTCCGGCTCCCTGGCAGAAAATTCGCTGATTGTTTTATCCGCAAGCTTGCCTTCCAGCACTGTGTCGTCGATGACCAGATCCGGGCGAATCGACGGGTCCAACGGATCTGAACCGCCAACAACGTAATCAAATTCGACATCCTGTGCCAAACCGCTGACTGACGAAAGAAGAACAGGAACCAGTCCGCAATTCATCGCAGCCAGCATAACAATTGACCTCAGATCACTGTCAGCAATATTGACATAAACGCGCGCGTGCCTCTCGAGCCGTCGCATCACGAAATAGTTGCTGACAATCGCAATCCGCTCGCTGAGGTCGCCGTAAGGCACATAACTGTCGGGTGAAAGCATGGCCGGTGCCAAAGCATTTTCTGACGACATGGCATTTATGTTTCTGACGATATCCATCATGAAACCGGTTCCTCAAGATTGTCTGTTGATTTTTCAGGATGATTAGAAACTGCAATATCGACATAGACTCTGTCTCCCGTCGAAAAGCGCTCATTTGCATCCGCCTGTGCTGTCAAAACCCCACCGTCAGATAGCAGCATGATCTGCTGCCTGAAACCCATGAATTCGATGGCTCCGACCTTGCAGATCCAGCCTGGCGCTGCCGACGGTGTCTTCGACACGGTTATATTTTCCGGGCGCACAAAAATCTCAATCTTTTCTCCCATGGAAGAATTGACGAGCATCAAACCCTTGGGGACCCCGTCCAGTTTCCAGGGACCAAAAGCCGTTTGCAACACCAATTGGCCCGATGCCTCAACCTGTTGTTCGGCCTCAATGCGATTGGTTATTCCAATGAATTCGGCGACGAACCTGTTTTCCGGCCGGTAATAGATCTCACGCGGCGTGCCGATCTGGCGGATTGCGCCCTGATCCATAACGGCGATCCGATCTGACAATGACAGCGCTTCTTCCTGATCATGCGTGACAAAAAGAATACTGATATCCAGATCCTGCTGCAGGCGCTTGAGTTCCAATCGCATTTGTCGTCGCAGCCGTGCATCCAGATTGCTCAGCGGTTCGTCCAGCAGAACGAGAGAGGCGCCCGCAACGATCGCCCGTGCAAGGGCGAGGCGCTGCTGCTGTCCGCCACTAAGCTTGTTGGCCTGCCTGTCGGCCAGTCCATCCATTTCAACCTTCGACAACGCCAGCATGACTTTGTTGGTCAATTCGGTTTCATCGGACATTCTGGGCTTCAGGCAGCGCAAAGGAAACGCGGCATTTTCGAAGACGCTCATATGCGGCCAGATCGCGTAGGATTGAAACACCATTCCGATCTGGCGTTTCTGAGGCGGCGTATCGAGGCCTCTCCGTGACGAGAAGACAGGCTTTCCACGCATCGAGATATCACCCTTGTCGGGCGTCTCCAGACCGGCAATGCAGCGCAGCAATGTGGATTTTCCACAGCCACTTGGCCCGAGAATCGTAAATATCTCACTATGCAGAATGTCGATGTCTATATCGCAGACGGCAGCGACCTTGTCGCCAGAAGGGAGCGTAAAATGCTTTGTCAGACCGCTGACATTCAGGACTGTAGGCTTGTCTATTGGCTCCATCAATTCATTGCTCCAGACGGCTTTTATGCGTTGCGGAGAAGGCCAGGCCCGTTACCACCAGACAAATGATTGCTACAATCAGCCCAACGACTGAAGCCGCTTCAAGCTCTCCTGAAGTGGCAAAATCAAACATCAGCAACGACAAGGTCCGCGTCCCTGGAGGCGCCAATAAAACAATGGAACTGATATCGCGGACAGCACCGGCAAATACGAGCAGAAACGCGGCAATCAATGAGGGGCGGATCAACGGCAGAACGATTTTGCGCAGGACCATCACATGGCTGGCGCCAGACATGAACCCGGCCTCTGTCATGTGTGAATTCAACTGAGCGAGTGCGACACGGATAATCTGTACGGCGATGGGCATCTCCTTGATAATGAGGGCCAATCCCATGGGAATCACGCTGCCATACAGACCGACAAGCAAAGGCACATTCAAAAACATCACCAGCAGGACATTGCTCAACACCAGGCCCGGCAGCGCCCAGGGCAACCAGACCAACACATTGGCGATCCTTTGCCATCCAGCATTGATGCGCACCATGGACCAGGCAATGCCGATATAAAGAACAAGCCCGCAGACAGCCACACCAGTGCCGATTGTAATCGATGAGAGCGCACTTTTGATAAATCGTGGATCACCGAGCACCATTTGCCAATTGTTCAGTGTCCACGGATCCTCCAGATGAAAGAACCCAAAGAGCCGGGTAAACGTGCCGACGGTCAGCGCCGTCAGTGGCATCGCAATGGTCACGCCGACGAAGAGATAGGCGATAATCGCTGCGCCAATTCGCCTGCCCCGCGTATCCTTGACCTGAACGGCGTGGTTGCGCCCACTCAAAGTATCGAGACCGGATCGAAACCTGGCATTGAGCCGGAACAGAGCGACCAGAACAATAAGCACAACCATGAAAACAGTGCTGAGCGCCATCGCTTCGGATATGCGCGGCGGGTCAAAACGCATCAGGTCGTATATGCGATTTGAATAGACATTGATGCCAACCGGCGTCCCAATGATCTGCTCCACTTCAAATGTCTCGAGAGACTTGATCAATGTTGCAATAAAGGCCGTCGCGAAGGCGGTTGCGAGCAGAGGAAGCGTTATCCTGCGCAGGACTGTCATGGAGCTGGCTCCCGCGACAAACCCGGCTTCCTCAATGGAAGCATCAAATTGCCTGTAAGCGGGTGACAGCAGGATCACCAGAAACGGAATTGTCGTGGCTGTAATGTGTATCCAGATGATACCAGCGTAGGATTTCAATGCAAATATCGGCGTGTCTGTAACGCCCAGATCCATGCCCCACCTGTTCAGCAAACCCGAATTGCCATCCAGCAGCAGCATCCATCCCATCAGCATCGGTACCGTGGGCAGAAGAAAGCCGAACCATATAAACATTTCGACAAACCGACGCCCGGGAAAGCGAACACGCACAATCATGAATGCTACGGCAACACTGACAAAAAGAGCAAGTGGCGCGCGTAGGGAGAGCAATAGGGTGTTGCCGATGGACGAGAGCGTCCGGGTGTTGGTAAACGCATCAACCCAGCCATCAAAACCGAATTTGAAAGATAAGCCGAGATCTGCCACATCGAAACTGTAAACCAGCATATATACCAATGGAACAATGCTTAGCAGTCCTACCGCGGCAAAAAGGCCAAGCGAAAGCGCCAGTTGCGACTTTCGGACTTCATGGGCCATAGGAATGGTATTTCTCAGACAACATTCTGAACTCTTTGGGCAAGACCTCGTTTCTCAATGGTATTGCCTGGCGCCTGCCTATTTTTCGATGTTTCTCGATATCATCATTCGCATTTCCTGTGGCCGTTTGACAAAATTCGACCGCAACAGGAAACCCTAGTTGCCGATTATCTCGCGAAGATACTTACTCCAGTGTTGGCGACCACCGAGATACCATTCCTCCCGATACTGATCGAGATAAACCTTATCGTCCTGCGGTATGACATAGGCAGGCAGACCTTCATGCGACAGATCTCGCCTCCGGCTTGGCGTTTGCCATACGTCCTGAAAGATTTTCTGGCCCCGTGAACTCATATACCAATTCAAAAATACCACAGCAGCGTTTGGATGGGGGGCGTTTTTGGCGATCAGCGGAACGGAACTGCCTCCGACGAGACTGCCGGGTCCGTCAGACATCTCCGGCACATAAATATTGTCGATACCGGCTGCGCGAAAACGCTCGACATGCGGCGCTACCGCTCCAAGCGCAATTGCATGATTGCCAAGGACAACACTCTCCACCACTTGCCGGCCCTGGCGCACTACAGTGACCTTCTGATCGAAAAGGAGTTGGCGCAAATAGTCTTCGCCGAAACGATGCCCGAGGTAAGCAAAAGCCGCCTGTCCCGGGCCTGGAATGGTGGGGTCAAAAGCTATGATTTTTCCCTTGAATTCAGGCTTCAGCAGATCCTGCCAGGTCAACACCGCACCTTCTGGTGCCATGTCCCTGTTCACCAGGGCCCAGCCGAATACATATTCGTTGGGAACGGGCATGTAAGTATTTGCATTGTCCACCCATTTGATTAGGTCACCCCGCCAATTGGCAGGGTCGGATACGGAAGGAAGCAACAGATTTTCTGACTGGGATGCAAAAACATCGCTCCCTGCCAGTGAGACTTCCGTCCCGCCGCCAAGCCGGACATCAATGCTCAAGACACCCGCAGCAAGTTCCTTTCCAAACCGAGTTCGGACGTCACGGTTCGAACCTCCAAGGTAATCGATTTTTATACCGGTATCCTTTTCGAAAGCCGTCGCCATTTTTTCGGCAATTTGTGCCGGCCCCGCTACAACAACCAAACCCTCTGCCCGCGCCGCAGACAGTGCAGCGTCCCACTCGGGGCCCGCACCCGCAGCCCAATCGTCATTGGCCACGGCAGGGCCAATCCATAGGGCAGCAGACATAGCAAACAAAAACCATCCCAGTGCTGCAAGTCTGCTTCGTCCGGTCCACTGCAGTTTCATCGTATTTCCAATCGGGTTCAACATTCTCTTTTTACGGGTATTCATGAATAGCCCGGCCATTTGATCATGTGGGAATCTGACCGCTGGTCAGAAGCAAACTCTTTAGTGCTTTACGGTCGATCTTGCCAAGCGCATTGCGCGGCAGCGAATCGACCCGAAAGACCTTGAAATGCGGGCGCGCAAATTGCAATTTCAGAGCTGCACATACGGATTCAGTGACCGGATCAAGTGCCAGCGTTTCCGGTGCCACTATGGCCAGCATGAGATCCTGTGGGTCTCCCAGTTCCGGTGCGGAAAGTATACCTATATCCGAGATTTCAGCTTGGCGGCGGTACTCGAACTCGATCTTGCTGAAAGCAATTTTGTTGCCGGAGAAATTGCAGACTTCATCGTCCCTGCCGGACAGAAAAATCCTGTTGTCCGAAACGAACCCGACATCGGGCAATTCCATAAATGGTTTGTCATCGCGAACCAATTGTCCGGCGTCCCAATAACCGGCACCGGGTTTTTTCAACACAGCAAGTCTGCCCATTTGATCACTTCCCGCAGCGGTGTATTTCACTTCGACGCCGGGATTGATCTCACCCACATACCCTTCAACGAAATCTTTGGACGTGATCACGCCAGAAGCAATTCTACCTGTTTCCGATGTGCCGTAAATGACCTCAATTCTGGCATCAAATGCCTCTTCCAGACGCCTGATCAATTCACCGGAAAACAGACTGCCGGTGATCTGAACTTTTGAAACGGAGGGACATTTGACGTGATCTGCTTTCATGCTGTCGATGAGAGCGTAAGCAGTTGCGGGGGTTGCCAAAAGAGTATTGACCGAAAAAACATTCATCATGTTCAAATTGGTATGGGGATCGGGATAGGAGCGGACCAGAGACGCGCCGGCCGAGAATATCTGAAGTGCTGTGACCGTGAAATAGCGCGAACCACCACCGATCGTCGTCATGACCCGCTCTGCCGGCGTGTACCAGGCACTATCGCGAATTCTTTGACTCCGATGCGAAACGGTCTCACCGACAAACTTCATCTGGCCCGTTGTTCCGCTGCTCCCGCCAATCAGACAGATTTCATCTGGCGCTCGGTCTTCAAAATCGCGGAGCGTTGTATCGGCAAGTTTCCCCGTCAGCGTGGTTTCATCAAGGACCAGATCCAGCGGCAGTTCACGTTCCAGCATCTCAGGAGCGCCCACCACATAGTCTGGCTGGATTCGACCTGCAACAATCTCGCGTGTCGGCACCAGCAATGGCACCACACCATAATGCAGCGCTGCAACAATGGCGACAAGTCGTAGATCGGGATTGCTAATATTGAAAAACACCACCGAGCCGCGAGGGATACGGCGGTCGGCAAACAAATTGCTCAATATGGCTGTCGTATTTAGCAGCTCCGCATAGGTCAAAGAACCCGTAATCGACAGAACTGCAGGCCTGGCCGCATTAAAGGATGCAGTTCTTGAAATATTCTGAATGATTTCTAGCATGAAGATTCCACTAGCCGGCGAACCGATTTCCACAGACTGCAGGTTTCATGGGATGCGGTATCAAGGCAAGCAGTCACCGGACAGAACAAGATTTCTGCAAACAAGCAGGTGGAATACGCAAATCGCCACCCATTGATCCAATGCCAGAAACCCTTAGAACTTCAAAGACATGACAGCTCTGACAGTTTGCCGGTGAATGGCACCTGTATCGAAGGTCGATGTCGTTTCCGTGTAATCATCCATAGCTGTCACCGTGGCACCATCCGAATAGCCGTACCTGTATTCGAACTTGACTGTCGCGCGGTCGGTCACAAAAGCTTCCACGCCAGCACCCACTGTCAGGATATCAAGGCTACCCGAACTTTTGCCGGACGCTGATGATTCGTCAAAGTAGTCGCTGTCCGAATTTTGCTGCAGATTTGCTTCAAACCGCTGGTTGGAATAACCCGCCAGACCATAAAAGATGGATTTTTCCGTTACCCTGAAACCAACGCGCCCGATGATCGAATACTGTTCTTTAAACTTGATGGAAGCAGCCTGATCATAGGTATAATCAGTTTCGTATTCCTCGCCATAATTGAAATTCTCGGTGGAACTTCCAAACGATACATCTCCGTAGAGGCCAACGACCACGCCATTTGCAAAGGCATGATCATACCCTGCCTCAACCGTCCCGAAAACGCTCCCGGATCCAAAGTCACCCGCTGCAATATTCTGGTAGTCGAAATAGTCGTCTAGAAAACCAAGTGTCGGTGATCCAGTCAAAAAATTTCCACCACCACCAGCGCCAACCGAAAACCCGGTCCACATGGTTTGGAAATTGGCAGGAAATGTCGCCCCAGTTGAAATATCCTGAGCGATGGCACCTGTCGGCAACAATGCAGCGCTCAATCCAAACGCTGTAATCATTTTTGTCGTCTTTTCCGTAGCCATCTTCAGTTCCCCTGCATAATATCTAAGACCCAATATCGTAAAAAGTGAATCGCAACCACTTTCAATTGTGCCGGATGATATTGGATTTCCTTCCCAATGCAAGTCACAGCATTCATGAAAAACACTATCAGCGTTATTTTTTAATGAAGGCGTGTTTGGTTGCGCATTGGCCACGGCCTTGAAATTGCCCATCCTATGCCGTGCGAGGGGCTTTGCTTCCCTGTACTTTGAGAAAATATCTGCTTTGTTAGCCGATTGTCTTCCTGGCACAGTGTTGGCATGGCTGCGTATGACGTATTCAATGAGACCGTTTTACTTACCCAACAGACAGCTGTCTTCTAAACCGCCAGTGTCCCCGCCCGGGCTATCTCCTTCAGCACCACATTGGTCTGGGCGCTGCGCACGGCTGGCAGTTGGAACAGGAAGTCTTCGAGGAAATGATTGTAGGCGTCGATATCGGCGCAGATCACCCGCATGTGGTAATCGGCCTGGCCGGTGGTGGCGAAACAATCCTGTACTTCGCGGCGGCTGGAAACGGCGCGTTTGAATGCTTCAAGCCCGGCCGGATCGTGACGGGTCAATTGCACGTGCACGATAGCCTGAAAGGTCAGGCCCAGCCGGCGCGGCTCTACAATGGCGCTGTAGCCGGCAATGATGCCGGCCTCCTCAAGCGCGCGGACCCTGCGCCAGCAGGCCGAACTGGACATGCCGACTTTCTCGGCCAGTTCCGTGTTCGACAGTCTGCAATCCTGCTGCAACAGGTTCAGCAATTTGCGATCGCGCTCGTCAATCTGCATTGGTTGGTCCTTCCGACCTGGCTATGATATCTGGATAATCTTACCATATTTGGGTGAAATATAGCGTATATGGCACGATAAACCACATATTAGGCGGTAGAATGCTCCTTAAAGCCCCTTTGTGGAGACAGGATCATGCTGCAGAAAAACGCGCACATCAGCCCTTACAGACTGACCGACCGGTACGATCTGGGCGAAGGCCGGGTTTTCCTGACCGGCACCCAGGCTCTGGTGCGCATCATGCTGGACCAGGCACGGCGGGATCGCCAGGCAGGCCTCAATACGGCCGGTTTCGTATCCGGTTATCGCGGTTCCCCGCTGGGCGCACTGGATCTGGAGTTCTGGCGCATCAAGGATTTGTTGAAAGACAAGAAGGTTACCTTCATGCCGGCCATCAATGAGGATCTGGGCGCCACGGCCGTGCTTGGTGCACAACAGGCGCCACTTGATCATGCATGCCAGGTGGAGGGCGTCTTTTCCATGTGGTACGGCAAGGGACCCGGCCTCGACCGCTCCGGTGACGCGCTGAAACATGGCAATGCCTATGGTTCGTCGCCAAAGGGCGGTGTGCTGGTGGTGGCCGGCGATGACCATGGCTGCGTCTCCTCCTCCATGCCGCACCAGTCGGATGTCGCCTTCATGTCCTGGTTCATGCCGACACTCAATCCGGCTTCGGTGGAGGAATATGGCGCCTTTGGTGAGTATGGCATCGCACTGTCGCGCTTTTCCGGAACGTGGGTCGGTTTCAAGGCGATTTCGGAGACGGTCGAATCGGGTCGCTCGGTCATGCTCGCGCCGGACCGGCAGTTCACCCTGCCCGCATTCAACGGCCCGCCCGGTGGCCTGCATATCCGCCGCGCCGACCTGCCGAGCGTCGAGATCGAAACCCGCATCGGCTACAAGCTGAAAGCGGTGGAGGCCTTTGTCGAGGCGAACCCGATCGATCGGCGCATCTATGATCTGTCTGACGCGGCTTACGGGATCGTGACCACCGGCAAGGGGCATTTTGATCTGATGGAGGCCCTGCGGCTGCTCGGCCTTGACGAGAAAAAATGCCGCGCGCTGGGCATCGACATCTACAAGGTCGGTATGGTCTGGCCGTTGGCGCGGCGCGATGCGCTGGATTTCGTGCGGGCAAAACGCGAGGTGCTGGTGATCGAGGAAAAGCGCGGCATTATCGAAAGCCAGTTCAAGGAATATTTTTACGACTGGCCGGGCGACAAACCGCAAAAGATGATCGGCAAACACGACGCCGAGGCCACGCGCGATCTTGTGCCCTGGACCGGGGAGCTCAGCCCACTTGGGCTGGTGCCGATCCTGGCGGAACGGCTCGAGCCGTTTTTTCCCGGCGAAGCGCTGATCAGCAAAGCCCGGCAACTGACACAAAGGGAGCCGGTCAGGCTGCTGACAGAGGGCGCCACGCGGACGCCCTATTTTTGCTCCGGTTGCCCGCACAACAGTTCGACAAAACTGCCGGAAGGCAGCAAGGCGGCCTCGGGCATCGGCTGCCATGTGATGGCAAGCTGGATGGACCGCGACACTGAAGGTTATGCCCAGATGGGCGGCGAAGGTGTTCCGTGGATCGTGCGCTCGCATTTCAATGGCGGCCAGCACATGTTCCAGAACCTTGGCGAGGGCACCTGGTATCATTCCGGATCCCTGGCGATCCGCCAGGCGGTGGCGGCCAAAGCCAATATCACCTACAAGATCCTCTATAATGACGCCGTCGCCATGACCGGCGGCCAGCCGGTGGACGGGCCGGTGAGTGTTGCCGCGATAGCGCAGACCTGCCGCGCCGAGGGCGTCAGCCGCATCGCCATCACATCGGACGATATCGACAAACATGCAGCAGGTGATTTCCCTGCCGGCACAAGTTTCCATGACCGCTCGGAACTCGATGGCGTGCAGCGCGAATTGCGCAAGGTGAAAGGCGTCAGCGTACTGATCCATGAGCAGACCTGCGCCACCGAAAAGCGCCGCCGTCGCAAGCGCGGGACGATGGAGGATCCAAAACGCTTTGCCCTCATCAACCCGCTGGTCTGTGAAGGCTGCGGCGATTGTTCTGTTGAAAGCAATTGCCTGAGCGTCGAACCGCTGGAGACGGAATTCGGCCGCAAGCGCAAGATCAACCTGTCATCGTGCAACAAGGATTTTTCCTGCCTGAACGGGTTTTGCCCGAGCTTCGTCACCATTGAAGGCGGTGAGCGGGCAAAACGCCAACCGGCAGGCATGCAGCTGGCGACGCTTCTGGCAGGCATTGAAGAACCCGATTTTGCCGACCTTGATGCGCCCTATGATCTGCTTGTGACCGGCGTTGGCGGCACCGGCGTTGTAACCATCGGCGCGCTGATCACCATGGCCGCGCATCTGCAGGGGCTCGGCACATCAGTGCTTGATTTCACCGGCTTTGCGCAGAAATTCGGCACTGTCCTGAGCTATGTCAGGCTTGCCGCCAGGCCAGAGGCACTCAATCAGGTGCGGATCGGCGAAGGTGCTGCAGACGCTGTCATCGGCTGCGATATCGTGGTCAGTTCTTCGCCCAAGGCCTCGCTTCACTATCGCCATGGCACGCGTGTTGTGCTCAATACGGCTGAAATGCCGACGGGTGATCTGGTTTTGCACCGCGATGCGGATTTGCGAACCGATGACCGGGAAGCGGCCATCCGCCAGGCCGTCGGTCCGCAGAATGTTGCGGCGCTTGACGCCAATGGCATGGCCGAGACGCTGCTGGGGGACGCCGTCTATGCCAATATGATCCTCCTGGGACATGCCTGGCAGCAGGGTCTTGTGCCCGTCGGGCTGGCGGCTCTGGATCAGGCGATTGTCCTGAACGGCGTGCAGGTGGAGAACAATTGCCTCGCCTTTGCCATCGGGCGCACCATGGCCGCCCGGCCGGAGCGCCTGAAGGACTTTGCCGGCGGCGACGCGCCCGCTGAACCGACCCTGGAAGACCTGATCGAAAAACGCGCGGCGTTTCTCAGCCTCTATCAGAACAAGGCCTACAGTCAACATTATCGTGATCGCATTGGCCGCTTCAGCGCGGCGCTTGCGCCCGCGGTGAGGGAGGAATTGTCAAGCATTGCAGCAAAGGCCCTGTTCAAGCTGATGGCCTACAAGGACGAATACGAGGTGGCGCGCCTGCATACCAAAATGGGTTTCGAGGAGGAGGTGCAACGCAGCTTCACGGGCGACTACAAGATCCATTATCACCTGGCGCCGCCGCTGTTGCCGCTGGGCAAGGATGCAAGGGGGCGTCCGCGCAAACGCGCCTTCGGCCCGTGGATCAGACCCGGGTTGCGGCTGCTGGCAGGGCTGAAAGGCCTGCGCGGCACGGCTTTCGACCCTTTCGGCTATACAAGCGAGCGACGGATGAACCGCGCGCTGATCGGCTGGTATGAAGAATGTCTGGATCGGGTCGCCAGATACCATGGCGAGGCAAACCACGCGCAATGTCTGACCATTCTTCAGGCGCCGCTGGAGATGCGGGGCTATGGCCCCGTATGGGACAAGGCGGTCAAGGAGCAACGCGGCAGGGTCGAGGCAGAGCTGACGAACCTCAGGTCCGGGCAGCCCCACAGCGGATAGATCGCGGGGAACGGAACACCCCGTCGCAACATTTTGTCCTTGAGATTTCCATCTGCATATCAAGCGTGGATTTTGCTGCCAATCAAAAGACTTGTTCCGACCAGAAGAGCTCCTATCACCTGTACGATCGACAGCGTCTCACCCAGCCAGACAACGGCAAGGGCGGACGAGGCAATGGGTGCAAGAAACAGATATTGAGCGGCAGCAGATGCGCCTATTTTCTGCACACCGATATTCCAGAAGAGGTTTCCAAACAATGTAGCGCCGATGCCCACATAAAGCACTGAAGGCACTGCAGTTGCCGGAACCGCTATGTCAGCAAGGGACACCATTCCCAAAGAAGCAAGCAGAAAGAGTGAGAACATCAGCCCGGTAAAGCCGGCAATGGTCATGGCTGAAAATAGAACCATTGGAGAGAGCATTGATTTTTGACGCCGCAAAAGCAGGCTGTAGGCTGCCCATATGACGGCCGCCAGAACCGCAACGCCATCGCCCCATCGGAATTGGGATAATGAGGCATTTTGAAGTGTGCCATCGGTCAGCAGCAAGGCAGTGCCCACAAAGCCGATCAACACCACCAGCGTTCGTATTTCAGTCATGCGCTGATCGCCCGATATCGCCGACAGGAACAGCACCCAGACCGGAGCCGTTGCCTGCAACAAACCGACATTCAGCGCAGCTGTGCCAAAGGGCGCGGCAATAATGGCAAAGGAAAAAACCACACAATTGATAAAACCAAGCAATGCGATCGAAGTCAGGTTTTTGCGAATTTCGTTCCAGTTTCGAAATATTGCGGTCGCGGTAAAGGGTAACAATGTAATGATGACCAGCGCCCAGCGCCAAAATACCAGCGCGACGACGGACGTTTCACCGGATACAGCACGAATGACCACATGATTTCCACCCCACAAGAGGGCGGTCACAACCAAACCAAGTCTGGCGAGTTGCGCTGTGGTCAAAGGCATATCAATGTGTGTGAGCGCTTCGCTGTGACACGTGCCATGGCAGCAGAATTCTCTCGGCGACTTCGACCATGTAAAACAGCAGCGTACCCATGATGCCGAGAATGACGATTGCCACAAATGCGCGCGGCGTATCGAACATCCCCTGGGACAGCAAAATGACGTGACCCAATCCGGTCTCGCCAGCCACGAACTCTCCCACAATTGCCCCGATAAGTGCGAATGAAATACCCACTTTCATTCCGGCAAACATGCTAGCCAGTGCCATGGGGAATCGTATTTTCATCAGGATCTGCAGTTTGCTGGCGCGCGCAGCTCTGGCCATGTTGATCATATCGCTATCGGCACTTCGCAAACCCAACACGGTATCAATCACGATCGAAAAGATGGCAATCATCAGCGCAATGGCGATTTTCGGCTCCGATCCGGTTCCCATCCAGATCACGAACAAGGGCGCAAGAGCCACTTTCGGTACGCTGTTGAGCGCCACCAGCAAAGTGTAAAGAGTGCGGTCAAGAAACACAGAATGCACGATACCAACGGCCATCGCCACACCCAGGACCACGGCCAATGCAAATCCCACAAGGGTCGTCATCAACGTATAGCCCGCATGTTTGAGGAAATATCCTGGTGCCTCAGCCCATTCCATGATTATGCGTGATGGTGCCGGCAGAATGAAATCGCGGGCTTCAAAATACCAGCAAAGCACTTCCCAAACCAGCACCGTGACCACGAGAACAGCTACGACGGAAATCAATTTGTCGTTTTTTCGTATCCAGTCCATAGACCTAGTCTCCGTGTACAATGCCGAGTTGGGCAAAACGCTGGCGCAGATGTGATACATAGGCGCCGAACTCAGGCGACTCGCGCACACTGAGATGCCGCGGTCGCGGAAGGTCCACTTGAAGCACCTCATCGATACGGCCAGGGTTTCTCGACATGACGACCACCCGGTCAGACAGAAAAACGGCTTCGGGGATCGAATGCGTGATGAACAGGACTGTTTTCTGCGTATCCTGCCACAGGCGTGCCAGTTCGAGGTTCAGATCATCGCGCGTCATCGCGTCAAGCGCACCGAACGGCTCGTCCATCAACAACAGTTCCGGATCATCCAACAACGCACGGCAGATTGAAGCGCGCTGACGCATGCCGCCGGACAATTCCCAGGGGTGCCGATTTTCAAATCCCTGCAACCCGAATCTGCCGAGCAGTGCCCGGGCCTTGTCTTCATATTTGGAGCGGTCCAACCGCCGGAATTCAGTGATCAGCAGAACATTGTCCAAAATATTGCGCCAGTCCAAAAGGATGTCGCGCTGAAACACGACCCCCATATCATCGGGTGGGCCGACAACCGGCTGGTCCTGTATGAGGATTTCGCCTTTTGTTGCCTTTTCCAGTCCCGCCAGACATTTCAACAGGGTAGATTTCCCGCAGCCGCTTGGGCCGAGCAGGCTGACAAACTCGTGATTGTGAATATCGAGGTTGATATCCTCAAGCGCGGTTACCTCACCATGTGGAGAAGGATAGACCTTTCCCACATCGCGAATGCTGACATAGCTATTTTCTCGTGACATCCGCCAGCCCCTTTTCACCCTGAGCACCCGAAACACATTGTCTTTCAAACGAATTGACAACCTGCTCCAATTCTTTGTTTTCACGCATATCTCGGCCCCTTTCATGGCTCCATGAAAGGGGCACGGGCCTCAATTGGACAAAAGCGCATTGGTGAAGAAATCTTCCGGCTGCTGCCCAGACTTGATGATGCCTGCCTTTTCCATGGAAACCAGTGCATCTGCCCAATCTTCTTTCGACTGGATGCCAAACGGTTTTCCTGCAGTCTGCTCGGTATCGAAAAAGTCGCGATAAGCTTCAATTTGCCCCTTGAGAACATCCGCATTCAGATTGTTGTCCGGACGAGAAGCGATAATGGCCTCGGCGGCTTCATCAACATGGCCGTCGAAAATATAATTCCATGCCCGTTGCTGAATGGTTGCGAGCTTGGAGAGCTCCTCACGTCGTGACGTCAAGGTGTCTTCCTGCGCTATCAGGCCGTAACTGGGAAAGGCAACGCCATAGTCGGCCATCAGCAATTGTTTGGCAGGCCGGGTCTCGGCGACAAGGGGCAGTCCGAACGGCCCGACAGTCATGAAGCCATCGACCTCACCTGACACATAGGCAGCGACCATGGAAGGTGGTGAGACCATGAGGATGGAAAGATCATCGCGCTTGACACCGCCATTTGCGAGAAAGGAGTCAATATAGGGGACCCATGGACTGGAGGTAAATGTAACCAGCCTGCGCCCTTTCAAATCCTCGACCGTGTTGATGTTGCTGTCTTTTGCAACCAGCACCGCCATGTCGCTTCGACGTGCCCAACCGGCAAAGGATTTTAGTGGCAGGCCGTTTTCGCGGGCAAGAGCCATCAGACCCAATTGCACCTGACCGACATCGACCTGACCGCTGCCAACCAGCTGGATCGTGTTGGTCGTGCCTTTGCCGTCCTGGATTTCAACATCCAGGCCAGCTTCTTCAAACCATCCCTTTTGCTCGGCCAGATGCATGGCCGCATGAATACCCCAGGGCGAAAAATCCATCCGCACAGTCAGTTTCTCCGCCGAAGCATTTACAATGCCAACAGCTGCAACACCCAGGGACAGTGTAAAGGTCCCGATCATTCTATTCAGCTTTTTCATAATGTTCACCCTTCATTTTTATTGTGTAACATGTTGCTCGAACCCGGATTTACGGGACATCAATGTATGCAACGACTTCCTTCCAACTGCAGAAATCTCTTCTGATCGTTCCGATGAGATCTGCGTCTTCAAGACTGGTGAAAGCGCGTCCAGACCGATCAGGGTTTCCATCCACCGGGCAACAGTTGCGGGCACGGGAAACCCTTCATCAAGTATTCCAAAGGCGCGAGCGGCTGTGAGATAGGGCAGAATTGAAATATCAGCGAGAGACGGTGAAACACCGCACAGCATGGGTGTTTCCTCAAGCGCCCGGTCCATTCGGTGGAGCGTCTTTGTCAGCACATCAAAGGCGTGTTCGGAAAGAGAAGCCGAAAACCCTGCACTGTACAGGTCCAATTGACGCTCCCGTCGTTTCGGATCAGGCAACTTTGCCACCATTTCGTGAACCGCCTGGTCGCCCATTTGAAGCCAACGCGGGCGAACCAGCACAACCCAGGCAATGCCGGGCCAGGCCGGATGCAGAACTTCGTCCACCCATTTGGCCCACAGCCGCATATTGGCTCTTTGCATGGGCACATCCGGCAAAAAGCAAGGATCCGGGAAAAGCGCCTCGATATAGTCCAGTATGGCCGTGGACTCGACAACGATGTCTTCGTTGTTGACCAGCGTCGGTATGCAACCGGAAGAATTGATCGACAGATAGGCACCTGTCAGATTTTCCTTTTCAGCGAGGTCAAGTATGACCTCCTCCCAAGCGACTCCCTTCAATGCCAGAGCAAAGCGCACCTTTTCAGAACAGGGAGAAAGTGGATAATGGTAGAGCCTCAGCATGATCCCGGGGCTCCCCAATCCATGGTTTGGCAACACTGGTTCGCTAGGGCTTCAAGTAGCCGAGAATGACTTCGACAATGTGATCCTCGCGCGCCTTGAGGCGTTCGGGATCCGTCAGATTTTTGTGAAAAATGGCACCCAGAGTGTGCTGATTGGACAAATAGAAATAACCCAGCGCGGAGATGGAAATATAGAGATCCATCGGATCGACATTGGTGCGAAATACCTTGGCTTCGACGCCTCGCTCCAGCAGGGATTCGATGACTTCGGTCAGCATCGAATACAGTTCCGAAATTTTTCTGGAACCGCGGATATGGATTGCGTTGTGCAGGTTTTCGCTGTTGAGCAGAGAGATCACTTCGGGGTGTTCGACAAAATGCGCAAAAGTGTGCCTCACCAGTTGCGACATGCCCTCTATTGGTGACATGTGCCTGATTTCGAGGTCGGCGTGGTGCGCCCGCATTCGCACATACATTTGCTCCATGACTTCCAGGAACAGGCTCTCCTTGCCGCCAAAATAGTGATAGGCTAGGTTTTTCGATACGCCGGCTCTCTTGACGATGCCATCCATTCTGGCCCCATCGAAACCAAATTCCGCAAACTCCTCCAGAGCCGCTTGCAGTATCTTCTCCCGGGACCCCGCCGGGTCGCGTTTTATCTTTGTTTTTTTCATGACTCTTAACTAACCGAGACCTTTCCGGCGTGCAAACTGGCAGTGGATATCCAACATCGTGGCACAACATTAAAGTGCACCTCCGGAACGCGGAACCATGCTCTCACGCAATTTTACAGTTGCATCGCGATCAATGTCGTCTGCGTCCGGCGTCAGTACAACGCCGTGCCACTTGCGGGCATAACCGGGGGTGATCTTCTCATCCAATATGTCCTTCAAGACGCTTTCGACGTCTCGCGACAAGGCGGGACCATAACCACCTGCTCCCGCCTGCTCGTGAATCACAACCTGATTGCGCTTGAGGGGCATCGTGACCTTGCCGGGAAGTGTTGATTGGATACCATCCTGGTCCACAAGCCAGTTGAAGGTCATCCGCCCGTCCTGACCTTCCGCCAATCCATAGGGCGCAAATTTGGTTCGGTCGGAACGCAATTGCAACCCGGCCTCCGGTGCCAACAGACGATAGGAACGCCGAACGCCCAGGCCGCCGCGAAATTGGCCAGCGCCACAACTGTCGGGGATCAGCGCATAATCTTCTATCCGGATTGGATGTTGGCGTTCCAGAACCTCCACAGGGGTGTTTGAAAGGTTCTGCGAAGGGTTGGTGATCGCGTCAACGCCGTCCCTGTCGGGACGCCCCCCCCAACAACCGCAAATCATGTCCACAATGATGAAGGGTGTACGATCCGGCCTGTATCCGCCGATGGCAATGACGGTATTGCCGCCCTCGCCTGCCGCCGGCACCCGGTCAGGTAAGATCTTGGCGAGCGCGCCAAGCATTGCATCCATGACGCGGTAACCCGTGAGCGCACGCGCTGCGCAGGCGCCTGGCATGACCGGGTTCAATATGGAGGCTTCGGGCGCTCGCACTTCGATACAGCGAAAGATACCCTCATTGTTGGGAATGTCACCGTTCAGAATGCACCGCACGCTGAGATAGGTACAGGAATTAGTGTAGGACTTTGTCGCGTTCAACGCAGCAGGCACCTGCGGTGCAGACCCCTCATAGTCCACGATCAGATGATCATCATCCACCGTGATCGACACTGTTATCGGCAACGGCGCATCGTTGAAACCATCATCGTCAATATAATCGGTAAAAGTATAGGTCCCGTCTGGCCAGGTTCGAATGTCCTCACGTGCCATGCGCTCCGCATAATCCAGCAACTCATTGAAGTAGTGATGGGCCGTGTCCCGACCATATTTCGAGATGAGTTTGCCCATTTCACGAGCACCGACATGGCAGGCTGCCTGCTGTGCTTTCAAATCACCGAGCACCCGGTCGGGAACGCGCACATTGCGTTCAATGATTTTGTGAAGCGTGTGGTTGAGAACACCCTTGTCGTAATATTTGAGAATCGGGATTCTCAGACCTTCCTGATATATTTCAGTGCTGTCGGATGCGTTTGATCCCGGCACGCGCCCGCCCACGTCAGTATGATGGCAGATGACCACTGAAAAGGCTTCAAGCAGGCCATCAAGAAAGATGGGTGTGAACATGAATATGTCCGGCAGGTGCATGCCTCCCTGATAGGGATCATTGAGAACAATGGCGTCCCCTTCATGCAAGTCCTCGCCGAACTCCTGGCGGATCGCTGCCATTGCCTCGGGCACGGCACCCAGATGAAGCGCGATGGTTTTGGCTTGGGCTATCATGTTGCCCTGCGCATCGCAGATGGCGGCGGAATAATCCATGACGTCCTTGACGATCTCAGATCGCGCCGTACGCAAGACAGTGTAGGCCACCTCGTCGACGATTGAATCGAGCGCGTTTTTGATGACGGCAAAAGTGATAGGATCCGTTTTCATTGTCCGCTTCCCTCGATCATCTGGCTGATATCCAAAAGGACACTGCCACAGCCATCGGTCGTTGCCCTGGCTGCAGGAGGCACAACGATCGTCGTGTCATAACTGACCAGAATTGCCGGCCCGTCCAATGCAGATTCCAAAACGTGATGACGCGGCAAAATGGCGGTATCGAGCCAGATATCCGCAGAGGAGAAACAAACCTGACGTTTCTCGCTATGCTGTATCTCACCGGCATGGCTGCCGCCTGAAAGGGCGCGAAAGTCGAGCTTTTGATCGCGCAATCCGCGGCCCGTTACACGCAGGTTCACCAATTCGACCGGGGATTCATCACTATAGCCATAGACGGTTTCATAGGCGGCCTGAAATGGCGCATGCAGGGCTTGCCCGCCTTCATCAACGAGCACCTGCCGGTCGACGGGAATTGTCAGCTCGGAGGATTGTTCCATGTAACGCAAATCCGCACCGAAGCTCAATTCGATCCTGTCGGGGCCAAAACCTTCTTCCTTGAGCCTTTGACGCATGTCGGCTTCAAGTTGATCCAGCGGCGCCTTGAGTGTTCCGGCATGCCACCCATCTATCGGCCCGACAGTGGCCTTCACAAGGCTGTGCTCTACATCGGCCGCCAGCATGCCGACCGAACAGAACACCCCTGACATGGTCGGAATGACAATCTTGCGAATATCGAGAAGCAACGCGACATCCGCAGCATGCATGGATCCGCCTCCGCCAAAGGCCATCAGTGTCATTTCGCGCGGATCCAGCCCGCGTTCGACTGTAACGGAACGGATGGCGCGGGCCATATTGACGTTGGCGATACGACGAATACCAAGAGCAGCTTGCGTTACAGTCAAACCCAATGGCTCTGCGACATGAATGCGTACTGCCTGTTCGGCCAAAGCCCGGTTGACGGTGAGACTTCCACCCGCAAGTCCCGTTTCGCCTATGAAACCCAGGCAGATATTGGCGTCCGTCACTGTCGGCTTGTCATTGCCCAGGTCATAGGCGGCTGGCCCCGGATCCGCGCCTGCCGACACAGGACCAACCTGCAACATGCCTCCGGCATCGATCCAGGCAATGGATCCGCCACCCGCTCCCACCTCCGCAATGTCGATGGCTGGAACTTTGAGCATGTAGCCGCCGCCTTTGGTAAACCGGCTTGGGCTGGTAATGCCATCGCGAAACTCATACTCGTTGATCAACATGGGCACGCCCTTGTCGATGATCGAGGCTTTGGCCGTCGTGCCCCCCATGTCGAAGGCAATCACGGTGCCCAGGTCCGTGGCCTGACCCAGTCGGGCGGCACCGATGACGCCACCTGCCGGGCCGGAGCCAACGGCAAAAACCGGGCGACTCTTGGCGGCATCAAGCCCCATCATCCCACCAGCGGAATTCACGATCAGGAGGGGTGCGCTGAAGCCTCTGGAAGTCAGTTCTGCTTCAAGCTTTGTCAAGTAGGCCCGCATTTCCGTGAGAAGATAGGCATTTACCACCGTGGTCGACGTGCGTTCATACTCCTTCATCTCGGGAAGCACATCACAGGAAGCCGTGACCAGCAGGGACGGAAATTCCTTTTCGATCAGATCGCGTGCCATCACTTCATGAACAGGATTGGCGTAGGAATTGAGAAAACAGATGGCGAGCGCTTCGCAACCTTGAGCCAGCAGCTCCCTGACGGCTGTTTGCAGGGAAGATTTATCCAGGGGCACAACAATTTCTCCATGCGCCGACAGCCTTTCCACCACTTCCTTGCGAAACCGCCGTGGCACCAGCTGCACGGGTTTTTCCCAGGTAAGGTCGAACATGTCCGGGGTTCTGATGCGCCCTATTTCAAGAACATCGCGAAAACCCCTGGTCGTGATCAGGCCGGTAACGGCCCCCTTTTTTTGCAGGATTGTGTTCGATCCCACTGTCGTCCCATGGGCTATTTCCGAAACCTGCGCTGGCGCAATGTCGCGCTGCGCCAACATGTCCACGATGCCGGTAATCACCGCCTTGCCGGGGTCGTCAGGAGTTGATGCAACCTTGGAAATGGAAGTTTGTCCGGTCTCATCGTAGAGCACTATGTCTGTGAAAGTGCCCCCTATGTCGACGCCAATTCGATATTGCATGGTTAAAGACCGCCAATTAGTAACTATTGACTGACTAGTTAGTAAATTATTTTTCGGGTGTCAACCCTGATAATTCTCACGTCTGCATGGCACCATGGAATGAGGGTTGGGAGATTTTTCTTTGCAAAAGCCAGACCGACCACAGCAACGTCCTGTATGGAGCAGCCTGTCTGCGTGGTACCGGCGAGGATCAGACCCTACGCCACATGCGTGAGATTGACGGTCTTAAGTAC
This sequence comes from Rhizobiaceae bacterium, assembly GCA_029233925.1. Taxonomy (GTDB): domain Bacteria; phylum Pseudomonadota; class Alphaproteobacteria; order Rhizobiales; family Rhizobiaceae; genus Hoeflea_A. Next base: position 203,467 of record JARGOX010000004.1, read on the forward strand.
GGATTGCACCCCCGCAACCGGTACAAACAAGGGAAATATGTAACAATTTCGAGCTAATGAAGATAAAGGCGACAAGACCTTGGAATACATAGACCGAGCGCAAATCCTTCAATCGACAAACTGTTTTTGGACTAAAGAATCACGCATTCAAAGGTTGAATAGGATCGCACCCAATTGATCAGCACGGAGGCTCGAGCCGGTCCTCGCTCAAAGACCCAGTTGATCTGTTGTCGCCAGCGCCGACATGCCGCCGTCAATGATCAGATCGCTGCCCTTGATCCAGTGGCTATCGGCTGAGGCCAGGAAGACGATCACGTCAGCGATTTCCTCCGGCAAGCCAGGACGCCCGACGCGGGCAATGTTGACGGCCATTCTTTCACCAAATGCGGTGGCAAAATCGCCGAGAATGCCGGTGCTGACGGCTGCCGGACTGACCGTATTCATCCGCAAATCCGCGGCAATCATGCGCTCGGTCTGCGCCATCGTCCACACGATCACGGCTTCCTTGGACAGATTGTAGGCGCGGATGTGGTTGATCCTGCGGCTTTCAATAAAGGCATCGATTCCACCCGGATCGCTCACCGCCATCAGCGCCTTGACTTCGTCGATATTCTCCCGCCAGGCGGCGCCGGCGCGCGAGGCGGTATTGACGATGGATGCGCCCTCGGCAAGCTTCGGAACGAGTGCATTTGTCATCTGAACCAGCCCAAGAAAATTGACCGACAGAATGGTCTTTTCCAGTCCGGCACGCGGCGGCAGACCGGCATTGTTAATCAGGCAGTCGAAATGACCGCTGACCTGTGCCGTGGCCTGCCGGATGGCATCGGGATCGGACAGGTCGACGCGCACCCACTGGTCGACATGGGCCGGCTCTGAAATATCAAACGCCACAACCTCATAGCCGCGGGCCCTGAGTTTTTGCGCCGTTATGGCGCCAATGCCGGTGGCCGCTCCTGTCATTGCCGCGCGCATGGCTGGTTCTCCCGATCATGTCATCTTGAAAATCTTGGTCTTTTCCGTGCGGTTCCTAACGGGACCGGCGGAAAGACAGGGGCGAACCAGCGCCCCTGTCCTGAATTTCCTTCGGATCGTGCCTATTTCAGGACGCCGACTTCCTTGTAGTAGCGGGCAGCACCCGGATGCAGTTCCTGCAGGCCGCGTTTTGATGCTGCAAATTCCATGTTCAAGGCCTCGGCCCAGGGCGAATCCGACGTGACCTGGTCGAGATTGTCCCAAAAGGCCTTGGTGATCTTGTAGACCGTTTCCTCGTCCAGGTCCCTGCGCACGGCAATGCCGACGGCGGTGTCGAAAGAGACAACAGGAGCCTTGTTCATCTGGCCCTTGTAAAGGCCATTGCCGATTTCCGCACGGTAGCGCCATTTTCCGAGATAGTTGTCGACCGCTTCGCCGGTGGCATCAGCAGGACCGATGAAGCGCAATTCCTCGGTTTCGGTAAACTGGATGAACTGGCCGCAAGGATCGAGACAGCCATTGACATAGACATCCACCTTGCCATCGAGAAAGGCCTGGTAACCGGTCTGCCAATTGGCCTTGATGGCCTCATAGTCCTCGCCGACAACCAGGCCGGTGGTCGATTCAACCCAGCCTCGGGCCGCATTATAGGCGCCGCCGCCCTGGGGACCCAGAAACACCGAAGCGCCTTCGATGTCATCCAGGGTCTGGATGTCGCTGTCGGCGCGCACCGTGAAGTGATAGGCCCCATAGGGGAACCACATCAGGAGACTGACATTCTTGGCAAGTTCGGGCGCCTCGGGCTCGTTCTTGTACATCGCCTTGCCGGCCGCCATCAGGTTGTAGATGACAGGACTTGTCATTGCGAAGTCGAGATTGCCGCGACCCACCTCCATCTGGTGCAGCGTGGCGGCGCCGCCACCGGAGACTTCAATGGCCACGCCCTCGACATTGTCGCTCACCACATTGGCAAAGGTTGCCATGGTGATCGCCTGGCCAAGACTTGGCGCAATGGTCGCCATCTTCAATGTCACATCATCTGCCTGTGCGGTGGATGAAAGTGTGAGCGCAGCAATGGCTGCAAGTGTCGTTTTACGCATGAGGTTTCCTCCCGTTATTATGCGTTTTCTCTGGATCTGGATAAAGCGTCGACGGTTGAAGGCTCGCCCTTGAGGAACCGGTGCCCGACCACCAGAACGAAACCGGCGATCAGGGCCGGAACGGCGATGGCCATTTGCGGCAGCAGGATCGCCACGCCGACAATGGTGCGGATGAGCCGTTCCAATGGATAAAGGCGATTTTTCTCGAATCCCGACAGCGCTGATGTCAGCAGCCACATGGACAGGGTAAAGGCGATGACGATCCAGCCGAGATCGCCCCAGCTGACCGTGGCAATGTCGATCATCGCCCTGGAATCGGGCAATTCCTCGCCGAACCAGCCGAACAGCACCTGCAATTTGTAGAGTACGGCCGGGTGATAGACGAAGATGAAAGGGATCAGGAACCCGGCGATCGACAGGCGCGCCGCCTCGAAGGCGGTTCTGACCGGGTCCGCACCGGCAATGGGTGCGGCGGCAAAGGCCGCCAGGGCCACAGGCGGCGTCACGGTTGAGATGACGGCAAAGAAGACCACGAAGAGATGCAGCGTCAAAGGCGCAATGCCCACCGCATCAATACCCGAACTCAGGGCGATGACGATGATGAAATAGGTGGCGCCGGGTGGCAGGCCCATGCCCAGCACGATGGCGCCCAGCGCCACGACCACCAGTGTCAGCAGCAATGGGCCCGACGCCAGTTGCGTCAGAAGAAGGGAAAGGCGACCGGAAAAGCCGCTGACCTGGATCAGACCGACAATCAGCCCGATGGCTGTGACGATCACCACGATCATGGCGGACATGCGTCCTGCCTGAACAAAGGCATCATAGAGCTTGCCGCGCGAGCGGAACGCCGGGAACAGAACCAGTGAACAGGCCAGCGCGGTGATGAACCCGTAGAATCCGGCCTTGGGCACCGATGGCTGGACAAACAGGAAATAACTCAGCACGCCCAGCGGCAGGATGAACACCAGGCATTGCACCAGTTGCCTGTGGGTCAGCCGGGGGCGACTTTCGGCCGGTAGCGGCCCCACACCCTGACGGCGCGCCTCGAAATAGACGGTCATGAAGATGCCGATATAGAAGAATATCGCCGGAATGATCGCCGCCACCACGATATAGCGGTATTCCAGCCCGATCTGTCCGGCGACAAAAAACGCCACAACACCCATCACAGGCGGCATCACCTGTCCGCCAGTCGAGGCCGCCGCTTCAACGGCTGCTGCAAAGGCCGGTTTGAAGCCGGATTTCTTGATGACGGGGATTGTCATGACGCCGGTCGAGACGACGTTGGAAATGGCCGCGCCCGAGAGCGTTCCGAAAAGCGCCGAGGAGGCCACGGCCGCATGGGCCGCGCCGCCGGTAAAGCGGCCGGTCAGGAGATTGGCGATTTTCATCAAAAGGTCACCGGCGCCCGATGCCATCAGCACAGCGCCGAAGACGATGAAGATCAGCACATTGCCGGAGACCACCTGCAGTGGCTGGCCAAACATGCCGCCCGTCTGCGCCCAGAAATTCAGCACCATGGAGCGCATCGACTGGCTGAAGGTGCTTTCCGACCCGGCAAAAATGCCGGTCCACTCGGGCAGCAGGCCACGGCAGAAGAAATAGATGAGCCAGAAGAGACAGAAGCCGACGATGAAACCGCCAAATTGCCGCCAGGTCAGATAGAGCGTCAAGGCGACGGCCAGCGGGAACAGGATGAAATCCAGTTCTGTCGCCGATGGAATGGCACCGCCATCCACCGCAAAGAGCTTGGCAACCCAGGCCATGAAGGTAAGCGTGGAAACAGCCGTGAGGGCCCAGCTTACCCAGCGCCAGCGATAGGGCAGAGTCAGGAAGGAAATGGCAAAGGAAAACAGGATGGGCAGACCGAGGATCAGTCCTGTGGGGCGCAACAGGGCTCTTTCGAGGCCGCCGTGGGTACTGCCAAGCCAATGGTTCTTCAAGAGCAGGCGCTGGTCGCGCCGCGACAATTCATCGAACCCCGCAGAAGTGACTTTAATGAGCCAGCGCACCAACTCGTTCAACGGGCCGGAGGCTGCAAAAAGCAGGATCACGATGACAAAGGCAAAGGCCAGGAAATCCGCTGTTCTGTCTTCTGCCCGCCGCTCGCTGATCATGCCGTTTCTCCTTGCTCCGGATCCCCTGGTACCTGGCGCAACAGTTTTGCCGCCCAAAGGTAGGTGTTGCGCGCCGTTGCATTGATCTCGTCTTCGGCCAGCGCCTCCATGGCATCCGCCTTCAAAAGCCGGGCCTGGCTGTGATGGGCGGGCGCATCCAGCGCCAACAGATGGTCGCAGAGCTCAAGCCGCCATTGCAGGTCTTCCGTGCTGGTGGCTGCCTGCATGAGCGCTTGCGCACCGCCGGCAAGCTGCGCCAGATGCGTGGCGCGTTGCTGCGACGAGAGTGTTCCCAGATGGGTCGGGTTGCCATCATACCAGCCGAGCGTGCCGGCGGCAAAGGCGCGCGCCGACCAGTCGATCCGGCCGTAGAATTCGCCAAGCCAGGGTTTTTGCGCCAGCTCCTGCGGCAGTTGGATCGATGCGGCGATGTCATCCATCGACAGGCCCTGATCCATCATCGACGCCGTCTGCCGCATGACGTGGATGATGGCGTCCCGCGTGGTGGTCAGAACCTCACACACATTGCCCGCACCGAAAACAGGCCTTGTGTGGCCGGGCGCCAGAATCTCCGCGCCGAGCTCTGCGAGCATGCCGAGTGTTTGCGCCCAGGCGGCGAAATCCCGATAGGGTGTGCCGCGAATGGCGTAGAGATTGGGAAAGGCATGGTACCAATTGTCGCCGCCAAAGAGCACGCGGGTCCCGGGCAGAAAGACCACCATGTGATCGGATGTTTCGCCGGGCGCCATGATCAAGCGCGCCGCCACGCCGTCCAGATCGATATCGCAGTCGGTCGCAATGCTTTGCGTCGGCGGCAGATAGCCGGCGCCCAGCCCCTGCATCGGGCGGTTCCCCGGCCCGCAGCCCAGCGAAATGCGTTCTGCATCGCTCAGACCGATGCCGAATTGTGCCTGGGTGCGCCGGCCAAGTGCCTTGTTGGGGGCAATGGTGGCCATGTCGACACCCACCAGGTCGGAGCTGAAGCTGCTGCTGGCAAGGATCGGAACATTGCCATCGGGGGCGAAGACGCTGGCGCCGGAAATATGATCGCGATGGCTGTGGGTGTAGATGATCCGCCCGACCGGCTTGTCGGTCCGCTGGCGAAATTCTGCCAGAATATTTTCCGCCGCCCGGGTGCTTTCGCTGGTGTCAACGATGGTGACGCTCTTTGCGCCCTCGATCATGTAGACGCAGGATGCCGCAAAACCCACGGCGCCACAGATGCCGGGCGCCAGTTCGATGATCGCCTTTTCAAACTGGGTGCAATTGTGGTGTTCAAGGGCAGCATTGGCCATGGTCAGTCTCCCCCATCAATCTTCGGTCCCGTATCAATATTTGACCCCGTATAGATCTTGGGCGCCGGACCACGATAGCGCTGCGTCAGTTCGGCGGGCACCTCGGAGCCGTCGACAAGAAACGGCAATATGCCCTTGCGTCCCGACTTGCTGCGCATCGCCTTTATATCGTCTTCGGACCGTGTGACACGCTGCGCCAGCCGCCGTCCCCATTGCGCCAGACAGCCATAGAGGCGATCAATTTCAGCCTGATGCTCGTCGCCCTTGGCAAGATCGACGAATTCCTGCGGATCATTGTGCAGATCAAACAGCATCGGGCGGAAGCCGCCTTCGGCATGCATCAATTTGTAGCGTCCGTCGAAGACCATGAACAGCCGCGCATCACGCGGCTCCAGGCCCAGTTTGACGCATTGCGGGGTGGCGGAATAATCAAATTCGCTGATGACGAATGGCCGCCACTCGGGGTTCTCGCCGTGCAACCAGGGCAGCAGGGAGCGGCCTTCAAGAATGTGATCAGGCACCTTGCCGCCCGCCACCTCCACAAAGGTCGGCGCCAGATCGATGCTTTCCACCAGCGCATCACAGGTCGTGCCGCGCGCCGCATCGGCCTCGGCCCTCGGGTCATAAATGATCAGCGGCACCTTGACGCTCGGCTCGTGAAACAGGTCCTTTTCGCCCAGCCAATGGTCCCCCAAATAATCACCATGGTCCGATGTCAGGACAATCATCGTATTGTCCATGCGTCCGCTCTGTTCCAGAAAGTCCAGCAGGACGCCCAATTGGTCATCGCATTGTTTGATCAGTCCCATATAGGCCGGGATGACCTTCTGGCGCACCTCATCGCGCTGGAAGGCCCGGGCGATCCTGTTTTCCATATAGGCGCCGAACACCGGATGCGGGTCTTCGCGTTCCATATCGTGGCGCACGGCCTGGGGCACATTGTTGGGGCCGAACATGTCGTGATAGGGCGCCGGCACGATATAGGGCCAATGGGGCTTGATGAAGCTGACATGGGCGCACCAGGGCGCCTTTGCCTGCTCAATGAATTCTATGGTCTTGCGCGTCAGCCAGGGCGTCTCGCTGTCTTCCTCGCGGATATTGGCCGGCTTGTCGGCATTGTCGAACATCCAGCCGGAGGCCATGTCGCCGCTGTCATCGACACCGGCGTTGGCAAAATCGGCCCAGGGATTTTCCGATGGATACCCTTTGGTCTTGAGATATTCATTATAGGGCGAACGCTTCTCGTCATAGAAACCGTCCGGCCCCTGCCCCCAAAGCCCGTCATCGCGGATCCAGGCATCAAAGCCGCATTCGGCCTGACGCGCGCCGATGACGCTGTCGGCGCTGAGGCCCAGCCGCTGCATGCCCTCGGCATCGGCCTTCATGTGGGTCTTGCCAAGCAGCCAGCAATCCATGCCCGAGCGCCGCAGATGATCACCCATGGTCTGCTCGCCGACCCGCAGGGGAAAGCCATTCCACTGCGCTCCGTGCGAGGAGGTATAGCGCCCGGTGTAAAAACTCATCCGCGACGCGCCGCAGATCGGCGATTGCACATAGGCATTGGTGAAGCGCACACCCATTTTCGCCACACGGTCAAAATTCGGCGTGTGCAAATGCGGATGCCCGGCGCACGACAGATAATCGGAACGCAACTGGTCATACATGATGAACAGGATGTTCACCGGTTCTGGTGCTGAATCCATGAAGTTCGTCTCTCCCTTTGCTTATTGTGGCACAAGTGATGCGTTGTGCGAGCCGGATTTTGCAAATGTGCCGCCTGGTGGCACGCCACAGGGATGCTTTATGCGTGCCCTAAGGTGACCAGGCTCATTCTGGTTCTTCTGCCGCAACCAAATCGGTTTCAAACTGGCAACCGGCAGGTTGCGCCTGAATAGAACGATCTGAAAACCCGTTAATCAGCATCAATCTGGTTCAATTGGTTTTCAAAGCTGATTTGAATTTGGCGCAGTTCTTCGTTGGCGGCGCGTATGTTGGAACTGCCTGTTGCGTTCACTTCGACATGGTCCGAAACATGGGACAATTTGCGCCGCTTGCTTTATGTTGATCGGACAGAAAGTCCCCGACCTGAAATGTCTTTATCGGTTTCGAAAAACCCTTCGGCGTGATCTCGCTGTGTGGTTTGCATACGATTTGATCCTCTACCAGATTATGGGTGCTTTCATCGATCAATATGGTATCCGCCGATGCACTTGTCTGCAAATCGAGCCGCCAGGTTTTTCAAGACCGATATTCGACATTTCCGACAGACAGGAATTGATCATTAGGGCAAGGCGCTCGGGCTCAAGCGAGTCGGTCAACGGAACAAGGGCGTCAATGAATGCAAACAGCTTACGGTCCGGCGCCTGGCACCCGTTTGATAGTACCCGTCCGGTGAAAGCGCTCCGGGGAGAGCATCTCGCAAGAGACTGCCATGTATGAAAGACTTTTGAATCAAATTCTCACATTGGCCAAAATGCGGGTAGCGAAAAAATCAGTGCTGGGTTCTGACAGGCTGGAAGCAAAATCGACAGTGCTACAAGGGGATGGCAGGGTCAGATTGCTGCCTTGGTACCCTGCCGCACCGCGCTCACAATAGCCCGGAGTAACCTCGAAGGCTGTCATGTCGTCAGAAACAGCATTACACAGGGGGAATAGCTGGTGAAACAGGTCCAGAAGACAACAAGGTTGGAAAACGCCGCACTTCGCGCTGAAATCCATCCAGAGCTTGGCACCTGTTTGTTTTTGAAGTGACCCAACCGATGATCCCAAAAACCATACATTAAATTTGGCTCGGAGAACCCGAAAAGCCACAGTTTGTTCAAGATTGCATCAATTCATGGTCCCGCTATTGTCCCGGATACGCCTCCATCGAATGGGACAATGCCGCCGCTCTCAAAATCCACAACAATTTCTTGTCAGAGGCGGTTCGATCAAAAATTGGGCTTTTGCGTCCGATTTTCTTCGATTGCATGCGTTATGCGAACATGGTGGATTCTATCTGGATACAGATGTCGAATTGACCCGCCCGATAGAACGGTTTCGCCGCTACAGTTTTGTCACAGACTTTGAAAATTATCACGGATCCTTCGCCCCTGCGACTGCATTCATGGGTTTTCGAAAGGGCGAGAATACTACCAACGAACTCCTCAGCGCGTATGGGAAAATTCGTTTTTACGATCGCGGCGCCATCGACATGACGACGAACACTGTTCGCTTCTCTCGATCTTTTCAAGACAAATTCGTCCTCGTTCCTCCCTATGTTGGTGCAACGCCAGTCCATCTGAGACGCGACGCCGTCATATTTCCAAGTTTCTATTTCTGCACTCCGGAACCGTCAAAACCAAATTTCTCAATCCATCACTTCCTTGAATCCTGGATCAAGCCTTTTTCACGAAAACCATTGTTTTACGCAGGCCGCTTTACATTGCTGAAAATCCGCGGCGATGTGCGTCGCTCCCGCCCGGGCGATTATCTGCCCCGCCAGGAACAGAAGATTTTTTCGATCACCTGCGGACCGCGCCGCTCTTTCGTATCGGCAAAGAGATCGTAACATGGATTGTGTTTTTATTCTGGAGTGGTTCACGATCAAATCACAACATTTGACCGATTCCTCTTTGGTTGCTGATCCGCTTAAAACTTCGTTTCTTTGAACCGATGTCATGACCTTCTCCTTTTTATACAAGCGAAGCAGACTGATGCAGCTCATCGGAAAAAAACTGTCCAACGGACATGCCGCGAAATCCGGCATTGTCATCGCGGAACAAGAACAGCGCGTTGAGACCAAGTTGGCGCGCCAATTTTGCCCCTGCGTCAGCGCCCAGAACCATGAGTGCGGTGGCCCAGGCATCGGCCTCGGCACACGTCCGCGCCACCACGGTTACCGACGTGGGTGGCGCAAGGACTGGCGCACCACGGCAAGGGTCCATTGTGTGGGACAGGCGGCGGCCCTGGACCTCGACCCAGTGGCGGTAGTCACCTGACGTTGCGACGGCGGCGTCCTGAAGTGCAAGAACCGAATGAGGTGCGCGGCGTTCCGGGTCGGGCGCTTCCACCGCTACCGTCCAGGGTTCACCGTCAGGCCGGAGCCCAATCGCGCGCATCTCGCCATCAATGCCCACGAGCCCCGCCTCAATGCCGCATGAAAGCAGGGTCTCAGACAGACGGTCCACGCCATAACCCTTTGCAATGCCGTTGAGATCAATCGACAGAGCGGATTTTTTGAGAACCCGTCCATCCAGGATTTCCAGCGTTTCACGGGCCGGCAAGCGTGGCACAAGCATTGCCGAACGGATGCGCTCTTGATCGGCGACCCCGGGGCCAAAGCCCCAGGCCATTACCGCATCGCCCATGGTGATATCGAAGGCTTCGCACGAAGCCCTGCCGATCTCAAGCCCGAGGCGCAGCACATTCGAAAGCCGGTCTGGAATTGCTACCCATTGTCCGACGGGCGCCGCATTGACGCGCATCAGGTCGCTGTTGGGTTTCCAGGTGGACATCTGCTGGTCCACTTCGTCCACTGCCGCCTGAAGCGCAGCCTGCACAGTCTCAGGATCATGGCCCGGTGCTGTATGGAACAGCGCCGACCATCGCGTGCCCATGGTCGGGCCATTGAGTGCATGGCGAACAGGTTCAGTAGACATCTTCGACATAACGTCCCTCCGCCTTCATACCGATAGGCGTCAAACCATCCGGTGCGAGTAATTCGGCAAGTACACCTGCGACACCCGCAGCCATGTCGCGACCGCCACATACCATGACACGGGCACCGTCACGGACCAGGCGGGAAAGTTCTGCGCCTTCAGCCCTCAGGGCGTCCTGCACGTAGTTGGGCTGTTCTCCGCGGGAGACTGCGGTGGCGAGATGAGCAAGCCTGCCATCCTTTTGCCAACGAGCCAGATCTTCACCATAGAGATAGTCACTGGCCGGGTGGCGCATTCCGAAGTACAGGTGGATCGGCCGATGTCGGGTATTGCCCCGGATCATGCCGGCAAGGGGAGCGATGCCGGTACCGGCGCCGATCAGGATCAGCGGCTTGCTGCCGCGTCCCGGCTTGAAAACCGGGTTGTGGCGTATAAAGGCCGTAACCGTGTCACCGGGCTCCAGCGCGGTGAGCTGCCCGGAACACAGGCCGCTTGGATGCTTCTTCACAACGATCTCGACGAAGCCGTCCTTGCGTGATGAGGCGAGCGAATAGAGCCGCGGCACTGTTGATACTTCAGGCAGGATACCCAGCAGATCCCCGGCATCAAAGCGCTCGAATCCCTTTCCCATCAGGCGCTGCCACAGGCTTGCCCCTGGCATGGAGAAACGCAGGATCGTCGTCGGAGCCTGAACTTCGGATCCGTAGTCTTCACGTGAGATCAGTCTGAGGGTTTGTGTCTCTGGCAGAACCATCTCGTGGATCAGTTCCAGTTGGATATCGAGCGCAGCCCCGAGCCTGTGTCCCCAGCGTGCAAACTCCTGTGGTGACTGGCGGTCAATCGTGTCAAACGGCAGGAGCATGGACCATCCCTTTTCCCCGGCAATTGCCACCACCTGTTCGGCGAAAGCGCAATAGGCTGGAAAGCTGCGTTCACCAAAGCCAAGTACCGCGAGCGGCATGTCAGGCGCATGATCAAGGCCTGCCAACCGATCCAGGAAGCCCCTGGCCGAGGCCGGGGCATCACCGTCGCCATAGGTTGCCGCAAGTATGATGATACGCTGGCCGCGCGCATAGCGAAGCGAGTCAAACGCTGCCATTGATGCAACATGGACGCGCTGGCCCGCCGCACTCAAGGTTCTGTGCAGCGTCGCTGCAAATCCCCATGTGCTGCCACTCTCGCTGCCGACAAGAAGGATTGTTTCTGCTTTGCCTGCAGGCTGATTCCCGCGAATGCGTGGCCTGCCTCGGCGCCCGGCCAGCCAGATGGCAAGGCCCGTTGCACCCATAACCGGAATGCCCAAAGCCATCAGACCAAGCACCAACCCAAGAAGGGAAGCCCCTTGACCGGTATGAAGCATGTAAATTGTTTCCGAAACGCGCTCCCAGACCGTCAGATCGTTCCAGCCGAGCAACGCGCCCGTACCCTGATCAAGATAGCCGGTGCCTCCATCGGTCTTGAGGGTAAAGACGTCAGTCTCATCACCGGGATAGGGAAAATTCAACGCACGCAACTCCATTACCGGAACAACCGAGAGCGTTGGAATCGCGGCAAGAGCAACGCCGGTCTCGCCACTGACTTCAGTTGGCAAGGCTTGTGTGGCGCCGCCATCGGGCAGCAGATCAAAGGTCGAAGCTGTCATCCACAAGGCCGTGGCAGCGGAAAGTGCAAGACCGAAAACCGCAACGCGCGCTATTTCCACATGAACTCTTCCCGGGAGCGGACCACGCAGGCGAGCAAACCAGCGCCGCCAGCCACCAGCCCGCCGTGCGACGAGAATGGCGCCCGACACGGACAGGACAAGCATTGCCAGGGCTCCCGCGGCCATGGCGATGCGTCCGCCATCGCCCAGAAACAAGGATCGGTGCAGTCTGGTGAGCCAGCGCTGGATCGGGTTCGGGTCTGCCGAAGACACGCCCTGTCCTGTTGCCGGATCAATGACTGCCGCACCTGGTGCGCCCTGATCGAACCAGTAAACGGTGACCTTTCCCGAGGGCGCGCGCCGGATCTGCTCAACCCCTGGATAGGCTGCATGGATGCGCTCAGCCAGTTCGGCGACGTTCAGTTCCGCAGCGGCCTGCGGGACTGAGAGACGTTCTGCCGCAGGAAACACCGACAGCGCCGCCCCGCTGACTGCCAATATGGTGAGCAGGACAAATGCCAGGAGACCCGGCCAACGGTGCAATGCGCGAATCATGGCCCGACCTCCTCACATGCTGTAGTTGAAATCGGCGATGTAACGACGCCCGCGAACAGAATTTCCCGCTCCGTCGGTTGTCAACGGGACGGCAACCTCGTTCGGGCTTTCCCGCATGTCTTCGACCGCAGCATCGATATGCAGAGTGTAACCCGCATCGAAGAGTGCATCGGCCAGATCGAGCGTGATTTCGAGACGACGACCGGCACCAACACTGGCGCCCGTAATGCCATTGATCTGGGACAGGTCTCCCGCAGTGACGCGATGCCAGTCGGTGAGATGCCCATAGTATTTCGACTTGCCTCCGGCCATCCAGAGGCTACCCATATAGGCTCCCGATGCGTCGGACACGTAGAAGGCGAGATAGGCACCGTTACCGCCATAATTGTTCAGTGTCGTGGTCAATGTGACCGGGCGCGCCAGGGCGAGACCGGGAAGGACCAGGGCCGTGGAGAGTGCGAGTGCCGCAAGAATGGTTTTCATAAAGGTTTACCTTGTTGAAGAGTTGGAACGTGGCTTTGTGCGTCAGTTCTGCTGAACCTTCGGTGGTGCACCGTTTCCGAAAAGCCCGTTCTTCGGCGGCGCAACGGTGCCTGCCGGTGCGGCATTGCGGGCATTGCCACGGTCATCGTCGTCCTCATATTCGACATCCATCACCTGCAGCGTTGCAGGATGAATGGCGACCTCGATTCTGCGACCGCCACGATCGCGGCCCTCGAGTTCATAGCAACCGTCATCAACCTTGAGTTCGTGTACCGTCCAACCTTTTTCACTGGCCATCCGGGTGACTGCCTCGCGCGACTGCCAGTTGGAACTGGACACATTGCAATCGTCACTGTCGGCCATTGCCGCTCCGACAGGGATCGCAGCAAAAAGGGCAATTGCAGAAAGGATCGTTTTCATGGGTATGTCTCCTTGTTGTTGATGAACAGACCATGCAGGCTGAGCCTGATTGCTTCCTGACAACTTTGCGATTTTTGCTTCAGCTTGCTGTCAGCAAAAAAAGCCCCGCCGGATCGGGGGGCTTGTTTGTCGAATGGTGCGTGGGCACGGGGGCTGGATTCGGACTTTTCGCTAAGGCTGCTGTGCAAAGGTTGCCGCATCATGCGCAAACATGTCATTCATCGTCGTCGTCCTCGTATTCGAGTTCGAGCACTTGCAGGGTCTGCGGGTGAATCGTTGCCTCGATCCTGCGTCCTTCGCCATCGCGACCGTCAATCTCGTAGCAGCCATCGTCGATCTTGATCCGGCGCACGGTCCAACCGTTTTGTGCCGCAAGCTTTGATACTGCTTCCCTCGGTTGCCAGTTGGCCATGGGCACAAAGCAGTCATCGTCGGCCAGTGCCGAACCTGCCGAAAGGATTGCCAGAACGGCAATCATTGTGAGTATCTTCTTCATGCGGTAAACTCCGAATGCGGCATTTTTGACTATTTGTACATAATGCATCTCAAAGCTGACGGTATCCTGAAGCTGCTGCCGTGCCATCTTCAGCTACAGGTAAGCCTGGGCAGGCAAGAAGAGCCTCCCGGAGCAAAGGAATTAGCATATCATGCGCATTTTACTGATCGAGGACGACACAGTTCTGGGTGCCGCTGTTCGCGATCAGGTCGCCGGTAGCGGCCAATCGGTGGACTGGTTCACGCGCCTTGATGCGGCTGGCGATGCAATGGCCAGCACTGCCTACGATCTGGTCCTGCTCGATCTCATGTTGCCCGACGGCCGGGGCATCGGTTTTCTCAAGAACCTGCGCAATCGGGGGGATGCAACCCCGGTCATCATCCTGACGGCGCTTGATCAGGTTTCCGACCGGATTGAAGGTCTGAACGCTGGGGCAGATGATTATCTGGTCAAACCATTCGACCTGGCCGAACTTTCAGCCCGGATCGGCTCCGTTGCGCGACGCTATACCGGCAACCCGAACCCGATCATCAGCCACGGCGCGCTGGACGTTGACCTTGCAGCCCACAGCATCCGGCGAGACGGAAAACCGGTTCAACTGACCGCACGCGAATGGGCCCTGTTCGAGGCGTTCCTGTCACGTCCCGGCCAGTTGTTGTCAAAGGCGCAGCTTGAGGAAAAGCTTTACGCCTTTGACTGTGAGATCGAGAGCAACACGATCGAAGTTCATGTCAGCCGCCTGCGCAAAAAACTGGGCGCCCAGGTCATCCAGACCGAACGGGGCATGGGCTACCGTCTGGGCGCACCATGAGACTGCCACGCAGTCTTCAGGCACGACTGGGGCTTTCACTGGGCATTGTGTTGACGGTCCTGTGGATTGCCGCCGCCGCCGTGACGGCGGTGAATTTGCGCCAGGAAATGGACGAGGTCTTCGACTCCGCTCTTCAGGAAACAGCGCAGCGCCTTCTGCCGCTTGCCGTCGTGGAAATCGTTGGGCGCGAGGATGATGGCGTCACCCAACGCCTCGGAGCGATTCGCGAACACATCGAGTTCTTCACCTATATTGTCCGCGATACGCAAGGGCGTATCCTGCTGCAATCTCATTCAGCTGAACCAGCGACGTTTCCAACCTATGACGGGCCGGGCTTTCGACAAACTGCGACACACAGGCTCTATAACGACGACGCGTTGCAGGGCACTGTCAGGATAACCGTCGCCGAGCCTCTGGACCATCGGGCGGCGGTCGCGCGCGAAATTCAGATGGGGCTCGGCCTGCCACTGCTCATCGTGATCCCCGTTGCATTGCTTGCAATCGCTCTTGCCGTGCGGGCGAGCCTTGCATCCGTGCGACGCTTTCGCGAACGTCTCGAAGCCCGCGATGCACGTGACCTTTCGCCCGTTCCGGAAGACGAAATTCCGTTGGAAATCGCGCCGATGGCGGCCACATTGAATGCTCTTCTCAGCCGCCTGAAGGGGGCCTTTGATGCCGAACGCAGCTTTGCTGCCAATGCTGCGCATGAATTGCGAACGCCCATCGCCGGAGCAATCGCGCAGGCGCAGCGTCTTCAGGCCGAGACTGGAGAGCCGGCAGCCAAGGCCCGGGCCGCTGATATAGAGGCAACACTCAAACGGTTGACCCGCCTGTCCGAACGTCTCATGCAACTGGCGCGTGCCGAGGGCGGCCGCCTGAGGTTGGATCAAACATCTGACCTGCGCATTGTGGCGCGTATCGTGATTGACGAAATGGCACGCCATTCGACCAAGGGCCGGCTGACACTGTCGCTTCCTGATACACCCGTGATGTCGGACCTTGATCCCGACGCCTTCGACATCCTGTGCCGAAACCTGGTCGAGAATGCTCTGCGGCATGGCTCGGATGCGGAACCGGTCGACGTGTCGCTATCCCGTGACGGGACACTGGGCGTAGCAAACGCCGGACCAATTGTACCCAGGGAGACGCTGGCCGGTCTGACTGCGCGGTTTGAAAGTGCAGGAGCGAAAACCGCTGGAAGCGGCCTGGGGCTCGCAATCGTTGCAGCGATTTCGCAACGTGTTGGAAGTCAATTGATTCTCAACTCTCCCCGCCCTGGTCAAGCCGATGGTTTCGAAGCACACGTCAAGCTTCCGATCTCTCTGTCCGATCGTTCAGCCCACGGTTCAAACCTGAGACCGGAAAGCTAAAGCAAGAGGACATTGACAGGCTGCTGAATGGTCCCTTTTCCAGAGTCATTTCCGTGATTGACATCATTGAGGTTTGGATGCGCTAACGATACGGGAAGGGCAAATCCTTTCAGTTATGTCGATCTTGCGGCCCGTATGCCGAAGAATCTTCCACGGCAAGAACGGTGACCGGTTGTTGGACTGCGGCGTTTCAACCAGTGGATTGGAAAGCCTTGAGCCTTCGATGCGCCTGGACGCGGTCCTGTCCCAAAAGAATATTTGGCTCCCTCATGTTCGGGCCATCCGCCTATTCGATTTCATACCCGGTTATAACCGATGACAACACCAGCATGCGGGCGACTTCACAAGGCGTGGATTCCTTCGGTTGCCGGCTAATGGGGTTGCAGGCTGGAAACACCATCTCATCCATCAGTATCAGGATGCCATGAGGCACTTGATGCATATCAAAAAACGGATATGATCTATAATAACAGATCGTATATGGACCCAAATATCGTAACCATGATATGCAGAACTATATCGAAAACAAAATTTGATGTGGAAAAGCAGATCATGAGCTACGCAACGCAGGATATCCTGGAAGGGCTGAAAAGCACCAGAGAGGCCAAAGGTCTGAGTCAGCGGAACCTCAGCGCCCTTACCGGTGTGCCACAGAGCCATATATCGAAGATCGAAAACGCTGGCACGGATATCCGCCTGTCCAGCCTGATCGAACTGGCACGCGCGCTGGATCTTGAACTCAGGCTCATCCCGCGCAAGGCCCTGCCCGCCGTGGACGCCATCGTGGGAAGCGCAGCAACGAACGCATCCGCTGATGGCAGGGAACGCCCGCCACGCCCTGCCTATCGCCTTGATGAAGATGCGGAGGACGGTCATGGCTGATGTCGCCGCTCTCCATGTGAAGCTCCATGGCAAGACAATTGGCAGCCTGACGCATGTTCAAGGCGATCGCACGTTGTTCAGCTTTACAGACGCACGGTCACTAATGAGAACAGGCCGACGAACTCTCCTATCTCGCTGCCAAGGCAGGCCTTCCCGAAAAACCGGTGCATGATACAGCCCGGGAAACGGTTGTGCGTTTCCATGAGATTTGGAACGCCGAGAAAAAACATTTACCGCACGACAAGGGCGTCGTCGAAATGATCGACCGGCATTTGAAAGACCTGCCTATCGCACGCATCTGAAATGGTGGTGCGCATTGCGACGAAATGAGTTGCTATCGCGCAGATTTGTACGCTTTGAACCCCGCCTAGCGGCGATGCTCAGGGTTTTCAAAATCTGCGCGACATCCCGCCTTCCATGCGTTGCGATCATTGCCGTGGTTGGGGATCGGATTGTCCTTCAACAAACGCGCCATATGCATCAGGTTCCATGTCATGATGGTCGCATTGCGCTGGGTGAATTCATTGTCGAAACCCACCGGTCCGCCTTCCGCGTCATCGCCGTAGGAAGGCCCCGGGCCGGCCTCGCCGATCCAACCGCAATCGGCCTGCGGGGGTATGGTCAGGCCCAGGTGTTGCAGCGCGTAAAGAATGGTCATTGCACAATGTTTGATACCATCTTCATTGCCGGTGATCACCGCACCGCCGACCTTGCCGTAGAATATGCTCTGGCCCTTGTCGTTCAACAGACCAGACATGCCGTACAGCCGTTCGATCAGCAGGCGGCACAGGGAGCTTTCCTCGCCCAGCCAAATGGGCGTTCCGATAAGGACAATGTCCGCAGCGTCAATGACTTTCCAGAGTTCGGGGAAATCGTCCCTGTCCCAACCATGCTCCGTCATGTCCGGCTGAACGCCGAAGGCCACCTGGTGATCGAGCATATGGATATGGCTGACCGAGACGGCGTTTTTCTCCATGATCCGACCGGCGACATCCAGCAACAGCTTGGTGTGCGACTTGGCAGATTCGCGTTTCAACGAGGTGTTGATGACCACCGCGCGCAGATCCGAATAGTTCTGCGGGTTATCGTTGCACAGGCGGTTCTGGAATTCGTTCAAAGTCATTGATTTGCTCCCTGAGCACCAAGGCTACCACTGGCAGGATTCTGAAGAAAGGTCTCCCTCAAGCGACAATGGGCCGGTTCACGGAGATTTGTTTGCCGGTCGGGATGGGGCGGGTCGGGATGGGGCGGGTCGGGAAGGCGCAGGTCGGGCGGGGCGACGATGCCAGGATGGGTAGGACGCTGACGTCCAGTTCGCAGCGCAATGTCAGGCTGCATTGGGTTGCCGTCGATAGGGTGGCAGGCTGGAACCGATTGCCCATTCATCCGCACCAGATGCGCTCTGTCTTGCTGAAACTGATCATGAAAATGGCGCGCCCGACACGATTCGAATCTGTGACCTCTGCCTTCGGAAGACCAACTGTAAAATAATATCCTTATAAATTTTAAATTTTTCAACAACTTAACATCGTTCGATGTCGATCACTATCGCCGCCAAGTGTGCCAAAATTATGCCAGCGCTGCGCTTCACATCAGTCTCTTGCATAAAAAGCTGGAAATCGCACAGCATAATAAGCTATATTAGACAAAGCGCAATAAGCTATAAATCACACAACACAAAAAGCTAGAGAAACACCGATGGCTACACCGCAGGAAAAACTCGCAGACTCTCTTGAAAAGCTCAAGTCCCTTCAAGACCGAAGCATCGTAGCGATACGTGCAAGTGACCTGTCGCGGACACATCGTGAGAGACTGCTGAAAAACGGCTTTCTCCAGCAGGTGATGAAAGGTTGGTTCATTCCCGCGAGCCCCAACGACGATCCAGGTGAGACCACAGCCTGGTATGCCTCCTTTTGGGATTTTTGTGCCGCTTATCTGAAAGAGCGGTTTGGAGACGATTGGTGCGTAGGTCCCGAACAATCGCTCATGCTGCAAGCGGGCAACAATCTGATCCCCCCTCAGCTTGTCATTCGTTCGCCTAAAGCGCGCAATAAGCCGACCGGCTTGATGCATGGCACTTCTATCTATGAAATGCGGCTGGCAATGCCAGACACCAAAGACATTGTTGAAGAAAATGGATTACGCTTGTTCAGCCCATCCGCAGCACTGGTTTTTGCAGCGCCAGCATTCTTCTCTCACAGACCGGTGGACGCTCGAACCACCCTTGCCTCGTTTTCCGACGCTTCAGAAATCCTCGCCCATTTGCTTGAGGGAGGACACAGCGTCATTGCCGGACGGCTGGCCGGCGCCTTTCGCAATATCGGACGTGACCGCATTGCTGATGATATCCTCAAGAACATGGACGCTGCGGGATACACAGTTCGCGAAAACGATCCCTTTGAAACAAAGGTCAACATTGCACTGCCTCGCCGTGAGACCTCGCCCTATGCCGGTCGCATCCGCCTGATGTGGCAAGACATGCGTGGTGCTGTTGTCGACAGTTTTCCGCAAAGCCCCGGCATGCCGAACGACGCCAAAGCCTATCTCAAGCGCGTCGAAGATGTTTACGTCACCGACGCCTATCATTCTCTATCGATCGAAGGCTATCGGGTTAGTCCGGAACTCATTGAACGCGTGCGCCGTGGTGGGTGGAATCCTGATAGCGAAGAAGATCGCAAGCACCGCGATGCGATGGCAGCGCGCGGCTATTTTCTAGCTTTTCAGTCCGTCAAGAAGAGCGTCACCGCTGTCCTCCAGCACAAAAACCCAGGAACTGTGGCAGATAACGATCATGGCAATTGGTATCGCGCGTTATTTG
Source organism: Rhizobiaceae bacterium (assembly GCA_029233925.1). GTDB lineage: Bacteria > Pseudomonadota > Alphaproteobacteria > Rhizobiales > Rhizobiaceae > Hoeflea_A. The sequence continues at coordinate 223,068 of JARGOX010000004.1, forward strand.
GTCCGAGCGTGACAGCCGGTATCCTGAAAACATCGGACCTTGCAGGTTACCGCAATAACAATGTCTACATCCATCGATCGAAACACGTTCCTCTAGCCCCTCATGCCGTGCGCGATGCCATGCCGGTCTTCTTCGAAATGCTGGAAGCTGAAGACGATCCCACCGTCCGTGTCGTGCTCGGGCATTTCATATTCGTTTATATCCATCCATACATGGACGGCAACGGACGCATGGGCCGCTTTCTGATGAACGTGATGCTGGCAGGCGGGGGCTATCCATGGACTGTCATCCCCGTTGAACGTCGCGACGACTACATGTCCGCGCTTGAGCAAGCGAGCGTCGACCAAAACATTGTACCGTTCAGTCAATTCCTCGGCGACCTTGTCAACGCCTCAATGGCAGGCAGGCCAGCGGCAAAGAGACCTGGCTAGCTGGAGAAACCGGTAAGATCAGCTGGCCGCGCGCGAAGGCATTGGCTTTGCTTTCATGCCCCACTGGCTGGTCGCCGATGATATTGCAAAAAGCCTGCTTGAGCAGGTCTTGCCCGGCACCCCCTGGCCCAAGGTGCCGCTGCACGCCATGTATCTGGACAAGAGATATTTGACACACAAGGTGCGCGATGCGCGAGCCTGATTTAGTATCTGTGCCGCGGGGCGGCAGGTTGGAGTGTGGGAGATTGGACAAACGGATGCGCTGTCTGATCAGATATCAGAATATACCCCAAACGAGCCTCGTGCGCCCACCCCACCCAAATTTGCAACACAGTCCCCAAATGGACCACAACGTGAGCAGGGCAAACTCGAAGACCGGTACGAGCAGCAGCATATAACCTGCGTCAGTGCCATGCCACCTGAAAGCAGGTGAGGAGTTGCATGGGCCATCGCAATTGCGATTGATACCATGTAAACACACAAACAACAGCGCAGCCGAATAATATGCCTTTAAACAATGCATTGAGGGAGTGAGATTTGAGAGTGTTATCAGCAAGTTTGTTCTTTATTTTTTTGTGTTCTGCTGTGTGGGCACAAGGTAAGCCTTCAGGCGATCCAGGGCGCCTTGAAAACGGCGTGCCTAACTTTCATCAATACGAAGGTCAAATAAAACGTATCGTAGACGCAGACACTTTGACTGTTAAAATTTATTTGCTTCCGGGATTGGAGTACACCGTCGATGTGCGGTCTCGTGGAATAGATTCACCTGAGTTGAGTCGTCCCAAATGTGATTGGGAAGAAACAATCGCGAAAGAAGCAAAAAATGCTATCGAGCGACGATTTCCTATTGGATCTTGGGTTTACATTGAAAATGTCGAGGAGGGTAGTTTCGCGGGCAGGATCGTTGCAGACATCAAACAGTGGTATGGCAACCAGCGATGGCGCACCGTGACCAAAGTATTGCTGGAAAAGGAAGGACGTTGGGGCGTTCCATATGAGCAAGGCAAAGGTTTTGATTGGTGTCAAACCCTTCCGGACCAATAGGCCTGCAATTGAGTGCTCCTGGTCGCTGCGCTTAAAACACTCAAGCTCGAAATGCTCCTGGAACGGAACATGCCCGAGCTTACAGGTGAAGCAATCGTTCTTCGACATCCTCGAAAATTCGATTCTGATGTCGTGTCAGCGGCTCGAGAGCGATTGCAGAAGGCGGGCGTTGATGTCGACCTTTTGACACGAGAAAATGCGTCATGAGATTGGCACAAAACTGGATAGAAAAGCCGTTCAACCGATGCTTGGGCATTTCCCAGATTAAGTGAGGAAGGCGAGCCTAGCTGAGTTCCGATAAAACCTGCCGGAAGCTCAATAGACCGGCTTCCAGGTTTTCGATGATTTCTTCCGCCAATGCTTCTGGCTCGGGCAGGTTGTCCAAATCCGATAGGCTCTGGCTTCGGCTACCTATTAATGCAGGTATATACCTGCACTTGACATGCAGTTAAATACCTGCATTATTGGATTCATGACCAACGCGACTGAACCAATGGACACAGACAAGGTCTTCAAGGCACTCGGTGACCCGACCCGACGAAGGCTGCTTGATCTGCTGGCGGAGCGGAACGGACAGACACTCGGCCAGCTCTGCGAGAACCTCGACATGGCTCGGCAGTCCGCAACGCAGCACCTTGGCATTCTGGAAGACGCCAATCTGATCAGCACGGTGAAGCGAGGCCGAGAGAAGCTTCACTTCATAAATCCCGTGCCGCTGCACGGGGTCTACGTGCGTTGGGTCCAAAAATTCGAACAGCATCGGCTCGCCCTGCTGCACGATCTCAAACAGGAACTTGAAGGAGACTGAAAATGAGCAGGGAAACGACCAGTTTCGTCTATGTGAATTATATTCGCTCAACACGAGAAAAAGTGTTCGAGGCCATCACGCGCCCAGAACTCGCCCGACGCTACTGGGGCCATGAAAATGTGTCCGATTGGCAAGTCGGCTCTGGGTGGCAACATGTCCGAGATAACGATGAACGCACGGTGGAACTTGTCGGCGAGGTTGTCGAGATTGCCCCACCGTCCCGCCTTGTCATGACCTGGGCCAACGCCTCGCAAGCCGACAATAGCGATGCCTACAGCCGGGTCACATTTGACATTGAGGACTACAACGACATGGTCAAGCTCACCGTTTCGCACGACGAGCTCGAGGCCGGGAGCGGCATGGCAAAAGGCGTGAGCAAGGGCTGGCCCGCGGTTCTCTCCAGCCTCAAATCCTTCCTCGAAACAGGCAGCGGGCTGGACATCATCAACAAGTCCTAAAGCCAGCCTCTCCGAAGCCGGGAATCAGGACAGATTGTCCGGCTCCGGCGAGGCAAACAAACCTCACACTCACATAAGGAGAATAGTCTTGGGCATGATATTCAAGGGCGGCTGCGCTTGCGGCGCCCTGCGCTATGAAATTGCCGGCAAGCCGGTGTTCCAGAACCATTGCCAGTGCCGCGATTGCCAAAAGGCGAGCGGCACGGGACATGGGTCATATCTCAGTTTTATGGGACGATCCGACGCGAAGATCACCGGCAGGGCCACCGAATGGAGCGTGGCCGCAGACAGTGGAAACGACAAGGCTTACGCGTTTTGTCCGACCTGCGGTTCGCCAGTCTACATAACCTTCTCGGCAATGCCCGACCTGATCGCGATCGCGGCGGCGAGCCTCGATGATCCCGGCCGGTTCCGTCCCGAGGCGCTGACCTATAGCCTTCGAGGCCACGCTTGGGATCCGATCGACCCCGACCTTCAGCACTTCGAGCGCATGCCGGGCTGAGATGCTTCCCCGAGGGGCGTCCCAATTCCGGCGCGCCCCGCAAACAGAAAGGACTAGCCCGCATTTCTCACCCCATAGTTTTATAAGTGCCTAATTCTCGGCGCCATCGGATTTTCCGTTGGCTGAATTCTGCTGACGCGTTGGACCGTTGCCGCCTCTTGCGGTGCTGGTCGTCGTAGCGATGAAACCTGTGTTGTTTTCAGAAAGGGTTCGGATCCGGCGGCGTCATCGGGCCGCGGCGCATATTCGGGCGTGGGCCAGTGCATATTCCTCGGCATAGGGACAGGCCGAAGATATAGTCTATCTTGTTGGTTTCGCACCAGTCTATCAGGGCGTCGCAGGCAATGCCGGAATCGGCCCGCAGGATGATGCGAACCCTTGGCCAGGTCTTTCGGATCTGCGTGACGATCCGCCCGACTTCCTCCTGCGATCCCTTGCTGGCGTCGATGTCGGAAGGCCAGGACCGGATCATGGCGAAGGGTGTCGTGGTCGTCGACGTCGTAATTTCCCAAGGCGATTGCCGAGATGCGCTGTGCGACCAGTGTGCGCACGCTATGAACTGTGATATCTGGTTTGCGGTGATCGACAAAGCAGGAGGCGACGGGGTCGAACAGGTTCATCGCCTTGTCGACGTGGCGCAGCAGCAAGGCGCCGGCATCCGAGGTAATCGCTCCGCCATCAAAACCGGCAACAACTTTGTGGCCGTCAAAGCCTTCGAATTCGATCTGTTTGGCGTTACAGTGTGTTTGCATCGGACCCCATCCCGAATTCTGACAAGTCTTTGTTGCAAAAGAACTTTATCAGAATTCCGGGGCCGAAGCACCTACTTCGGTGAGATATGCGGGCTAGTCGTTCATTCTCAAGGCTTTCTCTGCCGCCGCGTGCTCAAACGCCTCAGCGTAAGTCCGTACATCATTCGAGGACGCTCCTTCGTCACGGAGCGTCTGTTTCCAATTGTTCGCGATGGTCCCAGCCATTTGACGCGCCTGTTGCTCGGCAACAAGGTGCGTAAGATCAAAAAACGCACAGGCGTCCAGCGCGATATCGAGGGAGGCGTCGAACAAACCGCCTTGGACGATACCGGTCTCCAAGACCCGGTGGCGCGACGGCGACGGATTGATGTCGAAAGCTGGTGACAGCCGCCATCTGTCTCCACCTGCATAGATGAAGCCGTGGTTTTTCAGGTGATCGTCCTTGTTCGACACGAGGATCGTGAAAACGATCCGCCGCCAGAGCTCATGGAGATCATCGACGGGCTTGCTCGAAATCTGCCGGATCACATCGGCGATATCCGTGTAGTAGCCCCCTTCGTCACCCTGCCAGTCCAGCGCGGTTCTCGCTGAAATATAGGGGATGCGCGTCTCGCCGCGGCGGTCGAACCGCCGGATGAGCGCGATCGGACTGTCGCTGTCCCGTAACTCCAGCTTCGCTTCGGCGACCCGCAGTCCGCACATGGCCGCGAGTTTCAAGGTGGCGACCTCGGCGCGTTCGATGGGCTTGGTGTCCTGTGCGGATGTGAACTTGGCAATCCAGAGATGGCCATCGCCCTCGACATTGGCCTTCGGGCGCGCACCGCCGAGCGAGCCGGCAATACCGGCCAGATCGCGTGCCTCTTCTTCCGCGCCACTGGGATCGCGCTCGAACCGCTGGGCAAGCCCGCGCAACCGTTCAAGTTCGACCAGCCGCGGGATCGGCGGCGTCAAATCGGACAGTGGCTCCATATCTTCGCCAAGAAACCGTAGCGCGCCCTGCCGTGTGCGGTCATCTGACAGCACCAGATAATCGAACTCGCTGAGACCGCCGCCAAGCGCCCTGGTCATCAAAGCCCGCCCCCAGGCATCCGGCGCGGCGTCGGCAAAGCATCCGGGCAGTGCCGAACGCTTGTTTTCCTTGCCGGTGCTGAAGTGACTGCCCTCGCGCAAAGGCAACCCGGGCGACAGTGCGAAACGGTCGGATGCTGCCAGCCACTCGTCGGCGTACTCAAACTGCGAATGCTGACGCCGACCGTCACTCTCGAAGCGCAAACGGCCGACGACACGCTTGCCTTCCCCAAGAGCGACGATCGCTTCCGGCATCAGAAACCCACCCCTTCTTCATCGTCCGCATCGGACAAGGGCGCTGATTGGCTTTTGCCGGATGGCGGCGATCCGGGTTTTCGTTTTTTGTCGATCCGCTTGGGGAGCGCTTCCCGATCGAGAAGCAGCCCGGTATCGTCGGACCCGGCATCAAGAAAGTCGGAAATCCGATCGAGCTCGCCGAGGACGAGGCAGGCCATCGCCAGCGTGCCGATGCTGACCCCGTCGTCGCCTTTCTCCAGGCGTGTGATGGTGCTTTCGGACACACCGACCCGCTCGGCGAACCCCTTAACGGAGATACGCCGCTTCAAGCGCGCCGTCTTGATGTTCGCACCCAGAGCTTCAAGTGCTCGCCGTGCGTTCAGTGAACTTATCTTAACTGCCATATCTGACGTTCTTCTCATTATTATCCGTCAAATATGACTGTTAGAGAAAAAAGAGTCTGGGCGCAACCATCCTCGAGAATTCATACGATCCAACTTCCGAGCTATGCGCGAGGAAGAGATTGCCGCCCCGTTTTCATCTCTGTCTATGTCGTCAAACAGCGTTTACAACTGCAGCGGTCATTGAGGCTTTACTTGATGTTTATGCCGAGGATGCGGCTGGCAGAAACCCATTTCAGCTTTGTTTCTCTTGTTTCGTCATTGGCAACACAATGACATAATTTCAAAGCTCAGCGCCTATTCACTTTGGTGAAAATGAATATTGTTGCCTTTGGGGCGACTGAATGAACGGCGAAACGTTCAAGCGAGATGTCATTGGCTATTTCGCCTTATGTCAGCAGGCATAAACTGGGACGTTCCGCAGCGGAAGATGGAAAGCAAGATGACAGACAAGAACGCCGAGAAACCAAAGCTTCTCTCACGCGGCAATCCTCAGATACCGAAAAGCGAGGGCGATGCCCTCTTGCAGGCTTGCATTGCTGCCATGCCGGGCTGGAAACAGGACATAGGGCGAAGCATTGATGATATTGTAGTGAGTACGGTTCCCGAAATACGAAAGGCGGTCAAGTGGCATACCCCATTTATGGGGTTAAGGGAAATGACAGGTTTCTGGGTTTTCATTGCCTACCAAGTACGTCAAGTTACCTTTTTTACGGTAACTCCCTCGATCCCGTTCCACCCGTCAAGTCGAAGCAGAAGGATGTGCGCTACTTCCACATCTATGAGGGCGAAGAAATCGATAAAGCCAAGTTTGCCGATTGGATAAACCAGGCCCGTAAGATGCCAGGCAAGAAACTGTAAGTGACAATTGTGCTCTGCGACGTCATATAGCCCTGTCACGCCGCCAGAGTAATCTGTTGTTTCAGAAGAGAAAAATGGTGCACCCGACAGAATTCGAATCTGTGACCTCTGCCTTCGGAGGGCAGCGCTCTATCCAGCTGAGCTACGGGTGCCCGGTGCGCGGCTTTGGTGCCGCACACGGTTCTCATGCTGGATAACCGATGTATGGCGTCACTTCAATTGGAAAGTGCGTTGCGGGGGAATTTTCCATGATGGCGCAGGAGTATTCTCACCCACGCCCACATCCCGCCGGCGCCCAATTCAGGCACCAGCGGTCGCAGAAGCTCTCTACTCCCCCTTCGCCTTGTGCATCAGGCTGAGGCCCCTGGCGGTGCGGGCGGGGAAGCCCTGCCAGTAGGTGTGTTCGGGCTTGGCTGTCTTGCCGTCCTCTTCCATTGCGAAAACGCCGTCACCGGAGTTTTCGATCAGGTTGAGATAGGGGGCCATTTCATTGTCGCCTTTGACATATTGGCCGAGGAAGGCGGTGACGAAATGCTGGGCGATGTTGTTCATGCGCACATTGTCCCACACGGCATCGGCATAATGATCAAAGGGGATGAAATCGAGGTGTTCGGAGGCGACCCATGTTTCCGCCGGGGCGGGCATCGGCGCGCCGGCGTTGTGGTTGGCGTGGTCATAGGTCAGCAGATAACGCTCAGTAAAGACGCTGCCCTCGAAGATCGCCTTGGTGCCTTTTTCATAACCGGCGACATCGTCGTCGCTGCCGGCAATGAAGAACATCGGAATGCGCACGCCGGCAAGGCCCGCGGCATCCCAGAAGCCGGTGTTCATGCCCCAGGGCGCGAAGGCGACTGCCGCCTTGATGCGCGGGTCGATCAACGCCTCATGGGTGTCGGATCCGGCCAGATGCACCTGCAAGGTGCCGGCGGGCGCGCCCCAGGCATATTCTGTGCTGCCCTGCGTCACGCCGCCACCGGCGGTGATGACAGCGCCATAACCGCCCATGGAATAGCCGATCAGGCCCGTCGTGGAGGCATCCACCAACCCGCTGAGGAAATTGCCGTCCTCCTTCGACATGCGGTCGATTTCGTTGAGAACGAAGGTCTGGTCGAGGGAGCGGTTGACGAGCGTCGAGCCGAAGGCAAGCTTGCTGTCATAGGTGCTGTCGGTGTGGTCGATGGAGACCGTCACATAGCCCTTGGTGGCGAGGTTTTCGCCGAGATGGCTCAAGAGGTATCGATTGCCGGGATACCCATGGGAAATGATCACCAGCGGATAGGCCTTGGCAGGTTTGGCCGATGCGGCATCGCGCACAGCCCTGCCCTTCAGTTCCACTTCCTGCACGCCGTCACGCTGCAGAACGCCCGTATAGGTGCCCTCGGTGCCGGTGCCATCGGCCGCCGGATACCAGACTTCCAGCGTCAGCGGCCGGTTATAACGCGGCAGCGGCTTGTCGGCCTCGATCTTGACGATGTCGATCTGGTCCGGATTGCTGACCTCAAGGGTGCGCACGCCAATAGCGGCCTCCCCGTGGGCGGCAAGCGCCGGGGCGTCGGGCCGGATCTGGTCGATACGATTCTGCGCCATGGCGCCTCCACACATCAGTCCCGAAAGGACTGCAATTCCCATCAGATGCTTCATGTTCTCTCTCCCGTTGTCACACGAATGTCAGCGACATACTACTCGGTATGTTTGAAGGGGGCAAGGTTGGCCGGGAAGCGGTGCCTGGAGTGAGGCACGAGTGTGCGGCACCTCAGAGGAGTGGTACGGAAAAAACGGGAGCTGCGCTGCGCCTTCGTGAATCCTTTCTGTTCACGGCGAGCGGCGCTAAAGCGCCTGCCTACACAGGGTGCGGCCAAAAAGTTGGCCGGGCTGCGGTCGCAGCCTGTTGAGTGCCCCGAAGTAAGGCACCGGTCACTGCAAGGCGTGCCCAAAGCGAGGTACCAGTGTGCCGTACTTCAGAAGAGTTTTTCGGAGAACGCGGAGCTGCGCTGCACTTTCGTGAATCCTTTCTGTTCACGGCGAGCGGCGCTAAAGCGCCTGCCTACACAGGGTGCGGCCAAAAAGTTGGCCGGGCTGCGGTCGCAGCCTGTTGAGTGCCCCGAAGTTAGGCACCGGGCGCTGTAGACCCTGCCTTGCTGGTAAGTCCCAGGGTGCAGCAAGCACGGCCTTACTGCCAGGCACGCATCCGCCGTAGGCGGCAAGCGCGCCAGTTAACCGTCAATGTCGCGTCGGGGCTAATGCCCCGCCCCGTCTGGAGCCAGCGCCGCAAGGCGCGTACGGCGAGAAGACAAAAACAGGCGTGAAGACAAAACAAACAGCCGTGAAGACGCTACAAATACGTCCGTCTCTCAATCGCGGTTTCCTCGATCTTCGCAGTCAGCGCATCGACAAAAGCCTGTTCGGCGCGGTTCATGCGTTCCATCGGGTTCCATACCATGTGCACGTCAATGGCCGGCGGGTCGTCGTAGGGCGGCAGGCGCCAGAGCAGGCCTTCGGCCACGTCGCGGGCCACCACGTGGACGGGAAGCGCGCTGATGCCCAAGCCGGCGATGGTCATGCGGCGGATTTCTTCCAGATGGGATGAGCGGCCGACCACATGTTGATCGAGCCCCGCCTCGGCGCGGATCAGCGCCACCGGGCGCAGCACGTCATCCAGCCGGTCGGTCAGGAAAGAGACCGAAGAATGGCCCTTCAGGTCCGCCTTGGACAGGCTCTTGCGGCCAAAGAGCGGGTGGCCGGGGCCGCAAAAGAGGCCGAAGAATTCGCGGTAGAGCCTGCGATATTCCAGCTTGGCGCTGCGCTCGTGCACCAGACAGATGGCCAGCGAGGCGCGGCGCGCCGTCACCTCGGTAAGCGCGGCAACGCTGGCCATGACATCCAGCGTCATGGTGGCCTTGGGATGGGTCTCGTGAAAGGCCCGCAAGGCATCGTCAAACAGCGGGCAGACGACGTGGCTGGCCATCGCGATATGGACATGGCCGCGGATCTCGTCCGTCACATCGCGCATCAGGTTGTTCAGCCGGGTCACCGAGCCGTATATATCCAGCGCCTCGCGGTGCAGCAGGCGTCCGGCGTCGGTCAGTTGGAAATGCCCCGGCGAGCGGTCGATCAGCCGCTTGCCGATCTGCTCTTCCAGGCGGCGCAGGGCATTGGAAACGCTGGGCTGCTTGCGGCCAAGCCGCTCGGCGGCGCCGGTGACGCTGCCGGCTTCCGCCAGCACGACAAATGTGTGCAGCAGGTTCCAGTCAAACGCCCGTCCGGCGCTGCCTTGTTTCACAGTATCGGCCATGCCCATAGAAACCATGAATAGTTACTATTGTCATTATCTATTTTGAGAATGGTCTCACCTATTCCATTATCCGAATATGTTGTTGCCCCGGCAGGGGGCAATGGCGCACGGGGTTGTTTTCAAATTTCACATTGACAGGAAAGGAGCATTCTATGCTCACGCAGATGAAGGGCCTGATGGCCGCAATGATTTTCGCCGGGGTGGCATTGTCCGCCCCCGCGCATGCCGATGAACTGGATACGATCAAGGCCAATGGCAAGCTGTCCATCGCGCTGACAGGCGCCTATCCGCCGTTTTCGCTGGTCAACGAGCAGAACGAAGTGGTCGGTTTTGACGTTTCCATCGGCAAGGAAATCGCCAAGCGACTGGGCGTCGAACCGGAAATCGTCACCACCGCCTGGGACGGCATTCTCGCCGGACTGATGGCCGGAAAATATGACACGATCATCGGCAGCATGAGCATCACGCCCAAGCGCATGGAAGTGGTGGATTTTGTCGGCCCCTATTATTCCGCCGGCCGGGCAATCTTCGTCGGCGCCGATAGCGCCGTGATGGGCATGGACGACCTGAAGGGCAAGACAGTCGGTGTGACGCTGGGTGAAACCCATGAAAAATGGGCCCGCGAACAGTCCGACATGGACTGGACGCTGAAGACCTACAAGGGCCTGCCGGAACTGATGCTGGAACTCAAGAATGGCCGCATCGATGCGCTGATCATCGATTCCATTCCGGGTCGTGTGGCGATCACCAAGGACAAGCAGCCCATCCGCGAACTTGACCTGTCCGATATTGAAGGCGCCAGCGTCGGCGTCGGCATGGCCATCCGCAAGGGAAACCCGGAGCTGGCAGCCGCCATGCAAAAGGCGCTTGATGACATGATGGCCGACGGCACCTACGAAAAGATCTCCGTCGAATGGGTCGGTGCAGATATCCGCTAGGCGCGACGCTCTGCTTTTGCATCCGCCCGGCACCTGCCTGGCGGGTGCCCGTTTCACATTCCAGGCAACAGGCGGAAGGAACCCACCATGAAAACAGACTACGGAAAACTGACATGGGAAGAGGTCCGCGACGCCGACAAGGACCGGGTGATCATCCTGCCGGTTGCCGCAACGGAAGACCACGGGCCGCATATGGTGCTCGACACCGATACGCTGCTGGGCACATCGATTGCCCGGGAGGTCGCTGTGCGCTCGCCGGAAGATGTGCTGATCATGCCGTCGATCCCCTACGGTTTCAACGAACACCACAAGGATTTTCCGGGCGTCATCTGGATCCAGCCCGAGACATTGATCGCCTTTGTCACCGATGTGACCAAATCGCTCGCCCATCACGGTTTCCGCCGCATCCTGCTGCTCAACAGCCATGGATCGAACCATCCGGTTCTCGATCTGGCTGCCCGCAAGACGGTGATTGAAAACGACATCATCTGCGTTTCCGCCTCCTACTGGAACCTGATGTCGGACCGCATCAACGCCATCCGCAAATCGCCGACCGGCGGCATTGCCCATGCGGGCGAATTCGAGGCGGCGATGTACATGCATCTGGATCCCGAACATGTCTATCCGGAAAAGGCGGCCAGCCAGATCATCCACGATCCGTCCAGCCGCTATTTCAACCTCGACCTTGCCGCCGGCGGCAGCCGCGCCATGCTGATGCGCTGGTGGTCGGCGGCCTCGCCGGATGGCACAATGGGTGATCCGACCGTGGCCGATGCGGAAACGGGACGGCAATATTTCGAAGCCGCCGTCGAGGAAACCATCGGGCTGGTGAAAGAAATTCGCCGGCTGCCGATGCTCAAACGCACAGACCACCATTGAGGCTCCCATGGATTTTGCGCTGATCGGACGTATCTGGCCGTTTTTTGCCGAAGCGGCATGGGTCACCATCGAGGTCTCGATGCTGGCCATCATCTTGGGGCTGATCCTGGGGTTTGCCGCAGCGCTCGCCAGCCTTTCGCGCAATGTGCTGCTGCGCTGGCCGGCACGGGCCTATGTCAGCGTCTTTCGCGGAACGCCGGCGCTGATCCAGCTGTTCCTGTTGTATTTCGGCGGCCCGCAGATCGGCATCAACCTGGGTCCGTTTGAGGCCGGTGTCATTGGCCTTGGCATCAATATCGGCGCCTATATGTGCGAGACGATCCGCGGCGCCATTCTCTCCGTCGACAAGGGACAGACCGAAGCCGGGCGGTGCCTGGGTCTTGGCCAGGCGCAGGTCATGCGCCGGGTGATCCTGCCGCAGGCAGCCCGCATGATGGTGCGCCCGCTGGGAGTCAATGCCATCGCGCTGATCAAGGGTTCGGCCATCGTCTCGACCATTTCGGTGCTGGAACTGTCCTATACGGCGCACCGCTATATCTCGTCGACCTACAAACCCTTCGAGATGTTCATTCTCGCATCCATCTTTTATCTGGCGATCGTCACGGTCTTTTCCTTCGGGGTAAAAAAGATCGACGAACGCGTAGCGCTGGAGTCCTGACATGGGTCTCGATTTCTCCATTCTGCCCGCCTATGCCGACATCCTTTGGCAGGGCACTTTGTGGACCATCGCGCTGACGGTCCTGTCGATGGTCTTCAGCCTTGCCGGTGGCGTGGTGTTTGCGGTGCTGCAGCTGAGCCGCCATGCGATCATTCGCTGGCCGGTCGCCGGTTTTGCCTGGTTGTTCATGGGCACGCCGCTGCTGCTGCAGCTGTTTTTGATCTATTTCGGGCTGGTGCAGATCGGCCTGGATCTCAACGCCTTTGTCGCCGGGGTGATTGCGCTCAGCCTGCATTTCGCGGTCTATAATTCCGAAATCATCCGTTCGGCCATCGTTGCCGTGGACAAGGGCCAGTATGAAGCGGCGCGCAGCCTCGGGCTCAGCCAGTTCCAGGCCATGCGCAAGGCCATCGTGCCGCAGGCCGTCGCCAATGTGACGCCAGCACTGGGCAACATGATGATCGCGCTTTTGAAAGAAAGCGCGCTGGTCTCGGTCATCGGCGTGATGGAGCTGACATTGTCGGCGCAACGGGCGATTTCCGACAGTTTCCGCCCGTTCGAATTCTATATCGCCGCCGGGGCAATCTACTATGTCCTCAACCTTGGTCTCGAGCAGGCGGTGCGTGTCGCAGAACGCCGCTCGGCCCAGTACAGATAGTCCGTCAGCACAGGATTTCCGATTATGAACGAACCCATCGTCAAGATTCGCGGCCTGAAGAAGAACTTCGGATCGCTGCAGGTCCTCAAGGGTATCGACATGGATATCGATCAGGGCCAGATTTTTGCCCTGATCGGCGCCAGCGGCTCGGGCAAGTCCACCCTGCTGCGCACCATCAACCAGTTGGAAGAGGTCACCGAGGGTGAAATCTGGTTTGACGGGGAACTGGTCAACCAGAAGCTGCCGCACCGGCAGCGCGAGGCGCATCTCAACCGATTGCGCCAGAACATCGGCATGGTTTTTCAGCACTTCAACCTGTTCCCGCATCTCACAGCCATCGAGAATGTCACCATGGCACCGCTGATGCTGGGCCGGGTGAACAAGGCCGAGGCAATCGAACAGGCGAAAAAGCTGCTGGACAAGGTGGGGCTTTCCGATCGGGGCGACTATTACCCCTCGAAACTCTCCGGCGGCCAGAAGCAGCGCGTGGCGATTGCCCGCTCGCTGGCCATGAACCCCAAATTGATGCTGTTCGACGAGGTGACCTCGGCGCTTGATCCCGAACTGGTGGGCGAGGTCAACCGGGTGATGAAAGCCCTGGCCGAAGAAGACATGACGATGATCATCGTCACCCATGATCTGCGCTTTGCCGAAGATGTATCCGACCATGTGATCTTCATGGCAGATGGGCTGGTGGTCGAGGAAGGGCCACCATCACTGGTTTTCCGCGCGCCGCAGGAAGACCGGACGAAATCCTTTTTGCAACAGGTGTTCAATGACTGAAGCTCCCCGCTCGCATCTCTTCTACCAGAGCAGAAACAAGCGCCCCATGCTCGACATGGCGCGCGGCGTCTATATGTGGGATGTCGACGGCAAGCGCTATCTGGACGGCTCGTCGGGAGCAATGGTGTCCAATATCGGCCATTCGAACCCGCGGGTGCTGGAAGCCATGCGCCGGCAGATGGAAAAATCCACCTTCGGCTACCGGCTGCATTTCGAGACCGAGCCGGCGGAACGGCTGGCCGCCAAGACAGCAGGCCTTGCGCCAGAGGGCCTGGAGCGGGTGTTTTTTGTCTCCGGCGGCTCCGAGGCGGTGGAAAGCGGCATCAAACTGGCCCGGCAATATGCCGTGGCCATCGGCCAGGCATCGCGCTGGAAAGTGATTTCGCGCACGCCCAGCTATCACGGCTGCACGCTGGGCGCGCTGGCGCTGACCGGCTATACGCCGCTGACCCAGCCGTTCGAGCCGATGATGCAGGCGATGCCAAAGATACCGGCGCCGCGCGCCTATCTGGACAAGATGGATATGGATGATCCGGCAACGGGATTGCACTATGCCGACATGCTGGAGGCGAAGATCCTTGCCGAGGGGCCGGACAGCGTGCTTGCCTTTATCGTCGAGCCGGTTGGCGGCGCTTCGACCGGCGCATTGGTGCCGCCTGCCGGATATATGGCGCGCATTCGCGACATCTGCAATCGCTACGGCATCATTCTGATCCATGACGAGGTGATGTCGGGCGGCGGACGCACCGGGCGTTTCTTCGGCGGTGAACATTGGGACGGCGCGCCGGATATCATCACCCTGTCCAAGGGTTTTGGCGCCGGTTATGCGGCGCTGGGCGCCGTGATCGCCCATGAACGGATTGTTGATGCAGTGATGGATGCCGGCGGCTTTGCCCATGGTTTCACCTATGCCGGCAACCCGCTGGCCTGCGCAACCGGGCTGGCGGTGATGCAGGAGATCGAGGCGGAAGGCATGATCGACAATGCGGCGCAAATCGGCGATCTGCTGAAAGCGCGCCTGCAGGCGCTGAGCCAACGCTTCCAGATCATCGGCGATGTGCGCGGCAAGGGCCTGTTGCTGGCCTTTGAACTGGTTTCAGACCGGGACACGATGGCGCCACTGCCCGCCGCCTTCAATGCCTATAACCGTCTCGTCGATATCGCCCATGACAATGGCCTGATCATCTATGCGCGGCGCACCCGCGATGGTCTGGAAGGCGACCATTTCCTCGTCTGTCCGCCGATGATCTCCACAGCAGACCATGTGGATGAAATCATCGATGTGCTGACCCGCTCGCTGGCGCAGTTCATGGACGAAATCACGGGCAAATGGCCGGTGGCCGTATGAGTATGGGGATCGGCAATTCCTGTCCGCCCGCGCTGCGGGATCTGGACCGAAGGGAGGCCTGACCCATGGCCCCTGTTACAATCCGCCGGGCAAAGGCCGCAGATGCAGCCCGCCTGAACCGGGCTCTGGCCAGGCTTTCCGCCCATCTCGGTGACAAGCATAACGCCACTGATGAGGCCGTCGCGCGCGCCGGTTTCGGACCCTCGCCCAGTTTCATCGCCCTTCTGGCGGAGCGCGGCGAAGACGTGGTCGGTGCGGCGATGTTCTCACGGGTGTTTTCAACCGTCATGGGCGCGCCCGGCGTTCTGGTTTCCGATCTGTGGATTGAGGAGACGATGCGCGGTGACGGCCTTGGCCGACGCCTGCTGGCGGCTGCCGGAAAACTGGCCGCAGAGGAGTGGGGCGCCGCCTATCTGAAACTCAGCGTCAGCAATTCCAACGCCGATGCACGCGCGGCCTATGCGCGGCTCGGCTTCACCCCGATCCTTGGCGAGACACCGATGATCCTCGGCGGTGCCTTGTTTGAAACCCTGAAAGGCGGATCATGAATATCCTGCTGCACGCCTGATGGCGATGCCTGACAAATCGGCTGATATCGGATCGGCCATCGCACGCATCCATGATGGCGCCAGCGTCATGCTGGGCGGCTTTGGCGTACCCGGCACACCCTTCTGCCTGATCGAGGAACTGGTGCGCCAGGGTCCAAAAAATCTCACCATCATCAAGAATGACGCCAATGAAATGGGCATGGGTGTCGACTGGCTGCTGGAAAACGGCCAGGTGTCAAAGCTGGTCGCCAGCCATATCGGCCTCAATGCACGGGCCATCGCCATGATGAATGACGGCGCGCTCAGCGTCGAATTTGTCGCCCAGGGCATTCTGGCCGAACGCATTCGCATTGCCGGCGCAGGCCTTTTGGGGTTTGTAACGGATATCGGCATGGGCACGCCGCTGGCCGAGGGCAAGCAACAGGTCAGCGTCAACGGGGTCACAGGCATCCTGGAACCGGCATTGAAGGCCGATTTTGCGCTGGTCCATGCCGAAACGGCCGATACATTCGGCAATTTGTTTTATGCTGCTGCGGCGCGAAACTTCAATCCGTTGATGGCCATGGCAGCCCATTGCACCATCGCAGAGGCCGAGACCATCGTCGATCAGGGCCGCATCAAGCCAGAGAATGTGCATACGCCCGGCCCCTTCGTGGACCAACTCGTGACGCTCAAGCAATTGCCGGAGGTCTATGGTGTTGTCAGACGCTAGGGAACGCATGCTGCGCCGCGCCGCCCGGGACATTCTGCCGGGCATGACGGTCAATCTGGGGATCGGCCTGCCGACCCAGGTTCTCCACCATGTCGACCGCACCATGGCGATCTGCCTGCATTCGGAAAACGGCATTGCCGGGGTGGGCCCGCAGCTTTCGCCCGAAGAGGCCGACCGCAACCTGATCGATGCGGGCGGCGCCTATGTCTCACCCATTGCCGGCACCTCCTACTTCGACAGCGCCGTGTCCTTCGCCATCGTGCGCAGCGGCCGGCTGGACCTGACCCTGCTCGGCGCCTTCGAGGTTGCCGGCAATGGCGATCTGGCCAACTGGATCATTCCCGGACGCTTTTCGCCTGGTGTCGGCGGCGCCATCGAACTGGCGCAAAAGGCGCGCCGGGTCGGCGTTCTGACCACCCATACCGACAAGAGGGGCAATCCGAAAATTTTAGAGCGCTGCACCCTGCCATTGACGGCGGCGGCCTGTGTCAACCGGATCTACAGTGATATGGCCGTCTGTGATGTCACGCCTGAAGGGCTGCGCCTGACGGAGATCGCCGAGGGCGTGGACCTGCAGGACGTCATTGATGCCACCGGCACGACGCTGATTGTGCCGGACGGCCCCCTTCCAACATTCTGACGCCGGAGTTTTTCATGGACGACACACAAAAAACCGCCATCATGCAGGCCGTTGATGGGCTTTTCGATGGTGAAATCGCCTTTCTTGCCGAATTGACATCGCATCCCTCCACACGCGGCAAGGAACAATCCGCGCAGAATTTCATGGCCGCCGAACTGACCGAACGCGGTTACCGGACGGATCGCTGGCTGATCGATGTTAACGACATTGCACAATTGCCGGGCTTTTCGCCGGTCATCGGAAATTACGATGATGCCGTCAACGTCGTTGGCACCCATGACAGCCGCAGCAATGCCGGCAGATCGCTGATCCTCAATGGCCATATCGATGTGGTGCCCGAAGGCCCGCTGGATATGTGGGATGCCAACCCCTACGCGCCACATGTGGACGATGGCTGGCTCTATGGGCGAGGCTCGGGCGACATGAAGGCCGGGCTTGCCTCCAACCTTTTCGCATTGGATGCGCTCAAGTCCCTCGGCTTTGCCCCGGCCGCCAATGTGCATTTCCAGTCGGTGGTCGAGGAAGAATGCACCGGCAATGGCGCTCTGGCCTGCCTGCAAAGGGGTTACCGGGCCGATGCCGCGCTGATCCCCGAACCCTTCGACGAAGATCTCGTGACGGCACAGGTCGGCGTCATCTGGCTGGAGGTGCATCTGCGCGGCATTCCCGTGCATGTGGCGACAGCCGGCAGCGGCTCCAACGCCATCGAGGCCGCCATCCCGCTTATCGCCGCCCTGCACGATTTGGAAAACCGCTGGAACAGGCCCGAAGGCCGCCATTGCGACTATGGGCACAATCACCACCCGCTGAACCTCAATATCGGCAGGATCCAGGGCGGCGACTGGGCCTCCTCGGTGCCGGCCTGGTGCGTGTTTGAAGTGCGTATGGGGATTTTTCCGGGGCAGGACATTGATGAGGCACGTCGCGAGATCGAGAATACGATCATGGAGGCGGCAAGCCAGCATCCCTTCCTTGCCAACAATCGGCCTGAAATCATCTATCACGGGTTTCTGGCCGAGGGATACGCGCTGTCACAGCACAAGGGCGATACGGCCGGCCAGGCCATCAGCGCGCTTGAAAGGGCCCATCAAAGCGTCAACGGAAAGGCGCTCGACAAGGTTGCGATCACGGCGACCACGGACGCCCGCTTTTTCGGCCTCTATGCCGACACGCCGACCCTGGTCTACGGCCCGAAGGCCGACGCGATCCACGGTTTCAACGAAAGGGTCGATCTGGAGTCCGTGCGCCGGGTCACCCAGGCCACAGCCCTGTTCATCGCCGACTGGTGCGGGCTGGAACCTTTGTGAATCAAGGGAGTTTGTGGGCGGTGCCCGGAGCGAGGCACTGAGTTGCCGCACCTCAGAAGAGTGTTACCGAGAACGCGGGAGTTGCGCAGAGAGGCTGGGATTTTTTCCGCTCACGGCGAGCGGCGCTGACGCGCCTGCCTGCGCGGGGCGCGGCCAAACGATTGGCCGGGCCGCAGTCGCGGCCTGTTTGAGTGCCCCGAAGCAAAGCACCAGCCGCTGCAAGCGCTGCCTTACTGACAGGCACGTTCCCGCCGAAGGCGGCAAGCGCGCCAATTACCGGTCAATGGGCCGTCGGGGCTCATGCCCCGCCCCGTCTGGAGCCAGCGCCGAAGGCGCGTACGGGGCGTGAAGACAGAACCCAAAGCTGTCCGTATTCCGCCTTAACAACTCACTCCGGCACGATATGATAAAGCGTAATCGAGATTTCCTTGCCCTTGGAATAGTTGAAGCCGGAAATAGGCTCGCTGCCTTCGGCCTTGGCGCCGCTGGCGCTGAGGGCTGCAAGGAATGCCGGTGCGTCGGCAGCGGGCACTGCAGCCAGAGCGCATTTGGGATCGGCCATGATGTGCTGGGCGGCGCTGTCGGGACCTGCCAGCAGCGTTTTTGTGCCGGCCAGGAAAACCAGACTTGGCTCGTGGAAGGTTGCTGATGCCAGCACGGAATCCTTGCAGGCCTTTTGCAGATGGAACTGCGTTGCAATCTGCCGACTGACCCACATCTGATCGATATGCGGCAGGACCACCCCGAAAAGCAGACCATAGGCCGTCGTTGCGGCGATGGTCGTGACAAACACCCGTTTGACCGGCTCGACCATCATCTCGAAGCCAATGGCAAACCACGCCGCCACCAGCAACAGAAGCACCGATGGAATGCTCCAGGGCGAAAAGCCACTGCCAATATAGATCGGCATGACCACGGCCAGCGCGACAAAGGCAAAGGTGACAATGACAACACCAAGGCCGGTGATGCCGTGCAGCAGTCTTTGCCACAGCAGCGGCACGGGCGCCTGCGACCCGGCCAGGCTCAGGAACCAGCCGCCCAGCAGCAGAATGGCCGGATAGGCAGGCAGCACATAATGCGGCAATTTGGTTGGAACGATTTCGAAGAACAGCCAGAGCGGGATATACCAGGCGATGCAGAACAGCAGCCGCGCATCGGTGAACATGCGCCGCAGGGCATGGGTCAGGCCGATAATGGCAATCAGCCCGAATGGCCACATGTAGAGCGAATAGGTCAGGATATAATAGCCGGGTGGTGCGCCGTGGGACTCCTGTCCGCCTGCCACCTTGCCAAGCATATCCTTGCCAAGCGCCTCCTGCCAGAAGGCGCCACCGCTCTTCCAGGTGATCAGCACCAGCCAGGGCAAGGCAATCAGCACAGCCAGCGCAATGCCGCGCAGCGGTTTGAGATCCAGCAGCCATTTGCGGTCGCGGTTCTTGTCAAACAGCAGCAGAAACACAATCGTCAGCAGGCTGAGCAGGGGCGTGATCGGACCCTTGATGAGGATCGCCGCGCCCTGCGCAATCCAGAAATACCAGGTCAGCGACGGGGCTGCGGCATCGCCGTTTCGCCGGCTGACATAGATGCGGGCAAGGCAGCCCTGCGTTATGATCGACAGCAACAAAAGAACGGAATCCGTCTTCGCCAGCCGCCCCTCAAAGCCTGCGCCAAACATTCCGGCCAGCATCAGCGCCGCGATCAGCCCGATGGTCGGCCCAAAGAGCCCCTGCCCGACCCAATAGAGCGCCACGACAGACAGCGCCATGCCGATGACTGACACCATGCGGTAGGCCCAGACCGGCGCATCCTCCCCCTGGCCCGTCAGCGCAACGGAGATGGATTGCAGCCAATAGATGCCGATGGGCTTCTTGTAGCGGGGCGCTTGCTGAAATCTGATGTCGACATAGTCGCCCGTCTGGACCATCTGTTTGGTGGCCTGAATATAACGGGCCTCATCGCGGTCGATGGGCGGCAATTGCGCAATGCCGGGCACCAGCACGGCCAAAGTCAGCAGAAACAGCATCAGATAACGAAGCAAAACGCTCCTTTCACCGAATGGCCCTTCAGACTGCATCGTTTTTTCGCCTGACTGGTTGATAGGCTCTGTCCATTTCAGTTCCGCGTTGTCTTGGCAAAAATGACTTCCGGTTTACTGTGGAAGCGATCCAAACCGAATCATTAACCTTATACATGACTTGGCTGACAAGTGATCTCACTGAGTATCGGCAACGGCGGCCTTTTTTTCATTGGCGATCAGCCACAGGTTACGTACATAGATGACCAGCCCCATGCCCTGACCGGCAATGAACACCGGATCCTGACGCTGGATGGCATAAATGAGCAGCAGAAAACCGCCAAAAAGCGAAAAAAACCAGAAGGCCACCGGCACGACACTGCGTTTGGCCCGCTCCGAAGCCACCCATTGCACCACGAAACGCATGGTAAAACAGGCCTGCGCGAGGAAACCCAGAAGAATCCAGCCGTTGAACTGCTCGACAAAAACGACGCGAAACCACGCGACAATGGGGACGAAAACCTCAACCATCATGCACTTCCTCAGCAATTGGCATTTTGTTGCGGCGCAGCTTTAGCCACCAGACGCCAAAAAGATCAAGCGCACCACGCAGGCCGCGATCCAATATTCCATAATTGGAGGTGCCAAAGCGGCGCGGCCGGTCAAGCACGTCCATGGCGACGACATCAAACCCCTCCTGAATCACCAGCGCCGGCAAGAACCGGTGGGTTCCGTTGAAAAACGGCAGGCGGCGAAAAATATCCGCATGGACGACCTTGAGACCGCAGCCCGAATCGCGGGTCTTGTCGTTGAGGATCGAACCGCGCAGCCAATTGGCAAAGCGTGACGACAATTGTTTGAGTTTCGTATCCTTGCGTTTGATCCTTTGGCCGCAGGCGATGCCGATCGCGGGGCCGGCCTTAAGCAGGGCGTCGACCAGCGGCCCGATATATTGCGGGTCATTCTGGCCATCGCCGTCAATGGTCGCGATGATCGCTCCATGGGCGGCGAGGACACCGCTGCGCAGCGACAGGCTCTGGCCAACGGAGAACTGGTGGCGAATATGACGCACCGCAAAGGGCCGTTTTGCTGCTTCACGCGACAGCACCTCGGCGGTGTCATCACTCGAGCCGTCATTGACGACGATCACCTCGATCTGCCGGTCACGCAGATGCTGTTCAATCTCGTCAAGCAGGGGGGGAATGTTGTCAGCTTCGTTTTTGCACGGAATGACAATTGAAATCATGGCTGCGGTCATCATGGTTGCGCCTAGGATCTGACGGATTGATACCGTCGAAAGGTAAAAGCCAATACGAACCCGAGCATGTTATACGAAGGGAAATTGCCTGACCAACTGAGTTTACGGTCAGGCCATTCGCAGGCCCGCGGCGCATGACCGGTTTTCAGGCAGAGGCATTACCAAGGTGGCGCAATTGAAGCAAGTGCATTGCTGGCAGTAACCTTGCTTCACGTGCGCCAACCAAATCAAAATGAATTGCGAATTATTCCCGAAGAACCTGATATTACACCTTTTCCTTGACGCTGAACATCGCCATACTCGGGCATAATCGGTGTGGGAGAACACCAGCAACAAATTCGGAGGAGATGCCGCATGCGCGGACTGATGCAGGAATGGCCGCTGTTGTGCCACAAGATCATGGACCATGCCGCGCTTTATCACGGCGATCGGGAAGTCATATCACGGTCCATCGAGGGCCCGATGCATCGCACCAATTACCGCAACATTCATGAACGGGCACGACAGGTCGCCAAACGCCTCGAAAAGGACGGCATTACCATGGGCGACCGGGTCGCCACCATGGCCTGGAATACCTGGCGGCATCTGGAAGCCTGGTATGGCATTCTCGGCATGGGCGCTGTTTACCACACGCTCAATCCGCGGCTCTTTCCCGATCAGATCGCCTGGATCATGAATGATGCGACGGACAAGCTGCTGTTTGTCGACCTGACCTTCCTGCCCATTATCGAAGCCATCGCCGACAAGGTGCCCAGCCTTGCCAAGGTTGTCGTGCTGACCGATGCGGCCCATATGCCGCAGACAAAACTTGCCAATGCCGTTGCCTATGAATACTGGATCAACGAGGCGGATGCCGATTATGCCTGGCGCGAATTCGACGAAGGCACGGCCGCCGGCATGTGCTATACGTCCGGTACGACGGGCGATCCCAAGGGCGTTGTCTATTCACACAGATCAAATGTGCTGCATGCCATGACTGGAGCGCAGCCGGACATGCTGAATCTTTCGTCCAACGACAGGATGATGCCGGTCGTGCCACTGTTTCACGCCAATGGCTGGTCGACCGCCTTTGTCTGTCCGATGGTTGGCGCCAGCATGATCATGCCGGGCGCCGGCATGGATGGCGCCTCCATCTATCAGATCCTGACAGAGGAACGCGTGACCATGACGGCGGCTGTGCCAACCGTCTGGCTGATGCTGCTGGAGCATCTGGCCAAGGTCGGCGGATCATTGCCGGACCTGCAACGGGTGGTCATTGGCGGCGCGGCCTGCCCACCGGCGATGATCAAGACCTTTCAGGAAACCTATGGCGTCGAGGTCATACACGCCTGGGGCATGACGGAAATGAGCCCTCTTGGCACCGTGTGCACCCTGAAGCCGGAATACAAGAACCTGACGGGCCAGGCCAGACTGGACCTGCAAGCCAAACAGGGTCACCCGCCCTTTACAGTGGAAATGAAGGTGACTGACGACGAGAACAATCCGCTGCCCTGGGATGCAAAGTCCTTTGGACGGTTGAAAGTGCGCGGCCCTGCGGTTTCCTCCGCCTATTACAAGGGTCACGGCGCAGAGCAGTTCGATGCGGAGAACTGGTTCGACACAGGTGATGTCGCCCATGTGGATGAACACGGCTACATGCAGATCACCGACCGCGCCAAGGATGTCATCAAATCCGGCGGTGAGTGGATTTCCACCATCGAGCTGGAAAATCTGGCTGTCGGTCACCCGGAGGTCGCGGAAGCTGCCGTGATCGGCATTGCCCATCCCAAATGGGATGAGCGGCCATTGCTGGTCATCGTGCGCCGGCAAGGCTGCGACCCGTCGAAAGAATCCATTCTGGATTTCATCCGCGACGATATTGCCAAATGGTGGTTGCCGGACGATGTCGCCTTTGTCGACGATATCCCGCACACGGCAACGGGCAAGATCCAGAAGACAACACTGAGGAAGCAGTTCAGCGATTACAAGTTTCCAGGGACCTGATTGCAGGGGAATCAAGAACTGGGGCACGAAGAACCGGGGCTGCACAGCAATATCACTGCAGTCCGTCAACGGTTCTTCCCCCGCCAGCGCGCCGCGCATCTGGCAGGACAACAGGAGATGAATTAGGTCAAACCAGGACAGACCACATGCGATTGGGCGTGGTCTCGTCCTTTTCGTTTTTCTATATAACAGCGGTTCCGACGAGCCCGATGGACGAGGCAGCATGAAACAGACAGCACAATTCCATGACCTGAAAGGGCAATCGATCTTCATCACCGGCGGCGGATCAGGCATTGGTGCCTGGCTGACGGAAGGATTTGTCTTGCAAGGCGCAAAAGTGGCCTTTGTACAGCGTTCGGATGCCAGTGCATTGTGCGACCGCATGGAAGCCGAACATGGCAACAGGCCGCTTTTCATGGCCTGTGACATCACCGATATTGAGGCACTGCGATCCTCCATCGCCAAGGCCCGTGAAACCCATGGGCCGATCACCGTTCTGGTCAACAATGCGGCCTCGGACAACCGCCATGGTCTGCAGGACTATTGCGTCGAGGACTGGGACCAGTCCATTGCGATCAATCTCAGGCCGCATTTTTTCACCGCCCAGGCGGTTGCGCAGGACATGCGAGAAGCCGGCTATGGGTCGATCATCAATTTCTCGTCCATCTCCTACATGATGGGCAATGCCGGCTATCCGGCCTATGTCGCGGCAAAATCGGCGATAACAGGTCTGACACGCGGGCTGGCACGGGAACTGGGTGTGGATAATATCCGCGTCAACGCACTGATGCCCGGCTGGGTCCTGACCGATCGTCAAAGGGACCTATGGGTCACGCCAGAGGCATTGGCCGACCATATCGAGCGGCAATGCATCAAAGAGGAAATCCTGCCTGAAGACATTGTGGCGCCGACACTTTTCCTTGCCTCCTCAGCTTCGCGCATGATGACCGGTCAAGCCCTTGTGGTTGATGGCGGCGTTGTGGTGACAGGATAGGCCATGAAAGCACATTTTGCAGCCGTTGACTGGGGCACATCGAGTTTTCGCATCTGGCTGATGTCGAAAAGCGGGCAAGTGCTGGCCGAGCGGCGCAGCCATGAAGGCATGGTTCACGCCGCAGCATCCGGTTTTGCAGATATTCTGCAGGCGCATTTACATGCCTTTGGCGCGCCGCCTTCCCTGCCGGTTGTCATCTGTGGCATGGCCGGAGCCCGTCAGGGCTGGCTGGAGGCAGACTATCTGAACGTACCGGCCAAACTCCTGGACATTGTCGACAGGGCCGTGCGAATCGATGATCCGCAACGCGATATTCGCATCCTTCCCGGCATTGCCCAGCGCAACCCGGAACGACCGGATGTCATGCGCGGCGAGGAAACGCAATTGCTGGGCGGGCTTGCATCGCATTCTCAATCGGCATTTTTCTGCCTGCCCGGCACCCATTCCAAATGGGTGCAGGTGCAATCGGGCAGCGTCACCGGCTTTGCAACCTGCATGACCGGTGAACTGTTCAGCCTGATCCGTCAGCAATCCATTTTGCAACACGCGATGGGTGACATTGACAGCTGCGACCCGGGCAACGTCGACTTCCTGGCAGGCGTGCGCGACGCCTATGACAGGCCTTCAGAATTTTCCCGGTTGCTGTTTTCCATTCGCGCCGGGCAGTTGCTTTTCGACAGCGCGCCGGAACGCAATTACGCACGCCTGTCGGGCCTGTTGATCGGATTTGAAATCGCTGGCTGCCTTTCTGATGCTGGTGAAAACACCACCATTCATCTGATTGCCTCAGGCCGCTTGCGTGACCTCTATGAAGCAGCATTCTCCTGCCTGGCACTGCAATTTGCCACAACAGATGCAGACAAGGCGGTTCTCGCCGGGCTTTTTTCAGCTGCGCAAAAATTCTGGCCACAAGCCATTTTGCCGAACAATGACGGATCGATAAAAACATGACACAGACAAAAACCTGGCCCCAATTGAAACGCTCGCTGGTTGCCATCCTGCGTGGCATCAAACCGGAAGAGACGGCGGGGGCGATTGTTGCTCTTGTCAATGCCGGTTTCGAGGCCATCGAAATACCGCTCAATTCACCGACGCCCTTTGATTCCATTCGCATCGCGGTCAAAACAGCCCCATCCCATTGCCTGATCGGTGCCGGGACAGTTCTGACCATCGAGGATGTGGACCGACTGGCAAAGGTTGGCGGATCGTTGATGATCAGCCCCAATGTCGATCCCGATGTCATTGGCCGTGCCGGAACGCATGGCATGATCACCATGCCCGGGGTTTTCACGCCAACCGAAGCGCTGAGCGCGGTCAAGGCCGGCGCCTCCGCATTGAAATTTTTTCCGGCAAATATTCTTGGTCCTGCCGGGATCACCGCGATCAGGGCGGTGCTTCCTGCCGATTTGGAAATTGGCGCCGTGGGCGGCGTTTCCCATGAAAACTTTGCCCACTATCGCGAAGCCGGCATTCGCACCTTCGGCCTTGGTTCAAGTCTATACAAACCAGGCATGTCGGCAGCCGAAATAGAAAAGCGGGCCATCGCGTCAATCGATGCCTATGATAGAATTTTTGGAGACTGACATGCAAAAGGCTGACATCGAAAATGCAGGCATCGAAAAAGCAGACCGGGCCTATGCGATTTTTGACGATACAAAATGCCAGCTTGGCGAAGGGCCGACCTATGAGCCGGGAAGCAATACGGCCTGGTGGTTTGATATTCTTGGCAAAAAGCTGATCGAACGCCCGTTGTCAGCGGACCGTGCGATCGTCCATGATCTGCCGCGCATGGCCAGTGCCCTTGCTGTGGTCGATGGCGATCGCCAATTGCTGATATGCGATGATGGTCTCTATCTGCGCAAAACCGCTGATGGCACGCTATCCTTGCTCAAGGCGCTGGAGGCGGACAATGCGAAAACACGCTCCAACGACAGCCGCGTGCACCCCAGCGGCGCCATGTGGATTGGCACTATGGGGATTGAGGCTGAAACGGGCGCAGGCGCTATCTACCATTTTCATCGCGGCGAATTGCAGGTTCTGTATTCGCACATCAGCGTCCCGAACAGCATATGCTTTAATACCGACGGATCGGTCGGCCATTACACCGATACGCCGACCGGCAAGGTCATGCGTGTCGCCCTTGATCCCGCCAATGGCTTGCCGGTCGGCGAGCCCTCGGTATTTCTGGATCGGACCACGGACAGCACGGGTTGGGCAGATGGTGCCATCATGGACGCTGATGGCATCATCTGGATCGCCCGCTGGGACGGGGCCTGCGTCAAAGCCTATGATCCGACTGGCGTCTGCGTGGAGACCATCACCCTTCCGGCTGCCCGGATAACCTGCCCGGCTTTCATCGGCGCCCATGCAGACCGGATGATTGTCACATCGGCCAGCACCGGCTTGAGCCTCGAACAGGCAGACCAGCAACCCCATGCAGGCCAGACCTTTCTGCTGGATCGCCCCATGCACGGCAAAACCGAACCAAACGTCGTGCTTTGATAAGCTCATTCCATTGAAGAAAATGTTTCGTTTACCATTGCGGACAAGACTGATGCACAGAAAGACTGATTGAATATTGTTTCTGCACTAACGCAATGGTATCTCGGAAAGTGCATGCCTATCCATCTTCTGCACGTACTGGCCTTGTTGCCCATTTCCGTTTCGAACACCGGATAATCCTGATCATGACTTCAGCATTCAAAGCCTACGACATTCGCGGTGAAATTCCCGGCCAGGTCAATGTGCCTTTCGCCTACCGGTTCGGCCAGGCTGTTGCAGAGCAGCAGCCGCGCAAGAGTGTGGTTGTCGGGCATGATATGCGCCAGGACAGCCCTGCGCTTGCGGCAGCGCTTGCCCAGGGACTTCTCGATAGCGGCGTTGACGTCAAGCCGCTGGGTCAATGCGGAACCGAAGAGGTTTATTTTCATACCGATCACAGCGGCGCCGACGCGGGTCTGATGGTGACGGCAAGCCATAATCCGATGAATTACAATGGCATCAAGATGGTGCTTGAAGGCGCGAAGGCCGCCACCCAGGACAATGCGCTCGGGCCACTGGAAAAACTGGTTTACTCGGATCGCGATTTTCCCATTGTTGCAGATTATGCCAGCCGCGGAAAACTTTCTGTCAACCTGCAAAAAACGGCCTATGTCGACCATCTTTTGAAGCAGGTCGAAGGCCTGTCCCTCAAGCCACTGAAGATTGTCTGCCATGCGGGAAACGGCTGCGCCGGACCGGTCATTGACCTTCTGGAGCAGCATCTGCCATTTGAATTCATCAAGGTGGATCACCAACCCGATCCGACTTTGCCCAATGGCATTCCCAATCCATTGTTGCCGGAAAAACGCGAACGGGCCAGTCGTGCGGTGATTGAGCATGGCGCCGATCTCGGTCTGGCCTGGGACGGTGATTTTGATCGCTGCTTCTTCTATGACGAGCAGGGCCGTTTCATCGAGGGCTATTATATCGTCGGCCTTATCGCACAGACCATGCTGCGCAAGGCTCCCGGCGGCACGATTCTCTATGACCCACGGCTGACCTGGAACACGATTGATGTGGTGGAATCGGCCGGTGGCGTGGCGAAGATGTGCCGCACCGGGCACGCATTCTTCAAGCAGATGTTGCGCGAAGAAAATGCCGTCTATGGCGGTGAAATGAGCGCCCACCATTATTTCAGGGACTTCAGCTATTGCGATACCGGCATGTTGCCCTGGCTAGCCGTGGTCGCGGAACTCTCCGTCAACGGCATGAAGCTGAGCGAAATGGTCGAACAGCGCATCAGCGCCTTTCCCTGCTCGGGTGAAATCAATTTTACAGTCGATGACGCCAAAAAGGTGCTGGAGACGATCGCCAATGATTTTGGCCGGTTCAATCCAATGGTTGATGCCACGGATGGTCTCAGCATGGCATTTGATGACTGGCGCTTTAATGTGCGCGCCTCCAATACAGAGCCGCTGCTACGTCTGAATGTGGAAACACGCGGCAATGCCGGGCTTGTCAATTCAAAGGTTGAGGAATTGACGGCCCTGATCAGATCGGTCTGAGCAGGGTTGGATTATTGCTTTGCGGCAGCCTGCGGCGCTTCGCGGCTGTCGCTGATGAAGAAATCTGCCGAACCGGTGCAAGTCCATCGAGGTAGACAAGCACATCGGTCGCACTCATCGGCCTGCCATGGAAGAACCCCTGCCCGATGGAACATCCAAGAGCCAGAAGCTTATTGGCCTGTTCAACGGTTTCGATACCTTCTGCGACAACACACAAATCGAGACCATCACAGAGCGCGACGATCGCTTTGATAATGTGTTCCGACGCTCTGTCGCGTGTGATTTCCGAAACAAATGACCTGTCAATTTTGACCTTGTCCAGCGCGATTGCCCGCAGGCGACCAAGGCTTGACTGACCCGTTCCAAAATCGTCGAGAGAGATCGAAATATCCTCATCACGCAGGCTCTTTATGATGGAGTTGGCCAGATCGGGGTCCGCCATCATCGCCGTTTCGGTAATTTCCAGCTCCAATCGTCTTGTGTCGAGCCCCGCCGTGCGAACAATCGTCAGGATCTTCTTGAAGGTGAGAGGATCAATAAGCTGAGCGGATGACAGGTTGAAGGACAGGAAAATATCTTCAGGCCAGCTCAAGGCTGCCTTGGTTGCTTTCTTGAGCAAAGCTTCCGTCAATGGTTCGATCAGATCGCGTTCCTCTGCCAACGGAATGAAAACGGCTGGTGAAACCGAACCCAATTCATCGTCAGTCCAACGCGCCAGAGCTTCGAAACCAATCGGATGACCACTGGCAAGATCGACAATGGGCTGAAAATGCACATCGACTTCATCTGCGAACACCGCACGCCGAAGCGCCTGCTCCAATTGCGTCGTGCGTTTCATCTCCTCGGCAATGTCTCTTGAATATACAGTGATCTGCCCGCGACCACGACATTTCGAGCGGTATAGAGCCGTATCTGCGCTTTCCATCAGTTGCGCATAATCTTCACCGGCATAGGGATAAATTGCAAAACCGAAGGATGCGGAAAGCCGCACATTCCTTTTGCCCAGATCATAGGGCGCGGCCAGGACATCCCTGAACAAATCACTGATTTTCTCTGCACCCGTTTTGTCAAAGACCAGCGGCAGTACAAATGCAAAAGCATCCTGATCCAGGCGTACGACCAGCGAACCGGCAGGCATGCAGGCGCGCAGACGATGCGCGACCTGGCAAAGGATATCATCACCCGCCGCACGACCAAACAGGTCCTTGATCGGACGGAAGCCATCCAGATTGACCACTCCGATGGCAAATGGCGCCGGATCAAGAGACCTCTCAGCCACCAGTTTTGTTATTTTGTCATGCAGGCGCACACCATTGCCCAGGCCGGTGAGCCGGTCGGTATATACGACCGAATCATTCTCGACCCCTGATGTCAAATCCCGGGTGGCCAGTTCAACCGCCATTGCTCTGCCCCTACATGCCAGAAAATACGTGCTCAACGCGAATAGGAAAGCACATTTCTAACCGACAGAATGGCCCGGCTTTATTAACAAAGCCCTAGCGAACCGCTCTATATCTTGTCATAAAAATATCCTCAAACCCTTGAATTTACACTGGTTTATAGAGAGTTTTACAGGCAGTTTGATTCAATTTCTAATGGACGGCGATCTGATCGGTTCATTCAGACGAAATAGTGCAGACAGAACTCCGGTCCATTCAAGACCGCGCTCCCATCCGCTGGGGCGCCGCAATGGCGCATATGGCAAGAATAATACCGCTGACCGCCGCAATCATGCCCGCAGCGCTGACGCTGAATCCACTGCCCAATAAAGCCATGCCACTGCCAGCTGCCCAGAACCCTGCAACTGCAGAGACAAGCGCAAAAAGAACACTCCACGCCAATTGGGGGATGAGCCGGTTGGTCATCAACCGCGCCGCTGCAGCCGGGCAGATCAGCATGGCAATGGTTATGATAGCGCCAACCGCTTCAAAAGCAGTCACGGCAACGATGGCGACCAAAGATATCAATGCCGCTCCGATAAAGCGCACCGGGACACCCAGCGCCTGGGCGAAGACCGGGTCAAATGTCGAAACAACCAATTGCCTCCAGAAAAACAGCAGAAACAGGCAAACAGCCAGCAGTGAAAATACCAACCGACCCAATTGGGGCGGCAGATCTGCAAGTGCCTCGGGATCAAAAAGTGCACCGGCTTGCGTTCCTGCCAGCCAGACAAGACTTTCCAGGTTGCCGTAGAGCGCATGCTGGACATCGAAATGTATATTGCGGGTTTCGCTTTGTTCGAGCAGGACGACACCCAATGCAAAGAGTGAGGTGAAGACCACGCCCATGGCTGCGCCGGGCTCGACTTTTCCAAGATTGCGAACAAGCTCAATCAGCAGCGCCGAAATCAATGCCGCAGCCGCGGCACCAATCAACATTGGCCCTACAGACATGGAGCCGCTTACAATGAACGCCACGACGATACCAGGCAGCACGACATGGCTGACAGCATCCCCCATGAGGCTCTGCTTTCGCAATATCAGAAAATTCCCGAGCAGGGCACATGCCACGGCCGCCAGCGCCCCGATCAACGTGGGCACGAGAACAAGTCCAACATACAGCTCGTCCATCACTTCTTCCTTCCGCAGCACATCCGCCAAATGAGGCACCGGACAGCAGCTGATATCGCGTTATCTGATCGCAAAACCGGTTCCCGCTTTTCCGGAAACGCGCTCTTTTCTGTTCGCGTTATCTGATCGCAAAACCGGTTCCCGCTTTTCCGGAAACGCTCGGGGGCCCCGCAAAATGTTTTTCCAGTTCTGCTATTTCGTCTGAGGTGAGCCTTTCGGCTATCGGATCCAGTCGCATGCGGGCGGCACGATAGGCTGCATCCGGATTGTCGTGCAGATAGACAGTCCACAGGGCTTCCTCGCGTGCCGCATTGTCTGCCGCAGCAAGTCCCGTGCGGGTCGGCGTGCCGTCTGCGCGGATGTAATGGTCGGCTTTGAGAACCTTGATTGTATCACTGTCATAGATCGCTTCGCCCCTCAGGATTGCCAGCAGGCCCTGGCGTCTGTGGACCTTGCGGGAAAATGCCCTGGCGCGGTACAGGCCATAAAAAATACCACGAGCGGGTGCAAACAGCAGCGAAATGACGAACAGCAATGCTGCGACAAGAACAATCACCGGGCCAGCAGGAAGATTGGGAACAGAAGCGGAAAGCGCCGTGCCTGCGAAACCGGAGACGGCACCAATGAGACCGCTGGCAAAAATCATCGTCGTCGTCTTGTCAGTCCAGAAACGGGCTGCGACCGGCGGAATGATCAACAGGGCGACCACAAGTATCAGCCCGACTACCCGCAACCCCGTTACCGTCACTGCCATGACGAGAAACATCAAAAGCAAGTCGGCCCTGCGAATATCAATCCCCGAAGTGCGGGCAAAGATTTCGTCAAAACAGACCAGCGTCAGCGGACGGCGAAAGTAAAACACCAAAAGCGCAACAATCAGCGCCAGTACAGCCAATGTAACGGCTTCATTGCGCAACATTCCGGACGTTGAACCCAAAAGAAAACTGCCAATACCTGCCTGCTGCCCAATGCCCAGTGATTGTATGACCGTCAGCAACACAACACCGAAGCCAAAGAAGGCCGATAGAACCGCCCCGATCGCGGCATCGGCATTCAACCTTGTGCGACGCGTCAACCATTCGACACAGGCCAATCCCGTCATCGCACTGATGGCGGCCCCCAACAGCAATCCGGGCAGAAAACGACCGGTCCCGCCAAACCAGGCCATCACCAGAAATGCCAGGCCGACTCCGGGCAATGTTGCATGACTCAAGGCATCGGAAACAAGCGAACGCTGGCGCAAAAGCAGGAAGGTGCCGACCGTTCCACCGGCCCAGCCAAGCAATATTGCGCCCATGGCGACAATGGCAGTGTTGTAGCCGGCATTGAATGTCAGCGCATTCACAAAGGCAGGAACATCAATCATGAAAACCCATCCACTCAGGTCGCCGTATCGACCAAAGGCTCAGCATGAGCCTCGGTCATGGGCGTATCACGCGCCAGACGCCCGCCATAGGCTTCCGCCAGATTGGCCTCGGTGAAGGCCGCCGCGACCGTGCCTCCAGCAATGCGGCGCACATTGAGGATGAGGACGTCGTCGAAATAGGCAGCAACGGTGGACAAATCATGATGTACGGCCACCGCCGTACCACCGTCTTTCACGAATTTTTTAAGCAGCGTTATAATGGTTTTCTCCGTGGCCGCATCGACCCCTGCAAAAGGCTCATCCAGCAAAAGCAGGTCGGCTTTTTGAGCCAATGCACGGGCGATGAAAACACGCTGCTGCTGACCGCCGGAAAGCTGGCCGATCTGCCGGCTCGCCAGACCCGCCATATCAACTTCCTCCAGACATTCTATCGCCATCTGGCGCTGTGACCTGCCGATCAGGCTAAGTGGTCTCAGTCGACGATAAAGCCCCATCAGCACGACATCGATCACAGTCGCGGGGAAGTCCCAATCAACACTTGCGCGCTGCGGCACATAAGCGATGCGATCGCGCATGGCGGCAAGTGGCTTTGCAAAAAACAGTGCCTCGCCACTGATCGTCGGGATTATGCCCATCGCGGCTTTCAACATGGTGGATTTCCCGGCCCCGTTGGGACCGACGATGGCGCTCATGCGGCCCTGTTTGAAAACAGCATCAACGGAGGACAGGGCCGGTTTGTCACCATAGGCAACAGAAAGGCCGCGAACAGCGAGTGCTGCGTCGGAATCGGTGGGAGAAATCTTCATTTCAGCTTCCAATCAACTTACCCTGAAAACCGGCAGCCGGTGCCTTGCCTCCAAGAGAATTGGTTATCAGGGTTACATTGGAATCGATCATGCCGATATAGGTGCCGGTATAGGTACCTGCTGACCCCATGGCGTCGGAAAAGAGCTGTCCGCCAACCACGACCTTGTGCCCCCGCGCCGCCGCACCTTCAATCAGTGCGCGCACATTGCGCACCGGTACGGATGTTTCAACAAATATGGATTGAATGTTGCGCTCAACGATAAGGTTGACAATCTGATCAACGCGCTGCAACCCGGCTTCGCTCTCCGTTGAAAGACCTTGAATGCCAACCACCTCGAAATCATAGCTGCGCCCGAAGTAACCGAAGGCGTCATGCGCGGTGACAAGCACACGCTTGTCTTTCGGCACCGTTGCAAGACTCTCGTGCGTATAGGCGGCAAGCGCGCTGACCTGCAGCAAATAGTCTTTTGTATTGGCCGCATAGATGTCCGCGCCTTCAGGATCCAGACCAATCAATGCATCGCGTGCCGCTTCCACGACATAAGGCCATAAATCCGGCGTCATCCAGATATGGGGATCATATCGATCCGGATAGGCAACACTGGACCTGCGCAAATCCTCAGGCACGGCCTCGCCAATGGCAAAAACCGGCTTGCGTTTTGCCAGTTTCTCAAGGAATTCTTCCAGTTGCGCTTCCAGATAGAGCCCGTTCCAGAAAACCGCATCGGCACGAACCATGGCCGCTATGTCCGATTGCGTCTGACGATAGAGATGCGGATCAACCCCCTCGCCCATCAGCGTCACCACGGTGGCGCGATCGCCAGCGATTTTGTGCAGCGCATCACCAATCATGGAAACCGTAGCGACAACAGTCAACCGGTCTGCCGCCCCGGCAGCCGTCACCGACAGATTGACTGCAAGCAATGAGGCGAAAACACCAATAACGATGAAAAAGCGACGCAACATCTTGAACGCACTCCATAATTTCTGGGCCAATCAAGCTCGCCCGGATCATACTGAAATTCTTTTATTGCAAATCATTCGCAATTGCAAGAAAGATTGATCGTATAAGCCCACAACCCATCTTTTATTCAGGCAGCGAATCCAGGATGATCGCCCCATGGCAGTCAAACATCTTTCAGAGACCCTCATAAACCAGATCGCCGCTGGTGAAGTGATCGAGCGACCGGCGAGCGTCGTCAAAGAATTGGTGGAGAACGCCATTGATGCGGGCGCAACGCGTGTCGAAATAGCGACCGCTGGCGGTGGCAAGGCGCTGATCAGGGTGACCGATGACGGTTGCGGCATGGATTCACAGGACCTGAGCCTGGCAATTCAAAGGCACTGTACCTCCAAAATCACTGACGGCCTTGACGCGATCGCCACGCTGGGTTTTCGTGGTGAAGCGCTGCCCTCTATCGGTTCGGTTGCCAAATTACGCATCCAGAGCCGGACGAAGGAGGCAGATAGCGGCTATGAGGTCAGCGTCGCCGGCGGCCTTGTACAAAAGGTCAGACCGGCAGCAGCCAATCGCGGTACAGTGGTTGAAGTCAGGGACATCTTCTACGCGACACCTGCGCGACTGAAGTTTCTGAAAAGCGACCGCGCCGAGACCGGTGCCATTACGTCTATCGTCAAACGGATTGCAATTGCCTTTCCGCATGTGCGCATTGCCCTTTCAGGCAGCGACCGCACAACAACCGAGTACCCGGCAACCGGGGATGATGAACTGGCCCGGATCGGCCAGGTCCTCGGCAGCGAATTTGCTGACAATGCCATCGCAATTGACGCCGCTCGGGAAAATATCACCTTGACGGGCTATGCCTGTGTGCCGACCTACAATCGAGCCAATTCCCTGCAACAATATGCCTTTGTCAATGGCCGCCCGGTGCAGGACAAATTGATCCTGTCCGCATTGCGTGGCGCCTATGCGGACACCATACCGCGTGGCCGCTATCCGGTTGCCGTGCTGTCAATCAGGCTGGACCCGAGCCAGGTGGACGTAAATGTTCACCCCGCCAAGGCCGATGTCCGATTTCGCGATCCGGGCCTGTTGCGCGGTCTTATTATCGGGGCCATTCGGCAATCGCTGACGCAGCATGGCGATCGCGCCTCCAGCGTAGGCGCCCGCGATATGGCTTCGGCATTCACAGCGGGTTTCGGCCCAAGGTTCGGATCAAAATTCGGGGCCCAACCCCAGATGGATCCCGCACACTATGACCCTTCAACATCACCTTTTCGGCCCTTCGGCAGCCCCGCAGGAACTGGATTTTCCGACAATGGTCAGCGCGCTTTCAGCGCCTTTTCTGCCCCCACCGGTCGAAGCGACGCCCCCCCACTGACGGAGGCGGAAGGGTTGGATGGTTCAGAGCAGGATCACCCCCTGGGTGCAGCCCGCGCGCAACTGCACGAAAACTACATTGTTGCGCAAAGCAGGGATGGACTGGTTATCGTCGATCAGCACGCGGCGCATGAAAGGCTGGTTTATGAAAGCCTGAAGCAATCGCTGCATGCAGACCAGGTCCCCTCCCAGGTGTTGCTGATCCCCGAAATCGTCGATCTGCCGGAGGAGGACTGTGATCGTCTGGTGGCCCGCGCAGATGAATTGTCCCAACTTGGATTGACAATCGAGCGCTTTGGTCCAGGCGCAGTGGCCATTCGCGAGACGCCCTCCATTCTGGGCGAGATCGACGCTATTGGACTGGTGCGCCAATTGGCGGACGAGATTTCGGAGTGGGACGATTCGAGCGGTTTGCGTGCCCGGATAGACTACGTGGCAGCGACGATGGCCTGTCACGGATCAGTGCGGTCCGGACGACGCCTGACGGCGGTGGAGATGAACAGCCTGTTGCGGCAAATGGAATCAACTCCGGGATCAGGGCAATGCAATCATGGTCGGCCAACCTACATTGAATTGAAACTTTCTGATATTGAGAGGCTGTTCGGCAGGCGATAAGCCAGAACGGTTCACCATGATGTGGTTCCATTTGATTGTGAACCGCTGTAGAATATGGCATACGCAGCAGCACGACAGGAATGCCACATGAATCGATTTGAAGGACATGGCTCCGGCGAGGCCAAAATCCGCTATCTGGACGCTGACTTTGAGGTCGTCCAGCCTGGAACCCACGTGCGCTGCGCCATCACCGGGGAGATCATTCCGCTGGAAGAGCTCAAATACTGGAGCGTCGCTCGCCAGGAACCCTATCTTGACGCAACGGCGTCACTGAAAGCCGACCGCGAAGCCGGCGTATTGCCGACACAAAAAACCTGACAGCGCACCGCTTACCATCCGCTATCAACCGTTCTGCAGTTTTCTTTTCTTGAAAGACCCGATTGCGCTGCTGATGATTGTCGCGGCAATATCGGGTTGCTCAAATTCCAGACGCACGTCCAGCACCCGGGATTTGTCAGCAAGTTCGGCAGTAAGCCCCCGGCCTGCCCTGAGCCGAACCATATCCTTGCTCGTGGTGACGATGTCCAGTTGGTTGGCGGCCGCCGTTTCCAGAATTTCGCGGATTTCCTCGTCACTGAAATGGTGATGATCGCCAAAACTGCGTTCGCTGACCAAATGTGCGCCCGTTGAGCGCAGGCTGTCGAAGAATTTTTCTGGATTGCCAATGGCCGCAAAGGCCAGCAGGCGTTTGTCTTTGAATGTACGGGCTTTTTGCACTGCCAGTGCGCCGGAAAAAACCGGCTTGGCAGCGCGTGCAGCGCTGCGGATGGCTCGATCAGCCGCCGTGCCTTCACCAATCACCAGCAAGGCCGACGCATGGCGCATCTGGTCGAGCAAAGGTGCGCGCATCGGTCCACCCGGAATGACATGTCCATTGCCTATTCCGCGATGGGCATCGACAACCAGCAGAGCATAGTCAAACAACAGGGCTGCGCTTTGAAACCCATCATCCATGATGATGATGTCAGCGCCCTCCAGCAACAAACGTCTGGCGCCCTCGACCCGGTCCGCAGAAACGACCGTCAGCGCCTTTGCCGCAAGAAGCAAAGGTTCATCACCCACTTCACGGGCGTCGTGGCGGGAGACCTCGACGCGGGTTGCAGTGCGCACATTGCCGCGATAGCCACGCGACAAAAAACCGGGTTTCATGCCCGCCTTTCGGGCAGCATCGGCAAGCGCCAAGGCTGTTGGTGTCTTGCCGGCACCCCCAACGGTGAAATTTCCGACGCAGATCACCGGCGCATCGACCGGTGTGCGTGGCGCCCGTTCCATCCGTGAACGGGCAATGGAACCATAGACCCAGGAAGCAGGATAAAGCGCCCAGGCGCGCCAGTCCGATTTCAACCACCAGAAAGGGGGCGCTTCACTTACCATTTTGGTTTCCGACCTGGCTCATGGCGCAATTCCGCTTTGACAGTCAGAGGGTTGATATAGGGTTCCAACGCCATGATGGTTCGCGGCAAAGCGCCACTGAGCTCCTCAACCGTCTTGCGCGCTGCCGCACGCATCTTGTCGCTTGCTCTGCGATTGCTCATGAGAAACTCCACAGATTTTGCCAGGGTTTCACCATCATTGACCAACCGTGCGCCACCGTTCTTGATAAGACTGCGGTAGCTGTCGCGGAAATTCTGGATATTGCGACCAGACAGGATCACGCAGTCACACATGGCAGGCTCCAGAGGATTCTGACCACCTGTTGATGTCAGCGACCGCCCGACAAATGCGATCTGCGACAGATTGAGATACAGACCCATTTCACCGATCGTATCGCCGAGATAGACCTGTGTCTCCGCCGTGATCACGTCGCCGCGGGAACGGCGCGCCGTCACCAATCCGCGTGCCTCCAGCATTTCTTCCACGTCATCTGCCCGCTCGGGATGCCGGGGCACGATGATTGTGAGAGCCTTGTGACTGGCTTTTAGGCTTTCGTGAACGTCAGCCGCAATGTCTTCTTCGCCTGCATGGGTTGATACCGCTGCCCAGACCTGACGATCTCCAACCCATTGTTTCAATTTTTTGTATTCGGCCTCATCATAGGGCGGTGGAAGCGTATCAACCTTGAGATTGCCCGAAACGGTGACCGGACGGGCGCCCAGGATACGGAACCTCTCGGCATCCACATCGGATTGGGCAATCACCAGAGACATATTCTCAAACAGTGCTTCTGCCAGATGGGGACGTTTTCGCCAGTTCCTGAAGGAGCGGTCCGACAAGCGGCCATTGACCAGCACCTGGGGCATTTGGCGCGCTCCCAGTTCCAGGATGGTAACCGGCCAGATTTCCGACTCTGCAATCAATGCCAGATCCGGCTTCCAGTAATCAAGAAACCGACTGATCGCCGGCTTGAGATCAAGCGGTACATATTGATGGATGATCGTATCGCCCAGTCGTTCGCTGGCCACGGTGGCAGAGGTTACCGTGCCGGTTGTCAGAACGACAGAAATGCCGCGCCGGTGCACCTCCTCCATCAACGGAATAACCGCCGTTGTTTCACCGACACTTGCCGCATGCACCCAGACAACGGGGCCTTCCGGACGAATGACGCTGGCATGTCCGTAACGCTCCCGCCGGCGATCCGGATCTTCTTTACCCTTCGATGCCCTGACGGCCAGGTAAGAGCCCAGAAACGGATAGATGGAGGATCCGAAAAGGCGATAGGCCGTCAGCAATACACGCGCCCAAACCAAGCTCATGCGCGTGCACCAACCGCCTGGTACGCTTTCTCGGTTACACGATTCAACTCGTTGGTTAACATCTGTCGAAAGTCTGCCACTTCTGCATCCGAAGCATCACGGGGTATGTGGATAGGATTGCCGAGCTTAAGGCACGCGCGACCGAATGGTAAATTAATCGTTGTCTTGTCCCATGATTTTTCGACAATATGATAGCGACTAGTCGCAACAGCAAGCGGAATGATCGGACGGCCCGAAAGTTTGCCAAGGGTAACGATCCCTTCGCCGGCCTGCCGGGGGGCACCTTTTGAAATATCGGCAATCATGACAATATTGAGCCCGCGCGCCAGCGCTTTCAACATGCCTTTCAGTGCTCTAATTCCGCCCTTTTCGATTGTTTGCGTTCTCTCCCGTCCGCCAGAACCGCGAATGACCATCACGCCGGCTTTTTCCAGAACACGGGCATTGATCTCCGCATCGGCACTCTTGGACACGAGCGCAGCAACATCCTCATTGTCAGGATACAAAAAAGGCGCCATCAATTGCTGGCCATGCCACAGGGCGATGATGACGGGTGTTTTTCCATCCACCGCCTGCACCAGATTGTCAGAGTCGGAAATAAAACGATTGGTCTTGTGAACAAAAACCAGCGCACCGTAAAGCAGCGTGGCGGCAATGCTTTGAAACCTGTTCGAAGCCAGCAGGGTTTTTCCAAAACGTCTAACCGCCTTTTTCAAACAGTATCTCCCTTATTCGTAACGGGTCCCGCCAGGACCATTTGGCCCGGTGACCACAATGTCAAAATTGCGCTTGTTGGTGAATAACGAAATGCCTGCACTCAATGAAATACCGTTTTCACCAGGTGCAGGAATATGCCTGAAAACCGTCGGAAAGGCTGTTTGAAGGAAGTGTCTTATAGATTTACACCCAATCCTGCGGCAATTGGGCCAGCGGTATAGGGCATAGACTTAGACGCAATCCCGTTCCATCATCAGGACCGGCAAGGCAGCCGCCCGGGGTTTACAAGCGGATCAGGAATCCTCATCAGGATTAAGGAATTTGTGCATATGCACAATGAAATACCGCATATGGGCATTGTCGACCGTTTGTTGGGCTTTTGACTTCCAAACCTCGTAAGCTGCTTTGTAGTTGGGATAAATACCAACGATGTCCAGTTCGTCCAGATCGCGAAAACGGACCTCACTGAGTTCGTCCAGTTCGCCGCCAAACACCAGATGCAGAAGCTGCTTTTCCTTGTCTACCATCAAATTCTCCATCAACACTGGGGCCGGATCGTTGCAATCAATCGATTCCAGGCCCTTGAAAACTGTTTAGAGCGGATTGTTCGAAAAACCGCTGCAGATTCACTGCGGAACACTGCTGGCACGCAGACCCGCATCTTCACAGGCGGTTTGCTGCAATTACCCTCAAAGGTCAATGCCGCTCAACGCATCATGTATCGCAGGAAGAAAACCCGTTGGGGCCGCAACCAGCAAGCCATGCGTGACCAAATCCCTGTTATAGCGCAGTAGCGCACCGTCTGTATCAACAATAGCGCCACCAGCATTTTGCAAAATCAAATCTGCTGCGGCCAGATCCCAATCATGGGAATGCGGCTTGATCAGGGTTGCCGCTAACCGTCCGTCCGCGACCATGGCAATGCGATAGGCCAACGATGGAATATGCTGGGCACGCTCTCTGTCACGCATGAATTCTTCCGGCAGACGCCGCAAGACGTTTTCGGGTGCAGCGATCTGTACTCTGCTGTCCGGCCCCGCCACCTGGATCGGCTTGTTGTTCCTGCTTGCGCTGCCATCGAGGCCGGAGGCAAAAAATTCTTCCCGCGCCGGGCACGCCAGCACCCCGGCAATAGTGCGGCCATCGAGAACGACGGCGACACTGACACACCACACATCATCTCCATTGACAAAGGCGCGTGTGCCGTCAATCGGATCGACGACAAAAACGGCTTTGCCTTCCAGACGAGAACTGTCATCAACCGTTTCCTCGGACAACCAGCCATAGTCTGGACGCGCCTGACGAAGCTTCGTGTGCAGGAAGGTGTTGACGGCAATATCTGCTTCGCTGACCGGTGAGGCGCCACTCTTGTACCACACATCGGGATCCTTGCGAAAATAGCGCATGGCAATCTCGCCAGCTTCATGTGCAGCATCGCTGATCAATGCCAGATCATCGCCGATCATCTTATTTTCCAGCAAGTGTCATGCCTTCTATGGCCAGGGTTGGAGAGGCCGTGCCAAATTTGCGGTCGATATCGCTGGCAGGCGTCATGTTCATGAACATTTCTTTCAGGTTGGATGCAATGGTCACTTCCGAAACCGGATAGGTCAGTTCACCGTTTTCAATCCAGAAACCGGATGCGCCGCGACTGTATTCGCCGGTAATCATGTTGACACCATGGCCGATGACTTCCGTGACGTAAAATCCGGATTTGACCCCACCGATCATTGCCTCGGCGCTCAGGGTGCCCGGTTCGAGCGCCAGATTGGTCGATCCCGGGTTCACATTCGATCCTGCCCGCACGCCACGTCCATTTGTGTGCAGGCCCAGTTCGCGCGCCGTACCGGTGGAAAGGAACCAGGCTTGCAAAACACCATCCTCAACCATGTTCAACCGGGTGCCACGAACGCCCTCGCCGTCAAACGGTCTCGAACTCGGGCCGCGTATGATCTGCGGATCGTCCGTAACGCATATGCCCGGCTTCATGATGGCCTGCCCCATCCTGTCGCGCAGAAAGCTGGTCTTGCGCGCAATGGCCGCACCATTGATAGCGCCGGCGAGATGTCCGACGAAACCGCGCGCAACACGCGGATCCAGTATCACTGTGATGCCGGATGCGGTGTCGACCTTGCGAGGGTTCACACGCCGCACCACGCGATTGCCAGCAGATCTGCCGATCGATTCAGGATTGTCCAGATCAGCAAAATACAAGCGCGAGTCAAACTCGTAATCACGCTCCATCAATGTGCCCTCGCCAGCAATGACACTGACAGAGCGACCGAAGCGGGTCCCCGCGTAGGAACCGGTAAAACCCTCAGAGGTGACGAGGACCAGACCGCCCATGCCTGATGAAGCCCCAGCACCACCTGAATTGCTGACACCCTCAATGCCGAGTGCCGCCTCTTCCATCGCCAGCGCCGCATCCGTCAGGGCTGCAGCATCAACTTCGGTTGCATCGAACAAATCCAGATCATCGTAGGTCTTGGCCAGGGTTTCCGGATCGGCCAGAGCCGCAAAGGGATCTTCGGGAGAAACGCGCGCCATGGCAACTGCACGCTCGGCCAGTTCGACAGCATCAATGCCGGCATTTGCATTGACGCTGGCAACCTGGTTGCCGACAAACACACGAAGAGAAAAACTGTCACCTTCAGATGAATCGGTACCCTCGACTTTTCCAAGACGAACATTGACCGAAGTCGAGCGCCCTCTCACGACTACTGCGTCGCAGCGATCTGCACCGGCTTTTTTTGCCTGTTCCACGAGTTGCGCCGCTTTGTTAACAAGTTCTTCTGTCTTATCCGCTTGAAACATTTATCAGGCCTTTCTGCTGGGCTCCATTTATTGTGGCGCCGACCAATCATCAAGGCTAATAACGGAATGTTCAACCAACTGATAGTGTTCTTGAAGGGCACAATTTATGGACACAGCTAACACATCCTACTACATCCATGCACTTGTTCTGCTTGGCGCGGCGGTTATTGCCGCTCCCATGGCCAAACGCATCGGCCTGGGTACGGTTCTTGGATATCTGGCGGCTGGTGTCCTCGTCGGTCCGGTGTTCCAGTTGGTCACCGGCGGCGAACGCATATTGCATTTTGCAGAACTCGGCGTGGTTTTGCTGTTGTTTCTGATTGGTCTTGAACTCAAGCCATCAAGATTGTGGGCATTGCGACGGGAAATATTCGGCCTTGGATTATCACAGGTTGTGATCACCGGCATCGTACTGATGGCTTTTTTAACCATCGCAACAAACCGGACATGGTCAATCGCGGCGATCATTGGATTCGGCCTGGCCCTGTCCTCCACAGCCTTCGCGCTGCAAATCCTGGAAGAACGCGGTGAACGCAGCACGGCCTATGGCCAAAGGGCGTTTTCGATCCTGCTGTTTCAGGATCTCGCCATCGTCCCCATACTGGCCCTGATACCTTTGCTGGCACCGTTGAGTCCTGACCATGATTTTCATCCTGTCCGTGATTTCGGCATAGCCCTGGCCGCCATCGCCTTTCTGGTTCTGGCGGGAAAATATCTGCTCAATCCACTGTTCCAGCTGATTGCAAGCACCGGTGCGCGCGAGGCGATGATCGCCGCGGCATTGCTGGTCGTGATCGGTTCTGCCGTGCTGATGGATTTCGCCGGTCTGTCAATGGCCATGGGGTCCTTTCTCGCCGGTGTCCTGCTGGCGGAATCGTCCTATCGGCATGAACTTGAGGCCGATATAGAGCCGTTTCGCGGCATTTTGCTTGCCTTGTTTTTCATGGCTGTCGGCCTATCGTTGAATCTGCATGTGATCATGGATAATATTTTTCTGATCGCAGCTGCGGTGCCGGTGGTGATGATTATCAAGAGCCTGCTGATCTATGGGCTTTGCCGGGCCTTCGGATCGGATCACAATGACGCCCTGCGCATTGCCGGCCTGTTGCCGCAAAGCGGCGAATTCGGCTTTGTCATCTTCACGGCTGCAGCTGCTGCCGGCATCTTCCCGGAGACCCTTGCGTCATTGCTGATCGCCATTGTCACCGTTTCAATGGCATTGACACCCCTTGCCTCGGCATTTGCCAATCGGTTTTTGCATGACGCCGGGAAGGATGAAATGGACGAAAATTTCGAAGGTGCCGGCTCCGATGTGCTGATGATCGGATTTTCCCGTTTTGGACAGATCGTGTCACAAACCTTGCTGGCCGGCGGCTCTGACGTCACCATCATCGATCATTCGACGGAACGTATTCGCAGCGCGTCGAAATTTGGTTTCAACATCTATTTTGGTGATGGAACCCGGCGCAACGTGCTGGAGGCGGCAGGCATCAAACGGGCCAAGCTGGTCGCCGTGTGTACCCATGGCCGGGAAACAACAGACAAGATCATCGATCTCATTCAGGCCGAATTTCCAGATTCAAAAATTTTTGCCAGAGCCTATGATCGCTCGCACACGCTGTCATTGCGCAAACGTGAAGTCGCCTACGAATTGCGTGAAACCGTGGAATCCAGCTTCATCTTCAGCCGTAAAACACTGGAATCACTCGGACTTGATAGTGAGCGGGTCAATGCAATCATCAATGAAACACGCCGCAGGGACGAAGAAAGATTAAGCATACAGGCGGTTGAGGGTATTTATGCCGGTGGAAACATGCTTCACACACGGCCGGTTACACCAGAGCCCTTGATAAAGCCGAAAAAAGAGGCGGAACGACTGGATCTTGAACCATAGCCAGATAACTCCAGTTAATTGTGTGGCACTTCAACGCATGCGCGCTTTACCT
This sequence comes from Rhizobiaceae bacterium, assembly GCA_029233925.1. Taxonomy (GTDB): domain Bacteria; phylum Pseudomonadota; class Alphaproteobacteria; order Rhizobiales; family Rhizobiaceae; genus Hoeflea_A. The sequence continues at coordinate 267,557 of JARGOX010000004.1, forward strand.
TTCCGGCCAGCAAAAGGTAAAAGCGCTGTAGTCCACTCATTAAAGGGGCCATCCCGGGGAACTGATGCAAGACCGCAACGAAACCGACCTGTCCACCCGCAGCGCGCGCCAAAATGAGTGAACCCGCAAAGTTCGTCACCGGTTCAACCCTGCGTCATGTCCTTGTGATGTCGGCGACTGGGTCGATCGGCTTGATGGCCGTATTCCTGGTCGATGCCCTTAATCTGTTTTATATTTCCCTTCTTGGACAGCAGGAACTTGCGGCGGCAATCGGTTATGCTGCGACTCTGATATTCTTCACGACATCAGTCAGTATCGGTCTTTCAATCGCGGCGACGGCGATCACCTCGCAGGCCATTGGCGCGGGAAACCGGGCACGTGCGCGCCAATTGGCCGCCACGTCTATTTTGTACACAACAGTCATCATGGCGACGACTGTTGCGGCAACCTACCCTTTTCTGGAACACCTTGTGCGCTTCATGGGCGCACGCGGTGATACGGCACAATTGACCCTTGAGTTCATGCAGATTGTCCTGCCTTCCCTGCCGATAATCGGCATGGGCATGAGCATGGCCGGCCTGCTGCGCGCTGTCGGAGATGCAAAACAGGCGATGTTTGTGACACTCGGCGCCGGCGCTGCCACGGCCATTTTGGACCCGATTTTCATATTTGGTCTCGATATGGGAATTCACGGCGCCGCCGTGTCGACAGTGATTTCGCGCTTTGCGCTGATCGCAATCGGATTTTACGGCCTGCACCACAAGCACCGGATGCTTGCCATGCCGTCTCTTTCGCTCATATCCGGTACAATCAGACCCTATCTTTTTGTGGCCCTTCCAGCGATCATGACTCAGCTCGCCACGCCCGTGGGTAACGCCTATGTGACCATTCAGATCGCCAAATATGGCGACGCGGCCGTCGCTGGTTGGGCGGTCATCGGCCGCCTGATTCCCGTCGCCTTTGGCGCGATGTTTGCAATGTCCGGAGCGGTTGGCCCGATTCTGGGTCAGAACTATGGCGCCATGCGCTTTGACCGGCTGCAAAGCACCATGCGCAACGCATTTGTCGTCATCACGATTTACACTCTGGTGGTCTGGGCTCTGCTGGCCATGGGCAGCAATCTGATTGCTTCACTGTTCGGGGTCGAAGGAGAGGCGCGCGAGTTGGTTGTCTTTTTCTGCAATTTCGTCAGTGTGAGTTTTCTTTTCAACGGCATGCTTTTTGTCGCCAATGCGGCGTTCAACAATCTGGGTTACCCGTTTTTGTCGACAATCTTCAATTGGGGTCGCTCCACTCTTGGTGTCATTCCTTTCGTCTGGTTCGGATCAAAATATTACGGAGCAACCGGCGTTCTGGCCGGCTATGGTCTCGGTGTGATCTTTTTTGGCCTCGCCGCAGCCTTTGTCTGCCTCAGGGTCATTCAAAAACTCGCAGAAAATCCGCCGTCACAACCACCAGGCAGCCCGACGATTCAAGTGCCCCCAGCGGCCAATTCGCCATTCACATCCGGCAAAGGGGCAACTTAGAGCCTGTCTTGTTTTCATTGAACCACTCTGTTCGTGATCCAGTGGGTCGATCCGCCAGGAAGGCGGTAAAGAGCGATGCTTTCGCATCGGTCGAGACGTCTGACGCAGCGGGCGGCCACTGGTCGCGAACCAACTCGAGCCTGACCAAAAAACAACTGGCAGAGTGAATCAATGAAAGCCAGACATGCTCCAACCCCTCAGGGTAACTTGAGAACATCAGGCGCTTTGGGAAGAACCCCATTCTTTATGGAATAGGTGATGATTGCATCCAGTGCATGCTTGAGCTCGTCGCGTACGTCGACTGAGGCGGTGAGGATTTCATCAACCTTGAGGAAATCCAGAACACGAAATTCACTGACATTAGGGCGCAAAAATATATTGGGACGATTGATTTTCAGCTTCATGCCGATAATGGATTGCATCATCAACTGGCTGGCGCCGAACATCAAGTCTGTGGTTGTCGGACTTTCGCCATCATCCCCGCTTGGCCCGCCGACAACATCAATGCCAATGATGATGTCGGCCAAACCATACAGATGATCGAAGGGAACGGGATTGAATATTCCCCCGTCAATCATGTATCGACCGTCGCGCACCACGGGTCTGAACAGCGCAGGTATCGCCGCCGAAGCTGCAATCGCATTGATCAGGTCTCCGCTTGAGCAAACCGCTTCCTGCTGGGCATAAAAATCGGTGACGATAATCTGGGTCGGGATATCAAGTTCTTCAAATGTCGCAGGCAGGGACTCCGGCAGCATGGTTGTCAGAATGCGCTCAACATTGAATTGCCCAAGGCGAAACCCACCGGAGATGACATCGCCCATCCTGGTTGGTCGCAACCGCCAGATTCGGCTGAGCACCTCACTGCGGCTGCCAAGCGTCGCCCGTGTGTATTCGCGGATCTCGGCTCCGCTCATGCCCGAAGCCATGGCCGCCCCCATGATCGCGCCTATGGAGGCGCCGGAAATGGCAACGGGTCGAATACCCAGTTCATTGAGAGTCTCGATGATGTGGATATGGGCAAAGCCGCGCGCGCCGCCTCCACCAAAGGCGACAGCAACCGTGGGATCGCCCGTCGAGGCAGGTTCTGTTCGCCTGTCGGCTGTTATCGATTGTTCGTTGCCCATTGCCTGTCCTGTCAGCGATGCCAGTTAGCGATGCCTGGCATCGCGCCTTCAGATCACACCATCATGAAATCTTTTCATTTGACGCTGATGGATCGAATGTGACGTGCCTTCGTGCCAACTTCAAGACTGCACTCTCAACCGGAGCAAAAATGTTCGAGATGGCTTTCCGACATCGAACGACAGGCATCACTGAATTGGCAGCAGCGCGTCCGGGCGATATCTGTAAAAATGCATGGCGCTGTCGCCGAATATTCGTTTTTCAACCATTTGGAAAGCGTCACCGGGACCAGGCACCACGTCCTTGTTCTCTTCAAGAATGACCAGTGCATTTTCCGCGATCCAACCGCCCAGAGCCAAGTGGGCAAGGGCACGGTCTCCAAGCCCTTGGCCATAGGGTGGATCGGCAAATACCAGATCAAAGGGCTGCTTTTCCCCGGCTTTGCCGAGATTTGTGGCATCGCGCCGCGACAGACCGGTTTGTTCGCGCACATTCAGCGTTTCCATATTGGCACGCAGCAGACTGCATCCTTCCGCCGACTGTTCAACGAAATGAACATAGAGGGCACCACGTGAAAGAGCCTCGAAACCAACCGCGCCGGTGCCGGCAAACAGATCCAACATGCGGCGTCCTTCGACAGCAGCCTCATATCCATGGGTCAGAATGTTGAAAAGCGATTCGCGGGTACGATCCGTCGTCGGCCGAATGTCCTGCGAACGCGGCGTTGCCAGCACCCGACCGCGAAACCTACCGCCGACGATCCGCATTGCCCGACCGGTCGTTACCGGCGCCCTTGTTGTCCGGTTTGCTGCGTGGTTTGGATCTGGCGTCCGAATAGCCCGATTTCGCCGGGTTCGCGGTCTTTTTCCCTGTCCTGGCCGGCGTTTCAGCTGTCGATTGACCGGACGCTGCATCCTTCTTTTTACCAACAGGCCGGGCCCCGGCCCCCATCCAGACATTCGACGCCATATTTCTGCGCATCGGTTTTTTCGGTCGTTCCTCCGGCGGTTTTGTATCAAGACGCTCGAGGTTGCGGCTGCGTTTATCCGATGGACTTTCATGCTTGTTGCGTGCCGGTGCCGTTCTCTCCGGCTTGCCTGCATATTTTCCCGTCGGTTTGCCAGCCCCTGCCGGTTTACCAGCCCCTGCCGGTTTGCCAGTTCCTGCTGATGTTCCTTTGTCACGGCCCTTGGAGGCGGGTGCAACAGAGACCTTCGGCTGTCTCGACCAGGGGTCCGGCTTTTTCTTTTCTTCGACGGGCTTTGTCTCGTTGAACAATGGCGCATCGAAATCCGCGCCCGATTTGGCAATCAGCCTTGGTCCGAGCTGATCGCGCAATGTGCGACCCTTGACCTCGACAACGCCGCCCTCCTCCAGGTCTCCCAATTGGAAAGGACCATAGGAAATGCGTATCAACCGATTGACTTCAAGCCCAAGAGCGCCAAGCACATTCTTGATTTCGCGATTCTTACCCTCGCGCAGCCCCATGGTGATCCAGACATTCGATCCCTGGGTGCGATCCAGGGTCGCTTCGATGGCGCCATACAGAACGCCATCCACGGCCATGCCGTCCTTCAATTGATCAAGTGCAGGCTGCTCAATGGTGCCATGGGCACGAACACGGTAGCGGCGCAACCAGCCTGTCGAGGGCAGTTCCAATTCGCGTGCCAAGCCACCATCATTGGTCAGCAGCAGCAGGCCTTCGGTATTGATGTCGAGGCGACCAATGGACAGAACCCGTGGCAGATCGGCCGACAGACTGTCAAACACCGTTCGGCGTCCCTCGGGATCCTTGTTGGTTGTCACCAGACCTGCCGGTTTGTAGTAAAGCCACAGGCGGGTGCGTTCTATGCCGCGCAGGGGTTCGCCGTTGACTTCGATACGGTCCGCCATCGTCACATTGACAGCAGGTGTGTCGAGCACCTTGCCATTCAATGTCACCAGTCCCTGCTCTATCATCCGCTCCACTTCGCGACGAGAGGCAATCCCTGCTCTTGCAAGCAGTTTGGCGATCCGCTCGGGAACCATGTCCGGCTGGGACAGATCTGATGAATCCGGGCCGTCATTCTTTACCTGACGATCTTTCCCATCCGCGCGCTCAGTACGTTCAGGTTTTTGCGTTCCGGACCGCCGGGGCTTGCCACGCGTGTTCATTTGGTGTTTGCCTTTCAAACGTTTTCAGCTGGCAGGACCAGCCAACTCGCAACGAATTGTGTCGCCAGCCATATCAGGTTGCGCTCATCGGGTTAAGGCGCATGGGTATTATAGTTCAAATCAACATCGCCAATCATCCATTGTGCGAGATGCAAAATCAGCAAAGCAGGTTTGCGTGAACCGGCGCATCATGGATCTGGCGCTTGAGGAGGCGATTTGGGCCGCCGAGCGCGGCGAAGTACCGGTAGGTGCTGTCATCGTCTGCAATGGCGAGATCATCGCCCGCGCTGGCAACCGCACACGTGAACACCATGACGTCACTGCCCATGCCGAGATTGTTGCCATTCGATCTGCCGCAGCCAGCCTCAAAAACGAACGTCTGTCCCATTGCGATATATATGTCACTCTGGAGCCCTGTGCGATGTGTGCTGCAGCGATTTCATTTGCCCGCATTCGTCGGCTCTATTTTGGCGCGGAAGACGTCAAGGGCGGCGCTGTCGTCAATGGCGGACGTTTTTTTGATTCACCGGCCTGCCACCACGCGCCGGACATCTATTCCGGAATCGGTGAATTTGAAGCCTCGAAAATACTGACCGAATTCTTTCAGCAAAAAAGAATGTGAAACCGATAGACAACAGCCCGTTGGCACAATGATCCTCATTGCCAAGCTGACGGGCCATCTTGTTGCAGGATCACATTACAAGTGTAGCGAAGCGCTCAGGCAGAGACAACCGTCACAGATCAAAACGGCCAGAGCTTGCCAAGAGTGAAACCGCCCTTTTTCTGCGCTTCCTTCTTGCGCCGGCGTTCCTTGACATATTCGGGCTCACCCAGATCATCAGTCGGGGCGGTCGCCGCCGGCTCGCGATATTCCTCCGGCGGGTCGCTCAGGAGACGCCGATCTGCATAGGCACCCTTCTGCTGGGCCTTGGCTTCCTGGAATCGTTTGCGCTGCTCCGGCGTCGTGCTGTTATCGCCCTGCCCCAAAGGAGAACGATAACCCGGCTTATTGTCCGCATTGGTGGCGTCATCAACCAAACGCTGGCGCGTTTCTTCAGGCGATTCGGGCCATTGCGGGTTTTCTCTGGAAGCCAGACTTTGCTGTGGGGCCGGAAGCGGCGTACCGGGTGGCGGTGTAACAATATCCGGACGTGGCTTGTAGGCCACCTCACTGCCGCTCTTGGGCGGGGTGATCGAAGCGATGCTCATCACATCATCGACCAATTGTGCATTGGCGCTCCTGCCCGTTCCATAGGTCGGGCCGCCAAGACAACCCGACAGCATCATGGACGCTGCCACGGCGGCTATCGCAGTGCAAACTCCGCGAAACTCAAATACTCTCGTCATACAGCAGTTCCCGATTTCATTCCGCCAGCAGTTCCATTCCGATACCGGATTTCCTATGCATGCGAAATCCGACTATTTGTTGGCGGTCTTTTAGCGCAAATCGTTTCATACGGCAATCTTTACGGCACTACAGCCGTCCAAGTGCCTTGAGTTCCTGCAATGCCTTTGCATCACGCGCTGAAACATCCGGAAAATCCGGATCCGTGCCGACATCATCTGTCATGCGCCATGAGCGGGCGCATTTTTTTCCGGTCGCCAAAGCAGGAACGACACTGACACCTGCAACGTCATCAAGCCTGAAGGCATCCGCCGGACCAGCATCCTGCGACAGAACCAGTCCCGACGTGATGCTGATTTCTGCGACGTCCTGCCCTTCCAGAGCAGCCAGCAGATCCTGGTCGGTGACGTGAACGATGGGCGCAGCTTCCAGCGAGGAACCAATGCGCTTTTCACGTCGCTCGATCTCCAGCGCACCGGTTACGACGCGACGAACAGCACGGATCTTTTTCCACTTTGCATTCAACGTGTCATTGCGCCACGCAGTTGGAACCTCCGGGAACTGTTCGAGATGAATCGATTGCGAATCGGGGTGGCGCTCAAGCCACGCCTCTTCCATGGTAAAGGGCAGCATCGGGGCAAGCCAGCAGGACAGGCATTCAAAGACCGTGCGCACAACCTGCAGTGAGGCCTTGCGACGGATGCTTGAAGGCGCATCGCAATAGAGTGCATCCTTGCGGATATCGAAATAAAAGGCGGACAATTCCACATTGGCAAAGTCGATCAAGGCACGGGTGATGCGTTTGAAATCGAAAGCATCATAGCCCTGGCGTACAAGGACATCGAGTTCGACGAGCCTGTGCAGCATAAGCTGCTCCAGTTCCGGCATGTCGGCAAAGGCAACCGTGTCACCTTCATCATGCGACAGGGTGCCAAGCATCCAGCGAATGCTGTTGCGCAATTTGCGATAGGCATCGATATTGGTCTGGATATTGGCTTTGCCGAGGCGCTGATCTTCCCAATAATCCGTTGTCATCGCCCAAAGCCGCAGAATATCCGCGCCGGACTGGCCCATGATCTCCTGGGGTGTAACCGTATTGCCCTTGGACTTCGACATTTTTTCGCCCTTGTCATCCATGGTGAAGCCATGGGTAACAACGGTGTCATAGGGTGCACGACCGCGCGTTGCGCAGCTTTCCAGAAGCGAAGAATGGAACCAGCCGCGATGCTGGTCGGATCCTTCCAGATAGACATCCGCCGGCCATTTGAGATCCGGACGGTCTTCCAGGGTAAAGGTGTGCGTGCAGCCTGAATCGAACCAGACGTCGAGAATATCGCTCACCTTGTGCCAGCGGTCCATGTCATCGCGCCCGGCCAGAAAACGCTCTTTGGCCCCGTCGGCAAACCAGGCATCGGCCCCTTCAACCTCAAAGGCTTCAAGGATGCGTGCATTGACGGTTTCATCCAGCAGGATGACACCATCCTGATCGACGAAGACAGAAATCGGCACGCCCCAGGCCCGCTGGCGCGACAGCACCCAATCGGGTCTCGTTTCGATCATGGCGCGCAGGCGGTTCTGGCCGGCTGATGGCACGAAGCGCGTCGCGTCAATTGCATTGAGGGCACGACTGCGCAATGTCGAACCATCATCAAATTCCCTGTCCATATGGACAAACCATTGCGGCGTATTGCGGAAGATGATCGGCTTTTTCGAACGCCATGAATGGGGATAGGTATGTTTCAGGCGGCCCCGGGCAAACAGGTTTTGCGATGCGATGAGCGCTGCAATGACACGTTTGTTGGCGTCACCCTTTTTGCCCTTGTCATCAATGACACGGGCAGCGCCATCGGCAGAATCCGGACCAAAGCCCGGAGCGTCCTTTGTATAGAAACCGTCGTCGCCAACCGTGAAGGGGATGGAAACATCAATGCCGCGTTTTTCCAGATCGCGGGCACTGTCCATCCAGGCGTCAAAGTCTTCGCGGCCATGACTGGGCGCCGTGTGAACAAAGCCGGTGCCGGCATCATCGGTGACATGTTCGCCTTCGATCAACGGCACGGCAAACGCATAGCCGAGATCCTTGAGTGGATGATCGCAAGTCATCTGCTGGAGTGCCTGCGGGGAAACATCGGCCAGCCGCACAAAGGTGACCTTGGCTTTCTGTGCGCAGGCGTCTGCAAGACTGTCAGCAAAGATCAGTTTTTCACCCGCCTGGGGGCCGAAATCATTTTCGGCTTCCGTCACCTCGAACAGGCCATAGCTGATGCGTGCGGAATAGGACACGGCGCGGTTGCCGGGAATGGTCCAGGGTGTGGTGGTCCAGATCACCACATGGGCACCCAGAAGCTCTGGCGCACCTGCGGTCACGGGAAATTTCACCCAGATCGTATCACTTTCGTAGTCGTGATATTCAACTTCGGCTTCGGCAAGGGCCGTGCGCTCGACGACGGACCACATGACAGGTTTTGACCCGCGGTAGAGCTGGCCGGTTTTGGCAATCTTCATCAACTCGCCGGCAATGCGCGCCTCGGCGTGAAAATTCATTGTCGTATAGGGCCGTTCAAAGTCACCTTCGATACCGAGGCGCTTGAACTCCTCGCTCTGCACGCCAATCCAGTGCGCAGCAAAATCCCGGCATTCCTGGCGGAATTCATTGACCGGCACTTCATCCTTGTTCTTTCCCTTGGCGCGGTACTGTTCCTCGATTTTCCATTCAATCGGAAGACCGTGACAATCCCACCCGGGAACATAATTGCTGTCATAACCACGCATCTGAAACGACCGGGTGATGACGTCTTTTAAAATCTTGTTGAGCGCGTGACCGATGTGGATGTTGCCATTGGCATAGGGCGGGCCATCATGCAGGACAAATTTCGGCCGTCCGGCAGAGGTTTCGCGCAGCAACTTGTAGAGACCCATATCCTGCCAGCGGGCGACAATTTCCGGCTCTTTTTTCGGCAGACCGCCGCGCATCGGGAACTCTGTCTTTGGCAGATTGAGGGTTTTGGAATAGTCCAGTTTTTCAGTCGTATCGGTCATCATTCAATCGATTTCAATGGTTGCGCCCGGCTTCGTGGCTTGGGGCGGAAAAGACGTCACTGCGTCTTACAGTGTCTTTCGGGGTTTTACGCCAATGGGGCGCAGCAGCAAACAGTCCCGGAATCCCACCATGCCAGACGCACCCGTCAGCACCAGTCAGGAAGCCGGGCCAATAATTCGTATCATAATCTCGAAACGGAATACGGCCTTCATGATGAATTGCGTTCTATCAATGCACTGGCCCGGAATAAAGGGTTTTTTCAATAAACGGACCGTTGAAGTTTTTCAAAAATCGCGAGACGCATGAATCGCGTCGTGGTTTCGGGCATGACAGCCCCGATGATACGGACAAAATTTGCCGCTTTTCCAGGATAAAGCACCTTTTTGCGCTGCCTGGCTGCCGTGATTATTCTATCGGCAATCTCGCCGGGTTCCATGCGGCGCTCGGCCTTGGCTCCCGGCGGTGCGTGGCGTTCGGCATGATCGGTGCGAACGGGACCCGGGAATACTGTCATGACATGTATCCTGTCCTTGAAAAGGCTTTTGCGCAGGCTTTTTGCGTAGACAGCCAATGCATCCTTCGACGCGCCGTATACTGCTGCGCCGGGATATCCCGTTGAATGAGACAGGGAAGAAATGAAAATGATCCGCGTGTCCATGACAATGCAACCGGCTGCCAGAAGCGCCGAGGTCATGACCAGAGGTGTTTCTGTATTTACGGTCAGCAGGCGGCGGTAGGCTTCATCCGGAATATGTTCAAATTTGCCGGTTGCGCTGATGCCGGCATTGTGGACAACATAGTCAAAGGGGCCGTGATTTTTCAGTTCAACGATGAGACGATCAACATCCTGCCGACTGGCGAGATCAGCCCTGATGGACACCAAATTCCCTTTATTGCCCACCGCCTCCCGGTCGACGCCAGCCACTTGCATATCGAGTTCGAGGAAGCGCTCGACCAGTGCCTTGCCAATGCCCGATGCGGCACCTGTAACAAGTGCTTTCATGGACGCCTCCGCAGGATCAAACGGCCGAGGCGAGCCCTGATGGATATCTGGGTGCGCGCGCGATCGTCTCTGATGCATTGGACAATTTCATCTGCCATTGCTTCCGGGCTGAAAAACAGTTTGCGCATGATGCCGGGATCATAGCCTGCTTTGGCGTGCATGGTGGTGCGCGTTGGACCCGGGTGGATTATCTGAACACCTATGCGGCCCTTCCATTCCGACTTCAAGGATCGCGCCAGACCGGACAGCCCAGCCTTGGACGCCGCATAAGTTGGCATGTTGGCAGCACCACGATGGGCAACAGAACCGATGAAGACGACCTTGCCGCGCGATGCCTCAAGTATGGGTGCAAATTGCCGGACGATCATGATGGAGGACACCAGATTGACATCCAAAGTCTGGCGCACCATCACTACATCTTCACGACCGGCCGACGTATGAAATCCGATGCCCGCATTGATGATCAACAGGTCCAACCGGCCCAATTCCAGCGAGAAAAACTTTGCAGCAAGATGCCTGGCCGACAGGACAGGATCGCTCAAGTCGGCCTTGATATAGTGGGCGGCGGGTGGCAGGTCGCCGGCGCATTCGTGTGCTTGCCTTCGCCCGGTCAGCACAAGCTGATGGTCGACTGCCATACGTTTTGCCATCTCCAGACCTATTCCGGATGTTGCACCGGTAATCAGAGCGCTTGGTCTGCGACGCATGGTCATTCAGGCAAATGCCAGGGCACGATCCAACTGGCCCATGGGTCGAAGGTCAGACAAAAGTGCTCGTGCTTCATCGGTGTCACGCTTCATCTGTTCCACCAGCGGATCGAGCCCGTCGAATTTGACCTCATCACGCAAATGGGCAAAAAAGGTCACGGCACAGACCTCGGTGTAAATCTCTTCGTCGAAGTCAAAAATATAGGTTTCCAGCAGGGGCGCACCCTGATCATCGACGGTTGGCCGATACCCAAAGCTGGCAACACCGTCATGAAGGCTGCCGTTTTGCCTGCGAAAACGAACCGCATAGATTCCCTTGCGCAGTTGCACTTGTGGCGGCAAGGCCATATTGGCAGTCGGAAAACCCAAGGTGCGCCCCAGTTGCTTGCCTTTGATGATTTCGGCTTCAATCGTGTAGCGATATCCAAGCAGGCCGGCAGCGCCTGAAACATCGCCCTGCTGAACAAGAGCACGAATGCGGCTGGAGGAAATCAGTTCCGTGTTTTCATCCTCGAAGGGTTGAACCACGGTGACGCCAAAGCCCATTTTTTTGCCTATTTCACTGAGGAATTCCGGGCTGCCCTGCCTGCCCTTGCCAAAGTGAAAATTGAAACCTGTTACGACGCGATGAATATCAAGATGTTGAACAAGCACCTCTTCGACAAATGCTTGGGCCGTCTTTTGTGCCAGATCGCGCGTAAACGGCAATTCGATCACGGCGGAAAACCCCATGGCTTCCAGCAATTTTGCCTTCAGTGCCGCCGGTGTCAGCCGGAATACCGGAGTCTGAGGCTGGAATACGGTCCGCGGATGGGGCTCGAACGTCAGAACAACGGCCGGCACGGCTTCCTGTCGCGCATGTTCCAATGCCGCGCTCAACACGGCATGGTGGCCACGATGGACACCATCAAAATTTCCGATGGCCACGACACAATGACGCAAGCTCTCAGGAAACTCTTGAAGTGCGCTGATACGGGTGATTGGCTCCGTTATCATCGTTTTTTCGGGGCTCCTTCAGGGTTAGCGCAGGCGCGGCATCCAGCATACCGGTCGCGCATCTTGCCTTAGCAGAAATTCTTTCAGTCTCAACGGGTCAACAACGGAACGCTCACTATATTCGCGCGCGTGTATCCCCTCGGACACGTAAAGCAGATCAAGTCCATAATCCTGCGCACCTTTTACATCCGTCGGCATGCCATCGCCAATGGCAAGGATCCGGCTTTTATCCACATGAGAACGCAATTGCCCTGCAGCAGCCAGGGCAGCATCGTAAATCGGCTTGTGCGGCTTGCCCGACACCAATGTGGTGCCGCCCATCTCTTCATAGAGGGCCGCTATGGCGCCGGCGCAGGGTATCAGGCGCTCTCCGCGCTCAACCACCAAATCGGGATTGGCACAAATGAACGGCAGGTTTTTCTCACGGATGTCCCTGAGGACGGGAACATATTGCTGAGCTGTCTCATTCTCGTCATCAAACAGACCCGTGCAAACGACGATACCGGCATCGTCCAGCCCGACATTGCTGACGCCGAGGCCTTCGAACAGAGACAAATCACGTTCCGGCCCGATATAATAAACCCTCTTCGAGCCTGCGGAAATCAGATCTCTTGTCACATCACCCGAGGTCACGATGGCATCGAAGGCATCCGGATAGACCTCCATCAGATCAAGTTGCTCGGCAACACTTTGCCGTCGGCGGGGGGAGTTGGTAATCAGGACAACCGTGCCGCCCTGATTGCGAAATGCACTGAGCGCTTCACCGGCAAGGGGCCAGGCCTCCACGCCATTGTGCAAGACGCCCCATACATCGCAAAAAATGACATCATACCGGTTATGGAGTTCAGCAAGGCGGTCGAGTTTATTTACCATGATGTTCCAAATTTTCTTGAACGCTGTTAGGTGCCAGCTTGACCTGCGCAGACATTCACTATCGGGACCGAGAAAACAAGCCCCATTTAGCGGCTGCAACCATCTTGCCGCCGGAACGCGCTTCGTTTATGTCATGGCACGGCCATTGAATAGGCTAGGCTAAAACCAACGACACCGTGATTTTGTCTGGCCGACGAGCGCAGAAAAGAAAAATTCGGGCTAATCTCTTGACTCCCCAATTCACCAGACTTATCTCAAGGCCGAATTAGCACTCCTCTTCGACGAGTGCTAATCATGCACCGGTCAGGCATTCCGCCTGGCTCTGTCATTCGATCGAGGGTAATAGACAATGACAAATGTCAATTTTCGTCCACTGCACGACCGCGTTGTTGTGCGCCGTGTCGAGTCTGAAGAAAAGACTGCGGGCGGCATCATCATTCCTGATACTGCCAAGGAAAAGCCATCTGAAGGCGAAGTTGTCGCTGTCGGTCCTGGCGCACGCGACGAGAGCGGCAACCTTGTTGCCATGGACGTCAAGGTCGGCGACCGCATTCTGTTCGGCAAATGGTCCGGCACTGAAGTGAAGCTCAATATGGAAGACCTTCTTATCATGAAGGAATCCGACATTATGGGCGTTATCGGCTAATCCGATCCTGCCAATTATCAGTCCCCATCTGGAATTCGGGCCACTGGCCCAGAAATGAGGAATTATGTCAGCTAAAGAAGTAAAATTCGGCCGCGACGCACGTGAGAGAATGCTCCGTGGCGTTGATATCCTTGCCGACGCTGTAAAAGTAACGCTCGGTCCCAAGGGCCGCAATGTTGTTATCGACAAATCCTTTGGCGCACCGCGCATCACCAAAGACGGTGTAACGGTTGCCAAGGAAATCGAACTGGAAGACAAGTTCGAAAACATGGGCGCACAGATGGTGCGTGAAGTTGCTTCCAAGACCAATGACGAAGCTGGTGACGGAACAACAACTGCAACCGTTCTGGCTCAGGCCATTGTTCGCGAAGGCGCAAAAGCCGTCGCAGCCGGCATGAACCCGATGGACCTGAAGCGCGGCATCGACCTTGCTGTCAATGATGTTGTTGCCCATCTTCTTGCCACTGCAAAGCCAATCAACAGCTCCGATGAAGTTGCTCAGGTTGGTACGATTTCAGCCAATGGCGACACACAGATCGGCGCAGACATTGCCGAAGCCATGCAGAAAGTCGGCAACGAAGGCGTCATCACTGTTGAAGAAGCCAAAACAGCCGAAACCGAACTCGAAGTCGTTGAAGGCATGCAGTTCGACCGCGGTTACCTGTCTCCCTATTTCGTCACCAACCCTGAAAAGATGGTTGCCGATCTGGAAGATTGCTACATCCTGCTGCACGAAAAGAAGCTCTCGAACCTTCAGGCCATGTTGCCGGTTCTCGAATCCATCGTTCAGTCCTCCAAGCCACTTCTCATCATTGCTGAAGACGTTGAAGGCGAAGCGCTGGCAACTCTGGTTGTCAACAAGCTGCGTGGCGGCCTGAAAATTGCTGCTGTCAAGGCTCCTGGTTTCGGCGATCGCCGCAAGGCCATGCTCGAAGACATCGCAGTTCTGACCGGTGGCCAGGTGATTTCCGAAGATGTTGGCATCAAGCTCGAAAATGTCACACTTGACATGCTCGGCACTGCAAAGCGCGTCAGCATCACCAAGGAAAACACAACAATCATCGATGGTGCCGGCAAGAAATCCGAGATTGAAGGCCGCGTTGCCCAGATCAAGGCACAGATCGAAGAAACCACTTCCGACTACGATCGCGAAAAACTGCAGGAACGTCTTGCCAAACTGGCTGGCGGTGTTGCTGTCATCCGTGTTGGTGGTGCAACTGAAGTTGAAGTGAAAGAAAAGAAAGACCGTGTAGACGACGCACTGAACGCAACACGTGCTGCTGTTCAGGAAGGCATTGTTGCCGGCGGTGGTGTTGCTCTTCTTCGCGCTTCTGCTGTTCTCAAGACCAAGGGTGGCAATGAAGACCAGAATGCCGGCGTGAACATCGTTCGCCGTGCACTTCAGGCTCCAGCACGCCAGATCGTTACCAATGCCGGTGACGAAGCATCTGTCGTTGTAGGCAAGATTCTCGACGAGAATTCAGAAACCTACGGTTACAATGCTCAGACTGGTGAATATGGCGACATGATTGCCATGGGCATCATTGACCCGGTCAAGGTTGTTCGCACAGCTCTGCAGGACGCAGCTTCGGTTGCCGGTCTGCTTGTCACGACCGAAGCCATGGTCGCAGAAAAGCCGCAGAAGGACAGCGGCGGTTCTGCAATGCCAGGCGGCGGCGGCATGGGCGGCATGGGCGGAATGGGCGGCATGGACTTCTAAGTCAGCCACTCTCGCACTTATTGAAAAGGCGGCCTTCGGGTCGCCTTTTTTATTGTTTGCTCTGTGGGTTTGATGGCGCCCCTGCGCCATTTGCCGAAAGAGGCCACGCACTTTTCGGGTCTCGGACCCTTCCTGTCGCTCGACTTATCCGAAAACCGCTTCGCACTTTTCGGGTCTCGGACCTTTCCTGTCGCTCGACTTATCCGAAAACCGCTTCGCACTTTTCGGGTCTCGGACCCTTCCTGTCGCTCGACTTATCCGAAAACCGCTTCGCACTTTTCGGGTCTCGGACCTTTCCTGTCGCTCGACTTATCCGAAAACCGCTTCGCACTTTTCGGGTCTCGGACCTTTCCTGTCGCTCGACTTATCCGAAAACCGCTTCGCACTTTTCGGGTCTCGGACCTTTCCTGTCGCTCGACTTATCCGAAAACCGCTTCGCACTTTTCGGGTCTCGCTATGGCCGCGGCGGAATATTCTTGCCCTTCAGGCTGGCAGGGCGTGCCATGCATCTTTCCAACCAGGCGGTGACATTGGTGTAGTCGCCCAGCCCGACCGCTTCGCCGGCCTCGTAGAAATCGCGCACGGTGCCGACCCAGGGGAAAGTGGCGATATCAGCAATCGTGTAGTCGTCACCCATGATCCACTGGCGCCCGTCCAGCCGCTGGTCGAGAACAGCAAGCAGGCGTTTGGTTTCATTCTGGTAGCGTTCGGTCGGATAGGGATCGGAGATCTTGTCGGCCATGAATTTGTAGAAATGCCCATATTGGCCAAACATCGGCCCGACACCGGCCATCTGGAAAAACAGCCATTGGTGACATTCAAGACGCCGGGCAGGATCAGCCGGAATGAGTTTACCGGTCTTGTCGGCCAGATATTGGAGAATTGCTCCGGATTCAAAAATGCCGACAGGCTTGCCGTCGAAACCATCAGGATCGATCAGCGCCGGAATTTTTCCATTGGGATTGAGCGACAGGAATTCAGCAGTTTTCTGGTCATCCTTCATGATGTTTGCCAGATGCGCCTCATAAGGCAGGCCAATCTCTTCAAGCGCAATGGCGACTTTGACACCGTTTGGTGTGGGGAATGAATAGAGTTGAATCACACCGGGATTGGCTGGTTTCCAGCGCCGGGTGATGGGAAACGCGTTCAAGTCAGTCATTGATGGTCCATTCCTTTATTTTAACCAGTGTTTCTGGCCGCTTGTAACATTTTTCCGTCAACAGGCGTCCGCCAAGCTGCAGATAAAGCCAGCAAGGCGATGGTATCAGAATGCGCCTGAGTGCACTGTCTTCAATTTATAAACAATCCGTCGACAATTGTTCAGCTTCCCTCCCCGCGCAGAACATATATACGGCCATCATGACAACAAAGGAGATCTCCATGTCAAACTCGGCAATCCTTCTCATAGGCCGTATTCTGTTAGCAATCATATTCATCATGGCAGGCCTGATGAAACTGGGCAGTGTCGGTGGTACTGCCGGTTACATGGCCAGCATGGGCGTACCAATGTCCAGCCTGCTCGTATGGGTCGTCATTGCTGTTGAAGTTCTGGGCGGCATAGCCGTACTGATCGGCTTCATGACCGCGCCAGCCGCCTATGTGCTTGCAGCTTTTTGCATAGCATCCGGTTTTCTGGCGCATTTCGACCCGGCAAATCAGGCCGAATTCACCAATTTCCTGAAGAACCTGGCCATGGCCGGTGGTTTTCTTGTTCTGGCTGTTTCGGGTCCAGGAAGCCTGTCGGTGGACGCACGCCGTAAGGGCTAAGTCTGACTGGCAGCAAATTAGACAATGCATCCAACAGATAGCCGCGGGTGAAACCGATTTCATCCGCGGCTGTTTGTTTTTCAGGAAAATGGCCCTGCCCCAACGAACTTGCCCTGCCATCGGCATCAAACCGCACAGCCAGATTTACCGGTTGAACAGGGTCGCCAGAATATCGATGCCTTTTTCGCGATAATAGTTTGAGGCACTTTTGCTATTCGGGCCGATGACGATCACCTTTGATCCGATGGGCGCGCGTTTATAAAGATGCTCCACATCCTTGTTCATCATCCGGATGCAGCCGGACGACATGTTCTGTCCAATGGTCCAGGGCTGGTTGGTTCCGTGAATGCGATAGATCGTGTCACGACCGCCGCGATGAAGGTAGAGAGCACGCGCGCCAAGGGGATTGTTGATCCCGCCTTTCACATAGGATGGAATATGGCGGCCTTTGCGGCGTTCCCGGGCGATCATGCTGGCAGGCGGGCGCCAGTCCGGCCATTCTGCCTTGCGACCGACCTTGACCGTTCCCGACCAACCGAAGCCGTCACGTCCGACTCCCACGCCATAGCGGATTGCCCTGCCGTTGTTCTCAACGAAATAGAGATACTTTCGACCGGTATCGATGATGATCGTGCCGGGTCGTTCATTGGTGTCAATTCTGACTTTCCGGCGCATATATTCCGGCTTTGGACGCTTGGCCTGCGCCACAGTGCTGACGTCGGTTGCCACATCCTGTCTGGCAAGCGTCTCATCACGCATGAAGGCGTTTGCACTTCCCGCCACGAAGATCGTCGCGGCTATTGTCACGACGAGAAAACCGGCCATGAGTAAAGGCGTAACAAGTTTCTTCACTGTTATTCTCCCCTGAATTACTGATGGTCAGGGTAACATTCATGTCGATGCTTGCAAGAAACGACGGGCAGAATAAATAAAAAGTGATTACAAACGGCCAAGACACGGACGTTTGAGGGGAGCATCTGGTTTCGTCTTTCACAGAATATCGACAGCCGGGAAGACATGATCTTCCCAGCTGGTCTGACTTCAGATCACCACAACTTTGGTGCCATTGTTGACGCGTTCATAAAGATCGACAACATCCTCATTGCGCATGCGAATGCAACCGGACGATACCGCACCACCAATGGTCCAGGGCTGGTTCGTGCCGTGAATCCGGTACAGCGTCGAGCCGAGATAAAGCGCGCGCGCGCCCAGGGGATTGGCAGGGCCACCTGCAACAAATTGCGGCAGAATGCGTCCCTTTTTCTTTTCCCGGGCAATCATTTCCGAGGGTGGCCGCCAGTCCGGCCACAGGGCCTTGCGGCTCACTTTATGTGTTCCGGCCCATTCAAAGCCTGGCTTGCCGACACCAACACCGTAACGGCGCGCCGTGCCATTGCCCTCTACCAGATAGAGAAACCGGTTTGGCGTGTCGATGATGATCGTGCCGGGTTTGTGCCGGCTCTCATAGGACACGGTCTGGGGCAGATAAATCGGATTTATTGCCAACGCCTTCGGCTGACCAGCCGGCCGGGCCTTCTGGCGCACCGAGGCCACCTGCGTGGCTTTGCGCTGCCGGTTAACCTGCTGGCGCTGTTGGGCCTGGCGGTTTTGCCGCACAATTCTGCCCGCCCCGTGGGCGGTGCCGGGTTGGCGCAGTTGGGTGACCCAGGGTGCAGTCAAATCAGGGCTCAGCACCACAGGTGGTCGTTGACCATATCGTTCGCCGGCCGGTGCATGCACAGTCAATACACCAAGGCAAATCGAGGCGAGGAAAAACGTTTTCATGTTCATCGGACAGACTCACTACCTTTTGTCAGACACTGTTGTTCCAGCCGCGTTCCATGGTTGAAAAACGCAGATAGAAGGGCTTTTGCCACCATCAACACTGCGGGGGGAAGAAGACTCAAAGGTGAATCGGGATGGATAAAAAGCGTTTCAACCGATAAAGCTTCTGGCAAGGTTATCGGGCTGTTGATAAATCCGGTTAACAATCGGTAAAAGGTGAAAATCATGCCAAACACAGGTCTGGTCGAGGGCGTAGATGGAAAGTTGCGTTGCTTCTGGCACGGCAACAAGGATGATTATCTTCACTATCACGACACCGAGTGGGGACGTCCGGTTGGCAATGACACCCAATTGTTCGAGAAAATCTGTCTGGAGGGATTTCAGTCCGGACTTTCCTGGTTGACCATCCTGCGCAAGCGCGAGAATTTTCGCGCTGCCTTTGCCGGATTCGACATGGAGAAAGTGGCACGCTTCGACGCAGATGATGTGGAGCGCCTCGTCGCAGATGCCGGCATCATCCGCCATCGGGGCAAAATCAATTCGACAATCAACAATGCCCGGCGTGCACTGGAGCTTCGCGCAGAATTTGGTTCTCTGGCTTGCTACTTCTGGTCCCACGAGCCCAGCCCGTCGCAAAGACCGGCAAGCCTCGACGGACAAACCGTGATGGCGCTGGCCAAAACGGATATTTCCGCAGCGATCTCGAAGGATCTGAAAAAACGCGGATGGAGCTTTGTCGGTCCGACAACGCTCTATGCCTTCATGCAGGCCATGGGCCTGGTCAATGATCACATCGAAGGTTGTTGCGTACGCGCGGAAGTCGAGGAACTGCGGCAAAACTTCACGCGTCCCGGCTGATCGCTGCCGACGCATGGCACGTATGGCTTTCATTGCACCGGCTGACAAAGACAATGTGCCTTGCTGCCATGCGGTCAATGGGTTAGGAAGTCGGCGTTTTGCAAATCATGCAATCAGCCACCCGACCAACCAGCAATGCCGGACACTGCACCATGGGCGAGAAAAAGAAAAAACCGCAAAAATTGAAAGCCCGCCTGCCACGCGGCTTTGCGGATCGTTCGCCTGAGGACATCCGCGCCACCGACGAGATGGTGGCCAATATTCGCAAGGTCTATGAACTCTACGGGTTTGATCCTGTCGAGACACCGATGTTCGAATATACCGATGCGCTGGGCAAGTTTCTTCCCGACAGCGACCGGCCGAATGAGGGTGTTTTTTCGCTGACCGATGACGATGATCAGTGGATGAGCCTTCGCTATGATCTGACAGCACCGCTGGCGCGTCATGTGGCTGAAAATTTCAACACGATTCAGCTTCCCTACCGCACCTATCGCGCCGGTTGGGTTTTTCGCAATGAAAAGCCGGGACCAGGCCGCTTCAGGCAATTCATGCAATTTGACGCCGATACGGTGGGCGCGCCCGGTGTGCAGGCCGACGCCGAAATGTGCATGATGATGGCCGATACGATGGAAGCGCTGGGAATTGGCCGGGGCGACTATGTCATTCGGGTCAACAACCGCAAGGTTCTCGACGGCGTGATGGAGACCATCGGCATCAGCGGCGAAGACCATGCAGACACGCGTTTGTCGGTCTTGCGCGCCATCGACAAGCTGGACAAATTCGGTGTTGAAGGCGTGCGCCTCCTGCTCGGCGATGGTCGCAAGGATGAAAGCGGCGATTTCACCAAGGGTGCCGGTCTGGACAAGGCCGCAATAGATCGCGTCATAGGCTTTGTGGAGGCTGCCGGTGCCAATGGCGCTGAAACCATCGGCAATCTGACCGCCACGGTTGGCGATGGCAGCGCCCGAGGCGTTGAAGGCATTTCGGAATTGTCACAGATGGCCTCGCTGTTTGCTGCCGCTGACTATGACGACACGCGCATCAAGATTGACCCTTCTGTGGTCCGCGGCCTCGAATATTACACCGGCCCGGTCTATGAGGCCGAATTGCTGTTCGACGTGACCAACGAAAAGGGCATCAGCGTTCAGTTCGGCTCAGTCGGTGGCGGCGGTCGTTACGATGGGCTCGTATCCCGTTTCATGGGCCAGCCTGTACCGGCAACCGGCTTTTCAATCGGTGTCTCGCGGCTGATGACTGCGTTGAAAAACCTTGGGAAACTGGGGCAGGACGACGTGGCTGCACCGATCATTGTGTGCGTCATGGATCGCGACACCCAAAGCATGGGACATTACCAGCGTTTTGTCAGCGCATTGCGCAAGGCAGGCATTCGCGCCGAGATGTACCAGGGCAACCCGAAAAATTTCGGCAAGCAATTGCAATATGCTGATCGCCGCGGCAGCCCGATCGCCATCATTCAGGGTTCTCAGGAACGTGAAGAAGGCACCGTGCAGATCAAGGACCTGCTGGAAGGCAAACGCCTGTCAGGCGAGATCGAGGACAATGCCGCCTGGCGCGCCGAAAGGCCTGCCCAGATTTCCGTGCCGGAAAAGGATCTTGTTGGCGAAGTTCAAAAGATACTCGCCATTCAAGCCGGGGATCGCAAGGCACACTGACCATGCTCAACCAGCCGAAATTTGCCGACGATATCATGACGCTGTTTGCGCGGCGCAAGGCCCTGCCCGTCCATATACCTGTCATACAGCCAGCCGATCCGTTTCTGGATATGGCCGGGGAGGATTTGCGGCGGCGGATTTTCCTGACCGAAAGCGAGACCGGCGAAAGCCTTTGCCTGCGGCCGGAATTCACTATTCCCGTATGTCTGCGCCATATCGAGACTGCATCGGGGACACCGCAGCGCTATGCCTATCTTGGACAGGTGTTTCGCCAGCGCCGTGATGGAGAAAACGAGTTCTATCAGGCCGGTATCGAAGACCTCGGCGATGCGGACATTGCCAAAGCCGACGCCCATGCCATCCGCGATGCCAGCGACACGCTGACAGCGGTGTTGCCCGGCATTGAACTGCATACGACATTGGGTGACCAGACCGTCTTTGAAGCCGTGGTTGCGGCACTCGGCCTTCCCGATGGATGGCAGAGCCGGTTGATCCACGCATTCGGTGATCCGGTGCTTCTTGATGGCCTGCTGCAAAGTCTGTCGCAGGCATCCGGCAAGGTGCCGGGGATTGATGACAACGTCGCTGCGCTGCTGGACAGCGGCGACGAAGCCGGGTTGAGCAAACTGATTGACAGGCAGATGGTCGCCACCGGCTATATGACCAACGCCAGCCGGACGCCGGCCGAAATTGCGCATCGTCTTGTGCAAAAAGCGCGATTGTCCAATGCACGCCTGGATGCCAAGGCGCTTGATGTGCTGAAAACCTTTCTGGCGCTGGATACGCCGATGCGTGATGCAGCCGATGCCCTTGCAGCGTTTTCCCGCATTGCCGGGCTGGACCTTGATGCAGCACTGAGCATTTTCAATGCACGGGTGCAGGCGCTGGAAAGTGCAGGTTTTGACCTGTCATCAACCCGCTACCGGGCAGCCTTTGGTCGACCACTCGACTATTATACCGGGCTGGTCTTCGAAATGTCAGCGCAGGGCGCGGTGCTTGCCGGTGGTGGTCGTTTTGACCGCCTGCTGACACTTCTGGGTGCCAAAGCCGCAATTCCCTCTGTCGGCTTCTCCCTGTGGCTGGATCGCATTGCGGCAGCCGGAGCCGTCAAGTCCGAAAGGCCGTCGCAATGAGTGTGACCATCGCACTGCCGTCAAAGGGCCGGATGAAAGACGATGCCATGGCAATCTTTGCCCGCGCCGGGCTGGAGATCGTCAATATCGGCAATGAGCGTTCCTATCGCGGTGTGATCACCGGCATGGATGGGGCTGAGGTCGCATTTCTGTCTGCCGGGGAAATCGCCCGGGAACTTGGCAATGGCAATATTGATATGGGGGTCACCGGCGAAGATCTGGTGCGTGAAGACCTCAGTGCCGCAGATGAACGCGTGACGTTTTGCGCCCGCCTCGGCTTTGGTCATGCCGATGTGGTTGTGGCGGTTCCGGACGTCTGGCTTGATGTTGATACCATGGCCGATCTCGGCGACGTGGCAGCGGATTTTCGCGCCCGTCACGGACGCCGCCTGCGCATTGCCACCAAGTACTGGCGGCTGACCCAGCAGTTTTTCTCCGCCCAGCACGGCATTCAGGTCTATCGCATCGTCGAGAGTCTGGGCGCAACCGAGGGTGCCCCGGCTTCCGGACAGGCCGATATCATCGTGGATATCACCTCCACAGGCTCGACCCTGCTGGCCAATCACCTGAAGATTCTCTCCGACGGCATCATCCTGCAGTCGGAGGCCTGCCTGGTGCGTTCGCGCAGCGATGTCCGGTCGGCTTCGGACGAGGTGTTGCTGGACGATATCGTCCAGAGAGTACGGACGATTGCGGCCTGACGCGCTATCTGCATAGAGACCTTTCACACTTTTTCGGAAATGCCTCGCAACTCTTCTGGCTTTGGACCGCCATAGGCCCAGTCGAGCAGTTTGACGGTGTGGACCACCGGCAGGCCGCTGCCCTGGGCGATCTGGGTGAGGCAGCCGACATTGCCGGCGGCGACCAGATCGGCGCCGGTTGCTTCGATATTACCGACCTTGCGGTCGCGCAGGCTGAGCGCAATCTCCGACTGCATGATGTTGTAGGTTCCGGCCGAGCCACAGCACAAATGGCCTTCAGCCGGTTCGCGCACATCGAAGCCCGCCGCCTTCAACAGGTCTTTCGGCTGACGGGTGATTTTTTGCCCATGCTGCAGGGAACAGGCTGAGTGGTAGGCAACGCTCAGGCCGGTTTCAATAACGGGTGCGGGCATTTCAAGCGTTGCCAGATATTCAGTGACATCCTTTGCCAAAGCCGAAACTGTAGCGGCTTTCTCGGCGTAAAGCGGATCATCACGCAGCATATAGCCGTAATCCTTGATCGTCGTTCCACAGCCGGAGGCCGTGATGATAATGGCATCGAGACCACCATTGCCCACTTCGCGCATCCACACATCGACATTGCGGCGCGCAGATGCCAGGGCCTGCTCCTCGCGGCCCATATGATGGACCAGCGAACCACAGCATCCTTCGCCAGCCGGGACAACCACCTCCACATTCAGACGATTGAACAAACGAATGGCAGCAGCATTGGTGTCGGGTTCAAGAACCGATTGCGCGCAGCCTGCAAGGATGGCCACACGTCCGGCCGTCTTGCCCGCAGCCGTGTAGGTGCCTTTTTCAACCTGCATTTCTCGCGGTGCAATCCTGTCGGGCGCCAAATCCAGCATCGCTCCGACCGGCTGCAAACCGGGCATTCTTTTGAACAATCCTGCAAAAGGACGGGCAAACCGGGCCAGATTGAGAGCCAGGCGAAAGCGCTCGGGAAAAGGCAGGACCCAGGCCAGCATGGCACGATTCAAACGGTTGAGCACCGGTCTTTTATAGGTCTTTTCGATGTGCGCCCGGGCGTGGTCCACCAGATGCATGTAGTGAACACCCGAAGGGCATGTGGTCATGCAGGCCAGACAGGACAGGCAGCGATCCACATGTTTGACAATCTGCTCATCGGCCGGACGGTCATTTTCCAGCATGTCCTTGATCAGATAGATCCGGCCACGCGGGCTGTCGAGCTCATTGCCCAGCGTCACATAGGTCGGGCAGGTGGCCGTGCAAAATCCGCAATGGACGCATTTGCGCAATATCTTTTCGGCTTCGGCAACGCCTGAATCGGCAAGCTGAGCGGCCGAGAAATGTGTCTGCATGGAATGCGTCCTTGATGGTGTCGGTTCAAACGAGCCAGGTAAGCGGATCGGCGATGGGCTCATTGCGGCCGACGATCTGCAGGCCCTTGATACAGCGGATAATGAACCAGACGGCAACGGCGATCATCAGCAGGAAGCCTATGCCGACAAAGGCCAGGACCAGACATATGATGGAATAGACAATGCCAATCCAGAAGGTGCGGATCGCATAGGTGTAATGGCTATCGATCCAGTCTTCGGACTTGCCGCGGTTCACATAGGCAAACACCAGACCGATGAGCACCGTGATGCCGATGGCCATGCTGACAAGATAGAGAATGTAAACCAGTTGTGCATTCTTCTGGCCGGGCTCGATCAGGCTTTGTGAATCATTGCCCTGGTTTTGGGGGTGCCGGTTTTGCGGTTGTCGGCTTTCAGGCTGCTGTTCGCTCATCAGATTTTCTCTCCCTCGTTCTTGAATTGGGTGTGGGCGTTGCGCTAATTTATCACAACTCGATGCCCATGCGCCCTGGATTGAGGATAAATTCCGGATCAAATTGCTGTTTGAGGCGGCGGGTCAGCGCTGCAAGCGGCGCCTCTTGCGGCTCGAATACGGGGTATTCATTGCGCATGCTGCCGCTGGCACGGATCATCGTCGCATGGCCGCTGCCCAGCGTCCTGATTGACGCACGCACCAGATCCGCTTCGCCATCAGCCTCCATACGCAACCAGACAAGCCCACCCTGCCAGTCATAATAGGCATCAATGCCGGCATGCAAACGCAGGGATGCCACCAATTTGTGCCCGTCACCGGGCGCAACGGATACCCGCCATATGACACGCTCCGTATCATCACTGAACGGTTTGACATCGCGGATTTCCTGCCACAGCACCTGGGTGGATTGCGCATCCAGACGATGGCATTCACCCATGGGGCTGAAAGCTTCGATCAATTTGCCAAGCCGGTAATCAACGGAAGGCGCAAACCCCTCAACCCGCAGGACGGTCGCTGCGCCTTCGGGAAGCCCGCCGTCCAGAAACTTCGCAGCGACGCTTTCGGGCAGATGCGCCGCTGAAGAGACCTCGGCGTTTGAGCCCATGGCCCGCGCCATGACATCGCCGGCCTGGGCGTCGTCGAGATTGCTGACAACGAGTGTTTCCTGCGTTTCAGCCCGCGGCATGACCTTGAAGGTCAGTTCGGTAAAGGCTGCAAGCGTGCCCCAGGAGCCGGACAGGCCTCTGGAAAGATCATATCCGGTTACATTCTTGACCACCCGGCCGCCGGACTTGATGAGATCGCCGCGTCCGGTAACCGCGCGTATGCCCAGCACATGATCACGGGCAGCGCCTGCCTTGAGACGCCGGGGTCCCGACAGGTTTGTCGCCAGCACGCCGCCAATGGTGCCCCGTCCGGCGCTGTTCAGGCCCAGCAATGGGCGATAATCCATCGGCTCGAACTGCAGTTCCTGATTGTTCTTCGCCAGCAAGGCCTCGATCTCGTCCAGAGCGGTTCCCGCCTTTGCGGTCAGGACCAGTTCCTCCGGCTCATAGAGTGTCACGCCCGTAAGGCCAGAAAGATCAAGACAATGGGCCACCTGCATGGGGCGCCCAATGGACTGCTTCGAGCCGTGGCCACGCACCTCAATGGGCGTGCGTTCCGAAATCGCCCATTGCACGGCGTCCAGGACATCCTTTTCATCGCGGGGGTGGAGCGCCGGGTTTTGTGTGTTGTCAGCCATGAATTGCAGTCACCTAAAATCGCGGAATGTCGGGAAACGGCAATTGACCGCGCGAGATATGCATACGGCCCATTTCGGCGCAATTGCGTAGCTCGGGAAAGACTTTGCCCGGATTGAGCAGATGCAGATCGTCAAAGGCGCATTTCACCCGTATCTGCTGATCCAGGTCATCCTTGCTGAACATGGCAGGCATGAGATCGCGTTTTTCAACGCCCACGCCGTGCTCACCAGTCAAAACACCGCCGACCTCCACGCAGAGCCGCAAAATGTCACTGCCAAAATCCTCAGCCTTTTGCAATTCTCCAGGCTTGTTGGCGTCATAAAGGATGAGCGGGTGCAGATTGCCGTCCCCCGCATGGAAGACATTGGCAACGGCCAGGCCATATTTTTCAGACATGGCACGCATGCCGGCCAGCACTTTCGGCAGGGCCTTTCTGGGAATTGTCCCGTCCATGCAATAATAATCCGGCGAAATGCGCCCAATGGCCGGGAAAGCCGCCTTGCGACCGGCCCAGAAGGTTTGCCGCTCTTCTTCGCTTGTCGATATGCGCGACATGGTCGCACCGTTGTGATTGGCAATCTCCACCACCCGGCTGATCAGAAACGCCACCTCGGCCTCCGGCCCATCCAGTTCGACGATCAGCAGGGCCTCCACGCCGAGCGGATAGCCGGCATGGACAAAATCCTCCGCCGCCTGAATGGCCAGTCGGTCCATCATTTCAATACCGCCGGGGATGATTCCGGCGCCAATGACATCGGCGACGCATTGACCGGCTTCTTCACTGGAGGCAAAACCAATGAGAATTGCCCGTGCAGTCTCGGGTTTTTGCAGGATACGGACCGTGACTTCGGTCACCACGGCCAAAAGGCCCTCTGAGCCGGTGATCAAACCCAGAAGGTCGTAGCCGGTGCTGTCGAGATGGCGTCCGCCAAGACGAATGACCTCTCCGGTGATCAGCACCATTTGCACACCGAGCACATTGTTTGTCGTCAGTCCGTATTTCAGGCAATGCACGCCGCCGGCATTTTCCGCAACATTGCCACCAATGGAACAGGCAATTTGCGATGACGGGTCGGGCGCGTAATAAAAACCATTGCCCGCCACCGCATTGGTGATGCCGAGATTGGTCACACCGGGCTGCACCACGGCAACCCGGTTGGGGTAGTCGATATCCAGCACCCGATTGAACCGCGACATCACCAGCAAAACCGCATCTTCCAGCGGCAATGCGCCGCCGGAAAGGGAGGTGCCCGATCCGCGCGGGACAACCCTGATCTTGTTTTCGTGGCAATAGCGCAGAATGGAAGATACCTGCTCAACGGTTTGCGGCAGCACTACAACGAGCGGCAATTGCCGATAGGCTGTCAGACCATCGGTTTCAAAGGCCCGCATTTCGTTGGTGGCATCGACAACACCCTCACCCGAAACGATGTCCCGGAGATCGGCAACGATCTGCTCGCGTCTTTCGAGAACCTCGGCATAGGGTTCTGGCATTTTGGGCGATGTCATCCGGCACTCCGTTCACATATCGGCTTATAATTGGTCAATATATTTTACCAGTCAATATCTCTCTGCCGATTTACCGTTGCATGTTGCTGCCTTAACGGACCATACATCTTGCAAAAGAGGCAGGTCAGCACAGAAGATAGCAGGTTTCAGGGGAGTTGGATGCATGAACAAATTTGATGACCTTGAGATCTTTGCCAGAGTGGTTGCCTGCGGCAGCCTGTCGGCGGCCGGGCGGGAGCTGGGCCTGTCGCCGGCCGTTGTTTCAAAGAGACTGCGGCGACTGGAAGAACGCATTGGAACACGCCTTATCCAGCGCACCACCCGGCAGATATCCCTGACCGAGGCAGGCCAGGGTTATCATGAGCGCATTGTCGCTGTGTTGGCGGGGATCGAGGAAGCCGAAGCATTTGTTACAAGACGCTCCCAGCAGGCACGCGGCCTGTTGAAAATTTCCGCGCCGACCTCCTTCGGTCGCATGCATATTGCACCCCATCTGAAAGCCTTCATGGGCGCCAATCCTGACCTGTCGGTCAATCTGGTGCTGTCCGACAGGTTCGTCGACATTGTCGCGGATGGTTTTGATGTGGCCATCCGCATTGGCGAATTGTCCGATTCCAGCCTTGTCGCCCGCACGCTGGCGCCGGTGCGGCGAATCCTGTGTGCAACGCCCGGCTATATTGAGGCCCACAGCATGCCGCAGAGCATTGACGATCTCGACCATCATGTCTGCCTGCCGCCGCACAACAATGACCCATGGAAACTGGAAGGCCCTGACGGGCCCTTGCTCTACCGGCCCGCTGGACCGCTCGCCACCAATTCCAGTGAAGTCATTCGTGAATGCGTCATTGCCGGACTGGGCATTGCCCTGCGCTCGACCTGGGACATCTCCGAAGAGCTTGAATCCGGACGGCTTGTTCCGGTGCTGCCGGCCTATCGGGGATCGCGCAATGTCGCTGTGCATGCCGTCTATGCCAGCAGACGGTTTTTGCCGACCAAGGTGCGGGTGTTTGTCGACTATATGTCGGAACTGTTCGGCCCCCGCCCCTATTGGGAAAAATAGATCAGGATTGCCCCGTTGCCCCGCCGCTTTCATCACCGTGTTTCTTGCGGATGCCGCGCACGATCCGCCAGATGACAAAAATGATAATGGGCACGGACATGCCGGTCAGCAGGCCTGAATGGATGGGCAGGCCGGCACTTTCCACCGCCTTGGCGATATAGCCGAAGAGACCGACCACATAATAGGAGACAGCGGCGACGGAAAGCCCTTCGACCGTCTGCTGCAGGCGCAATTGCAGCTTTGCCCGGCGGTTCATGGAAAACAGCAATTCGCTGTTCTGTTTTGCCAGCTGCAGGTCAACCCAGCTGCGCAGAAGCGCCGTGGCACGCGACAGTTTTCGCGACAGGCCCGCCTGCCGCTCTTCAATGGAACGGCAGGTACGCATGGCAGGCGCAAGACGGCGCTGCAGAAATGCGCCCCAGGTATCATAGCCCGAAACGGCCACCTCGCTCAGCGTTGCAATGCGTTCCTGAACGATGCCGTCATAGGCGCGGCTGGCACCGAAGCGATAGAGGCTGGCGGCAGCGCTGGCTTCAAGTTCTGCCGCCAGCGCCGTGATTTCTCCCAGCATCTCATCACTACCGGCCTTGGCCTCCTGACGCATGCGTTGTGTAATGATGGTCAGTTCATCTTCGATCCGCCGCATCTGCGGCGAGAGCGAATAGGCCAATGGCAGGCCAAGCATGGCCAGAGTGCGATAGGTCTCAATCTCGATCAGCCGTTGCGCCAGCGCCCCAACCCTGGCGGGTGCAAGCCCCTTGTCCAGAACCAATATCCGGGTCAGGCCATCCTTGTCCTGCCGGAAATCGGTGATGACAGCCGCTGCACCGTTTTCAACCTCGGAAAAACACAGGCTGGCGGGATCAAAGGAGGCCAGTGAAAGCTCCGCTTCGGCTGTCCACTTTCGCACTTCCAGCCGCACACCGGAAATCAGGCTGCCGGGCGGGCTGAAGCCGTCTCCAAACGGATGATCGGTTATCTCTCCGCCATAGTGCGCGGGAACCGGCCCCTCATAAAAATAGGTCGAAAATTCCGTGTGCCGCTCCCAGCGCAAGGTGCCGGTGCCCCAACTCATCACATAATGGCGCGCATCAGGCTGCGGCGCCGCGACACCGCGCGCCCGGCTCAGAGCGGCCAGCACCGCATTGTCCACTGCTGCGCCACCGTCCGTCATGAAGGCAAGCTGGACGATGATGCGGGGTGATTCGATCAGAGGATAGGGCCGGGCATGGACTTCTCCCAAAGCCATCGGCCGATCCTTGGCGATCGGAAATCCAAAACTGCCACTCACCATCTGCATTCCTCGCTTAATGCTGCGTTACTTATGCCGCATAATGGCATTCAGACAAAGCTGGTGCGGTAATTTGCCCTGATGATGCACCAAAACAGCCCACCGGCAATGGGCCATGGTCCTCTGCACAGCCTTGAAAGTGGACAAAATTGTTGACCAATTTGACAGACGCTTGTTAGCATTTGGCAATGCAGGTGGTCGAAACACGCAAGCACGAGAAACCCGGACAGGACCGCTATTGTGAGAACGGCTGATACAAATGACCAGTGATGTTTTTTCAAGGATCGAGCACGCACGTACAGCTGACGCCATTGTCCAGCAGGTCGAATTGCTCATCCTGGAGGGGATCTTGAGGTCCGGCGATCAGTTGCCCGGAGAAAGGGAACTGTCGCGCACGTTTGATGTGTCACGCCCGATCGTGCGCGAAGCACTGAAGGTTCTTGAAAATCGCGGTTTGCTCATCAGTCGCCATGGGGGCGGCACCTTCGTTGCCGACCTGATCGGTGAGGTATTCAGCCAGCCGGTGTTGAATCTGATCTCCCGCCACCGGCGCGCTACCCATGATTATCTGGAATACAGACGGGAAATAGAGGCAACAACGGCCGGATTGGCGGCCCAACGCGCAACCTCTGTCGATAAAAACCGTCTGAGCCTGATTGTCGACGGCATGAAGGAAGCCCATGGCAAGGACGATTTTGATGGGGAAGCGGCGCTCGATGTGGCATTTCACAATGCCATTGGCGAGGCAGCCCACAATATCATTCTTCTGCACACGCTCAGATCCTGTTACCGTCTGTTAAGCGACGGTGTGTTTTTCAACCGGGCGCTTGTCTACCAATATTCCGGATCACGAGACCATCTGCTGGCGCAGCACGTGGCAATCCATGATGCCATCATCAGCGGCAGGGTGGAGCCGGCCCAAAAGGCCGCTTCCCGTCATATGGAATTTGTTGCGCAAACGCTTCGAGAGGCAGAACAGGCCAATGACTGGGAACGGGTGTCCGATCTTCGTCAAAGGTCGCATGGATCAATCCGGGATCAAGGACCGGCGGTCTCAAAATAGACACATGCCAAAGAAATTTATCCAATCCACGCACATCCACCCCAAAGGCCTTCATCATGCCCGTCTCCATAGAAACCCTGCTGACATTTGCCATTGCCAGCTTTGTCCTGCTGATCATACCGGGACCGACCATCATCATGGTGATCAGCCAGGCACTTTCCCATGGTAAACGGGTGGCGCTGGCCAGTGTTCTGGGCGTTGCGCTGGGCGACCTTGCCGCAGCCTCGCTGTCGATTATTGGCGTTGGAACCATTCTGGCAGCCTCCGCGACGATCTTTGCCATCGTCAAATGGGCAGGCGCTGGCTATCTCATCTATATCGGCATCAAGATGTGGAAAACGCCGGTCAGCGTGCCGCATCTCGAACAATTGGCGCCAGTGCACCATCGCTGGTCGATATTCCGCGATTCATTTCTGGTGACCCTGCTCAATCCCAAAGGCATCATCTTTTTCGTTGCCTTCGTACCGCAATTCATTTCGCCCGACAGGGCTTTCGCGCCACAGGCGGCCATTTTTGTGCTGCTTTTCGTCATTCTGGGCGTTGCCAATGCCTGGGCCTATGCCTTGCTTGCCAGCCGTGCGCGGCACATCATCCGGCGTCCTTCGGTGCTGCGAAGGGCCACCCGTACGGGTGCCGTGTTGCTGATGGGCGCCGGGCTGTTTTCCGTTTTCGCACGACGGACGGGCTAATCGGCCATCGGACAATTTGCCGGTCTGGCAAGCGGTAGTGCAGAGGCTTGAGTTTCTGGCAGATGTGGGGCACACAATCCTGATGCGAGCAAATTTCAAAATTCAGCGGCTCTTCGTCGAAGATGATCTGCAAGAGGGTGCAAGGGTCCCGGCTGACAAGGATCAGTTCAACTATCTTTCCCATGTCCTGCGCATGGGCGAAGGCGACAACGTGCTTTTGTTCAATGGACGGCACGGTGAATGGGCCGCAAAAATTCATTATGAAAGCAAGAAAAAACTCGTACTTCTCGTGCAAGATCTGGTCCGGGTTCAGCCCGATCCCTGTGATCTGCAATATCTTTTTGCGCCGCTGAAACAGGCACGGCTTGACTATACCGTGCAAAAGGCCGTCGAAATGGGCGCAGGCGTTATTCAGCCGGTGCTCACCCACCATACGCAGGCACATAGAATCAATGCCCACCGGCTTGAACGCAACGCCATTGAAGCTGCAGAACAATGCGGGATCCTGTCAATACCCATCTGTCACGAACCGGTCAAACTGGCCAGGCTTCTGGAAAACTGGGATCCGCAACGACGCATCATCTATTGTGATGAAATGGCAAAGACGCATAATCCGCTTTCGACGCTGCAAGCCGTAAGCGAAAGCCAACTTGCCCTGCTGATCGGACCAGAGGGTGGATTTTCAGACGAGGAGCGCCATTTGCTGCAGTCGTGCAGTTTCGTCACTGCGATTCCACTGGGGCCGCGAATTTTGCGCGCCGATACGGCAGCGGTTGCCGCGATGGCGGTTTTGCAGGCGACAATAGGGGATTGGTGACGATGGATTTCCCACATCAACTTTTACTGAACGCTGCGATCAACGATTTTTGCTTGCACAGCGCCGCAAAGCAGTTCAAGCACCTAAACCAGTTTACCGGTCGCCTTGCGGTGGCTTTCCCAATGGCTGCAGTTTGAGAATTTAGCCCATGGCCCGCGATACGATCGATCAGACACCCATCAGTTCAAAAGACGAGCTGGTTTCCTATCTTGCCAAAGGCTGCAAGCCGAAGCAGGATTTTCGCATAGGAACCGAACACGAAAAATTCGCGTTCTTTCTCAATGACAATTCTCCCGTTCCCTATCGGGGAGAACGATCCATCTCAGCTTTGCTTGAGGGCATGCGTGACCTGCTTGGCTGGGAGCCGATCCTCGACGAAGGCAATATCATCGGACTGGTGGAACCAACCGGAATGGGCGCCATTTCACTGGAACCGGGCGGCCAGTTCGAGCTGTCGGGTGCGCCGCTGGTCAATATTCACCAGACCTGCCGCGAATCAAATGCCCATCTGGCGCAGCTTCGCGAAATTGCCGAGCCGCTAGGTATCGGGTTTCTGGGA
The DNA here is from genome assembly GCA_029233925.1 of Rhizobiaceae bacterium. Taxonomy (GTDB): domain Bacteria; phylum Pseudomonadota; class Alphaproteobacteria; order Rhizobiales; family Rhizobiaceae; genus Hoeflea_A. The sequence goes on from JARGOX010000004.1 coordinate 300,659, forward strand.
CTGGGTGGCAGCCCCACCTGGACCAGGGCTCAAACACCCCGCATGCCCAAATCCCGCTACGACATCATGACCAATTACATGCCCAAGGTGGGCAGCCAGGGTCTCGACATGATGTATCGGACCTGTACCATTCAGGTGAATCTCGACTTTGAGTCCGAGCGTGACATGCGCCGCAAAATGCAGGTATCGATGCGTTTGCAGCCCTTGGCGACAGCGCTTTTTGCCCTCTCGCCCTTCACCGAAGGAAAGCCCAACGGATTATTGTCCTGGAGATCGGACATCTGGCGCGATACCGACAACAGGCGCGCCGGTATCTTGCCCTTTGTCTTTTCCGAGGACTACGGGTTTGCCGATTACGTCGAATGGGCGTTGGATGTGCCGATGTATTTTGTCCTGCGTGAAGGCCATTATCACGATTGCACCCATGTCACCTTCAGGCAATTCATGGATGGTGCGCTGCGCAATGAGCTGCCCGACGGTCTGCCCACCATGGGAGACTGGACCAATCATCTTTCAACGCTGTTTCCAGAGGTTCGTCTCAAGCAGTTTCTGGAAATGCGCGGTGCCGACGGCGGGCCATGGAGGCGCATTTGCGCCCTGCCCGCACTTTGGGTCGGCCTGCTTTATGATGATGCCGCGCTGGACGCAGCCGAAGAGTTGACCCGCGGCTGGAGCGTCGAGCAGGTTCAGGAATTGCGCGATAGCGTACCCTCTCTTGGTCTCGATGCGGAGATTGCCGGTAAAAGCCTGCACAAGATTTCCCGCGAAGTTCTGGCCATTTCGCGCGCCGGACTGCAGGCGCGCCAGCAACTCAATGAAGACGGCAATGACGAGGCGCATTTCCTCGCACCGCTTGAAGAAACGGTCGCCCGCGGCAAGACGGCAGCTGGCGAATTGCTGGATCTCTATCATGGGCCGTGGAAAGGTTCCGTGGATCAGGTCTTCAAGGATTATGCCTATTGACCATTGTGATTGCCTGACGGCGGCAAATCTGGTCCTATAGGCACTGATAAGCGATTGCGGGTGGCCCGACCGTCCGCAAACTGACCGTCCGCAAACCGACAGTTCCAACGAGGATCAGACAATGCAGCCGCTTTTAGAAATGATGATGCAGGCGCAAAATGGCGAAGCAGCGCGGGCCATGGCAAAACAGTTCGGACTGAAGGAAGACCAGATCTCCCAGGCCATGGAGGCGCTGATGCCGGCCTTTTCCACCGGATTGAAGCGCAATGCCACCAATCCCCAGGATATCGGCAATTTCATGCAGGCCCTGGCCAATGGCAATCATGCAGACTATTTCAACAATGTGAGCCAGGCCTTTTCCCCGCAGGGCGTTGCCGAGGGCAACGGAATATTGGGCCACCTTTTTGGCTCAAAGGAGGTCAGCCGGGCCGTGGCGCAACAGGCTGAACAGGCCACCGGCATTGGCCAGAATATTCTCAAGCAATTGCTCCCGGTGATTGCCAGCACCATCATGGGCGGGCTTGCGAACCAGGCGACAGGCGGATCAAAATCCAGCGGTGCCTCTGGCAATGTCTTTGCCGATATGCTCGGGCAAATGATGGGCCAGGCGGGCGCCGGGCAAAAACAGGCGGCCGCCAATGCGCCCGAAAACCCGCTCGGCCAGATGATGGAAACCATGTTTGGCGGCGGCGTCGGCAAGGATGGCAAAGCATCGGACAATCCCTTTGCCGACATGATTGGCAACATGATGAAGGGTGGCATGGCGGGCATGGGCCAGACAGCAGCGCCTGAACCCGAAAAGCAGGCAAATCCCCTGGACAATATTTTTGGCGACATGTTCGAGGCCGGCACCAAGGTGCAGAAGGACTACCAGAAAAATGTCGACAGCATTTTCGACAGCTATCTCAAGGGTATGAACAAACAACGCTGAACTGTTGAAGCGCCGCTGTGGCAAACCCGACGACTGTTTATCAGCCGTCGGGCACAAGAGCGCTTCGTGATCAAATGGAATCATTTGACCGAATCGATTTTGGTTGCTGATTAGGCGACTTGCGCGCGGTGGTGCTTCCCACCATAAGCGCAAGTCAACGCGAGCAGCGGGCAAAATCGATCGGCCCTCTCTTGCTCCGGATTGAAATAACACCCTTTCTTCAATGGGTGGGGAAAGCCGGCCCATCGGCTACGTTGCGCCGCTTGCCCGATGCACCACATCGCGCTGCGCGACGCGTCTTGCCGAGTGAACCGGCTTTCCGCCATCAAATGTTTCCATTTGATCATGAAGCGCTCTAACCTACAACATGTCGAGCCGCGAACGCCGCCGCAATACGGCGCGGTTAAGATCGAGGGAATGGTCGTCAAACGGACCACCCCGCATGGCATATCGAAGGTCGTCTCTGGTCAGCCCGATATCAGCGAGTTGATGATCATTGAATTCGTGCAGCCTGTGGAGATCGCGCCGATTGTTGTAACGCCTGCGCAGGGAAACAATCACAGACCAGAATGCGCCCCAATTTGTTTTGCGTTTGCCCGTGGCCAGGGTTTCGAGACTCTTGTGCAGACTGGTCATAATATCTCTCCTTTCCGAACCTGCCATTGCTGGGAATCAAACAGGTCTCCATGATTTGGGCGCGTTTCCCCGTCGCGTTGCACATTGAAATTTTCCGGAAAACACACCCTGCCGCACCATGTGGTGACCGGCACTTGCAGTCTTTTCAAAACTCAACTAATTAATCCAGTGAATGTTTCATATGAAAGCAATCACAATTATTGATGGAAAAGCCATGGCTGCGCCCCTTGATATCGACCAGCTCAGAACATTTATCGCCATCATCGACATGGGCAGTTTCACCCGTGCCGCCGATGAGGTGAACAAAACACAATCGGCCGTCTCCATGCAGATGCGGCGGCTGGAAGAACGCGTCGGCAAGGCCCTGTTTGAAAAGGCCGGGCGTATGAACCGGTTGACCGAAGACGGCGAACGTTTGCTGACCTTTGCCCGAAAGCTGGTGCGGCTGAACAATGAAACTTTGGCCGCCTTTGATGATGAGGCACTGGCCGGAACGATCCGGCTTGGAACACCGGATGATTACGCCGACAGATACATGCCCGATATCATTGCCCGCTTTGCCAAGTCCAATCCGAATGTGGAACTGACAATTGCCTGTGAACCATCGAAGGATCTGTGCGAAAGACTCAACCGCAATGAATTGGATGTGGCGCTGGTTACGCACAATCCGAAGGTGAGAAACTCCATCATGGTGCGGTCGGAACCACTTTTGTGGGTGACGTCGATGGCCCATTCGGTTCACACGGAAACACCGGTTCCACTGGCGGTCGGTCGGCGCGATTGCGATTGGCGCCACCTCGGTTGCGCTGCCCTTGAATCGGTGGGACGCGACTATTCGATTCTGTTTACCAGTTGGTCGTCCACCGTGGTGGCTTCCGCCGTGTTGGCTGGTCTTGCGGTATCGCTGCTGCCTGAATCGGCGCTGCGTCCAGGCATGCGAATCCTCAGCGCCGCCGACGGGTTTCCGTCGCTGCCTCCCGCAGAGATCGGCCTAATTCGCCGTGCCGGTGTCAGCACGGTCCTGATGGATGCGATCAGCGACCACATTGCCGCCAGTCTGGACAATATGACGGCCAGTGATGGGACCCATGATGCCATGTCCCCCCACCGGCTGCAGCAAAACCGACAACGCAACGGATTGATGTTTTCCAGTTGGTAATACCAAAAATCAGGGCCCGGTCTTGACCCACGGGTCTGATCCGGGCGCTATGGAACCATGGACGATTCAACACCCAAGGCCGATTCGCACAGCAATATTGCCGAATATTCGGTCAGCGAGATATCCGGCTCGATCAAGCGCACGATGGAAGATGTTTTCGGGCATGTGCGCATTCGCGGCGAAATATCCGGATATCGGGGGCCGCATTCCTCCGGGCATGCCTATTTTTCGATGAAAGACGACCGGGCGCGCATTGAAGCGGTCGTCTGGCGTGGTGTCTTTTCCAAGCTGAAATTCAAGCCTGAAGAAGGCATGGAAATGATCGCCACCGGCAAGGTGACAACCTTTCCCGGTGGGTCCAAATATCAGATTGTCATTGAGTCCCTTGAACCCGCCGGTGCCGGCGCCTTGATGGTTCTGCTGGAAGAACGACGCAAGAAACTGGCTGGCGAAGGCCTGTTTGATGAGGCCCGCAAACAGCTTCTGCCCTATATGCCGCGGGTGATCGGTGTGGTTACATCACCGACCGGAGCGGTGATCCGCGATATATTGCACAGGATCAATGACCGTTTTCCGGTTCACGTGATTGTCTGGCCGGTGCGCGTACAGGGCGAGAGCAGCGGCGATGAGGTGGCCGCCGCCATCCGCGGCTTCAACGCGCTGCAACCGGGAGGGCCTGTGGCCCGGCCGGATGTGCTGATTGTCGCACGGGGCGGCGGCAGCCTTGAAGACCTGTGGGGCTTTAACGACGAGGCCGTAGTACGGGCTGCAGCTGACTCACAAATCCCTCTGATCTCCGCCGTTGGCCATGAAACCGACTGGACCCTGATAGATCATGCAGCCGATGTGCGCGCACCGACACCCACGGGCGCCGCCGAAATGGCGGTGCCGGTCAAGGCCGAGTTGCAGGCATCTGTTGCGGCTCTGGCGGCACGGCTTTCCGGCAGCATTTCGCGCGCCCTGGATACGGATCGTCAGGATGTGCGGGCACTGGCGCGTGCATTGCCATCGATTGACATGCTGCTGGCGCTGCCGCGCAGACGGTTTGACGAAGGCGCCAGCGCTCTGGGACGGGCACTGCAGCTCAATACGGCAGACAAACGACAGCAATACGAGCGCCGCGCAGCCCGGCTGACGCCGGCCACGCTGCATCGCCAGGTGATGGAAAAGGCACAGCAGGTCAGCGCACTGGCCACCCGGGGCGAACGGCAGATCGAGCGCCGACATGACCATCTGGCAGCGCGGGTCTCGAATGCTTCGGCACGGCTGACCTTGCGCCCTGCCCTGGACAGGCTGGCGCGCAGCAGGGAACGTTTGCAAGGGCTGGCCAGACGCTCGGATGAAGTGATGGCGCTGCATATCGAGCGGCGGCGGCGTCAATTGCTGGAAGCGGGCAGACTGATGAACTCAATGTCCTATCGCAATGTGCTGAGCCGCGGCTATGCCGTGGTGCGTGGTGCTGACGATGCGACCATTGTCAGCGCTGATGCGGTGTCTTCCGGCGATGGCGTGTCCATCGAATTCATCGATGGACGTGTCAATGCTCTGGTTACGGGCGGCACACCTGCTCCCCGCCAAGCCGCCACTGCGCCACAAAAGCCGGACAGAAAAAAATCCGGTGCCAGCAAGGATCAGGGCAGCCTGTTCTGATCAGCGGCCTGGTCCAATGTTTCGGCGATCAGCGCTGCATTGCCATCATAGCGATGGCCGCCTGGAACGGTCACGACCCGGTAGGGTGTCGTTTGGCGGCAAGCCATATCGCTTTCCCCCTGACCGGTCAGGCACAGCACATGACTGGCGGGCAGAGCGTCAATGGCAGCGCCAACATCGTGGTCACCATGCACAATGCCCAGCATTCCGAGAAAGGTTATCTTGAATTCGGTGCGCTGGAACGGGCTCAACAGGGCAAGCAGAACCGTCTGGGCACGGGTTTGCTCGTTCATCAAAGGCCAGGCCAGGGGCAATGTATCGGCACCAAAGGAATAACCGCTCAGTATGACCCGATCACTGTGCCAATGGTCGGTAAAATGGGCGACGATCAGATCGGTATCACGGGCCATGGTCTCAGGCGCCTGCTCATACCAGAAGTAACGCAGCGAATTGATGCCGACGACACCGTAGCCCCTTTCGGCAAGCGCATCGGCAAAGCTTTGAAGCGTGCGGCTCCAGCCGCCGTCCCCCGACCACAAGACCACAATGCCTCTGACATTTCCTTTTGGCTCGGTCAGATGCAGCGGCAAATCCGAAAAGGGCGCATCAACGGCAACCCTTCCAATGCCAAAAAACAGTAAAAGCGCTGTCAGGATCAATTTCAACGTTTGATCACCTTCATGGGACCACCGGAAATCAATGCGGTTATATCAAAGAGCACCTTTGGCAGGGCAAACCCTCCCGTGCAGGCAAGATAATGCGGTGACCAGACCGGATCGAACTTCTCCTTGAAGGCGCGCAGCCCTTCAAAATGATAGAAATCTTCGCCCCGCTGGTAGATCATCGTGCCTATGTGATTCCATGAGGTCGCAAGCCGCTGGTCCGACAGGCCGGCGAGAGGTGCAGCCCCCAGATTGAACCATCTGTAGCCCTGGTCCTGTGCATACAGCAGCAGTTCGGCAAACAGGAAATCCATCAGAACCGCTGAGATATTTGGCCGATATCGCATCAGGTCTATGGACATTTCCTCATGCTGACCGGAGGCGAGAATATTGGCGAAGGCGACGATTTTTCCTTCGTGACGCACAATCGCAAAATCAAAATTGATCAGATAGTCTTCCCGAAAATTGCCCAGTGCAAACTGCTTTTCGGATCCCGACTTGATCGTCAGCCAGGCGTCCGAGACCTCCTTGAGTTCGGACAGGAATGGGGGCACCTCGTCCTTTGCAAGAATGGAAAATTCCAGCCCGTCTCTGGGGGCGCGGCGACGGGCGTAACGCAGATTCTTGTGTTGCCGCGTTTCCAAGGTGAAATCCGGCAGGGCAACGCGGGCAATTTCGCCAATTTTCAACACCGACAACCCCATATCCAGGTAAAGCGACAGGTTTTCCGCACCGACGGAATAGAACGCCGCCCTATAGCCGCCCTGATCGGCCATTTCACGGAACCGCCAGGCCAGCACCGCAGCCTGTTTTGGATCACCGACGGGATCACCCTTGGCGATGTAGCTGCCACCGCTCACCCCGTACATCAGGAAGGCGCTTTCATCTTCGGAAACCAGAAAATGCTTATCGCCCAGGAGCGCGAGCGTTGCATCGGATATGGGCGATTGTTCGACCAGACGGCGCACACTGTCAGGAACATAGGTGCTTGGGACAATGGGCAGTTTTCGCCTGTTCAAGATCATGAAAAGACCGAGGGCAAAAAGTGCGGCAACAATCGCGACACTGGCACGCAGAAAGCGCGGTGCGTCTCCCTTCCATGAAAAGGCCCACCACAGCTGGTCGGAATAATCAACATGGCGATAGGCGAAAAAGCCCAGCCAGACGGCAGCGCCAATCGTTATGGCCATGACGCCAAACCAGAATGGCGTGACGGCAAAAAGGGACACGCCGGAGGTGCGATAGAATGCCGAGCGAAACGGCACAAGCAGAATGACGATCACAGCCAGGATGGACGCTTCCTCGTAATCCAGCCCCTTTGCCAGTGCGAAAACGATGCCCGCTGCCAGCAGTGCAATTGCCAGTTTGAATGCACTTTGCCTGCGTCTGATCAAACCATGGGCGATGACAAGAAGCGCCACACCAACGAGACTGGCCAGCAGATGGGTGGATTCCACAAATGGCAATGGCAAGACAAGCCTGATCCATTCATGCCGCAATGCACCGGCTGGCAAAGATCCGGAAAACAGCAGGATAAGGCCACCAACGAATGTCAGGCCGGCCACCAGTGGCGGGATCAACGGTTCAGAAGCCTTGCTCAGGTCACGGACCGACTGTCCAATGGCTTTACGTCCGGCAGCCACTTCAAGAAACAGCAACGTCAGGGCAACAGGAACAAGCGGCAGGAAATAGTAAATGACACGATAAAGGACCAAGGCGCCGAGGACATCGGGACGCCCTGTCACCCCGAGACCGGCCATGATGGTTGCCTCAAAAACACCAAGACCTCCCGGAGAATGGCTGATCGCACCCAGGATGACCGCCGATATATAAATCACGAAATAGCCACTGGCTGAACCAGCGATGTCGGACGGCAACAGAACATAGAGGGTCGCGGCAGAAGCTGCGATATCGACGACGCCGGCAAGGAGCTGCATCACACTTGTGGGCAATCCTGGCAGTTGCAGATGCAGACCGCGCATGGAGAGCGTTCGCTTGCCGGTGGCGACCCAGAGAAAATAGAAGGCATATAGTGCCAGTATAAAAAATCCGATACCGCTGATCACATCTTCAGGCAATGACTGCATTGCCAATAGGCCGCCCGGATAGAACGCCAGCGCACATCCGATCAGGAAGAACATGCCAAGCCAGAGCGACATCCAGGACAGAGCAACGATCTGGCTGATCGGAGCGATTTCCAGCCCCTTGCGGCTATAGACCCGATAGCGAAGGGCCCCACCGGTCAATACATGAAAACCGGCAACATCCGATATGGCAAAACCGGCAATGCCCGCCCAAGCGGCCGTCGGAAGAGAGACCCGTCCGGGCGCAATTGTTCTGACAGCCAGAATCTCGTAGCAGGCTATGGCGACAAAGCTGATGATTGTGGCCGAAATGGCAAGAAGGATCTCATAATCGCTCGTATTGCGAATATCAGCGATAACCTCGTCGAGGGAAATATTGATTGTAAAATGATGAAGCAGATAGAAAGCAAATGCGGTGATTGTCACCGCCACGATGGCCGTCACAATGGCTCTGGCATTCACCCCATGCTTTTGTTGCGCCATCTTAATTTCCGGTTCCCCAGCCAGTCATTCTCAGATCGCTTGGAGCACTTCAGCTAAAATGCGAAACTGTCTTCCGGTAAGAATATTTAAAATACAATAACTTACCCTCCAGTAGGATTCAATGAACCGAAATCCTGCTTTGGAAGATATTCAGATGGAAATGCCCGCTGACGCAATCGCGTCTATCGCTTGCGTTTTTGCATCACCAAATTGGACAGGATGGTCATTTGCACAAATGACAGGAATGGTACGGTTGGGTGGGGTTGAACCACCGACCTCTGGATCCACAATCCAGCGCTCTAACCAACTGAGCTACAACCGCACAGAACAGCTTCAAATGCTGAGGGGTCACATACGTTCCCTCAGAGGGTTTGGCAAGGGGGGACTGCGCTCAAAGCACAAAAAAACCGGACCCAAGGATCCGGTTTTTTGTTTTCAGGCATTTACCTGCCACTGAGTGGTTCAGGCAACCTTCATTGTCTTGGCTGCTTTTTCATAAGCGGCCTTGCCAGGCTTGGAAACATCTTCAGCAACCTTGCGGGCAGCGTCCTGCAACTGTTTTGCCTGATCGACAGCAGCTTCAGCCTGCTTGCGGAAGAAGCTGGACTGCAGTTCAATCAGTTCGGCGACAGACTTTACGCCCATCAAGGCTTCAACATGTGAAATCGAGCTGTCAGCGTTTGTGCGCACTGCGTCAATGGCCTTGAGGCCGAGTTCAACACTGCCAGCCTGAACAGTTTCAAGTGTCTGCTCAACAGTTTTGGTTGCATCTTCAGCAGCCGTCTTCAGCTTGTCATAGGCTTCTTTTGACTGAGCCAGGCCTTTTTCTGTATATTCGCGAGCGGATTCGGTCATTGTTGAAGGATCGAATGCTGCAAAGCCAAATACATCGTCTGTTGCGGATTTCTTGGTAGCCATGATAATTATGCTCCTTCTGGGCAGGGTTCACTTGAGAGGAACCCGACGTGTTTGATTGATCTCCCAACCTATATAGGAGAGTTTATTGTGCATTGCAACATTTATTTTGCACTGCACCATAAGCATTAACCCTGTTGTCAGGAAAGGGCCCGGGTTCAATGGCCTGCGCTGGACCTGTCAGCCATTGCAACGTATTAACAAATTCTTAACTTAACTTCGTAGTTCGCCTTTGGACGCAGAACCGGGGCGGTTCGAAAGAAGCATTCAGGTTGCTATGACTGAAACAGGTTCAGCCAAGACAGCCCAGTAACAAGGACGCAGGATCAGCCATGCCGACGGGGCAATACCCTTTCATCGACATCGCCGTTCATGACAAGGTTAGAAATCGCTTTGCTTCTGGTGACGCGGTGGTTGTCCTTTCAGAAACTCTCGATGACATATTGTGGGTCAATGGCGCAGGTGCAAGCCTGTTTGGCCATGCGGGCCTCTATGAATTCATGGATGAGGGCCTCAATCGTTCTGCCACGTCTTTTCGGCAGATTGAAGCGGCTGCGCGCAATATCCGCAATGTTGCCAGCGCAACAACACAGACTTTTGCCATGCGCACGGGCAGCGGTTTTCGCCGCCCTGTCCTGTCGGCCACCATGGAATGCATTGTTCTGTCCGATGGCAATCAGGCGCTGCTGGTGGCCGTAGACAATAGTGAGCCCGTCAAAACCCTGCAGAAGCGGGCTGCCTGCATTCTTGATGGATTTGAAGAGACGGACACGCATGCAGCCGTGCTCGACGCCACCGGCGCCATTGTTGATGCCACCAGTTCCTTTGACCGTTTGCAGATGGATCCCGCCGAACGCGCGCGCATTGTCGGCAATGTCTCACGGCCCGCTGTCCGCCTGGCAAAACGCCCCATTCGCACTGCACTCGGTCACCTGCCGGCAGCGATCGCGAGAATCAGTGACGATCCGCCTTTGCATTTGCTTTTTGCGATCGAAATGTCGATTGGCAACCTCGACCCTCTTCCCGACGGTTCCGATCTGGAACTTGATACAGAAGCCGATCTGGAGACGGATAAGGGGGCCGCTGAGCAGCAAGAAACAACAACAGCAGAGTTGACGCAGCCCGACGCATCGGCCGTGCTCAAACCCCTGCCACAATCATTGGCGGAACAAAAACCCTCTGTGCTGAACATGGTCAGCGAGGACATAGCTGAAGCCGCGCCGTTTGAAACAGACATGGCGGAACCAATTGATACCGGGTCGGCCAGCACACCGGAAATCATCGCAGACGATCCCGAGACACCGGCAGATGAGGAGAACGATGAGCCGCAGCCCGTCGTTCCTGTCGAAGAAACAATTGTGGCTGTTTCCGAAACGTCGGGTCCGCAGCCTGTTTATCCATTGATCGCGGAAGCCGACGGCTTTTTGTTCAACCCGGACAGGCGACCGGTCCGCTTTGTCTGGAAAATTGATGCGGATGGCGTCTTCCATGAAATCTCTCCTGAATTTGCCCGTGCCGTGGGACCAAATTCCGCAGATGTGGAGGGGCGAAAATTCACCGATGTCGCCGATGTGTTCAATATTGATGAAGATCACACGATTACCGAATTGCTGCGCAAAAGAGACACATGGTCAGGCAAGACTGTTCTTTGGCCGGTTCAGGGCACCGACCTGCGCGTACCGGTAGACCTTGCCGCCTTGCCGACCTATTCAAGGGAGCGCATCTTCGACGGGTTTCGTGGCTTTGGCATTGTTCGCTCCGCAGATGCCGTAAACGATCCCGAGCGCATTGGACTGGCTCTGGTCAATAATCCACGTCACGGGGAAGAGACCCAACGGGCGGGGGCGGGCGTCGACCCCGTCACCCTGCAAGAGCCTGGTTTGGCAGCTGAGTCTGAAACTTCGGCAAAGGCTGAAACTTCGACACAGCCAGTCAAATCGGCAGAGCCTTTGCTACCAACAGAACCTGTACAGGCAGTAGATGTCAGTCCTGAAAGCGAGGGCGATGATGAAAACGTCCTGCCATTGCCCTCTCCGACAGATGCTGACAAACCTTTGCTCACGACGGTCTCCGCAGACAAAAAAGCTGATGACGCAGGCGCGGATGTCCCGGCAAATGACACGCCTGCCCTGGAAATCAGCGATTCGCCAGGTCGGCGTCGGGCCGACAAGGTCATTCAGCTTGAGGAACGCCGGTCGAAAACGCGTGACGGGCTGAGCAATACGGAAAAACTGGCTTTCCGCGAAATTGCCGAGCGTCTTGGCAAAGCGCGAAGCGAGGCAGGCAACGAACCCTTGCGGCCATTTGGCAAGCGGCAGCCGCCCGCTGTCCCAACCACACAGCACAATGACAATGCTGTGCCTGATGAACCGACCGCTCCAAAGGTCGACGATCAGACGACCGACAAATCCGCGCCAGTCTTGCCGATTGAAGACAAGCAAACAGCGCTTGAGCCGGAGAAAAAACCCGCGCTGGACAAGCCCGATCTGCAAGCAGCCAATACGTCCGCATCGGATAGGCCCGCGAATGGCGTTACACCGACCCTTCTGGAGCAATTGCCAACACCCATTGTGGTTCATGACGGTACAACAATTTTCTACCTCAATGAAGAATTTCGCCTGTTGACCGGTTTCCTGACGAGAAAGGAACTGAACGAAGCGGGCGGTGTATCGGTGTTGTTTGCCGATGATGAGGCTGCGCAAGATATGGAAAAACCGGAAACATCCGGCGAACTGGTTCTGCGATGTGCAGATGCCAGAACAATCTGCGTCCGCGCAAAATTGCGCTCCATCAGCTGGGAAGACGGCCATGCCCTGATGCTTGCCTTGACCCCTTCAAAGCGTATTGAAGCGGTCGGTGAAACGGATGACGAGGTGCCCGAACCCGCGACGCCAGCCGAACAGCCGGAAACAGATGTTGCCGAAACCAGCAAGATCTCTGCCTTGCAGGTGGAAGTCGATGAATTGCGCTCGATACTCGAAACAGCGACCGATGGCGTTGTTCTGATCGGTGAAGATGGCATTATCCGTTCCATGAACCGGTCTGCCAGCGGGCTGTTTGATTTTGACGAAAATGAAACACGCGGCCGCCCCTTTGCCATGCTGTTTGCGCATGAAAGCCAGCGGGCCGTCAAAGACTACCTTTCCGGCCTATCAGGAAACGGGGTTGCCAGCGTGCTCAATGACGGGCGTGAGGTCATCGGACGCGAGGCCTCCGGAGGCTTCCTGCCCTTGTTCATGACCATCGGCCATCTATCCGGCTCCAACGGCTATTGTGCGGTGATGCGCGACATCACCCAATGGAAACGGGCTGAAGAAGAACTGCGTGCAGCAAAGCGCGAGGCCGAAACAGCCAGTTCCCACAAGAGCGATTTCCTTGCCCGGGTCAGCCACGAAATCCGCACACCGCTCAATGCCATTATCGGGTTTTCAGAATTGATGGCCGGGGAGCGTTTTGGCCCCATTGGCAGTCCGCGCTATCTGGAATACGCCCATGACATCGGGCGATCAGGGAAACTTGTCCTCGATATCGTCAACGACCTTCTGGATATTTCGAAGATCGAGGCTGGTGAGCAGGAAATGGATTTTGGCGCGGTATCGCTGAATGAAGCGCTGTTGGAAACCGTGTCGATCCTGCAACCGCAGGCCAACAGCCAAAGGGTTATCGTGCGCACCAGCCTTTCCTCCTCTGTCCCGGATGTGGTTGCAGACCTGCGTTCGGTCAAACAGATCGCCATCAATATTCTTTCCAATGCCATCCGGTTCACCCCTGCCGGTGGCCAGATCGTGGTTTCCACGGCCTATGAACAGGACGGTAATGTCAGCCTGCGTATTCGCGACACCGGTGTGGGCATGACACGCCATCAACTGGAACAGGCGATGAAGCCGTTCAAACAGGTCACCGGCTTTCAGCGGCAACGCGGCGACGGTACCGGGCTGGGGCTGCCGCTGGCAAAAGCCATGACGGAAGCCAACCGGGCACAGTTTTCGATGAATTCGCAGCCCGGCCAGGGCACATTGGTCGAAATTATATTTCCTTCCCAGCGCGTCCTTGCCCAATAGGGCGCAGGGGCCGGCAAACAACAGCAATAAGAGCCGATATCAATAGTTTAGAATTATTCTAAACTATTGATATTACAGTTTTTCTTGACCTCAACTGTCAATTCTGCTTTCGAAGGGGCTTCATTGCGTTCTGTGCAGACTCAACCAGAGAGCTGATCAGGACATTCAATTCCTCTGGATGCCGGGTCAGTGGTCTTTTTGATGGTTGATATGCCACTTTCGAGATATCGGAACAGATCAACACGCATCAACAACCCGATATTGCTGCTCTTTGCCGCCTTTATCGCAGTCTTCGTCCTGGTGCCTGTGGCAGCCCTGATCTATCTGGCCTTTTCCGGCAATATGGACGAGTGGCCGCATCTGATCCGCTATGTCGTACCGGGAGCCATCTGGACAACAGCCATGCTGTTGTTGGGCGTGGCCGTCGTCGCTGGATCGATCGGTATCATCAGCGCCTGGCTTGTCGTGTCGTTCGAATTCCCCTTTCGTCGGACATTGTCCTGGGCTCTGGTCTTGCCCTTTGCCGTGCCGACCTATCTGGCCGCCTATGCCTATGGTGAGTTTCTGGACTATACCGGACCTATCCAGACAGCTCTGCGCAGCCTCTTTGCATTCCAGTCAGGCAGCGACTACTGGTTTCCGCCCATACGATCACTGCCCGGTGCCATCATGGTGCTTTCAAGTGTGCTTTATCCCTATGTCTATCTGACCACGCGGGCGCTGTTCCTGATGCAGGGCAAAGCCGCTTGTGATGTCGCGCGCACGCTCGGGGCAAGCCGCCGCTCCGTCTTTTTTCGCATTCAACTGCCGATGGCCAGACCAGCCCTGGCGATCGGCATTACCCTGGCGCTGATGGAAACGCTCAATGATATTGGCGCCGTCGAGTATCTTGGCATCAACACGCTGACTTTCGCCATCTATGATACCTGGCTCAATCGCGGCAATCTTGCCGGCGCCGCTCAAATCGCCTGCGCTGTGCTGTTTATCGCACTTGCCGCCGTTTCGGTTGAGCGGTGGGCGCGGCGGCGACAAAGGTTCAATGTCAACCGGACCACCAGCGCAGTGCATGACGCCATACCGCTGGCCCTGAAAGGTTTGCAACGATGGATCGCGACGGGCCTGTGTACATTGCCCATTGTCTTCGGTTTCGGAATACCGGCCTTTGTATTGGGTGGCTATGCCATCAGGCGGCTTGACCAACTGTTTGACAGCCGCATCTATCTGGCACTGCTGGACAGCCTGCTGGTATCCAGCGCGACAGCCCTGTGCACTGTTGTGCTGGCCTTCGTGCTTGCCTATGCCGCGCGGGTTTCCCGCCAACCCATTGTTTCACTGACCGGCAAGATTGCCTCCTTCGGCTACGCAATTCCGGGAACCGTGCTTGCGCTGGGTGTTCTGGTGCCGCTTGCCGCTGTTGATAATTGGATCAATGCCATCACCAGGGAGAACTTCGGATTTTCCGTCGGATTGTTGCTGACCGGATCAGGGCTGGCCATTGTTTATGCCTGCAGCATTCGCTTTCTGACAATGGCGGAAGGTTCCATCGAGTCGGGATTCCAGAAATTGTCACCGCATCTGGACATGGCTGCCCGAACCCTCGGCTGCAATGCCAATCAGACTTTGCGCGGTGTTTTGCTACCCATGATGAAGCCGGCAGTCATTACCGCCGCTCTGCTGGTGTTTGTTGACACGATGAAAGAATTGTCGGCGACCCTGCTCCTGAGACCCTTCAATTTCAACACTTTGGCAACCTTGGTCTATGAGGATGCATCACGCGCGCGGGTCGAAGATGCATCTGTGGCAGCGCTGATCATCGTGCTTGTCGGCATTGTCCCGGTCATTGTTGCCTCGCGCAGCATGATCAACAATGCCGGCAGATTTCGCACGCCTGCCAGCAGTTGAATCTGTATTTCAGGTCTTTTTCGCGAACAAAAAAAAGGTGCGTAGAACGCACCTTTGAGAAATTTTATGCTGTTGGACTGGTCCAGGTATTCAATGCTCAGATACAACTTCAAGCAGTTTCAGAGAATGTCTTAAGTGTTCGTATATTAGCGAGCGTTTTGCTAACGGCTCGTTAACAAACCCTGCCAGATTTTAACAAATACAGCTTCCTGTCGAAGAAGGTAAATTTTTGGGTTACGTTTTGCTAACCATAAAAATACCGTTTTCTATTTTGTATTTGACGTAAATTGTTTTAATTCAACACCTTCAGATCAGCAAAAAATTCCAGCGCTTCCGGATTGGCAAGTGCTTCCATATTTTTAACCTTGCGTCCGTGCACGACATCACGCACCGCCAATTCGGTTATCTTTCCGGATTTTGTCCGTGGGATATCATCAACAGCAACAACTATCGCGGGCACGTGGCGCGGTGTCGCGCCGGTGCGGATGCGGCTTTTGATTTTCTTGACAAGATCATCGTCCAGCTGGATGCCCTCAGCCAATCGGACAAACAGCACCACCCGAACATCGTCTTGCCACGTCTGGCCGATGCAGATGGCCTCCAGGACCTCTTCCATCTGCTCAACCTGATTGTAAATTTCTGCCGTGCCAATGCGCACGCCACCCGGATTGAGCGTCGCATCGGAGCGGCCATGAATGATCATGCCACCGTGTTCTGTCCATTCGGCAAAGTCACCATGGCACCAGATATTGTCGAAGCGCTCGAAATAGGCGGATTTGTATTTTGCACCATCAGGATCATTCCAGAACATCAGGGGCATGGATGGAAATGCACGGGTGCAAACCAGTTCGCCCTTCTCCCCAACCACCGGCTTGCCATCGTCATTCCATACATCGACTGCCATGCCCAGACCCGCGCCCTGTATTTCGCCACGCCACACAGGCTTGACCGGAACACCCAGGACAAAACAGGAAACGATATCTGTTCCTCCGGAAATGGACGCCAGATGGACATCGCTCTTGATGCCGTCATAGACGAAGGAAAATCCTTCAGGCGACAAGGGCGACCCTGTTGAGGTGATCATCCGCAATTGGGACAGATCATGGGTGGTTTTAGGCGTCAGGCCGTCTTTGCGCACCGCATCGATATATTTGGCGGAGGTGCCGAAAAAGGTTATTTTCTCTTCTGCAGCATAGTCGAACAGCACATTCCCGTCGGGATAGAAGGGGGATCCATCAAAGAGGCAAAGCGTTGCTTCACAGGCCAGGGCCGACACCAGCCAGTTCCACATCATCCAGCCGCAGGTCGTAAAGTAAAAGACACGGTCACCGGCTTGCATGCCGCAATGCAGACGCTGTTCTTTCACGTGCTGCAATAGGGTACCACCGGCGGAGTGAACGATGCACTTTGGAATGCCCGTGGTTCCCGACGAAAACATGATATAGACCGGATGTTCAAACGGCAATTGTTCAAATGTGATGTCACTTGCGTTGAACGGCTCGATGAACGACTCGAGTGTCGCGGCATTTTCCAATGAGGCCACAAGCGTCTCAGCATCCCCTGCATAGGGGACGATGACGGTTTTGAGCGGTTTGAGTTCGGCCTCAACCGTTTTCAGTTTTTCAGAGACATCCTGCTTCTTGCCATTGTACCAATAGCCATCGCAGGCGATAAACAATTTGGGTTCGATCTGGCCGAAGCGATCAAGCACACCCTTGTCGCCGAAATCCGGAGAGCAGGATGACCAGATGGCGCCCAATGATGTTGCTGCAAGCATGGCAGCGATGGTTTCCGGCAGATTCGGCATCATGGCGGCGACCCGGTCCCCAGAGCCTATACCAAGCGACCGCATGGCCTGTTGCAGCCGTGAGACGAGCGCGCGCAATTCATCCCAACTCAAACGGTACTGAACCTTGTCTTCTCCACGGAAGACAAGTGCATCACCATCCCCCTTGCCCGCCAGCAGGTTTTCAGCAAAATTCAGCCTGGCCTCGGGAAAGAACCGCGCACCGGGCATGGCATCACCATTTTCCAGAATCGCCTGCCCCTTATGGCCTCGAATGTCACAAAAATCCCAGACGGCTGACCAGAAGTGCTCACGGTCTGAAACCGACCAGGCGTGGAGATCATCGTATTTAGCCAGGTCGACGCCAAAGCGCTCACCGCAAAGGCGTGCAAATTCTGTCACGGCGGCCGTTTCCACCATCTGCGTTGTGGGTGCCCAAAGTGGCTGCTGGTCGCTCATGAAATTCTCCCTTATGGCAATTTTTCTCGCGCCTCCTTAGCATGCCGCTTTGCGCCTGTGGAAGGGGCACAATTTTCATGCCGGAGAACCGGAATTGATACCCTTTGAATTGCATTTGCACAGGCAACCCATTACCCATGTCCCGCAGATATCTGCACAGACCATGGTTGGCAGTCGGCATCAAAAGAGAATCAAACGAAAAGGCAAAAAGTTTGGCGCAGATGAGATTATATCGCAGGCGTTTGTTGCGCGGTTTCCTGGCTATCGCAATTATTGCCGGACTGGCAACTGCAATCATCGCCATTGCACTTCCCTTTGCCGTTTCAACGGCCGCCGTTCGCGACCGTCTGGAACGTGACATTTCCGAATGGACGGGCCACGAGGTGCAATTGCTGGAAAGGCCGAAAATCGGATTTTGGCCGGTGCCGCATATCAAGCTGAACCGAATCAGCGTTTCTTCGCGCAATTTTCCCGATGCGCATCCCATCGTCTTTGCCAATGAAATGAAGGCTGAATTCAGCGTGCTTTCGGCTCTGCGCGGCGAACCCAGTTTTTCCAATTTCCTTCTGGTTCGTCCAGTTTTCACAGTCGAAATATTTTCAGGTGGAACGACCAGTTGGAACAGTGATGCCGGACGTATTTCCGAAGGCATGATCACTTCAGTGGAGAACCTGGCGGCATCGACTGATGAAAGCCGCAGCCCGCGGCCAATTCCCGCCTATCAATTGGGTGAGGTCACAGTCGAAAAGGGCACATTCACCCTGATAGACCATACGGCCGGTACCGAAGAAAAAATCACGGCTCTCAACGGGACCATTGCCTGGCCCCGGCTCAATGGATCAATGCAGGCCGATATCAATGGCATATACCGCGGAGAAGCGGCCTCTGTAAGCATGAGTTCAAGCGAACCCCTGCTGTTGCTCGCGCAGAAAATCGCCCAGTTGAAAGTGGATCTGGTCTCCGATCCGATTCGCATCAGCTTCGACGGAAAAGCAAGCGTAGCCAAAGACCCCTTTGCTGCCGGAGCATTGTCGATGGTCAGTCCCTCAATGCGGCAAACGCTGCTGTGGGCAGGCACCGAGATCAAGCCGGGTGAGGCCATCGGTGCATTATCACTGGATGCGGAAGTGCAATTGAAAGATGGCCGAGCCATGTTCGACAAGCTTATTGTGGAGCTGGAAGGAAACCGCGGCATTGGCGTTCTTGATTTCAAACAGTCGGAAGACGGCCGACCCGGCATCTCCGGAACAATTGCCTTCAACTCTCTGGATATTTCCTCCTTCATGCGCGCCTTCACACCATTGCCGCGCAACGGTGAGGAAATTGCAAAGACGATCGACACGTCGTTCCTGAATCAGCTGACGCTGGACATGCGCCTTTCGGCCCAATCAGCGACACTGGGCCCTTTGACCCTGACAAATGTTGCGGCGGCAGCACGCATTGATCAGGGACGCGCCATGTTTGATATCGGAGATGCCACGGCCTACGGCGGCTCTCTGCTCGGTCGCATCAGTCTTGCGGAAAGCGGCATAGAAGGCGCCGGTGAAATTCGTTTCTCGGCCAAGGATATCAATCTTGAAGACGCGCTGGCCGCACTGAAGATCGAAGGTCCCTTCCCACAAGGCACCGCAACCTTGCGTATGGCCGTTTCGACCAAATATCCGACATGGGCAACCAGCCTCAATGATCTGGACGGCAAGTTGGAACTATCCATCGTCAACGGATTTGTTCCGTCATTTGATATCGTTCAGTTTCGCGAGCTGGCTAAAAACGAGCGTTTTTTCGGACTGGGCGGGATATCCTCCGGGTCGTTTCAGTTTGATACTGCGGAGTTTCAGGCAACCTTGTCCAATGGTCTGGCCGAAATCAACATGGGTGAGATCAAGGGTCCGGCTGCCTGGCTCGATCTGACCGGCATCATCCCCTATCAGCGTGGCGGGCTAGCACTGGTCGGCCATCTGAAGGACGTTCCGCTAACAACCGAGGCGCAAACGGATGCCCCGGAAGACCCCAATACAGTCAAAGCCGAGGATCATTCCATCGCGTTCTTTGTGGGCGGCTCCTGGCCTGCTCCGGTGATTTCGCCCATATTGGGCAATTGAAGGTTCAAGGTTGCCTGGGAAAATCACTGAAAATCAAAGGCGCTCAGGCCCGTCACCATTTCATCAAAGCCGGAGGGGCGGGTCAGAGGCGGTTCGGCCCGTGACAAACAGCCCTGCCGTTCGCAAAGACGGCACACGGGGCCGACCTTTGTCGGCTGCATGCCCGAACCGTTTACCGCCGTACCGTAAATGATTTCGTCGCGAAAGCCGATATCGCAACCGACCAGAACAGCCGTCCGGCGGACGCGCTCGTCAAAGGCGCCTTGAGGCCCCTCAAGGGTTCGGGCAATCACCAGAAACTCAGCCCCATCAGGCATTTCCACGGTCTCCACGAAAATCTGACCGGGCTGCGTGAATGCCGCATGGATATTCAATTTGGGGCATCCGCCACCAAAGCGTGATTGCGGATAACCGCGTGCGCCCGCCCGGCGAAAGCGATTGCCTGCATTGTCCACCTCCAGCATGAAAAACGGCACGCCGGCCGCCCCCTGCCGCTGCAGCATGGTCAAGCGGTTTGCCACCTGTTCGAATGACACATGAAAGCGAGAGCGCAAGACATCCATGTCGTATTTCACACGCATGGCAGCAGACTGGAACGGAGCGTAGGGCATCATCAGCGCATGGGCGGCGTAGCGGGCGATCTCAAAGCGGCCAAGGCGGCGGGCCTCGTCGGATGACAGGGCAAGCAGATCAAGTTCACTGTGAATGATGGGGCCAAATGCCAGTTGGCTGACCTCCACGGCAATTTCCCGCAATTGATCGAAGGGGGAAAGCCTTTCAGACAGGAACAGGCGCATCGAATGGCGATCAAAACGCCTGCGCCAGTTGGGCATCGTGTGGACAGGCAGCAGCCGCACAACGATTCCGTGCTCGCGCGCCAGCCAGTCCCTCAGCGCACCAAAAAGGTCCTCGCCCGGTTTCAACTTTTCATAAAAGGATTCGGCAGCTTCCTCGATGGTCGTGAAATAATTTGGACGCCGCTCAAAAGCCTCACGCACTTCGTCAACAGGCAGTCTGGCGCTTGATACGGATGTGGCGCGGCCCTCACTGGCCAGCAATTCAGAAAGGCCGGAAAGTCGGGACTGGGCTTCCTTGTAAGCACGGTAAAGCTTGACGACGCCCGCCGCCGCATTGGGCGCGGCATCCGCCACCTCGAGCAATTCCTGATCACCCGGCAGGGCGTCGACGAGAAGCGGATCGGAAAAGACCTCCTTCAATGCACTGGTCGTGCCGGTGCTTTCGCCCTGCAACTCATCCAGATCGATTTTGTAGACGGAGGAGAGGCGAAGCAGCAATTGCACCGTCAAAGGGCGCTGATTTCTCTCTATGAGATTGAGATAGGACGGCGATATGCCCAGTTCTCCAGCCATCGCGGTCTGTGTGAGGCCAAGCTGATTACGCATGCGACGCAACCGTGGCCCTGCAAATATTTTCTGTTCTGCCATGAGATTATTACAACTTGTGACAATTTTCTGTTGATTTAGGTTATTACAATTTTTACAGATTTACAACGTTGTTTTGTCACAAAATCTACAACGTGACCTCTTTCTACCCTTTATTTTCCGGTTTTCCCTGTTCATTTTGTGCACTGCATTGTAAATATTTTTCATCAACGCAAGCAAAAACCAAGACTTTCAAAATGAAGGTCATTCAAATTTAATGATCGGAGATCGGCATGACTGATTTTTACAACCTGGTTCCAAGCGCACCGGAAGGCCGTTTCGACGGTATCGACAGACCCTATTCTGTAGAAGATGTGCAGCGGCTGCGCGGCTCGGTCCAGATTCGGCAATCTCTGGCCGAAATGGGCGCCAACCGCTTGTGGCAGCTGATCCATGACGATGATTATGTCAATGCGCTGGGCGCCTTGTCGGGCAACCAGGCCATGCAGATGGTGCGTGCCGGCCTGAAGGCCATTTATCTCTCCGGCTGGCAGGTTGCAGCCGATGCCAATACGGCGTCCGCCATGTATCCCGATCAGTCTCTCTATCCGGCCAATGCCGGTCCGGAACTGGCCAAACGCATCAACAAGACGTTGCAGCGCGCCGATCAGATTGAAACGTCGGAAGGCGGCCCGCTTTCCGTTGACACATGGTTCGCGCCCATCATCGCCGATGCGGAGGCCGGTTTTGGCGGCCCACTCAATGCCTTCGAACTGATGAAGGCCTATATTGAAGCAGGCGCTGCCGGTGTTCATTATGAAGACCAGCTGGCATCTGAAAAAAAATGCGGCCATCTGGGCGGCAAGGTGCTGATCCCGACCGCAGCCCACATCCGTAATCTCAGTGCGGCCAGACTTGCGGCCGACGTCATGGGCACAGCAACATTGGTGATTGCGCGTACGGATGCAGAAGCTGCAAAATTACTGACGTCGGATATTGACGATCGCGACAAACCATTCGTTGATTATGATGCCGGTCGCACAGCCGAGGGCTTCTATCACGTCAAGAACGGCCTGGAGCCATGCATTGCCCGTGCCATTGCCTATGCACCCCATAGCGATCTTATCTGGTGTGAGACATCCAAGCCCGATCTTGATCAGGCAAGACGTTTTGCTGAAGCCGTGCGCAAGGAGCATCCCGACCAGCTGCTTGCCTATAATTGCTCACCTTCCTTCAACTGGAAGCAGAATCTGGATGATGCAACGATCGCAAAATTCCAGCGTGAGCTGGGCGCCATGGGCTACAAGTTCCAGTTCATCACACTGGCCGGCTTCCACCAGTTGAACCATGGCATGTTCGAACTGGCCCGTGGTTACAAGGAACGCCAGATGGCAGCCTATTCGGAGCTTCAGGAAGCCGAATTTGCCAGTGAGGTCAATGGTTACACGGCCACCAAGCATCAGCGCGAAGTGGGTACGGGCTATTTTGATGCCGTATCCATGGCCATCACCGGCGGAAAATCATCAACCACCGCCATGGGTGGCTCGACAGAAGCCGCACAATTCAGACCAGCCGCCGAATAGGCAGCCTGGAACGGGCAGCCCTGATGCTGCCCGTTCTGTGAGCAACCGTCACACAGGAGACTTGAAAATGCCACCGAAGACACGCGTTAAAGAACGGGCTGAAGAACAGTCCTCATCCATGACTGCTGATCAACAGGCTTCCATCCGCATGGTGGCAAATGATCTGCACCGGCTCAATCTGTCCGTCATGAAGGCCGTTGATGCAGGCGTATCCGTTGAACTCGTGCGGTCCGCCCGCCACCATGGTGGACAGGGCAATTGGGGTGACCTGCTCATACCGGTGATTGTTACTCAGGGCTCCACCGAGGCCTAGAACATTACAAATTGACAAAAGCAAACCGCCACATCCCATGGCGGTTTGCCTCTATGCAGACGGTATTATGCGGATTGTCCGGCAACCCAGCCTGAAGACCATGCCCATTGGAAATTGTAACCGCCCAGCCAGCCGGTCACGTCAACCACTTCACCGACAAAATACAATCCAGGCACAGATTTGCTCTCCATGTTGCGTGAATCAAGATCTGCCGTATCAACGCCTCCCAGCGTCACTTCCGCTGTTCTGTAGCCTTCCGATCCAATCGGCTTGATGCGCCATTGCTGGACCGCATCGGCAATGACCTGCAATCTCTTGTCGCCCATATCGGCCATATTGCCGCTGGTGCCTTGCGCTTCGGCAATGATTTGCGCAAGCCGCTTTGGCAAGACTGCCGCCAGAGCACTTTGCACTGACTGGCGACCATTGTCGGACCGGGCCTTGCGCAGCAGCTGAAATACATCCTGGTGCGGTGCCAGCGACAGAATGATTTCATCGCCTTCGCGCCAGTAGGATGAAATCTGCAGGACCGAGGGACCACTGATGCCCCTGTGCGTGAACAACATTGCCTCCTCGAAAGACACGCCATTGCAACGGACAATGGCATCGGCAGCCGTTCCGGAAAGCGGATTCAAAAGCGCCCGCAAACCATTGTCGAATGTCAGCGGCACCAGGGCTGGTCGCGTTGGCATGACCCCAACACCAAATTGCTCTGCGATCGTGTATCCAAGTCCCGTCGCGCCCATTTTGGGAATGGATTTGCCACCGGTGGCAACGACAAGAGATTCACAGAGAACGGAACCTGACGAAAGCTGGATCCTGAAGCCGTCAGCATCTTTTTCCAGCGATTTGAAATGGGTCGAAAGCCTGAGGGTAACACCTGCCTGATTGAGCTCTTTGGCAAGCATGTCGATGATCTGCCGCGATGAGCCGTCGCAGAACAATTGCCCGAGGGTCTTTTCGTGATGGGCAATCGCGTAACGGTCCACCAGAGCAATGAAATCCTGCTGCGTGTATCGTTTCAGTGCGGATTTGCAAAAATGCGGGTTTGCCGACAGAAAATTGCCGTGGCTGGTATGCCGATTGGTGAAATTGCAGCGTCCACCACCGGAAATTCGAATTTTTTCGCCCGGCGCCTTGGCATGATCGACAAGCAGCACGGTGCGCCCTCGCCTGCCGGCTTCAATGGCACACATCATCCCGGCAGCACCGGCCCCTAGAACGACGACATCATAATGTTGCAAAGAACAGTTCCCAAAATTTCGAGGCAGCGCCGCATTGTAAGTTTGTTGATTTCATTTTCATGTGTCACGCAATGGGGTATGAAAGTCTCCATAGCATTTCCATAAAGAGTATTTCATGGCCCCCAATTCCAAAAGAACAGCAGACAAAAAGAAGCCTGCAGCACCGAAATCACGCAGCAAGCCTGCCTTTGTAGACAATAAGCGCGGCGTTGAAAACTGGAAGCAGGTCAGCGAGTGGCTCAATTGGCGCGGTATCGAGGATCTTGAGTGTATCACACCTGATCTGGCCGGCGTGCCGCGCGGCAAGATGATGCCGACGTCGAAATTTACATCAAACACCTCCCTGTCCCTGCCCTCCGCACTCTACCGGCAGACCATTTCCGGCGAATACCCGGAGGAAACCGGTAATTTTCGCTATGACCCGGGCGACGGCGACCTGAAATTGATGCCAGATCTGTCAACTTTGACAACGGTCCCCTGGGAAAGCGATCCGACGGCGCAGGTGATTTGCGACATTGTCGATTCCGAGGGCAAGGATGTGGAATATGCACCACGCAATGTGCTCAAGCGTGTCGTGTCACTCTATGAACAGAAAGGCTGGCGGCCCATCGTTGCGCCTGAAATCGAATTCTACCTTATCGCGCTCAATGATAATCCGGACTATCCTCTGCAGCCGCCGGTCGGTCGTTCCGGTCGCACCATGGCGCGGGGCCATTCCTATTCCATTGCCGGGGTGAACGAATTCGATGAATTGATCGACGATATCTACCATTTCTCCGAGGCTCAGGGGCTGGAGATTGATACGCTGATCCATGAGGAAGGTCCGGCGCAACTGGAGATCAATCTGCGTCACGGCGATCCACTTGCCCTGGCAGACCAGGTCTTCATGTTCAAAAGAACCCTGCGTGAAGCCGCGCTCAAACACGGTATTTACGCGACCTTCATGGCCAAGCCAATGCAGGGCCAGGCGGGCTCTGCCCTGCATATTCACCAATCGGTTGTTGATGTGAAAACAGGCGAGAATATCTTCTGCAATGCGGACGGGTCACCCTCGTCCAATTTCTTCGGTTTCATTGGTGGCATGCAGCACTTTGTGCCCAGAGCACTCGTCATGATGGCCCCCTATGTCAATTCCTATCGGCGGCTGACGCCTGACATGGCCTGTCCGGTCAACAATGCCTGGGGGTATGACAACCGAACCGTTGCCTTCAGGGTGCCAGGCTCGGACGCCAGCAACCGGCGCGTGGAAAACCGGCTGCCCTCATCGGATGCCAATCCTTACCTGGCTCTTGCCGCTTCGCTGGCCTGTGGATGGCTGGGCATGGTCAAGGGGCTTGTCCCAGACAGTCCGACGGCGACAACAGCCAATGAAGGCACAACCGTGGAACTGCCGCGTGGTCTGCTGGAAGCGGTCTCCACTTTGGAAAGCGAGCCGGCTTTTTCCGAAGTCTTCGGCGCGGAATTTGTCGACATGTACAGCGGCGTCAAACGCGGTGAATTCGAAACATTCATGCAGGTCATCAGCCCCTGGGAGAGACAATATCTGTTGCTGAATGTCTAGTTTGTGAGGGCTGACAGCACAGTCAAAACTTCCCAAAGCGTGTTTAAAGATTAGCTCTGGCCTTTTTAAATCGATTAGATTATGAAAGGGCCAAATTCTTGGAAACGTGAGACTGCAGCCCATGAGCAGCCAGACCATCCCAGTTGATCCTTTTGACTATGTCGTCTTTGGCGGCACAGGTGATCTTTCCGAGCGCAAGCTTTTACCGGCGCTTTATCACAGACAGATTGCCGGACAGCTTTCAGAACCTACCCGTATCATCGGTGCTTCCAGAGCGGATCTTGATGATGACGGTTTTCGAACCTTTGCTCGTGATGCCCTGTCGCGGCACCTCAAAAGCGGCGAGTTCGATGAAAAGGAAGTGTCGATTTTCCTCGGCCGATTGCACTATGTCTCTGTCGATGCCACTTCGGATCGTGGCTGGGACGCCATGGCTGCGCTATTGGCAAGCGGCCAGGACCGCGTGCGTGCCTTCTATCTGGCTGTCGGCCCCTCATTGTTCGGTGACATCTGCGACCGCATCAGCAGCCATGATCTGATTAATCGAAATACCCGTATCGTGGTTGAAAAACCCATTGGCCGCGACCTGGCGTCGGCACGGTCCCTCAATGACACGATCGGTCGGGCCTTCGCCGAAGAGCAGATATTCCGCATCGACCATTATCTTGGCAAGGAAACGGTGCAGAATCTGATGGCACTGCGGTTTGCTAATGCACTCTATGAGCCCTTGTGGAATTCCGCCCATATCGATCATGTCCAGATCACCGTTGCCGAATCCGTCGGGCTTGAGGGACGTGCCGGGTATTATGACCGGGCGGGAGCGCTGCGGGATATGGTGCAAAATCACATTTTGCAGCTGCTTTGTCTCGTTGCCATGGAGGCCCCGCCCTCGGTGGAAGCCGAAGCAGTGCGCGACGAAAAGCTCAAAGTGCTGCGCGCATTGCGCCGGATTGACAGCAGCAATGCATCAAAGGTCACCGTCAGGGGCCAATACCGGGCGGGCGCATCGGCTGGCGGTGCCGTCGGCGGCTATCTGGATGAATTGGGCGACGCCAATTCAAACACGGAAACCTTTGTTGCCATAAAGGTCGAAATTGACAATTGGCGCTGGGCCGGGGTTCCCTTCTACCTGCGCACGGGCAAACGCATGGCGGAACGCGCTTCAGAGATCGTTATCAATTTCAAACCCATTCCCCATTCGATATTTGATGGCAGCGCCGGTCAGATCATTGCCAATCAGTTGGTCATCCGATTGCAGCCGGACGAGGGTGTGAAACAGTGGATCATGATCAAGGATCCAGGCCCCGGTGGCATGCGATTGCGACACGTTCCACTGGATATGAGTTTTGCGCAGAGTTTTTCCGTTCGCCACCCCGACGCCTATGAACGCCTGCTGATGGATGTGATCCGCTGCAATCAGACTCTGTTCATGCGGCGTGACGAAGTGGAAGCTGCCTGGAAATGGATTGATCCGATCCTGACAGCTTGGGATGAAACCGCACAGCCCTGTCAGGGCTATACAGCCGGAACATCCGGACCAACCAACGCTATCGCTCTCATCGAAAGAGATGGGCGAACATGGCACGAGAGCCGTTAGGCTTCGAGAAAATGAACTATGCCTGAACCACAGATCAACCGATACAATACCGGCCAGGCGCTTGCCCGGTCGCTGTCACGCCGTATTGGCGAGGCACTGGCAGCGGCGATCCAGAAAGATGGCGAGGCCTTCATTGCGGTATCCGGCGGCTCCACGCCCAAGCTGCTTTTTCAGACCCTCAGCAAGGAAGATATCGACTGGGCGAAGGTAACGGTTACGCTGGTTGACGAGCGGTTTGTACCTCCGTCCCATGAGCGGTCCAATCATCGTCTGGTCGCCACCCACCTTCTGCAGAATGCTGCTGCCTTCGCCAAATTCATTCCGCTCTTTAGCGATCATGCATCGCCGCAGGAGGCAGCGCAGTCCGCGTCGTTAATAATTGATGCCGTCGGCAAGCCATTGGACATTGCCATTCTGGGCATGGGTACGGATGGGCACACGGCATCCTGGTTTCCGCGCAGCGCGCAATTGACGGATGTCACAGATCCCCAGCAGTCTGCGTCTGTGCTCGCCGCCTATGGTGATGGCCTGCCGGATGCGCGATTGACTCTGACGCTGCCATCGCTGCGCAATGCCGGCATTGCCGTGTTGCATATCGAGGGCATTGAGAAATTCGACATCCTTGAACAGGCACTTGGTGATGGTCCCATCGCTGAATTGCCGGTGCGCGCGCTCCTGAGAAGAGCAGAAAGACCAGTTCAGATCTATTGGGCACCGTGAGACGTAAAACGCAAAGCAGGAATCTGCAATGATTTCGCAAACAGTGCCTGTTTGCCGATCAACAATGCATGCAACGGGAGAAAAGTGCGGTACGGCGTAGCAAATGCCACACCATTGCCGCAGAAATCCCGATAGTTGGCCACACGGGCCACAAACACTCTTTAAACCAACCCACTGGCGGGAAGACAATGGCTGCGAATTCATCCGTTCTTTCGATTACAAAACGCGTCATCGAGCGATCAAGACAGACCAGGGAAACCTATCTGCAACACCTCCAGGAGGCTTCAACTGCGGGACCCAGGCGCTCTGAATTGTCGTGCGGCAACCTTGCCCATGGCTTTGCTGCCTGCGGGACAGAAGACAAGGCAGCCCTGTCCGCAGATCTGGTGCCCAATCTGGGGATCATAACCTCCTACAACGACATGTTGTCGGCCCACCAGCCCTTTGAACATTTCCCCGAGCTCATCCGCAAAGCCGCGCGTGAAGCAGGCGGCGTGGCGCAGGTGGCCGGCGGTGTACCAGCCATGTGTGACGGCGTCACCCAGGGCCAACCGGGCATGGATCTGTCGCTTTTCTCGCGCGATGTCATCGCCATGTCGGCAGCCATTGGCCTTTCCCACAATATGTTCGACGCTGCAGCCTATCTGGGTGTCTGCGACAAGATCGTGCCCGGTCTGGTCATTGCGGCCTTGTCATTCGGGCATCTGCCAGCGGTCTTCATTCCGGCTGGCCCAATGGTTTCAGGCATGGCCAATGAGGAAAAAGTGCGTATTCGCCAACTTTATGCAGAGGGCAAGGTGGGGCGCGCAGAATTGCTGGATGCCGAATCCAAATCATACCACGCACCGGGCACCTGTACTTTCTACGGGACAGCCAATTCCAATCAGATGCTGATGGAAATCATGGGTTTTCACATACCCGGCGCCTCCTTCATCAATCCCGGCACGCCGCTGCGCGATGCGCTGACCAGGGAGGCCACCAAGAGGGCGCTGGCCATCACGGCACAGGGCAATGAATACACACCGGCGGGCGTGATGTTTGACGAACGCACTGTTGTGAACGGCCTGATTGGGTTGCATGCCACGGGCGGCTCGACAAATCACACGATCCATCTGATCGCCATGGCCCGCGCAGCCGGAATCTTGCTGACCTGGGAAGATATTTCCGAACTATCGGATATCGTGCCGCTGTTGGCCCGCGTCTATCCAAATGGTCCCTCCGACGTCAATCATTTCCACGCCGCCGGCGGCCTCGGCTATCTGATTTCTCAATTGCTTTCCAGCGGCATGCTGCACGACGATGTGCGCACCGTCTGGGGTGAAGGTCTTGACGCTTACGCCATCGACCCGAAACTCAACAGCGACGGAACCGTCTTGCGTGAACGCGCGCCCGCTGAAAGCCTGAATCCGAAAATCCTGGCAACATTTGATGCGCCCTTTCAAAAGAACGGCGGTCTAAAAATGCTCAACGGCAATCTCGGAAAAGCCGTCATCAAGATATCTGCTGTCAAAGCCGAGCGTTACATTGTCGAAGCACCGGCAAGGGTGTTTCACACGCAGCAGGATTTTCTCGATACCTTCAATGCAGGGGGCATGGAACAGGATGTGGTTGCGGTTATCCGTTTCCAGGGGCCCAAGGCCATCGGCATGCCGGAACTGCACAAGCTGACACCGCCGCTGGGCGTTTTGCAGGACCGGGGATTTTCTGTCGCATTGCTGACGGATGGTCGCATGTCGGGCGCATCGGGCAAGGTGCCTGCCGCCATTCACCTGACACCGGAAGCGCTTGATGGCGGACCGATTGCCCGGTTGCAGGATGGCGACATGATTCGTCTTGATGCCATTGCAGGCACTTTGACAGTGCTGGTTGATGAAGCCGAATTTGCCGCAAGGGTTCCCGCCACCGCCGACCTGTCGACCAGCAGCTACGGCATGGGCCGTGAATTGTTCGCCAATTTCAGGGCACTGGCCGGCCGCGCCGATGAGGGCGCCAGCGTTCTGTACGGATAAAGCGGCTAGTAAAGAACAAGACTCAGAATGTCGGCGGCACCTGTCCTGCCGAACGGTAGGCTGAAACCAGCGTATTGGCCATCAACAGGGCAATGGTCATCGGGCCGACACCGCCGGGAACCGGCGAGATCGCTCCCGCGATTTCAGCGCATTGTGCAAAGGCGACATCTCCGACAAGCCGCGACTTGCCTTCTCCGCGTTCAGGCGCGGGTATCCGGTTGATGCCCACGTCGATCACGGTTGCGCCTGGCTTGACCCAGTCGCCCTTGACCATTTCCGGGCGCCCGACGGCGGCCACCAATATATCGGCTGTGCGGCACAGGGCCGGAAGGTCGGCGGTGCGGCTATGGGCTATGGTGACCGTGGCATTGGCGGCCAGCAGCAGGCTGGCCACGGGCTTTCCGACGATGTTCGAACGACCGATGACAACCGCATTGAGACCCGAAAAATCCTTGCCACGTATGCGTTCAATCAACAGCATCGAACCGGCTGCCGTGCATGGAACAAAAGCCGTTCCGATGCCGGTGGTCAGTTTTCCTGCATTGATCACATGAAAACCGTCCACATCCTTGTCCGGATCAATGGCCTGAAGAACTTCGCCTTCTTCGATATGGCCGGGAAGTGGCAGTTGAACAAGAATGCCGTGGATGGAGGGATCATTGTTGAGTGTATCCACCAGCGACAAAAGATCCTCCTGGCTGGTCGTATCGGCCAATGTGTGCTGCACGGAATGAAAACCGCATTCCTGGGCCTTTTTACCCTTGGAGGCAACATAGACCTGGCTGGCAGGGTCTTCGCCGACGATGACAACCGCAATGCCCGGCATGAGACCTTTTGTGGTTTTCAGTTGAGCCGTGGCCGTCTTGACCGCCTCGATCACATTTGCCGCTTCAGCCTTGCCATCGATTATCACTGTCATGTCTTGCGCTCCGGATTTTCTGCCTGAATCCACCGGCGTGCATCCAGCGGAAACGATCAATCAACTTGTGCTGACTGCATAATGCAATTTTCACAATGATGAAATGGTCTGTGAGCGACGTCCCGGATCTAAATTGTGACGCAATGCAATTCAAGGAGCCCTGGCCGCTGATCTGACCGGAACAAACCGCGTTAGCTGGACACAAACCGCCCTGGTTCACGGGATGAACGTCGGGCCTGTTGCAGGCGTTCCACTGTTTCACGCATTTCGCGGATATCGGCGCGGATTTGTTCTTCTTCGTTCTCGGGTGCGAAATCGGCCATATGTGATGGTTGCGGAGCTTCATCCTGCCAGGGCCGCGCGCTGGTGTTCGGCAGGTCGCGTCGCTGCCAGCGATCATCCGCAGGTTCTTCGTCGGCATAATCCGCAGGATCCAGGACAAGCTCTTCTTCCTGCGGAGGCGGAGCACCGGTATTCCTGTAAGGCTCGTCAAATCTGTCGCGGCTTGCCCTTTTGAAACCCGATGCGAGGCTTTTGTAGATGCCGGCAAGAATGGCGATGGCCAAGCCGCCAAAAAGTCCGGCCAGCAGGCCGCCTATCGCAATAAATTTGCGGGACGGACCGCTCGATTTCAACGCCGGCGTCGCGGCGGAAATGACCCGAATATTGCTTGTATTCAAGCTCTGCTGTTCGCGCGTCTCGCGAGCGCGTTTGAGAAAGGATACATAGATCGCACTTGTGGCATTTGCCTCGCGCTCCAGCTCCCGCAATTGCACGAGGTCACCAGATGTCGTGGCGTGCTTGCTCTTGAGCACCGCAAGATCGGTTGCCACCTGCTGTTCCGAGCGGATAACACGCCGCAATTCCGTCTGTGTGGATTCGACAATACGGCGCAGCTCATTGTTGATTTCCGCGCGGGCTGTGTCCAGCGCCTGTTCTGCTGCTATGCGCTGGGGATGGCGCGGACCAAGACTTGTAGCAAGCGAATCCGATATGCGTTTGGCCGAAGCGTATTCGGCGCGCAGTTCGCCAATTGTTGTCGATCCCAATATCTCCGGTGATGTCCCGGTCAGAAGGGCATTGATATCGACCTGACGCGCCGAGTCGGCCTTGACCTGAATCTCCACCTTCTGCGCACGCAGCTGGGCCAGCTGCTGGTTCAACGTGATGATCTGCTCATCGCTGATCAGGTTTCCACCGGCATCCACCAGATCAAATTTTGCCTTGTACTCTTCAACCCGCCTTTCTGCCGCTTCCACGTCCTTGCGCAAGGCATCGAGTTGTGTGCCAAATGAAACGGCAGTGCGCTCAAACAGGGCAGACTGTGATTCCTGCTGTTTGGCGATGTAGACGTCGACAATTTCGTTGGCAATGAGCGCCGATTTTTCTGCGTCTTCCGTCTTGACGGCGACATAGACAATAAAGGTTTTTTCACCTCTGTAGACCTGCACCTGGCGGGAAAGCGACTGAACGGCCAGATTGTTGTAATCGCTGGCCGTTTTGGACTTTCCGCCAATCAGGGAACGCAACATTTCAACGGCGCCAAAGACACCGCCTGCGGCGGTGCCGTTAAACTCGGGATCGTCAGCCAGATCCAGATTGGTGACCACGGCTTGCAATACGGGACTGGAATCGACAATCTGAACCTGGCTGTCGACCAGCGCCAGAATGGATTCAGCCGAGTAGGATTGCGGCAGAAAATCCGTATCGGTCAGGCGCAACTCCCGCGGATCAAGCACGAACTGGCTGACAGACTCGTATTTATGCGGGGTCGCCAATGCAATCATGACGCCCAGAACCGCTCCGAGGATACTGGCGAAAATCACAAAATACCGATAGCGCCACGCTGTCACGATCAAAACGACCGGGTCGATCAGAGAACCATCGCGAGGTCGCGTATCATTCCCGTTCTTCTGATCGCCGGCATTATGTGAACCCGCGTATTGCGAATCCCTGTTCTGTGCAGGTGAGGCCTGGGAATGTGGTGGATTGGAATTCTGCCGTTGTGACGGCTGGCTCTCATCCATGTCAGCAACCTGATCCCGAGGCTCGCCGGTGGCGCGCGCCCGGTGCTTGTGAAATCCGGACTGGTCTGGCGGCTCATCGCGATCACCATTCAGGGATTCAATCATCCCTTGCAAGCGCTGGCGCACGCCGGGCTGTCCTGCAGTCGACCTGGCCGACCAATCGTTTTCATCACGCGGGTTCTGCTCATTGCCATAATATCCGCGATCATGATTGGAAGGCAACGGCGCTTCATCATAATAGCGCTGGCTTGCTGCTTCGTCTGACTCTGAGAAATCCGGGCGTGAAGAATTGGGCGCAGAATATCCCGTGCGCGTATAATCAAGGAGCGACTTTCGTCCTCTCTTCTGAGCTATTGAATCCGGATCGAACATGTTCACCTTCCGAGCTGATCGCCAGCGAGGCCCGACTTATGGCTAACACTGTCTAAACAATGTTGGAAAATAATTGGTTAATATTAGGGCTGATCCATTCTCGATTGCGCGAAATGGCACAATACCCCCGGTGATCGGCTTTCATTCGGGACTATTCGGCGACCCACAAAGGGCGCACCACCCAGGTGTCCATGTTCATTCCGACAGGCAACTCACTAGTGTCGCGCCTGCCGGACTATCTGCTGCGGTTTTGCGGCGGCATTCTACACGGCAAGATAGCGTTGAATGACGTCGAACATCGGTTTTGGCTGCAGATTTTCATCAAAGGGCAGCGGCCGGTTTTTTGCACCTTTTCGATGCGGCATGACCTCCGAGAGCCATGTGTAGCGGTCGCTCAGGCCCCAGGTCGACAAGGAGAGCGGCAAGGCCGTCGAAAATGCCGCATCGAGGAACTGATCCACCATATCGGCTGAAAATTCATCACGAACGTACCTGTCACTTGGCAATTTCCAGTCGTTTACATCAAGCTCGGTGATCCGGTAGCCGACGCCCAGAGACTGCAGTTCACGAATGAAGCGGGCAAGCCCTTCCTGATCAATGGGAAAATCGGGATCCAGGTGCCCCTGCATTCCAATCGAGTCAATGCGCTGCCCACGATCCTGCAATCGCCGCACCAGGGTCAGCATGGCCTCACGGCGGGCTTGGCAACGGGGCCCAACCGAGCCCAGATCATAGTCATTGATCGCCAGTTCGGCGTTTGGGGCTGCCTCGGCAGCCGCTGCAAAGGCGATATCGATATGGGACAGGCCAAGCGTGCGCATCCAGACGCTGTCGCGCCATTCCCCCTTGTCGCGCGGGTCATGGGCAATCACTTCATTGACAACATCCCAGGCGGGAACCGAACCGGCGAAATGACCGGCAACATTGTGGATGTGGTTGATCAGAACCTTTTTGGCCTGGCGTGCACTGGTGATCGACTGCACCCAGTCGGGCAAGGCCGTATACCAGACAAATGTATGGCCGTAGGTGGCGCGATCGAGATGCTCTGCAAAGCCGATGATCCCCTCGGCCTGCAGATAATCGAATTCACCCTGATTGTATTGCAGCGCTTCCCATTTGAGGGCGTTCATCGGAAAGATCATGTCACAATGTTCGACAAACAGAGCGGTATAGTCCGAATCCTCCAGAAAATGCTGGTATTCCAGCGCAGCGCCGAATGGCACGCGGTGTTTGCGCGGCATTGTCTGTGCAGGCGCGCAAACCGGCAAGGTGGTTGCGGCTGTCAAGGCACCGGCCCC
The DNA here is from genome assembly GCA_029233925.1 of Rhizobiaceae bacterium. Taxonomy (GTDB): domain Bacteria; phylum Pseudomonadota; class Alphaproteobacteria; order Rhizobiales; family Rhizobiaceae; genus Hoeflea_A. The sequence continues at coordinate 335,477 of JARGOX010000004.1, forward strand.
GGCAAGGACAGAACGACGTGTTAAGTTTTTTACACTATTTTGCCGCATGGTGATCGTACCGTCACAAATTGTTCGATTACGCACTTCAAACCAAGTTCAAGTCCGGTAGACAATGGTGCCACAAAACTGGCTGGAAATTGTTAAACGCAATATAAGCATACTTCGGGGCTATATCTGGGCACTGACCGGATCAGCCGGGCGCCTGGTGATATCGCTTGCCTATTTTGTTGCCATTGCCAATGCCCTGTCAATCTCGGAGTTCGGCCTGTTTGCCACAACCTCGGCAATGGGCATCGTCCTGTCGCGCATTTCGGCACTGGGGTTTTCATCCCCCCTTTACCGTGTCGCCACGGTCAAACCCCGATTGATCGGCGTCTATTCCTCCGGCTATCTCGCAGCGCTGCTGGTGTCTCTGCCCCTGGTCTTGTTTGCAACCCTGATTGCCTATTATCTGATTTTTTCCGGCGACATCAATTTCATGACCTATGCGGTCATTGTTGCTGCGGAAGTGTTGCTGTGGCGATCGGTCGAAATCGTCATGATCGTTTGCAACGGAATGGGCCGGTTTGCACGCTCTGCCATTCTGGCTCTCGGCGGCTATGCCATACGTGCCATTGCCGCTCTGCTTTTCGTTTTCCTGGGGAAATCCACCCTGGCCGATTGGTCATGGTTTTACTTTTCCGCCAACGGCCTGGTGCTGATCATAGGCCTTTTGATCTTCTATCCAAGGGCGCGCCTGCGATGGGTTCCGGCCCTCTATTTGCGCAGATGGCGCGATTCCCTTTCCGTTGCCGGCTCGGAGATCCTGTTTTACCTGCAATCGGAACTCGACAAGCTGCTTGTTTTGAGCATCGGCGGGCCGGTGGCAGCCGGTCTCTACGCCATCATGATGCGCCTGGTCGATCTGACGGCGGTGCCAATACGGGCATTCAACATGATGCTGGCGCAAAGCGTCATGCGGTCAAGTCATACGATCTCATCCCTGAAGATTCGCGGCCTGATTGAAGGTGGCATTGCGCTTGTCTCCACCGCTGCCATGTTGTCGATTACCGGTTTCCTGACACTCTATCCGCAAGCGCTCGGCACCAATGTGATGGAAGCAGTGCCATTCCTCATTCTGGTTCTGGCCGTCCCGGCTTTGCGAAATCTGATCGAATACCAATCCGAGTTGCTCTATGCCACGGGGCGTACCTTTGTTCGCGCCACCAATCTGGCGCTGATCGGACTGGCAAAGGCAGCCATGCTGTCTGCTCTGTTGATGTCCTATAGCGAGGTCAGCCAATGGGCGCCGCTTCTCAATCTGGTCTTTCTCGCTCTCTACCTGCTGTCAGCAGCATTGACCTATTCTGCCCTTCGCAAGGCAACAGGCCGTGTCATTTAATCACAACGGATACTCTAGTTTAAGGCAGGACTGCCTGGCGGACTTGCTGCGCACTGAAGCCGATGAAGGACTGGACGCCGATACCGATCTGGTGCGGCTCCATCTGCGCTATGAATTCGAGCAATTCGCGGTGATTGCGCTGGCGGCCTTCACGAAACCACATGACATGGCATAGGGCGTCCGACGTGTGGATATGCCCCTGCCCGCCCAGGATTTCATCCACGTAACATCCGTAGAGCATGGCCTCCGAGATATCGCGACTCTTGCCGATCGCACGCATCCAGTTGACGCCATTTGCCTGCTCGATGTGATCAAGCATGGCATTGAGCGTATCGGTTCTCCAGCCGATCAGCGTATTGACATAATCGGGAAAAGGCGGCTCCACGACATTGTCCTGTCTTCCCAGCAAGCGGTTTGATGTCGCGATCCATTTGATGTGTTTGTGCATATCGGCAGTGACCCTGTTGTCCTGCCGGTAGAGACGCATTTTTTCACCGTCCCAAAGATCTGCAGGATCGTATGCGCGTGTCAGCACAACGTCTGAATCGGCGAAGAACATCGCGTCTTCCTGCAGCAGGCGTCCCACACCAAGTTTGCGCAATTGCTGCATATGCCAGCCGCGCATGGGCGGCGCGTGCAGGCCGAGCCATATGCGCCGTTTGCCCAGTGACAGAGGATCGGGGAAGGGTCGCAGCCAGTCCGGCAAGAGCTCCCGTTCGTCGACGATTACCCGGCGCGGGCCTTTCAACGCAGCAAAATTTGCCAAGTCGCGTTGTTCAACGAGAATATAATGCGTCCACTGCCCTGTCAGCCTGACATCCATGCTGTCGCAAAGCAGGCGGCACCGTTCAAAATCTGCTTCGTAGGAGGGTGTCACGACGGCTGTGCGCATGGTCTGTTCCGCTTTGCTCCTGCATCGTGACAGTCAAGCCTGTGCTGATCCGCCGACCGTGTTCCGGCGCCAATATCTATAACGCAGGATATGAAACAAAAACAGCGGATTGCCCAACAAATAACGTCGCCACATCCGACGCGGTTCGAGCACCAGTCTGAATATCCACTCACAGCGTATCAGGCGGATAATTTTCGGAGCGCGCGGTATCATCTCCGAGGCAAAGTCAAACAATGCACCGACACCCATGACGACCTTGCCATGCTGCGCACCAAGATTTTTTTCAATCCACAATTCCTGATCCGGTGTGCCCAGTGCAACCAGCACCAGATCCGGTTTGGCCGCAGCAAGCTTTGCCAGCACATCGTCGCAGTCGTCCTTGTCAAAATAGCCATCAGAAACCGCGATGAATGTATGCCAGGGCACCTGGCGTTGGAAATGTTCCGTCGCCTTCTGCAAAATATCGGCACGCGCACCAACCAGCGCCACCCGCAAGGGCGTGGCAAGATAGGTCAGCAGAGCCGGAACAAAATCCGTCCCATTGAGATTGGCGGGAAAGGGTTCTCCATACAATGCCCGGGCCGCCAGATCCACGCCTATGCCATCGGGTAAAATGGTAAAATGTTGCAGAGCGTGCCGGTAGGCCGGATTGCGAACGGCAAGATTGGCGTTGTGTGCATTGAGAAATGCAAAGACCGACTGTCTGTCAGAGGCAAGCGCCTGTTCGATGCAGCGATAAGCGCCGAGCCAGTCCAGCCATGCAACATCAATATCAAGGATGTGCTTTGCCGGCGGTTCCATTGCCGCATGTACCGGGCTGTTCAGAGACTCATTCATCTCGGGTGGGCCCATTCATCTCGGGTAGGGATGTAAGATCCATGTTGGTCTATCTACGTTACCCATTTTCCGTCACTCCGACAAAGTGGATTTCTGGCCCAAAGCAGAATGCTTACTTACTTATTAACCGGAACCATGGCAAGAATTTGAATCGGGAAACACCAGTGGTGGTTAATGTGGGGGCGTTGCAATTATCCCAGCGCTGCAAGGCCTCTGCCAATGGCCAGTGACAATTGCTGCATCTGAGCTGCATGGAACTGGCCTGCGTGATTACCGGCATTTTCGACCAGCCGGGGCGTTGCGCGTGTGCTGACCAGCGCGGCTGCAAATGCGCTCGGTTCATCCGCAACAGTGCAATTGGAGGGAATTGACGCTATGCCGCGTAGCGCCAGAGAAGTCGCAACGCAGGGCAGCCCCATCTCAAATGTCTCGATGGTTTTCAATTGAACACCGGTGCCTGCCGTGGAGGCAAGAGGAATGACGGCACAGGACGCAACAAAGGCCCGGGCATCGGCAACGCGTCCCAGAAACCGGATTCCGGGATGCAATTTGCCAACGGGCGGGTCGGCCAGTTCACCGGCTATGGCGATTATCATATCCTCGGGCAACTGCGGCGTCACCTGCTCGATGAACCAATCCAGTCCGGCGCGATTGGGACGCCAGTTCCAGGTTCCGATCAGTCCCAGATCATAGGTGATCTGCCGATTGGCATCGAGAACTTCCGGTGCGTTTACACTTGTGACGAGAGGCAGCACTGCAGATTTTAAATCCTCGGCGACATCAAGCGAAATCCGGTCTTGCTGCGAAAGCGTCCAGACGAAATTTGCGCGCTGGCAGAGCCGCTTTTCTATATTTGCCAATAGCTTTGCTTCGCGCTTGAGCAGGAAGCGTTCAAAGACACTTTGTGCATGCAGGGCGTTTTCCGAAGCGGATGCGGCTTCGACATTGTGAGCGATGAAGATCGACGGATAGCCTGCAAACAGGTCCATGAAGGCACCAGGCAATTGCACGGAATTGAGGATCAGCCCATCAAATGGACCAAGGGATTGCAGCTTGCGCTGCAAATCCTCTTTTCCGCAGGCCAGCATTTTGGCCGAGGAAAACGTCGTCCTGTTCAAAAGCGCCGCAGCCAGCCAAAGGAGCTTTTGCTTTGTCGATACTTTTGCGGTCGACACTTCCTGCTCACCCAAAATGGCCGCGCCATCAGACGGCGCGAGTTGGGTACCCGGCGTTTGGTATCCCAGCAGGCTGACGCGGATTCCGCGTGCGCGCAGGGCATCCACGACAACCCGGTTGGCAATGTCAAAACCTGATGTCGGTTTTGCCACCGGAAGCAGGGATGAAACAAAGACCAGATGCATTCGACAGGCTTTCCTAAGGGATTTGCCGGCAGAGAGACATTTGCCGGATCAGCGCATTTTGACGGTAAAATAAGCGAAAAGTGTGAATGAGCGGTATTTAGTCAAAATTCAGAAACCTTTGTTGGAGCGCTTCATGATCAAATGGAATCATTTGACCGAATCGATTTTGGTTGCTGATTAGGCGACTTGTGCGCGGTGGTGTTCTCCACCATAAGCGCAAGTCAACGCGAGCAGCGGGCAAAATCGATCGGCCCTCTCAGGTAAATGATTGAAATAGAATTCTTTCTTCAATGGGTGGGGAAAGCCGGCCCATCGGCTACGTTGCGCCGCTTGCCCGATGCACCACATCGCGCTGCGCGACGCGTCTTGCCGAGTGAACCGGCTTTCCGCCATCAAATGTTTCCATTTGATCATGAAACGCTCTAGGCTCCAGCCACCATCATGAGTTCACCAAGGACACAGGCCGTATGACAGAAAGCGACAGCCGGGATGTCAGTCTCCACTATCAGTCACCAGCGCTGGATGCCCACCTTGTAGACTATGTGGTCACGCTGCCGACGTTTCGGCGCCCCCAGCAATTGATCCGGACGCTTGAATCCCTGTCAGGGCAGATTTTCAAAGAGCGCTTTTGTGTTGTTGTCATGGAAAATGACACGGAGAATCTGCAAGGCGCCAGAGCAGCCAAGACATACCTCGAGGACAGTTTGCTGACCGGCGCCATTGTGCTGGCCCACAACCGGGGCAATTGCCATGCCTATAATGCAGGCTGGCACATGGCCATGGAAACTTTTCCGCAAAGCAAGGCCATTGCGGTGATCGACGATGATGAGCTGGCCGATCCCCATTGGCTGCATCATCTGGTCGAAACGCAAAAAACCACCGGCGCGCATTTCGTCGGGGCACCGCAGATACCTGTTTTTGAAAACACGGCCTTGCATGACCTTGCAACCCATCCGGTCTTTGCCCCGCCCTACAGTGAGACAGGCCCTGTGCCGATCCTGTATTCATCGGGGAATGTGCTGATACAACGGGAAGTGCTGGAGGCCATGCCAGAACCTTTTCTTGATCCGGCTTTCAATTTCATCGGCGGCGGCGACAGTGACTTCTACAGCCGGGCACGCACACGCGGTTTCACATTTGCCTGGTGTCTGCAGGCGCCGGTTTTTGAAGACATTCCCGAACGACGCACCACGTCTGCATGGGTGGTGGCCCGGGCGCGCCGCGAAGGGGCGATTTCCGCTCTCATCGAAAAACGTCGAAGACCCGGGCCTGCCGGCCACGCCAGAACATTGGCAAAGTCCCTGGCGATGCTTGCGGCAGCACCCTTGCGGTCTTTGAGGCTTGGCCTCAAAAGCCGGTCGGCGGCAACAGGTCTCTATTATGTCCATGTCGCGACCGGCCGGTTGCTGGCAGAGTTCGGGCATATAAATGAGCAATACCGCAATCCCGAAATCAATTGAGCGTTCTCTTTGTCAGGCAGATTTCAAACTGGCAAATTGATCAAAGGCACGCAGTGCTTCCGCGCCATAGACGGTTGATGGCCCGCCGCCCATCAGCACGGCAACGCCAATCATCTCGGCAACTTCCTGGCGGCTGGCACCGGCATTGCAGACGGCCTTTGCATGGCTTGCGATACAACCATCGCAACGCACGGCAATGGCAATGGCGAAAGCGATGAGTTCCTTCGTCTTCTTTGACAGGACCGCGTCCTGAGTGGCGTTTGTGACAAGTTGGCCAAAGGCTTTTGTCGTTTCGGGAATCTCCTTGGCAAGCTGACCGTATCCAGCGTGATACTCGTTTGCGATGGCTGCATAATCTTTCATGGTGTGCTCCTTTGATATGTGTTGGAGGCACATTAGGCCTGACAGGACATCCGCCCTTGATCCGCGTCAAATGATCATAAAAATCTGAAGTTTGCGCAGAGCTATGCGGGCGACGGCAGTATTTCAACGCCAACCGACTGCTGCACAAAATCTGCCTGGCCAAAACTCGACATGAAAGCCACGCTGGCAGCATCGGGCCCCACACCAATGCGGGCCATTTGACTGGCATCTGCCATTCCTGTGGGATCGACAAGGTGCCAGGTGCCATCCAGATAGATTTCTGCAACAGCGTGGAAATCCTGTGGTGTGACATAGGGGGCATAGACACTGGCAAAGCGGGCGGGAATGGCCGATGCGCGCGCAAAGGCGATCATGACATGGGCATAGTCACGGCAAACACCCTGGCGCTGGACAAATGTGTCGAGTGCGGTCGTCTGAGCGTTGCTGGAGCCTGGGACATATTGGAATTTTGCATGGATCCAGTCCCGCATGGCAGCGATCATGGCGCCGCCTTTCAGGTCGGCAAATTCCGTGGCTATGAAATTGTGAAATTCGTCCGCAGGACAATAGCGCGAAGGCATCAGATACCTGACCGTGTCCCCCGGCAAAAGGTGGGGCGGAACGGCATCCAGAGCCTCGAGGCGCAATGCCGGGCGGTCAACGCGAATCCTGGCTGAATAATCACAGATAAAGTCATCCTTCACACGCAGCCATATGCGCTCTCCGATGGCATCGTCGCCATTCACGCGCGCCAGATGTTCCGTTTCATTGATGTCGATATGGGCCTGTTCAACCACCTGGTCGGGCAGATCGGCTGCTTCGATTTGCAGCAACAGGTCCGTGCTTTGCGACAGGCGGTAGTGCAAATGGACTTTAAGATCGAGGATCATGGGTAGCACCTGTTGAATGAGTAAATGGCAGTGGACGACAAAGACAGCTGTTTTAAAAAGACAGCTGTTTTGACAAGACATCGCCCGGCAATCGGGCTCGAAGACGTCTCATCGTGAATCAACGTTCCCTTGGAACCTAACGGACGCCTCCGCGTTAAGTTCCCTACAGCATGTAGGTCACTTCCGAGATTCTTTCTCATGTCGGTGTTTTGGCTCATGTTGATGTCTTGGCTTCTCAACACCGGGGGTGTGTCGCAGTTTTTGCGAACGAGACCGGAATAGCAAGGTCTATGCAGATGAAACTTCAGTTTCTCGAACTCTCGACACTCCAACCGCATGAGCACATTGACGTGCCGGCTGCCCAGAAGCTTGCAAGACAGATTCTGGCAGAAGGGATTGTGCGGCAACCGCTGCTGGTGGCTGAAGGGTCGCACGTTATTCTGGATGGGCATCATCGTTTCCATGCGCTGCAGGCAGTGCTGAAAACCCGATATGCACCCTGCGTGATGGCCGACTATTCCGACACCGCACAGATTGACATTGCGCCCTGGCGAACAGATTTTCCTGTCAGCCGGGCCGATGTGCTTCACGCAGCCGAAACAAAGCAATTATTGCCGATCAAATCCTCGAGACATAGTGCGCATTTCCAGATCGATCCCTGTGATGTTTGTCTGGATGAACTGGGACAATCCCCATCCAGTTTCAATGGGCGCGCGTATGGATCAGGCGATCAGAATTTGCCAGAAATCTGGCAGGGAGAACAGCGATGAGCACCGCACAAATATACGAACTTCCAGTGATTGCGCAGGGTATGGGAACAGGCCTGCCTTCACTGCAAAACACCGAAATCAGCGCCAATGTCGTTGACAGCATCGGCAATACGCCGATGATCCGGTTAAGCCGTTATCTGGATCTGCCGAATATCGACCTCATTGCCAAACTGGAGGCTTCAAATCCAGGCGGCAGCGCCAAGGATCGTCCCGCCAGACGGATGATCGAAGAAGGGCTCAAGGACGGATCGATCAACGCAAAGACGACGATCATTGAATCGTCCTCAGGCAATATGGGCATCGGGCTTGCCCAGATATGCCGTTACCACGGCCTGCGGTTCATCTGTGTCGTGGACCCGAATGCACAGGCACAGAATGTCGCCATCATCCGGGCGCTGGGCGCTGAAGTCCGGCTGGTAACGGAGCCTTTGAACGGCGACTTTCTGGCCGCCCGTCTTGCCCTGGTGAAAGAACTGCTTGATGGCATCGAAGATAGCTTCTGGCCAAACCAATATTCCAATCTCAACAATCCGCTGGCCCATGAATTTGGCACGATACGGGAAATCGACGACACTCTCGGCGGCGCTTTCGATTATCTGTTTGTTGCCACCAGCAGCACCGGCACGGCACGCGGTTGCCGGGACTATCTGGCAAAACGCGGTCGCCATACGGCGGTTGTCGCCGTCGATGCTGCAGGCAGCATCCTGTTCAATGGCAACGCCGGTCCACGCAAGATTTCAGGCATGGGCGCCGGGACACTACCCGATCTTGCGCGCGACCAGCATTTTGATGACGTGGTCCGGGTCAGTGATATCCGTTGTGTTGCCGGGTGTCGCCGCGCTGCGGCCCGCGAAGCACTGCTTGTCGGCGGATCCGGCGGCGGCGTTCTTGAGGCCGTGCGCCAGATGCAATCGGAGTTGGTGGGAAAGACGGTCGCAGTGATCCTGCACGATTCGGGTGTGCGTTATCTGGAAACCGTTTTCAACGATGCCTGGGTCGAAAAGGAACTGGGTTGCAGCGCTGGCGATCTGCACACGATGGCAAACAGTCGTTTCTGATGTCAGGCACCAATGAGATAATCCGCAATGGCGCGGTGAGAAGCATCGCCATTGTCGGCTGCGGCCCAAGGGGCATGTATGCAATGGACAGTCTTTGCCAGCTAGCAGGGAAAATGCCAGCCGAATGCCGCTTCGACGTCACTGTGTACGAACCGGCTGAACATCCGGGTGCAGGCGCTATCTACAACCATGACCAGCCCGACTATCTGCGGATGAATTTTGCCTCCCGACACATTGATGCGTGGAACCGCCGATGGGTTGCGGATTCACCACAACATCCATCTTTTCTGACCTGGATGCAGCAGCAATATGCCGGTCAGCCAGACCCCGACGGGTTTGTCTCGCGCAATCGTGTGGGTCGCTATCTCAGCGCTTGCTTCAGCCGTATTGTCCAGACCTGCCCCGCAAACGTGGATATTCGACTGCGCCAGACGCGCGTTGAGCACATCGAGCATCAACCGCACGGATGGCAAGTGCGCAGCGCGCAGGAAACGCGCCACTTCGAACAGGTGCTGATAACCACCGGACATCAGGACTGGCAGAGGCGCAGCCCTGGCTCGCACGACGACAGTCAACGGCGTTTCATCCCTTCGATCTTTCCCGTTGAGGAAAAGCTGAGCACAAAGCAGGTCCCACCGGGGCATGTTGCAGGTATCAAAGGCTTTGCACTGACCTTCATCGATGCATCTCTGGCGCTGACACTGGGCCGTGATGGCCGGTTCATCGAGACAGCCGATGGTTACGCCTACAGGGCTTCGGGCAAGGAACCGGCAAGGCTGGTGCCCTTGTCACGGACCGGACGTCCGCTGCTTTGCAAACCGGATCATGGCAAATTTGTTGGGCCGGCGGCGGAGAGCATCTGGCGCGACGCCTCGGCCGCCATGAATGAGCTGCCAAAGCAAAGTTCTGCCATCTGCTTTGAAAGCCAGATCTGGCCCATCATTCTTCGCGCTGCCGAGTCGGCGGCAAACCTCGAGGAGGGCGCTGCAGGCCGATGGTTCGATCAATGGTGCGACGGCAATTTTGACGGCAAACGTGCCCTGCAGGCGATGCGTTCATCCTTTCAGGTCGCAACAGGCCGGCGGCCGCCCGATCTGGTCTGGGCCATGGGAGAGGCCTGGAGGAAGATCTATCCAGCCTTGGTGAAGTGTGTCAGCCATGGGGGATTGAATGCGCAAAGCCAGAGACCTTTCAAAGACATAGCCCGGGAGATGGAGCGCATATCCTTCGGGCCACCGGCCATCAACATGGGCTATATGCTGGCCTTGGCCGATGCAGGCATTCTGGATCTGAGCCGATGCGATCATTTTGCTGACAAGAGCGCCGGGCAATGGCCAGGAGATATCGATGTCGCCATTGACGCCACAATCCCGGCTCCCGACATTTTCGACCCGCAGGGTCCGATCGGCGGTCTGGAAAAAGCCGGATATTTGAATTGCGGGCGCAACGGAGAAATTGTCATCAATCGCAGCGGACAGGCGCTGACTGAAGGAAGGGCCGTCCCCGGACTGTCTGTCATCGGAAGGGCCACGGAGGGCTGTGTTCTGGGCAATGATACGTTGAGCCGCACCCTTCACGACCATATCCGCCATTGGGCCGAAACGATTGTCGGCTCGCCACCTTTGCCTGCATCGTTTGAGTGCCCGCGAGAACTGGAGATGCATGCATGAGCCGCCATGAACCCTTCAAACCCACCTGTAGCGGTGTGCAACAGCTGACACCACGGTTGGAACCATGGATGCGCGGATTACTCACCGGCTCCCGGCTGGAAACGCTGGTGAAGCAATACGGATCGCCACTGAACATCCAGTCGAGCGAACCCTTCAAGCGCAACCTGTCCGATTTGAACCAGGTCGCGCAAAAACGCGGCCTGAAGTTCAAACCCTTCTTCGCACGCAAGGCCAACAAATGTTTAAGTTACATTGATGCAGCGCATGCGCTTGGCTGCGGGATCGACACGGCAAGTCTTGCGGAAGTGGAGCAGGTCCTGCAACGCGGGGTGCCCGGATCAGATATCGTGTGCACGGCAGCGGTCAAAACCCGGGACCTGCTGCAACTGTGCGTGGACAACGGCGTCACCATCATTATCGACAATGCGGATGAACTTGACCTGCTGAGCATGATTGCTGCTGATGCCGGACGCCGGGCACGGATCGGTTTGCGCCTTTGTGGTTTCAAGCATGAAGAAAACATCCTGCACTCACGGTTTGGTTTTCCCCTGTGCGATCTGCATGCCCTTGTCGCACGCTGCGAAGAACAGGCGGATAACTTCAATCTGATCGGCCTGCACTTCCACCTGAACGGCTATGATGCCAACCATCGCGTTTCGGCGCTGAGACAGGTCATTCCCGTAGCAACGGAATTGAAAAAAAGCGGCGGGCCGTCGTTCTTCATCGACATAGGCGGCGGCATTCCCATGCGCTACCTGGAACAGTCGACGCAATGGGACGACTGGTGTCAGGCGCATGGCGAGGCGCTGCTGGGTGCGCGTGAACCGATCACCCGGGACAATCACGGCATAGGTCGGCTGGTGCATGAGGGTAAAATACTGGGCACGGTTGATGCCTATCCACCCTATCACCCCTGCGTCCAGCAGGACTGGCTGGCATCCATCCTGGATGCGCCCCTGGATGCGTCCGGTCTGGATGCTGACAATGGCGATGCGACCATCGCCCAAACACTGGTGGCTGCCGATCTGGAGTTGCGGTGTGAACCCGGCCGTTCGGTGCTCGACGGCTGTGGCATGACCGTTGCTGCGGTTCAGTTTCGCAAACGCGACAGCCAGGGCAATCTTGTGATTGGCGTCACCATGAACAGCACCCAATGCCGCACAGGCTTCAAGGAATTCATGCTCGACCCCCTGCTGGTGCCGAAAGCCGAGGATCGCCAACCAACCGATGCCGCCGCAGGCTATCTGGCGGGCACGTATTGCACCGAATCGGAATGGCTCAGCCTGCGCAAAATGCGCTTTCCCATGGGTGTCAGCGTTGGCGACCTGATCGTCTTTGCCAATACGGCCGGTTACCTCATGCATTTCAGGGAGAGTCGTTCGCACCAGTTCGATCTGGCAAAAAATATCTTCCAGTCGGATGAAACGGGTCCGGTTTCATTTGTGCTGGATGAGATTGACGGTTAAGGCTGTACGACTTTGCTCGCCTGAAGGTACAGTGCAAATCATCTCAACCCGTAATAAATACGGCACATCCAAAAGGACTCCCTCCATCATTCAGCAGAGGGTCTGTTTCCCGTTTTATCGATGCCGGACGCGCCGGATTGAGACTATCGTCAACTCAAATTCCAAGGAACCAAAAATGAACCGCAATATGCTCTATATCGTCATTGCCATACTGGTCGTCGTTGTCGCCGTTCTGGGCTACAAATATTATCAGGACAGCCAGCAGACCACCGGCGTCGAAATCAATATGGGCAAGGACGGCATTTCCATCGAAAAGAAGTAAAGACGCCAAGATCCGGTGTTGCGCCGACTGCGCGCAACCCGGTGGTGGCTTGGATCAGCCAACGATTGCTAACGATTGACCGGTCTCCATTGAGAAACAATCACATGGCGCGATCGACGGTAAAATCCAGGTGAAACAACATGCCATATCCTCCAATTGTGTTTGTTGGCCCACCCGGTCAGGCAAGCCGAGTTCTTTGCGAGCGCAGTCGCCCTCAGCCGTAACGACCGCCCGCCTGCAACACCTCGATCTGATAGCCGTCAGGATCTGCGATGAAAAAGAACTTTGCCAGCAAATTGCCATCCGGCTTGAATTCAACGATGTCGCGGGGCGCATAGCCCGCAGCGCCACACGCGGCATGCGCGGCCTCGAGATCGTCCACGGCAAAGGCCAGGTGCCCGTAGCCGTCCCCCAAATCATAGGGCTCTTCGCGCCCCTTGTTGACTGTCAGTTCCAGCTCGAAGGTGGTGTCCGATCCAACGAGATAGACCAGCGTGAAATTTTCGAAATCAAGGCGATCCTTGACCATCATGCCAAAGGCTGCGCCGTAGAATGCAATTGATTTTTCCTCGTCGAGGACCCGGATCATTGAATGAATTGGTTTTGCCATGATGCACCCGCCTGTTACAGGTCCTCCTCCCAGCTGTTTGCGACACCGGTAAAGGCATATCATCATTTTCGTGAGTCAGGGTATCATGCGGTTACGACACAGGCTGTTTTGGCACCGTGTAACGTCCGTCAGGCCGTTGACCGTGATGAAGGCGCGCCATTGCCAAAGCAACCGAAAAAACCGGATATTTCTGTTGGAAGCTGCAAAACGGTGTGTTGCTATTTTAGGGGGTATCCATGAGCAAGGGTCTGCAACCAACTTTCCTCGAACCCGGTCAGGGGCGCACCTACGACATGGGTCGCATCAAGGCGATTTTCAAAGCCGACAACAGCGAAACAGACAATCAATATTCGATTTCCGAATGGTGGATGGAGCCCAATACGAAGGGTGTCGGCGCCCATTCCCATGAGAAGGAAAACGAGATCTTTGTTGTATTGGAAGGCACCATGCGTTTCCTTGTGGGTGATACCTGGCGTGATGCAAAAAAGGGCAGTTTCATCTATGTGCCGGCTGGCATAGTGCACGATTTCGAAAACCACAGCCAGGAACGGGCCGGCATTTTGAATATCTTCGGACCCGGCTCCTTCGAGTCAAACATGCCGATGATCGTCCAATGGTTTCAGGAGCACCCGCCGGAAGATGCGGTTTCAGGTAACTGAGACGCCAGGAGGCGGTGTTGCGCCTGTTGCGCGGACCCCGGATGCGGCGGTGCAAGATCAAACAATCTGGAGCGCTCATGCCCAGCAAGCGCCACGCTTTCACCTTCAACCGGTGAGGGCTTTCGGGATAGGGCACAGGCACCCTATCGGATTGTCCTGGCCTGTTTAAATCCAGATCATTCCATCGAACATCCACACTTACCGGTTGCACCATCAGGTTGAATCTGCAAACTATTCTGGATATTTTGCTTCTATGAAATAGACAAATCTGATTTCGATCATTCCGGGATTTGATGAATGCATTTTTGTAAGAATAATATTGTCTTGCGCCTTGGTGGCATTGAGCCGGTTCAATTTGTCGTTCGGGTCCTGTTTCTAATGCTTTTGCTGGCAACCAGCACCAGTACTGTCACCTCACCCGCACGCGCCAATGCAGGCATTGCCAAGGCGCCTGCACCGTCTTGGGTAACGGATCTGGATATCCCGGAGCCTTTACCCGAACGCATCGATCAGGTGATCAACGGAGCTTACTATTTGCTCTTATCGAGACAGATACGGTTTCAAAATCAGCAAAGAACGGCCTATCGGCGCATCGCGGTAAAAGTGACCAACCGTGAAGGACTGGAAGAGGCCGGTCACATTTCTATCGAATTTCGGCCCGAGCGCGAAAATATCACAATCCATGGCATTCGCATCTACAGGAATGGTGGTGTGACAGATATTCTGGACGACACTGATTTTCATACGTTTCGCCGGGAAAAAGATCTTGATAGTGGCATACTTGACGGAAACTGGACCGCTTTTGCCAATCTCTATTCGGTTCGCATTGGTGACATAGTCGAATATTCTTACAGCAGAACGTTTCAGACAATCCTGATGCAAGACGAATTTTTCGGTCGGTTTTCGACAAATTTCGGCTCGCCTGTGGGGGTCCTTGAAACGCGTATCATGGTTCCGAAAAATATGAAGCTGGCTATAAGGCAGCCAGAGAATCCGGTTCAGATCATCACAAAGGATTTGCCGGGCGAACGCATTTACAGCTGGGTACAAACAGACCCCGAACCCATCCGCTATGAAGACCATGTACCCTCCTGGCACGATCCCCAGGACGTGGTCGGCGTTAGTTCCGTGCAGAACTGGTCAGCCGTCGCGGCAGATTCACTCGACCATTACACCCCGGTTCAGACTTTGCCGCGCGCATTCCGCGAAAAACTGGATCAGATTGGAAACAGCACCTCTGGTTCGCGTTATCGCATCTCCAAGGTGCTTTCCCTTGTGCAAAACGAGATTCGTTATGTAGGTATCGAAATTGACCGTGGCGCCTTTATTCCCAGACCACCTGACGTTGTGCTGAAGCAGGGATTTGGAGATTGCAAGGACAAGAG
Organism: Rhizobiaceae bacterium; assembly: GCA_029233925.1. Taxonomy (GTDB): domain Bacteria; phylum Pseudomonadota; class Alphaproteobacteria; order Rhizobiales; family Rhizobiaceae; genus Hoeflea_A. Next base: position 350,601 of record JARGOX010000004.1, read on the forward strand.
TTATTTGATGGTGGAGGCCCTGCGCCACCTGGGAATTAAGGCGGTGCCTGCTCTTGCGCATCTGAGCCGGGGGCAGACGCTCGCTGACATCCTGCCTTCGCCGTATGTTTTCAACCATGTCATCGTCAAGGCGCAAGCCGACGGACAGACCTTCTGGCTGGATCCGACCAGAACCCAACAATACAGTCCGGATCCGATCAACTCGCAAGCCGATTATGGTTACGTCCTGCCGATTTCAAAAGATACGACAGAACTGGAGCGCATTGTCCCGGTCTTTCCCGACACACCAAATACGATTGTGGAGGAATCCATAACGATCAATGCCGAAGAAGGTCAGCCTTTGGTCAAACTGAAGGTCAAATCCCTGTACAAGGGCAGTGACGCTGATGAATTCAGGGTGAAGCTTGCCGGCAAGGGCTCCAGATATTACGCCGATGTCTATAAAAAATATTATGCCGGTCTCTATGAACAGATAGCGCCCGCCGCAGATATAGAAATAAGCGACGATATCGAAAACAATATCCTGCAAGTGCTTGAACAGTACGAAGTTCCAGGCACGGCAGATTACAAAGTCCTTCTGGAAAAGTTTTATCTGCAGGCCGATACGGTCCGTTCGATTTTGACAAAACCCGACAATGAAGAGCGCCAAAGGCCCTTCGTTCTGCCGTTTCCCATTCATCGTCAGCACAGGGTGTCGGTAGAAAACCTGTCAGGCACTTACAAACCACTTGATCCGATTGATATTGAAACCCCCTATCTGAACTTTGCGCTTCGCTCCTCCTTCGAAAAGAAAAAACTGATCGTTGGCTGGACATTGAAAACGAAACAGGAAGCAGTCAGCGCATCGGATTACAAGAACTATGGTGAAGTGTATGATTCACTCATCTCCGAAACGAGCTGGTGGTTTGACCTGACGCAAGAAGTTGAAGGCGAACAATAAGAGCAGAACGACCGTTTGTCGGGCCGTGTCGTATGTGGTTGCTGGCTCCGCCAATTTTTCCAATTCGTAGCCGCCGAGGGAATATCGCCATGGGCCTGGATGACATTTATAATCTCGATTACGCAGTCCTGTTGTGCACCAGAATGGAGGAAACGAAAGTATTCTATCGCGACGTCATGCGGTTTCCGATTGAGACCAACAGGGAAAACTGGGTGAGTTTTCGCATTGGCGCCACATTGTTGACGTTGCGACCGCGCGGTCCATGGTCTGTCTGTGATGATGGCAAGGCGGTCCCCGGATCAGCCTCTGTCCAACTGGCATTCCGGGTCCCTCCCCCGGCAGTCGATGCCTGCCATGCGGAACTTGTTGCTGCCGGCGTGCCCATCCTGAGGGAGCCAACTGATCTGCCGGACTGGCGACACCGCACCTTGTTCTTTCGCGACCCGGAGGACAATATTATCGAAATCTACGCCGAGTACTAAAACGATTGCTTGTCCTGTTTCTCCTGCCAGACCTTGGCAATCCTTGGCATACTGGTTTCAATCCAGTCGGCCAGAATGCGGACCTTCTCTGCAGCCTCCCGGCCCAAAGGGGTCAGACTGTATTCGACATGCGGCGGGACCACGTCGAAGGCATGGCGATGGACCATGCCGTCATCTTCCAGGGCTTGCAGTGTCTGTGCCAGCATGCGCTCGCTGACACCGCCCACTCTGCGCCGAAGCGCGCTGAAGCGATAGGTGCTGGTCTCCAGGGCAATCAGGATCAGCACGCCCCAGCGGCTGGTCATGTGCTTGAGAACCGCGCGCGAAGGGCATTGCGCGGCCATGAGATCGCCACGTGCTAGATGCGTTGACAAGGGTTCGGGGGTCAGGCTGTTCGGATGCTCAGTCATTTTCTTTACACTTACCTTTTTGTGCGTACTTACTTTTAGTTCGCTTAAACAATATGTGTCCTTTCATCAGATTAATCAATGAAAGGTTTTCAAATGACAATTGCAATTACAGGCGCCACAGGACAACTCGGTCGTCTCGTCATCGCGGGATTGGCCGCAAAAGGCAAAGCGGATAGTGTCGTGGCTCTGGCCCGTTCACCGGAAAAAGCAGCCGATCTCGGTGTTGCGGTGCGCACAGCCGATTATGACAAGCCGGAAACGCTTGCTCCGGCACTGGCCGGTATCGACAGGCTGCTTTTGATCTCCGGCAGCGAGATCGGCAAACGCACGCCACAGCACCAGGCGGTGATTGAGGCGGCAAAGGCTGCCGGGGTGAACCATATTGTCTACACCAGCCTGCTCAAAGCGGATGTTTCGCCGCTCAGCCTGGCAGAAGAGCACCGCCAAACGGAAGCCATGATCACAGCATCGGGGCTGGCCTATACAGTGTTGCGCAACGGCTGGTACACGGAGAATTACACCGGTTCGATCCCCGGCGCGCTGCAGGCTGGCGCCTTCGTCGGTTCGGCAGGTGACGGGCGCATTGCCTCGGCCACACGCGCCGATTATGCCGAAGCTGCCGTCGCTGTGCTGACCGGGACAGGCCACGCGGGCAAGACCTACGAGCTGGCGGGAGATACGGCCTATACATTGACGGATCTGGCTGCCGAAATCAGCAAGCAAACCGGCAAGACCATCCCCTTCCAGAACCTGCCTGCGGAAGAATACGCCAAAATCCTGGTGTCTGTTGGATTGCCCGAGGGTTTCGCCGCAGCACTGGCCAGTTTCGACGCCGACGCGGCAAAGGGCGCCCTGTTCCATGACAGCAAGGATCTGTCGACGCTGATTGGACATCCGACGACACCCCTGTCTGAGGCTGTCGCCGCAGTGCTTGCCTGAAACAATGCCAAAATGTGCTGCGGACCATCGTTGGCCCGCAGCACGATCTGATTGATTCTGGACAAATGAACAGACACAAATGGCGCAACACGCGCCGGAAATTGCAAACCGGACAGTGAGAAATGATAGCTGCATCGTACTTCAAACGTTAATCGTCAGCGAGCCTCCCCGGTGACCACAGCGCCTGCAGACCAGCAGCGGCGGAATTTTTTGATCATTGATGAAAACATGATCCGGCCCAAAGCGCGCGATCAAGGCCGCCAGATTCATTCTGCGCGCGCTGCCGCAATTGCGGCCCTGGCAATGAGCGGTCAACTGCCAGGATTCGCGCTGCAGATCGGCAAGAGTTGTAACTGTCGTCAATGGCGAACCTCGTGATCGAGTTGTTGATTCGCCGCACAAGGAAACAATAGCTGTCAGCAGTGTTTGAGGGATAGGGATAAAGTCCGCGTCGCCTATTTATTTTCAGCGCCCATTCGGATCCAACGGGGAAATGGTCAGAACCGTTCTCCCATCAGGCGATAGCACCAGAAGGGCTCTTCCGTTTCAATCAATCTGTTCAGCTGTGCCGGAGAAAACCCGGTGGCGCGACGCAAGGCACGGCCCATATGGGATTGGTCGGCATATCCGGCATCACTTGCAAGGGCTGAGAGGTTGATATCGGGTCGTTCTATCCTGCTGCGATGCAGGTTTTCGATCGCCGCATAAAATGCCAGCGATTGCCGGGTTTGCCCGCTCCAGCGCTTGATCATTCTTTCGAGCGTTCGGGCGCTGCGGCCTGGGCCTGCCATTGCCAACCGGTTCAAGAGATATCTCGACCAATCATGCAGGCGATCTGACCCGGACCAATCCGGGAAACTGTTCCTGCTTCGCGCCTTTTGCCATGCCTGGGAAAATTGCTCCGTGAATTGGCCCCAACTGGTTTCCTCCTGCTGGTTCAGACTGAACACTGAAAGAGCAGCAGCCAGTGCGTCCGGCACAAGCTCACAGTCAAAACCGTGACCGAGTTGCATCCACGCATCCGGATAGAAGCCCACCGTGAGCGCGGCCACTGGCCCAGCACTCCAACTGACAATGGGCTCATCCCGCGGTGACAGGACGAACTGCCGCGGCATGATTTTTGTATGTCCGGGTTTTATGCGCTGCGCCCTGCCTGCCCTATCGCCGACCAATTGCAGTTCACCTTCGATGACATGGGTGACGGACACCAGGGGCGATGCCGGGAAGAAGTTGAAACGATCCGCATCGCCAAGGGCCACGCCCCGTGTGTCTCTGAAGATACCGGCAGCCACACAGCTCGATAATTGCTTGGGCGGCAAAAACAACAGTGACTTCGGGCAACCCATGGGACCTCTCAAGATGTCGCAATCATTCTATACCGCGATGCCTGCAGACGGCAATATTCCCCGCATTGCAAACACCGCGAGGCATCCATGGCAAAAATCAAATTCAGCGGGCCTTTCCGTTTTCGGTTGTCCAGCTTTTTCAGCCTGAGCAGGATCGCAATGGCAACCTATGCACGCCGCGCCCTTGGAAAGCGCAGGGAGCCTGGCTGGGACGTCAACTCGGAAATTGGCATCCGCTTCTGGCGACACCAGTTCACCAGGGCGATGACCCAGACCGACATGGAAAAAGGCCGGGCGATTTTTGACAGCCTGATGACCGAGACAGACGACATTTACCGGGTGTCTGTCGAGAAAAGCGCCAACCCGAAGGGCCGTTGGTATCGCCCGAGGGCGCTCGCCAGCAAGGCTACACTGCTGTATTTTCATGGTGGCGGCTACACTTTCAACGGACCGGTCAGCGAGCGGTTTGCAGCCATGCTGGCGCACCATGCACAGGCAGCGGTCTTCATGCCCGATTACCGGCTGACACCCGAACACCCGCACCCGGCCCAAGCCGAAGACGCTCTGGCTGCCTGGCGCTTTGTGGCGCAGCAAACGCCAGCGGAACAGATCGTCGTCATCGGCGACAGTGCCGGCGGACATATGGCGCTGATGCTGCTTCAGACACTCAAGGCGGAAGGGCTTTCCCAGCCCGGGCTGTGCATCGGGCTTTGTCCATGGACCGACATTGGCAAGCGGGGTGAAAGTCTGCACGGTAATGATCGATATGACCTTGTACAGGGCTGGATGGCGCTGCAATTTGGCCAATGGCTGGACCCGGAAGGCGGGTATGGTCGAAAGAAACTCTCTCCCATCGCTTACGATTATAGCGGTTTGGCGCCGCTGTATCTGCAATCAGGTGGTCATGAGATCCTGCATGACATGATCTGCGATTTTGCAGAGGTGCAAGCAGCCAAGGGCGCGCACGTGATGCTCGACGTATGGAAAGACATGCCGCATGATTTTCAGGCCTATGACAGTCTGACACAAGCGTCGAGCGAGGCGCTCGAACGCATTCGACTGGCCGTCGCCGCTCAATGTGATGCCAACGCGCCTTTGCAACCGACAGGCGCAACAATCGTTCACGCGGGACAGTCGTCTGTCCGGCCAACCAGCAATGCAATGCCCGCTGCACCTGAATGAACTTCAGATCGACTTCTGATTGACCCGCTTTGACAATTCCTGCGCGCTTTCCACCCGCTCGGAATAGCGGTCCACCAGATAGCGGGAACGTCCGCGTGTCAGAACGGTGAATTTCATCAGTTCCTCCATGACATCCACCATGCGGTTATAAAAGGGTGACGGTTTCATGCGGCCATTTTCATCAAATTCCAGGAATGCCTTGGGGACCGACGATTGGTTGGGGATGGCAATCATGCGCATCCAGCGACCCAATATCCGCATCTGATTGACGGTGTTGAAACTCTGCGAGCCGCCGCACACCTGCATCAGGGCAAGGGTGCGCCCCTGTGTCGGCCGCACGCCGCCGATGGGGGCAAGCGGCAACCAATCAATCTGTGTCTTCATGATGCCCGTCATGGCGCCATGGCGCTCGGGTGAGCACCATACGTGCGCCTCGGACCAAAGGGAAAGCTCCCGAAGCTCCTGGACTTTTTCGTGGGTATCGGCCGCATCGTCAACCAGCGGCAGACCTGCCGGATTGAAGATTTTCACCTCCGCACCAAACTGGCGCAAGACCCGCGCGGCTTCCTCACTCATCAATCTTGAATAGGAGCGTTCCCGCAAGGAACCATAGAGCATCAGGATCCGTGGCGGATGATAGGTTTCACCCGGCAGTGAAAGGCTCTCAATGTCGATGGGCCTGATCTGATCAGGATTGATATTGGGGAAATCTTCGTTCATGGGGCTGTAATCACGTCCCCGTCTTCCTTGGTGAAAGTGCTGCCGGAAACAACATCCGGCAGCAATGCAAACACCGCTTCGGATGGACGGCAGAGCGCCACGCCCTTGCGGGTGCAGACAATCGGTCTGTTGACCAGGACGGGATGTTCCAACATGGCATGCAGGATGGTTTCCTCAGAAACGGCCGGGTCGGTCAGCCCCAATTCCTCGGCAGGTGATTTGCTGGTGCGCAAAGCCTGCCGTGGGGTCAGGCCTGCGACCGCAAACAATGATTGCAATTGCCCGCGCGTCCAGCCCATCTTGAGATATTCCACAACAATAGGCTCTTCGGCAAACCCTCGTATAATCTCCAGAACATTGCGCGACGTGCCGCATTGGGGATTGTGATAGATAACGATCGACATTGAGAACCTTCCGTTCAATTTCTGGATAGTGTTGTTGGCGAGGCCGCCTTTGCGACGCGCAATCTGATGCCGTGTTTGATTGTCCCGTCTCGGTCAATTGCCCAGGTCTTTATCACCCCGGAAAATGTGCCCGGGTTCGATTGGCAAAGGCGACGAGTGAGAGCATCACCGGCACTTCGACCAGAACGCCCACCACCGTGGCAAGCGCTGCGCCGGAGTTGAGGCCAAAGAGCCCGATTGCCACAGCAACAGCCAATTCGAAGAAATTGGATGTTCCGATCATCGCGCAGGGCGCCGCAATGCGAAACGGAACCTTCATGACCCATGCAGCGGCATAGGCGATTGCAAAAATACCATAGGACTGCAGGAGCAACGGCAGGGCGATCAGGGCAATGAGCACAGGTTGCGCCAGAATGACGCTGCCCTGGAAACCGAAAAGCAAAACCACGGTTGCCAGCAGGCCGATGATCGAGAACGGTTTCAGCCTGGCGGTGAAGTCTGACACCGCATCATCAGACCGCCTGCCGCTCATCAGAGCCTTGCGCGTCAGCGCCCCTGCGACAAGCGGAACCACCACGTAGAGGACGACACTCAGCACCAGCGTATCCCAGGGCACCGGAATGTCGGTGACACCCAGAAGCAAGGCCACAATCGGTGCGTAGGCAAAGATCATGATCAGATCATTCACACTGACCTGAACCAACGTATAATTTGCGTCGCCGCGCGTCAGTTGCGACCACACGAAGACCATGGCCGTGCACGGCGCCGCACCCAGCAGGATCAATCCGGCAATGTAGGAATCGGCCTCCGCAGGATTGATCATGTCGACGAAAAGATATTTGAAAAACAACACGCCGAGCGCCGCCATGGTGAACGGCTTTATCAGCCAGTTGACGACAAGGGTAATCATCAGCCCCTTGGGCTGGTCTGTCACATGGCGAATGCTGCCGAAATCAACCGACACCATCATCGGATAAACCATTGCCCAGATCAGGACGGCAACCACCAGATTGACGTGGGCGTATTCGAGGGACGCAAGCACCTGAAACAAATCGGGCAGCACTTGACCAAGCAGAACACCAAGCGCAATGGCCAGGGCGACCCAGAGCGAGAGCCATTTTTCAAAGATGCCGATGCCCGATGGCGCGGCCTGGCCGCCTGGAATTTCTTGCTCAATGCTCATTGTATGACCCCATCTCCTTGTCGATAAAACACCCTTCACCCACGCGGTTCATCAGCACCTCCGCCAAAATGCGACGCGCGGAATTGGCCGCACGGGAAACAGGACAGTGCAAAGGGGATTACGCATGGCGTTCTCATCAGCAGGCACAGGCAAGTTCATCAATAATGGGCTGACAAAGCTCGGGGCGACCGCCACAGCAATCTTCCATCAGGAACACCAAAAGCCCGCGCACCGCATCAAAATCGGCAAAGTAGCGGATTGTTCTGCCCTGTCGCTCATTGCGCACCAGCCCTGCATTGAGAAGCACCGACAGATTGGCCGACATGGTGTTTTGCCGGACATCAAGCTGCTCGCCCAACTCGCCCGCCAACAGGCCATCAGCGCCTGCCTTGATCAACAGGCGGAAAACATCCAGTCGCGTTTGCTGGCTCAGTGCGGAGAATGATGAGAGTGCTGTTTTTATTTCCATGCATCATGATTATTTGATATATTTAGAATGGTCAACACCCTTTTTCATAGGCAAGACCATCACTTTGTGCTTCGCCATGCGCCGCAACGCGCAAACCCTGTTAAAATACGGCTCCCAAAACCGTCCGTTGGATTGCGGTCATTTCTGGCGCATCCAGCGCTTCCGTAAAAGTGTGAAACGGGTTTCCGACAAGACAGCACACCAAACACATGAGACGGACAAATGGTTCAATTTTTCGATAATATATTTAATAACAATAGGTTGCTGAAACAGCTGCGACGCCTGGGGGTGGGAAAAACAGACAAATTTTTGCGGCAGCCAAGTCTTGAAAAGACATTCCTACAAAAAATGTTGCAACAAGAATAACTATGAAAATTGTCTCACACGTTTTCGTGAGACAATTTCTTCTTGTGCCGGAGATATTTATTCACGCAGCAAAAAACCCGATACCTGCGACAAATGTCAGGCCACCGATCACACGAGTCATGTTCATTGTCATGCGGGTTTTATCACCACTGATTGCGTTGAGGGCGCCGCCAATCCCGATCCCCAAAGCGTGTAATAAGGTTGTCGCAATCGCAAACCCAGCCGCGTAAGCTATTTGTGTGGCAGTCCCAATCTCACCACCATGAGCATAGCCATGAAATAGGGCGAAGCCAGCAACAACAGATGCACCCAGGAAAACCGGAACATTAATGGCGAATGCCACCAGCAATCCAAGGGTAAGCACGGACGTAAGAATCAAAGGTTCAACGAGCGGCAAATGCAAACCAACAACAGCCAGAGCAAATCCTAAAACCATTGCTCCAACAAAGGCGCTGGGCACGATCCAAATGGCCTGTTTGCCAATCTGCCAAGCCCATAGACCAACAGCAACCATTACCAGGATATGATCCATGCCAAACAATGGGTGAGAAAAACCCGATGCAAGAGATCCATGGTCATCAGGGTTCAGGTGGGCAAATGCAGGAGAGATGCCGACAGCGAGGATGTACAGTGCAGCAATAGCAGACTTTTTCATGTCAAGAACCTTTGGTTGAGTTGTTCAAACGCCCCGATTTGGGTCACGCGCGATCATTTTTGAATTGCTTCGCAGGAGTGAAGGTTGCCCCGGCTTCAGAGAACTGGGACAACCCGATTTCATGCTGCGGAATTATGCAGACGCTTGTAAAACAATGGCGAACTGGACAGTGAGCGCAAGGCTTTGGCACCAGATAGAACTGCCAAATCAGCAAGTGGTTCTATAATGATGACAAGCATATAAGCAGCACCGAATGACACAATTGATGCCATGTTTTCAGCACCGAAGCCACGCCCATAAAGCGCCCAGAACGCTACCCAGACAACGACGCCGCCCTGATAGGCAGTGGAAAGCGCAAGCGCTTGGCTGTATTTGAGATCAACATATGGGGTTTGCGGTGCGATGATCCGCTTCGCCAAAAGGCTCACTGCCCACAACGGGACCAAGAGTGTCGTCATGTTCATTCCATATTGAGGTAGATCGAAAGGTGCAAAAAAGACACCCTGAAGCAGAAGACCAAGCGCCAGACCTATCGCCGCTGCGCCACCACCGAACAGCAAATATAACGTCGAACCCAATATGAGATGGACCTCGGAGACCCCGACTGGATAGTGGGGAAACAATTCAAAAAAACAGAAGACAAGAATTGTCGAAATGACACTGCGAACGGCAAGAACAGAAACACCGCCATCACTACGGATTGTATCCATGGCCATTTTGCCGGCCAGTCCAACCGCGCCGACCGCTGTAGCATGGCTCAATACGATTTTTGCGCCATCAACGACGCCTGGTTCGATATGCATTTTTACTCCTTTGGCGCACCCACCGTGCGCATTTGACGGGTTTGACCTTTCGGTCGGTTTTGACGGCAGGTTTCCTGACTTGTGAATTTGCACCGTTCTCGCCTTCCCAGCTTGTCGCCAGTGGCATGTCGAGATTGGCAGTCACATACAGTTGCGGGGGCAGTCGCGGATTCGGTCCCTGATGGGTACGCCTTACCGTGTTCCCTTTTTAACTCCCAATAACCTCGCGGCATCGGGAAGCCGTCAGCACATTCATGGCGCAAAAACCGAGTCTTGTAAATTGTGTCAAAATGAATTCATGGCATTGATAATATCGCAAACCGTAACGGGCCTCTCATGTTTGCCCGCAGCTGCCGCCGTAACCTGATTTTTCGCCTCGTCAACGGCTGAGTTACTCCCCTAAAACAGAACACTGACGCCTGGGCTTGCCCATAAAAAGTGGAGGGATTTTCTGATCGTTTTCATAACGACTGGAGGGTCCTATGACCAAACGAGAACGACCGGTATTTACGGAAGAATTCAAGCGGGAGGCGGTTCGCTTGATTGAAACAAGCGGCCGTACGATTGCGCAGATTGCGGATGACTTGGGGGTTGGCTTATCAGCGCTGGTCCGGTGGAAGCGCATTTACCGTGAGGCTGCCTCATCGTCGGAACCGCACGTCGATCTAACCCAAGAGCTGGCCCGGTTGCGCAAAGAGAATTTGGTTCTTCGCCAGGAGCGCGAGATTTTGAAGCGGGCTGCTCCTTTTTTCGCAAAGGAGGCAAATCAATGAGATTGAAGCTCGTTGATGGGGCGAAGAAATCATCCATCGTCTTTGTCGTGTTCCTGGTGTCAGCGAAAGTGGGTACTATGCTTGGAAACAGCGTGGCCCCAGACGGCGTCAATTGCACGACACGGTTCTGCTGGCCGCAAATGGTATGCAATCTTCCATGAGTGGCAGAGGCAATTGTTACGATAATTCCATGGTCGAAACCGTGTTCAAAACCATCAAGTCGGAACTGGTATGCAGAACCAGTTTTCAAACACGGCAACAGGCTACAAATGCACGTGGCCGATATATCGAAGGGTTCTACAATCCCATTCGGCGGTATTCAGCTTTGGCCTGCAAATAGTCGGCCAAATTCGAAGCCGCAATGGCTAAGCCAGAGTGAAAGTCTCTCCACTTTATCGGGGCAAGTCCAAATAGTCGTCCGTGAAGAATTCCTTACCATCTGGATTCACTGATGGAATGAAGCTT